>NZ_GL732463.1:0-89511 GCF_000187585.1 Streptococcus peroris ATCC 700780
CTTATCCGCCATAGCTCAGTTGGTAGTAGCGCATGACTGTTAATCATGATGTCGTAGGTTCGAGTCCTACTGGCGGAGTACTAAACGTTCTACGGAACGTTTTTTTATTTTGTTGAAATAGGTATAATAGTTTTGTATCATTTTCACATCTATTTTTACTTCATTTTTTTGTTTTAAGTTATTTTAGCTTTTATTTTTTACGATACAGGATTTTTTATTTCTTTTGTTAACCTTTCTGATAAACTTGTTTTATCAATAAGAAAGGTTTTTTATATGCTTCAAAATTATTATGACTATTGTTTCCATTTCCTAAAACAGGTTGAAAAGGAATATTCGTTTTTAGTTCAGACAAGTGACGATTGGGAGTCGCTTCATTTAAAATTTCTTCTTTATTACTTAATTCGCTTTAGGATAAAAGATGAGAAGGATTTTATTCTCTGCCATTTTAGGGCTGCTTATCGTATCTACCTAAATCGTTTACTGGGACATCGATTTACATATTGCTAGTAAGCATAGTTAATTTCCATTTATTACGAACGTTAGTTTATGGTTAGAAAAAAATATATAGAATAAGCTTTAAATTGGCCTTTTTTTAATTATAAATTGAAGGAAAACCCTAATCTTTTCTATTGTTTATTCTTGATTAAATGGTGTTTTTTTCTTATAATAAATTGTAAGATATAATTGTGGGTGAAAGTCCCACCATGTATATGAGAAAGGACGAGCCTTTTGGCTCAGACGAAAATATGACTTCAGTTGTTGTTGTAGGTACCCAATGGGGTGATGAAGGTAAAGGAAAAATTACAGATTTTCTTTCAGCTAATGCGGAAGTGATTGCTCGTTACCAAGGTGGTGACAATGCAGGGCACACTATCGTTATTGATGGGAAAAAATTTAAATTGCACTTGATTCCATCTGGTATTTTCTTCCCTGAAAAAATCTCTGTAATTGGGAATGGTATGGTTGTAAATCCTAAGTCTCTTGTCAATGAATTGGCATACCTTCATGCAGAGGGAGTTACAACGGATAACCTACGTATTTCTGATCGTGCACATGTAATTTTGCCTTATCATATTGAGTTAGACCGTCTTCAAGAAGAAGCTAAGGGCGATAACAAGATTGGGACGACAATTAAAGGAATTGGCCCAGCCTATATGGACAAGGCAGCTCGTGTTGGAATTCGTATTGCGGATCTTTTGGATAAAGAAATTTTCCGTGAACGTTTAGAACGTAACCTTGCTGAGAAAAATCGTCAATTTGTAAAATTGTATGATAGTGAACCTATTTCAATTGATGATATTTTTGAAGAATACTATGAGTATGGCCAACAAATCAAGCAATATGTGACTGATACTTCCGTAATCTTGAACGATGCACTTGATAATGGTAAACGTGTTCTCTTTGAAGGTGCACAAGGTGTTATGTTAGACATCGACCAAGGTACTTATCCATTTGTTACTTCATCAAACCCTGTTGCTGGTGGTGTTACTATCGGTTCTGGTGTGGGCCCAAGTAAAATCGATAAGGTTGTCGGTGTATGTAAGGCCTATACTAGTCGTGTAGGAGACGGTCCTTTCCCAACTGAACTATTTGATGAAGTTGGACATCGTATCCGTGAAGTTGGGCATGAGTATGGAACAACTACTGGGCGTCCTCGTCGTGTGGGTTGGTTCGACTCAGTTGTTATGCGTCATAGCCGTCGTGTTTCTGGTATCACAAATCTCTCTTTGAACTCTATCGATGTTTTGAGTGGATTGGATACAGTAAAAATCTGTGTAGCTTATGATCTTGATGGTCAACGTATTGATTACTACCCAGCTAGTCTCGAACAATTGAAACGTTGTAAACCAATCTACGAAGAATTGCCTGGTTGGTCTAAAGATATCACTGGAGTACGTACTTTGGAAGATCTTCCTGAAAATGCACGTAACTATGTTCGCCGTGTTAGCGAATTGGTGGGTGTTCGTATTTCAACCTTCTCAGTAGGTCCTGATCGTGATCAAACAAATATTTTAGAAAGTGTTTGGTCATAGGAGATTTTTTAAGATTTGTTTAAGACAGGTCGGATATACTATAGATAGTTACAAGAAGACCTCCTAACTTGTTGTAACAAATTTCCTAAACTTTTCTTTTTCATAATAATCTCCCTATAAAGTCACCGCATTCGGTGGCTTTTTTTGTCAGCTTTTAAGTCATATTTAGGTGGCTTCTTTACTTTTAAGACAAAGAAAAAAACAGTGGGACAGAAATCTTTAGACCAACTCTCGATTTGGTACACCCAGATCTGCGAGGTTTTAACATTTGGGTAAATTGGTTAAAGTTGTGAATTGAGAAAAGAAGTTTTGGTAAAAGAAGCTTTTTGAATTCTCAAATACCAACAAATCGTTCAATTTGCCATCACATCAAAGGCGCATAACTAAGAAAAAATGAGGTTGGGATTTCTGATCCCAGCCTCTTCAGTGAACTATTTTCTTGAGAATTTGTAAGTTAGACAAACTTGAGTTTTTTCTGAATCAGCTTACTTGATTATCTGATTTATCACTTTGAAATCGCTTCATTTCGTGCATAAAAGCATCTGCTTTTAGTTTGTTTGTGATGATACTGACTCTGACTAGCTTATTTAGTTTTTTTTCATGTCCTTCCAAAAAAATAGGATTTCTAATTTTTATGCTTAACTTTACGCAATTAAAAGGACGCTTTTTAATGGTTATTTGTTCGATATCTTGAAGTCCAAATTGATAATGTAATAGGCTGTGGCCTCTACTGCTATAGGTATAATACTGAACAATATTGTTTTTATAAATTTCTAATTTTACTCCATTTATGAAGAGATAATACCCCATAAACCATATAAGGAGGAGAGCATAAATCAGCGCTACCGCCATAACAATCTTGTCTGCAAAATCAGTATTGTAAGTCATCAGACGCTTCAGAATCCAGAGAATCATAACAGATATAGATATCATGGATGGTCCCCCTACTCTATTAAATGTATCTTTATATGGAAATATCAAGGTAAGTTTTGGTTCATCCTGTAAGAATTCTAATTTCATTATTTACCCTTTCATCTTGTTTATTATTTAAATCTCAGGATAATCATCTCTTGGAGACTTATAGTTAAAAATCTTCCGACAGATCTGGACATTCTGTATCAGTTGTCTCCATTACTCTCAGTTCATGATTTCTAGTGTTTCTCTAAATTTTGCTACCATTATACTCTTTTTATAACATTATTTCTACAAACCAGAGATTGAATACTATCTAAAGTTGGTTTCTGCAAATATTATAGAGCTCTTTTTTTGTCTAGGAAAACATGCTATAATGATAGAATTGATAGCTAGGAAGAGAGAAGAGATGAATTACACGCTTGAAGAAAAAGAAGCTTTTATGAGAGAGGCCTTAAAAGAGGCAGAGATTGCTTTAGAACATGATGAAATCCCGATTGGTTGTGTGATTGTCAAGGACGGAAAAATCATCGGGAGAGGCCATAATGCGCGCGAGGAATTGCAACGAGCAGTCATGCATGCAGAAATTATGGCTATAGAGGATGCTAATCTGAGCGAAGAGAGTTGGCGCTTGCTGGATTGTACGCTTTTTGTGACCATTGAGCCTTGTGTTATGTGTAGTGGGGCAATTGGTCTCGCACGGATTCCAAACGTGGTCTACGGGGCTAAAAACCAGAAATTTGGTGCTGCTGGAAGTTTGTACGATATTTTGACGGATGAGAGACTCAATCATCGTGTGGACGTTGAGACAGGTGTTTTAGAGAGTGAGTGTGCAGCGATTATGCAAGACTTTTTCCGAAATCGACGTAAAAAATAATTTCTCTTTAAAAACAGAGGGGAATGTGGTATAATAACTAGTGGAGCAACAGTTCTGCGTGAAGCGGGTCAGGGGAGGAATCCAGCAGCCCTAAGCGAGTGTGAATTGTGTGCTCTTTTTTCGTGCTTTTTTCGAATAAATAAGATAAAATAGCCTAGAATATAAGATTAAAAAAGAGGGAAAATATGAAAATTCGTGGTTTTGAATTAGTTTCTAGTTTTACGGATGAAAATTTGTTGCCAAAGCGTGAGACAGCTCATGCAGCTGGTTACGATTTAAAGGTTGCAGAACGTACTGTGATTGCTCCAGGAGAGATTGTTCTCGTCCCAACGGGTGTTAAGGCTTATATGCAACCGACTGAAGTGCTTTATCTTTATGACCGTTCTTCAAATCCTCGTAAAAAGGGCTTGGTTTTGATTAACTCAGTTGGTGTCATTGATGGAGACTATTATGGCAACCCAGGAAATGAAGGACATATCTTTGCTCAGATGAAGAATATCACAGATCAAGAAGTTGTTCTTGAAGTTGGAGAACGTGTAGTTCAGGCTGTCTTTGCACCATTTTTAATCGCAGATGGAGATGAGGCAGAGGGAGTTCGTACTGGTGGGTTTGGATCAACTGGGCACTAAGATGAAGATTATCTTTGTACGTCATGGAGAGCCAGATTATAGTATGCTTGATAAACTTGAAAACCCGCAACTCTATAGTGGTTTTGGTCGTGATTTAGCACCATTGACAAGAAAAGGTCGCAGTCTGGCAAAAGAAGTTGCTAAAACTGCATGTTTTGGAAAGGCAGAGATTATTATTTCATCGTCTGTGACGAGGGCCTTAGAAACAGCCCATTATATAGCGGTTGAAACAGGATTGGACTTATTTGTAGAGCCGTTTTTTCATGAGTGGCGTCCAGACTTAGATGGCACTAACTCTGATTTAACTAGTGTATTGGTAGCTCATGAATATTATCTAAAACATCAAGGAGGTTTATCTGAAGATTCTCCTTATCGCTATGAAACTGATCTAGAGATGCGTCATCGTTTTTTAAGAGCTTTGGAAAAATATAAAAATTATAAAACTATTATCATTGTAACTCACGGAATGCTCATGCGCCAATTTGTACCAGACGAGAAGATTGATTTTTGCCAAGTGATTGAGTGTGAGATAGAGATATAGAAAGAAGCACAATGAAATGAGCTATAAGGATTTTCAAGCTTTTACCGCAGAGAATTGTCAAGGGTATAAGAAGGTGCATGAGATCAGTATTGGAGGATTTCTTTACCTAGCATTTCTCCCTGATGCCTATCATAAAATTCTGTGTATTTCTTCAGACTACATGTCAATCATTGACAGCGAAAATGGGCAAGTAACACCGATAGACGGAGATTACGATGAGGTAGAGTTAGTAGCCATGTGTGAGGGATATGATTATCCTATTCCTATCGCTGGTCAATATGGTGGAAGTCTCCCTCTGGATAATGGTAAAGATATCAGAGTGACAATGAATAAAGACCAATCTGAGGAATATCCAATTTTAACTATTTATTGGGAAGAGAACAAAGAAACTAGGACTCAAATTTATAAAGGTTATTTACCCTATATTTTTGGATTTAGTCCGGATGGTCGGTATTATGTCCATGCGGATGACGGTGGACTGACTGTGCTGAAAAGAGATAGTTAGTAACGTAAAAGCAATAAGAGATTTTATAATGAGAGGATTAGAATTATAGCAAAGAAAAAGGCGACATTTGTGTGTCAAAATTGTGAATATAACTCACCTAAGTATTTAGGACGCTGTCCAAACTGTGGGTCTTGGTCTTCTTTTGTGGAGGAAGTTGAGGTTGCAGAAGTCAAAAATGCGCGTGTGTCCTTGACAGGTGAGAAAACCAAGCCTATGAAATTGGCTGAAGTAACTTCTATTAATGTCAATCGAACCAAGACTGAGATGGAGGAATTCAACCGTGTACTCGGTGGAGGTGTGGTACCAGGGAGTCTTGTCCTTATCGGTGGGGATCCAGGGATTGGGAAATCAACCCTTCTCTTACAAGTATCAACCCAGTTATCTCATGTGGGAACGGTTCTCTATGTCAGTGGAGAGGAGTCGGCCCAACAGATTAAACTCCGTGCAGAGCGTTTAGGTGATATTGATAGCGAATTTTATCTCTATGCCGAGACCAATATGCAGAGTGTTCGATCTGAGGTGGAGCGCATCCAACCTGACTTTCTCATCATCGACTCTATCCAAACTATCATGTCTCCTGAGATTTCAGGGGTGCAGGGGTCAGTTTCTCAGGTACGTGAGGTGACGGCTGAGCTCATGCAGTTGGCCAAAACCAATAACATCGCCATCTTCATCGTCGGCCATGTGACTAAGGAAGGAACCTTGGCGGGCCCGCGTATGCTAGAACACATGGTGGATACGGTCCTCTACTTTGAGGGCGAACGCCACCATACCTTCCGAATTCTGAGAGCAGTCAAAAACCGTTTTGGTTCCACTAATGAAATTGGAATCTTTGAGATGCAGTCAGGTGGATTGGTTGAAGTTCTTAATCCTAGTCAGGTATTTCTGGAAGAACGTTTGGATGGAGCCACCGGCTCGTCCATCGTTGTGACTATGGAAGGAACACGTCCAATTCTTGCGGAAGTGCAGGCCTTGGTGACGCCGACCATGTTTGGAAATGCTAAGCGTACGACGACAGGGCTTGATTTCAATCGCGCTAGTCTGATTATGGCTGTCTTGGAGAAACGGGCAGGCTTACTCCTTCAAAATCAGGATGCCTATCTCAAATCAGCTGGTGGTGTCAAATTAGATGAGCCTGCCATTGACCTGGCTGTTGCAGTTGCTATTGCTTCGAGCTACAAGGACAAGCCAACCAATCCCCAGGAATGTTTTGTAGGAGAGTTGGGTTTGACGGGAGAGATTCGGCGCGTAAATCGTATCGAACAACGGGTCAATGAAGCTGCTAAGCTTGGATTTACAAAAATCTATGTACCAAAAAATTCCCTAACAGGTATAAAGCCACCTAAGGAAATTCAGGTGATTGGGGTGACAACTATTCAGGAAGTCTTGAAAAAAGTATTCTCCTAATAGTTAAACTTAGTTTTAGATTGCAAAACATTTTGTAGCCAATATTTATAAAAAAGGAGGAATTTCTGATGAAATTTTCTATGGATAGTCACATGCAATTTCCTTTGGTAGAGTTGTCGCTCAATCAGGGAGAAACGCTCTTTATCCAGCGAGGTAGTATGGTTTACCATACACCCAATGTAAGTCTAAATACCCAGCTCAATGCAAGCGGTTCTGGTTTGGGACGTTTTGTCAAAGCTGTGGGGCGTTCGATGGTTTCTGGCGAAAGCACCTTCATTACTCAAGCTGTTGCAGAGTCAGATAACGGCAACCTTGCTCTAGCACCAGATACTCCTGGTCAAGTGATTGCTCTTGAGCTAGGTGAAAAGCAGTACCGATTGAATGATGGGGCTTTTCTAGCTCTTGATGGTACGGCCTTCTATACCATGGAACGCCAGTCTATCGGGAAGGCTCTGTTTGGAGGGCAAGGCGGTCTCTTTGTGATGACAACCCAAGGTCAGGGGACTCTCTTGGCCAATGCTTTTGGTTCTATTAAGAAAATTGAACTGCAAAACCAAGAAATGACGATCGACAATGCCCATGTGGTTGCTTGGGACCAGTCTTTGGACTATAATATCCATCTAGAAAATGGCTTCTGGCAATCTATCGGTACAGGTGAAGGAGTCGTTAATACCTTCCGAGGTACGGGTGAGGTTTATGTACAAAGCCTCAATCTTCAGAGCTTTGCAGGATCTCTTAACAAGTATATCCAAAAAGGTTCATAACAATAAAAAAACTAGGACAGGGCCCCAAGTTAGTTGCTGGATGTCTCTGTCCTAGTTTTCTATATATAGTCTGAAAGCTGACAAACGAGGTAAAAGATGGTAAGATAGAAAATAAATAATTTGGTGTTCAAATTATCTTGAAAGTAAGAAAGTGTGTTGTCATGTCCTATTTCGAACAATTTATGCAGGCTAATCAGGCTTATGTGGCCTTACACGGAGAACTCAATCTTCCAATCAAACCTAAAACAAGAGTAGCGATTGTCACTTGTATGGATTCTCGTTTACATGTTGCCCAAGCTTTGGGGCTTGCACTGGGTGATGCCCATATTTTACGGAATGCGGGTGGCCGTGTGACAGATGACATGATCCGTTCCCTCGTGATTTCCCAACAACAAATGGGAACAAGAGAAATTGTGGTTCTCCATCATACAGACTGTGGTGCTCAAACTTTCAATAATGAGGATTTTCAAGAGCACTTAAAATGCGAACTGGGAGTTGATGTATCTGGTCAAGATTTTCTTCCTTTCCAAGACGTTGAGGAAAGTGTTCGCGAGGATATTAAATTGCTTCGAGAATGTCCGTTAATTCCAGATGATGTCATTATTTCGGGGGCTGTTTATGATGTGGACACAGGAAGAATGATTGAAGTATACTAATGTTCCATTTGAAAGTGTATATCATACAGATGATAAGGTAGTAGATTTTCGCTTGGATATCACTAATATAAAATAGCATAAGACAAGGGTATAAAAGTCTACTCTTGTCTTATTTTTTATTGAAAAATTGAAAAAAAAGCGCTACAATGGTAGTTGGAAAAGTGTTGTGGAAAACACAAGCGATACATAAATACTGGAGGAAATCATGTCTTTTTCTGACTTAAAGCTATTTGCCCTCTCCTCAAATAGGGAATTGGCAGAGCGTGTGGCACAAGAAATTGGAATGGAATTGGGAAAATCAAGTGTTCGCCAATTTTCAGACGGAGAGATTCAGGTCAATATTGAAGAATCTATCCGTGGAAAACACGTCTTTATCCTGCAATCAACTAGTTCACCAGTCAATGACAATTTGCTTGAAATCTTAATCATGGTGGATGCTTTGAAGCGTGCTAGTGCAGAGTCTGTTAATGTAGTCATGCCTTACTATGGCTATGCACGTCAGGATAGAAAGGCGAGAGCTCGTGAGCCGATTACTTCAAAACTTGTTGCAAATATGCTTGAAGTTGCTGGAGTGGATCGCTTGTTGACCATTGACTTACACGCTGCACAGATTCAAGGCTTCTTTGATATTCCTGTAGATCACTTGATGGGTGCTCCGTTGATTGCGGACTATTTTGAACGTCGTGGGATGGTTGGCTCTGACTATGTAGTTGTTAGTCCAGACCATGGTGGGGTGACTCGTGCTCGTAAATTAGCAGAGTTCTTAAAAACTCCAATTGCCATTATTGACAAACGTCGTAGCGTGGATAAGATGAATACTAGTGAAGTGATGAACATCATTGGTAAGGTAGAAGGCAAGACTTGTATCTTGATCGACGATATGATTGATACAGCTGGAACTATTTGTCATGCGGCAGATGCACTTGCTGAAGCAGGTGCTGTTGAAGTTTACGCAAGCTGTACGCACCCAGTTCTTTCAGGGCCTGCTATGGATAATATCCAGAAGTCTGCGATTAAAAAATTAGTGGTGCTTGATACGATTTACCTCCCAGAAGACCGTTTGATTGACAAGATTGAACAAATCTCTATCGCCCACCTTTTGGCGGATGCCATTGTCCGTATCCACGAAAAACGCCCACTTTCTCCATTGTTTAATATGGAAAAGACCATTTAAAAAGTATCGTCAAACAGATTGAGTTGTTTTTAAAATAATAGCGAGAAACTATTTTAGAATCACTAGTGGCAAAGCGCAAAGAAGAACTGATAAATCCAGAGTTACAATGGAATTACAAGACAGATTGTTCGGATTTTGCTTGCCTTTGAGTCTAAAATTTCAAGAATTTAGCTTGATTTTCGAGAATAAAATGAATGTTGCTTATTTTTTTAAAAATTATAAAAAAAATTTAAAAAAGCTTGACAACTTAAATATATGTGATATAATCTGAGTAGTGGGGTAGCCCCCCATGAAATAAAATTAAAAAAAGAGGAGATAAAACAATGAAAAAAGTTTTATTATCATCAGTAGCAGCACTTGCTGTATTCACAGCAGCAGCGCCAGTATTTGCCGATAACACTGGTCAACACAACTCAGCAGACGACAATGCTACATCACTTACAGGTGCAGATGTGTTCACAGGCGATGAATATGGTCTTACTCAATACGGTAAAGACGGTCTTAACAATGTTGATGCTGAATCAACTAAAGACAAATTTAAAGCAGCTGGTGAAACTGTTGAACCTAAATTGGATGAAAATGGTAAAGCAATTCCAGGTGAATTTGTAGTTAAAGATGCACCTAAAGCTGACGCTAAAGACGCTAAAGCTGACGTGAAAGCTGACAAGAAAGCTGACGCTAAAGACGCTAAAAAAGCTGCAGCAGCTGCAGGTCAAAAAGCTCTTCCTAAAACAAGTGCAGTTAAATAATTCATTTGTTTAATGAAGTAACCAATCACTGAAACTTCGTTTCAGTGATTTTTTTGGTAAATAATGAGGGAGAAAATGATGAGTGAACATTCTAGAATAAAAAAATCACCTATCGGTAAAATAATTGCTTCCATTCTTACATTCGTCGTCATTGTTTTTGGAGGTTTCTTTGTTTATAATAGCTTCCTAGCTCCAAAGTCAGATAAACAAAATAATGTTACTGATGTAAAAGTTGCTCAAGAAGCACCTAAGCAGACCTATACTGTTAGTGCAGAAGAAAAAGAATATCTGGCTAATAAATTTAAAGGCTTGCTCGCAACAAACTCTGAAACGGTTGGTTATGTATATATTCCTGGCACACAGTTAGATGAACCGGTCGTTCAAACAACGGATAACGCAACTTATCTAGATAAAACGTTTGAAGGTGTGCATCAACCTCTAATGGGAACAGTCTTTATGGATGCTGATAACAAAAAAGACTTTAGTGATCGTTTAACATGGTTATTTGGTCACGCTAGAGGAAGTAAAGTACCTGACCATCGTATGTTTAAGGATGTGAATTACTTCAGTAGTCAAGATTATTTCGAGAAACATCCTTATGTCGTCATTGAAACACCGGAAAGAAAGTACTATTATGAAGCCATTGCAGTGGTTATAGTTCCAGAAACAACAGCCTTTTATCGTACTTCTTTTGCAGATGACGCGGATTTTGAAAAACAATTGACAGCTATTTATGACGAGGCAAAAGTTAAGAAACCAAATGTTAAAGTGTCTCCAAAAGATAAATATATGGTTCTTTCAACTTGCCTTGAAGAAGATGATACGATTCGTACAAATCTTTACCTTCGACAAATTCCTGATTCAGAGATGACTGACTTTGTCAAACAACATGGTGAAGAACTTCAGTATAAACCAACAAGATAATAAAATTAAAAAACTATATGAATCCTCCTAAAATGTAATATTTTCATTCTGGGAGGATTTTTGATTTTCTTTTTGAGCGCAACCCTGCAAACCCTTTCAAAATGTGGTATACTGATGAAAAAGGAGGAATATTATGACTCAAGAATTTATCAATCCAAGTGATGGTGTTGTGCGTCAATACCTTGCGACCAGCAAAACAATTGCTGTAGTGGGTTTGTCTGACCGTGAGGAAACAACTAGTAATCGAGTGACCAAGGAAATGCAAGCTCGTGGTTATACAATTGTTCCTGTCAACCCCAAATTAGCTGGTAGTGAAGTTTTGGGAGAAAAGGCTTATGCTAGCCTAGCTGAGATTCCTTTTCCAGTTGATATAGTCAATGTTTATCGTCGTAGTGAATTCTTGCCGGATGTTGCGCGTGATTTTCTCAAGGCTGATGCAAGGATTTTCTGGGCTCAATTAGGACTTGAAAGCTTGGAAGCAGCAGAAATTTTGCGTGCTGGAGGATGCGATGATATCGTCATGAATCGTTGCATCAAGAGAGAGCATACACGCTTAATTCTTGAACAATAAAAAGGTAGCCTACAGGCTACCTTTTGTGTTATACTCAATGAAAATCAAAGAGCAAACTAGGAAACTAGCCGCAGGCTGTACTTGAGTACGGCAAGATGAAGTTGACGTGGTTTGAATTTGATTTTCGAAGAGTATTAGAAAATACCGATAAGGGTTTGCATCCCAAGACTGGTTAGGATAATGGCAATCCAACAAAGGGCTCCCAGGAGAATAGATTTTCCACTGGATTTAACCATCGTGATAAGATTGGTTTTGAGTCCGATAGCACTCATTGCCATGATGATGAGAAATTTAGAGAGTTGTTTGAGAGGCGCGAAGAAGCTACTACTGATACCTAAAGAGGTAAGAAGAGTAGTTAGTAGGGAAGCTAGGATAAAGTAGAGAATAAAAAGTGGGAACACTTTTTTGATTTGAAAGCTTTGTTTATGGCTTTCTTGACGACTTTGCCAGTATGAAAGGAAAAGAGTGATAGGGATAATAGCTAGCGTTCGAGTGAGTTTGACAATGGTTGCAGCTTCGAGAGTATTAGACTGATAAAGACTGTCCCAGGCGCTAGCAGTAGCTGTTACAGAAGAGGTATCGTTGACTGCCGTACCTGCAAAGAGGGAAAATCCTTCATTAGAGAGATGTAGCCAGGTTCCTAGGGTTGGAAAGATAAGAGCAGCTATGACATTGAAGAAAAAGATGACAGAGATGGCTTGAGCTACTTCTTTTTCTTTGGCATGAATGACAGGAGCTGTCGCAGCAATAGCAGAGCCTCCGCAAATAGAGGAACCAACACCAATCAAGGTAGCTAGCTTTGTATCTAAGTCAAAAAATCTCTGGAAGAGATAAGCTACAATCAAGGCGATAGAAATGGTTGAAAGAATCACGGGAAGAGAAGATTTCCCAACTGCAAAAACTTGTGAAATATTGAGTCCGAAACCGAGTAAGACAACCGCATATTGAAGCAGTTTTTTGGAGCTGTAAGTCAAGCCTGCATCCAGTTGTTTATAGGGAGTGAGAAAGTGGTGAAGCATCATCCCTATAAAGATGGCAAAAACAGGCGCTCCTACGACTGGAAAGAAACTTCCTAAATACCAAGAAACGATAGAAATGACAAGACAGACTGAGAGACCAGCCCCATTTTTTGATAGAAATGACATAAAACCCTCCTAAAATAAGCACTTCTTATTATAGCCTTATCTAGGAGAAAAGTAAAATAGAAAGCGACAGGGAGGGGATAGTATTAGATGGAATTTTGCGGTCAAGAAGCTTTTGTAGTATAATAGAAGTACGTTTTGAAAGTAGGAGGTATCAATGGACTTAACTAAGCGCTTTAACAAACAGTTAGACAAGATTCAAGTTTCTTTGATTCGTCAGTTTGATCAGGCTATTTCAACAATTCCTGGAGTCTTACGATTGACTTTAGGGGAACCTGATTTTACGACTCCAGAACATGTCAAGGAAGCAGCAAAAAGAGCAATCGATCAGAATCAATCCTACTATACCGGAATGAGTGGCTTGCTGACTTTGCGTCAGGCAGCTAGTGATTTTGTAAGAGAGAAATACCAATTAGACTATGCTCCTGAAAATGAGATTTTGGTCACAATTGGTGCGACAGAGGCTCTATCAGCTACTCTGACAGCTATTTTGGAGGAAGGAGATAAGGTGCTCTTGCCAGCTCCTGCCTATCCTGGCTATGAGCCAATAGTTAATCTAGTTGGTGCAGAGGTTGTTGAGATTGACACTACTGAGAATGGTTTTGTATTGACTCCGGAAATGCTTGAAAAAGCAATTCTGGAGCAAGGGGACAAGCTTAAGGCTGTCATTCTCAACTATCCAGCCAATCCGACAGGGATTACCTACAGTCGTGAGCAGTTGGAGGCTTTAGCGGCAGTACTACGCAAGTATGAGATTTTCGTTGTCTGTGATGAGGTCTACTCAGAATTGACTTATACTGGTGAAAATCATGTATCTCTGGGCACTATGCTGAGAGATCAAGCTATTATCATCAACGGTCTATCTAAGTCTCATGCCATGACCGGTTGGCGTTTAGGTTTTATCTTTGCACCAGCAAACTTTACAGCCCAGTTAATCAAGAGTCATCAATATTTGGTGACTGCTGCAAACACGATGACTCAGCATGCAGCAGTAGAAGCACTAACAGCTGGTAAGAATGATGCAGAACCGATGAAGAAGGAATATATTCAACGTCGAGACTACATTATCGAGAAGATGACGAACCTTGGTTTTGAGATTATCAAACCTGATGGTGCCTTTTATATCTTTGCCAAGATTCCAGCGGGCTACAATCAAGATTCATTTGCTTTTCTGAAAGATTTTGCGCAGAAGAAGGCGGTTGCCTTTATCCCGGGTGCTGCTTTTGGGCGCTATGGAGAAGGCTATGTTCGCATCTCTTATGCAGCTAGCATGGAAACCATCAGAGAAGCTATGAAGCGACTTGAAGAGTACATGAGAGAAGTATGATCCAGTCTATTACGAGCCGAGGTTTAGTGCTCTACAATCGAAATTTTCGAGAGGATGATAAGCTTGTCAAAATCTTCACAGAGCAGGCAGGGAAACGCATGTTTTTTGTGAAACATGCTGGGCAAACAAAGTTAGCTCCTGTTATACAGCCCTTGGTGTTAGCGCGCTTTCTCATGAAAGTCAACGATGATGGTCTTAGCTATATCGAGGACTATCGTGAAGTGATGACATTTCCAAAGATTAATAGTGATCTTTTTGTTATGGCCTATGCGACTTATGTTGCAGCCTTGGCAGATGCAAGTTTGCAAGATAATCACGAGGATGCTCCCTTGTTTGCTTTTTTGCAAAAGGTTTTGGAGCTGATGGAAGAGGGCTTAGACTATCAAGTTTTGACCAATATTTTTGAAATTCAACTCTTGACCCGTTTTGGGATTAGTCTCAACTTTAATGAGTGTACCTTTTGTCATCGTGTGGGGCAAGCCTTTGACTTCTCCTTCAAATACGGGGGTTGCCTTTGTCCCGATCATTACCATGAAGATGAGAAACGATGTCATTTAAATCCCAATATTCCTTATCTGCTCAATCAATTTCAGGCTATTGACTTTGAAACTCTCGAAACCATTTCGCTCAAATCAGAAATCAAACAAGAATTACGGAAATTTATAGATCAACTCTATGAGGAATACGTCGGAATTCACTTAAAATCAAAGAAATTTATCGATTCCCTAGGAGACTGGGGCCAATTACTAAAAGAGGAAGACAAATGAAAAAAATCGCAGTAGATGCAATGGGTGGTGACTACGCACCACAAGCTATTGTAGAGGGTGTCAATCAAGCTCTTGCTGACTTTCCAGATATTGAAGTTCAACTTTACGGAGACGAAAGTAAAATCAAGCAATATCTAACAGCTACAGAGCGTGTTAGTATTATTCATACGGATGAGAAAATCGACTCTGACGATGAACCTACAAAGGCTATCCGCAAGAAGAAAAATGCCAGCATGGTATTGGCAGCTAAGGCTGTCAAAGATGGAGAGGCAGATGCTGTTCTTTCTGCAGGGAATACCGGTGCCTTGTTAGCGGCAGGATTTTTCATCGTTGGTCGTATCAAGAATATCGATCGACCAGGTCTTATGTCAACACTACCAACAGTTGATGGTAAAGGATTTGATATGCTGGATCTCGGAGCTAATGCTGAAAATACAGCTCATCACCTCCATCAATATGCAATTTTAGGTTCCTTCTATGCCAGCAATGTTCGTGGAGTGGAAAATCCCCGTGTAGGGTTACTGAATAATGGTACAGAAAGTAGCAAGGGAGACCCACTCCGTAAGGAAGCCTACGACCTACTAGCTGCGGACGAACATCTAAACTTTGTTGGAAACGTGGAAGCGCGTGACCTGATGGATGGTGTTGCTGATGTTGTCGTAACCGATGGTTTCACGGGAAACGCTGTTTTAAAAGCGATTGAAGGAACGGCTATGGGAATTATGGGCTTACTCAAAAATGCCATTGCAGGCGGTGGCCTTAGAGCCAAACTAGGGGCTTTCCTTCTTAAGGACAACCTCAGAGGTTTGAAAAAACAGCTCAACTATTCAGATGTTGGGGGTGCGGTTCTGTTTGGTGTTAAGGCACCAGTAGTCAAGACTCATGGCTCAAGTGACGCCAAGGCTGTATACAGTACGATTCGTCAGATTCATACCATGCTTGAGACAGATGTAGTTGCTCAGACTGCGCGTGAATTTTCAGAGGAATAAGGAGAATAAATATGACAGAAAAAGAAATTTTTGACCGTGTTGTTACGATTATCCAGGAACGCAAAGGGGAAGATTTTATCGTAACCGAAAACTTGAGTTTGAAGGATGATTTGGATGCTGATTCTGTAGATTTAATGGAATTTATCCTGACGATTGAGGAAGAATTTGGAATTGAAATCAGTGATGAGGAAATCGATAATCTCCATAGTGTTGCAGATGTATTAGCAGTCATTAAAAATAAAATATAAGAAAAAGCAACATGCTAGTCATGTTGCTTTTTTATTTAGAGTTTTAGGAGACTACACTTCAAATTCATAAAGAGCTGTAGATAAATAACGTTCTCCATTATCTGGTGCGAGGGCAAGGACTTTTTTACCTGCTCCAAGTTTTTTAGCAACTTCAATGGCAGCATAGATAGCTGCGGCAGAAGAAATACCTACTAAGAAACCTTCTTGACCACCGATGTGACGACCAAGTTCTAGAGCTTGTGCAGATGTTACGCGGACGATACCATCATAGGCTTTTGTATCGAGTGTGTCTGGGATAAATCCAGCTGAAATTCCTTGAATCTTGTGTGGTCCAGGTTTTTCGCCAGATAGGATAGCAGATTCGTCTGCTTCAACGGCATATACTTGAATATTTGGATTTGCTTTTTTTAGAGCGTGTGAAACACCTGAAACTGTTCCTCCAGTACCAACACCGCCAACAAAGGCATCTAATCCATCTGCACCGAAAGCTGCTAGAATTTCAGCACCTGTTGTTCTTTCGTGAACCTCTGGATTAGCAGGATTGTTAAATTGAAGTGGTAGGAAACCATCACGTTCTGCTGCAATTTCTTGAGCCTTAGCAATAGCACCTTTCATTCCTTCGCTACCTGGAGTGAGGACTAGTTCTGCACCGTAGGCTTGAATGATTTTACGGCGTTCAACACTCATAGTTTCAGGCATAACGATGACAACCTTGTAACCTTTAGCAGCACCAACCCATGAAAGACCGATACCGGTATTTCCACTAGTTGCTTCTACAATAGTAGAACCTGGTTTGAGTTTTCCGTCTTGCTCTGCTTTTTCAATCATGCTAAGAGCGATACGGTCTTTGACAGAAGAACCAGGATTAAACGCTTCTAGTTTTACGTAGACGTCTGCTGCACCTTCAGGTACGATGTTGTTTAATTTGACAATTGGTGTTTGTCCAATCAATTCTGTGATATTGTTATAAATAGTCATAATTCTACCTCTTTATCTAAGATGATACTAGTATAACGCTAGCAACAGTATTTGTAAAATATAGAAATCCTATCAAGGTGATAGGATTTTTTTATATCTTTGGTATTTCCTAGTTTATTTGGATAGGAACTTCGATTTCTCGTAGACCTTGGTCTATTAAAGTAACTTTACCATTGTAAAATTCGATAAGGGAGGCTTTAGTATTCTCTTTATCTTCTTTGTCAACAAAGATCGTCGTCTCAACTTGATCGGTAAAATTAGTTTCAAGTTCCATAAGATGATGTTCTTTAAGGAAATTGCCATATTCTTGATACTGAGCGTAGCTCATTTGAATTTGAATTCCTGCTTGTTCCTTAATTTCAACAATTCCAATTTCCTTGACAGCAAGAGCAACACTACCTGCATAAGCGCGAATAAGACCACCGGCTCCAAGTTTGATACCACCAAAATATCGAGTAACAACTACACAGACATTGGTTAAATCGTGATTTTCTAGAACTCCTAGCATTGGTACACCAGCAGTACCACTTGGTTCTCCATCGTCACTAGTTCGTTTGATTTCACTACGCTCTCCAATAATAAAAGCAGAGCAGTTGTGGGTCGCTTTATAATGCTCTTTTTTAATAGCAGTGATGAAAGCTCGAGCTTCTTCTTCACTGTAGACACGCTTTGCATGGCAAATAAAGCGCGATTTTTTGATTTCTTCTTGGACTTGTCCGTCCTCTTTAATCGTTTTACATTCCATGATTTTATTGTACTAAAAAATAGGATAAAGTTCTAGATTTTACGAATAGAGAAGTATGAAAACAAATTCAAATTATTTAGGCCGACTTTTTACTGAACAAGAATTAAGTGTAGAAGAACGTGAATTAGCAGTCAAACTACCAAGTATGAGAAAAGAGAAGGGGAAACTTATTTGTCAACGTTGTGATAGTTTGATTCAGGAGGAATGGTTTTTGCCGCTTGATGCTTATTACTGTCGAGAATGTTTATTGATGAAACGAGTTCGGAGTGATCAAGCATTATATCATTTTCCGCAGGAAGTATTTCCTAGGCAAGATGTTCTAAAATGGCAGGGGCGATTAACTCCATTTCAAGCGAAGGTATCAGAAGGTTTACTTCAAGCTCTAGAAAGTAAGCAACCGACTCTAGTTCATGCTGTGACTGGCGCAGGAAAGACAGAGATGATTTATCAAGTTGTGGCGAAAGTCATTAATGATGGTGGTGCAGTTTGCTTGGCGAGTCCACGGATAGATGTTTGTTTAGAGTTATATAAGCGACTACAGAATGATTTTACCTGTGACATCGCACTTTTACATGGTGAGTCTGAGCCATATTTTAGGACACCCCTAGTTATTGCAACGACTCACCAGCTGTTAAAGTTCTACCAGGCTTTTGATTTATTAATAGTAGATGAGGTAGATGCTTTCCCCTATGTTGACAATAAAATGCTTTACAAAGCTGTAAAGAATTGTGTAAAGGAGGATGGCCTCAGTATATTTCTTACAGCAACTTCTACAGACGAGTTGGACAAAAAGGTTCGCTTAGGAGAGTTGAAAAGGTTAAGCCTACCAAGGCGATTTCATGGCAACCCCTTAATTATTCCCAAACCGGTCTGGTTATCCGCATTGAATAGCTACTTGGATAAACATCGTTTACCTCCCAGATTAAAAAACTATATTGAAAAACAACGAAAAACCGGTTATCCCTTACTCGTGTTTGCATCGGAGATTAAGAAAGGAGAAAAATTAAAAGAGATCTTGCAGGAGCAATTTCCAAAGGAGAAAATTGGCTTCGTTTCTTCGGTAACAGAAGATCGATTAGAACAAGTTCAAGCTTTTAGGGATAGGAAATTAACGATTTTAATAAGTACAACTATATTGGAACGAGGAGTTACCTTTCCTTGTGTGGATGTATGTGTCGTTGAAGCCAATCATCGTCTCTTTACAAAATCGAGTTTAATTCAAATTGGAGGGCGAGTTGGGCGTAGTATAGATAGACCAACTGGAGATTTAATTTTCTTTCATGATGGATTAAATGGTTCGATTAAGAAGGCTATAAAGGAAATTAAGCTGATGAACAAGGAGGCGGGACTATGACTTGTTTACTATGTGGGCAACATTTAAAAAACAATCAAACCTTTAGAAATCTTCTTTTATTGAAAAAGGAGGAGACCTCACTCTGTTTTACTTGTTCTTCAAGTTTTGAAAAGATTGGGGAGGAACATTGCCCAAATTGTCATAAGGTAGGAGTGTCAACTATGTGTCAAGACTGTCAATTTTGGTGTAAAGCAGGGATTGACGTAAGCCATGAAGCAATTTTTACTTATAATCAAGCCATGAAGGATTACTTTAGTCGTTATAAGTTTGATGGAGACTATATTCTTAGAAAAATTTTCGCATCGATTTTAAGGGAAAAATTGAGAAAGTACAAAGAATTTCAAATGATTATAATACCTTTGAGTCCTGGAAGGTTCTCCAAAAGAGGGTTCAATCAGGTCGAGGGCTTGGTAGAAGCGGCAGGGCTCTCCTATTGGGATTTATTAGGAAAAAATGAAGAGTTAGCAAGCTCTTCAAAAAACCGTTCAGAACGGTTGACAACCGAACTTCCATTTTTTATTAAAGATGGAGTTACGATTCCAAAGAAGATTCTATTGGTTGATGATATTTATACTACTGGGGCGACTATTAACCGTGTAAAAAAACTATTTGAAGATAGAGGGGCCGAGGAGGTTAGGACATTTTCCCTCGTAAGATGAGGAAAAAGATTGCAATAACCATTTGAAAGCGTTATAATAGAATAGAAAAACAAATATGCTTAGAAAGAAGGTACTGATATGATTAAATATAGTATCCGTGGTGAAAACCTAGAAGTAACTGAAGCAATTCGTGATTATGTAGTTTCTAAACTCGAAAAAATCGAAAAGTATTTCCAAGAAGGACAAGAATTAGATGCGCGTGTGAATTTGAAAGTATACCGCGGAAAAACCGCTAAAGTTGAAGTAACAATTCCACTCGGCTCTATTACTCTTCGTGCAGAAGATGTTTCTCAAGATATGTATGGATCAATTGATTTGGTAACAGATAAGATTGAACGTCAAATTCGTAAAAATAAAACAAAAATTGAACGTAAGAACAGAAACAAAGTTTCTACTAGCCAATTGTTTACAGATGCCGTGGTAGAAGAGACAGATGTTGCTCAACCTAAGGTTGTTCGTTCAAAACAAATTGATTTAAAACCAATGGACCTCGAAGAAGCGCTTCTTCAGATGGACTTATTGGGTCATGACTTCTTTATTTACATTGATGTTGAAGATGAAACAACTAATGTTATTTATCGACGAGAAGATGGAGATATTGGTCTTCTTGAAGTGAAAGAATCATAATCAACAGTTTGGTTAGTCTAAAAAGGTGGTTTACACTAGTGTAAACCACCTTTTGTGTTGATGGTGCTACATACGGGTACAAGTGCTATTCCTTCTTTAAAGGTCGCTTTTTAAGTACAAATATGGTATAATAATGTGCAAGAGGTTTGTAATGAAAAAAAATGAAATGAATCCCTTTTTTATATACCTATTAGTTGTGATTACCTTTTTAATCATGACTATAGTGGTTGTTTTTCTTCAAAATAATCTAGTCACAATTGTATGCTTATTTTTATTGATGATTGCTTTTCTATTGCTTTTTTATTTCCAAAAGAAATGCTATCAAAAAACAGAAATAGAACAAATTCAGTACATAAACCATCAGGCAGAGGATAGTTTAAGTTTACTTTTAGAACAGATGCCTGTTGGAGTTGTGAAACTAAACATGGAAAGCAGTGAGATTGAATGGTTCAATCCTTATGCGGAGTTAATGCTGACAACGGAAGATGGAGAAATCAACCATTCTCAAGTTCAAGAAATCTTTAAAACGGCGATATCTTCGCCTGGTATCTATGCTAATGTGGGAGAGAAACGTTATGCGGTGCACCTAGATAATAAATCTGGTGTGCTCTACTTTTTTGATGTTTCTGGAGAGTACGAAGCTACAGTAGAATTGGTTACTAGTCGTCCGGTCATTGGAGTTATCTCCATTGATAATTATGATGATTTAGAAGATGAAACATCTGATTCAGATATTAGTCATATCAATAGTTTTGTTGCAAATTTTGTCGCAAAATTTACTGGAAAATATCAGATGTTCTCTCGTAGAGTGACCATGGATCGTTTTTACCTGTTTACTGACTATACGGTATTGGAACAATTGATGCAGGACAAATTTTCTGTAATTGATACCTTCCGTGAAGAAGCTAAACAGAGAGATTTACCATTGACCATGAGTATGGGATTATCATACGGTGATGGCGATCATGAGGGTATTGGTAAGGTTGCCTTATCAAATCTCAACCTTGCAGAAGTACGTGGTGGAGACCAAGTCGTTGTAAAAGAAAATGACGAAACGAAGAATCCAATTTATTTTGGTGGTGGTTCTGCTGCCTCCATTAAGCGTACAAGAACACGTACTAGAGCGATGATGACGGCGATCTCTGAGAAATTGAGGAGTGTTGATCGTGTATTCGTTGTTGGCCATAAAAACTTAGACATGGATGCTCTAGGTTCCGCGGTTGGTATGCAATTATTCGCTAGTAACATCTTGGATGAAAGTTATGTAGTCTACGATGCTGAACAAATGTCTCCGGACATTCATCGAGCCATTCAATTTCTAGAGAATGAGGGGGTTACAAAACTCCTCCCTCTAAATCAGGCTATAGAAATGGTCACTAATCGTTCCTTGCTAGTGATGGTGGACCATTCTAAGACGGCTTTGACCTTGTCAAAAAATTTTTATGATTTATTTACACAAACCATTATTATTGACCACCACAGACGAGATCAGGATTTCCCAGAAAATGCTGTTATTACCTATATTGAGAGTGGAGCTAGTAGCGCGAGCGAGCTTGTAACAGAGTTGCTTCAATTCCAAAACTCTAAGAAATCACGCTTAAGTCGTATTCAGGCAAGTGTTCTGATGGGTGGTATGATGTTAGATACCAAGAATTTCACGTCTCGTGTGACAAGTCGGACCTTTGACGTTGCAAGTTATCTAAGAACACGTGGTAGCGATAGTGTTGTCATCCAGGAACTTGCAGCGACTGACTTTGAAGAGTATCGATTGGTGAATGAACTCATCTTGCAAGGACAGGCTGTACAACCTTCGATTCTTGTGGCTCAGGCCAAGGATGATAAGGAGTATGATACTGTAGTGATTAGTAAAGCAGCTGACACTATGCTGGCTATGTCAGGGATTGAAGCTAGTTTTGTCATTGCAAAGAACAGCCAAGGGGATATTTCCATTTCTGCACGAAGTCGAAGTAAGATCAATGTGCAACGGATTATGGAAGAATTGGGTGGCGGAGGCCACTTCAACTTGGCAGCTGCCCGACTTACAGATATGAGTCTACAAGAAGCGGGCGATAAATTGAAAACCGTTATTTCAAATGAACTTAGAGCAAAGGAGACCGAAGAATGAAAGTAATCTTTTTAGCAGATGTAAAAGGTAAAGGGAAAAAAGGCGAAATCAAGGAAGTACCAACAGGCTATGCGCAAAACTTTTTGATTAAAAAAAATCTTGCTAAGGAAGCGACAACTCAAGCTATTGGCGAGTTGCGTGGTAAACAAAAATCTGAGGAAAAAGCGCATGCTCAACTTCTTGCAGAAGCACAAGAAATTAAGGAAAAACTTGAAGCAGAAGAAACAATCGTTGAGTTTGTTGAAAAAGTTGGTCCAGATGGAAGAACTTTTGGTTCAATTACTAGCAAGAAAATTGCAGAAGAACTTCAAAAGCAATTTGGAATCAAAATTGATAAACGTCATATCCAAGTTCAGTCTCCAATTCGAGCAGTAGGCTTGATTGATGTTCCTGTAAAAATTTATCAGGATGTAACTAGCGTCATCAATCTTCGTGTAATAGAAGGCTAGTCAAGGTTTGAATAAAGTTTTTGTAAAAGGAAGGGAAATCTGATGGCAGAAGTAGAGGAACTACGAGTTCAGCCCCAGGATATTTTGGCAGAACAATCTGTATTGGGAGCTATATTTATCGATGAGAGTAAACTCGTATTTGTTCGAGAATATATAGACTCTCGAGACTTCTTTAAGTATGCTCACCGTTTGATTTTTCAAGCTATGGTTGATTTATCAGATCGTGGAGAAGCCATTGATGCAACAACTGTTCGTACGATTTTAGATAATCAAGGTGATTTACAAAATATTGGCGGGCTATCCTACCTTGTTGAGATTATCAACTCTGTACCGACCTCTGCTAACGCTGAGTATTATGCAAAGATTGTAGCAGAGAAGGCTATGTTACGCCGTTTGATTGCCAAGTTAACTGAATCGGTAAACCAAGCTTACGAAGCTTCTAACCCTGTAGATGAAATTATTGCGAGTGCAGAAAAAGGCTTGATTGATGTTAGTGAGAATGTTAATCGGAACGGTTTTAGAAGTATTCGAGATGTTTTGAACGTTAACTTTGGGAATTTAGAAGCTCGTTCACAACAAACTTCGGATATTACAGGGCTTGCAACTGGTTATCAAGATTTGGATCATATGACAACTGGATTGCACGAGGAGGAGTTGATTATTCTTGCTGCTCGTCCCGCGGTAGGGAAGACTGCTTTTGCCTTGAATATTGCCCAAAATATTGGAACTAAGTTAGACAAGACGGTTGCCATTTTCTCTCTTGAGATGGGGGCTGAGAGTCTAGTCGACCGTATGCTAGCTGCTGAAGGTCTGGTGGAGTCTCATTCAATCCGAACAGGTCAACTAACAGAAGAGGAATGGCGTAAATATACCATTGCTCAAGGAAACCTCGCTAACGCTAGTATTTATATTGACGATACTCCAGGGATTCGAATTACAGAGATTCGGTCACGCGCACGTAAGCTGTCCCAGGAAACTGGCAATTTAGGTCTGATTTTAATTGACTACCTGCAGCTAATCACCGGGACAGGTCGTGAAAATCGTCAACAAGAAGTTTCTGAAATTTCACGTCAGTTGAAAATCTTAGCAAAGGAACTCAAGGTACCTGTGATTGCCCTTAGTCAGTTGTCACGTAGTGTAGAACAACGTCAAGATAAGAGGCCTGTATTGTCAGATATTCGTGAGTCTGGATCTATCGAGCAAGATGCAGATATTGTAGCTTTTCTCTATCGTGATGACTATTATGACCGTGGCGGAGAAGAAGAGGGAAATCTTCCTAAGAATAAAGTGGAAGTTATTATCGAGAAAAACCGTAGTGGTGCACGTGGAACGGTAGAATTGATTTTCCAAAAAGAGTATAATAAATTTTCAAGTATTTCAAGGAGAGAGGAACAAAGATGACAGATGCATTTACAGATGTGGCCAAGATGAAAAAAATCAAGGAAGAAATCAAGGCGCATGAAGGAAAAGTTGTGGAGATGACCTTAGAAAATGGTCGTAAACGCCAAAAGAATCGTTTGGGAAGACTCATTGAAGTTTATCCATCGCTCTTTATCGTTGAATTTGGGAATATTGAGGGGGACAAACAAGCGAATGTTTATGTTGAATCCTTCACGTATTCAGATATTCTAACAGAAAAGAATTTGATTCACTATTTGGATTAAGATTGAAAGTGGGAAATATTCTCGCTTTTTTCTTTTTCTTTCGAATAAGATAAGTGAGGCCAACCTCAGAAATTTATCTATTCGAAGGAGAATAAATGACATTTAGTAAAAAGAAAACTTTTCTTAAGAGAACGACAGTGGGAACAGCTTCACTATTGCTAGCAGGTACTTTACTGTTTGGCGGAGGCACTGTTCATGCCAATCAGGGAAACAATGGATCATTGGCGCGTGGAGATGATTATCCCTATTATTATAAAAATGGAAATCAGGAAATTGATAAGTGGCGTCTATACTCTAGACAATGTACATCTTTCGCTGCTTTTCGATTAAGTAGTGTAAATGGATTTGAACTACCTGCTGCTTATGGGCATGCTAAGGAATGGGGTTACCGAGCTCAAAGAGAAGGATATCGTGTGGATCAGAAGCCAGCGATTGGATCTATTGCATGGAGCACAAGGGGATCGTATGGTCACGTAGCTTGGGTTTCTAACGTGATTGGAGACATGGTTGAAATTGAGGAGTACAATTACGATTATACAGAAACGTATCATCGTAGAACAGTAAAAGCAAGTTCTATGACTGGTTTCATTCATTTTAAAGATGTGGGGAACACTAGCGTTGAGAATTATCAATCGACACCAGCTTCTAGTGGGACTCATTACTTTACAGAAAAAGCCGCTATTATGGATCAGCCATCATTAACATCTACTATTATCGACTACTATGAGCCTGGAATGAGTGTTCATTATGATCAAACTCTTGAAAAGGATGGGTATAAATGGATTAGCTATATCTCACGAAGTGGGAATAGACGCTATATCCCGTTAACCAAAACTGCAATCTCTAAGAATGGATGGGAAAAACAGGGAACAACTTGGTACTACTATGAAAATGACAAAGTGGCTCTTGGTTGGAAAAAAATAGACGGAAGTTGGTACTATTTCCAAACAAGTGGTGCCATGAGAACAGGATGGCTAAAAGACGGATCTAAGTGGTACTACTTGAAATCATCTGGAGAAATGCAGACGGGATGGTTAAAGGATAAGGGCATTTGGTATTACCTCGAAAGCTCAGGTGCTATGAAGTCTAGTCAGTGGTTCCAGGTTTCAGGGAAATATTATTACGTAAACGCATCTGGAGAATTGGCAGTAGATACGACAATAGATGGTTTCCAAGTCGACAGTAACGGTGCGCGAGTAGAAAAATCAACTCAATAAGCCTTCTCCTATAATCTAACTCTTAGCAATGGTATTTTTCCCTGCTTTCCTTTATAATGGGTGTATGGACAAGAAAAAATTATTACTAATTGACGGTTCTTCAGTTGCTTTCAGAGCATTCTTTGCGCTTTATCAGCAACTGGATCGTTTTAAAAATGACAATGGACTTCATACCAATGCAATCTACGGTTTTCACCTGATGCTAAATCATCTGTTGGAGCGTATTCAACCGAGTCATATATTGGTTGCTTTTGATGCGGGGAAGACGACTTTCCGTACAGAGATGTATGCAGATTATAAGGGTGGTCGTGCCAAGACTCCGGATGAGTTTCGGGAGCAATTTCCTTTTATCCGTGAGTTGCTAGACCATCTGGGGATTCGCCATTATGAGTTGGCCCAGTATGAAGCAGATGATATCATTGGTACCTTGGGTCGCTTGGCTGAAAAGGAATCTTTTGATGTAACTATCGTCAGTGGAGACAAGGATTTAATTCAGTTGACGGATGAACATACGGTGGTTGAGATTTCCAAGAAAGGTGTAGCTGAGTTTGAGGCATTTACACCGGATTATCTCATGGAAAAGATGGGCATCACACCAACTCAATTTATCGATCTTAAGGCTCTCATGGGAGATAAGTCGGATAATATCCCTGGCGTAACTAAGATTGGTGAAAAGACAGGTATTAAGCTTTTGCTTGAACATGGCTCACTTGAAGGCATTTATGAAAATATTGATAGCATGAAGGCTTCCAAGATGAAGGAAAATCTTGTCAATGACAAGGAACAGGCCTTCCTGTCTAAAACACTGGCTACCATTGATACGAAAGCACCGATTGAGATTGGACTGGATGATTTGGTTTATAGTGGTCCTGATGTGGAAAATCTCGGGAAATTCTACGATGAGATGGGTTTCAAACAGCTCAAACAAGCTCTAAATATTTCGTCAACGGATGCGCCAGAGAGCTTGAATTTCACTATTGTTGACCAAGTCAGTCAAGACATGCTGAGCGCAGACTCTATCTTCCACTTTGAACTCTTTGGCGAAAACTACCATACAGATGATTTGGTTGGTTTTGCTTGGTCTTGTGGAGACAAGCTCTATGCTACAGATAAGTTGGAACTTCTGCAGGATCCGATTCTTAAGGATTTTCTAGAAAAAACACCTCTGAAAGTTTATGATTTTAAGAAAGCTAAAGTTCTCTTAAATCGCTTTGGTTTGGACTTGCAGGCTCCTGCTTTTGACAGTCGCTTGGCCAAATACCTTCTCTCTACTGTAGAGAATAATGAAATTTCAACCATTGCTAATCTCTATGGTCAAACTTACCTAGTCGATGATGAAACCTTCTACGGTAAGGGTGTTAAGAAAGCTATCCCAGAGAGAGAAACTTTCTTGGAGCACTTGGCTCGTAAAGTTGCTGTATTGGTTGAGACAGAGCCTGTCTTGCTTGAAAAATTATGCGAAAACGGACAATTGGACCTTCTCTATGAGATGGAGCAACCTCTGGCTTTTGTTCTTGCCAAGATGGAAATCGCTGGGATTAAAGTTAAAAAAGAGACCCTACTTGAAATGCAGGCTGAAAATGAGCTTGTCATTGAAAAGCTAACTCAAGAGATTTATGAATTGGCTGGTGAGGAGTTTAATATCAACTCACCTAAACAGTTGGGCGAACTACTTTTTGAAAAGCTAGGTCTCCCTATAGAATACACCAAGAAAACAAAGACAGGTTATTCAACAGCAGTGGATGTGTTAGAGCGCCTAGCTCCTATTGCCCCAATCGTCAAGAAAATTTTAGATTATCGTCAGATTGCTAAGATTCAATCGACTTATGTGATTGGTTTGCAGGATTGGATTTTAGCGGATGGCAAGATTCACACGCGCTATATGCAGGATTTGACTCAGACAGGGCGCCTGTCTAGTGTCGATCCAAACTTGCAAAATATTCCTGTTCGCTTGGAACAAGGTCGCCTCATTCGTAAGGCTTTCGTGCCAGAGTGGGAGGATAGTGTCCTTCTCAGCTCTGACTATTCACAGATTGAGTTGCGAGTTTTGGCCCATATCTCTAAAGATGAGCACTTGATCAAAGCTTTCCAAGAGGGAGCTGATATCCATACCTCGACAGCCATGCGTGTCTTTGGAATTGAACGTCCTGAGGATGTGACTCCAAATGACCGTCGCAATGCCAAGGCTGTCAACTTTGGAGTGGTTTACGGAATTTCAGACTTTGGTTTATCGAATAATCTGGGCATCAGCCGTAAAGATGCTAAGGCTTACATTGATACCTACTTTGAACGCTTTCCAGGTATCAAAAACTATATGGATGAAGTAGTGCGTGAAGCGCGTGATAAGGGTTATGTAGAGACACTCTTCAAACGTCGCCGTGAGTTGCCAGATATCAATTCACGTAACTTTAACATTCGTGGTTTTGCGGAACGTACAGCCATCAACTCACCTATCCAAGGATCGGCTGCAGATATTCTCAAAATCGCTATGATACAACTGGATAAAGCATTGGTAGAGGGTGGTTATCAGACTAAGATGCTGTTACAAGTACACGATGAAATTGTTCTCGAAGTGCCTAAGTCAGAATTAGCCGCTATCAAAAAACTCGTCAAACAAACCATGGAAGAAGCCATTCAACTCAGTGTGCCACTGATTGCTGATGAGAATGAAGGTGTGACTTGGTACGAAGCTAAATAGAAAATAGACTATTAGACAAAAAGAAATCCCCTTTGAATAATATTGTTCAAGGGGATTTTTCTATTAGGGAAAGACAAAAGTGAACTATCTAGCTAACAGGTAGAAACTAAAGGCCGAAATTGTAAAAGTGTTATTCACAACCTGTGCATAACTAGCTAATAAAAAAATGAAACTTTATTAATAGCTTTTTTGGAAGGGAGCAATAAATTTAAGAACTACATGAGAGAAATAAGCTAGTATAAATCTTGATAAAACAAGGGATCTTGCTTTTTTCTATTGTAAATTATAGAGAGTCATAATGGAAAGACTATCTGAAAAAGTTTGAGAATCATTTTCAAAAAATTGAAAGTTATTCACAATTTGTGGAAAACTTTGATAAGATTTTATAAGACAGTTACTAAAGGTTCCTTCTCCACCCGTTCATTAGCTAAATTTAGAAATGTTACCTGAAAGTTAAAAGAATGTATAAAGATATGGTGGAGATTTACAAATATGTTCTTTTTTGCTAGAATGAGGTAAAGAAAGGGGATTATTATGAGTAATATTGATGAACACTCTACTAATGAAGAATTGGTAGAAAAAGAGGAGTTGCAGTCTCCGGAAGTAACAGAAGAGACTGTAAAGGAAGAAGTGCAACCGTCAGAAACACCAGAACCTTCTGTTGAGAAAGAAGAAGCACCATCTTCTGCTGAAGCTTCTAAACCTGTAGCAGAGGAACCAGCAAAAGAGACAGTGACCGCACATACAGTTACTAAAGGTTTTGATGTAAATGAACTTGTGGAAAAAGCAAAAGATTTGTTCCAGAAGAAAAAAATTGCTGTTATCGGCGCTCTCGCAGCAGTAGCTGTTCTTATCGTTGCACTTGTTGGATTTAAGATATATAATTCTCAACCTAAGAGTCTGTTAAATGTTGTTCAGGTACAGTTTTCAGGCTATGAGGAATCTGGAACATTGACCTACAATAGTGAGGATGTTGCAGCTAAGCTTCAAGAAATAGCTTATAAGAAAGCCGGCTTTAGCTCCAAACAAGCAGAAGGGTTGGCACAGAAAGATCCTGTTACTTTTTCAGAAGTTACTAGAGATCCAAAATTAGCTACTAAATATAGTAAGGCAGACGCTTTGATTAGAAGTGTTCAATATAGCTTTGATAAAACAAGTGGCTTAAAAAATGGAGACGAGGTTACTTTTAGTGTCGTTACCACTTCTAAGAGTGCACCAGTTAAGGCTGAAAAGAAAACCTTTAAAGTTGAAAATCTTAAAGAATATGAAAAAGTTTCAGCTGCTGATTTGTTGACTGAAACACCTGTAACATTTGCTGGACTTAACGGTTATGGTACAGTTTCAATTGCTAAGAATTCTAAGAACGAAACATACTTTGAGTTTGAAAATGGTGAACGTCCAAAAAATTTGAAAAATGGTGACAAAGTCACTTTGAAAGTGAATGAAGCTTATATCAATTCTTTGAAATCGGCTGGTAAAATGGTAGATTCTAAGACTGTAGAAGTGACAGTTGAAGGTCTAAAAGACTTGAAAGATGTGAAGAACTTTGCTGATTTGTTGAAGAAAAATGAAGACTTCAGTAAGTCAGAACACAAAAATGATTCATATAACACTTATACTCTGGAACCACAAGGAAGCTACTTGAAAGTTATCCCTGGGGAAGATAAAAAATCAAGTGCGAAAATTTCATTAATCACTGTCTATAAAGTAACAAAGGCAAGCTCTGGATCTTCAAACTCAACAACTGTCCGTTACAAATATTTCGGTTATGATGCTTACTTATTGAAGGATGGAAACTTGGATTTGAATACTGCTTCGAAAGTATCTGACAGTTGGGGAACCCAAGATTACGAAGGTTTGAAATCAGAATTGTTGACGAAGGGATATAAAGAATTCGATAACAAAAAAGACGATAAGAAAAGTGAATAAAAAGTTGGGCTTACCCAACTTTTTTCCTTTAACAATATCGTAGCAACCTTACCATTTTTGTTAACTTTTCTTCATCGAATATTTATCTGAAACAAGATCTGAAAATGGTCTTGTTTTCAATTTTCGGTCAAATAAATTGCATTCGCTTTATTGAGGAAGTATACTGGTATAGTTCAATAAAAAATTCTGATAATTTAATCTTAGAAAAGAGAATGTTATGGCAAAAGATATTCGAGTTTTACTTTACTATAAATATGTTCCCATCGAAAACGCGGAACAATTTGCTGCAGACCACTTGGCTTTCTGTAAGTCTATTGGCCTCAAGGGCCGTATCCTAGTCGCTGACGAAGGGATCAACGGAACTGTTTCTGGTGACTACGAAACAACGCAAAAATACATGGACTACGTTCACAGCCTTCCAGGTATGGAAGACCTCTGGTTCAAGATTGACGAAGAAAGTGAGCAAGCCTTCAAGAAGATGTTTGTTCGCTACAAAAAGGAAATCGTTCACCTTGGTTTAGAGGATGATAACTTTGATAACGACATCAATCCTCTTGAAACAACAGGTGCTTACTTGTCACCAAAAGAATTTAAAGAAGCCCTCCTAGATGAAGACACAGTGGTCCTTGATACTCGTAATGACTATGAGTACGACCTTGGCCATTTCCGTGGTGCTATCCGTCCTGACATCCGCAACTTCCGTGAATTACCACAATGGGTTCGTGATAACAAGGAAAAATTCATGGATAAACGTGTCGTAGTTTACTGTACAGGTGGAGTCCGTTGTGAGAAGTTCTCTGGCTGGATGGTTCGTGAAGGCTACAAAGATGTCGGTCAATTGCATGGAGGAATTGCGACTTACGGAAAAGATCCAGAAGTTCAAGGGGAACTTTGGGATGGAAAAATGTACGTCTTTGACGAACGTATTGCAGTCGATGTCAACCATGTCAATCCAACCATTGTAGGGAAAGATTGGTTTGATGGTACACCATGTGAACGTTATGTCAACTGTGGAAATCCTTTCTGTAACCGCCGTATCTTGACGTCAGAAGAGAATGAAGACAAGTACCTCCGTGGTTGCTCGCACGAGTGCCGTGTTCATCCACGCAATCGTTACGTTTTAGAGCATGAATTGACGCAGGATCAAGTTATCGAGCGTCTAGCAGCGATTGGTGAGAGCCTAGATCATTCTGAAGTTGTTTAAAATGATAGACAGCCCCTAGGGGCTGTTTTTTCTTAGTCAAAGTGTATTAGAGCTTGAAAAAATAAGAAAATAATTGAAAAAATGTGGAAAATACAGAGAAAGTTTGACAAGAAGAGAAAAAATGTCTAAAATATAAGAAAACATAAAGAGGAGATTATTATGTCAAACTTTACAGACTCATTCTTGTCAGCAAACACTGCAAACTTCCCATCAGAACAACTTCCATCACTCCGTGAGCGCTTGGCGCAACTAGATGATTCACAAGCCAACCAAGTTATTGCAGCTGCAGACGTTAAAAACCCTACAACAGCTTTGATCCTTTCTATCTTCTTAGGTGGATTTGGAGTTGACCGTTTTTACATCGGTCATACTGGTCTAGGAATTGGGAAGTTATTGGTTACTTTGCTTTTACCTATCGTTACATTGGGAATTTCGCTTTTCTTTAGTTGGATTTGGATTGTTGTTGACTGGTTCCTTATCATGAACGCTACAAAAGCGGCAAACCTTGAGGCTATCAACACTGCTCTTGCTACAATGACAGCTGCTCCAGCGACTGCAAAAGTCGTTGAAGAAAAAGTAGAAGTTTCTGAAGAACCAACAGAAACTACGGAAGATTAAGTATATTTATCTTTTGCATATGAAAGAATCCTGTCAAGAATTGACAGGATTTTTTTAGAGAAGACTGCTAACAAAAGAGATGTAAGTGAAAGGAAGTATGACAGAGGAAGTGAAATCTAGTCATAGTTGGCGGTGACCATAGAGAAGGCTTGACAAAGATGTGAAAAATCTCTAAAATATAAGAAAACATGAAGAGGAGATTATGATGTCAAACTTTACAGATTCGTTCTTGTCAGCAAATACTGGGAGCTTTCCATCTGAGCAACTTCCTTCACTTCGTCAGCGTTTAAGTCAACTAGATGAGTCACAAGCAAATCAAGTTATCGCTGCTGCAAACATCAAAAACCCTACAACAGCTTTGATTCTTTCTATTTTCTTAGGAACTCTTGGTGTTGATCGTTTCTACATTGGTCACGTTGGATTGGGAGTTGCAAAACTGCTTTTGGCATGGTTGACTTTTGGTATCTGGACCATTATCGATTGGTTCTTAATCATTAATGCTACCAAGAAAGCAAACTTGGCAGCCCTTAATAACGCCCTTGCTACAATGACAGTATCTTCAGCAAACGAAGGATAAGTAGATTAACGTTTAAAGATAAGTAGTGTTATAAAACCCGGGAGAAAAGTCCCGCTCACTACTTATCTTTTTTTGACAATAATAAAGCAAATGATTAACATTGTTAATAATATGACTCGTCTGACATCTGAGCAAAAGAAGATGACTATACAGGTTTTTTTCAAGTTATTTAATGCTCAATTTGATGTTTTCAAGAGTTATCTTCCAAAGCCCATTCAGAAGGTCGAAGGTAAAGTGGAACATTTTGCCAAAAGTGCATTTTCAAATATTACAGGAGTTTTCAAAAAATCTAAACGAACAGGTAAATAATTCTTGTGTGAAATTTCAAGACCGCTCCTATGACCTTGCCGCAAGATATAAAATCCCAGCTATCTAGGGATAGCTGGGACTTTTTTTATAAGTAGGCTAGGATTCGTAGATATTCAAAAACTAGAGTCATTTCTGCTAGGAAGAAGAGAAATAGGATACCACCGTTAACTAGAAATGCCAAAAGAAGGCGATAGAAGGGATCAGTTTGGCTATCTTTACTTGGTCTTGAGATGGTATAGAGGTTGGCAAGAAGTACCAGACCAATGCTAATGAGGCAAAGAAGAGCCGCAAAGCGTAGACTATTAAAGAAGGCAAAGAAACTGGCAATACCTGTGAGCAGGAGAGGAAGGGCGAAGAGTCTGCTGTACTCTTGCAAGGATTTTTCCAGCGTCCAGTCATTGTCCTGATTGACAAAACGTTTAACTACAAATCCACCCATAAGGATAGAAAAGAAGAATAAACTTGTCGCTACCAAGATGGAGAAGATAGAAAAGAGATTCAGTGAAGGGAACTGCTCGCTGACATGAGAGTTGATAGCCGCCATATGGCCGTAGTAGTTATGCTTGATATGATAAATCGCGCAGAAGAAACTAAGAGCAGAAAAGATAGTCAGCAGGGCAAAGGTATTATAACTATGTTTTTTATCTGTATCAATGCTTGTTGTCGGTTCTTTAAGGGCACCTTGTAGCCAAAACCAAAGATCAGCCAGTTCTTCTTTGAATACTGCGAATAGTGCTGTTTTGGTAGATACAGAATCTGGTAAAAACGGGCTTTCCAAAGATTGACTTTTCTGAGAAGCTTCTTTAACAGGTTCTTCTGACTCGTCTATCTTTTCTGATTTTTCAGCGAGTTCTTCAGTCTCTACAGTTTCTTCGCTAGTTTCCTTATCTTCTGGATTGGCTTGAGGATTTTCCTCAACTACTGGCGCCTCGTCTCTTGTCTCTGAATCTTCTTCAAGGAGAACTGAGTCGGATGGGCTATCTTTTTTATCATTGTTGGCTGTTTTTTCGAAATCAGCACTTTCAAACCATTCTTGAGTCATAATAGACCTCCCTTTTTTTGATTAATTTTTGAGTAGTAACTACTAGTTGTCTTTATTCATGATTTCTATAAGAAAGCAAGCGATCTTATTATGGGAAATAGATATTTTGATTAGATTTTGCGACGAGGAGATCTTGCGTATCTTTTTTTTCTGTTTTGTAAGGGTTCGCTAATGCTTCACCTTTACTACCTCCCCTAGGTATGTCACGTCTGTCTCGATGCCAACGATAGATATCACCATGTTCAGCAGAAAATTCAAGATTGATTCGATCAAGTTCCTTCTGAGATAACTCGAGTGAGATATCTTTTCTTGCCTCGAATTCCACACGACCATGCACTTGGATATCGTCTGCCTTGATATGTTCATGATCTGCTTGGATGCGGCTATCTGTTAGACTGGTTTCAAATACATTGACAATTCCAACTGTGGTTAGTTGGCTATTTTTAATCTCGCTATCAGTGATACGAAGGAGATATCCATTTGACAGAATCTTGGCATTGCTGAGTTTTGCATTAGCAATTGAAAGGATACGATGGTTTACCTGGGCAGTTAGATTTTTTAAGTCTTTTCCTCTTGGTAATGAGAGAACAACTTCATCATTGCGGCTAGAAATTCCGCTTGCGATAAAGAGAATACCCTCGATACTAGAACCTATAGAGCGACGTGTAGTTGACTTGGTGTCAGTTATTTCAAGACTTTTCTCTTTGATAGAGTGTTGAAGATTTTCTTTTTCAGAGATGGTTGGATGATACTGAAGGTGAATCTTATCATCGTTTGACTCCGTAATGACGAGCGAATGTTCTGTTAGTGAGATGTTTAGATTTTCAATATCTTGATCAAAAACGAGTTCTTCCATTCGACTTTCAAATACTGGATTTTGAGACATTGCAAGGAGGCTTCTGACACCATCTGTTTGGATCCCGATGATCATCATGGAAAAACCAATGATACTAGTAACAACACCAAAGATAAGAAATCCTTTTGTCCATTTACGCATGTCTTTCACCTCTCTTTCCTCTATTAAGAATCCATTGGATGAGTCGAAGGACTAGTAATCCAAAGAAACGTGCTACATAGGAAGTGGCTAGTAAGACTAGGGATGAAGCTCCAATAGCTAGCAAACCTCCACCAAAAACCAGCACAAAAGCAGATGTAGACTCGGTGAGAACGTAGAAACTTTCAAATAGGAGAATAGCTCCGAGCACAAGTCCACTGATAGATACAGCAAAGAAGGCTAAAAGTACGCTGACAGCTGCGATAAAAATCCCAATGATAGCCATAATAAGACCAATTGCCACAGGAATCCCAATAGGAGCCACAAGAAGTGCAAGGATTGCGATTTGTAAAACTTGACGGTTATTCTTGTTGGGACTCTCTTCATTGATTTTTTTATCAAGTAGTGTAGTCAGGATATCATGGGCAGCTTCTTTAGGGCTACCCAGACTAGCCATTAGCTCCTCCTCACTTTCTGGGCCAGCATCATCAAAGAGTTCTTTGAAGTAGTCCATGGCTTCGATGCGATCTGCTTGAGGAAGCTTCATAAGATAGGTTTCAAGCTGATTCAAATATTCAGTTCTTGTCATGGCGAATACTCCCTTCTATGATGCCGTTGATAGTGTCAGTGTAGAGTGTCCATTCCTCTCGAAGGACAAACAGTTGTTCCTCTCCAATTTCTGTCAAGGAGTAGTACTTCCGCATCCGACCTTGATATTCGCGAGAGTATGTAGTCAGATAGCGGTTGATTTCTAGTTTTTTCAGGATGGGGTAGAGGGTAGATTCCTTGATTTTGGCAATGAGTTTAATGGTTTGACTAATTTCATAACCATAGGAATCCCCTTGCTCTAGGATAGCCAAGATGAGAAATTCAATCAAGGCCGATGATGTTGGGAAATACATGGGGCACCTCCTTTTAATATATAAAAATTATATATATAATTATTCTACACATATATCATACAACTAAATGATAGCGCTGTCAAGACATATGTATAAAAATTTTACATATAAAAAATCTCCTAGTAAAAACTAGAAGATTAGAGGATTTTATCAGCTCTATCCACCATAAAGAGGGCGATTGTCATAATGATATCAATAATTAGAAGAGCCAGTACAGCTGGGATCCAAGAATGGAAAAAGTCAAAACTGTAACCAAAGAGAGTTGGTCCAAAGGCTGCTAGAATGTAGCCACCAGTCTGGGCAAGGCCAGATAATTGGGCCGTCTTTTCAGGAGAACTGGTTTTGATGGAGAAGCAAACCATGAGATAAGGGAAAAGTGCGCTACAGGCAGTACCAATCAAGAGCTGCGCTACTAACCAGTACAAGAAACTATTGCTTGAGTATAGAAGCATAGCAATTCCAAGCATACCAGCAAGGGAGATGACTGTTAACATGATTTGACGGTGACGATTAGACAAACGAGTCGTTAAACTTGGAATAGTCATGGAGAAGGGGATACTAATCAATGAAAAGATAGAAGCCAGAAGGCCAGCGTTCGTATGAGACAGGCCTGCACTGATGGCCATTGTTGGTAACCAGGTCATGCTGGTATAGAAGAGTAAGGATTGAAGCCCACCGAAAATAATGATTGCCCAAACTTGCTTGCTTTTTAGGATATTCTCTTTTTTTTGCTTTTTCTTTTGCCCTTCTAGAAAATGATTGTGGCTCTGGTTAGGGAGCCAGACAAATAAAGTTAGTAGGCAGACCAAGGATAAGCAGAGAATCAAGCCTTTCCAAGATGTTGCCTGAGTAATGGGTACAGAGAGGTAGGAAGCTAGTGCAGTCGCGATTCCCATGGTTGTCACATAAACCGTTGTCAGGAAGCTAATTTTTTGCGGGTAGTTAGCCTGAATCATGCTAGGAAGAAGTACGTTAAAAATAGCAACACTTGCTCCGATGAGTAAGGTTCCTAGATAAAGTAATGGAAGATTAAAGATACGGATTACTGAACCTACAGTCAAGATGAGAAGACTATAGGTGAAAAGGTGTTCTAGCCCAATCTTTTGAGCAAAACGAGTTGCAACAGAGGAGAAAAGGGCGAACATCAATAGAGGAAGGCTGGTCAAGACTCCAAGCGAGCTGACCTCAACTCCTAAACCTTGAGCAATATCTCCCAAAACAGTTGGTAAAGCTGTAAAAGGAGCTCTTAAGACCGCTCCGATTAAGACAATTCCTAAAACAAAAAAGAGAGAACGTTTTTTCATGTGAACCTTTCCAAGCTAACTTTGATAATAGCTTATTTTAAGTTTTTTTCCTATAGATGTCAAGATGGCGTGACAAGATTCGCTTCTTAGTTGGAAAATCATTGAAAAAAGTTTGCGAGATTTACTAGTTTTTTTTCTGGTATTCAAATAAAAATAGGAAAGTCAGGAAATTTGTGATAAAATAGTGACAGAAAATAATTAGGAGACTGTAAGTGATTCAACAAATCGATAATTTAATTGTCTCTATTGTGATTAGTGCTTATAATGAAGAGAAGTACTTACCGGACTTAATTGAAGATTTAAAAAGACAGACATACAATAAAGAAAATATTGAAATTTTATTTATCAATGCAATGTCTACGGATAAGACAACCGATATTATTCAGAAATTTATTTCTGAGAACTCTGAATTTAGGTCAATTAGATTGTATGATAACCCTAAAAAGAATCAAGCAAGTGGTTTTAATTTAGGAATTAAGAACTCTAACGGAGACCTTATTTTAAAGATTGATGCCCATTCCAAAGTCACAGAAGATTTTGTGAAAAATAATGTTGAGCTCATCAATCAGGGTGAATATGTCTGTGGGGGGCCTAGACCAACGCTTGTTGAAGGTGAGGGGAAATGGTCAGAAGCTTTACATATAGTTGAAGAAAATATGTTTGGAAGCAGTATCGCAGATTATCGCAATAGTTCTCAAGACAGATATGTTTCTTCTATTTTTCATGGTATGTACCGTCGAGAAGTTTTTGAACAAGTTGGCTTGGTCGATGAACAACTTGGAAGAACAGAAGACAATGAACTTCATTACCGTATCAGAAATTACGGATATAAAATAAGATTTAGTCCTAATGTTTTATCTTATCAATATATTCGACCAACATTTAAAAAGATGCTCCAACAAAAGTATTCAAATGGTCTATGGATTGGCTTGACAACTCATGTAAAGCCAAGATGCCTATCAATCTTTCATTATGTTCCCTTTGCTTTTGTGCTAAGCATTTTGGTAAGTGCTATGTTACTACCTTTTTCACCATTGTTTGTAGTGCTTCTGTTTGCAGTATATAGTTTACTTGTAACATCTTTGACGATACTTGCCTTATTGAAACATAAAAACGAAGTATTATTGTTAATGCCTGCTATGTTATTTTCAATCCATTTTGCCTACGGGATAGGAACATTGGTTGGGCTAATTAAAGGTTTCAAATGGAAAAAAAGTTACAGCTACGACATTCAATATTTAAGTTGAGAATGCTCACATGCAAAAAATTTCTCTGTGTAGGAGGATACCATTCACATGAATAAAAAAATGACAGATTATGTAATTGATCTGGTTGAAGTATTAAATAAACAACAAAAACAAATTTTTTGGGGATTTTTTGATATAGCCAGCATGGTTTCCTCAATTATTGTTTCCTATATTCTATTTTATGGGTTGATTAATCCAACCCCAGCAGATTATGTTATTTACACAGGTCTGACATTTCTTTTCTACCAGATTATGATTGGATTCTGGGGGCTTAATGCTAGTATTAGTCGATACAGCAAGATTACAGATTTCATGAAGATTTTCTTCGGAGTGACCATCAGTAGTATTTTATCTTATATTATTTGCTATGCTTTCTTACCACTCTTTTCTGTTCGCTTTATCGTACTCTTTATCCTATTAACAACCTTCTTGATTCTATTTCCTCGTATCACTTGGCAGTTGATTTACTCAAGACGTAAAAAGGGAAATGGAGAAGGAGAACACCGACGTACCTTCTTGATTGGTGCTGGTGATGGTGGTGCGCTCTTCATGAACAGCTACCAACATCCTACTAGTGACCTTGAATTGGTTGGGATTCTAGATAATGATGAAAAGAAAAAGGGACAAAAACTTGGGAAAATCCCAGTTTTAGGTTCTTATAATGATCTACCAGAATTGGCCAAGCGTTATAGAGTTGAAAAAGTTGTCGTTGCGATTCCGTCTTTAGATCCATCTGAATATGAACGAATCCTACAAATGTGTAATCATACCGGCTTGAAATGCTATAAGATGCCGATGATTGAGTCAGTTGTGCAAGGCATCCAGCCTCAAGCAGGTGGTTTCCAGAAAATTGATATTACGGACCTTTTAGGACGTAAAGAGATTCGACTTGATGAATCGCATCTGGGTTCTGAAATCACTGGTAAGACAATACTCGTGACTGGTGCTGGAGGTTCAATTGGATCTGAAATTTGTCGCCAAGTCAGTCGCTTTAATCCTGAACGTGTCATTTTGCTCGGTCATGGAGAAAACTCCATTTATCTGATTTACCATGAATTGATTCGTAAATTCCAGGAGATTGATTTTGTGCCTGTCATCGCCGATATTCAAGATTACGATCGTTTGCTTCAAGTTTTCGAACAATACGAACCAGCTATTGTGTATCATGCTGCAGCCCATAAACATGTTCCAATGATGGAACGCAATCCCAAAGAAGCCTTTAAGAATAATATCCTTGGAACTTATAATGTCGCTAGAGCGGTTGATGCTGCAAGAGTACCAAAAATGGTCATGATTTCGACAGATAAGGCCGTTAATCCACCAAATGTGATGGGAGCAACTAAACGTGTGGCTGAGTTGATTGTTACAGGCTTTAACCAACGTAGCCAATCAACCTACTGTGCGGTGCGTTTTGGTAATGTTCTCGGTAGTCGAGGTAGTGTGATTCCTGTCTTTGAACGTCAGATTGCTGAAGGTGGTCCTGTAACGGTAACAGATTTCCGAATGACTCGTTACTTTATGACCATTCCAGAAGCTAGTCGTTTGGTGATTCATGCGGGAGCTTATGCCAAGGATGGTGAAGTCTTTATCCTTGATATGGGTAAACCTGTACGCATTTACGATTTGGCTAAGAAAATGGTTCTACTCAGTGGTCATACTGAAAATGAAATTCCAATCGTAGAAGTAGGTATTCGCCCAGGTGAAAAACTATACGAAGAGTTGCTTGTATCAACTGAATTAGTTGATAATCAAGTAATGGACAAAATCTTTGTTGGTAAAGTAAATGTGATGCCTCTAGAGATGATCAGCCAGAAAATTGAAGAGTTTCGTACCTTGCAGGGTTCTGAATTGAAGAGAGCAATCATAGCTTTTGCTAATGAAACAACACATGTTGACTAAAATAGATAAGATATTATCCGCGACTTCTTTTAGGGAAGGAGCAGATAGTATCTTTTTTTAAAACTTAGAGTGAGCTTCCGTGAATCAGGCGCTTCCTTGTCAGGTATCGATACTTATGATAAAATATAACAATAAAAGAAAATAGGAGTATTTTATGATTAACGCAATTAAAAATTTCTTTAAAGGTTATGTAGATTTCTCTGGACGTTCAACACGCCCAGATTACTGGTGGATTTGGTTGGCAAACATCATTCTTTCTATTCCTTTCTACATGGCATACGCTAGTGTAATAGCAAATCCACATAGCGAAGCTGCTATTATGACTTTTGGCTTAACCGGATTTGTTTATCTCATTTTTGGTTTGGCACTTTTCTTGCCTGGACTTGCATTGACAGTTCGTCGCCTGCGTGACGCTGGTTTCCATTGGGCCCTTATTTTCGTTGGTTTTGTTCCGTTTGTTGGAAGTATCGCTCTTTTGGTGCTTCTAGCTATGCCAACAAAGGACTAACGATAAGTTTAACTTTCTGAAGAAAGATACAGGAACGAAGAAAATTCAATCTTGAATCGGGTTTCTTGAGTCTTGTTGGATAATTTACTAACACTCCCAAGTCTCTTACTAGATTTGGGAGTGTTCTATAACTGAATAGTTAGTTATATTGGTGAAAATAAAAATTGGGAGAATCTCATGATTAACGCATATAAGAATTTTTTTAAGAATTATGCAGAGTTCACAGGACGTTCAACGCGGCCAGATTACTGGTGGGTTTGGCTAGGAAACTTCGTAATTTCTATTCCTTTATTGATAATATTATATCTTAGTGCCGTGCTGTATTCAGCGAGCCATTCAGCAAGCGAAGCTACTTTCATGTTTACCATTATTTATGCAGTTTTCTACCTACCAATTTTAGTGCCAACTCTAGCTTTGTCAGTTCGTCGTTTGCGTGATGCTGGATTCCACTGGGCCTTTATCTTCCTTCGCTTCGCCCCAATGGGAAGGATTGTCCTTTTGATTTTACATGCTATGCCGACAAAAGAAACTGAAGTGGTAAACTATAGTGAACCTCAAGCAGTCAATGTTGAAGAAGTCATCGAGGTGACACCGTTCGAAGAATCAGATAAGGACTAAGGGATTCTAATTTTACACGTGAATCTGGTTTGGACTTCTTGTATTTTATGATCAACAAGCTAAAAAAGCACTCCAATTTAATTGGAGTGCTTTTGTTTAAGTCTTTTATTGTAGTTGACGTAAAATGTCTGTTGGCTGATGAGCAACCCAGTCAGGTTGATAGGTCATGAGATCTTCCACATCACCGAATCCCCAAGTAACCGCTAGTTTTTTAATACCAGTTTCTTGGGCGCCAATCATATCATATTTTGTATCTCCGACGATAACCACATTTTCTGGGGCTAGATTATGAGCTGTCAAAGCTTGACGGATAACATCTGCCTTGTGCAGGGCTTGAGGACTTGAACCATGGATTCCATCAAAGAAGTGGTCAATTCCAAAATTGCTAGTCATATGGACTGCGGTTGGTGTGTTTTTAGTTGTCGTGATATAGACTGGATATTGTTGAGCTAGTTCAGTGAGCAGATCTTTGATTTGTGGAAAGAGCTGGGCTTCGTACATACCCTTTTCCTTATAGTAGGAGCGATAAAGCTGTATAGCCAGTTCGATTTGATTCGCTGGGAGACAACTAGAAAAACTGGTTTCCAAGGGAGGTCCCATAAAACTACGAATGGTTTTTGCATCGGGGCTAGGGACTCCAAGTTGTTCAAAAGTATAGGTGAAACCATTGTGAATACCGATTGAGCTATCCACAAGAGTCCCATCTAAATCAAAAAAGATAGCTGATAGAGATGACATTGGTTCTCCTGATAATGATGAAATTATTCGCCAAAGATTTCTCTTTGAAGGCGACGACCTGTTGGTGTAGCAGCGAGACCCCCCTCGGCAGTTTCACGAAAGGCAGTTGGAAGGCTAGATCCTACTTGGTACATGGCATCAATGACTTCATCAACCGGGATTTTTGATTCGATACCAGCTAAGGCCATATCAGCTGCGATGAAAGCGAAACTTGCCCCCATGGCATTACGTTTAACACAAGGAACTTCAACCAAACCTGCAACGGGGTCACAGATAAGACCGAGCATATTTTTGATAACGAAGGCGATGGCCTGGCTCGCTTGGTAGGGAGTTCCACCTGCAGCTAAAGTTAGGGCAGCAGCGCTCATGGCAGAGGCAGATCCAACTTCGGCTTGGCAGCCTCCTTCAGCTCCAGAGATAGAAGCGTTATTAGCAATGACGAGACCAAAAGCCCCAGCAGCAAAGAGAAAATCTAGTTGTTGTTCATGAGTTAGATTGAGCTTTTGGATAGCTGCTGTGAGAACCGCAGGGAGGCAACCGGCACTACCTGCAGTAGGTGTTGCACAGACCAGTCCCATCTTGGCATTGTGCTCGTTAACGGCGATGGCGTTACGGGCTGCAGACAAGACAGTGAAGTCTGATAGCGTCTTTCCCTTTTTGATGTAGTGGTCGAGCTTGGCTGCGTCACCACCTGTCAAACCGCTACGAGATTTCTTTTCACTAAGCCCGAGCTTAACAGAGGATTTCATGACTTCAAGATTGCGCTCCATGAGGAGGAGAACTTCTTCACGTTCACGACCAGTTAGCTCAAACTCAGTCCTAATCATGAGCTCAGCCACATTTCCTTGAAAGTCTAGATCGGCTTGTTGGACTAATTCTTTGATAGAGTAAAACATATTTTCTCCTATTTAAAGAAATTGACATTGTGTAGATGAGGAATTTTACGAATTTCTTCGATAGATTCTTCACAGTTACGACTATCAACTTCGATAATCATGATGGCTTTCTCACCAGCTTTTTCACGAGTTACATTCATTTGGGCGATGTTAATGTCAAAGCGAGATAAGGCCTCTGTCACATGAGCAATCATACCAGGTACATCCTGATGAACGATGATAATGGTAGGAGTATTCATGTTGAGAGATACGGCAAAGCCATTTAATTCTGTCACTTGAATATTACCACCGCCGATTGAAATTCCAGTAACACTGATAGTCTTTTTCTCATTCTTCATAGTTATTTTAGTGGTGTTTGGATGGGGAACATTACTGTCCTTTTGGATAGTCCAAACGATTTTAATACCACGTTTGTGGGCGATTTCTAAACTATTTGGAATTTCAGGATCATCAGTATCCATTCCTAAAATACCAGCTACGAGAGCAAGGTCGGTTCCGTGCCCTCGATAGGTTTTTGCAAAAGAATTAAAAAGCTGAAATTCAACTTCGGTTGGAGTGTCATCAAAAATGGAAGAGACGATTTTACCGATACGAACAGCTCCTGCCGTGTGACTACTAGATGGCCCAATCATTACAGGGCCAATGATATCAAAGACAGATTGAAAACGAAGTGATTGCATCTGTTTCCCCTTAAAAAGATTCTTACTTCTATTATAGCAAAGATTACTTTCCTTGGCTTGAATCTGTCATAAAATATCTTTTTCCTACTTTAAATAGTGTAAATCAGGGGCTTTTGTGACAAAAAATGGCTTTTAAGGGCAAATAAAACACAGTTCTGTAACATTTCTACATAAATTCGTTAACAAATAGTAACATTAGAAAGGTATCATGGTAATATAAGAGAAAAGGAGAACTTTTTTAAATGAAATTAAACATTAAAACTAAATTTGCAGGATTTGCAGTAGTACTTGCTTTCCTTGCACCATCATTAGCTTTTGCACAAGAAACAAAAACTTACACAGTTAAAGCTGGGGATACTCTTTCAGAGATTGCTGAAACTCACAATACAACAGTTGAAAAATTGGCTAAATTAAACAATATTAAAAATGTTCACCTCATCTATGTTGACCAAGTATTGGTTATCGATGGTGAAGCACCTGCTACAACTGAAGCTTCAACTTCAGTAACTCCAGCTCCAGCTGAGACAGCGGCAACAACTGAAACTGCAGTTGCAGCACCAGCAGTCGTAGAAGAGACTTCTGCACCAGTAGAAGAGACTTCTGCACCAGTAGTGGAGCAGAGCGCTCCAGCACCTGCTGCAACAGTAAGTGGATCTGAAGCAGAAGCTAAAGAATGGATTGCTCAAAAAGAATCAGGCGGTAGCTATACAGCAACAAACGGACAATACATTGGACGTTACCAATTAACAGATTCATACTTGAACGGTGATTATTCAGCTGCAAACCAAGAGCGTGTCGCAGACGCTTACGTTGCAGGACGTTATGGATCATGGTCTGCAGCCAAGGATTTCTGGCTTGCAAATGGTTGGTACTAAGAACTAACGAATAAAATAAGATGCAAAAGTCGAGGAATTTCCTCGACTTTTTTTGCGCCATCTAAAAGAAGTCTTCTACTTTCTTGTCTTCTCCCACCAAGCATGTTATAATGAATACTGCTCAAGCGACCTTCAATCGTGAAGCACACACGACCTTCAATCGTGAACTAGTCATTTCGTTTATCTTTTATTACTTTGTTAACTCGTCTTACCTAACTCGAGTTATGCCTGCGACTCGTTGCCTAGTCCTAAAAGCAAACGAAAAGACTATACTCAAAGAAATTCTATTGAAAGTCATAATAAATAGAATTTTGAAGGGTATGAATAAACGAATAGATGGGAGACTTACCATGAGTGATAACTCTAAAACACGTGTTGTCGTGGGGATGAGTGGTGGTGTCGATTCGTCAGTGACAGCTCTCTTACTTAAGGAGCAGGGCTATGATGTGATTGGAATCTTCATGAAAAACTGGGATGACACAGATGAAAACGGCGTCTGTACGGCGACCGAAGATTACAAGGATGTGGCTGCAGTGGCAGATCAGATTGGTATTCCTTACTACTCTGTCAATTTTGAAAAAGAGTACTGGGACCGCGTTTTTGAGTATTTCCTAGCGGAATACCGTGCAGGACGCACGCCAAATCCAGATGTTATGTGTAATAAGGAAATCAAGTTCAAGGCCTTTTTGGACTATGCTATGACCTTGGGAGCCGATTATGTAGCGACTGGGCACTATGCTAGAGTGGCGCGTGATGAGGATGGCATCGTTCACATGCTTCGTGGTGTGGACAATGGCAAGGACCAGACCTATTTCCTCAGCCAACTTTCACAAGAACAACTCCAAAAAACCATGTTCCCTTTGGGACATTTGGAAAAACCTGAAGTACGTAAAATAGCTGAAGAAGCAGGACTTGCGACTGCTAAGAAGAAAGATTCGACAGGAATTTGTTTTATCGGAGAAAAGAACTTTAAAGAATTTCTCGGTAACTACCTACCAGCCCAACCTGGTCGCATGATGACTGTGGATGGTCGCGATATGGGCGAACATGCAGGTCTTATGTATTATACAATTGGTCAGCGTGGAGGACTTGGTATTGGGGGTCAACACGGTGGTGACAATGCCCCTTGGTTCGTTGTTGGGAAAGACCTGAGCAAAAATATCCTGTATGTAGGTCAAGGTTTCTACCATGAAGCGCTCATGTCAACTAGCTTAGAAGCCAGTCAGGTTCACTTTACTCGTGACATGCCAGAGGAATTTACTTTAGAATGCATAGCTAAATTTCGCTACCGCCAGCCTGACTCCAAGGTGACTGTTCATGTCAAAGGAGATAAGGCGGAAGTTATTTTTGCGGAACCGCAACGCGCTATCACGCCAGGGCAGGCAGTTGTCTTTTACGATGGTGAAGAGTGTCTCGGTGGTGGTTTGATTGATAATGCCTACCGTGATGGTAAAGTTTGTCAGTACATTTAGATTGACAAATTTTCTCAATCTGCTACAATAATAAAAGCAATAGAAATGATGGTCAAAGCTCATGGATGTTGCAGGCTTTTTTGTCCTGCACTTCTCAGAGTTTTGACTGTTTTTGTGTCGTTTAAAGGAAAGGATAAAAATGATTCAACAAGATTTTCGGACAAAAGTGGGAAATACTGTTTTCGGTGTGAGAGCGACCGCTTTGATTGTAAAAGACAATCGCTTGTTAGTCGTAGAAGATGGGGATGGTTTTTATACAATTGGTGGTGCCATTCAAGTGGATGAAGCTACTGAAGATGCTGTGGCTCGAGAAGTAAAAGAAGAACTTGGTGTCGCATCTAAAGCTGTTCAGTTAGCTTTCATTGTAGAAAATCGCTTTGAACAAGCAGGTGTCCACTATCATAATATTGAGTTTCATTATTTGGTTGATTTGTTAGAAAGAGCTCCATTGACGATGCAGGAAGATGCAAAGCGATTACCTTGCCGTTGGATTGCTTTAGATGATTTGCAGACTGTTGACCTGAAACCAGACTTTTTAAAAACAGCCTTACCAGAATGGGACGGCCAATTACAACACATTCATCTTGAAGAATAGGAGAGAAAAATGGCTTATCATTTTATTGAAGAATACGATATCATTGTCATTGGTGCTGGGCATGCGGGAGTTGAGGCTTCACTTGCTGCTAGTCGTATGGGCTGTAAGGTATTACTTGCGACCATTAATATCGAGATGTTGGCCTTTATGCCTTGTAATCCATCAATTGGTGGTTCTGCTAAGGGGATTGTTGTCCGTGAAGTAGACGCACTTGGTGGCGAAATGGCTAAGAACATAGACAAGACCTATATCCAAATGAAAATGCTCAACACTGGTAAAGGTCCTGCGGTACGTGCCCTTCGTGCGCAAGCTGACAAGGAACTCTACTCTAAAGAAATGCGCAAAACAGTTGAAAATCAAGAAAATCTGACTTTCCGTCAAACTATGATTGACGAGATTTTGGTAGAAGATGGCAAGGTTTTCGGTGTTCGGACAGCGACTCATCAAGAATACGGTGCAAAGGCCGTTATCGTAACCACGGGGACTGCCCTTCGTGGAGAAATTATCATCGGGGATCTCAAGTATTCGTCAGGTCCGAATCACAGTCTAGCATCTGTTAATTTAGCAGATAATCTCAAAGAGTTAGGCCTAGAAATTGGGCGTTTCAAGACAGGGACACCCCCTCGTGTCAAAGCTTCTTCTATCAACTATGACGAAACAGAGATTCAGCCAGGAGATGAAACACCAAACCACTTCTCCTACACATCACGTGATGAAGACTATCTAAAAGATCAAGTGCCGTGTTGGTTGACCTATACGAATGGTCATAGCCATGAAATTATTCAAAATAATCTTTACCGTGCGCCGATGTTTACAGGGGTTGTAAAGGGAGTAGGTCCTCGCTATTGCCCATCTATTGAAGACAAGATTGTGCGTTTTGCGGACAAAGAACGTCACCAACTCTTCCTTGAGCCTGAAGGCCGAGATACTGAAGAGGTTTACGTGCAAGGCTTGTCAACGAGTCTTCCTGAAGATGTACAACGTGATTTAGTCCATTCTATCAAAGGCTTGGAAAATGCTGAGATGATGCGTACCGGTTATGCAATCGAGTATGATATGGTCTTGCCTCATCAATTGCGAGCGACACTTGAAACCAAGAAAATCTCAGGACTTTTCACAGCTGGTCAGACCAACGGAACGTCTGGTTACGAAGAAGCAGCAGGCCAAGGGATTATCGCTGGAATTAATGCGGCTTTGAAAATCCAAGGGAAACCTGAGTTGATTTTGAAGCGAAGTGATGGTTACATTGGGGTCATGATTGATGACTTGGTAACCAAGGGAACTGTTGAACCTTACCGTCTCTTGACTAGTCGTGCTGAATACCGTCTTATTCTCCGTCATGACAATGCGGACATGCGCTTGACAGAGATGGGACGTGAGATTGGCCTTGTTGACGATGAACGCTGGACGCGCTTTGAAATCAAGAAAAATCAATTTGAAAATGAAATGAAGCGCTTGGAAAGCATTAAGTTAAAACCTGTAAAGGAAACGAATGAGAAAGTTGCTGCAATGGGCTTCAAACCATTGACAGATGCGGTGACTGCCAAGGAGTTTCTTCGTCGTCCAGAAGTTTCTTACCAAGATGTGGTGGCCTTCATCGGACCTGCTGCTGAGGATTTGGATGACAAGATTATCGAATTGATTGAGACAGAAATCAAGTACGAAGGTTATATTTCAAAAGCCATGGATCAAGTTGCCAAGATGAAACGGATGGAAGAAAAACGCATTCCAGCCAACATCGATTGGGATGATATTGACTCGATTGCAACAGAAGCTCGCCAGAAGTTCAAGCTCATCAATCCAGAAACGATTGGTCAAGCTAGTCGGATTTCAGGGGTAAATCCAGCAGATATTTCCATTCTTATGGTGTATCTGGAAGGTAAAAATCGAAGTATTTCTAAGAATCAAGAAAAAAATGCTGACTAATTGCATCTCACTGAATTCTCTTTTAGGGAATTCAGTTTTTTAGATTTTTCCTCTTTTTTTCGAATGAAGAGAAAAGGAGGGATGACGATGTTAACTGTAGAAGAAAAAGCCTTTTTAGACCATTATAAGAAGTCTCCTTATCATCGTTTTTATGAGGTTGAACGTTTTGTTTCTTTGTCTGAAAAATTGCGTAAGCGTTCGCCACAGGCTGACAAGAACTAGACTTTTTGATATACTAGAACAAATTAAACGACAGGAGAGAATGAATGAACGTATATGGTAGATTAGAAGACGAATCGAATCCATATTTGGCGGAAAGTCAGGAGATTCTAGTGGAAAACGAGGAGCAACTAGAAATTGAAACTCGTCAACCCGCCCACTTACCGTTTTTAAAAATCCTAATTTTGAGTACGTTAGTAGTGCTTGTATCCGTGGTTCTACCCTTTTTGTTAGGCTTACTAAGCCCAGAACAGGCTCAGGATTCTTATATTGGCTGGGCTATGCATCAGAGCGGAGATATCTACGCAGATTATTTTGGAACTAGTGGTCTCCTCTATTACTTTCTACAGTATCTAACCAAGGGTAGTATTTTATTTGCAGCCTTTAATTGGTTAGCTCTAATGGGTGCAGGATTCTTTCTTTTTCGTTCGGCTTACAATCTGACGGAACAAAATCAGCAATCGCAACAAGTGTTGACGGTCTTTTATGTCCTGGCTAGTGCTCTTAGCTTTGGTGGTGGCTATGCAACTATTCTTGCCCTCCCATTCTTGTTCTATGCCCTCAGTTTAGTGACTGCCTATTTGGCAGAACCAGATCATGATAAAGGTTTCATCCTCATTGGAATTGTCTTGGCTATAGCATTTTTCTTTGCACCTTTAGTTACAATCTTGTTTGCATTTGTTTTATTTTTTGCTGTAACATCTTTTAATGTTGGCCGTAACAACTTAACTCATGGTCTTTATCAATTCTTTGCAGCGGGCCTTGGTTTTTCAATTTTCTTTTATCCGATTGGTTACTATACGGTTTATAAGGGAAGTTTCGGAAATGCGATTAGTCAAATCCTCTACCCAATAGATAGTTTGAATTTTGTATCTAACCCAAGTTTATTAGATAACCTTCTCTTCTATGGATTGTTGGCAATTGCTCTTGGAGCCTTGACGCTGGCATTTATAGGCCTTTTCCAATCGAAACCATTAAAGCAGTCAGTTTTATCAGTGTTTGCTGCAATAGCGGTCGTTTTAGCGTTAGGTCTAGAAATTTTTTCTACAGATCTCATCCATGGTAGCCGTATGGTTGAATTACTACCTTTCTTGTCGCTTCTTCTAATAACGCGAATTCGTACAGAGAAACCAGAAGGAGCCAATCGTCGTAGAAGACGCAGAGAAGAAACATCAGTATGGGGAACTTTTGTAAAAGGAAATGCCTATTTACCAATTTTGGCCCTAGTTTACCTATTTTTAGCTCCTATAGTCTCACGCTATGTGCTTCATGCAGAGCAATATCAAGAACGTACAAGCATTGAAGCTAAGATTAAAGGCGAAACACAGGCTACAGATCGTATCTATGTCTGGGACAATCTTACAGGCAGTTATAAGGCTAGTGAACGCTTAGCGGCTAGTCAGTTGCTTTCACCTAGATTGCATACAGGACTTGATGCAAATCGGACCAAACTTGTAAATGATCTGCGAGATAATCAACCAAAGATGATTGTCGTAAATACAAAAACACCCCTATGGACAGAAGTTGAACAGCTTTTAGCAGAAAATTACCAAGCTGTTCAAGGTGAATTTAAAGATTTCAAACTCTACAAACTAAAATAAAAACTATCAATATCTTGTGTAAGAAAATAAAATTTTTATTTTCTTACACAAGATATTGATTTTTATTTTTTTAGTGATATAATACTTTTTAGAATCAATATTATATTTAAGAAAAGGGTGTGGATATGATTGTACTGGAAGAGAAGGCTGTCCCTGCTCCAACTTTATTCGTTGAAAAGCGTGATGGCAGACGTGTCATTTTTGATGTAGACAAGATTGATAAAGCACTCCATAAGGCTGCTGAAAAGGTTATGGATGTAACTCCCTTGGTCGAAAAGCGCCTTAGTGCCCTGGTTGAACGTATCGTTGATGAGATTCATAGCCGTTTCCCACAAGGTGTAAAAATCTATGAAATCCAAAACATCGTAGAACATGAGTTGTTGGAAGCTAAAGAGTATGCCTTGGCTGAGGAGTATATCACTTATCGGACTCAAAGGGATTTTGAGCGCTCAAAAGCGACAGATATCAACTTTAGCATTCATAAACTTCTCGATAAAGATCAGTCCGTTGTCAATGAAAACGCCAATAAAGATAGTGATGTCTTTAATACCCAGCGAGACTTGACAGCAGGGATTGTAGGAAAGTCAATCGGTTTGCAAATGTTGCCTAAGCATGTAGCCAATGCTCATCAAAAAGGAGACATCCACTATCACGATTTGGACTACAGCCCTTACACACCGATGACAAACTGTTGTTTGATTGATTTCAAAGGTATGCTTGCTAATGGTTTCAAGATTGGAAATGCCGAGGTAGAGAGTCCTAAGTCTATCCAAACTGCAACAGCACAGATTTCACAAATCATTGCAAATGTTGCTTCCAGCCAATATGGTGGTTGCTCGGCTGACCGCATCGATGAAGTTCTGGCACCTTATGCAGAAAAAAATTATCAAAAACACCTCAAAGATGCAGAGGAATGGGTGTTGCCAGAAAAACGTGAAGATTATGCATGGAAAAAGACAAAGAAAGACATCTATGATGCCATGCAATCCTTAGAGTATGAGATTAATACCCTCTTCACATCAAATGGTCAAACACCCTTTACATCACTTGGCTTTGGTCTAGGAACCAGTCGTTTTGAACGTGAAATTCAAAAGGCAATTTTGAATATTCGAATTAAAGGGCTTGGCTCAGAACACCGTACAGCTATCTTTCCTAAACTAATCTTCACCCTTAAAAGAGGATTAAACTTAGAAGAAGGAACTCCAAACTACGATATTAAGCAGTTGGCTTTAGAGTGCGCTACCAAGCGGATGTATCCAGATGTCTTGTCTTACGACAAAATTGTCGAGCTGACAGGTTCTTTCAAGGTTCCAATGGGATGCCGTTCTTTCCTTCAAGGATGGAAGGATGAAAACGGGGTAGAAGTTAATTCAGGCCGTATGAACTTAGGTGTTGTAACGGTCAATCTTCCACGTATTGCCCTTGAATCTGAAGGCGATATGAATAAGTTCTGGGAAATCTTTAATGAACGAATGAATATTGCTGAAGATGCACTTGTTTATCGAGTGGAACGTACGAAAGAGGCAACTCCAGCTAATGCGCCTATCCTCTATCAATATGGAGCTTTTGGTCATCGCCTTGGGAAGGAAGAAAGTGTTGACCAACTCTTTAAGAATCGTCGTGCGACTGTTTCGCTTGGTTATATTGGGCTCTATGAGGTGGCGACAGTATTCTTTGGCAACAATTGGGAAACCAATCCTGAAGCTAAAGAATTCACCCTTGATATCATTCGAGACATGAAACATCGAGTAGAAGAGTGGTCAGACCAATATGGCTATCACTTCTCTATTTATTCAACGCCGTCTGAAAGTCTGACCGACCGTTTCTGTCGCCTGGATACGGAAAAATTTGGAAAGGTTCCGGACATAACTGATAAGGAATATTATACGAATAGTTTCCATTATGATGTCCGTAAAAATCCAACTCCTTTTGAAAAATTGGACTTCGAGAAGGTTTATCCAGAAGCGGGTGCATCAGGTGGTTTTATTCACTACTGTGAGTACCCAGTTCTTCAGCAAAATCCAAAGGCCTTGGAAGCTGTTTGGGATTATGCTTATGACCGTGTAGGTTATCTCGGAACCAATACTCCAATTGACCGCTGTTACAAGTGTGATTTTGAAGGAGATTTTGAGCCGACAGAGAGAGGATTTGCTTGCCCTAACTGTGGGAATAATGATCCTAAAACAGTAGATGTTGTTAAACGGACCTGTGGTTATCTTGGGAATCCACAAGCTCGTCCGATGGTTAATGGGCGTCATAAGGAAATTGCTGCGCGTGTGAAACACATGAACGGTTCAACGATTAAGACACCTGGTCATAAAGTATAACTAAGAAAAGGAATTATGGGAAAATATCAATTAGACGATAAGGGACGAGCTCAAGTAACTCGTTATCATGAAAAACATTCTAAAGGTGGGACGGGCAAAAAAGAACGCTTGCTCAATCTTAGAGAACAGTTTTTAAACAAAAATAAGAAAAAGTGAGAGTTGCCTCTCGCTTTTCTTATAGCGGGGAGGAGAATATGGAATTACGCAGACCAAGATTGGCAGATAAAGAAACAGTTTTAGAGATGATGGCAGAGTTTGAAAAGAGCCAATCAGCCCACGATGGCGGCTTTTGGGATGCTGAGGGTTTTTCTTACGAGAATTGGCTAGAAACTAACCTGAATAAAGAAATGGGAATAAACTTGCCTGAAAATCGCGTTCCATCAATTCAGTTCGTATTGTTTGATGAATCAGGTCATGCTTTAGGTTTTTTAAATTTACGGTTGAGACTGAATGAGGGGTTGCTGAATCATGCGGGCCATATTGGCTATTCCATCCGCCCGTCTTAAAGAGACAAGGGCTACGCCAAAGAGTCCCTCCGACAAGGTCTACAAGTTGCTAAGGGAAAGAATATCAAACGAGCGCTTGTGACTTGTAGTACGGAAAATCCTGCCAGTCGAGAGGTTATCTTAGGTAATGGTGGAGAGTTGGAGGATGTTCGAAATGGAACGGAGCGTTATTGGATAGAGTTGGGGTAAAAGTATGACATGGAATACACCAAAACCAGGCGAGTGGAAGAGTGAAGAGCTCAGTAAAGGACGCATCATCGATTACAAGGCTTTTAACTTTGTGGATGGAGAAGGGGTGCGCAACTCTCTCTATGTATCAGGTTGCATGTTTCACTGTGAAGGTTGTTACAATGTAGCAACCTGGTCCTTTAATGCAGGCATACCTTATACCCCAGAGTTAGAAGAACAAATCATGGCAGACTTAGCCCAGCCCTATGTTCAAGGATTGACTTTGCTAGGAGGAGAACCATTCCTAAATACAGGTATCCTTTTGCCCCTTGTAAAACGTATTCGAAAAGAGTTGCCAGAAAAAGATATCTGGTCTTGGACGGGCTACACTTGGGAAGAAATGATGTTAGAAACCCCTGATAAACTGGAGCTCTTGTCGCTGATTGATATCCTAGTCGATGGTCGGTATGACAAAAGCAAGCGTAATCTCATGCTCCAGTTCCGAGGTTCTTCTAATCAGCGGATTATCGATGTGCAAAAATCTCTACAAAGTGGAAAAGTAGTTATTTGGGACAAGCTTAACGATGGGAAGCAAAACTATGAGCAGGTGAAGAGAGAATGAAGAAAAAAGAGCTAATAGAAAGACTAGTATCAGAAATAGAATCAGGAAGAGTAAAAACGGTTGGAATCTATGGGCATGGAGCTTCGGGAAAGTCTTATTTTGCTAAAGAGCTGTACCAAGCTTTGGATCCGCAAAGTGTCAATCTGTTAGAAACAGATCCATACATTACCTCTTATAGACATTTGGTGGTGCCGAAAGAAGCAACAGAACAGAAGGTGACGGCTTGCCTACCTGTAGCTCATGAACTAGCAAGTTTAGAAAGAGATATTCTAGCACTACAAAATGGCATGGACTTATTGACGATTGAAGAGCCGTGGAAAGCAAGTGAAGTGTTATCGGGTTCGAAATCAACGTTGATTGTAGAAGGAATGTCCGTTGCATATTTACCTAAACGTTTATTTGATTTAACCATTTGTTTTTATACGGATGATGAAACTGAGTTGGAACGTCGTCTAGCTCGGGACACTACTGTGAGAAAAAGAGAGGCCTCGTTTGTTCGTGAAACTCATCAAATCCGACGCGGACAATATCGCCGATATTATCAAGAAACAGAAAAAGAAGCGGATGTGTTAATTAATCAATCTCAAAATCAGTTTCAAATAGAGAAAGACAATTTAATAGTAAAAGATATGTAAAAATTGAGAATAGGTTGTCTTTTTTAGATCAGGAATATACGAAAACATTTTCATACTAAAAATTTTAAAAAACAGCTACAAACCCCTTGCATTCGCGAGGGGTTTGTGTTATTCTATTATGGTGCTGTAAAAACAGCTATAGCTTTGATGCAAGAGGTTGCGACACGCTCGGTTGCATTGCCACGCAACGCGCGTCGGTTTTCTTGTGGAGCTAGCCTATTATCTTAAATAGACGAAAAGGAGAAAAAGATGGCAAACAAAAAAATCCGTATCCGTTTGAAAGCATACGAACACCGTACACTTGACACAGCGGCTGCAAAAATCGTAGAATCAGCTACTCGTACAGGTGCACAAGTTGCGGGTCCAATCCCACTTCCAACTGAACGTAGCCTCTACACAATCATTCGTGCGACTCATAAATATAAAGATTCTCGCGAACAATTCGAAATGCGTACACACAAACGTTTGATCGATATCGTTAACCCAACTCAAAAAACAGTTGATGCCTTGATGAAATTGGATCTTCCAAGTGGTGTAAACGTAGAAATCAAACTTTAATTTAAAGCTTGATACCTTGAGCATGAAAAACGCTCGTTAAAAACTTTTTGAATAAAAAATATAGAAAAGGAACTATTTTCTCATGACAAAAGGAATCTTAGGGAAAAAAGTGGGAATGACTCAAATCTTCACTGAAGCTGGCGAATTGATCCCTGTAACAGTTATCGAAGCAACTCCAAACGTTGTTCTTCAAGTTAAAACTGTTGAAACAGATGGTTACAACGCTATCCAAGTTGGTTTCGATGACAAACGCGAAGTATTGAGCAACAAACCTGCTAAAGGACATGTAGCAAAAGCTAACACGGCTCCTAAGCGCTTCATTCGTGAATTCAAAAACGTTGAAGGCTTGGAAGTTGGTGCTGAAATCACAGTTGAAACTTTCGCAGCTGGAGATGTTGTTGACGTAACTGGTACTTCTAAAGGTAAAGGTTTCCAAGGTGTTATCAAACGCCACGGACAATCACGTGGACCTATGGCTCACGGTTCTCGTTACCACCGTCGTCCAGGTTCTATGGGACCTGTTGCACCTAACCGCGTATTCAAAGGTAAAAACCTTGCAGGACGTATGGGTGGCGATCGTGTAACCATTCAAAACCTTGAAGTTGTACAAGTTGTTCCAGAAAAGAACGTTATCCTTATCAAAGGTAACGTACCAGGTGCTAAGAAATCTCTTATCACTATCAAGTCAGCAGTTAAAGCTGGTAAATAATAAGGAAAGGGGAATACAGTCAAAATGGCAAATGTAACATTATTCGACCAAACTGGTAAACAAGCGGGCGAAGTTGTTCTTAACGATGCAATCTTTGGTATCGAACCAAATGAATCAGTTGTGTTTGATGTCATCGTTAGCCAACGTGCTAGCCTTCGTCAAGGAACTCACGCAGTTAAAAACCGCTCTGCTGTTTCAGGTGGCGGACGCAAACCATGGCGTCAAAAAGGAACTGGACGTGCTCGTCAAGGATCTATCCGCTCTCCACAATGGCGTGGTGGTGGAATCGTCTTCGGACCAACTCCACGTAGCTATGCGTACAAACTTCCTCAAAAAGTTCGTCGCCTTGCACTTAAGTCTGTTTATTCAGAAAAAGTTGCTGAAAACAAATTTGTAGCCGTTGATTCTCTTGAATTTACAGCTCCAAAAACTGCTGAATTTGCAAAAGTTCTTGCAGCTTTGAGCATCGATTCTAAAGTCCTTGTTATTCTTGAAGAAGGAAATGAATTCGCAGCTCTTTCAGCTCGTAACCTTCCAAATGTGAAAGTTGCGACTGCTACAACTGCAAGTGTTCTTGACATCGCAAATAGTGACAAACTTCTTGTTACTCAAGCAGCTATCTCTAAAATCGAGGAGGTTCTTGCATAATGAATTTGTATGATGTTATCAAAAAACCTGTTATCACTGAAAGCTCAATGGCTCAACTTGAAGCAGGAAAATATGTATTTGAAGTTGACACTCGCGCACACAAACTTTTGATTAAGCAAGCTGTTGAAGCTGCTTTTGAAGGTGTTAAAGTTGCAAATGTTAACACAATCAACGTAAAACCTAAAGCTAAACGTGTTGGACGTTACACTGGTTTTACTAACAAAACTAAAAAAGCTATCATCACTCTTACAGCTGATTCAAAAGCAATCGAGTTGTTTGCTGCTGAAGCTGAATAATCTAAGGAGGAAATATCGTGGGAATTCGTGTTTATAAACCAACAACAAACGGTCGCCGTAATATGACTTCTTTGGATTTCGCTGAAATCACAACAAGCACACCAGAAAAAACTTTGCTTGTTGCTTTGAAGAACAAGGCTGGTCGTAACAACAACGGTCGTATCACTGTTCGTCACCAAGGTGGTGGACACAAACGTTTCTACCGTTTGGTTGACTTCAAACGTAACAAAGACAACGTTGAAGCAGTTGTTAAAACTATCGAGTACGATCCAAACCGTTCTGCAAACATCGCTCTTGTACACTACACTGACGGTGTGAAAGCTTACATCATCGCTCCAAAAGGTCTTGAAGTTGGTCAACGTATCGTTTCAGGTCCTGAAGCAGATATCAAAGTCGGAAACGCTCTTCCGCTTGCTAACATCCCAGTTGGTACTTTGATCCACAACATCGAATTGAAACCAGGTCGTGGTGGAGAATTGGTACGTGCTGCTGGAGCTTCTGCTCAAGTATTGGGTCAAGAAGGCAAATACGTTCTTGTTCGTCTTCAATCAGGTGAAGTTCGTATGATTCTTGGAACTTGTCGTGCAACAGTCGGTGTTGTCGGAAACGAACAACATGGACTTGTAAACCTTGGTAAAGCAGGACGTAGCCGTTGGAAAGGTATCCGCCCAACAGTTCGTGGTTCTGTAATGAACCCTAACGATCACCCACACGGTGGTGGTGAAGGTAAAGCACCAGTTGGTCGTAAAGCACCATCAACTCCATGGGGCAAACCTGCTCTTGGTCTTAAAACTCGTAACAAGAAAGCGAAATCTGACAAACTTATCGTTCGTCGTCGCAACGAGAAATAATTTTAAACTAGTCGCTTAAGTGCTAGATAATCCGCCAGCTCGGTAGCGCTCCTCGTGAGCGCAAGCCGCTGTGGTACTATATTTAAAGGAGAAAATATTAAAATGGGACGCAGTCTTAAAAAAGGACCTTTCGTCGATGAGCATTTGATGAAAAAAGTTGAAGCTCAAGCTAACGACGAAAAGAAAAAAGTTATCAAAACTTGGTCACGTCGTTCAACGATTTTCCCAAGTTTCATTGGTTACACTATCGCAGTTTATGATGGACGTAAACACGTACCTGTTTACATCCAAGAAGACATGGTAGGTCACAAGCTTGGTGAATTTGCACCAACTCGTACTTACAAAGGTCACGCCGCAGACGACAAGAAGACACGTAGAAAATAAGGAGAACATAAATGGCAGAAATTACTTCAGCTAAAGCAATGGCTCGCACAGTACGTGTTTCACCTCGTAAATCACGTCTTGTTCTTGACAATATCCGTGGTAAAAGCGTAGCCGATGCAATCGCAATTTTGACATTCACTCCAAACAAAGCTGCTGAAATCATCTTGAAAGTTTTGAACTCAGCTGTAGCTAACGCTGAAAACAACTTTGGTTTGGATAAAGCTAACTTGGTAGTATCTGAAGCATTCGCAAACGAAGGACCAACTATGAAACGTTTCCGTCCACGTGCGAAAGGTTCAGCTTCACCAATCAACAAACGTACAGCTCACATCACTGTAGCTGTTGCAGAAAAATAAGGAGGTAAAATCGTGGGTCAAAAAGTACATCCAATTGGTATGCGTGTCGGCATCATCCGTGATTGGGATGCCAAATGGTATGCTGAAAAAGAATACGCGGATTACCTTCATGAAGATCTTGCAATCCGTAAATTCGTTCAAAAAGAACTTGCTGACGCAGCAGTTTCAACTATTGAAATCGAACGCGCAGTAAACAAAGTTAACGTTTCACTTCACACTGCTAAACCAGGTATGGTTATCGGTAAAGGTGGTGCTAACGTTGATGCACTTCGTGCTAAACTTAACAAATTGACTGGAAAACAAGTGCACATCAACATCATCGAAATCAAACAACCTGATTTGGATGCTCACCTTGTTGGTGAAGGAATTGCTCGTCAATTGGAGCAACGTGTTGCTTTCCGTCGTGCACAAAAACAAGCAATCCAACGTGCTATGCGTGCTGGAGCTAAAGGAATTAAAACTCAAGTATCAGGTCGTTTGAACGGTGCAGATATCGCCCGTGCAGAAGGATACTCTGAAGGTACAGTTCCACTTCACACACTTCGCGCAGATATCGATTACGCTTGGGAAGAAGCAGATACTACATACGGTAAACTTGGTGTTAAAGTATGGATCTACCGTGGTGAAGTTCTTCCAGCTCGTAAAAACACTAAAGGAGGTAAATAACCAATGTTAGTACCTAAACGTGTTAAACACCGTCGTGAATTCCGTGGTAAAATGCGCGGTGAAGCTAAAGGTGGAAAAGAAGTAGCATTCGGTGAATACGGTCTTCAAGCTACTACTAGCCACTGGATCACTAACCGCCAAATCGAAGCTGCTCGTATCGCCATGACTCGTTACATGAAACGTGGTGGTAAAGTTTGGATTAAAATCTTCCCACACAAATCATACACAGCTAAAGCTATCGGGGTTCGTATGGGATCTGGTAAAGGGGCACCTGAAGGTTGGGTAGCACCAGTTAAACGTGGTAAAGTAATGTTTGAAGTTGCTGGTGTATCTGAAGAGATCGCTCGCGAAGCGCTTCGTCTTGCAAGCCACAAATTGCCAGTTAAATGTAAATTCGTAAAACGTGAAGCAGAATAAGGAGAAGGCATGAAACTTAATGAAGTAAAAGAATTTGTTAAAGAACTTCGTGGTCTTTCTCAAGAAGAACTCGCGAAGCGCGAAAACGAATTGAAAAAAGAATTGTTTGAACTTCGTTTCCAAGCTGCTACTGGTCAATTAGAACAAACAGCTCGCTTGAAAGAAGTTAAAAAACAAATCGCTCGTATCAAAACAGTTCAATCTGAAGCGAAATAATAGACTAGGGAAGGAGAATTTCAATGGAACGCAATAATCGTAAAGTTCTTGTTGGACGTGTTGTATCTGACAAAATGGACAAGACAATCACAGTTGTAGTTGAAACAAAACGTAACCACCCAGTCTATGGTAAACGTATTAACTACTCAAAAAAATACAAAGCGCATGATGAAAACAATGTTGCCAAAGAAGGCGATATTGTACGTATCATGGAAACTCGTCCGCTTTCAGCTACAAAACGTTTCCGTCTTGTAGAAGTTGTTGAAGAAGCGGTTATCATCTAATCAAACCTGAAAGGAGAAAACTGAAATGATTCAAACAGAAACTCGTTTGAAAGTCGCAGACAATAGCGGTGCACGTGAAATTTTGACTATCAAAGTTCTTGGTGGTTCTAAACGTAAATTCGCGAACATCGGTGATGTTATTGTGGCATCTGTAAAACAAGCTACTCCTGGTGGTGCGGTTAAAAAAGGTGACGTTGTTAAAGCAGTTATCGTTCGTACTAAATCAGGTGCTCGTCGTGCTGATGGTTCTTACATCAAATTTGACGAAAATGCAGCAGTTATCATCCGTGACGACAAAACTCCTCGCGGAACACGTATCTTTGGCCCTGTTGCACGTGAATTGCGTGAAGGTGGCTTCATGAAGATCGTGTCACTTGCTCCAGAAGTACTTTAATCAATAAAACAAACACAGTCCCCTGGCTTAGCCAGGGTGCCCTTTGGGCGTAAGAATAAAAGGAGAAATAAATGTTTGTAAAAAAAGGCGACAAAGTTCGCGTAATCGCTGGTAAAGATAAGGGAACAGAAGCTGTTGTCCTTACTGCCCTTCCAAAAGTAAACAAAGTTATCGTTGAAGGTGTTAACATCGTTAAGAAACATCAACGTCCAACTAACGAACTTCCTCAAGGTGGTATCATCGAGAAGGAAGCAGCTATCCACGTATCAAACGTTCAAGTTTTGGACAAAAATGGTGTAGCTGGTCGTGTTGGTTACAAATTTGTAGACGGTAAAAAAGTTCGCTACAACAAAAAATCAGGCGAAGTGCTTGATTAATCACGAAGGAAAGGAGAAGTATAATGGCAAATCGTTTAAAAGAAAAATATCTTAATGAAGTAGTTCCTGCTTTGACAGAACAATTTAACTACTCATCAGTGATGGCTGTGCCTAAAGTAGATAAGATCGTTTTGAACATGGGTGTTGGTGAAGCTGTATCAAACGCTAAAAGCCTTGAAAAAGCTGCTGAAGAATTGGCACTTATCTCAGGTCAAAAACCACTTATCACTAAAGCTAAAAAATCAATCGCCGGCTTCCGTCTTCGTGAAGGTGTTGCGATCGGTGCAAAAGTTACCCTTCGTGGTGAACGTATGTATGAATTCTTGGATAAATTGGTTTCAGTTTCACTTCCACGTGTGCGTGACTTCCATGGTGTTCCAACAAAATCATTTGACGGACGCGGAAACTACACACTTGGTGTGAAGGAACAATTGATTTTCCCAGAAATCAACTTTGATGACGTTGACAAAACTCGTGGTCTTGACATCGTTATCGTAACTACTGCTAACACTGACGAAGAGTCACGTGCATTGCTTACAGGCCTTGGAATGCCTTTTGCAAAATAATATAGGAGGTATAACTAATGGCTAAAAAATCTATGATTGCTAAGAACAAACGCCCAGCGAAGTTCTCTACTCAAGCATACACTCGCTGTGAACGTTGTGGACGTCCACACTCAGTTTACCGCAAGTTTAAACTTTGCCGTGTTTGCTTCCGTGAATTGGCATACAAAGGTCAAATCCCTGGTGTAACAAAAGCATCTTGGTAATATTATGATACAAAGAGCGTAACAACCCCAGCAAAAATAGGAGATTTGGTACAGGAGCGATGCTCCAAAACAAATCTATCTTTTTTGCACAGGTTGTAGCTCGTGTTCAAATGAGAATAATCTCGTTTGAATGTGTCAACACTATCTGAGCCTAGCTCAATCATTAACTAGCAAGTGCAACTTGCAAACTACTAGTAAGAGGAGAAAAATAAAATGGTTATGACTGACCCAATCGCAGACTTCCTAACTCGTATTCGTAACGCTAACCAAGCAAAACACGAAGTACTTGAAGTACCTGCATCAAACATCAAAAAAGGGATTGCTGAAATCCTTAAACGCGAAGGTTTTGTTAAGAACGTAGAAATCATCGAAGATGACAAACAAGGCATCATCCGTGTATTCCTTAAATACGGAACTAACGGTGAACGAGTTATCACTAACTTGAAACGTGTTTCTAAACCAGGACTTCGTGTTTACAAAAAACGTGAAGATCTTCCAAAAGTACTTAACGGTCTTGGAATTGCTATCCTTTCAACTTCTGAAGGTTTGCTTACTGATAAAGAAGCACGCCAAAAGAACGTTGGTGGAGAGGTTATCGCTTACGTTTGGTAATATTTAGCTCCCAATTTCGTTGTGCCTCTTCGTTATTGTCTCTTGCCTAACTCAAAGTTATGTCTACGAGACAATGCCTTGATTTACTTAGAAATTGAGACCTAAACATTAACTTTTAAATCAAAAAGATTTAAACCCCGTGAAAACTGGTCGCTTGCGGCCTGACAATTTAACAGGAGAATAAAAACATGTCACGTATTGGTAATAAAGTTATTCCGTTGCCTGCTGGTGTTGAAATCACTAACAAGGATAACGTTGTAACTGTAAAAGGACCTAAAGGAGAACTTACTCGTACGTTCTCAAAAGATATCGATATCCGTGTGGAAGGAACTGAAGTAACGCTTCACCGTCCAAACGATACAAAAGAAATGAAAACAATCCATGGAACAACTCGTGCTCTTTTGCACAACATGGTTGTTGGAGTATCTGAAGGATTTAAGAAAGAACTTGAAATGCGCGGGGTTGGATACCGTGCACAACTTCAAGGATCTAAACTTGTTTTGGCTGTTGGTAAATCTCATCCAGACGAAGTTGAAGCTCCAGAAGGAATTACTTTTGAACTACCAAACCCAACAACAATCGTTGTTCACGGAATTTCAAAAGAAGTAGTTGGTCAAACAGCTGCTTATGTACGTAGCCTTCGTTCACCAGAACCTTATAAAGGTAAGGGTATCCGTTACGTTGGTGAATATGTTCGCCGTAAAGAAGGTAAAACTGGTAAATAATGTTGAGTGGTTGGTTGTCAACCGACAAACTCATTACCAACTTTGTGCATAGCACATAATTAAAAATTAAAGAGGTGAAAACTGTGATTTCTAAACCAGATAAAAACAAACTCCGCCAAAAACGCCACCGTCGCGTTCGCGGAAAACTCTCTGGAACTGCTGATCGCCCACGTTTGAACGTTTATCGTTCTAATACAGGCATCTACGCTCAAGTGATTGATGACGTAGCGGGTGTAACGCTCGCAAGTGCTTCAACTCTTGACAAAGAAGTTTCAAAAGGAACTAAAACTGAACAAGCCGTTGCTGTCGGTAAACTCGTTGCAGAACGTGCAAATGCTAAAGGTATTTCAGAAGTGGTGTTCGACCGCGGTGGATATCTATATCACGGACGTGTGAAAGCTTTGGCTGATGCAGCTCGTGAAAACGGATTGAAATTCTAATAGGAGGACACTAGAAAATGGCATTTAAAGACAATGCAGTAGAACTTGAAGAACGCGTAGTTGCCGTTAACCGTGTTACAAAAGTTGTTAAAGGTGGACGTCGTCTTCGTTTTGCAGCTCTTGTAGTTGTTGGTGACCGCAATGGTCGTGTAGGATTTGGTACTGGTAAAGCTCAAGAAGTTCCAGAAGCAATCCGCAAAGCAGTAGAAGATGCTAAGAAAAACTTGATCGAAGTTCCTATGGTTGGGACAACAATTCCACACGAAGTACTTTCAGAATTCGGTGGAGCTAAAGTATTGTTGAAACCTGCTGTGGAAGGTTCTGGAGTTGCCGCTGGCGGTGCAGTTCGTGCCGTTGTGGAATTGGCAGGTGTGGCAGATATTACATCTAAATCACTTGGCTCTAACACTCCAATCAACATTGTTCGCGCAACTGTTGAAGGTTTGAAACAATTGAAACGCGCTGAAGAAGTTGCTGCCCTTCGTGGTATTTCAGTTTCTGATTTGGCATAAGAAAGGGGATAAAATGGCTCAAATTAAAATTACTTTGACTAAGTCTCCAATCGGACGCATTCCATCACAACGTAAAACTGTTGTAGCACTTGGACTTGGCAAATTGAACAGCTCTGTTATTAAAGAAGATAACGCTGCTATCCGTGGTATGATTACTGCAGTATCTCACTTGGTAACAGTTGAAGAAGTAAACTAATGATTGTTTAGGGGATGTGCATATGACCATCCCCTAAAACTAGATATAGTCATCATAGATGACACAGTATAGGCGAGTTGATAAAGGAGACAACCTTTTCTCCTTTATCGGCGCTAGCATTTTACAAAAGAGGAGAAAATATACAATGAAACTTCATGAATTGAAACCTGCAGAAGGTTCTCGTAAAACTCGTAACCGTGTTGGTCGTGGTACTTCATCAGGTAATGGTAAAACATCAGGACGTGGTCAAAAAGGGCAAAAGGCTCGTAGTGGTGGCGGTGTACGTCTTGGTTTTGAAGGTGGACAAACTCCATTGTTCCGTCGTCTTCCAAAACGTGGATTTACAAACATCAACGCTAAAGAATATGCTATTGTAAACCTTGACCAATTGAACATCTTTGAAGATGGTGCAGAAGTAACTCCAGTTGTACTTGTAGAATCAGGAATTGTTAAAGCTGAAAAATCAGGTATCAAGATTCTTGGTAACGGTGAGTTAACCAAGAAATTGACTGTTAAAGCTGCTAAATTCTCTAAATCAGCTGAAGAAGCTATCACTGCTAAAGGTGGTTCTGTTGAAGTCATCTAAGAGAGGTGACCTATGTTTTTTAAATTATTGAGAGAAGCATTCAAAGTTAAACAAGTTCGATCAAAAATTTTATTTACAATTTTTATCGTATTTGTATTTCGAATTGGTACTAGTATCACTGTGCCATGGGTAAATGCAAATAGCTTGAACGCTTTGAGTGGACTATCCTTTTTAAATATGTTGAGCTTAGTGTCAGGGAATGCCATGAAAAACTTCTCAGTTTTTGCTCTGGGAGTTAGTCCTTACATTACAGCCTCAATCGTCGTCCAACTCTTGCAGATGGATTTATTACCAAAATTTGTAGAGTGGGGCAAACAAGGGGAAGTTGGTCGTAGAAAGTTAAACCAAGCAACTCGATACATTGCATTAGTGCTTGCATTTGTGCAATCAGTTGGGATTACTGCCGGTTTTAATGCTCTATCTGGAGCTAAACTTTTGACTGTACCACTTACACCACAAGTTTTCCTTGTGATTGGAGCCATCTTAACAGCAGGAAGCATGATTGTGACCTGGCTTGGAGAGCAAATCACAGATAAGGGATATGGGAATGGTGTTTCAATGATTATCTTTGCAGGGATTGTTGCTTCAATTCCTGATATGGTTAAAGGCATCTATGTGGATTACTTTGTCAACGTTCCAAGTAGTCGCTTGACATCGTCTCTCATTTTTGTTGCTATCTTAATCATCGCTGTTTTGTTGATTGTTTACTTTACAACTTACGTTGAACAAGCTAAATACAAGATTCCAATTCAGTATACAAAGGTAGCTCAAGGTGCACCATCAAGTTCTTATCTTCCGTTGAAGATTAACCCTGCTGGGGTTATCCCGGTTATCTTTGCCAGCTCCATTACAGCAGCACCGGCAGCAATTCTACAATTTGTAAGTGCATCTGGTCTTAACTGGGAGTGGGTAAAAACAGCTCAAGAGTTGGTATCTACATCGACGCCTTCAGGTGTTGCTTTGTATGCTCTGTTGATTATTCTCTTTACATTCTTCTATACATTTGTACAGATCAATCCAGAGAAAGCGGCAGAAAATTTACAAAAGAGTGGAGCTTATATCCATGGTGTCCGTCCTGGTAAAGGGACAGAAGAATATATGTCAAAACTTCTTCGTCGTCTCGCAACTGTCGGATCCCTCTTCCTAGGTGTTATTTCTATTTTACCTATTGTAGCGAAAGATTTATTTGGGCTTTCAGAGGTTGTTGCTTTTGGGGGAACAAGTTTGCTAATCATTATCTCTACAGGTATTGAAGGAATAAAACAATTGGAAGGTTATCTATTGAAACGTAAGTATGTTGGTTTCTTAGATACAACAGAATAATTGTAATAGAAAATAAAATTCACTATTGCTCAGAGAGTGGAGTGTAAAAATCAAAGACCTTGTCAGATTTTTAACTCCCCTCTTCTATTTTGTTTTTAAATAGGAGTTGAAATGAATTTTTGCTTCTATTTAAAAATAAAAAAGGAGATTGGATCATGAATCTTTTGATTATGGGTTTGCCTGGAGCAGGTAAGGGAACACAAGCAGCAAAAATTGTTGAAGAATTTCACGTTGCCCACATCTCAACAGGTGATATGTTTCGTGCAGCAATGGCTAACCAAACTGAAATGGGTGTGTTAGCTAAGTCGTATATTGACAAAGGCGAATTGGTTCCAGATGAAGTTACAAATGGAATTGTTAAAGAACGTCTTTCTCAAGATGATATTAAAGAAACTGGTTTCTTGTTGGATGGATACCCACGTACAATTGAGCAAGCTCATGCCTTAGATAAAACATTGGCTGAACTTGGAATTAAACTTGAAGGTGTTATCAACATCGAAGTAGATCCATCTTGCCTACTTGAACGTTTGAGTGGTCGTATCATTCATCGTGAAACTGGCGAAACTTTCCATAAAGTATTCAACCCACCAGTTGATTACAAAGAGGAAGATTATTACCAACGTGAAGATGATAAACCTGAAACAGTTAAGCGTCGTTTGGATGTCAATATTGCTCAAGGTGAACCAATCATTGCTCACTATCGTGCTAAAGGTCTAGTACATGATATCGAAGGCAACCAAGATATCAATGATGTCTTTAAAGATATCGAAAAGGTATTGATAAATTTGAAATAAAAGCGTTTTTCAGGCTTGCAAAATGTCTTGACAAATGTTATACTGAGTTAGTCTGACTTATAATTGTTGTCTCTGTGTCTAGAGGCATCAAATCGAAATTTAGGGAGGTACTTTTGCGTGGCAAAAGACGATGTGATTGAAGTTGAAGGCAAAGTAGTCGATACGATGCCGAATGCAATGTTTACGGTTGAACTTGAAAATGGACATCAGATTTTAGCAACAGTTTCTGGTAAAATTCGTAAAAACTATATTCGTATTTTAGCGGGAGATCGTGTTACTGTTGAAATGAGTCCATATGACTTGACACGTGGACGTATCACTTACCGCTTTAAATAATCGAAAAACTTGGAGGGATAAGAAATGAAAGTAAGACCATCGGTCAAACCAATTTGCGAATACTGTAAAGTAATTCGTCGTAATGGTCGTGTTATGGTAATTTGCCCAGCAAATCCAAAACACAAACAACGTCAAGGATAAGATAGAAAGGAGAAAACATGGCTCGTATTGCTGGAGTTGATATTCCCAATGACAAACGCGTAGTTATCTCATTGACTTATGTCTATGGTATCGGACTTGCAACATCTCAAAAGATTTTGGCAGCTGCTGGAGTTTCAGAAGATATTCGTGTTCGTGACCTTACATCAGATCAAGAAGATGCTATCCGTCGTGAAGTGGATGCAATTAAGGTTGAAGGTGACCTTCGTCGTGAAGTGAACTTGAACATCAAACGTTTGATGGAAATCGGTTCATACCGTGGTATCCGTCACCGTCGTGGACTTCCTGTCCGTGGACAAAACACTAAAAACAACGCTCGCACTCGTAAAGGTAAAGCTGTTGCGATTGCTGGTAAGAAAAAATAATATAGGAGGTAAAAGTCTTGGCTAAACCAACACGTAAACGTCGTGTGAAAAAGAATATCGAATCTGGTATTGCTCATATTCACGCTACATTTAATAACACTATTGTTATGATTACTGATGTGCATGGTAATGCAATCGCTTGGTCATCAGCTGGTGCTCTTGGTTTCAAAGGTTCTCGTAAATCTACACCATTTGCTGCTCAAATGGCTTCAGAAGCTGCTGCTAAATCTGCACAAGAACACGGTCTTAAATCAGTTGAAGTTACTGTAAAAGGTCCAGGTTCTGGTCGTGAGTCAGCTATTCGTGCTCTTGCTGCCGCTGGTCTTGAAGTAACAGCAATTCGTGATGTGACTCCAGTGCCACACAATGGTGCTCGTCCTCCAAAACGTCGCCGTGTATAATCATTACCTTTACACTGCTTTTCGTTTAAGAGGGAGTAACTAAATGATCGAGTTTGAAAAACCAAATATAACAAAAATTGATGAAAATAAAGATTATGGCAAGTTTGTAATCGAACCACTAGAACGTGGATACGGTACAACACTTGGTAACTCTCTTCGTCGTGTACTTCTTGCTTCTCTTCCAGGAGCAGCTGTTACATCTATCGATATCGATGGAGTATTACATGAATTTGATACAATTCCTGGTGTTCGCGAAGACGTGATGCAAATCATTCTGAACATTAAAGGTATTGCAGTTAAATCATATGTAAAAGACGAAAAGACTATTGAACTTGATGTTGAAGGTCCTGCTGAAGTGACAGCCGGAGATATTTTAACGGACAGTGATATTGAAATCGTAAATCCAGATCATTATCTTTTTACAATCGGAGAAGGTGCTTCATTTAAAGCAACTATGACTGTAAACACTGGTCGTGGTTATGTACCTGCAGATGAAAATAAAAAAGATAATGCCCCAGTTGGAACACTTGCTGTAGATTCTATTTATACACCAGTTACAAAAGTTAACTATCAAGTTGAACCTGCTCGTGTAGGAAGCAATGATGGTTTCGACAAATTAACCCTTGAAATCTTGACAAATGGAACAATCATTCCAGAAGATGCTTTAGGGCTTTCAGCACGTATCTTGACTGAACATCTTGATTTGTTTACAAATCTTACAGAGATTGCTAAGTCAACTGAAGTAATGAAAGAAGCTGATACTGAATCGGACGACCGCATTTTGGAACGTACGATTGAAGAACTGGATTTATCTGTGCGCTCATACAACTGTTTGAAACGTGCCGGTATCAATACTGTGCATGATTTAACAGAAAAATCTGAAGCAGAGATGATGAAAGTAAGAAATCTTGGACGCAAGAGTTTGGAAGAAGTGAAACTCAAACTCATTGATTTGGGTCTTGGATTAAAAGATAAATAAAGGAGGAATACATGGCTTACCGTAAACTAGGACGCACTAGCTCACAACGTAAAGCAATGCTTCGCGATTTGACAACTGATCTTTTGATCAACGAATCAATCGTGACAACTGAAGCTCGTGCTAAAGAAATCCGTAAAACTGTTGAAAAAATGATTACTCTAGGTAAACGTGGTGATTTGCATGCACGTCGTCAAGCTGCTGCTTTCGTACGTAATGAAATCGCATCTGAAAACTATGATGAAGCAACTGACAAGTACACTTCTACTACAGCTCTTCAAAAATTGTTCTCAGAAATTGCACCTCGTTACGCAGACCGTAACGGTGGATACACTCGTATCCTTAAAACTGAACCACGTCGTGGTGATGCAGCGCCAATGGCGATCATCGAATTAGTATAAAATCATCAATTTTGTTGAGTGTTATGATGATGGAGCCCTGTGCTCTTAGTCTAGCTCTGGTCTACCGCTAGGACTCATGTCCTAGCGGGAACACTCATCATAAGATGGTAGGGTAGACGCTTGTTTACGAAATTGTTTTTCTATTAAGAACAATTTCGTAAGCAGGCGTTTTTTAGTTTTTTTGTTGTAAATGTGCTATACTGAGAAAAAAGAAAATCATAAAACTAGAAATTCTTATGATTTCAAGAATGGAGGTCCAATATGAAAGCTATTATAACTGTAGTTGGAAAAGATAAGGGTGGAATTGTTGCAGGTGTTGCAACTAAGATTGCTGAATTAGGATTAAATATTGATGATATTTCGCAAACAGTTTTGGATGAGTTCTTCACAATGATGGCTATTGTATCTAGTGATGAAAAACAAGATTTTACTCATTTGAGAAATGAATTTGAGGATTTTGGTCAGACTTTGAATGTTAAAATCAATATTCAGAGTGCGGCTATTTTTGATGCTATGTATAATATCTAGGAGGCGATTATGGATATTAGACAAGTTACTGAAACAATCGCCATGATTGAAGAGCAAAACTTTGATATCAGAACTATTACTATGGGGATTTCTCTTTTAGACTGTATTGACCCAGATATCAATAAGGCTGCGGATAAAATTTATAATAAAATAACTAGCAAAGCTGCCAATTTAGTAACGGTCGGTGATGAAATTGCTGCGGAACTTGGGATTCCTATTGTGAATAAACGGGTGTCTGTAACCCCGATTTCTCTGATTGGAGCAGCCACTGATGCAACAGATTATCTTCCTTTGGCAAAGGCTTTGGATAAGGCTGCCAAGGAAATTGGTGTGGATTTTATTGGAGGTTTTTCTGCCTTGGTACAAAAAGGGTACCAAAAAGGAGATGAAATCTTGATCAACTCTATTCCTCGCGCTTTGGCTGAGACAGATAAGGTTTGTTCGTCTGTCAATATTGGTTCGACTAAGTCAGGAATTAACATGACTGCTGTAGCTGATATGGGACGTATTATTAAAGAGACGGCTGTTTTATCGGATCTTGGCGCAGCTAAGTTAGTTGTTTTTGCGAATGCAGTCGAAGACAATCCTTTTATGGCGGGAGCCTTCCATGGTGTTGGTGAAGCAGATGTTATCATCAATGTCGGTGTCTCTGGTCCGGGCGTCGTCAAACGTGCCCTTGAAAAGGTACGTGGTGAAAGTTTTGATGTAGTTGCAGAAACCGTCAAAAAGACAGCATTTAAGATTACTCGTATCGGACAACTTGTTGGTCAAATGGCTAGTGAACGGCTTGGTGTGAAATTTGGGATTGTAGATCTGAGTTTGGCACCAACCCCTGCAGTTGGAGATTCTGTGGCTCGCGTTCTTGAGGAAATGGGGCTAGAAACTGTTGGTACTCACGGGACGACTGCAGCCCTAGCTCTTTTGAATGATCAGGTGAAAAAGGGTGGAGTAATGGCTTGTAACCAAGTTGGTGGTCTATCCGGTGCTTTTATCCCAGTTTCAGAAGATGAGGGGATGATTGCAGCCGTGCAAAATGGTTCTCTAAATCTTGAAAAATTAGAAGCTATGACCGCTATCTGTTCCGTAGGTTTAGATATGATTGCCATTCCTGAGGATACCCCTGCTGAAACGATTGCAGCTATGATTGCAGATGAGGCTGCTATAGGAGTTATCAATATGAAAACAACTGCAGTTCGTATTATTCCTAAAGGCAAAGAGGGGGATATGATTGAGTTTGGTGGCCTTTTGGGAACAGCTCCAGTTATGAAAGTCAATGGTGCTTCTTCAGCTGATTTCATTGCTCGTGGAGGTCAGATTCCAGCTCCCATTCATAGTTTTAAAAATTAATAAAAAATAATTTAAGTTCAATTTAAGGATAAGTGTGTATACTCTAATCATTAAATAAAGACCTCCTAACTTTATTTAATAGAATCCTAAACTTTTTTCATAATAATCTCCGACAAAAGCCATTCTTATGAGTGGCTTTTGTTTTATATTTGGGGAACAGTAGTAAATTTTCATAAAATTTGGTTATTTATTTTTTTAATGACTTTTTTACAGTACAAATAGCTTAAAACCTTGCTATAATTGGATTTTTGAAAATTTATGGTATAATAGTAGTAGTTTTATTAGATGGAGTATGATTTTTGAGAAAAAGCTTTCGTGTAAAAAAAGAGAAAGATTTCGATGCCATATTTAAAGAGGGAGAAAGTGTAGCTAATCGAAAATTTGTTATTTATCGATTAGAGAACCAGCAACAACATTTTCGAGTAGGTTTGTCAGTTAGCAAGAAGTTAGGAAATGCTGTGACAAGGAATCAAATCAAGAGAAGAATTCGTCATGTTTTGATTGAAAATAGTAACCAGATAGTTGATAATGTGGACTTTGTTGTTATTGCTCGAAAAGGCGTTGAAACTTTAGAATATGCAGAAATCGAACAAAACTTACTTCATGTTTTGAAATTAGCAAAGATATTCCAGGAAGGAAATAGGAGTGAAGAAAAAATTACAATTGACTAGTTTGATAGGTTTGTCCTTGTTGGTAATGACTGCTTGTGCAACTAGTGAAGTCTCTGCTGATTCAGCAGATTTTTGGAGTAAACTTGTTTATTTTTTTGCCGTAACCATTCGTTTTTTGTCATTTGATATCAGCATTGGTTTAGGAATTATCCTTTTCACAGTTTTGATTAGAACAATACTTTTACCGGTCTTTCAAACACAAATGGTGGCATCCAGAAAAATGCAAGAAGCCCAACCTCGTATAAAAGAATTGCGCGAGCGTTATCCAGGTCGTGATATGGAAAGTCGCACTAAGTTAGATCAGGAAACACGTAAACTATTTAAAGAATTAGGGATTAAACAATCTGCAACATTTTGGCCACTATTGATTCAAATGCCAATTCTGTTGGCTCTTTTCCAAGCTTTGTCAAACGTAGATTTTCTGAAGACCGGACATTTCTTGTGGTTCAATCTAGGTGGAGCTGATACAACTTTTGTACTACCTATTTTGGCTGCCTTGTTCACATTCTTTAGTAGTTGGCTTTCAAACAAAGCCTTACCTGAGAAAAATGCTGCCATGACAGGAATGATGTATGGAATGCCTGTTATTATCTTCTTTTTTGCAATCTCTGCACCAAGTGGTGTTGCACTTTACTGGGCGGTTTCAAATGCTTATCAAGTATTGCAGACTTACCTTTTGAACAACCCTTTCAAAATCATTGCAGAGCGTGAAGCAGATTTGCAAGCTAAGAAGGATCTGGAATCTAAGAAAAGAAAAGCTCTAAAGAAAGCACAGAAAAAGAAAAAGTAAGGAGGAATCTGATAATGGTATTATTTACAGGTTCAACAGTTGAAGAAGCAATCCAAAAAGGATTGAATGAATTAAATATTTCAAGAATGAAAGCTCATATCAAGGTTATTTCAAAAGAGAAAAAAGGTTTCTTTGGACTTTTTGGTAAGAAACCAGCTCAAGTTGATATCGAAGCAATTAGTGAGACAACAGTTGTAAAAGCAAATCAGCAAGCGATCAAAGGTGTCCCAAAAGAAATTAATGATCAAAATGATCCAGTTAAAACAGTCAGCGAAGCAACAGTTGATTTGGGACATGTAGTTGCAGCTATCAAGAAGATTGAAGAAGAAGGCCAAGAAATTTCTGAAGATGTCAAGGCTGAAATTCTTAAGAATGATAAAGAAGCTAGCACGATTTTAGAGGAAACAGGGCATATTGCAGTTTTAAAGGAATTGCAACCTGAGGAAACACAAGAAAATACTGACGAAGAGCAAAGTAGCGATTTAGATAATCTTGGTTTGAAAGTTGAACCAACTTATGACACTGAAAAGGTTGTTGAAGAAGTAACCAACTATGTTCAAGCAATCGTTGATGATATGGATGTTGAGGGAACCATCTCTAGCACATCTAACCGTCGCTCCATTAATATGCAAATTGACACTAACGAACCTGGTCGTATTATCGGTTACCACGGTAAGGTTTTGAAATCTCTTCAACTTCTAGCGCAAAATTACCTTTACAATCGTTATTCAAAAACTTTCTATATCACTATCAACGTAAATGACTATGTGGAACACCGTGCAGAAGTTTTGCAGAGCTATGCGCAAAAATTAGCTACACGTGTATTGGAAGAAGGCCGTAGTCAGATGACAGACCCAATGTCAAGTAGCGAGCGTAAAATTATCCATCGTATCATTTCGCGAATGGAAGGGGTAACGAGTTACTCTGAAGGTGACGAACCAAATCGTTACGTTGTCGTTGACACAGAATAAAAAAATGAAAAATCAGGTTTTTCCTGATTTTTTTCTAGCTAATAAAGGAGCCATATGAACGAAATAAAGAATTATCTTGCTTATCAAGGGGAACAGTATCGAAATCCAGATAAAGCTGGAGATGAAAAGGATAAAATGCTAACCTTGCGTAAAAAAGGGCAGGAAGCACGAAAGGGATTTACTCATCTAGCTGAGTGTTTTCAAACGAAGCATTCTGATTGGAATTTACATCCAACTAGCCAATGGATGAATCAAGCGCAGAGATTACGGCCTCACTTTTGGGCTTATTTACAGAGAGAGGGGCAGATTACGGAACCCATGATGGCTCTTCGTTTGTATGGAAGTCAGAATAATTGGGGAATCTCTTTAGAAGTTAGTTTTATAGAGAGAAAGAAAGATGAAGCTACCTTATCAAAACAGGCTAAAGTTTTGGATGTGCCAGTGGTTGAGGGAATCTATTATTGGGTTCAGAAAAACGATGAGAGTTATAGAGTGCAGGCTACCGAGGAGAATAGACAACTGTTGAGACGACAATTATCTAATCAGGAGATTCGCAAGGTATTAATAAAAGCTGATGTTTCAGTAACTGATGAGGAAAGTATGGATAAAGTCTTAGAAGGACTAGATAGAGCTTTTGAAACATTATTACCTTACTACTTAGCAACTAGAAATTAGCCTAATCGGCTGAGGCATTTTATAGTAAATTGTTATATTGCTATTCTAGCCATTTTTTCATATAATAGAAGAATAGGATACGTGGTATACTTATCACATCAAAGAGAAAGGAAATTCTATGTCAAATCAATCTGTTAATGCGATTCGTTTTTTAGGTATTGACGCTATCAATAAAGCGAACTCAGGTCACCCAGGAGTGGTTATGGGGGCTGCACCGATGGCTTACAGCCTATTTACTAAAGAACTTCGTATCAATCCAGCTCAACCAAACTGGATCAACCGCGACCGCTTTATTCTTTCAGCTGGTCATGGTTCAATGCTCCTCTATGCTCTTCTTCATCTCTCTGGATTTGAAGATGTGAGTATGGATGAAGTGAAGAGCTTCCGTCAATGGGGTTCTAAAACACCAGGTCATCCAGAATTTGGTCATACAGCAGGAGTTGATGCAACAACAGGTCCTCTAGGACAAGGGATTGCGACTGCGACAGGTTTTGCACAAGCAGAACGTTTCCTTGCAGCTAAGTACAACCGCGAAGGTTATAACATCTTTGACCACTACACATATGTTATCTGTGGAGATGGTGACTTGATGGAAGGTGTCTCAAGTGAAGCTGCATCTTATGCAGGTTTGCAAAAACTTGACAAGCTGGTTGTTCTTTATGATTCAAATGATATCAACTTGGATGGTGAGACAAAAGATTCATTCACAGAAAGTGTTCGTGACCGTTACAATGCCTACGGTTGGCATACAGCCTTGGTTGAAGACGGAACAGACTTGGAAGCAATTCATGCGGCTATTGAAGAAGCTAAGGCTTCAGGGAAACCATCTTTGATTGAAGTGAAAACTGTCATTGGTTATGGTTCTCCAAACAAACAAGGAACTAATGCCGTACACGGTGCCCCTCTTGGAGCAGACGAAACTGCAGCAACTCGCCAAGTACTTGGTTGGAACTATGAACCATTTGAAATCCCAGCGGAAGTTTATGCTGACTTCAAAGAAAATGTGGCAGACCGAGGTGCATCAGCATATGAAGCATGGACAAAACTAGTTGCAGATTATAAAAAAGCTCACCCAGAACTTGCTGCAGAAGTGGAAGCAATCATCGACGGACGCGATCCAGTTGAATTGACTCCAGAAGACTTCCCAGCTTTAGAAAATGGCTTCTCTCAAGCAACTCGTAACTCAAGTCAGGATGCCTTGAATGTAGTGGCTGCTAAATTGCCAACCTTCTTGGGTGGATCAGCTGACCTTGCTCATTCAAATATGACTTACATCAAAACTGACGGACTTCAGGACGATGCAAATCGCTTGAACCGTAATATCCAATTTGGTGTTCGTGAATTTGCAATGGGTACAGTTTTGAACGGAATGGCTCTTCATGGCGGACTTCGTGTTTATGGTGGAACATTCTTCGTCTTCTCAGACTATCTTAAGGCAGCGGTTCGATTGTCAGCTCTGCAAGGTCTTCCTGTAACTTATGTCTTTACCCACGATTCAATCGCTGTTGGTGAGGATGGACCAACTCATGAACCAGTCGAACACTTGGCAGGACTTCGTGCGATTCCAAACCTTAATGTTTTCCGCCCAGCAGATGCGCGTGAAACTCAAGCAGCTTGGTACCTAGCAGTGAAGAGTGAAAAGACACCAACTGCCCTTGTCTTGACTCGTCAAAACTTGACTGTTGAAGAAGGAACAGACTTTGAGAAGGTTGCAAAAGGGGCTTATGTTGTCTATGAAAATGCAGCAGACTTCGACACTATCTTGATTGCAACAGGTTCAGAAGTGAACTTAGCTGTTGCAGCCGCTAAAGAATTAGCAAGTCAAGGTGGGAAAGTCCGCGTGGTCAGCATGCCATCTACAGATGTCTTTGATGCACAAGATGCAGCCTACAAAGAAGAAATATTACCAAATGCAGTTCGTCGCCGTGTAGCTGTCGAAATGGGAGCAACCCAAAACTGGTATAAATACGTTGGCCTTGATGGAGCAGTTCTTGGTATTGATACCTTTGGAGCATCTGCCCCAGCTTCAAAAGTTTTAGCAGAGTATGGATTTACAGTTGAAAACTTGGTGAAAATTGTAAACAACTTGAAATAAGAAAAATCAGAGCTTTGCTCTGGTTTTTTATTGACCTAAAACTAAGGTGCAATCTTGTAAAAAATAGTGAAATCTGATATAGTAGTTTTATCTGAATTACAAAGGAGAAAATACTATGAATCCCAATTTAACATTTGTGATTATGCTTGTAGTCATGTTTGGATTGATGTTCTTTATGCAACGTTCTCAAAAGAAACAAGCTGAAAAACGCATGGAGAGTCTCAACAAACTTCAAAAAGGCTATGAAGTCATTACCATTGGTGGTTTATACGGTACAGTTGATGAAGTTGATACTGAAAATAAAACGATCGTACTAGATGTAGACGGAGTATACTTGACTTTTGAACTTGGAGCAATCAAGTCTGTCTTGCCACTGAAAGAAGCTGTCACACCTGAAGGTACAGTTGTTGACGGCGAAAGCGCGATTGAAGAATAAAACGGGGTGGATCTCATTCCCGTTTTTCTATGAAGATGAGGAACAATGATGAAAAAGGTTGTTTTTGTTTGCCTTGGTAATATTTGCCGTAGCCCTATGGCAGAATTTGTAATGAAATCTTTAACTGATGATTATGAGATTGAAAGTCGAGCAACTTCTTCTTGGGAGCACGGCAATCCAATTCACAAAGGAACTCAGGAAATCTTTAAAACTCATGATATTCCTTATAATTCATCAAAAGCATCACAACAAATCTCTAAGGCTGATTTTGAATATTTTGACTATATCATCGGAATGGATGAATCCAATCTTCTTGACTTGACAAAGATGTGTCCTCAGGAACATCATCATAAGATAGAGGCATTTGCTTCTGAAAGTGTTCCAGATCCATGGTATACAGGTGATTTTGATGAAACTTATCATCGAGTTTTAGATGGCTGCAGAGCATGGCTAACTCGTTTAGAAAATGAGGCAAAAAATGGATAATCTAAAGAAACTCTATGATAAATACAGTGTCTATATAACACGTCCTCGTTTAGAAATTGCGACAGTAGTAGTCATAGTCCTTTGTGCAATTTTTGTATTTGTAGGGAATATGCCAAAACAAGGAGTCTTAAAGCTAGATGGTGATTCACTTGTATATGATGGGAGCATCGTCCGTGGGAAAATGAATGGTCAAGGAACAATGACCTTCTCAAATGGCGATACCTACACTGGGGAATTTAAAAACGGAGCATTTAACGGGCAGGGGACCTACCAAGCTAAGGATGGTTGGGTTTATGAAGGCCACTTTGTTAATGGTCAAGCCGAAGGTAAAGGGAAATTAACTACTGAGCAAGAAGTTGTTTATGAAGGTGACTTCAAGCAAGGACTATTCCAACAAGCACAATAACCTCCTAACTCGGAGGTTTTTTATTAAGAAGAAAAGTAAACGTTTTCTCAAATTTGCTATTGGAAACATCATTAAAAAAGTTTGTGAAATAAAATAATTTCAATAACATTTTCACAAAGATTAGTAAAAGAGTGCATAAAAACAGTAACTTAATAAAAAATTCACAATAAAATGAAAATTCTTTGTGAAATACCTATGAAACTGTTTACAAAGTATAAAAAAATTGTTATAATGAACTTGTGAAAAAATTAACAAAGGGTTTTCCCTTAAAGACAATGGAGGAAAATATGGCTGATAAAAAAACCGTAACACCTGAAGAAAAGAAACTTGCTGCTGAAAAGCATGTAGATGGTTTAGTACAAAAAGCTTTAGTTGCGCTAGAAGAAATGCGTAAATTAAATCAAGAACAAGTTGACTACATCGTAGCAAAAGCATCTGTAGCTGCCCTTGATGCGCACGGAATTCTTGCTCAGCACGCAGTAGAAGAAACTGGACGCGGTGTGTTTGAAGATAAGGCAACAAAAAATTTATTTGCCTGCGAACACGTAGTTAACAATATGCGTGGTGTCAAAACAGTTGGAGTTATCGAAGATGATCCAGTTACAGGTTTGACTAAGATTGCTGAACCTGTAGGTGTTATCTGCGGTATCACTCCAACAACAAACCCAACTTCAACAGCTATTTTCAAATCATTGATTGCTTTGAAAACACGTAACCCAATCGTTTTTGCCTTCCACCCATCAGCGCAAGAATCATCAGCTCACGCAGCACAAATCGTTCGTGATGCAGCAATTGCAGCTGGTGCTCCTGAAAACTGTGTTCAATGGATTACAAAGCCTTCAATGGAAGCAACTGGAGCACTTATGAACCACGAAGGTGTTGCAACTATTCTCGCAACTGGTGGGAATGCTATGGTTAAAGCTGCATACTCATGTGGGAAACCAGCTCTAGGGGTAGGTGCCGGGAACGTTCCAGCCTATGTAGAAAAATCAGCTGACCTCCGTCAAGCTGCTCATGATATCGTTATGTCTAAATCATTTGATAACGGTATGGTCTGTGCGTCAGAACAAGCAGTTATTATCGATAAAGAAGTTTACGATGAATTTGTAAAAGAATTCAAGTCATATCACACTTATTTTGTAAACAAGAAAGAGAAAGCTCTTCTTGAAGAATTCTGTTTTGGTGTGAAAGCTAACAGCAAAAACTGTGCGGGTGCTAAACTAAACGCAAACATCGTTGGTAAACCAGCTGCATGGATTGCGGAACAAGCTGGATTCAGTGTTCCAGAAGGAACAAATATCTTGGCTGCAGAATGTGCAGAAGTAGGACCAAAAGAACCATTAACTCGTGAAAAATTGTCACCAGTTATTGCAGTTCTAAAAGCTAAAGATACTGAAGATGGTCTTAAAAAAGCACGTCAAATGGTTGAGTTCAACGGGCTTGGCCACTCAGCAGCTATCCATACAAAAGATGAAGCTCTTGCTAAACGCTTTGGTACAGAAATCAAAGCAATGCGTATTATCTGGAACTCTCCATCTACTTTCGGTGGTATCGGTGACGTATACAATGCCTTCATTCCTTCATTGACACTTGGATGTGGTTCATATGGTCACAATTCAGTTGGTGATAACGTGAGTGCAATCAACCTTCTAAACATCAAGAAAGTAGGGAAACGTAGAAATAATATGCAATGGTTTAAAGTTCCTTCAAAAATTTACTTCGAACGCAATTCTATCCAATACCTTCAAACATGTGAAGATATTGAGCGCGTGATGATTGTTACAGATAAATCTATCGAAAGACTCGGTTTCGTTCAACGTGTTATTGATCAGTTGAACAAACGTAGTAACCGTGTAACTATCGAAGTTTTCTCAGATGTTGAACCAGATCCGGATATCACAACTGTAGAACGCGGTGCCGAAGTGATGAAAGCATTCGCACCAGACACAATCATCGCGCTTGGTGGTGGTTCTCCAATGGATGCTGCTAAAGTAATGTGGCTCTTCTACGAACAACCAGAAATTGACTTCCGTGATTTGGTTCAAAAATTCATGGATATCCGTAAACGTGCCTTCCGCTTCCCATCACTTGGTAAGAAAGCGAAATACATCGGTATTCCAACAACTTCAGGTACAGGTTCAGAAGTAACACCGTTTGCCGTTATCTCTGACAAGAAAAACAACCGCAAATACCCATTGGCTGACTACTCATTGACGCCAACTATTGCGATTGTTGACCCAGCTTTGGTTGAATCAGTTCCTGACTTTATCGCTGCAGATACAGGTATGGATGTGTTGACACACGCGACTGAAGCTTATACTTCAAACTTTGCTAACGATTATACAGATGGTATCGCTCTTCAAACAATCAAACTTGTCTTTGAATGGTTAGAAAAATCTGTTAAAACAGCTGACCCAGAAGCTCGTGAAAAAATGCATAATGCTTCTACAATGGCTGGTATGGCCTTTGCCAACGCCTTCCTTGGTATGAGCCACTCAATGGCTCACAAGATTGGTGGTGTTCACCATACTGTTCACGGCCGTACAAATGCAATCTTACTTCCATACGTTATCCGTTACAACGGAACTCGTCCATCTAAGACGACTACATGGCCTAAATACAACTACTGGAAAGCTGATGAAAAATTCCAAGATATCGCTAAAATGCTTGGTTTGCCTCACTCAACTCCAGAAGAAGCAGTTGAAGCTTATGCCAAAGCAGTTTACGAACTTGGTGTTGCAGTAGGAATCAAGATGAACTTCAAGGATCAAGGAATTGATGAAAAAACTTGGAAAGACAGCTTGCATGAAATTGCCTTGCTTGCTTACGAAGACCAATGTTCACCAGCAAACCCACGTTTACCGATGGTAGCTGATATGGAAGAAATCATGGCAGATGCTTACTATGGTTATGCAGAACGTCCAGGACGTCGTAAATAATCGTTTATCAGCCTAGAGACAGGAGAAATCCTGTCTCTATTTTTTGTAAAATTAATTGAAAAATGTTAGAATGAGCATGTAAGTTGATTTGAATTTCAAAGTTTTTATAATGATGTGAGGGTAAGTGCGAGCAGTGAATGAATTAGGAGATAAGGTACGGCTACTTAGAGAAGAGAAAGGACTTAGTCGTCCAGTTTTTTGTGGAGATGAGTCAGAACTGTCAGTTCGTCAGTTGGTCCGCATCGAAAAAGGAGAATTTCGTCCTACGATAAAAACACTAGAATACATTGCGGATAGGCTAGGCATTCCATCTTATGTCTTGATGCCAGACTATAAGGAATTACCCAAGCGTTACCAAGAATTAAAATACTTTCTTCTTCATCATCCTGACTATGGAGACAAAGAGTTACAGGAACAGAAGGAAGAATATTTTGATGAGATTTTTGAATGTTTTTATGATGATTTGCCACGTGATGAGAAAGTACTAGTGGATTGTCTTCAAGCTATAGATGAAGTGAGAGCGACTAGTAATTCCTTATACGGAAGCAGTGTGATGGAAGACGGTCTTCAAGACTTACTATCCAGAGATGTATATAAAGTTGAGGACCTTTTGAAATTGAGACTGTATTTCAACTGTCAGTTAATGGATGGTTTAAATGTGGGTGAGATAAAAGAATCTGAGCATGAAACCATTCTTTGTTTTCATGACAAACTAAGTTCTCAGGTTGATAAGATAGAGTTCGATTGTTTGGACTTGCTTAGAGATTCCTTGTTAGCTTCTTTAGCTTGTATAGAAATTATGGGACTGTTTCATTATTTTAAGAGGGCAGTTGAAACGTTAAATAAAATAGGGCAAAAAACACGAGATTTTCAAAAACAACCGATTGTCTTGATGGTGGAGTGGAAATATTATATTCAGACGGATTATGAAACAGCCAAACAAAAGTATGAAGAAGCAAAAATGATGGCGAAAATGTTTGACAATGAGAAGTTAATCGTTAGTTTAGATAATGAATGGACGGAGGATCTAGAAAAATATCGTTAAATAGGTTAATAAGAGTGACATTTCTGTCATTGGAGAAATGTCGCTTTTTTGTTACAATGAATTCGAAAAAAAGAAGGAATTTTTTTGAATCTGATTCTGTTAGATTAATTTATATTAGTATTGTTTATTTTAGTTTGTATCGGTACACGATAACACAAGTGATTAAAGGAGATTATAATGTCCATTTTATCCATTAAAAATATTTCAAAATTTTACGCCTTGGATGGTAATAATCAAGAACAGGCTCTAAGGAATATTAACCTGCAAATTGCTGAAGGGAAAATCACTGCGATTTATGGTCCGTCAGGCTGTGGAAAAACCAGTCTATTGAATATCATCAGTGGTCTTGATAGAGAGTATGAGGGAGTTTTAGAATTTAAAAGAGCCTCACTCCGTGAGCTATCAGAGATTGAACTAACTCAATTTCGCAAAGATAATATTGGATTTGTCTTTCAAAACTTCAATCTTATTCCCCACCAGTCTGTTTTGGACAATGTTAAGTTGCCTCTCTATGTCAAAGATTTATCGGATAAAGAAATGACAAGGATCGCTCAGGAACAACTTATCAGTCTAGGGATGGAGCCTTTTATGGCCAAGAATGTAAAACAACTTTCTGGTGGGCAAAAGCAACGTGTAGCCATTGCACGTGCTCTGGTAAACCAACCAGATATGATTGTAGCTGATGAGCCAACTGGGTCACTGGATTCCCAATCCCAAGAAATGGTATTAGAAGTATTTAAAAGTTTAGCCAAAGCTGGGAAAACAGTACTGATTGTTACTCATAACCCGGAGGTTACTGAATATGCAGATGTGATTATCAAAATGAAGGATGGTGAAATCGTTGAAGAAGTCAAAAAATAAAGGATTGTCCTTTAAAAACAAATTCAAACTTTCTTTAAGTAACTTTATGGAAAGAAAGTGGCGTAACTTGTTGATTGCAGTAGCAACCTCGATTGGTTTTGTAGGCGTGTTGATTTCTTTTGGTCTAGGAAATGCCTTGATTTCGATGATTGATGAAAATACCAATGGTGGCAAGCTCCCTTCCCAAGCTCAGATTGCACTGAATTCCAGCGTTGCTGGCAGAGGTTTTCTAAACCAAGATGATAAGAACTACATCACAGACACGATTGGGAAAGAAAATATTAAATATCTAGAAAGTCCTTTTAGCATGACCATGTCAAAGATTAGCATAGACGGACACGAAGTAGATTTTAGCCAATCCATGCCTTCTTATGCTCAAGTCGTGAGTTTGTATGAAGATACAAGTATTTCTGTTAGTAGCAATGAAAAAGAAAAAGTGCTAGCAGGCACTCTTTATACGGATGTTAACGAGCAGGGATTGACGATTCCGATGAGTTTGCTCAAAAATTGGAATGAACAAACAGGGAAAAATCTAACAGCTAGTGATGTTATTGGCAAGCCAGTCTCAGCAACCATTGTAGAAAATGCTGCTGAAGGTAGCAAGTTGGCAGATTTTCAAACTCATATTGTGCGTGTCATCAATGACGAAGATGATGCAGAGGAAAGCAATAGTTTTATGGCTTCTAACCAGATGGAAACGATCTTAAAAGAAGCTGGATTTACAAAGGCTGTATCCTATTTTATTCTGGAACTTAAAGATCCTTCTCGTACGAAAACAGCAATAGAAGAATTGCAGAAAAATAAGAAGTATACAGTTCTTTCTCAACAGGCAGTTCTTAATATTGTGATTACTTTTATTCGTGTTATTCAGGGGCTCTTGATTGTACTTTCTTCACAAGCTATTGTGGTGGCTGCAGTTATGATAGGGATCATTATTTACATCAATATTATGCAACGTTCTAAAGAAATTGGTGTCATGAAGGCAGTTGGTTATCAAAATAGAGATGTGAAAGGAATTTTTATCTATGAGGCACTGTGGATTGTTATGATTGCCTTGTTTATAGCATTTGTGATTGCGCAAGGTTTAGGAAGTATAGCGAATGTAGTTGTGAATCATTTCTATCCGTCTATCTCTAAAGTTTTTGAATTGAACTTCCTCTCTATTTTTAGCACACTAGTTTTTGCTTTACTACTTGGGTATATTTCAGCTTACTTTCCAGCCCGTAAGATTAGTAAAATGGATCCAGTAGAATCTCTACGCTATGAATAAGTGTAAAAAGAAACTAACATAGAAAATCAAGGCCAGCGCTTGCAATTTAGCTTAAATAGTTATATAATAAAAACGTTGAAAGGTGATTTGTAGTGATTCAAGTTACTCTTTTCACAATAAAATTTTCATGATTTTCATAAGGAGGAAATCACTAATGGTAGTTAAAGTTGGTATTAACGGTTTCGGTCGTATCGGACGTCTTGCTTTCCGTCGTATCCAAAACGTAGAAGGTGTTGAAGTTACTCGCATCAACGACCTTACAGATCCAGTTATGCTTGCACACTTGTTGAAATACGACACAACTCAAGGTCGTTTCGACGGTACTGTGGAAGTTAAAGAAGGTGGATTCGAAGTTAACGGCAAATTCGTTAAAGTTTCTGCTGAACGCGATCCAGAACAAATCGACTGGGCTAACGACGGTGTAGAAATCGTTCTTGAAGCAACTGGTTTCTTTGCTACTAAAGCAGCTGCTGAAAAACACTTGCATGCTGGTGGTGCTAAGAAAGTTGTTATCACTGCTCCTGGTGGATCAGATGTTAAAACAGTCGTATTTAACACTAACCACGATATTCTTGATGGTACTGAAACAGTTATCTCAGGTGCTTCATGTACTACAAACTGTTTGGCTCCAATGGCTAAAGCTCTTCATGACAACTTCGGTATCGTTGAAGGTTTGATGACTACTATCCACGGTTACACTGGTGACCAAATGGTTCTTGACGGACCACACCGTAAAGGTGACCTTCGCCGTGCTCGTGCTGCTGCAGCTAACATCGTTCCTAACTCAACTGGTGCTGCTAAAGCAATCGGTTTGGTTATCCCTGAATTGAACGGTAAATTGGACGGAGCTGCTCAACGTGTTCCTGTACCAACTGGTTCAGTAACTGAATTGGTAGCAGTTCTTGACAAAAACGTTACTGTTGATGAAGTAAACGCAGCTATGAAAGCAGCTTCTAACGAATCATACGGATACACTGAAGATCCAATCGTATCTTCTGATATCGTAGGTATGTCATTCGGTTCATTGTTTGACGCAACTCAAACTAAAGTCCTTGATGTTGACGGTAAACAATTGGTTAAAGTTGTTTCATGGTATGACAACGAAATGTCTTACACTTCACAACTTGTTCGTACTCTTGAATACTTCGCTAAAATCGCTAAATAATTCCTGAGTCAATTAAAGCAAGGCCGACTGGCCTTGCTTTTTGCTTATAATAAAAATGGATGATGAAATCATCCATTTTGTTTTAATTCTCTTTCAAATGTATCTGATAGCGCAGTAAAACTTAATTTTTTTAAAGTTAGAGGGTGGATAAAGGATAGCTTAAATGCGTGAAGCATCAGTCTGCTAGTTTTGGAATGTGGGTTGTAGAGGGGGTCTCCGAGGATTGGGTGCCCGTGGTGAGATAGATGAACTCGAATTTGATGAGTTCGTCCTGTTTTCAATTTACAGCGAACGAGACTGGTTTTGTTTTGGAATTGCTTTAACCGAGTTACTTGGGTTTCAGCGCATTGACCGTTTTTCGGGTCAACTATCCGTTTTCTACGATCATGGCGATTGCGACCGAGTTTGTCTCGAAAGATAAGTTCTTTAGCCTCTATTTTTCCATCCACTAGAGCCCAGTATTCTCGGGAAATTTCTTTTTTCTCTAATAATCGGTTTAGGATGGGGAGTATGAATGGATTTTTAGCAAATAGTACGAGACCACTCGTTTCCTTATCTAGCCGATGAATAACATAGCAGGTTTGCCCGACATAGGCGGAGACATGATTAAGAAGGGCAATCTCATCAGGTTGATTTCCATGTGTTTTCATACCTTCGGGTTTATTGACGACAATTAAATGTTGGTCTTGATAGATTTCTTTTACAAGTTTGGGGTCTCCCGGAGTAATTTCTTTTACAGGATAATCTTCCTCGTCAAAAATCAATTGACATTCGTCTCCTGCTTTAATGGTTTGGTGCCAGTGAACTTCTTCTTGATTGACGAGGATGTTTTTTTTAACCCTCAAAAAATGACGTATTTTTCGAGGGATTAACAATTGCTCTTCCAGAAAAAATTTGACTGTCATTTCAGGCAAAGCATCAGGTATAGTAAAGGTAAATTTCATACAGATATTGTAACAAAAATTAGTTTATTTGGACAGGGGAATTAGCTAAATTCTTGTCTTCCTATGGGGAAGATGATAAAATAAACGCATGAAATTAGATACATTATTTGAAAAATTTCTTTCTTTATTTAAAAAAGAAGAATCCGAAATTGAAGAAACAGAGATTGATGATGTTGAATATGAAGATAGTGAGTCTGGTAATTTACGACGTTCAAGAGCAGGACGCAAGAAAGGTGGTTCGGTTGGTCCTATTCGAAAATTCTGGCGCCGATATCATTTGACAAAAATCTTTTTGATTCTTGGGCTCAGTGCAAGCCTGTTTGTTGGAGTCTATTTATTTGCCCTAGCAAAATCGACAAATGTTACAGACTTACAAAACGCTTTAAAAACTCGTACTCTGATTTTTGACAGAGAAGAAAAAGAGGCAGGAGCCCTGTCAGGGCAAAAAGGGACCTATGTCGAACTTCCTGAAATTAGTGAAGATTTGCAGAATGCTGTTATTGCGACAGAAGATAGAAGCTTCTATAAAAATAGTGGAATAAACTATGGCCGTTTTTTCCTAGCTATTCTAACAGGTGGTCGTTCAGGTGGTGGTTCTACAATTACTCAGCAGTTGGCAAAGAATGCCTATCTTTCACAAGATCAAACTGTGCAGAGAAAGGCCAAAGAATTCTTTCTTGCTTTAGAATTAACCAAAAAATACAGTAAAAAAGAAATTCTAACCATGTATTTGAACAACGCCTACTTTGGAAATGGAGTTTGGGGTGTTGAAGATGCTAGTAAAAAGTACTTTGGAGTTTCAGCTTCTCAATTAACGCTTGATGAAGCCGCCACTTTAGCAGGTATGCTTAAAGGACCAGAGCTATACAACCCTTTGAATTCAATTGAAGGCTCTACTAATCGCAGGGATACTGTTTTGCAAAATATGGTAGCAGCTGGCTATATTGATAAGAATAAAGAAGCAGAAGCTGCGGGTGTTGATATGGCATCTCAACTTCAGGATGCTTATGAAGGGAAAATTTCAGACTACCGTTATCCTTCCTATTTTGATGCAGTCGTTAATGAAGCAATTGAAAAGTATAATCTAACTGAAGAAGAAATCGTTAATAACGGTTATCGAATTTATACGGAATTGGACCAAAATTACCAAGCTAATATGCAGGTCATCTATCAAAACACCTCTCTCTTTCCGACGGCAGAAGATGGAACTCATGCCGAGTCTGGTAGTGTAGCTTTGGAACCAAAAACAGGAGGAGTACGTGGAGTTGTTGGCCGTGTGGCAGGTGCTAACAAACCTGGTTTCCGAAATTTCAACTATGCAACCCAATCCAAAAGAAGTCCAGGTTCCACTATTAAACCTTTAGTTGTATACACACCAGCAGTCGAAGCAGGGTGGGCTTTAAATAAAGAGTTGGATAATCATACTATGGAATATGGGAACTATAAAGTTGACAACTACGCAGGAATTAAAACGTCACCAGAAGTTCCAATGTATCAAGCTTTAGCTCAATCTTTAAACCTTCCTGCAGTAGCAACGGTCAAGCAACTTGGTATCGATAAGGCTTTTGAATCAGGCGAAAGATTTGGGCTTGACTTGGCAAATGTTGATCGTGTGTTAGGAGTAGCTCTGGGTGGTGGTGTGGAAACAAACCCGCTACAAATGGCACAGGCTTATGCAGCATTCGCAAATGAAGGTTTGATGCCTGAAGCGCATTTTATTACTCGAATTGAAAATGCTAGTGGGCAAGTAATTGCTACCCATAAAAATTCTCAAAAACGAGTAATTGACAAGTCAGTAGCTGACAAAATGACCAGTATGATGCTAGGAACTTTTACAAATGGTACAGGAGTTAGTTCTTCGCCTGATGGCTATGTTATGGCTGGGAAGACTGGGACAACGGAAGCAGCATTTAATCCAGTGTATACAAGTGACCAATGGGTAATAGGGTATACGCCTGATGTAGTAATTAGCCATTGGCTTGGTTTCCCAACTACGGACGAGAACCATCATCTAGCAGGATCGACTTCGGATGGTGCGGCGCATATTTTTAGAAGTATGGCTGAAACACTTCTCCCCTATACCCCAGGAAGCACTTTTACTGTTGAAAATGCTTATAAGCAAAATGGTATTGCACCTAAAAATGTTCGAAATCAAGCAAATGAAAGAGGTAATACACAATCAAGTGATAACATTGCTGACATTCGAGGCCGGGCTCAGAATCTCATCGATGAGGCGGGACGAGCAATTTCAGATGCTAAGATTAAAGAAAAAGCACAAACAATCTGGGACACAATAGTAAACTTGTTCCAATAATCCTTATATGAAATGGCAAGAATAATATCTTGCCGTTTTTTGTATCCTGAAATGACTGAAAATGTATCTAAAAGGCATGTAACCATTCCAAAAGTTTGAGCTTAGATAAGTAAAACAACAAAATAAAAGTAAAGATCTCTACAATATATAACTCTGCTATACTGTATGTAGAAAAGGAGAGTAATGATGTTAGAAAAAAGTTACCAAGAAGTAAAAGCTATCGTACACAAGTGTCGAAAAGAGTACTATCTTCATTTATGGGAAATAGAAGATTGGGATCAGGAAGGAATGATTTGTCTTCATGAATTATTGGAAAACTATCCAGAATTCAAGAAGAAAAAAGATAAACAATTCTATATCTACTTTAAAACAAAATTCCGAAATCGAATTTTAGATGCTATTCGAAAGCAAGAAAGTCATAAAAGAAAATTGGATCGGCAAGTTTATGAAGAAGTGAGTGAGATTAGTCACCGGTTAGGTGAAGGGGGGCTATTGTTGGATGATTCCTACGCCCTCCAAGATATGCTGAAGAGCTATCAAGCTGGATTAGGAAAAGAGAAACTGGAGCATTTCGAGCGATTGTTAGCAGATGAACGCTTTAAAGGTAGAAAAGCAATGCTTAAAGAACTGCGATTTATTCTAAAAGATTTCGAACCAAAGTAGCAAAAACATTCC
>NZ_GL732463.1:92693-144803 GCF_000187585.1 Streptococcus peroris ATCC 700780
CCCGATTGGTCAATACTTAAATTGAGGCGGTTGCCTTTTTTTATTTTTTCATTTGATAGGATTTATAATTTACTATTTACTTGTAAATTCTCATTACATTTTCCTAAAGTTTCCATGTTATTTTCATTTCAAAAACGAATTTTTTGGCTAAGAATTATCTTTATGATAGTTCTTTTTTTTATTTTTGGTATCCTAGTCATATGAAAAGAATCAAAATTGATGTTGTAGTTGTTCCTTTAAGTGGACATTTGTATCCAACAATGAATTTATTAATACCCTTACTTAATGACCCTCGATATGAGATTCGTTTATTCACTGGTCCTCAAAAAAAAGCCGTTGCTGAGGCTGCAGGTTTTAATGTAGTTACAATACTAGAAGGGCACGTTGATGAGTTCGAAAAAGCAGCAAATAACTCTGAACAATTAGGAATTTTATCAGCATATCATCAACTTTCTGCTAGTATTGATTTAATTAATCTTGTTTCTGATCAATTAATGAAAGAGTGGCAAAAGAATCGCCCAGATATTGTTATTGCTGATTTTATAACTTTGTCAGGTGGGCTCGTAGCAGATCAGCTTGGTATTCCTTGGATTACTACCATGGCTACACAATTTGTTTTAGAGACTACTGATGGCCCGCCCTGTCTAATTGGTGGGATGGGTAGTCCCAAGAATGCCTGGGAGTCTGCAGTACAATTTTTAGGTAGAAAGGGAACTCGGTTAGTAAAACGGATTGTATCTTTTTCATTTCGTGATCGTTTAAAGAGATATAATTTTAGACTCTATAATCAGCTGGACCAAGAGACTATTTATTCTCCATATTCAATCCTTGGCATAGGGATGAAAGAAGTAGAGTTAAAAAAGGGATTTCCAGAACACTATAAGTGGGTAGGACCCTTTGGAGCTTCAGTAGAGGCTGGGAAAGATTATCCTTTAGATTTGTCAGCTTTTCCTCATCGAAAGAAAGTTTTGGTGACTTGTGGGACGCAACTGGCATGGGCCAAAGATAATCTAATCTTTCAAGCGAAGCAACTAGCCAAAGCGCATCCTGATTTTCATTTTTTTGTGACTCGCGGAGTTGGTGGAGAACCTTTTCAGAGTGAGAATCTGATGGAGAATCTGTCCGTTGTTTCTTATCTTCCTTACAAAGAATACATTCCTCAGATGGATTATGTGATTCATCATGGTGGAGCTGGAATTTTTTATCAATGTATCATTTATGGTAAACCAGCTTTGATTTTGCCTCATGATTACGACCAATTTGATTATGCCGTTCGTGGTGTGGAAGCGGGTGTTGCACTGACTGCTAATAAAGAGGATACGAGAGCGATTGGCTTAGCCTTTGAGAAATTAATTACTAAAGAAGATTGGTCAGAATTAAAAATTTTACGCCAGGCTGCACAATCCTATCATCCAACAGAAATTTTGGAGAGCGAAATCCACCGTCTGTTAGCAGATAAGGAGAAAGAATGATGAAAAAAGTATTAGTTACGGGAGCCACTGGTTTCTTGGGTAAATATGTAGTAGAAGAACTAGTTGAACATGGTTACCAAGTGCGAGCTTTTGGTAGAAACAGTAAGGTAGGTCGCTCTTTGGAGAATTCTTCGGTCAGTTTTTTTCAGGGTGATTTGACAAAGGCAGAAGATTTATTAGAGGCTTGTCAAGAGATGGACATGGTTGTTCATGCTGGAGCTCTGTCAACAGTTTGGGGGCCTTGGGAAGATTTTTATCAGGCTAATGTTTTAGGAACTAAATATGTTCTCGAGGCATGTCGCCAAACAGGTATTCAACGTTTAGTCTATGTATCCTCACCAAGCATCTATGCTGCTCCTAGAGATCAACTAGGGATTAAAGAAAGTGATGCACCAGAGGAAAATAATCTCAATAACTATATCCGTAGTAAATTAGCTTCGGAGAAACTCTTTAAGGATTATGCAGATGTTCCTAGTATTATCTTGAGACCTCGGGGGCTGTTTGGGATTGGAGATACCAGCATCTTGCCACGGGTAATTAATCTGAGTCAAAAACTTGGAATTCCTTTGATTGGGGATGGGCGTCAGCTCATGGACATGACTTGTGTGGAAAATGTTGCTCTGGCAATCCGTTTGGCCATAGAAGCTCTAGAAGCCAAAGGTGAGGTTTATAACATTACTAATGGTGAACCGAGGGCTTTTAGAGATCTGCTAGAGGAAAGTTTGAAAGGTTTGGGTTACCCAATCAAATATAGAAAACTTCCAGCATCTCTATTAGCAGGAATTGCAAGTAGTTTAGAGTTTCTTTACAAGTCCTTGAATCTGAAAGGGGAACCGCCTTTAACACGATATACCTATTATCTACTTCGTTATAGTCAAACTCTAGATATTAGCAAGGCTGAGAGGGAATTGGGGTATCATCCGAAAATTAGTATTTCAGAAGGGATTGAACAATATGTCCAAGATTATCGAAAGCATTGAGTATTTCCCAGCGGGATATTGTACGAGTTATGCCGGTTTGCTCTTTAAAGGTGTCAAGAATAGAAAGATGACTTTCCCCGCAGGAGTTTTCCTTATCAAGCATAGGGATAAGGGCTATCTGCTCTATGATACTGGCTATCACTATGATATTAAGACGAAACTTCGTTATGCTTTTTACCGTTTGGGGACGCCAGTTCAAATGACGGAGAAAGATCAGATTTCGTACTTGCTGAAAGCTAAAGGGATCAAGCCAGAAGAAATTAACTATGTCTTGTTGTCTCATCTACACCCAGATCATTTGGGAGGGGCTAGCTTCTTTCCGAATGCAAACTTTATACTGACCCAGGAAGTCTATGATGTTTACAAGAAACCAAAACTAAAAGATTTAATTTTTAAAGAATTTTTGCCGAGTGACTTCGAGGAAAGATTGACAGTCATCAAGGCAAATCAGCAAAGCGCTAACTTTTCTTATCGTCCTACCTATGATTTGTTTGGAGATGGAAGTATCCTGGTAGCTTCTATTGATGGGCATGCTAAGGGTCAAGCTTGCCTCTTTATGCCAGACTATGATCTCTTTATCGCGGCAGACCTCTGTTGGGGCATTGACCTTTTGCCTTACACCAAACAGATGCATCTGATTCCTTCCTTGGTTCAAGATAGTAAGGCTGACTATATCAAAGGAACGGAGCTCTTGGAAGAGGTTTTAAAGGATGGTATAGAAGCGCTTGTCAGCCATGACCCTGTAGAAAGGATTGAGCGGATCTTGTATGAAAAAAATAACCTTTCTTAAAACTTTTATCCAGACTCGTTGGCTTCATAATTTTAAATCTCGAGAAGCCTTAGAAAGCTATCAGAAAAAGCAACTAGATGCCTATATGGACTTTCTCAAACGTGAGTCACCTTATTTTAAAAATGGTGTACCTAGTGACTTTGACCATATGGATAAGGCTTTTATGATGACGCATTTCAATGAGCTTAATACTCAAGGTGTGGATCGAGACGAGGCCTTGTCTTTGGCTATCGAAAGTGAAAAGACCAGGAATTTTACAGAGCTTAAGGGAGAAATAGCTGTTGGGTTGTCTTCTGGAACATCTGGACACCGGGGACTCTTTATCACAACTGAAAAAGAGAGAAGTATGTGGGCAGCAGCTATCTTGGCAAAGATGTTGCCCAAGGGCCAACTTTTTGGGCACCGCATAGCCTTTTTCCTCAGAGCGGATAATGAACTCTATCAGACCATCAATACGGCACTTATTCGTTTAGAGTACTTTGATATTTTCAAGAATACAGATGAGCATATAGAGCGTCTCAATAGTTATCAACCGACCATTGTGGTAGCGCCTGCTTCTATGTTGATTGAATTGAGTAAGCGTCTAAAAGCTGGAGAACTAAAGATTCATCCACAAAAAATCGTTTCAGTGGCTGAAATCTTGGAAGATAGTGACAGAGAACGGATTTCTGAGGCTTTTGCACTACCAGTTATTGACCAGGTCTATCAAGCAACAGAAGGTTTCCTAGCTTGCACTTGCTCTGCTGGGAATCTGCATCTCAATGAAGACATCATCTTTGTGGAAAAGCACTACTTGGATGACCGACGTTTTTATCCAGTTATAACTGATTTTAAGCGGAGCAGTCAGCCTGTTTATCGCTACCAGCTCAATGATATCTTGGTTGAAAATCCAGAGCCTTGTCCATGTGGATCCAATTACACAAGGATTGACAAGGTCGAAGGGCGCTCTGACGATATCTTCTACTTTGAAGGATTGGAAGGAGGTCAGGTAACGATTTATCCAGACTTTATCAGGCGTTGCATTCTCTTTGTGGAGAATGTTGGAGATTACCAAGTCAAACAACATTCTGAGAAGCTAGTGGAAGTTTGTCTGAGTCGAAGGGACGAGCAAGTTGAAACAGCGATTACAGAGCAGTTTCGACTTTTGGCGCAACAAAAAGAGTTTAAAGAACCTGAAATACAATTTTCAGATTATCACTGGGATACAAGTCGTAAGCTCAAACGTATCCAACGTTTATGAAAGGACAAAAAAATATGACAGAAGTGAAAAGACATGTAGAAATTGCAGGCTATGGGGTTTACCTTCCAAAAAACACAGTGCAATTTAAAGACCAAACGCGTTATCGTGTGGTTGAAAATGAAGAAACACAGCTAGATTTGGCAGAAGCAGCTATCCAAGCTGCGCTTGCAAATGCAAACTTAAGTATTAAAGATATTGATTGCCTTGTATCAGCTAGTGCGGTGGGTGTTCAGCCTATTCCATGTACAGCTGCTTTGATCCATGAGCGCGTGGCAAAAGGGCTCTCTATACCAGCTATGGATATCAATACGACTTGTACAAGTTTTATATCAGCACTATCAACGATGTCGTACTTGATTGAAGCTGGAGAATACAATCGTGTTTTGATTGTATCCAGTGAAGTTGGTAGCTTAGGGCTCAATCCGAAGCAAAAAGAAAGTTATGAACTCTTTGGTGATGGGGCGGCAGCCTTTATTTTCCAAGCAAGTGACAAGGATAAGGGAGTGATAGCAAGCCTTCAACGCACTTGGTCAGAGGGAGCTCACGATACAGAGATTCGTGGAGGCTTGACTTCATATCAACCAAAAGAATACTCTGAAGAAACTAAGACGAATTTCATGTTTGATATGAAAGGGAAGAAAATCCTCTTGCTTTCTGCTCGTGTCATTCCAGAAATGTTTCAAGAATTCCAAGAGAAATCTGGTATTTCTAAAGATGCTGTAGACTATATTATTCCCCACCAAGCTAGCCGAGCATTACCACTTGTTATGGATAAACTAGGAGTTAGTAAAGACAAGTATCTCAATATTGTCAGTGAGTATGGGAATATGGTTTCCGTTGCGGTACCTTTTGGCTTGGCCTATGCACTCGATCATGGCTATGTGAAGGAAGGAGATACTATCTTCTTGATGGGAACTGCGGCTGGTATGACGGTTAATATGTTGGCGTTGAAATTGTAAAACGAGAGCAGGCACATATAAGTGGCCTGCTTTTTAAATTAATTTTAAACATAGAACTATCGGCCTATACAGAAAAAGCTTGATAAGTTTTATGAAACTAAGTATACTAGAAGGTAATAAGCGTTTTCAGATAGTATATGAGGGAGTATACTTAGAAGTTGAGAGGGAGATATGGGGACAAGAAAATTTCGATTATTGATGTCCAAGTATGGCTTTAGTATTGCGATTATCCTGATAGAATTATTTGTTATTTTTGGAATTATTCTTTACATGAGCCAGATTGCTCCACTTGTTTGGGTCATTCTTGTGTTTCTCATCAGCATAGCAACCGTTATAGCGATTGTCAATCGTTCCATGTCGCCAGAGAGCAAGGTGACTTGGTTGATTGTGACCTTTGTGCCTGTGTTTGGTCCATTACTTTATATCATGTTTGGTGAGCGCCGACTATCAAAAAAAGAGCTGAAACAACTCAAAGAATTGCGTTCGATTACTTTACAAGAGAAGCATGAAGATAGTCTTCATCAGAACCTACAAGAAACAGATAAATCTGCCTACGGAATTATCAATGCCTTGCTACATATGGATAGCAATGCAGAAGTCTATGAGCATACGGATTCACAATTTTTCGCAAATGGAGAAGAAATGTGGCAACAGATGCTGGAGGATCTAAAAAGAGCTGAAAAGTTTATTTTTCTTGAATACTATATTGTCGAAGAGGGCTTGATGTGGGATAGCATGCTTGAGATTCTGGAAGAAAAGGCAGCTCAGGGTGTTGAAGTCAAGATGCTCTATGACGATATTGGTTGTATGGTGACTTTGCCTGGAGATTATACTGTTTATTTGCGGTCTAAAGGAATTGATGCTCATAAGTTTAATAAGGTGATTCCTCGTATGACAGTGGCCTATAACAACCGTGACCACCGTAAAATCTTGGTCATTGATGGGCAGATTTCCTACACTGGTGGGGTCAACCTTGCAGACGAATACATCAATCAGATTGAACGTTTTGGACACTGGAAAGATAGTGGGATTCGTATCGATGGTCCGGCGACTCAAGCCTTCACAAGACTATTTCTCATGAACTGGTACATCAACCGTGGGGAAATCAGTGACTTTGATCAGTATCATTTGGAAAATCAGACACGATCCGGTAGTGGACTTTGTATCCCATATGGCAGTGGGCCAAAACCAATCTACCAGATGAAGGTAGGTAAAATTGTCTATCAAAACTTGATTAATCAAGCGGAAGATTTTGTCTATATCACAACGCCTTATCTCATTATTGATTATGATTTGACAGAGGATATAAAAAATGCGGCTATGCGAGGTGTAGATGTACGAATTGTAACTCCATATATACCGGATAAAAAGCTCATCCAGTTGGTAACTCGAGGATCTTATCCAGACCTTTTGTCTGCTGGTGTACGTATCTTTGAGTATACTCCTGGTTTTATCCATAGTAAGCAAATGATTGTCGATAATCGATTTGCAGCTGTCGGAACCATAAATCTAGACTATCGTAGCTTGGTTCACCACTATGAAAATGCAGTTTTATTGTATGAAACACCGTCCATTGCAACTATTCGCAAAGACTTTGAAGAGATTTTTAAACAGTCACAAGAAATCTTTCCTGGAACAATTAAGGCTACCTGGTACCAAAAGTTAATCAAGGAAGTGACCCAGTTATTTGCCCCTATGCTCTAAATGAAAGAGCTAGTTAATTTGGATCATTAGTGAAAGAGATGGTTTACTGTCTCTTTTTTCTGTAAGCAGTTTCCTTGACAACTTAAGTTATTTTCGCTAAGATATAGTTAATATAGATACAATATACGGGAGTCTGTGTACAGTCTGAGAGGAAGTGTTAAACTTCGACCGCACCTGATCTGGGTAATGCCAGCGTAGGGAACGATTGCTTAGTTAAAAACTGTGCCTTTTCCATATATGGTAAAGGTTTTTCTTTTTTAAAAGGAGAACCTAGAAAGGAGGTTTTTGTGAAAGCGAGTATTGCTTTACAAGTTCTACCCCTATCTCAGGGGATTGATCGAATAGCAGTGATTGATCAGGTCATAGCTTATCTACAAGCTCAATCAGTAACTATGGTGGTGACGCCTTTTGAAACGGTCCTAGAAGGAGACTTTGAGGAGCTCATGCGCATTCTCAAAGAGGCGCTTGAAGTAGCAGGACAGGAAGCGGACAATGTCTTTGCCAATGTGAAAATAAATGTAGGAGAGATTTTAAGTATTGATGAGAAACTTGAAAAATATAATGAGACGGCATATTAGTTTGCTAGGATTTTTAGGAGTGCTGTCCATCTGGCAGTTGGCAGGGTTATTTCAGCTTTTGCCTAAGTTTATCCTACCAACCCCACTTGAAATCCTTCAGTCTTTTGTTCGAGATAGAGAGTTTCTTTGGTACCATAGTTGGGCAACCTTGAGAGTTGCTTTGCTAGGTTTGATTTTAGGAGTTGTGATTGCCTGCATTATGGCGATTTTAATGGACAGCTTATCTTGGCTGAATGATTTGATTTATCCCATGATGGTGGTTGTCCAGACCATACCGACAATTGCCATAGCCCCTATCCTAGTTTTATGGTTGGGTTATGGAATCTTGCCCAAGATTGTCTTGATTATCTTGACGACAACCTTCCCTATTATCGTCAGTATTCTAGATGGATTTAGGCATTGTGACAAGGATATGCTGACCTTGTTTAGTCTGATGCGAGCAAATCCTTGGCAAATTCTGTGGCATTTTAAAATCCCGGTCAGCCTGCCCTACTTTTATGCAGGACTTAGGGTCAGTGTTTCCTACGCCTTTATCACAACAGTTGTGTCTGAGTGGTTGGGAGGCTTTGAAGGACTAGGTGTCTACATGATTCAGTCCAAGAAACTGTTTCAGTATGATACCATGTTTGCCATTATTATTTTGGTATCGCTTATCAGCCTGCTGGGTATGAAATTAGTCGATATCAGTGAAAAATATGTGATTAAATGGAAACGTACATAAAATAGAGCGTTTTAGAAAAAGAAAAGAGGAAATATAAATGAAGAAAACATGGAAAGTGTTTTTAACAATTGTAACAGCTCTTCTAGCTGTCGTGCTTGTGGCTTGTGGCCAAGGAACAGCTTCTAAGGATAACAAAGAAGCAGAACTCAAAAAAATTGACTTTATCCTAGACTGGACACCCAATACCAACCATACAGGGCTTTATGTAGCTAAGGAAAAAGGCTACTTCAAGGAAGCTGGGGTGGATGTTGATTTGAAATTGCCACCAGAAGAAAGCTCATCAGACTTGGTCATCAATGGTAAAGCACCTTTTGCGGTTTACTTCCAAGACTACATGGCTAAGAAATTGGAAAAAGGAGCAGGTATTACTGCCGTTGCAGCGATTGTTGAGCACAATACATCAGGAATCATTTCTCGTAAGTCTGACAATATCAATAGTCCTAAAGACTTGGTTGGTAAGAAATACGGTACTTGGAACGACCCAACAGAACTAGCGATGTTGAAAACCTTGGTAGAATCTCAAGGTGGGGATTTTGACAAAGTTGAAAAAGTGCCAAATAATGATTCAAACTCAGTGACACCAATTGCCAATGGAGTTTTTGATACTGCTTGGATTTACTATGGTTGGGACGGCATTCTTGCCAAATCTCAAGGCGTGGACGCTAACTTTATGTACTTGAAAGACTATGTCAAAGAGTTTGACTACTATTCACCAGTCATCATCGCAAATAATGATTATTTGAAAAATAATAAAGAAGAAGCTAAGAAAGTCGTTCAAGCCATCAAAAAAGGTTATCAATACGCTATGGAACACCCAGAAGAAGCCGCAGATATCCTCATCAAAAATGCACCTGAACTCAAGGAAAAACGTGATTTTGTCATTGAATCTCAAAAGTACTTATCAAAAGAATATGCAAGTGATAAAGAAAAATGGGGTCAATTTGACCCTGCCCGCTGGAATGCTTTTTACAAGTGGGATAAGGATAATGGGATCCTTAAAGAAGATTTGACAGACAAAGGATTTACCAACGAATTTGTAAAATAATGACAGAAATTAGACTAGAACATGTAAGCTATGCTTACGATAATGAAAAGATTTTAGAGGATATTAACCTACAGGTAACTTCAGGTGAAGTGGTTTCTATCCTAGGCCCCAGTGGTGTTGGAAAGACAACCCTCTTTAACCTGATTGCAGGAATTTTAGAAGTTCAGTCAGGGAGAATTGTGCTTGACGGAGAGGAAAATCCTAAGGGGCGCGTGAGTTATATGTTGCAAAAGGATTTGCTCCTGGAACATAAGACAGTGCTTGGCAATATTATCCTGCCACTTTTGATACAAAAGGTGAATAAAGCAGAAGCTATTGCTCGCGCAGATGAAATCCTGGCTACCTTTCAGTTGACGTCGGTACGGGATAAGTATCCTCATGAGCTTAGCGGCGGGATGCGCCAGCGCGTTGCCTTGCTTCGTACCTATCTTTTTGGGCATAAGCTCTTTCTTCTGGACGAGGCCTTTAGTGCTTTGGATGAGATGACTAAGATGGAACTCCATGCTTGGTATCTGGAGATTCACAAGCAACTAGGTTTGACGACACTCATCATTACGCATAGTATCGAGGAAGCTCTCAATCTTAGTGACCGAATCTATATCTTGAAAAATAGGCCTGGGCAGATTGTTTCTGAAATCAAACTCGACTGGTCTGAAGATCAAGACAAGGAAGTTCAGAAAATTGCTTATAAACGCCAGATTTTAGCGGAATTGGGCATTGAACCATAACTCAAAAAACTTCGGTACACTATTAATGATACCGAAGTTTTATTTTTATATAGTTTATGATGTGATAGTGTGGACGAATCCTTTATTCTAATCCCATTGCAACTTTAGAGATGAGTAGGAAAGAACCATCTTCTTGTTTATCGAAGGTAAGAGTGACAGACTGGATATTATTACCTGTTGATACATAAGAAATCACTTTGTTTTCGCGGTCCTTTTTCTTGGTTGTACTTTCTTTTGATGGTTTTCCGTGTTCTTTTATGACATCCTCATAGTTGGTACCACCAGCACCTTGCTTGAGAATATCACCTTGCTTCAGAGCATCGAATTGCGCTTTTGTCCATGTAAATTCGCCACCTTCGGCTTGTTTTGTAGCTTGAGCAGCATTCTTTCGGATTTGATTATAGATAACTTGACTACCCACGGCAAAAACAATAGATGTTACAGCAAGAACGGTACCGATAATAGCTAGTAATTTTTTATTTTAAGGTTTATAAATAAGCCAACGACACCGAGGATAAGTGCAAGGATAGCGATTAAGAATGAAATTTGGTTGATACCGGGAATCCAAGAACCAAGAAGTGCAATAGCACCTAAAACAATGGCTAGGATACCAAAAATTTTGTTTTCCTGTTTCATGATGAAACCTTTCTCAGCTTTTATTGTGAATCAGAATTTGCACATACTTTCTAGGCTTCATAGATTCTATAAGGGTTTGAAAACCTTATAAGAAATATGAACTGTTTTTATTATACCATAATGAAGAAATATGTTCATTTGGGAGGGGGAGAGTGGCTTGCTGGAGTGAAGAGGTTCAAAGAAAAATAGATAGTCAAGCTAGACTTAAGTGATAATCATTTTAAAGTCAGTTGTATCAAGGCTTTAGGCCTTCTAAGTTGACTTATCACTTGTGAAATGTTACTATAGTCAAAGATAGTCAAGGTTAATAGAAGGAGGTGGCATACGATGAGATTTAAAAATACATCTGATCATATTGAAGCATATATCAAGGCTATTTTAGAGCAGTCTGGCATCGTGGAATTGCAACGTAGCCAGTTAGCGGACACCTTTCAGGTCGTGCCTAGCCAAATTAATTATGTCATCAAAACGCGTTTTACAGAGAGTAGAGGGTATCTAGTTGAGAGCAAGCGAGGTGGCGGAGGTTATATTCGTATTGGGCGGATAGAATTTTCTAATCATCATGAAATGCTTCGGGATTTATTGTACTCAGTCGATGAAGAAGTGAGCCAAGATATTTATGAAGATGTTTTGAAGCTTTTATTTGAGCAAGAATTACTGACACGTCAAGAGATGAATTTGCTATTATCTGTGGCGACTGACCGAGTTTTGGGTGAGGGAGCTTCCTTCACCCGTGCAAATATGCTACGTCAGCTATTACAAGAGGTTGATAGAAAAGGAAAATAACGAAACTATGAATGAATCGAAAGCATTGAGAGAGTGTATTGAAAGTGCCCGCTTAGTTGCTAGCCATTTTGGTGGGAGGTATTTAGAGTCTTGGCACCTACTGATCGCCATGGCAAATCATAGCTACAGTGTAGCGGGAGCCACTTTGAACGAATTCCCTTATGAGATTGATCGTTTAGAGGAGGTCGCTGTTGAGCTGACAGAAACGAACTACAGTGATTCAGAAGATTATCAAGAACTTCCTTTTTCACATCGTTTGAAGATTTTGTTTGTAGAGGCAGAGTATATTGCGTCCACTGTGCATGCTAAGACTTTAGGGACCGAGCATATCCTTTATGCAATCTTACATGATGGCAATGCCCTAGCTACCCGGATTTTAGAAAAAGCAGGATTTTCATATGAAGACCAGAAGGACCAAGTTAGGATTGCATCCCTTCGCCGTAACCTTGAGGCGCGTGCTGGTTGGACAAAAGAAGATTTAAAGGCTCTGCGTCAGCGCCACCGTTCAGTAGCAGATAAGCAAAATTCGATGGCCAATATGATGGGCATGCCTCAAACTACAAGCGGTGGTTTGGAAGATTACACTCATGACCTTACAGAGCAAGCTCGTTCAGGCAAATTGGAACCAGTTATCGGGCGTGACCAAGAAATTTCTCGTATGATTCAAATCTTGAGTCGTAAGACCAAAAATAATCCAGTTCTTGTTGGAGATGCAGGTGTCGGTAAAACAGCTTTGGCACTTGGCCTTGCGCAGCGTATTGCTAGTGGGAATGTGCCGGATGAAATGGCTAAGATGCGAGTTTTAGAGCTCGATTTGATGAATGTGGTTGCTGGGACCCGTTTCCGTGGAGACTTTGAAGAACGTATGAACAATATCATCAAAGATATCGAGGAAGACGGTAAGGTTATCCTCTTTATCGATGAGCTTCATACCATTATGGGATCAGGAAGCGGGATTGACTCGACCTTGGATGCGGCGAATATCCTGAAACCTGCTCTAGCGCGTGGAACTCTGAGAACTGTTGGGGCAACCACTCAGGAAGAATACCAAAAACACATCGAAAAAGACGCAGCCCTTTCTCGTCGTTTTGCCAAAGTTATGATTGAGGAACCGAGCGTGGCTGATAGTATGGCTATCTTACAAGGATTAAAAGCAACTTATGAGAAGCACCACCATGTCCAAATTACAGACGATGCAGTCGAAACAGCTGTTAAAATGGCACATCGCTATTTGACTAGTCGTCACTTGCCAGACTCAGCGATTGATCTTTTGGATGAAGCGGCAGCAACTGTTCAAAATAAATCAAAGCACGCTAAAAAAGATGAGTCAGGCTTAACACCTGCAGATAAGGCTTTGATGGATGGCAAATGGAAACAAGTAGCTCAGCTCATTTCAAAAGAACAGGAAGTTCCAGTCTATAAAGATCTAGTAAAAGAGTCTGATATTTTGACAACCTTGAGTCGCTTGTCAGGTATTCCAGTTCAAAAATTGACACAAACGGATGCCAAGAAGTATCTCAACCTTGAAGCTGAACTCCACAAACGTGTTATTGGACAAGAACAAGCTGTATCTAGTATCAGTCGTGCCATCCGCCGAAATCAATCTGGTATTCGCAATAACAAACGTCCAATTGGATCCTTTATGTTCCTTGGGCCGACAGGTGTTGGTAAAACTGAACTGGCTAAAGCCTTGGCAGAAGTTCTCTTTGATGATGAGTCTGCTCTTATCCGCTTTGATATGAGTGAATACATGGAGAAATTTGCAGCCAGTCGTCTCAATGGAGCTCCTCCAGGTTATGTAGGTTACGAAGAAGGTGGAGAGTTGACCGAGAAGGTTCGTAACAAACCGTACTCAGTCTTGCTTTTTGATGAGGTAGAAAAGGCACACCCAGATATCTTTAATGTGCTCCTGCAGGTCTTGGATGATGGTGTCTTAACAGACAGTAAGGGTCGCAAGGTTGATTTCTCAAATACCATTATTATCATGACGTCAAACCTTGGTGCGACAGCTCTTCGTGATGACAAGACAGTCGGTTTTGGAGCTAAGGATATTCGTTTTGATCAGGAAAATATGGAAAAACGGATGTTCGAAGAGTTGAAAAAAACTTACCGCCCAGAGTTTATCAACCGTATTGATGAAAAAGTTGTCTTCCATAGCCTATCTAGTCAAGATATGCAAGAAGTGGTTAAGATTATGGTCAAACCATTGATTGCAAGTCTGGCAGAAAAAGGCATTGACTTGAAACTCCAAGTATCTGCCCTTAAGCTTCTAGCTCAGAAGGGATATGATCCAGAGATGGGAGCTCGCCCACTGCGCAGAACTCTGCAAACAGAAGTAGAAGACAGACTAGCAGAGCTCCTTCTTACAGGTGAATTGAAAGAAGGTAAGACGCTTAAAATTGGTGTTAAAGCAGGTCAATTGAAATTTGAGATTGCATAAAACAAAAACTAGGATACTCTAGTACTTGTAGATAGAAAGCCTTCATTGCCATCAATGCAGAAAGGAAGTAGAAGATGATGAATCAAACTATTCCAACCGGGATGACAGAAAAAGAGTACTTTGAAGTTCATGCTAGTCAAGCTGAATTTTTAGACTGGTACCACAAGCAAGCACTCCCTCAGTACGAAAAACCAAGCGTGACTGTGGATATGGTAGCCTATTGCTTTGTAGAAGAGAAAATGAAACTCTTTCTGATTCGTCGGAAGGCACATCCTTTTCAAAATTGTTTAGCGCTAGTTGGCGGGTTTATGGATAAAGGGGAAGATGCTGCCCATGCTTGTCAACGTGAGGTTAAAGAAGAAATCAATCTTGAACTTCCCTTAGAAAAAATTGAACAGTTAGTAACGGTATCGACTCCTGGTCGTGATCCCAGAGGTTGGACAGTTACCATTGCCCACTTGGTTTATCTACCGAACCGAGCGATTGACTTGGTCCAGGCTGGAGACGATGCAAAAGAAGTCGTTCTTGTAGATGTTGATTTTCACACAGGTAAGTGTTATTTGGATGGAAGAGAACTGAAAGAGAAAGACTTTGCATTTGACCACTTATCCATTATTCAAACATCCATCAAGAAGATTCAAAAAGCTATCGACTATGACCCTTGTTTCCTTTATCTACTAGAGGATGAGTTCACAGTGGATGACGGCCTAGCTCTCATTGAGACTCTATGCCCAGAGAAATCCTGTACAAGTGATAGTTTCTTAGAGAAATATGGTCATAGCATAGAGGAAGTTGGCTTTAAACGGATTCCTCAGAAGGAAGTTATCACTATTTATCGATTAAAATAAAAAAGTGAGGTCGGAAAAATTTCTGGCCTCTTTTTGTTGTTATTTTTTGTTTAAGGATGTTTATCTTTTTTAGGATTACTCATAAAACGAATGAATAAATCTTTGTATTTGTATTTTAAATAATGTTCGTGTAAGTATAGTAGAGACATATAGACAATCATGAAGATTGTGGTTAAATAAAATAAATCAAATGTAGTCTGGGCATAGCGACTTGCAGACTGATAAGAGCAGAAAGCACCTAAAATTATCCAAGGAAGATATTTGTAATATTTGCTTGACATAAGTCTACACCTCCAATATCCTATTTCAATTTTATTATAGCTCTTCAAGAAAAAAATGCAAGCGATTACACTTTTAAAAGATAGCATTTCAGTAGGAAGAATTTTCCTGTTTTTTAAAATTGTTTACGAATAATAGAGATAGGAGAGGAAAAAGAAACAAGTATAAATAAAAACCAAAACCATATATAAATAGTTGACAGATTCAAAAACAAATATTACAATATTGTTACAAAAACATTTCTAAAAATTTCAAAAATGTTACAAAGGAGTGTAAAATGAAAAACAAAACTTCTATCAAATTAATGGCCGCAACTGTACTCGCTTCAACTCTGATATTAGGAGCTTGTGGTAATAAGAAAGAGAACACTGCGAGTGATAGTTCTAGTAAGACAACCCAAGCATCTTCTAGTTCTAAGGCAAGTTCTTCAAGTAAAGATAACAAGACTCAGAAGTCATCAACTACATCAGAAAACACTAAGTCGTCATCTTCTGATCAGTCAAGGTCTACTGCTAATCAATCGCAAGCAACAACGGCACCAGAAACAAAGCAGAGCCAAGAATCTTCCACTAAGCAAAGCCCTTCTCAAGCTCCATCCAATCAACAAGGAACACAAGCAAAACCGAATCAGCCAACTTATGATCCAACAACTGATCGCAAACTTCAAGACAAGCAGGCAGAACATAACAAACGTTATAAAGGTGTCTTGACCATGGTGGACAAAGATTTTTCGGCTGCAGCTGGAAATTGGAAGGGTGCTAATGGTGAAACAATCACTGTTTCATCAGGTGGTCAGTTTACAGTAGAATCTGCCGATGGTAAGAAAGAAAACTATTCTATCCAAAGCTATTCTTATACTCTTGATGATGGGAAATACAATGCTGAAGTAGGTGGTGGAAAAGTCATCCAAATTACAACAGGTGCAGATGGTACGGTATCTAGTGTTGTTTTGATTCAACCATAGAAAGCCGCCTCGCCTCAAATCTTGTCTAGACTTAGATTTATAAAAGAGTAGTTCAACTGTTTTTCACTTAATTTCTCTAATAGAAGTGGTATAATAAATGAATCGAAAGGGAATGAGTGACAAAGCAATGGCGGATAAATTAATTTTACCTCAAAATACACGACTCATGGGAGTATTTCTTGGCTTTATAGGTGGTTCTTTGGATGTATTCTGTCACATTCAGTACCATAGTTTGGTGGCGACACAGACAGGAAATATTCTCCTACTGATATCAGATTGGCATGACTCGAATGTCATCAATACCATGTTGCGATTCTGCTCCATTATTTTCTTTTCCCTAGGATTTGTTTTTGCCTTGCACATGAAGGAATATCGTAAAACAGCATATTGGCGGGTTAAGATGCTGCTTCCCTTATTTATTGGAACTCTTCTTCTGCCCTTCTTTTCGAGATTTCCCTTACTAGAAGTTCCTTTTATTGCTTTTGGAACAGGTATGATGATGCTAACATTTACGGGTAGTTTGATTGAAGATCATCCTTATGTCATTTTTATGACTTCTGGAAATTACCGAAAGATGTTGACTGCTTTGTATCGCATCGCTAAGAGAGAAGGAAATCTGCGAGAGTATCGTCGTCAAGCTTTGAACTATGGAATAGTTGTCAGTAGTTTCGTAGTGGGGGCAATTAGTTTGGCTGTATCGATGCATTTTTTTCATGAATGGTCTATTTGGATTGTCAGCTTCAATTTGTTTTTGATTATGTCCTACTATATAGCTAGGGTGAAGCAACTAGATTTGCAAGATAAAAATATATAAAAAGGCAAGGCTCTTTTTGAGCTTTGCCTTTTTTGTGAAATAGAAGATTATGCTTTATCTAATTGTAAGAGTGCTTCAATTTCTGCCAGAGTGCTAGCTTGTGAAATTGCTCCACGAAGTTTAGCTGCTCCAGATGTTCCACGGAGATAGTGAGGAGCTAGTCCACGGAATTCACGGACAGCAACCTTTTCTCCCTTGAGATCAATCAAGCGTTTTAAATGTTCGTAGGCGATTTTCATCTTGTCTTCAAAGGTCAAATCAGGCAGGATTTCTCCTGTTTCGAAGTAGTGATTGATTTGGTTGAAGAGATAAGGATTCCCCATAGCAGCGCGACCAATCATAACAGCATCAGCCCCGACTTCTTCGATGCGTTGTTTGGCGTCTTGAACCGTACGGATATCTCCATTTGCGATAAATGGAATTTTTGTAAGAGCTTGGGCAACCTTGTGAAGGGTTTCGAGGTCTGCATGGCCAGTATACATTTGTTCACGGGTACGACCGTGCATGGCAAGGGCAGAAACACCTGCAGATTCAGCAGCGAGGGCGTTTTCTACTGCTAGGGATGGGTCAGACCAGCCTGTACGCATTTTGACAGTGAGAGGGATATCAAGGACAGATTGGACTTTATTGATGATTGAGTAGATCTTGTCTGGATCCTTGAGCCACATCGCACCAGCCTCGTTTTTGACGATTTTATTGACTGGGCAGCCCATGTTGATATCGACGATATCGGTCTTGGTATTTTCTTGGATGAATTCTGCTGCGCGTGCTAGGCTATCTTCGTCGCTTCCGAAAAGTTGGATCGAAACTGGGTTTTCTCCCTCATCGATGTGAAGCATATGAAGAGTCTTTTCGTTGTTATATTGGATTCCTTTGTCAGAGACCATTTCCATGACAACAAGTCCAGCTCCGAGTTCTTTAGCAATGGTACGGAAGGCTGAGTTGGTTACGCCAGCCATGGGTGCTAAAACTGTTCGATTGGGAATCTCAACGTTACCAATCATAAAAGGTGTATTAAGATTTGTCACGAATGAGTTCCTCCAAGTCCTTTTCGTCAAAGTGGTAGTGTGATTGGCAGAATTGACAGGTGATTTCTGCCCCGTGGTCTTCATCCTTCATTTCCTGCAAATCTGAACTTGGGAGGCTTGCTAGAGCGTTCAAGAAGCGTTCACGGCTGCAGTCACACTGGAAGCGCAGTTCTTCTTCTGACAGACGTTTGTAGGGATCATCACCATAGATTGCCTTGAGAAGGGATTCAATATGATCTTCACTTTCAAGGAGTGTTGAGATAGCAGGCATCTCTTGGATACGTTTTTCAAAACGAGCAATCTCTTCTTCTTTAGCATCTGGTAAAACTTGAACGAGGAAACCACCTGCGACCTTGACCTCGTCGTTTTCGTCTAAAAGTACATTGAGCCCAACTGCTGAAGGCGTTTGTTGGCTTTCAGTCAGATAAAAGGCCAAGTCTTCACCTATTTCACCGGTAACAAGAGGGGTCATGGAGTTATATGGGTTTCCAGTACCGTAGTCAGTAATGACCAAGAACTCTCCGTTTCCGACAAATGGCCCCACTAAGACTTCACCGGTTGCGGTCTTTTTAATATCGACACCGGGATTTTGCACGTAACCTTTGACGTTTCCTTTTGTATCAGCTACAGTAATGATGGCGCCTAATGAACTAGAACCAAGAACCTTAACAGTTAGCTTTGTATCTCCTTTTTCATTGGCTGCAAGAATTTGGCTAGCGATAAGAGTTCGACCAAGAGCTACTGTTGAACTAGCTTGCGTTTGATGTTTTTCTTGAGCAGTGCGGACGGTCTCTGTGCTGTCAAGGACAAAAGCACGAAAAGCACCACTTTCTGATATTGTTTTAATAATTTTATCCATAGTTACTATTTTAGCACAAAAACTATTAAAGGGGGAGTAGTGTGTTTGATTGTTTGTTAGAAAGGAGAAATGTATTCGTCATTACGAATCATCGTACAAATAGTCATTAAACTTGTGTGAAGTCAGGAAATTTGAGAGACTATCTTAAAATTATCTGAAAAGTCACTAAAATATACAAAAAACAGTTGAAAAATAAAATGATAAAGTGGTAAAATGGTAAAATAGATAATGTTGTAAATGTATAGATGTGAATTGTTTCTATTCACTGTGAAAAGATAGGAAAAGATGAAAAAATATAAAAATGTGTATGTATTTTTAGGCCGAACCTTGCTATATTTTTTGATTGTATTAGGCTTGCTTTATTTCTTTAGTTATCACAGCCAAGGGCAAGGCACTTTTATATACAATGAATTTTAAGAGTCAAGGAGAGAAACGTTATCATGCCAAATAAACTCATTACAGATATGATTGAAACGATTGAGAATTTTGCTCAAAGTCAGCCGTTTTTTCCTGTTTATAATGTATTAGGTGAGGAGCATACTTATAGAGATTTAAAAACTGACTCTGACAGTTTGGCAGCTGCTATTGATCGATTAGGGTTGCCTGAAAAATCACCTGTAGTCGTCTTTGGTGGTCAGGAATATGAAATGTTAGCTACGTTTGTAGCTCTAACCAAGTCGGGCCATGCCTATATTCCAATTGATAGTCATTCGTCTTTAGAACGCATATCTGCGATTATAGAAGTGGCTGAACCAAGCTTGATTATTGCCATTCATCAATTTCCACTAGAAAGTGGAGCCACTCCTATTTTGAGTTTAGATGAGGTTCATGCGGCCTATGCAGCTCAGAATGCTTATGACTTGCAGCATCCAGTCAAGGGAGATGACAACTACTACATTATCTTTACCTCAGGGACAACCGGGAAACCAAAAGGAGTACAAATTTCGCACGATAACTTGCTCAGCTTTACCAACTGGATGATTACGGATAAGGAATTTGCGACGCCAAATCGTCCACAAATGTTGGCCCAACCACCCTATTCCTTTGATTTGTCTGTCATGTACTGGGCACCGACCTTAGCTCTTGGAGGAACGCTGTTTGCCCTTCCGTCAGCCATTACTCAAGACTTCAAACAACTCTTTACGACCATCTTTTCTCTTCCAATTGCTATCTGGACTTCAACGCCATCTTTTGCAGATATGGCTATGTTGTCTGAAGATTTCAATGCAGAAAAGTTGCCAGGTATTACCCATTTCTACTTTGATGGGGAGGAGTTGACCGTTAAAACGGCTCAAAAACTACGTGAACGTTTCCCAAATGCACGCATTATCAATGCCTATGGTCCAACGGAAGCAACAGTAGCTCTATCAGCAGTAGCTGTAACCGATGATATGTTAGCAACCTTGAAACGTCTACCAATCGGATATACCAAAGAAGATTCTCCAACCTTTATCATTGATGAGGCAGGAAATAAATTGCCAAATGGTGAGCAAGGAGAGATTATCGTATCTGGTCCAGCCGTTTCAAAAGGATACATGAATAATCCAGAGAAGACAGCAGAAGCCTTCTTCGAATTTGAAGGTCTTCCAGCCTACCACACAGGAGATGTTGGAACCATGACAGATGAAGGCCTTCTTCTCTATGGTGGACGGATGGACTTCCAGATCAAGTTTAACGGTTATCGTATTGAGCTAGAAGATGTTTCTCAAAATTTAAACAAATCCAGGTTTATTGAATCTGCAGTTGCAGTTCCGCGTTACAACAAGGAACACAAGGTACAAAATTTATTGGCTTATATCATCCTAAAAGATGGGGTACATGAGCAATTTGAACGAGATATTGATTTGACTAAGGCTATTAAAACAGATTTGGCTGATATCATGATGCCTTACATGATGCCGTCAAAATTTATTTATCGAGATAGCCTCCCTCTAACTCCAAACGGAAAGATAGACATTAAAGGTCTGATTAATGAGGTGAATAGCCGATGATGGACTTCTTCAATCAACTCCCTCATCTGGAGCCTTATGGGAATCCTCAGTATTTTGTGTACGTCATCTTAGCCACTTTACCTATTTTTATTGGTTTATTTTTTAAAAAACGTTTTGCTTGGTACGAGATGTTAGTAAGTCTTTTCTTCATTGTGACCATGTTGATTGGAGGAAAGACGAATCAACTCTATCCTTTGATAGCTTATGTTCTGTGGCAGATAGTATTAGTCTTTTTCTACAAAGGTTATAGAAAAAAGCATGATAACAAGTGGATTTTTTACTTGATAAGTTTTATGTCGCTTTTACCGATTATGTTTGTCAAGGTAGACTCTGCTATCAACGGGAACCAGTCTTTGCTTGGGTTTTTAGGAATTTCTTACATGACGTTTCGTTCGGTTGGAATGATTATCGAACTGAGAGATGGTGTGATTAAGGAATTCACTTTGTGGGAGTTTCTTCGTTTCCTACTTTTTATGCCAACATTTTCAAGCGGTCCTATCGATCGATTTAAGCGATTTAATGAGAATTATCAGGCAATTCCATCAAGAGATGAGTTGGTGGAACTGTTAGATGAATCGGTTAAGTTTATCATGTGGGGATTTTTGTACAAATTTATTTTGGCGCATATTTTCGGGGAAGTATTCTTATCTTCCTTAAAAACTCATGCCTTACAGGCAGGTGGCCCTTTCAACATCTATGTTATTGGAGTCATGTATACCTTTGGGCTTGATTTGTTCTTTGATTTTGCAGGTTATTCGATGTTTGCTCTTGCTATTTCAAATTTGATGGGAATTCGTAGTCCGGTCAATTTCAATAAACCATTTTTATCAAGAGATTTAAAGGAATTTTGGAATCGTTGGCACATGAGTTTGTCTTTTTGGTTCCGGGACTTTGTCTTTATGCGCATGGTTTTGGTCATGACGCGAAAGAAGCTCTTTAAAAATCGGAATGTCACCTCTAGCGTAGCTTATATCGTCAATATGCTGATTATGGGATTTTGGCATGGTGTAACATGGTATTACATTGTCTACGGACTTTTCCATGGTGTTGGTTTAGTGATTAATGATGCATGGATACGCAAGAAAAAAACAATCAATAAGGAACGTAAAAAGGCCGGGTTGCCGACCTTGCCTGAGAATCGTTGGGTACAATTATTCGGAATGGTTATTACTTTCCATGTTGTTATGCTCTCATTCTTAATCTTCTCTGGATTTTTGAATGATTTGTGGTTTAAGAAATAAAAGGAACTAAAAAATGGATATCAAATCAGAAGTTATCGAAATTATTGATGAATTGTTTATGGAAGATGTATCCGACATGATGGATGAAGATCTTTTTGATGCAGGTGTGTTAGATAGCATGGGAACGGTTGAATTGATTGTAGAAATCGAAAATCGTTTTGATATTAAGGTGCCTGTAACTGAGTTTGGAAGAGATGATTGGAATACTGCTAATAAAATCGTAGCAGGAATTGTGGAGTTGCAGAATGCTTAAGCGTTTGTGGATGATTTTTGGCCCGGTAGTGGTTGCGACTAGTGCAGCTTTTCTATTAATCCTATTATATCCCTCAAGACCAAGTCATAATTTAGAGGCCGAGAAACATTTTGCAGTCGCAGTGACGGAGGATAGTTTCAAAGAACGAATCCAGAAAGTTCAGGCATTGTCAGACCCTGATATGCGTTTTATTCCTTTCTTCGGTTCAAGTGAGTGGCTTCGATTTGACAGTGCTCACCCAGCAGTATTAGCTGAAAAATACAATCGTTCCTATAGACCTTTTTTGTTGGGGCAGGCAGGAGCAGCTTCCCTGAATCAATATTTCGGTATGCAACAAATATTACCTCAAATAGAGAATAAGGAAGCGGTTTATGTGATTTCACCCCAGTGGTTTAGTAAAAATGGGTATGACTCAGCAGCTTTTCAACGATATTTTAATAACGACCAGTTGACAAGTTTCTTGGACAATCAGGTTGGTGATCAGGCTAGCCAATATGCAGCTAGTCGTCTTCTAGAGAAGTACCCAGCTGTTCCAGACAAAAAAATTGTTCAAAAACTAGCAGATGGAGATTCCACTTCTGAGGAAGACCGTGAATCAATTGACTGGCTAGCTAACTTTAATAAGAAGCAAGCTTTATTTTTTGGGCAGTTCTCACTAAAAGGCCAGTTGAATTATGATAAACATGTATTAAAATATTTGAAAACTTTACCAGACGAGTTTTCTTATTCTGCTATTGAAGAAATTGTAAGTGAAGATGCAAAACAGCATACTAATAATAATGATCTCGGAATTGAGAATAATTTCTATAATCGACAGATTCGAAAAGATTTAGAAAAGTTAAAGGGATCACAACAGAATTATACTTATCTACAATCTCCAGAGTATAACGATCTTCAACTGATTTTGGATCAGTTCGCAAAGTCTAACATTAATGTGATGTTTGTCATACCGCCTACTAACCAAAAGTGGATGGAATACACAGGCCTTAGTGAAGAAATGTATCAGGCGACAGTTCAGAAGATACGATTTCAGCTAGAGAGTCAAGGTTTTACAAATATTGCTGATTTTTCAAAAGATGGGGGGAAACCTTATTTTATGAAAGATACTATCCATCTTGGTTGGTTGGGGTGGTTGGCCTTTGATAAAGCAGTCGATCCGTTTCTAAGTAACCCAACTCCAGCTCCCACATACCAGTTGAATAATCGTTTCTTTAGTAAGGATTGGGCAACCTATGATGGAGATGTAAAAGAGTTTCACTAACCATTTAAGTAAGGTCAAGAAAAGTATATTTTCAAATTTTTCTTGACTTTTTTTTATACTGTGGTATACTTAACCAGTAAACTATTTTTGAAAAATATTCTCTGATGTGAATGAGGTTTATAAAATAAGGAGAGATACATGAGACAGTTAGCAACTGAAATAGATCAATTTTTAAATGAGGTAATCCTGAAATCTGAAAACCAGCACGAAATTTTGATTGGTCATTGCACGAGTGAAGTAGCTTTGACAAATACCCAAGAGCATATTCTGATGCTCTTATCAGAGGAATCGTTAACGAATTCGGAGTTGGCGCGTCGCCTAAATGTCAGCCAAGCAGCTGTCACCAAGGCTGTTAAATCCTTGATTAAAGAAGGGATGCTAGAAACCTCTAAGGACCCCAAGGATGCTCGGGTGATTTTTTATCAATTGACAGATTTAGCGCGACCAATTGCTGAGGAACATCACCATCATCATGAACATACCCTTTCCATTTATGAGCGACTTGCAAGTCAATTCACGCCAGATGAACAAGAAATTATCCAGCGGTTTTTAACTGCTTTAGTAGGAGAAATCAAGTAATGAGATATATTACAGTTGAGGATTTATCTTTCTATTATGACAAGGAACCTGTTCTTGAACATATCAATTATAGTGTTGATAGTGGGGAATTTGTCACACTTACTGGAGAGAATGGAGCGGCAAAGACAACGCTAATCAAGGCTAGTTTAGGTATTTTACAGCCAAGATTTGGTAAAGTAACGATTTCAAAGACTAACACTCGTGGGACAAAATTAAGAATTGCCTATCTCCCCCAACATATAGCTAGTTTTAATGCGGGTTTTCCAAGTACCGTTTATGAATTTGTCAAATCAGGTCGCTTCCCAAGAAAGGGTTGGTTTCGTCGATTAAATGCTCACGATGAGGAACATATCAAGGCTAGTTTGAACTCGGTTGGTATGTGGGAGCACCGGGATAAGCGCATTGGTTCGCTTTCTGGTGGGCAAAAGCAAAGGGCTGTCATTGCACGTATGTTTGCATCAGATCCAGATATCTTTATTTTGGATGAGCCAACGACAGGGATGGACGCTGGTACCAAGAATGAATTTTATGAGCTCATGCACCATAGTGCCCACCATCATGGTAAGGCTGTTCTGATGATTACTCACGACCCTGAAGAAGTTAAGGATTATGCAGATCGCAATATCCACCTTGTCCGTGACCAAGATTCGCCATGGCGTTGTTTCAATGTCCATGAAAGTGACCAGGAGGTGGAGCATGCTTAATCTATTTTCTTATGATTTTATGCAACGGGCCTTTTTGGCGGTTATTGCGATGAGTCTATTTTCACCAGTTCTTGGTACCTTTCTAATTTTGCGTCGTCAAAGTCTCATGAGTGATACTCTCAGTCACGTCTCGCTTTCAGGGGTAGCCTTTGGTTTAGTTTTAGGAATTTCTCCGACCATCTCAACCATTGCCATTGTTTTGATTGCGGCGATCTTCCTTGAATATCTTCGTACGGTTTACAAGAGTTTTATGGAAATTGGTACGGCTATCCTCATGTCTACAGGGCTTGCAGTTTCACTGATTGTGATGAGTAAGGGGAAGAGTTCTAGTTCTATGAGTCTGGATCAGTATCTCTTTGGCTCCATTGTGACCATTAGTCAAGAGCAGGTGGTGGGGCTCTTTATCATTGCGGCGGTTGTTTTAATCTTGGCCTTCCTCTTTTTGAGGCCTATGTATATCCTGACCTTTGATGAAGATACGGCTTTTGTCGATGGCCTTCCAGTTCGAACCATGTCCATTCTCTTTAACATGGTAACAGGTGTGGCTATCGCTCTCATGATACCAGCGGCAGGTGCGCTTTTAGTATCGACTATCATGGTCTTGCCAGCAAGTATCGCTCTGCGCCTTGGTAAAAACTTTAGTTCTGTGATGATTCTTGCCTGCGTTATTGGGTTTCTAGGTATGGTGGCAGGACTTTATATTTCCTACTATGCAGAAACACCTGCAAGTGCAAGTATTACTATCATTTTTGTTGCTGTCTTTTTATTGGTCAGCCTCTTCAAACATTTTATCAAATAGGAGATTTGTATGAAAAAAATTGGAATTTTTTTAGCAAGCATATGTACGCTCTTTTTAGTTGCTTGTTCCCATCAAAAACAAGCTGATGGAAAACTCAATATCGTGACGACATTTTACCCTGTTTACGAGTTTACCAAGCAAGTCGCAGGCGATACTGCTAATGTGGAGCTCTTAATCGGGGCTGGGACAGAACCTCATGAGTATGAACCGTCTGCCAAGGCGGTTGCTAAGATTCAAGAAGCGGACACCTTCGTTTATGAAAATGAAAATATGGAAACTTGGGTTCCTAAATTGTTGGATACCTTAGACCAGAAAAAAGTGAATACGATTAAAGCAACAGGCGATATGTTATTATTACCAGGTGGTGAGGAAGAAGAGGGAGACCATGATCATGGAGAAGAACATCATCATCAATATGATCCTCATGTATGGTTGTCTCCTTCGCGTGCCATCAAGCTTGTAGAGCACATCCGTGATAGTTTGTCAGCAGATTATCCTGATAAAAAAGCAACTTTTGAACAAAATGCAGCATCCTATATCGAGAAACTACAAGCTTTAGACAAGGCATACACCGAAGGACTTTCTAGTGCAAAACAAAAGAGCTTTGTGACTCAACACGCAGCCTTTAACTATCTCGCCTTAGACTATGGGCTTAAACAAGTCGCAATATCAGGACTTTCTCCAGATGCAGAACCATCAGCCGCTCGTTTGGCAGAATTGACAGAATACGTCAAGAAAAATAAAATTGCCTATATCTATTTTGAAGAAAATGCTTCGCAGTCTCTTGCCAATACGTTATCAAAAGAAGCAGGTGTCAAGACAGATGTCCTCAATCCTTTAGAAAGTCTGACAGAAGAGGAGACTAAGGCTGGAGAGAATTACATCTCTATCATGGAGAAAAATTTGCAAGCCCTCAAGCAAACCACTGACCAAGAAGGCCCAGCAATTGAACCTGAAAAGACAGAGGAAACGAAGACAGTTCAAAATGGTTACTTTGAGGACGCAGATGTTAAGGACCGTACCTTGAGTGATTATGCTGGCAACTGGCAGTCTGTCTATCCTTTCCTTGAAAATGGAACTCTTGATCAAGTCTTTGACTACAAGGCTAAGTTGACTGGTAAGATGACCAAGGATGAGTATAAGGCCTACTATCAAAAAGGCTACAAAACAGATGTGACCAAGATTAACATTACGGATAATACTATGGAATTCATCCAAGGTGACCAAAGTAAGAAATATAACTACAAGTATGTTGGCAAGAAAATCTTGACTTATAAGAAGGGGAATCGAGGTGTTCGCTACCTCTTTGAAGCGACTGATGCAGACGCCGGGCAATTCAAGTATGTTCAGTTTAGCGATCATAATATTGCTCCAGTCAAGGCAAAGCATTTCCATATTTTCTTTGGAGGAACGAGCCAAGAAGCCCTCTTTGAAGAGATGGACAACTGGCCTACCTACTATCCAGACAACTTATCTGGCCAAGAAATTGCCCAAGAAATGTTGGCACATTAAGATACGATTCACATGATAAAAGCGGACAGGAAAGTTTTCTGATTATCAGAATCCTCTCTTGTCCGCTTTTTTGAGTTTTGTAAGTTAAAGAGCCATTGCCCCCCATTTATGTACTTATAAATTTATTCAGTTTCAAGCTTACTTTATTTGTCAAAGCCTTGTAAAGCTTTTTCGCGTTCTTCTACTTGTCCTTTGGCATCTAGTTTATTACCACCGTAAACTGCTGTTTCCCATGATCCGTACATTGGATTTGGGAAGATGATGAATTTTTCACCAAATTCTTTTTGCAATTCTTCAAGTTGTTTGTCACGGTCGGCTTCAGAAGTTTTAGAAAAATCTGCAAAGTCTACAAGGTTATCACCAAATAGTAATACAAGATTAGTTTTTTCTTGAACTGCTTGGCGACGGCCTTCTTTAGATTTCACGCCATTTTCTAAAAACATGAGATGATCGCGACTTTGTACAGGAATCCCTTCGTTTTCTAGATTTTTAATGGTAGCATCTACTTGACTCACTGAGCGGTCAGAAATATAGTAGATTTGGACACCGTTTTGATCAGCAAATTGAAGAAAATCTTTTGCGCCTGGAACGGCTTTTGCTGCAGCTTTTTGGACCCAAACATCCCAATTTTCAGGTGTGAACGCTGTTCCATCTTTGACATTTTGAACTTGGTAAGGACTGTTGTCTAAGACTGTTTCATCCAAGTCTAAAACAATCGAATAAGGCTTATCTGATTCTTTTTTAAGTAATTCCTTCAAACGATCTGTAGCAACATTATAACCTTGTAGATACAAGGCTTTTGTTTCAGCGGCTTTTTGATACCAGAGAGTTGACATGGTATTTTCTCTAGACCGTAACTGATCGTAAGTCATTGTAATCTGATTGTCAGATGAGCTATTAGCAGATGTTTGTGTTTCTGTAGATTTTGTCGCACAACTGGTCAATAAGATGACAGATGCAAGTGCAGAAACGATTGTAACAGTGGTTTTTGCTGTTTTCATAAAATGTCTCCTATTTTATTAATTTCAATAACAGTATAGCATGAGGGGATAGTTAAGGCAAGCGTTTTCCTAAATATGGACTTGGTTTTTTAAGAAAGATGCAGATAATTAACGGATTTAAGGAAGAGAAAAATCTCTAAAAAACCTTGAAAAATCTAGCCAAATAGGGTATAATGTAAATAATCATTTGTCGTAGGTTTTGTCTGAAATATTGTCCGGACAAGGCTCACAGCAGTTAAATCAAACTGGAGAAGTCGGATTTAGCTGCTCTTTTTGTGCTCATTTTCAGGTTTTTGAGGATTTGTAATAGAGATTTAAAGATTCTGAAAATTGGTCGAAAGGGATAAGTTGATAGGGGTTTTAAAACCATCTAATGATAATTATTGGCTTAGATTACTAAGCTTGAATCTTTAATAACAAAGGAGAATCATCTTGGCAGGACATGACGTTCAATACGGGAAACATCGTACCCGTCGTAGTTTTTCAAGGATTAAAGAAGTTCTTGACTTACCAAATTTGATTGAAATTCAAACGGATTCATTCAAAGATTTCCTAGACCATGGTCTGAAGGAAGTGTTTGAAGATGTATTGCCAATTTCAAACTTTACCGACACTATGGAGTTGGAGTTTGTTGGCTACGAAATCAAAGAACCTAAATACACGCTTGAAGAGGCTCGTATCCATGATGCCAGCTATTCAGCGCCAATCTTTGTAACCTTCCGCTTGATTAACAAAGAAACAGGTGAAATCAAAACTCAAGAAGTCTTCTTTGGTGATTTCCCAATCATGACTGAAATGGGTACTTTCATCATCAACGGTGGTGAACGGATCATCGTATCACAGTTAGTGCGCTCACCAGGTGTTTACTTTAATGATAAGGTAGATAAGAACGGTAAAGTGGGCTACGGTTCGACTGTTATCCCTAACCGTGGGGCTTGGTTGGAACTTGAAAGCGACTCAAAAGATATCGCCTACACTCGTATCGACCGTACTCGTAAAATTCCATTTACGACCTTGGTTCGTGCGCTAGGTTTCTCTGGCGATGACGAAATCTTTGATATCTTTGGTGACAGCGAATTGGTTCGCAATACTGTAGAAAAAGATATCCATAAAAATCCAATGGACTCTCGTACAGACGAAGCTTTGAAAGAAATTTATGAACGCCTTCGTCCAGGTGAGCCAAAAACGGCTGAGAGTTCACGTACCTTGCTTGTAGCTCGATTCTTCGACCCACGTCGTTATGACTTGGCTGCTGTTGGGCGCTACAAGATTAACAAAAAATTAAATATTAAGACTCGTTTGCTCAACCAAACAATCGCTGAACCATTGGTAGATCCAGAAACAGGAGAAATCTTGGTTGAAAAAGGTACTGTCATGACTCGCGATGTTATTGAAAGCATCGAAGATCACTTGGATGGTGATTTGAACAAGATTGTCTACACTCCAAATGACTCAGCGGTATTGACAGAACCAGTTGTTCTTCAAAAATTCAAGGTTGTGGCACCAACTGATCCAGACCGTGTTGTAACAATCATCGGAAATGCAAATCCAGATGATAAAGTTCGCACTATCACTCCGGCAGATATTCTTGCTGAAATGAGCTACTTCCTTAACTTGGCTGAAGGCATCGGTCGTATCGATGATATCGACCACCTCGGAAATCGTCGTATCCGTGCCGTTGGTGAATTGCTTGCCAACCAAGTACGTCTTGGGCTTTCACGTATGGAACGTAATGTTCGTGAACGTATGTCTGTTCAAGATAACGAAGTGTTAACACCTCAACAAATCATTAACATCCGTCCAGTGACTGCAGCAATCAAAGAATTCTTTGGTTCTTCTCAATTGTCACAGTTCATGGACCAACACAACCCACTTTCTGAGTTGTCACACAAACGTCGTTTGTCTGCCTTAGGACCTGGTGGTTTGACACGTGACCGCGCTGGATATGAAGTGCGTGACGTGCACTACACTCACTATGGTCGTATGTGTCCGATTGAAACACCTGAAGGACCAAACATCGGTTTGATCAACAACTTGTCTTCATATGGACACTTAAACATATATGGATTCATTCAAACACCATACCGTAAGGTAGATCGTGCAACTGGTAAAGTAACCAACGAAATCGTTTGGTTGACTGCCGATGAAGAAGATGAATACACAGTTGCGCAAGCTAACTCAAAATTGAATGCAGATGGAACTTTCGCAGAAAAAGTTGTCATGGGACGTCACCAAGGGGTTAACCAAGAATATCCATCATCAAGTGTTGATTATATGGACGTTTCTCCTAAACAGGTAGTTGCCGTTGCGACAGCATGTATTCCTTTCTTGGAAAACGATGACTCCAATCGTGCCCTCATGGGTGCTAACATGCAACGTCAAGCTGTGCCATTGATTGATCCAAAAGCACCTTTCGTTGGTACTGGTATGGAATACCAAGCTGCCCACGACTCAGGAGCTGCTATTATTGCTCAATACGATGGTAAAGTTACCTATGCGGATGCTGACAAGGTAGAAGTTCGCCGCGAAGATGGTTCTCTTGATGTATACCACGTTCAAAAATTCCGCCGTTCAAACTCAGGTACTGCTTACAACCAACGTACCCTTGTTAAAGTTGGTGATGTCGTCGAAAAAGGTGACTTTATCGCAGACGGACCTTCAATGGAAAAAGGTGAAATGGCGCTTGGGCAAAACCCAATCGTTGCCTACATGACATGGGAAGGTTACAACTTCGAGGATGCCGTTATCATGAGCGAACGTTTGGTGAAAGATGATGTTTATACTTCTGTTCACCTTGAAGAATACGAATCAGAAACACGCGATACAAAGCTTGGGCCTGAAGAAATCACTCGTGAAATTCCAAACGTTGGTGAAGATGCCCTTAAAGACCTCGACGAAATGGGTATTATCCGTATCGGTGCTGAGGTTAAAGAAGGGGACATCCTTGTAGGTAAAGTAACACCTAAGGGTGAAAAGGACCTTTCTGCTGAAGAACGTCTCTTGCACGCTATCTTCGGAGACAAATCTCGTGAAGTTCGTGACACTTCTCTTCGTGTACCACACGGTGCCGATGGTGTCGTACGTGATGTTAAAATCTTTACACGTGCAAATGGTGATGAATTGCAATCTGGCGTTAACATGCTAGTCCGCGTCTACATCGCACAAAAACGTAAGATTAAGGTCGGAGATAAGATGGCCGGACGTCACGGAAACAAAGGGGTTGTTTCTCGTATCGTTCCTGTAGAAGACATGCCTTATCTTCCAGATGGAACTCCAGTTGATATCATGTTGAACCCTCTTGGGGTGCCATCACGTATGAATATCGGACAAGTTATGGAACTTCACCTAGGTATGGCAGCTCGTACTCTTGGTATTCACATCGCAACGCCAGTCTTTGACGGAGCAAGTTCTGAAGACCTTTGGGACACTGTCAAAGAAGCAGGTATGGATAGTGATGCTAAGACAATCCTTTACGATGGACGTACTGGGGAACCATTTGATAACCGTGTGTCAGTCGGTGTCATGTACATGATTAAACTCCACCACATGGTTGACGATAAATTGCACGCTCGTTCAGTTGGACCTTACTCAACCGTTACACAACAACCACTCGGAGGTAAAGCTCAGTTTGGTGGACAACGTTTCGGTGAGATGGAAGTTTGGGCGCTTGAAGCCTATGGTGCTTCAAATGTCCTCCAAGAAATCTTGACTTACAAGTCTGACGATATCAACGGACGTTTGAAAGCCTATGAAGCTATTACTAAAGGAAAACCAATTCCAAAACCAGGTGTTCCAGAATCATTCCGAGTTCTTGTGAAAGAATTACAATCTCTTGGTCTTGACATGCGTGTTCTTGACGAAGATGATCAAGAAGTGGAACTTCGTGACCTTGATGAAGGAATGGACGAAGATGTCATCCACGTAGATGACCTTGAAAAAGCCCGCGAAAGAGCAGCTCAGGAGGCTAAAGCAGCCTTTGATGCAGAAGAAAATGCAAAAGCGGAAACAACAGAAGAAGCTGCTGAACAAGAATAAGCAGTTCACTTAAAATAGAAAGGGAAGAAATAGTGGTTGATGTAAATCGTTTTAAAAGTATGCAAATCACACTAGCTTCTCCAAGCAAAGTCCGTTCATGGTCTTATGGAGAAGTCAAAAAACCTGAAACAATCAATTACCGTACGTTGAAACCAGAACGTGAAGGGCTCTTTGACGAAGTGATCTTTGGTCCTACAAAAGACTGGGAATGTGCTTGTGGTAAATACAAACGCATTCGTTACAGAGGGATTGTTTGTGACCGTTGTGGTGTTGAAGTAACGCGTACAAAAGTTCGTCGTGAACGTATGGGACACATCGAGTTGAAAGCTCCTGTATCTCATATCTGGTATTTCAAGGGAATTCCAAGCCGTATGGGCTTGACCCTTGATATGAGCCCTCGTGCTCTCGAGGAAGTAATCTACTTTGCTGCTTACGTGGTGATCGATCCAAAAGATACACCACTTGAGCACAAATCTATCATGACAGAGCGTGAATACCGTGAACGCTTGCGTGAATTTGGTCATGGTTCATTCGTTGCCAAAATGGGTGCCGAAGCTATCCAAGACCTCTTGAAACAAGTTGATCTTGAAAAAGAAATTGCTGAACTCAAAGAAGAGTTGAAAACAGCTACTGGACAAAAACGTGTCAAAGCCATCCGCCGTTTGGATGTTTTGGATGCCTTTTACAAATCTGGAAACAAACCTGAATGGATGGTTCTTAACATCTTGCCAGTTATTCCACCAGATCTTCGTCCAATGTTGCAGTTGGATGGTGGGCGTTTTGCCTCATCTGACTTGAACGACCTTTACCGTCGTGTGATCAACCGTAACAACCGTTTGGCTCGTTTGCTTGAGTTAAATGCACCAGGTATCATCGTTCAAAATGAGAAGCGTATGCTTCAAGAAGCAGTTGACGCTTTGATTGACAATGGTCGCCGTGGTCGTCCAATCACTGGACCTGGTAGCCGTCCACTCAAATCCTTGAGCCACATGCTCAAAGGGAAACAAGGACGTTTCCGTCAAAACTTGCTCGGTAAACGTGTTGACTTCTCAGGACGTTCTGTTATTGCCGTTGGTCCAACTCTTAAGATGTACCAATGTGGTGTGCCACGTGAAATGGCAATCGAGCTCTTTAAACCATTTGTCATGCGTGAAATCGTAGCGCGTGATATCGTGCAAAACGTTAAGGCGGCAAAACGCTTGGTAGAACGTGGAGACGAACGTATCTGGGATATCTTGGAAGAAGTCATCAAAGAACACCCAGTACTTTTGAACCGCGCACCTACCCTTCACCGTTTGGGGATTCAAGCTTTTGAACCTGTCTTGATCGACGGTAAAGCTCTTCGCTTACATCCACTAGCCTGTGAAGCCTATAATGCCGACTTTGACGGGGACCAAATGGCCATCCACGTGCCTCTTTCAGAAGAAGCACAGGCGGAAGCTCGTATCTTGATGTTGGCTGCTGAACACATCTTGAATCCAAAAGATGGGAAACCAGTCGTTACGCCATCTCAGGACATGGTTTTGGGGAACTATTACTTGACCATGGAAGAAGCTGGTCGTGAAGGTGAAGGAATGGTCTTTAAGGACCGTGACGAAGCTGTCATGGCATATCGCAATGGTTATGTTCACCTACACTCACGTGTTGGGATTACGACCGATAGTTTGAATAAACCATGGACAGAGGATCAAAAACACAAAATCTTGCTGACAACTGTTGGTAAAATCCTCTTCAACGATATCATGCCAGAAGGCCTACCATACTTGCAAGAACCAACAAACGCTAACTTGACAGAAGGCGTTTCGGATAAGTACTTCTTGCCACTAGGTGGAAATATCCATGAAGCTATTAGCGCGTTGGAAATCAATCCACCATTCAAGAAGAAAAATCTTGGAAATATCATCGCTGAAATTTTCAAACGTTTCCGTACAACAGAAACTTCAGCCTTCCTTGACCGTTTGAAGAACTTAGGTTACCATCAATCAACACTTGCTGGATTGACAGTGGGTATTGCGGATATCCCGGTTGTTGAAGACAAGGCTGAAATCATCGAAGAATCACACAAACGTGTGGAACAAATCACTAAACAATTCCGCCGTGGTATGATCACAGACGATGAACGTTATAATGCTGTTACAGCTGAATGGCGTGCAGCTCGTGAAAAACTAGAAAAACGTTTGGTTGCCAACCAAGATCCTAAGAACCCAATCGTTATGATGATGGATTCTGGAGCCCGTGGTAATATCTCAAACTTCTCACAACTTGCCGGTATGCGTGGTTTGATGGCAGCACCGAACGGACGTATCATGGAATTGCCAATCCTTTCAAACTTCCGTGAAGGTTTGTCAGTACTCGAAATGTTCTTCTCAACTCACGGTGCTCGTAAAGGGATGACCGATACGGCCTTGAAGACTGCCGACTCAGGTTACTTGACCCGTCGTTTGGTTGACGTTGCCCAAGACGTAATCATTCGTGAAGATGACTGTGGAACAGACCGTGGTCTCTTGATCCGCTCTATCACAGAAGGTAAAGAGATGATTGAGTCTCTTGAAGAGCGCCTCAATGGTCGTTACACTAAGAAAACGGTTCGCCATCCAGAAACTGGTGAAGTCATCATCGGCCCAGACGAATTGATTACCGAAGATAAGGCGCGTGAAATTGTCAATGCTGGTGTGGAAGAAGTAACTATCCGCTCTGTATTTACATGTAACACTCGTCACGGTGTCTGCCGTCACTGTTATGGTATCAACTTGGCAACTGGTGATGCGGTTGAAGTTGGTGAAGCAGTTGGTACCATCGCTGCCCAATCTATCGGGGAACCTGGTACACAGCTTACAATGCGTACCTTCCACACGGGTGGTGTTGCCTCAAATACCGATATTACGCAAGGTCTTCCTCGTGTCCAAGAAATCTTTGAAGCCCGCAATCCAAAAGGTGAAGCGGTCATCACAGAAGTCAAAGGACAAGTTACCGCTATCGAAGAAGACGCTTCAACTCGTACCAAGAAAGTCTTTGTTAAAGGTGAAACTGGAGAAGGCGAATACGTGGTACCATTCACAGCCCGTATGCGTGTAGAAGTTGGAGACCAAGTCTCTCGTGGTGCAGCTCTTACAGAAGGTTCTATCCAACCAAAACGTCTCCTTGCTGTACGTGATGTTTTGTCAGTTGAAACTTACCTCCTAGGTGAAGTACAAAAAGTTTACCGTAGCCAAGGGGTAGAAATCGGCGACAAACACATCGAGGTTATGGTTCGTCAAATGATCCGTAAAGTTCGTGTCATGGATCCAGGTGATACAGACCTTCTCATGGGTACACTTTTGGATATCAACGACTTTACAGATGCCAATAAAGATGTCCTTATCGCAGGTGGTGTTCCAGCGACTGGTCGCCCAGTCCTTATGGGAATTACCAAAGCCTCACTTGAAACAAATAGCTTCTTGTCAGCAGCTTCCTTCCAGGAAACAACACGTGTCCTTACAGATGCGGCTATCCGTGGTAAGAAAGATCATCTCCTTGGACTTAAGGAAAATGTTATCATCGGTAAGATCATCCCAGCAGGTACTGGTATGGCTCGTTACCGCAATCTTGAACCACAAGCTGTTAATGAAGAGTCACTTTTCGTAGATTCACAAGAAGAAGGACAAGTGGACGTCTTAGCGGAGACAGATGAAACAAACGAATAAATCTACTAACTCTAAAAGAGGGAACTTTCCCTCTTTTGGCGTGTTAGAGATATGAAAAGTATAAGGTCTATTTTCTTGAAAAATTGAACAATTTGCCTTAAGGCTAGGTCATTTAATAAAAAATGGTAAAAATTCTTGACATTTATACTTTGAAGTGTAAAAATAAGATGTTGTATTTTTAGAGATAATCAACAATAAATAAACTATAAAAAATAAATTCCCAAAGGGGGATGGAGGAAAATCATGAAAAATGATCTGTTTAATGATCGTATCAGTCGATTCTCAATCCGTAAACTTCATGTAGGGGTTTGTTCGGTCCTACTAGGAACACTAGTGATGGCTGGAACTGCTACAAGTGTCGGAGCTGATGAAGTGACTGAAAATAAACAAGCTGAAGGTGTCGCAGCTAAAACGGAAGTTGAAAAAGCTAAAACACCTGCTACGACTGAAGCAACACCTGCAACAGAAGCGAAAGCAGCACCTGCAACAGAAGCGAAAGCAGCACCTGCAAAAGAAGTAACTTACCAAGCAGAAGCAGCTCCTGTAGTTTCAACTGAGGTAAAACCTGAGCTTAAAACTGAAACATTGGCAGCTTATGTTGCTGAAGTTGAAGCAAACTTGGCAAATGGCAAATACAGCAACAAGACAGATGAGAGTGTAGAAGTTCTCAAAGCAAGTCTTGCCAACGCTCAAAATACTCTTGCAACTGCTACAAGTCAAGCTGAACTAGATGCAGCTTACCAATCACTTGTAACAACAGTCAATGCGAAACTTAAAAATAAGGAAGTAGCGAAAGTAGAAAAACCAGTAGTTGAAACTCCTGCTACTACAGAAGCCACTACAGGAAAACCAGCTGAAAACACTGCACCAGCTGAAGGGACAAACGCAATCGCAAATACAGGGAAGAACGACCCTCGTAATGGGAAAGAGATTGACAAAGGCACAGCCTTCCGTGCAGAAACAGCAGCTACTACTGGAGTAGGGGCAGATGTTGTAGACGCAACATCAACTCCAAAAGTTGAAAAACCAGGATATACAACAGATCTTGATGCCAAATCTTTGGCTAGACAGATTACTTGGTTGGACTTTGGGGATACAGCCAACTGGACGGGCACTACAACAACGTCGAATGGGGATCTTGCCCTTCAAGTTGGTGCCACCTATACTAAGGAAATTATGCCGGGTTACGTGGTAACCGTCAAAGTTAAATCTTTGAAACCCTTCCAAGCAACAGAAATCTACAAAAAGCGCTTAGAAGACCGAGGAGCGACGGCAGCTGAAAAGGCTACCTATGATCCAAATGCCAGAAATGGTTATGTGAGTGGGACTACTAATCAAAAAGCGCTTGCAGAATTGAACGCTGGTCACGAAGCAAAGGTTATTGCCGAGGCTCAAAACCGTTGGACTGAAATTAAATTCGAAAATATTGATACTGGGACAAAGAAAACTACCATTAGTTCAGAATTAGAGGGTGGGAACATTGGAGTCCAGTTTGAAATTTCTGCGACCTTCCGTGGAAAAGTGGTCAAACCTGCTCTTGTCATGGCTGATGGGGAATCTGCTTCACCAGGTGAATTGGTTATGTTCACCACAAACGGAGAAGGTTGGCAACATCTTGGGGAATGGAAAAAATTTTCCAGACGAAATAATGTAACTTATATTCCACAAGACACAGACAATTTATTTGGTTCGAACCCTTCCACTAAAATAAAAGGCATGAGTCTCAAGACGATCAACCTTGACCAAATTCGAAGATCAAATCAAGTTGGGCCAGATAAAAAAGCAGTTGCTTGGAAGTACTTTGGAAGTGCCGATTTAACAACTGGAGGTCTCGGAACAGGGATCTTCGGACCAAATATTTCTGAGGGTGATGTGGATGTTCCTCTTGTTATGACTAGGGGGGCTTCTGAGATTGGTCTTTACATTGCTTCAGGAGGGAAACAATCAGCCATGCTTGGTTTCTTCCCGCTTGATGAAGGAGATGCTCCTGAGTCATATGGTAAGGCAGTCCATACCATTGCAACCGTAGACGGTGTTACTGGAGCTAAAGTAAATCAACCGTATCTTGGGAATGTGAGCCCTGATATGGATGAAAATACTGTTCTAGACTGGTTCGGTGATGATAATGCAACGACGGCCGATGAAGGTATCAATCAATTGCTTCCAGAAGAACTCAAAGGGACAACCAATGAGATGATCAAGATGGACCGTACGAGACCAGGTAACTACAAGATGTCCATCCAAGCGCATACAGATGGGGCTAAAGAAGCCTATATCTATGGTTGGGTAGACTTTAACCAAAACGGTACTTTTGATGAAGATGAACGCTCTGATCTTGCTAAAATCACCCAAGATGGGACAGTCGAGTTAACCTTTGCTCACAGTAAGACCTACGTTGATCCTAGTGTCAAAGAACTAGGTGCTCGTGTTCGTATTGCTAAGAAAGATAAGGAGATTGAAAAACCAACAGGTTTGGCTTTCTCAGGAGAAGTTGAAGACTTCAAGACTCAAATTACTCATCCACCAAAAGGGGAATTTAAAGAAACTAGTGGTCTTCAAGGTGCGAAGCAAACAGCAACTGTAGCCTTTACAGCACGTGGGGAACACAAGTATACTCGTAACTCAACTGCAGTCATCGATGAAACTGTAGAGCCATACATCGTGGACAAAGATGGCAACCGTGCAACTCTTGATGCTGAAGGCTACTACGTAGTTCCAGGTCAAGGTAAGTACAAGATCACAGCAAACGGTAAAGACGTTAATGTTGAGTTTATCCCTGAGGATGATTTCCTTGGAACAGCTGATGGTATCTCAATCCGCCGTTCAGATAACAACGGAAACGATACTGGATGGTCAACTAGATTCCCAGATATTGAACCAAACGTAGATATTCAGTTGAGTACTATGGATGGTTTTTACGTGCCAACTGTCACACCGATTGAGATTGAAGGGGTTAACAAGACATCTACTGATGTACAAGGTGCAAGCCAAACAGGAACACCAACCTTTAATACAACTGCTACTAACGCAAATGGTGACAAGATTGCTGTCACTCCAAGCGCAACATACCCTGCTAAGTTGGTAGATCCAGCTACAGGAATGCTAACAGACGCTACATCAGTAACTGTTGCAGGCGAAGGTACCTATACGATCAACCCTACGACAGGTGAAGTAACCTTTGTTCCAGAGCCAAGCTTTACTGGTACAGCCAAAGGTGTGGAAGTTACATTGTCAGCACCAGTTGGTCGCAATAAAGATGGTAAGGTTCAAGAAGAGTACGTTAAGACAGCTACTGCTAAGTACACACCAACTGTAACACCAATCGCTATTACTCCAACCAATAAAGTTTCTGAAGACATTCAAAACGTTCCACAAACCCAAACACCAACCTTTGATTTGAGTAACGACAAGACTGCTGAAATCACTAGCAAGAAATTGGTGGATCCAGCAACTGGTCAACCAACTGATGAAACAACAGTGACAGTAGCAGGTGAAGGTAGCTATACTATCGATCCTACTACAGGAGCGGTGACCTTCACACCTGAAAAAGACTTTGTTGGTACTGCAAAAGGAGTAACTGTTCAGGCAACTGCTACTATTACAAATGCTAATGGTAAGACTGCAACCATTACTTCAGATGCAACCTACACACCAACGGTTGTGCCAGCAGTTCCAACTGCAAACCCTGCAACTTCAAAAGATATCCAAGGTGCAACTCAAACCGGTACACCAACCTTTGCAGGAACAACTGTTCAAGTAAATGGTCAAGACAAACCTGTAACCATTAAAGAAAATAGCTATAAACTTTTGGATAAAGATGGTAATGAAGTAAGTGGAACTACACCAGCCTATGCGGCAGATGGTACAACTGTTATCGGTAACTTCTCAATCGACCCAGCAACTGGTACTGTAACTTTCACACCAACTGACAAATCTTACACAGGTACTGTTACACCAGTTAAGGTTCAAGCTGAAAGCTCAAACGGTATCAAGGTTGATACAACTTACACTCCAGAGATTGTCCCTGTAACACCAACAGCAACACCAGCAACATCTACCGATGTACAAGGTGCAACTCAAACAGGAAAACCTGAATTCAAGGGTGGAACTGTAACAGTTGATGGTGTTGAGAAGACTGTTGCTATCAATGAAACTGTACCAGCTACATTTGAAGATGGTACAACTACGAAGACAGTTCCAAACGTTGGTACTTATACAGTAGCCCCAGACGGAACAGTTACATTCGTTCCTGAAAAATCATTTATTGGAACAGCACCAGCTGTAACAGTTGTTCGTGTAGATATGAACGGTACAAAAGCTTCTGCAACATACACACCAACAGTAACTCCAGTGAAGCCAACTGCTGTGGATGCTACTTCAAAAGACAAACAAGGTCAAACTCAATCTGGTAAACCAACATTCACACCAGGTAACTCAAACGTACCAATGGATGATACTGTTCCAGCAACCTTCGAAGATGGTTCAACAACTAAGGTTATTCCAGGCGAAGGAACCTACACAGTAGCCCCAGACGGAACTGTAACCTTCGTTCCTGAAAAATCATTCACAGGAGTCGGAACAGGCGTAACTGTTAAGCGTGTCGATAAAAACGGTACTCCAGCAACAGCTAAGTACACACCAACTGTTACACCAGTAGCTCCAACAGCAACACCAGCTGAATCAGAAGCACCTCAAGGTGTGGTTCAAACTGGTACAGTGACCTTCACAGAAGGTGATCCAGTTGCTCCAATCGACAAGGATACCATTACCCTTCTTGATGAAAATGGTCAACCAGCTGCTTCAGTAGATGCTAAGTCACCAGACGGTAAGGTTATCGGTACCTTTACAGTTGATAAGGCTACAGGTGTTGTCACCTTCACACCAACTGATAAATCATACTCAGGTGAAGTCGTTCCAGTTAAGGTTCAAGCTAAAGACGCGAATGCAACAGCTGTAGAAACAACTTACACACCTAAGATTACTCCAGTAGTTCCAACAGCAGACCCAGCGACATCAACAGATATCCAAGGTAAGACACAAACAGGCACCCCAACCTTTACCCCAGGTAATCCAGATGTTCCAATGGATAATGATGTTCCAGCTACATTTGAAGATGGTTCAACAACTAAGGTCATTCCAGGAGAAGGAACTTACACTGTAGCCCCAGATGGCACAGTAACCTTCGTCCCAGAAAAATCATTCACAGGAACAGGAACAGGTGTAACTGTTAAGCGTGTAGATAAGAACGGTACACCAGTAACCGCTAAATACACACCAACAGTAACTCCAGTAACACCAACTGCGGAACCAGTAACATCAACAGATATCCAAGGTAAGACACAAACAGGCACCCCAACCTTTACCCCAGGTAATCCAGATGTTCCAATGGATAATGATGTTCCAGCTACATTTGAAGATGGTTCAACAACTAAGGTCATCCCAGGAGAAGGAACATACACTGTAGCACCAGACGGCACAGTAACCTTCGTCCCAGAAAAATCATTCACGGGAGTAGGAACAGGCGTAACTGTTAAACGTGTCGATAAGAACGGTACACCAGTTACAGCTAAGTACACACCAACAGTAACTCCAGTGGCTCCAACAGCAGATCCAGCAACATCTATTGGACCAAAAGGTCAAGAACAGACTGGCAAGCCAACATTCAAGGAAGGCGATAGCAGTGTTCCAATGAATGATAAGGTTCCAGCAACATTTGATGATGGTTCAACTACGAAGACTATTCCAGGTGTTGGTACTTACACAGTAGCTCCAGATGGTACTGTAACCTTCAAACCAGAACCTGAATTCACAGGTACAGCTCCTTCTGTAACAGTTGTTCGTGAAGATATGAACGGAACAAAAGCTTCTGCAACATACACACCAACAGTAACCCCAGTTACTACATTTGTAGACAAAGATGGTAAACCAATTCCAGGTAACCCAACAGAAGACGGCGAACAACCTAAGAAAGATATTCCAGGTTACCGCTTCGTTGAGACTAAGAAATTGCCTAACGGTGATACAGTTCATGTCTATGAAAAAGTGACAACTTCATATGTTGATGAAAATGGTAAACCAATTCCAGGTTACCCAACAGAAGATGGCGAACAACCTAAGAAAGATATTCCAGGTTACGAGTTTGTGAAGACAGTTGTCGATAAAGACGGTAATGTCCAACACATTTACAAGAAGAAAGTGACTCCAACACCAACTCCAGCACCAACGCCAGCACCAAAACCAGTTCCAGCACCAAAACCAGCATCAGTGCCAGTTAAACCAGTTAAACCAACTACACCAGCTCCAGTAGCTCATACAGTAGAAACTAAGGAAGATGCTCCTCAATTGCCAAATACTGGTTCTGAAGATCATTCTAGCCTTGCTGCACTTGGTTTAGTAGGTGTCTTGAGTGGATTTGGACTTATCGCTCGTAAAAAGAAAGAAGACTAATCTGATTTTTTCAAAAGAGAAATAGTCAGCTTTCTACTTAAAAACTAGTACATCATTCGATGTACTAGTTTTTTTATCTTTTGATGAGAAAATTTCTATTCCAACTGGAATTCGATCATGTTGGATGTTTGCACGATTACCATTAGCGAGAACTTCTGGGCAGGTGGTGGTGCCATCGTTCTTCCAGGTGTTACTTTAGGTGAAAATGTAGTTGCGGGAGCAGGAGCAGTTATTACTAAGTCTTTCGGGAATAATGTAGTTCTGGCAAGCAACCCAGCACGAGTTATCAAAGAAATTCCAGCCAAAGAAGAAAATTAAAAGAACAGCATTTTACTGTTCTTTTTTCTACCATGAGTTTTGATTATCAATTGAACTCGTATAGTTTAAGAAAATTTTCAGAAAAAATTTAGGTTTATTTTAGGAAGGTCCCGTAGACTAAAATCATGTAAAATGAAAGACGAGGAAATGAGCATGAAAGCGAAAAAATGGACATTCTTATTAGCGACTCTTGCTACTCTATCTCTAGTAACAGCATGTGCTCAGTCAACTGCAAATACAACAGCTAGCAATAGTACAACAACATCCGCTACATATGCTAAGAAAACTAGCTATTTTACAGACAAGGACTACGACACTTCCTATGATGAAAAATCTGCATCAACTGTGACTCTGTCTGGATCTACTGCAACCGTTTCAGGTGAAGGAGTTGCTGTATCAGATTCTACAGTCACTATCTCTAAATCTGGAACCTATGTGATTTCTGGCCAATCTGACGGCGTTCAAATTAAGATTGCAGCTGAAAAAACAGACGATGTACATATCGTCCTGAACGGTGTAACTATGACTAACACCAATGCAGCTATTTCTGCAACGTCAGCTGGTCATGTTTACCTAACTCTAGCAGATGGCACAACCAATAGCCTATCAGATTCTGCTTCTAATAGTGATGAAAAAGCTGATGCAGCGCTATTCTCGAAAGTAGACTTGACCATCAATGGGAAAGGAACTCTCAATGTAGACGGCAAAAAGAATAATGGTATCAAAGCCAATGATACACTACATATCACAGGCGGTACCTACAATATCACAGCAGTCGGAGATGCCTTTAATGTCAATGATGAACTCAATATCACTGGTACAACCATGACCATCGATGCCAAGGAAGACGGCGTCAAGGTAGATAATGATGACGATACTTCTGTTGGAACCATGTATCTCTCTGACAATACCATCACTGTTACTGCCGGTGATGACGGTATCCACGCATCAGGTGATTTGGTTATTGATAGTGGTACCTATACCGTTAAGAATTCTACAGAAGGGCTTGAAGGTAAGTCAATCACTATCAACGGTGGAGACATCACCATATATTCAACGGATGATGGTGTCAATGCAGCCAACAAAAATGCCCAACAAAGTGAAATCTTCTTCACCATGAATGGTGGGAATTTGACAGTTGAAGTTGGTCAAGGGGACACAGATCCGATTGACTCAAATGGTAATATTACAGTCAATGGAGGAACGATTAAAATGACTGGCCAATCAGGTTTTGACTTTGACGGAACGGCGACCTACACAGGCGGAGATATCTACCTCAACGGTGAAAAACAAACTGAAATCGTCAATTCTATGCCTGGTGGCGGAGGGCCTCAAGGAAATGGTGGACCTGGGAATGGAGCACCTGGTAGACATTAAAATAAGAGTTATAGATTGATTGATAAAAAAGAGGACAAGCTAATCATCTGACTTTCAGGTACTAGCTTGTCGCTTTTTAATACTCAAAAGATGGCTTCTTGACAAGGATGTAGATGTTCGATACAATAGTACAAATTTGGAGGAGGTAGTCTATGATTCACAAACACGCTATTCCTATTTTAGAGTTTGATGACAATCCTCAGGCAGTCATCATGCCAAATCACGAAGGATTAGATTTACAGTTGCCAAAGAAGTGCATCTATGCATTTTTGGAGGAGGAGATTGATTGCTTTGCTCAGGAAGTTGGAGCAGAGTGCGCTGGCAAGTTCATTTCTGCCACAAAGACTTATCCTGTTTATGTCATGAGTTACAAGGGTGAGGAAGTGTGCCTAGCGCAAGCTCCCGTTGGTTCTGCCCCGGCTGCTCAGTTTATGGATTGGTTGATTGGCTACGGTGTGGAGAAAATCATTTCTACAGGAACTTGTGGTGTGCTAACAAATATAGAAGAAAATGCTTTCCTAGTTCCGGTAAGAGCACTGCGTGATGAAGGAGCTAGCTACCATTATGCGCCACCTTCTCGTTATATGGATGTTCATGTAGAAGCTGTTTCTGCTATCGAACAGGTCTTAGAACAACTAGGCGTTCCTTATGAAGAAGTCATGACCTGGTCGACAGACGGTTTTTACCGAGAAACAGCTGAAAAAGTGGCTTATCGTAAAGAGGAAGGCTGTGCTGTTGTGGAGATGGAGTGTGCAGCCCTTGCAGCAGTAGCCCAGTTACGCAAAGTTGTTTGGGGTGAGTTGCTGTTTACGGCAGATTCTTTAGCAGATCTTGATAACTATGACCAGCGTGATTGGGGCTCAGAAGCTTTTGATAAGGCGCTAGAACTCTGCCTTGAGATTGTGTATCATATGTGAGTGCTTTCACTGGTTTTGTGGTACAATGTAGCTATGTTATTCAAATCATTTTTTAAAAAAGTCAGTACGACTCTGGTTCGTATGTCCCCTGCGAGGAGAATTTTTTTAAGTTTTGCAATGGTCATTTTGGTAGGTTCCCTGTTGTTGAGTTTACCTTTTGTACAAGCAGAGACATCGAGTGCCAGCTATTTTGATCATCTCTTTACAACAGTTTCTATGGTCTGTGTGACCGGACTTTTTACCTTGCCTGTCGCTTCAACCTACAATGTCTGGGGGCAGCTAATCTGTATGTTCCTGATTCAGATTGGTGGTTTAGGTTTGATGACCTTTATCGGAGTTTTCTATACTCAAAGTAAGCAAAAGCTCAGTCTTAGAAGTCGCGAGACTCTTCAAGAGAGTTTTAGTTATGAGGAGTCAAGGTCTTTAAAAGACTTTATTCGCTCCATTTTTCTAACAACCTTTTTGATTGAGGGGTTAGGAGCCTTTCTTTTAAGTTTCCGATTGATTCCAGAATTCGGTTTAGCCCGAGGAATATTTACTTCTATCTTCCTCGCTATCTCAGCTTTTTGTAATGCTGGCTTCGATAATTTTGGAAGTACTAGTTTATCGAGCTTTCAAACAGATCCATTGATAAATCTAGTGATTGCAGGATTAATCATTACGGGTGGTTTGGGATTTATGGTCTGGTTTGACCTTGCGTCACAAGTAAAAAAATCTCAAAAAAGAAAGTTGCGTTTTCATACAAAGTTAGTGCTAGGCTTAACGGTTGGGATTCTTCTCTTTGGTACGGTGACGACATTATGTACAGAGTGGGGAAATGCGGGAACCATAGGCAATTTAACTGTACCAGAAAAAATATTGGTCAGCTTTTTCCAAACAGTTAGTATGCGAACTGCGGGGTTTGCTTCTATTGATTTTACCCAGGCACGTTCTGTTACCTTGCTCCTCTATATCTTTCAAATGTTTCTCGGTGGAGCGCCTGGAGGAACGGCTGGGGGTCTTAAGATAACTACCTTTTTCGTTTTAATTCTCTTTGCCAGAACGGAATTACTTGGTTTACCTCATGTTAATATTTGTCAGAGAACAATTGATCCGAAAACAGTGCAAAAATCATTTAGCGTTTTTATTATTTTTTTACTGACCTTTTTACTCGGTCTGCTTTTACTTGGTTTAACGGCTAAGGACAATCCTCCTTTCATTCATCTTATGTTTGAGACAATATCCGCTCTTGCGACAGTTGGGGTAACTGCAAACCTAACTCCAGAACTTGGACGATTAGCACTGAGTGTCGTGATGATGCTAATGTTTATTGGTCGTATCGGTCCTTTGACCTTACTAGTTAGTTTAGCAGACTATCAACCAGATAAAAAGGATATGATTCACTATATGAAAGCAGATATAACCATTGGATAAGGAAGGAAAAAGCATGTCAGAACGTACGATAGGAATTTTAGGTTTAGGAGTATTTGGTTCTAGTGTTTTGGAGGCATTGTCAAAACTAGATATGAATATTATAGCGATTGATAACCACGAAGAACGAATCAATCAATTTGAGCCAGTACTAGCTAGTGGGATCGTAGGAGATATTACCGACGAAGAACTCTTGCAAGCAGCTGGAATCGATACTTGTGATACAGTTGTTGTAGCTACGGGGGAAAGTTTGGAATCTAGCGTACTTGCAGTGATGCATTGTAAGAGCCTAGGCGTTCCAAGAGTGATTGCTAAAGTTAAAAGTCGGACAGCTAAAAGGGTTTTAGAAAAGATAGGGGCAGATTCGGTTATCTCACCAGAATTTGAGATGGGGCAATCTCTTGCTCAAGCAATTCTTTTCCATAATAGCGTAGATGTTTTCAAATTAGATAAAAATGTCTCAATCGTTGAGATGAAAATCCCAAACAGCTGGGTTGGACAAAGCCTCAGTCAGCTGGATATACGAGGAAAGTATAAACTCAATGTACTCGGTTTTCGAGAACAAGAAAATGCCCCACTTGATGTTCAATTTGGCCCAGATGATTTACTGAAAGCAGACACTTATATCATGGCTATTGTAAATAATCAACATTTGAATTCCTTAGCAGAACTCAGTGAGTAGAAGAGGGGCGGCGACTCTCTTTTGCAATGATTATTGAATCAATATAAGTATTTTATAAGAAGGATTTAAGAAAAATTTTAACTTTTTCTTAATCCTTTTTAATTTTAGGAGATTATACTAGAGTCATCAAAAAAAGAAAACTCTAAGGAGAATCCTATGAAATTCAATCCAAATCAGAGATATACTCGTTGGTCTATCCGCCGTCTCAGTGTCGGTGTTGCTTCAGTTGTTGTGGCTAGTGGCTTCTTTGTCCTAGTCGGTCAACCAGGTTCTGCGCGTGCTGATGTGGTCAATCCGACCACTGCTCAAGTCGTGCCAGATGCAGATTCGGTGAGTGAAAAGAGCGACTTACCAGCAGAGGCTCTAAAAAAAGCAGTCGATGTAGCTCTTCCTTCAGAACAGGCAGATTCAGTACCTAAAGTAAGCTTGGATTCTACAAGCTCTCAAGAAAAAGCGGATGTAGCTGATAAAGACCAAGTAGTAGTTCCCAAAGAAGAAGTGCAAGCAAAACCAGAATCTAAGAAACAAACAGAAGATACGGTTAAACCTGCAACAAATTCTGCTCCTGTAGTCTCTGGACAAGACCGTGAAGCAAGTGAAGCTCAACCAGCAACCACTCCAGCTGAAGTGCAAAAAGGTGTGGCTGACAATACCAAAGACACAGTAGATGTTCCAGCTTCTTACTTGGACAAGGCCAATTACCCAGGTCCATTCACCGCCGGTGTCAACCAAGTCATTCCATATGAATTCTTTGCTGGTGACGGTATGTTGACTCGCCTTATCTTGAAAGCTTCTGACAAGGCTCCGTGGTCAGACAATGGCTCGGCTAAAAATCCTGCTCTCCCACCAGTAGAGAAATTGGGCAAAGGCCTTTACTTCTATGAAGTGGATTTGGCTGGCACTCAAGGTAAATCAGATAAAGACCTTCTTGACCTCTTGAAACAAAACGGCACTCAAAGCTATAAAGCTACTATTAAAGTGTATGGTGCGAAAGATGGTAAGGCCGATTTAAGCAACCTCGTAGCGACTAAAAATTTGGATGTCAACTTGAACGGCTTGACCACCCCAGTTGAAGTACAAAAAGGTGTAGCCGACAACACTAAAGACACGGTAGACGTCCCAGCTACATACTTGGATAAAGCCAACTTCCCAGGTCCATTCACAGCCGGTGTCAACCGAGTCATTCCATACGAATTCTTCGCTGGTGACGGTATGTTGACTCGTTTGATTCTGAAGGCATCAGACAAGGCTCCATGGTCAGACAACGGTTCAGCAAAAAATCCTGCCCTCCCACCAGTAGAAAAATTGGGCAAAGGTCTCTACTTCTATGAAGTGGATTTGGCTGGCACTCAAGGTAAATCAGATAAAGAGCTTCTAGACTTGTTAAAACAAAATGGGACGCAAAGCTATAAAGCTACTATTAAAGTGTACGGTGCGAAAGATGGCAAGGCAGATTTGAGCAACCTCGTAGCGACTAAGGATTTGGATATCAACTTGAATGGCTTGACCACCCCAAATCAGGTTAAAGAGTCTGTTGTTAACAATGTCAAAGACGTGATTGATGTTCCAGCTAGCTACCTTGATAAGGCTATGGTTCCTGGACCTTTCTTGGCCGGTGTCAACCAAGTCATTCCATACGAAGCTTTTGGTGGAGATGGTATGTTGACTCGCCTCTTGTTAAAAACCTCAGATAAGGCCCCATGGTCAGACAATGGAACAGCCAAAAATCCTGCTCTATTACCACTTGAAGGCTTGGCTAAAGGTCAATATTTCTACGAAGTAGATTTGAATGGTAATACGGTTGGTAAAGATGGTCAGGATTTGCTGGAGCAACTTCGAGCTAACGGAAGCCAAACATATCTAGCTACCATCAAGGTGTACGGCACTAAAGATGGCAAACCTGATTTGACCAATCTGGTTGCTACTCGCCAAGTAACGATTCAACTTCATGGATTAGAAATGATGTCCAGAACTCCTCAAGGAAATCAGATGTCTATGCCTTCTTCTACGTCAGATTCTATGAACAAAATGAAGGAAATGACGAAAGAAGTCCATGCTTCAGAGATGAGAATGGCTGATTCTATGGATAATTCCATGGCTAAAACTAGGGGAAATGATGGGCAACCTATGCTACCAAATACTGGTGAAGCTCAAACGGCTACAGCTGGACTTGGAATTCTTGGCCTAGTCTTGGCAGGTTTTGTTGGATTTTTGGGTTGGAAAACCAAAAGAGAAGATTAAGGTTCAAATCATTTAAACATTACGGAAAATAGTGTTATACTAAAGCAAGTATAACACTGTTTTTGTCAAAGGAGTGTCAGATGAAAAAGACAATTTTGTTGGTTGATGATGAGATAGATATTCTGGATATTCAAAATCGCTATCTTTTACAGGCAGGTTACGATGTTTTAGTTGCCCATGATGGTAAGGAAGGATTAGAACTTTTTAGAAAAAAATCTATCGACCTCATTATCACAGATATCATGATGCCTAATATGGACGGTTATGATTTCATCAGTGAAGTTCAGTATATTGCTCCTGATCAACCCTTTCTCTTTACAACTGCTAAGACAAGCGAACAAGATAAGATTTATGGCTTAAGTTTGGGGGCAGATGATTTTATAGCCAAACCGTTTAGCCCACGGGAATTGGTTTTGAGAGTGAATAATATCTTGCGCCGTCTTAGTCGTGGAGGAGAGACAGAGCAGATTGAGCTTGGAGACTTAGTGATCAACCATGTGACTCATGAGGTTCGCGTTGGGGAACAATCTTTGGAATTGACAGTGAAATCCTTTGAACTTCTATGGATATTAGCCAGCAATCCCGATAGAGTATTTTCAAAGACTGAACTTTACGAGAAGGTATGGCAAGAGGACTATGTTGATGATACCAATACACTCAATGTTCATATCCATGCTTTGAGACAAGAGTTGAGTAAGTATACGAATTTAAACACTCCTGCTATCAAAACTGTTTGGGGATTGGGCTATAAACTGGAAAGACCGAGAGGTAAAAAATGAAATTAAAAAGCTATATTTTAGCGGGATATCTAGTTTCGACTCTACTAACGATTTTGGTCGTTTTCTGGGCTGTTCAACGAATGTTGATTGAGAAAAGTGAAGTTTACTTTCTAGTTGGAATGACCTTACTTGCTAGTTTCATTGGCGCAGCAGTGAGCATCTTTCTTTTGTCGCCTGTTTTTTCTTCTTTGAAACATTTGAAAAAACAAGCTCATAAGATAGCAAGCAAAGATTTCAGCACAGAAATTGAAACCAAAGGGCCATTAGAGTTTCAAGAGTTAGGCCAGGCTTTTAATGACATGTCCCGCAATCTACAAGATACCTTTCAATCACTTGATGAGAGCGAGCGAGAAAAAAGAATGATGATTGCGCAGCTCTCTCATGATATTAAAACTCCTATTACCTCCATTCAGGTTACTGTGGAGGGTATTCTAGATGGAGTAATCAAGGAAGAGGAGCGACTCCATTACTTAACCACAATTGGTCGCCAAACCGAGCGCTTAAACAAGCTAGTGGACGAGTTGGATGTTTTGACTCTTAACGCTCAGCCTCAAGATATAGCTGACGAAGAAGTTGAAGAGGTCTTTTTAGATCGGCTGTTGATTGAATCAATGAGTGAGTTCCAACTTCAGATTGAACGAGAGGAGCGAGATGTTTACATTCAAGTGTTACCTGAGTCGGCGAAAATCAAAAGCCATTATGACAAACTTTCTCGTATTCTGGTCAATTTGTTAAACAATGCCTTCAAATATTCAGATCCAGGAACCAGAATTGAGGTACTTGCCCAATTGACAGAACAAGAGCTCACAATCAGTGTGAAAGACGAGGGTCAGGGAATCCTTCCTGAGGATTTAGAAAAGATTTTTAAAAGACTTTATCGTGTAGAAACTTCGCGTAATATGAAGACAGGCGGGCATGGATTAGGGCTTGCGATTGCACAAGAACTGGCCCATCAGCTTGGTGGTGAAATCACAGCAGAAAGTCAGTATGGCTTAGGAAGCAAGTTTACATTCAGCCTAAATTTGAAATAAAGATAAAAATCTCTTTACAAATGCAGTGTTTCATGGTACAATATCCCTTGTGTGAAATAGCAGCAGGGGAGCATGAAGCTCGTCAACAGGTGTCTTATGATAAGTAACCTTGGCTGTTTAGGCGAAGGGCATCTGCACGAATCAGGGCTTTCTAAGTGACTATTTCCACCGAAATATTATTTATATCAGGAGGACATACATATGTCACGTTATACAGGACCATCTTGGAAACAAGCTCGTCGCCTTGGCCTTTCACTTACAGGTACAGGTAAAGAATTGGCACGTCGTAACTACGTACCAGGACAACACGGACCAAACAACCGTTCAAAATTGTCAGAATACGGTTTGCAATTGGCTGAAAAACAAAAACTTCGTTTCACTTACGGTGTTGGTGAAAAACAATTCCGTAACTTGTTCGTAGAAGCTACAAAAATCAAAGGTGGCATCCTTGGTTTCAACTTTATGCTTCTTTTGGAACGTCGTTTGGATAACGTAGTTTACCGTCTTGGTCTTGCGACTACTCGTCGTCAAGCTCGTCAATTCGTAAACCACGGTCACATTCTTGTTGACGGAAAACGTGTTGATATCCCATCATACCGCGTAACTCCAGGTCAAGTAATCTCAGTTCGCGAAAAATCATTGAAAGTTCCAGCAATCCTTGAAGCTGTTGAAGCAACTCTTGGACGTCCAGCATTCGTATCATTCGACGCTGACAAATTGGAAGGTTCATTGACTCGTTTACCAGAACGTGATGAAATCAACCCAGAAATCAACGAAGCACTTATCGTCGAGTTCTACAACAAAATGCTTTAATTTTAAAATATATCTTACGAAAAGCCTACAACAGTGGGCTTTTTGTTTTTACTCTTTAAAACATAATTTCTTCTATATTAAAGAAAAAATTTAGTGTTTTTCTTATTTATAAAAATAAAGTTATTTTAACAGTAATTAATTTAACAGTAATTAATATGTAGAAAG
>NZ_GL732463.1:147818-268930 GCF_000187585.1 Streptococcus peroris ATCC 700780
ATAATTTTTATCATATGGAAGGGTAGCGAAGAGGCTAAACGCGGCGGACTGTAAATCCGCTCCTTCGGGTTCGGGGGTTCGAATCCCTCCCCTTCCATCCTCTACGGGCATAGTTTAAAGGTAGAACTAAGGTCTCCAAAACCTTCAGTGTGGGTTCAATTCCTACTGCCCGTGTTTAATAGTATGGCGGGTGTGGTGAAGTGGTTAACACACCAGATTGTGGCTCTGGCATGCGTGGGTTCGATCCCCATCACTCGCCTATTTTATATTATTGGGGTATAGCCAAGCGGTAAGGCAAGGGACTTTGACTCCCTCATGCGTTGGTTCGAATCCAGCTACCCCAGTTACTATATGCCGGCGTGGCGGAATTGGCAGACGCGCTGGACTCAAAATCCAGTGTCCGCAAGGACGTGCCGGTTCGACCCCGGCCGCCGGTATAGTAATAAAGACAAGGTTTTCGGACCTTGCCTTTTTATTTTTTCTTCTAAATTTTTTCTCTCAGAGTTACCTAAAATTACTTAAAATTTTTTTTTTGCTAAATTAGGAAGAAAATATTTAACATATTTTGTATTAAACTTGATTCGTTTTATGTAAAAATATACAATAGGTATATACTATTCAAGGAGAGATATCATGTTATACAATCAAGAAAATTATTCAATGCTCGAAGTTGAACAAGCAAAAAGCGATATTAAATCTCTAGCGAAAGAAAAGTCAAAACTTGTTAAACTTGATTTTAATAATCCAAAAGATGTATCTGAATTTTTCGATAAAGAATAATTTTTATTTTTCGATGTTAGAAGTATTTTTCTAGGTAATAAAGAGGTTCTCGTGGTTTATACAATAGATGAAATTAAGGCTAAGATTAAGCCTATTGCTAAACGATATAACGTATCAAAAGTCTACTTGTTTGGTTCCTATGCAAGAGGAGAAGAAGACGAAAATAGTGATATAGATATTGCTTTAGAATTAGGAGATATAACGAAATTTATGGATGTATACGGGCATCTTTCGACCATCTTTAGTGGAAATGTAGATATTCTTTTAGTTAGTGATTTATTGTCACCTAAAACCAATATTGGCTCATTGGTGAAAAAGAATTTTTTAAATGATAGAGTTCTCATCTATCAAAAATTGGAGGAAGCTATGGTAGAAAATTTAGTTAATAATCCTCGTATGAGAGATATAACCGAGTATAATGAAGTCACTCAGAATGCAATTAAGGAAAGTTTAGAAAAGTATAAAACGGAGGGAATAACTAAAAGTTCCGAAAGTATAGATAATTATTTTGAAAGAATGGTTCGTGAAAATACCAAGTAATTTTTGGTAGAGCTTAGTTATTTTATTTTCAATAAGAAAAAGAATAGCACTTATTTTGTTAGATTGAATTCACTCAAAAGGTAATTAAAGAAAGTGAAAGGAGGAAGGAATCATGATTAAAGAGTTTGGTGTTACAAATTTAGAAGTAACCAAAGAAGATATTTCTAAAAATCCTAACAATCCTATTCTGCGGATGTATGATGATGAAGAGTTGATTGGAACGTTTAGTATTCTTACAGGTGAAATTATAGAAAATTTGGATTTAGCAGATTATGATATACGATTTGCACAAAGACAAATTGAATTAAATCGTGATAACTATCTTGAAACGTGGAAGGACTATGTGGGGATATTACATGCCTAAATATCCTTTTTTGTAGAACTGAGTTTTTAATATTTTTAATAAGAAAAAGAACAGCACTTATTTTGGCTGTTCTTTTTATAATAGATTATCTAGTTTATCTGCTAAATCTTTTTGTTTACTTGGGTATAAGTGGGAGTAGGTATCAATTGTTGTGGTTATAGAAGCGTGTCCTAATCTCTCTTTTACAATTAAGTAGTCTTCTCCTTGGTTTATTAAAAGAGAAGCGTGAGAGTGTCTAAAATCATGAATCCTTATTTTCTTTAAAGAACTATCTCTAGATAGAATCTTTTTATATTGTTTTTCAATAGAATTTTTTGTTAGAGTGATTGGACTATCCTGAAAGATTTGGAGTTTTTCAGTATCAGTTGAAAATTCTCTTAGTCTTTCTGTCTGTTCTTGTTTCCATTCTTCTAGTGTTTCTATAAGCTTTTTATTAATAATGATTCTTCTAGTACCGGATTTAGTTTTTGTAGAACTAATGTGTTCTTCACCTTTATTCACGTACATTGACTTACTAACATGTATTGTACTTGTAGAAAACTCTATATCTTTCCAAGTAAGAGCGAGTGCTTCTCCAAGTCGTAAGCCAGTAAAGAAAAGTACTGTAAATAGTAGTTCAAGATTATATTCGTCGTTCTTGAATAGTGAAAGAAAATGTTTAAATTCTTTAACTGTCCAAAATTGCATTTTTCTTTTTTCTATCGGTAATTTTTTCAATAAACCTACTGGATGTTCTTTGTAATATCCTTTTCTTAATCCAACATCTAGTATTTTCTTTAATAGAACAATGATTTTATTAATAGTATTTGGACTCAATTTTTTCTCAGAATTTTTAGCATTCTTTTCTCGTAAATGTTCCCTAAACTGATATATATCTTCATAAGTTAGTTTATCTATATTATCGACTTTTGAAAAATAGTCTTTGATATGTTTATTATAATTGTTTTCTTGAGTATCAATATAGCTCTTTTTTCTATTGTTTATTTCATCCTCTTCTTTTAACAATTGATAAAGCATATCTATTGTTATTTTTGCGCCAAAATTTTTCTCTTTTAGTTCTACGCTTCTTAAGTATCGCTCGGCTTCCAAAGCCTCTTTTTTGGTTTTGAATCCTTTTCTAACAATTCGTCGTTGTATTAGTGTTATAGGGTTCGTTCCACTAGAAACATCAGCAATCCATGTCCCATTTTTGCTTTTACGAACGGCCATTTACTATGCTTCTTTCTGTAATTCTATCCCTAGTAGTTCTTCAGCTATTGTTGCAGGAATTGTTCCGATTCGTTTATTGTTATAGATAGCAAAGCCACGATTGACTAAAAGCACTTTACCAGTATGAATAATTTTTCTAGCAGTACCAGGACTAAATCCAAGTTCAATTAAATCATCTTTTGTTACTGTTTTAATCATTGGTTCTCCTTGATTTATTTTATAAACTAAGGGGAGCGACTAACTCCCCTTGATTCAGTAGTTATTTTTGTTTTTTATCTACTAAGTGAATAGCATCAGCCTTATAATACATCGTTTTGCTAATCATCGAAGCTCGAAGGTTTTCAAATGTAACAGGGACTTCGTCCATTGCTTGAATATAATCATTATCGACTAATGGTTCAGGGTTATCAACAGATACTTGTGTTGATTTCTTTTTAAATGGTCCATCTTTGATAGTGATATTATATTTCCAACCAATAATATTTTGAGTATTAAATCGTTTTTCACTTCCATCACTATTTTTGATAATCTCGCCATTTTCATCGACTCTTGTTTCAGTTTCAAATTTTGGAAGTACCTCATCCAATTCAAATTTAGTTCCAATATTATTGAAATCCCAATCATTTTGTGAAAGCATTTTTGCCATAGTTAATTTCTCCTTTTGATGTTTTCTTTAATTGTGGGTATCAAGTCTTCTCTTTTGAAGGATATTGCCCTTTCTATGAGTTGACTTGCTAACTCTGGAGGAAACTCCAAAGCTTCTAATTTTTCAAAGTTCTCTTTCTCTAGTTCAAATAGTAATTCATTTTCATAGAGAAATTTATATGCTCTTAGAATGGCTCCAGAACCTTTAAAGACAAGCCACTCTAATTTTTGTTCAAGTTCTGTTTTTGGTTTTGACACAATAATAGTCACCGGCTTTGATGCACCTAGAAATTTTTCCCAAGACCTAAGAGGTTTTGAAAATTGACTATCAGTGTAAAACTTCACTTTATCCTTTAAATATCCTTTTGTAAAGTTTAGAATATCTATTTTTGATTTTAGCCATTCTTGAATGAAGTAGTGAGCTTTCTCTTTACGTAGTTCTAACTCCGTTCTTATCCAATTTTCGATAAATCTCTTGCTAACACCGAGCTTTGAAGCTTGTTCTAAGCGTTTATCATAAATTCTAAGCCGTTCATCATCAGAAGGCCTTCTTAAATATAAGGTCTGCCCTGTTTTCTCATCTCCGTATGTAGTGTAGAAGTTGCTCTTACCATATAGGAATCGATTTTTCTTACAAAGTTTAGCAAGCTGATTTGGAGTGAAGTAAGGGACTTCATTAAAATCGTCTATTGCGATATCAATTCTTCTTACTGAAAATGACTTATAATTGGAATATAGATTATCTAAGAAGTGTCGTTCAGAAAGTCCTTTTGGGGTTAAAACCATATCTCGATAGAATTCTAAAGCTTGTCCTGACATGACAAGCATGAAAGAATTTTCTTCATCACCATAGTAGATACGAATATTACCATAGTTTATCTGAGAGTCATATTCATAGTATTTAAGACTGCCTTTATCTATTATAAATAGCTCTGTATCAAGAAATAAGATATCTTCAACTATTTCTTCTAGTGAAAGGTCGAATGTATTGAACTGGATTTGAATCCAGTCAAAAACAGAACGTAAATTCTCGTTTTTTGCCATAAATTTTGAATCAAGTTTTTGCCTAATTTCACCGCCTTAAAAATCGTGGAAAACCTTGATACTACTGCATTTTCTCAGTGATGCACCTGACTTGCAGAGGGTGGTGTTACTACACACCCTCACCAACCTTGAAAAAGCTCTTTATTGTTCGTCTGCGCTTACGATTTGTTACGGTCTGCGGTACCATACTCGCCGACCGTAACAAACCTACTTGCCGAACTTCCTACGAGCTTTTTCCCAAGCACCAAATGGAAGTAGTTCAAGTGTTGCGAGAATTTCTTCTTGCTCTTTTTCCAATCGTTGAAATTTCATTTGCAGTTTTTTATTACTAGAATACAAATTCTTAAAATTATCATTCAAGGTAATAAAATCTTCTTTAAGGGTTTCGAGTTGCTGAGTAAGGGTGTACTCCTTATGTTTATGAATATCTCCATAAGTTTCCCTTATAGCATCTTTTAATGGCATCTCATTTTTCAAATAAGCAATTGTCCTGAAATCCTCAACATCATTATCAGTGAAATTATAAAAACTCACAAACTGCCTACTATTCCTTGCTTGAACTTTTTTAAACTCATGACCACTAATTTCCTTTATCAAGGTTATCCATTTTTTAGCAGTACTGACAGAGTTTAAACCGTCAACCAAGGAAACAAGTTTATTTATATCCATATTCCCCCGTTCTAACGGAAAGTGTGGTATAATAGTTATATAGAAGTTTGGTAAGTCTTTGATTTTGTCGTGATTATCAAAGACTTTTTAATACAATCATAGGCGGTTACCTCCTTTATACAATCCCCGAAGAAAGAATAGCAAGGGCCTCTTATTACCTAACGGGTATATTACACATTATATACCTGTTGGGTAATATTGTCAACAGAAAAATAGGTGAATTATGGCTTTTTTAGGTGAAAATTTAAAGAAAATACGACAGGAACACAAATTAACTCAGGTAGAACTGGCTAATATGCTAGGAATTAGCCAAAAATCATATAGTCATTGGGAAACTCAAAAAACAGAACCAACGCTAGAAAATGTAGTAAAACTGGCTAATATATTTAATACAACTACAGATTATTTTTTAGGTCAGACAATTTATTCAAAGGCAAATTTAGTTAGATTTTTAGATGATTATGATGTAAGTAATATAAAAAACTGGACTAAAGAAGAAAGAGATAGTTTTAAATTTGCAATTTTATTTGAAATAATGACAAGAGATGATAAAATTAGCTTATTAAAATTAAAAGACAATTTGATTACCGAACACAATCTAGATAAAGATGAGCGGGATATAATAAACATAATTTTTAAAGAAGTGCAGTTGGAGTTTCAAGATTTTCCAAATTAGAACACATTATAATACCATAGAAATTAAAGTGTTGACAGTGAACTCAATTTGAAATTAGGACAAAAATGCTTTCACAAACCGATTTTGATTTTAAAGGAGGATTTATGAATTTGAAAGGTATAATCTTCGATATGGATGGAGTTATAGTTGATACAGAGTACCAAGATTTTCTAATACAGAAAGATTTTATCAAACACCTTAATCCAAAATCTAGTTACGAAGATTCTGAGCTATTGGTATTAGTTGGTAAATCATATTTTAATCTTTATAGGCTTTTACAGCAATTTATTGGGAAACAATATGATATAAAAACTATAGAAAAAGAATATGCTTCTTTTAGTGATGAGAGATATGAAAAAATTGATTATTCTTTACTTTTTAGAAAAGAAATTCTAAAAATTATTGACTATGCATTGAAAAACGGAATCAAATTAGCTGTAGCATCATCATCAAAATATGAGCATATTAATGAAGTTTTAGAAAGGTGTGACATAAAAAAATATTTTGATGTCATCGTTAGCGGAGAGAATTTTGTAGAAAGTAAGCCAAATCCGTCTATCTATTTAACAACGCTACATAAGTTAGAATTGCAAGCAGAACAATGTATTGCAATTGAAGATTCATACTCTGGAATTGAATCTTCAACTAGCGCCGGAATTGCAACTATTGGTTATTATGATAGCCGATTACCATTTTTTAATGACAAAGCGCAATGGAAAGTTGAAAATATGAAAGAAGTTTTACAAATAATAGAATCACAGAGTCTTTCAGTTGAAAGGCGATGAGGTTCTTGAGGACGTTAGAAAGAAATAAACTTGTTTCATAACGAAATTTAAGGTAACAGCGAACCGCTGAGTGTGTAGCTTTGTTGGTAAAAACGTAAATATTTTTGAGCGAAAGGTATTATGAAGTCACTGGAAACAGTGGCTTTTTGATATTAGTAGGGATGTATTATAGTAACCAATCAAGTTGAGATAGTTGCTTTGATACTAATACATTTCATTTTAATAATGAAGTTTATTACTATAGACACTTGATAGATATGTAAACTAACTACTATACCTCTAATTTTTAACGGACTATAGTTTAATTTGTTTTTTCTGTACTTGATAAGCGAAATCGAATCCCAAGGAAGTCCTTGAACTACCAAACTCCGTATCAAGTTTTTCTGAGTCAGGTGAAATTGTCTAGCTTAATTTGACAAATGAGATAACTAAGAAATAAGATTATCGACTCACTATTTATGGAAGTAGTTATTTAAGAGAGAAAGATGAGTTACTAAAAAGGTACTAAATTCTGAAAAAAGTCCCCTTTTTGTGAAAACCAAAAGTTCCAAAAGTCTGTTAAATCAATACCTTGCTACTTAAAAAATGCAAGAATAGAACTCAAAATCCAGTGTCCGCAAGGACGTGCCGGTTCGACCCCGGCCGCCGGTATAGTAATAAAGACAAGGTTTTCGGACCTTGCCTTTTTATTTTTTCTTCAAATTTTTTCTCTCAGAGTTACCTAAAATTACTATTATTTATTCTGAATACTAATTTTTATTTTATAAAATTATTTTTACTTTATTTTTACTAAATCTTAATTTATTTCTTGTATTTTTAAACTATAATAGGTCTATACCATTTACAAATTTTAGAGAAAGGTTTATAATGTAATTGACATAATAAATAGTATATGAAATATTAGAGGAGGTTTACATTATGCCTAAATATATTAAAGCGGATCAATTTTTCTATCCACATGGTGTTCGTCGTGGTGGTTATTTGGAACTTGTCGATGGTAAGTTTGGAAAACATGTAGAAGAAGTACCTGAAGATGCTGAAGTAGTTGACTATAGTGGTTATAGCATTGCTCCTGGTCTTGTTGATACTCATATTCATGGTTTCGGTGGTGTGGATGTTATGGATAATAATATCGAAGGAACTCTTCATACTATGAGTGAGGGACTCCTTAGTACTGGTGTTACAAGTTTTTTACCAACTACTTTAACTTCATCCTATGAACAACTTCTTGCGGTAACTGAGAATATCGGGGCTCGTTATCAGGAAGCAACTGGTGCTAAGATTCGTGGGATTTACTTTGAAGGTCCTTATTTCACTGAGAAATATAAAGGAGCTCAGAATCCAGCTTACATGAAAGACCCTCGTATGGATGAATTTCGTGCTTGGCAAAAAGCATCTAATGGTCTCCTTAATAAAATTGCGCTTGCTCCTGAACGTGAAGGTGTAGAAGACTTTGTTCGTACCATTACTGGCGAAGGAGTGACTGTTGCGCTTGGTCATTCAAATGCGACATTTGATGAAGCTAAAAAGGCTGTTGACGCTGGTGCTAGTGTCTGGGTACATGCATACAATGGTATGCGTGGATTGACTCACCGTGAACTTGGGATGGTTGGCGCTATGTATGAATTACCCCATACTTATGCTGAATTGATTTGCGATGGTCATCACGTAGATCCAAAAGCATGTGATATTCTTCTTAAGCAAAAAGGAGTTGAAAATATCGCTCTGATTACAGACTGTATGACAGCAGGTGGACTTCAAGATGGTGATTACATGCTTGGTGAATTTCCTGTAGTAGTAGCTAATGGTACTGCTCGTCTTAAATCTACGGGTAACCTAGCGGGGTCTATCCTTAAACTCAAAGATGGTTTGAAAAATGTCGTCAACTGGGGAATTGCTAGTCCTTATGAAGCAGTGATGATGGCTAGTCTAAATGCTGCTAAGTCAGTTCATATTGATGATGTTTGTGGACAAATTCGTGAAGGTTATGATGCGGACTTCATTGTTCTAGATAAAGATTTAGAGTTAGTAGCAACTTATCTTGATGGGGAAAAACGTTATCAAGCGTAAAAATAAAGCAGTGACTAGACTTAGTCGCTGCTTTTTAATTTTTATACTAGAGACAATCTTGAATAATCTCTTGCAAAGATGTAACGTTTTTATAGTTGAGTTATTCCCTTAACTGTATTTTGTAAAGGTATCTAATGAACGAAAAATACTTCAAAGAGGCTTCTGAAAACGAGCAAATTTCTTTAATTGTTTTCAAAAATTCGCTATAATATACGATACAAAGGAAATAAAACTATGTATAGAGTTATAGAAATGTATGGAGATTATGAACCTTGGTGGTTTATAGAGGGCTGGGAAGAAGATGTGATTTCCAGTAAGAAATTTGATAAGTATTATGATGCACTAAAGTATTACAAATCTTGCTGGTTTAAACTGGAAAAGAAAATTCCTCTTTATAAAAGTCGAGGAGACTTAATGACTATATTTTGGAATCCAGAGGATAAGCGTTGGTGTGATGAATGCGATGAGTATCTGCAGCAATATCACTCTCTCGCCTTATTAGAAGATGGTCAGATTATTCCAGATGAAAAATTTAGACCCGGATATGAAAAACAAACAGGTCTAGAAATTCACAGAACTTGTCGTATCAAAAAAGATGGAACAACTTTTTAATAAAGTTGTTCTTTTTTTTATATTTTCTTCGAATAATAAACTGAGGAGGGAATATGGTACAAGTATTAGCACAAGAATTAATTAGTCTCGCGAAAACGGATGGAGCTCAAGATATATATTTTATTCCCAAGGAAAAGGTTTATGAGTTGCATATGCGAATAGGAGATGAAAGGCGTTTAATCAATACCTATGACTTTGAAAAGTTGGGAGCAGTTATTAGTCATTTTAAATTTCTTGCGGGGATGAATGTTGGAGAAAAACGTCGAAGTCAGCTTGGTTCCTGTGATTATCAGCATGACGGTAAGGTTTCTTCACTACGCTTATCGACGGTAGGAGATTATCGTGGTCACGAAAGTCTAGTTATTCGACTTTTACATGACCAAGAGCAAGAGTTACACTTTTGGTTTCAAGACTTAGGAGAATTGGAGCAGAATTATAGGCAACGAGGACTATATCTATTTGCAGGCCCCGTAGGAAGTGGCAAAACGACTCTGATGCATGAGTTAGCCAAATCCTTATTTAAAGGGCAGCAGGTTATGTCGATTGAAGATCCGGTGGAAATTAAGCAAGAAGAGATGTTACAACTACAACTCAATGAAGCTATCGGGCTGAGCTATGAGAATCTCATTAAACTATCTCTTCGCCACAGGCCTGATTTATTGATTATTGGTGAAATTCGTGATAGCGAAACGGCGCGTGCGGTGGTCAGAGCCAGTTTGACGGGTGCGACAGTTTTTTCTACGATTCATGCTAAGAGCGTGAGAGGTGTTTACGAACGCTTGTTAGAATTGGGTGTGAGTCAGGAAGAGCTGTCAGTCGTTCTGCAAGGGGTCTGCTACCAGAGATTGATTGGGGGAGGAGGAATTATTGATTTTGCAAACGGAAATTATCAAGAACACCAGGCAAACAAGTGGAACGAGCAGATTGACAAACTTTTTAAAGAAGGATATATCACTGCCCTTCAAGCTGAAAGGGAGAAAATTAGCTACCAGTAAGCAGAAGAAAATCATAAATCTGTTTAACAATTTATTTTCGAGTGGTTTTCATTTAGTGGAGATTGTTTCTTTTTTAGAGCGAAGTGCTCTTCTAGAAAAAGACTATGTAATGCAGATGAAGCAAGGCTTGTCACAAGGGAAATCTTTCTCAGAGATGATGGGGAATTTAGGTTTTTCGAGTTCGATTGTCACGCAACTATCACTAGCTGAAGTTCATGGAAATCTCCATCTGAGTTTAGGAAAAATTGAAGAATATCTGGATAATCTTTTTAAGATCAAGAAAAAGTTAATCGAAGTTGCAACCTATCCAATCATTTTGTTAGCTTTCTTACTGCTCATTATGTTGGGCTTGCGAAACTATCTCTTGCCCCAACTAGATAGTAGTAACATAGCTACAGTAGTGATTAGTAATCTACCACAGATTTTTCTTGGGCTCGCTCTGGCTCTAGGTACAGTATCTTTAACGGGATTGTTCTTCTACCGAAAATCTAGGAAGATACAAGTCTTTTCTTTTCTGGCTAAAATTCCTTTTATGGGTGTGTTTATTCAGTATTATTTGACTGCCTATTATGCTCGGGAATGGGGAAATATGATTGGACAAGGTTTAGAATTATCACAGATTTTTCAGATGATGCAGGAGCAAGGGAACCCACTTTTTAAGGAAATTGGTCAAGATTTAGAGCAGTCCTTGCAAAATGGGCGTGAATTTTCTAAAGTTGTGCAAAATTATCCTTTCTTTAGAAGAGAGTTGGGGTTAATTATTGAATATGGAGAGGTCAAATCCAAATTGGGTAGTGAACTCGAAGTCTACGCGGAGAAAACTTGGGAATCCTTCTTTACCCGAGTCAATCAAACCATGAATCTGGTTCAACCGCTGGTATTTATTTTTGTAGCTCTACTAATCGTTTTATTGTACGCAGCCATGTTGCTGCCAATGTATCAAAATATGGAGGTAAATTTTTAGATGAAAAAAATGATGATGAAATTAAAAGAGGCGAAGGTAAAAGCTTTTACACTGATTGAAATGTTGGTGGTTCTTCTTATCATTAGTGTTTTACTCTTGCTTTTTGTGCCAAATTTGACCAAGCAAAAGGATGCAGTCAATGACAAGGGTAAAGCAGCTGTAGTTAAGGTAGTAGAAAGCCAAGCAGAGCTCTATAGTTTGGATAAAAATGAGACTGCAAGTCTAAGCAAATTACAGGCGGATGGGCGTATCACAGCTGAGCAAGCAAAAGCTTACAAAGAATACCATGCAAAACAAAATACAAGTCAAACAGTTGCGGATTAAGGCATTTACCATGCTTGAGAGTCTCTTAGTTTTAGGAATTGTGAGCCTATTAGCATTGGGTCTATCAGGTTCCGTCCGGTCCACTTTTGCGGCGGTTGAGGAGCAGATTTTTTTTATGGAATTTGAGGAACTCTATCGGGAAACTCAAAAACGCAGTGTTGCGAGTCAGCAAAAGACTAGTCTAAACTTAGATGGGCAGACGATCAGTAATGGCAGTCAAAAGTTGACAGTTCCCAAAGGAATTCAAGCTCCATCAGGCCAAACAATTGTATTTGACCGTTCTGGGGGAAATTCAAGTCTAGCAAAGGTGGAATTTCAAATGAGAAAAGAAACAATTCGTTATCAATTATATTTAGGAAATGGAAAGATTAAACAAACTAAAGACACGAAAAATTAAGGCTGTTATTCTATTAGAGGCAGTGATTTCGCTGGCAATTTTTGCAAGTATTGCAACCCTCTTGCTAGGGCAGATTCAAGAAAGTAGAAAAAGAGAAGTAGAACTTCTAAAACAGGAAGAAGTTCTGCGAGTGGCTCGCATGGCTTTACAGACTGGACAAAAACAATTGACCGTCAATGGTGTAACGATTGATGTTGTCACGAGAGAGAAGAGTTTAGAGGTGTATCATGGGACTGAGAAATTACTTGACATTCAGGAAAGGTAAGGTCAAAGGGTTTACGCTTTTAGAATCTCTGATTGCCTTAGTGGTTATTAGTGGGAGCTTACTGTTATTTCAAGCTATGAGTCGCCTTCTTATATCAGAAGTTCGCTACCAGAAAAGTCATGAGCAAAAAGAGTGGCTTTTATTTGTGGATCAACTGGAAGCAGAGCTTGACGGATCCCATTATCAAAAAGTGGAAAACAATCGTATTTATCTGAAACAAGATGGCAAAGATATCTCTATTGGGAAATCTAAGTCGGATGATTTTCGAAAAACAGATGCTAGTGGTCGAGGGTACCAACCGATGGTATATGGACTTAAATCAGCGCGAGTTCATGAAGAGGGACAGCTAGTTCATTTCCATTTCCAATTTCAGAAGGGATTAGAAAGAGAGTTCATCTATCGTGTGGAAAAAGAAAAAAGTTAAGGCAGGCGTTCTTCTTTATGCTCTTGTGATGGCAGGTATTTTTAGTCTTTTATTCCAATTTTACCTGAACCGACAAGTTGCTCATCATCAGGATTATGCTTTAAATAAAGAAAAACTGGTGGCTTATGCGATGGCCAAGAGAACTCGAGACAAGGTTCTCGATGAAAATGGTGGAAAATCTTATCATCTTGGAAGTGTGACCTACCAAAATAAAGAAACTGGATTTACGACAGTTGTCCAAATGAATAAAAATCAATTTGAATTTCACTTTCCACCTTTGAAAAAGGCAAACGAAAAAACTAATAAGACAGAAAAGAAGTCAAAAGAAGGAAGTAAGGAGAAGCAAGAAGAACAGGTTAAAAAAGAGCCTGCCAAGCCTTCCGAAGTTGCTACTTCTAAGAAAGACATAGAGTAGCTTGATTCTTGTATCAGTTCACGTTTAAGTTGTTAGGTTGGAACAAGTGGGTTAGGACGAGGTTTTTACCTAAAATCATGCTATAATAGATACATATGGAGGACAGAAAATGTCAAGTGTAAAATTGTATCTAGTGCGTCATGGAAGAACGATGTTTAATGCGATTGGGCGTGCTCAAGGTTGGAGTGATACTCCTCTAACTGCTGAAGGTGAGCGAGGAATTCATGAATTGGGAATTGGCTTGCGTGAGTCTGGCTTAACGTTTGAACGTGCCTATTCAAGTGATTCTGGGCGTACGATTCAGACGATGAAAATTATCCTTGAGGAGCTAGGTTTGACAGGGAAAATTCCTTATCAGATGGATAAGAGAATCCGTGAATGGTGCTTTGGTAGTTTTGATGGTGCTTATGATGGGGATCTTTTTATGGGTATTATCCCTCGAATCTTTAATGTCGATCATGTGCATCGTTTGTCCTATGCGGAGCTAGCTGAAGGTTTGGTAGAAGTTGATACAGCAGGCTGGGCTGAAAGCTGGGAAAAACTAAGTGGGCGTATCTGGGAAGGCTTTGAGGCCATTGCCAAGGAAATGGAAGCTAATGGAGGTGGAAACGCTCTCGTAGTCAGCCATGGAATGACTATTGGAACCATTGTTTATTTAATCAACGGAATGCATCCGCATGGCCTTGATAATGGTAGTGTGACGATTCTCGAGTACCAAGATGGTCAATTCTCAGTCAAGATAGTTGGTGACCGTAGCTACCGTGAACTTGGACGAGCTAAACTAGAAGAGCAAGCTAGTCCAGAACAATAAAATTCAGTACTAAATTTAGAAGAATTTTTAAAGGATTGATAGAATGCTAATGTCTTGATTCACAAGCTTGCGAGAGCTGAGTGCTTTGACAATAGCATTCTTTTTTGTTAGAATAGTATCAACATAAAAGCATAAGAAGGGACTGACAGAACTGTCGTCCCCTTTTGTCTATCTTATAAGGGGGAAATATGCTGTTTCAGAAAATAAAAGCCTATAAATGGCAGGCCCTGGCTTCCTTGGTTATGACAGGTCTAATGGTTGCTAGTTCACTCTTGCAACCACGTTATTTGCAGGAGGTTTTAGAGGCACTGTTAACAGGTGACAATGAAGCTATTTATACTATCGGTTTTTGGTTGATTCTTGTTGCCTTGATTGGTTTAGTTGCAGGTGGGATTAATGTAGTCTTAGCCGCCTACATTGCGCAAGGAGTTTCGTCTGACTTACGTGAAGATGCCTTTCGTAAGATTCAAACTTTTTCATATGCTAATATTGAAGAATTTAATGCAGGGAACCTTGTTGTCCGTATGACCAACGATATCAACCAAATCCAGAACGTTGTCATGATGACCTTCCAAATCCTCTTTCGACTACCGCTTTTATTTATCGGTTCCTTTATTCTAGCAGTCGCGACCTTACCTTCGCTGTGGTGGGTGCTTGTTCTTATGGTCGTTTTGATCGTTGCTATGACAAGTCTTATGATGGGAATGATGGGGCCTCGATTTGCAAAATTCCAGACCTTATTGGAGCGTATCAATGCCATTGCCAAAGAAAATTTACGTGGTGTGCGCGTGGTTAAGTCTTTTGTTCGAGAAAAAGACCAGTTTGCTAAATTTACGCAGGTATCCGATGAATTACTGGGTGAAAACCTTTATATCGGCTACGCCTTTTCTATCGTTCAACCTGTAATGATGATGATTTCATACGGGGCCGTCTTTCTCTCAATCTGGCTTGTAGCAGGTATGGCAGAGTCAGATCCGTCAGTAGTTGGTTCCATTGCTTCCTTTGTGAACTATCTGAGTCAGATTATCTTTACTATCGTTATGGTTGGATTTTTGGGAAATTCAGTCACTCGTGCCATGATATCGCTCCGTCGTATTCGTGAAATACTAGACACAGAACCAGCTATGACCTTCAAGGATGTGAAAGATGAAGAATTGGAAGGAAGTCTCAGTTTTGAAAATGTGACCTTCACCTATCCAAATGATGAGGGACCTATCCTAAAAGATGTATCCTTTGATATCGCAGCTGGTGAAATGGTTGGAGTTGTCGGAGCAACTGGTGCAGGGAAATCAACCTTAGCTCAGTTGATTCCACGATTATTTGATCCTCAGCAAGGTTCGATCAAGATTGGTGGAAAGGACATTCGGACAGTTAGTGAAGGGACGCTTCGTAAGACAGTTTCTATCGTCCTACAGAGAGCCATTCTCTTTAGTGGAACCATCGCAGATAATCTCAGACAAGGTAAGGGAGATGCGACAGTTTCAGAAATGGAACGCGCGGCTCGCATCGCCCAGGCCAGTGAATTTATTAGTCGTATGGACTTGGCCTTTGAAAGTCCGGTTGAGGAACGTGGGACTAACTTTTCTGGTGGACAAAAACAAAGAATGTCTATTGCGCGTGGGATTGTCAGCAATCCTCGTATCTTGATTTTTGATGATTCAACCTCTGCCCTTGATGCCAAATCGGAACGTTTGGTTCAAGAAGCCCTCAACAAGGATTTGAAGGGGACGACTACGATTATCATCGCACAAAAGATTAGCTCTGTTGTGCATGCTGATAAAATTTTAGTGCTTGACCAAGGTCGCTTGATTGGTCAAGGCAAACACGCTGACTTGGTTGCAACGAACGCAGTCTATCGTGAAATTTACGAAACGCAAAAAGGAAAGGAGGAGTAGGATGAAGACATTTCGATTTTTTTGGAACTATTTTAAAGTTTACAAGATATCCTTTATCGTTGTCATTGCTATGATTATCATTGCAACGGTAGCACAAGCCCTCTTTCCAGTATTTGCAGGTCAAACAGTCACAGAACTGGCTAATTTAGTTATAGCCTATCAAAATGGAAATTCAGATATGGTTTGGCAAAGTCTTTACGGACTCCTAATCAATCTTGCCTATGTTTTGATTGTGCTCGTGGTGTCGAGTCTTATCTATATGGTTTTGATGAGTCGTATTATTGCCGAATCGACAAATGAGATGCGTAAGGGCCTTTTTGGCAAGCTTTCTCGCTTGACAGTTTCCTTCTTTGACCGCCATCAAGATGGAGATATCCTGTCACGTTTCACCAGTGACTTGGATAACATCCTACAGGCTTTCAACGAAAGTCTGGTGTCTGTTATGACCAATATTGCCCTTTATATTGGTTTGTTGATTGTCATGTTCGCAAAGAATGTGACCTTGGCTTTGATTACGATTGCTAGCACTCCGATAGCTGTCATCATGTTGATTGTCATTTTGAAATTGGCAAGAAAATATACCAATCTTCAGCAAAAAGAGGTTGGGAAGCTCAACGCCTACATGGATGAGAGTATTTCAGGTCAAAAAGCCGTTATCGTTCAGGGTATTCAAGATGATGTGATCGCAGGTTTTGTTGAGCAAAACGAGCGTGTCCGTAAAGCAACTTTTAAGGGCAGAATGTTTTCAGGAATTCTCTTTCCTGTCATGAACGGAATGAGCTTGGTCAACACAGCTATTGTTATTTTTGTCGGTTCAGCTGTATTGCTGAATGATAAGAACATCGAGACAGCAACTGCTCTGGGCTTGATTGTCATGTTTACCCAGTTTTCTCAGCAATATTACCAACCCATTATCCAATTAGCGGCGAGCTGGGGAAGTTTGCAACTTGCTTTTACAGGTGCAGAACGTATCCAAGAAATGTTTGATGCAGAAGAAGAAATTCGTCCTCAAGATGCTCCAGTTTTCACAGAATTGCGAGAGGGTGTGGAAATTCAGAACGTAGACTTCTCCTACCTGCCAGGAAAACCCATTTTGAAAGATGTTAGCATTTCAGCTCCAAAAGGAAAAATGATTGCGGTTGTTGGTCCGACAGGTTCAGGGAAAACAACTATCATGAACTTAATCAATCGTTTTTATGATGTGGATGCAGGAAGTATCAGCTTTGATGGAACAGATATCCGAGAATTTGACTTGGATAGTTTGCGAAGTAAGGTAGGAATTGTCCTACAGGATTCTGTTTTGTTCAGTGGAACTATTCGGGACAATATTCGATTTGGAGTACCGGATGCTAGTCAGGAGATGGTAGAAGCAGCTGCTAAGGCTACGCATATCCATGACTATATCGAAAGTCTACCAGATAAGTACGATACTTTGATTAATGATGATCAGAGCGTATTCTCAACAGGTCAGAAGCAGTTGATTTCCATCGCTCGTACCTTGATGACAGATCCACAGGTCTTAATCTTGGATGAGGCAACATCAAACGTTGATACGGTAACAGAAAGTAAGATTCAAAATGCCATGGAAGCTATTGTGGCAGGAAGAACTAGCTTTGTCATTGCCCACCGCTTGAAAACGATTCTCAATGCCAATCAGATTATTGTCCTTAAGGATGGTGAGGTTATCGAACAAGGAAATCACCACGAATTACTCAAGCTTGGAGGTTTCTACTCTGAACTGTACCATAATCAATTTGTCTTTGAATAATACTCTTCTAAAATCTCTTCAAACCACGTCAGCGTCCATCTGTAACCTCAAAATAGTATTTTGAGCTGCCTTCGTCAGTTCTATCCACAACCTCAAAACTGTGTTTTGAGCAACCTGCGGCTAGCTTCCTAGTATGCTCTTTGATTTTCATTGAGTATAAACAAAAAAGTTGTCCTGATTTTGGGCAACTTTTTCTGATAAAAAAATTTTATCACGGACTTAAAAAATACATATTGGACAGATGGTGGGAAGGGTGATAAGATAGCATTGTAATCAGAAAGATGAAAGGAGTCCTATCATGACTAGAACGGTTGTTGGAGTTGCTGCAAATTTATGCCCAGTCGATGCAGAAGGGAAAAATATTCACTCATCAGTATCTTGTAGATTTGCAGAGAGCATTCGTCAGGTCGGAGGTCTTCCTTTAGTGATTCCAGTTGGAGATGAGTCAGTTGTCCGAGATTATGTTGAAATGATTGATAAACTCATCTTAACAGGCGGGCAAAATGTTCATCCGCAATTTTATGGGGAACAAAAAACCATTGATAGTGATGATTACAATCTTGTTCGCGATGAATTTGAATTAGCGCTACTACAAGAAGCTTTGAAGCAAAATAAGCCGATTCTTGCAATTTGTCGTGGGGTTCAGCTTGTCAACGTTGCCTTCGGAGGTACTCTCAATCAAGAAATTGAAGGGCATTGGCAAGGTTTACCTTTTGGAACATCTCATTCCATTGAGACAGTTGAAGGAAGTGTTGTAGCCAAGTTATTTGGAAAAGAAAGTCAAGTGAATTCAGTCCATCGTCAGAGCATCAAAGACTTGGCACCGAATTTCCGCGTAACGGCTGTTGATCCTCGCGACCAAACGATTGAAGCAATCGAATCTATCGATGAACACCGTATTATTGGCTTGCAGTGGCATCCAGAATTCTTGGTTAATGAAGAAGATGGGAATCTAGAATTATTTGAGTATTTATTGAAGGAATTGTAACGACTAGAAATCTAGTCGTTTTTTGTCTTGTTTCATTCAAATTTTAATATTGTAACATTTTTTACGCAAACGTTTGAATTATGATAAAATTTGGAAAAATTCAGTATAAAAACTTGAAAAAATCCAAGGTAAGGGTTATGATAGAAAAGAAGAAATTTTGGAGGAATACTATGTCACATATTAAATTTGATTATTCAAAAGTATTAGACAAATTTGTTGCACCACATGAAGTGGAATATATGCAAGCACAAGTTACAGCAGCAGACGAATTAATCCGTAAAGGAACTGGTGCTGGTAGCGACTTCTTGGGTTGGTTGGACCTTCCTGAAAATTACGACCGCGAAGAATTTGACCGCATCTTGAAAGCTGCTGAGCAAATTAAAGCAGACAGCGATGTTTTGGTCGTGATTGGTATCGGTGGATCATACCTTGGAGCGAAAGCGGCCATCGACTTCTTGAACCACCATTTTGCAAACTTGCAAACAAAAGAAGAACGCAAAGCGCCACAAATCCTTTACGCTGGAAACTCAATCTCATCAACTTACCTTGCTGACTTGGTAGAGTATGTTGCAGACAAAGACTTCTCAGTAAACGTGATTTCTAAATCTGGTACAACAACTGAACCAGCCATCGCTTTCCGTGTCTTCAAAGAACTCTTGGTGAAGAAATACGGACAAGAAGAAGCTAACAAACGTATCTATGCAACTACTGACCGCCAAAAAGGTGCTGTTAAAGTTGAAGCAGATGCGAACGGTTGGGAAACATTTGTAGTTCCAGATGACATCGGTGGACGTTTCTCAGTATTGACAGCCGTTGGTTTGCTTCCAATCGCTGCATCAGGTGCAGATATCAAAGCCCTTATGGAAGGTGCAAATGCTGCTCGTAAAGACTACACATCAGACAAACTTTCTGAAAACGAAGCTTACCAATACGCAGCAGTTCGTAACATCCTTTACCGTAAAGGTTATGCTACTGAAATCTTGGTAAACTACGAGCCATCTCTTCAATACTTCTCAGAATGGTGGAAACAATTGGCTGGTGAGTCAGAAGGGAAAGACCAAAAAGGTATTTACCCAACTTCAGCTAACTTCTCAACAGACTTGCACTCATTGGGTCAATTTATCCAAGAAGGAACTCGTATCATGTTTGAAACAGTTGTACGCATTGACAAACCACGTAAGAACGTGATCATCCCTACTTTGGAAGAAGACCTTGACGGACTTGGTTACCTTCAAGGTAAAGATGTTGACTTTGTAAACAAAAAAGCAACAGACGGTGTTCTCCTTGCCCACACTGATGGTGACGTGCCAAACATGTACGTAACACTTCCTGAGCAAGATGCCTTTACTCTTGGTTACACTATCTATTTCTTTGAATTGGCAATCGCCCTTTCAGGTTACTTGAATGCGATCAACCCATTTGACCAACCAGGTGTTGAAGCATACAAACGTAACATGTTTGCCCTTCTTGGAAAACCAGGATTTGAAGAATTGAGCAAAGAACTAAACGCCCGTCTATAATAGAATAAAAAGAGTGGGGAAACCACTCTTTTTTGCTTTTTCTCGAAAAGAGAAATTGGACTCTGGCAAGACTTGTGATATAATAAAGAGAGCAAAAAGGCAGATGCCTAGAGACTTTATAGGAGAAGATATGTCAAAAGATATTCGTGTGCGTTATGCACCAAGTCCAACAGGACTACTACACATCGGAAATGCCCGTACAGCATTGTTTAACTACTTGTATGCGCGCCACCATGGTGGAACTTTTATTATTCGTATCGAGGATACTGACCGTAAGCGCCACGTTGAAGACGGAGAACGTTCACAGCTGGAAAATCTTCGTTGGTTGGGGATGGACTGGGATGAAAGCCCTGAAACGCATGAAAACTACCGCCAATCAGAACGTTTGGAACTCTATCAAAAATACATTGACCAACTCTTGGCAGAAGGAAAAGCCTACAAATCTTACGTAACCGAAGAAGAATTGGCAGCAGAACGTGAACGTCAAGAAGCAGCGGGGGAAACACCTCGCTACGTCAATGAATATCTTGGCATGAGCGAAGAGGAAAAAGCAGCATATATCGCAGAACGTGAGGCGGCAGGGATTGTTCCGACCGTTCGTTTGGTAGTTAATGAGTCTGGTATCTACAAATGGCATGATATCGTTAAAGGAGATATCGAGTTTGAAGGTGGTAATATCGGTGGCGATTGGGTTATCCAAAAGAAAGATGGCTACCCAACGTACAACTTTGCTGTTGTCATTGATGACCACGATATGCAGATTTCTCACGTTATTCGTGGAGACGACCACATCGCTAACACACCAAAACAACTCATGGTTTATGAAGCGCTTGGATGGGAAGCACCAGAGTTTGGTCACATGACCTTGATCATCAACTCTGAAACTGGTAAGAAGTTGTCTAAACGTGATACCAATACCCTTCAATTTATCGAAGACTATCGTAAAAAAGGTTACCTTCCAGAAGCGGTCTTTAACTTTATCGCTCTTCTTGGTTGGAACCCTGGTGGAGAAGACGAAATCTTCTCTCGTGAAGAACTCATCAAACTCTTTGATGAACACCGCCTCAGCAAGTCTCCAGCAGCCTTTGACCAAAAGAAATTGGATTGGATGAGCAACGACTATATCAAGAATGCAGATCTTGAAACAATCGTAGCAATGGCTAAACCATTCTTAGAAAAAGCAGGTCGTTTAACTGATAAGGCTGAGAAGTTTGTAGAACTATACAAACCACAAATGAAATCAGTCGATGAAATCGTTCCATTGACAGATCTATTCTTTGCAGACTTCCCAGAGTTGACAGATGCAGAAAAAGAAGTCATGGCAGGAGAAACAGTACCAACAGTATTGGAATCTTTCAAAGCGAAATTGGAGGCTATGTCTGACGAAGAGTTTGTGGTAGAAAATATCTTCCCACAAATTAAAGCGGTTCAAAAAGAGACTGGTATCAAAGGAAAAAATCTCTTTATGCCAATTCGGATTGCAGTTTCCGGAGAAATGCATGGTCCAGAATTGCCAGAAACTATTTTCCTGCTTGGTCGTGAAAAATCAATCCAACACATTGAAAGCATGTTGGAAAAAATCGCAAAATAGCATCTTAAAAAGAGCTCAAATATTGAGTTCTTTTTATATGTATACTTGTTTGAAAATGCAAAGATTTTAGTGTATAATATGAATTGACAGGGTAAGGAAATAAGTTAGTGAGATGGTATTTTTACAACTAGACTCGGCTTAGTCTAAACATTATTCCTAATGTTAGTGAGTCTACTTATTTTTTCTTTGCGTTTTGCTGGATAAGAGAAGCGATTCTTTTGTCTATGCAGTTACTATCCATTATGATGACTTTGTTTTCGATCTAGAGAGTTTCTCTACTCTTTCTTCTCCAAATACAGAAAGAAATCGACCTTGCTCTGTTACCTTGCGTTAAGCAAGGTTTTTTTGAGGAAAAGCGCTAGGAAATTTACGATTTCGTTTTGGAGTGGTATAATATTAACTATCCTGATGAATAGAGGAATTCAAATGAAAGAATTTAATAAATCAATCAAATTAGAACATGTGGCTTATGATATTCGTGGTCCAGTTTTGGAAGAAGCTATGCGCATGCGTGCAAATGGAGAAAAAATTCTCCGTTTGAATACAGGAAACCCAGCCGAGTTTGGTTTTACAGCACCAGATGAGGTGATTCATGACCTAATTATGAATACGCGTGATAGCGAAGGTTATTCAGATTCAAAAGGGATCTTTTCAGCTCGTAAAGCGATCATGCAATATTGCCAACTGAAAAATTTCCCAAATGTAGGTATCGATGATATCTACCTTGGAAATGGGGTTAGTGAGCTGATTGTCATGTCTATGCAGGGGCTTTTGGACAATGGCGATGAAGTCTTAGTTCCTATGCCTGACTATCCTCTCTGGACGGCTGCTGTCAGCTTGGCCGGAGGAAATGCCGTGCACTACATCTGTGATGAAGAAGCTGAATGGTATCCAGACCTAGATGATATCAAGTCTAAGATTAGTTCAAATACCAAGGCCATTGTGTTGATCAATCCGAATAATCCAACGGGGGCCCTCTATCCCAAAGAACTCTTGCTAGATATTATTGAGATTGCTCGTCAAAATGACCTGATTATCTTTGCGGATGAAATCTACGATCGTATGGTCATGGATGGGAATGTCCACACATCAGTAGCAAGTTTGGCTCCAGATCTTTTCTGTGTTAGCATGAATGGTCTCTCTAAATCTCACCGTATTGCTGGTTTCCGTGTGGGTTGGATGGTCTTGTCTGGACCTAAACATCATGTAAAAGGCTACATTGAAGGTCTCAATATGCTTTCAAATATGCGCCTTTGTTCAAACGTGCTTGCCCAACAGGTCGTTCAAACCTCACTTGGTGGTCACCAATCTGTAGATGAATTACTCTTGCCAGGCGGTCGTATCTACGAGCAACGAAACTTTATTTACAATGCCATTCAAGATATTCCAGGTTTGTCAGCCGTCAAGCCTAAGGCTGGTCTTTATATCTTCCCTAAAATCGATCGAGATATGTATCGAATTGAAGATGATGAGCAATTTGTGTTAGATTTCTTGAAACAAGAGAAAGTGCTTTTGGTACACGGACGAGGCTTTAACTGGAAAGAACCAGATCATTTCCGTATCGTTTATCTTCCTCGTGTCGATGAGTTGGCACAAATCCAAGAGAAGATGACTCGCTTCTTGAAACAGTATCGTAGATAAGGCTTTCATGGCAAAAAAAGCTGGAAACATTTGTCAGAGCTATTGACAAATAGGTAAGAATCAGATAGAATAGTAAAGTATGTTTAGTAACTGATCACTTTATAGCCGGCTAAACGAATACAAAATCTATGAGGAGGTATTCATCGTGAAACGTACTTATCAACCAAGTAAACTTCGTCGTGCGCGCAAACACGGATTCCGTAACCGTATGTCAACTAAAAACGGTCGTCGCGTATTGGCAGCTCGTCGTCGCAAAGGACGCAAAGTTTTGGCTGCATAATCCAAACAAATGAAACAAAGAAGTCAGTAGGAACTCGAGCCTACTGACTTTTCTGTTGTTTCATAATGGAATTTTCCAATATAGTTGGTTTAGGGTGAAAGTTTAAGATGATGAATTGGAAAGATTGCATATAGGAAAAGCCTAAAATCAGATAATTAAATCTCTGATTTTGGGCTTTTTGTTATTCTTTCAAATGATAAGAATAGCTAGCAACGACGACATCTTCGTGCCATCTGAGTGCGTATTTGAGCTTGAGGCTCATTTGGTTATGGAGAATATTTTGCCAAGGTTTGTTAGGGATAAACTGAGGAACTAATACTGTTACGGTACAGTTTTTCTTCTTGGCTTCCATAGAGACTTTCTTGACATATCTAACAGTAGGAGTGATGATATCACGATAGCTAGTATGGATATTTTTCAAAGAAATAGTTGGGAAATAATGGGTAAATTCTTGTAAAATTTCTTGGTCTTTTTCTGCGGTCTCTTTCGTAGAGATATGCATGGCCAACACTTGATCACCGATGCTTTGTGCATAGTTAATGGCTCCAACACTCACTCGAGTGACATTCCCCACCAACACAAGGACGATATTGCCATCGTATGTTCGTTTTTGGATTCCTTCATATAGTCGAAGTTGTTTCGCAACATTTTGATAATGGCGATTGATGGCCAAGAAGAGTAGGGTAAGCACGAGGATAATTGGGAAGAAAGGCCAAATATCACCGATTCTGAAGAGGAGTAAGATGAGGACAATAGCGTAACAAATAATAGCGCCGAGGATATTTGCAAAGGCAGATTTCAAAAAATGAGCGCCCTTGACCTTTCTCCAGTGATGGACCATTCCCGTTTGTGAAAGAGCAAAGGGAACGAATACACCGATTGTATAAAGAGGAATAAGTCGTTCGGTATTCCCATTAAAGATGAGAAGAAGGATAATGGCACCAAAGGCAAGTGTTAGGATACCATTGGAGTAGCCAAGACGGTCTCCTTTTTCCATGAAAAGATGGGGCATGTATTTGTTTTTCGCCATGTTGTATGACAACATTGGAAAGGCTGAAAATCCAGTATTAGCAGCGACTGCTAGAATAAGAGCCGTTGAAAATTGGAATAGATAATAGGCCATTTGACCGAATGCAGAATCTCCTAGGATTCCTCTAGCCATTTGCGAAAGGATTGTTTCACCATGTTGAGGAGTGATTCCCATCCAGTAGTTCAAGAAAGTGATTCCTGCAAATAAGAATCCAAGAATGAGAGACATAATGGTTAATGTCTGTGCAGCATTCTTTTCTTTTGGAACCTTGAAAAATGGAACAGCATTTGAGATGGCTTCAACCCCTGTTAGAGAAGCAGAACCGCTGGTGAAAGCTCTCAGGATAAGAACGATAGAGAGACTTGGAACAGCTTGACCGATAGCCGAAGTTGCGTGATAGCTGAGATTCCCCGTCAATAGCTGGAATATTCCGTAAAGTAATAAGAATACAGTGCTTAGGATAAAGAGGTAGACAGGAATCATAAGGGAACTAGCAGACTCCCTCAATCCCCGAAGATTTAGAAGCATGAGGATGCAGACTAAAAAGATTGAAATATGTAAATTATAGGGGTGGAGAAGAGGAATCGCTGCGGTTATGGCATCAGCACCTGAGGAGACGGATACCGCAACTGTTAGCATATAGTCAACCAAAAGGCTACCACCTGCAATTAAACCCAATTTAGGGGAGAGATTCTCGCGTGTTACCATATATGCGCCACCACCCTGAGGATAGGCGTGAATGATTTGACGATAAGAAATTGTTAAACTGGCAAGTAGCAAAAGAACGAAAACGCCAATAGGAAGGCTCCACCAAATAGCGAGCGGAGAGAGACTGGTTAAAACGAGAATAACTTGCTCAGGTCCATATGCAATGGAAGAAAGTGCATCGCTGGATAACATAGCGAGAGCTTGTAGTTTTCCGAGAAGGCCACCTTCTCCCTCTGTAAGTGATTTAAGAGGACGACCGATAAAGGTCTGTTTTAATTTAAGAAACATAAGATCTCCCTTTGTTTAGAATTTTAAACAAGTGATATTATACTGCTTTGAGAAGATATAGTCAAGGGAGAATGGTACTTGATGCCTTGTATACAGGCGCTTTTGTCTAGTTTGTGCTCTCGCTCTTGGATAAAAGGAGCTCTGTCCCTCTATGATTAGGCCTTTTATAGGAAGGAACTATTCTTTTCCAAAGAAAGAGGCTCGATTTTTTGGTATAATAGGAAAAGAAAAAGAGGATAGAAATCATGATTTTTGATACACATACCCACTTGAATGTGGAAGAATTTTCAGGAAGAGAAGCAGAAGAAATAGCCTTAGCCGCTGAAATGGGCGTGACGCGAATGAATATTGTTGGTTTTGATAAACCGACCATTGAGCGTGCCTTGGAACTGGTAGATAAGTATGATCAACTCTATGCGACTATTGGATGGCATCCGACAGAAGCAGGAACCTATACAGAGGAGGTTGAGAATTACCTGTTGGAAAAACTAAAACATCCAAAAGTTGTTGCCTTGGGTGAGATTGGTTTGGACTATCACTGGATGACGGCGCCTAAAGAAGTACAGGAACAAATTTTCCGTCGTCAGATTCAGCTATCTAAGAATTTGAATTTGCCTTTTGTAGTCCACACCCGTGATGCGTTAGAAGACACCTATGAGATTATTAAGAGTGAGGGCGTTGGTCCTCGAGGTGGGATTATGCACTCATTCTCAGGTTCTCTAGAGTGGGCTCAGAAGTTTGTGGAGCTTGGCATGACCATTTCCTTTTCAGGAGTGGTGACCTTTAAAAAAGCGACAGATGTTCAGGAAGCAGCTAAAGGACTTCCTTTGGATAAGATTTTGGTAGAGACGGATGCGCCATACTTGGCACCAGTACCCAAGCGTGGTCGTGAAAATAAGACAGCATACACGCGCTATGTAGTAGACTTTATCGCAGATTTGCGTGGCTTAACGACAGAAGAAATAGCTGCTGCGACAAGTGCCAATGCTGAACGAATCTTTGGATTGGAACGTAAATCATGAAAGAGAAAATTTCCCAAGTCCTCGTAGTTGAAGGACGCGATGACACGGCCAATCTCAAACGTTATTTTGATGTGGAGACCTATGAGACTCGTGGATCTGCTATCAATGAACAGGACCTTGAACGAATCCAACGTCTACACCAACGTCATGGGGTGATTGTCTTTACAGATCCTGATTTTAACGGGGAACGCATTCGTCGGATGATTATGACGGCTATTCCGACAGTTCAACACGCCTTCCTCAAGCGTGATGAGGCAGTTCCTAAGTCCAAGACCAAGGGACGTTCTTTAGGAGTCGAACACGCCAGTTATGAAGACTTGAAAACAGCACTAGAACAAGTGACAGAGCGGTTTGAAGCAGAAAGTGACTTTGATATTAGCCGTAGTGACTTGATTCGGTTAGGATTTTTGGCTGGAGCAGATAGTCGAAAACGTAGAGAATATCTAGGAGAAAACCTTCGTATCGGTTATTCCAATGGCAAGCAACTTCTCAAGCGATTGGAATTATTTGGGATCAGTTTGGCTGAAGTTGAAGATGCCATGAAATCTTATGAGGATTGAGAAACTCCCCAAAATGTAAGGGGAATATGATACAATAGAAGTAATCATAAACGGTTTAATCAGGCTTGGTAGCAAGCATTAGAAAAGTGACTCCATAGAAATTGTGCTAAGTGGAGATGATGAGGAAAAGTTATGGGAATCTTTGATTTTTTAAAAAAGACAGAAGCAACAAAACCTACTAAAACAACTGAATCCAATAAGGAAGCAGAAGAGGCGAAAGGCAATGCTTGCGTAGGTGTTCTAGATTTGTTCCAGATGAAGGAAACGAACCAATTATTAATTGTTGGGAGTCTAGAAGGTAGTATCAAGGTTGGAGATCAGTTGCAGTTTTGCAATCCCGACCAAGGAATGGAAAGTCTTGGTACTGTAGAGGTTAAAAAACTCAGCAGTCAAAACAAAGATGCAGATAGTCTAACTGATGAAGTTCTTGCCCATCTAGTGGTTGATAGGATTCCTTCTTTGGATAAACTGAAAAAAGGAAGTGTGCTCTTTAGTTCAGGTATTGAGGAAGAGCAAAAATTATCTAGCTATTCAGATGCTCTTTATCGTGCTTTTGTAGCCATCCAAGAGGGTCAGTTAACAAATGAAGACTATTTGGCAGCTAGCCTTGATGACAGCGTAGAGATTTTACGTCTCTTTTTATGGGAGTGCCGTCAAAATCAGGAAACTGAAAGTGAAGAAAGCTATCAAGCCAACACTCGTAAGCTAGAACGCCTAGCAGCTATCGTTAAGGATAAGTTGTTAGCAGCAGATTCGATTTACGCGGTCTTTTCAGAAAAAACGGGTGAACCATATCTCTTTTCGACGACTTATGATAGAGGTGAAGAGGGCTATCTCTGTTCAGACCCGATGATTATGCTATATACACCACGTTGGTATCACCAGTTTAAGGAAACCATTGATAGCCGACCAAATTCAGTTGTGAAACTGATTGAAAATACAGCAGATAAAAAAGGAATTGAGAATTTTCTTGGGACTGCCTTTTACTTAAACGGAGCTTTGGGAGCAACCTTTAATACCAAGGAAGTCAGCATCAGTGCTTCTGTTTTGGTTCAGAAACCAGATTTTTCGAACCTGCCAGAGATACAAGTTCCTGTCATGAATCCGGATATTGTAAGATGGATGCTGTTGATGGGGCAGATGGATAAGCCCACGACAGAAGACGAAGAAGTCATATATAAGCTCTATTATAAATTCTTCTCAGCAGCCATGCCAAAAGCCAAACTCCTCATTCCTTTAAATGCTACTTCAGGTTTCCCAGATAAGAATCAGGGAGTCAACTCCTTTGTATTGAAAGAAGACGCCAAGTTCAGCATTCCAGTTAGAGAAGGAAAAGATGGCCGAAACTCCGTGCAGGTATTTACTGATTGGAAACGTCTGAGAATGGTCTTTGATGAACAGTGGAACGGCATGATTGAAGAAGCAGGCGGGATGATTGCCTCTTTTGACTATGCTATCAATGCAACTGAGTATTATAAGGCAGGTGCCTATGTCAGTGAAAAGACATTTAGAGAGATGCAAAAGCTTAGTGAGGAGCTAGAAGGAAGAACTCAAGATTAGGAAGTTACTTTGCATAAAAAAATGTAAAATTTTTCAATTCTTGCTTGAACTACTAGATATCTTCAAAGATTTTGAAAGGGAACGATATGGCAAATAGAAGCTATATTTATTTAAAAAACGGGGATGAAACTCGTATTCTAACAGAGGGAATTTACACGATACCCTATTTTTGGCAATTGTTTTGGGATGAAGAAGATTTAAGAGCTCCCATTTCTCTCTGGAAAACAGCAGAAAAACTCGAAGAAGATGAAGAGCAAGCAGAAAAGTTTTATCAAGAGCAGAATGTAGATATTTTGCTTCCTATTGAGAAATTTCAGCAACATGCCCTCCAAAATCGCTCTTTTTTAGAAGAAAATGCCCCGCAAGCCTTGCAACTATATGATGCCTTTGTTCGCTATATTCTTGCAAATGTCAAAGACGGTGATGTGCTTGGATTTGATGTTTTAGAAGTTATCTTTATGGATCAAGTATCCACAGCTTCTGATAAACTGTTAAAAAACATACGAGCTATTCGAGAAAATCAACCAAAAGATTTGGACTTTTCTCTAACGGATAAGAACATAATCGGCCTTGCTATGGGGTTTCCTGATTATTATGCCTCAGAATTATTGCCAGAAGACAATATTCTAGCCTCAGTCGCCTATCAAGATGAATTGAATAAAACGAACCCTCAAGATGATAAGCAAGGAGACGATTTGACTGGAGCCGATACAAAAGCGAACAAGTGGAGGAATGGTATAGTATATTTATTTATACTTGCACTAGTAATTAGGTTGATTTTTTATATGATGGTTAAGAGATAGAAAAGAGAATACATGAGAATTGCAGATTATAGCGTGACCAAGGCAGTGCTGGAGCGTCACGGTTTTACCTTTAAAAAATCCTTCGGGCAAAATTTCTTGACCGATACCAATATCCTTCAAAAAATTGTGGATACGGCTGAAATTGATGACCAGGTCAATGTCATCGAGATTGGGCCAGGGATTGGTGCCCTGACTGAGTTTTTAGCTGAGCGTGCGGCCCAAGTCATGGCCTTTGAGATTGACCACCGTTTGGTACCAATTCTGGCAGATACCCTGCGTGATTTTGACAATGTGACCGTAGTCAACGAGGACATTCTAAAAGTTGACCTAGCGCAACATATCCAGAATTTTAAAAACCCTGACCTGCCTATTAAGGTAGTAGCCAACTTGCCTTACTATATCACGACTCCTATTCTCATGCACTTGATTGAAAGTGGCATTCCTTTTAGTGAGTTTGTGGTAATGATGCAAAAAGAAGTGGCAGATCGTATCTCTGCTAAGCCAAATACCAAGGCATACGGCAGCTTGTCGATTGCAGTTCAGTATTACATGACAGCCAAGGTTGCCTTTATCGTACCTCGTACGGTCTTTGTACCAGCGCCAAATGTGGACTCAGCTATCCTGAAAATGGTACGCCGTCCAGAACCTGCGGTAGCAGTAAAAGACGAGAACTTCTTCTTTAAGGTTTCCAAGGCTAGTTTTACCCATCGTCGCAAGACCTTGTGGAATAACTTGACAGGCTACTTTGGCAAGACTGATGAAGTCAAGGATAAGTTGACCAAGGCTCTGGACCAAGCAGGTCTGTCGCCATCTGTGCGTGGTGAAGCTCTTGGCTTAGAAGAATTTGCCAGTCTAGCCGATGCGCTTAAAGGACAAGGACTCTAAGATGCAAGGACAAATCATTAAAGCCTTGGCCGGCTTCTACTATGTGGAAAGTGATGGTCAGATTTATCAAACACGCGCGCGTGGGAATTTTCGTAAAAAAGGTCATACCCCCTATGTTGGAGATTGGGTAGATTTTTCTGCAGAGGAAAATTCCGAAGGTTATATTCTCAAGATTCACGAGCGAAAAAATAGTCTGGTTCGTCCACCCATTGTCAATATTGACCAAGCCGTTGTCATTATGTCCGTTAAAGAGCCGGATTTTAATAGCAATTTGCTGGATCGCTTCTTGGTTCTCTTAGAACATAAGGGCATTCATCCTATCATCTATATTTCCAAAATGGACTTACTGGAAGATGGGGGAGAACTGGATTTTTACGAGCAGACCTACCACGCTATTGGTTATGACTTTGTGACTAGTAAAGAGGAACTCTTGCCTCTGTTGACAGATAAAGTGACAGTCTTTATGGGGCAGACAGGTGTTGGAAAGTCAACTCTCCTCAATAAAATCGCACCAGATCTCAATCTAGAGACGGGTGAAATCTCAGATAGTCTGGGGCGCGGTCGTCATACCACTCGAGCTGTTAGTTTTTACAATCTCAATGGTGGAAAAATCGCAGACACACCAGGTTTTTCATCGCTAGATTATGAAGTATCGACGTCAGAAGACCTGAATCAGGCCTTTCCAGAGCTTGCCTCTGTCAGCCGAGACTGTAAGTTCCGTAGCTGTACTCATACTCATGAGCCATCTTGCGCGGTTAAGCTAGCAGTAGAAGAAGGTACCATTGCTACCTTCCGTTTTGATAACTATCTACAATTCCTCAGTGAGATTGAAAATCGTAGAGAAACCTATAAAAAAGTCAGTAAAAAAATTCCAAAATAAGGAGAAACCCATGTCACAATACAAGATTGCTCCGTCAATTTTGGCAGCAGATTATGCCAACTTTGAACGTGAAATCAAACGCCTAGAAGCAACTGGGGCAGAATACGCCCATATCGATATCATGGATGGTCACTTTGTACCTCAGATCAGCTTTGGTGCAGGTGTAGTCGAAAGTCTTCGACCTCATAGTAAGATGGTCTTTGACTGCCACTTGATGGTAGCTAATCCAGAGCATTATTTAGAAGATTTTGCGCGTGCAGGAGCTGATATCATCAGCATTCATGTTGAAGCAACACCTCACATCCATGGCGCTCTTCAAAAGATTCGTTCTCTCGGTGTTAAACCTTCGGTGGTCATCAATCCTGGTACACCTGTCGAGGCCATTAAACATGTCCTTCATTTGGTTGACCAAGTATTAGTCATGACGGTTAACCCTGGATTTGGTGGGCAAGCCTTTTTACCAGAAACTATGGACAAGGTTCGTGAGTTGGTTGCCCTACGCGAGAAAAAAGGCTTGAATTTTGAAATTGAAGTGGATGGCGGGATTGATGACCAGACTATTGCTCAAGCCAAAGAAGCTGGTGCTACAGTCTTTGTAGCCGGTTCTTATGTCTTTAAGGGAGATGTCAATGAACGAGTGCAAGCTCTCAGAAAACAACTGGACTAACGTTGCAGTTTTTGCAGGCGGAGATCGTGGTCACTATCGGACAGATTTTGACTGCTTTGTTGGTGTGGATCGAGGCTCACTTTGGGTACTAGAGGAAAATCTTCCTCTTGCTATTGCGGTTGGGGATTTTGATTCTGTGACTGTAGAAGAGCGCCAAGTAATTAAAAAATGTGCTCAGTACTTTATTCAAGCCCAGCCAGAAAAGGATGATACAGATCTGGAACTGGCACTTTTAACGATTTTTGAACAAAATCCTCAAGCTCAGGTCACTATTTTTGGTGCACTAGGTGGTCGTATTGACCATATGCTGGCTAATGTCTTTCTGCCTAGCAATCCTAAATTGGCGCCCTTTATGCGTCAAATAGAGATTGAGGATGGGCAAAATTTGATTCGTTACTGTCCAGAAGGGACCAGTCAGCTAGAACCACGTTCGGACTATGATTACCTTGCTTTTATGCCTGTGAGGGATAGTCAGTTGACCATTGTCGGAGCCAAGTACGAACTGACTGAGGAGAATTTTTTCTTTAAGAAAGTTTACGCTTCTAACGAATATATAAATAGGGAAGTTTCGGTGACTTGCCCAGATGGCTATGTGGTCGTACTGCATAGCAAGGACAGGAGATAGGATGGAGATTGTATTACTACTGTTATTAATTGCTAACCTAACCGGCCTCTTTCTCATTTGGCAAAGGCAGGACAAGCAGGAGAAATACCTGACCAAAAGTTTAGAAGACCAGGCAGATAACCTTTCAGACCAGTTAGATTATCGATTTGAACAAGCGCGACAAGCAAGCCAGCTGGACCAAAAAAATCTAGAAGTGGCTGTTAGCGACCGTTTGAAGGAGGTGCGAATCGAATTGCACCAAGGGCTGACTCAGGTTCGGCAAGAGATGAATGAGAACCTCCTCCAAACCAGAGATAAGACCGACCAACGCCTCCAAGCCTTGCAAGAATCAAATGAGCAACGTTTAGAGCAGATGCGCCAAACGGTTGAGGAAAAGCTAGAAAAGACCTTGCAGACACGTTTGCAAGCCTCCTTCGAGACAGTTTCTAAACAGTTGGAGTCTGTCAATCGAGGTCTGGGAGAAATGCAAACTGTTGCGCGAGATGTTGGTGCGCTAAATAAAGTTCTTTCCGGAACTAAGACCCGAGGTATTCTAGGAGAATTGCAACTGGGACAGATTATTGAAGATATCATGACGCCTGCCCAGTATGAACGAGAATTTGCAACGGTTGAAAATTCCAGTGAGCGAGTCGAGTACGCCATCAAGTTGCCTGGCCAAGGTGATCAGGAATATGTGTATCTGCCGATTGACTCTAAGTTTCCACTGGCAGCTTATTACCGCCTGGAAGAAGCCTATGAGGCAGGTGATAAGGATGAAATCGAAAATTGTCGCAAATCTCTCCAAACGAGCATCAAGCGTTTTGCCAAAGATATCAAGAGCAAGTACATAGCGCCACCAAGGACGACCAATTTTGGAGTTTTGTTTGTTCCGACAGAAGGTCTTTACTCAGAAATCGTTCGAAATCCGATTTTCTTTGATGGTTTGAGACGAGAGGAGCAGATTATTGTTGCGGGGCCAAGTACCTTGTCAGCCCTTCTTAACTCCCTATCAGTTGGTTTCAAGACCCTTAATATCCAAAAGAGTGCGGACCATATTAGTCAGACTCTAGCCAACGTCAAAACCGAATTTGCTAAGTTTGGTGGGATTCTGGTCAAGGCACAAAAGCATCTCCAACATGCCTCTGGCAACATTGATGAATTGTTAAACCGTCGTACTACAGCTATCGAGCGAACGCTCCGTCATATTGAGTTATCGGAAGATGAGCCTACGCTTGACTTACTCCAGTTCCAAGAAGATGAGGAAGAATATGAAGATTAGTCACATGAAGAAAGATGAGCTATTTGAAGGATTTTATCTAATCAAATCAGCTGACCTGAGACAAACACGTGCTGGGAAAAATTACCTAGCCTTTACCTTCCAAGATGATAGTGGCGAGATTGAAGGAAAACTCTGGGATGCCCAACCTCATAATGTAGAGGCTTTTACTGCAGGGAAAGTTGTTCACATGCAGGGTCGTCGTGAGGTGTACAACAACACTCCACAGGTTAATCAAATCACCCTTCGCCTACCTCAGCCTGGCGAACCTAGTGATCCAGCAGATTTCAAGGTTAAATCCCCAGTAGATGTCAAAGAAATCCGTGAGTATATGTCACAGATGATTTTCAAAATCGAAAATCCCATTTGGCAACGAATCGTCCGGAGTCTTTACACTAAATATGATAAGGAATTCTACTCCTATCCGGCCGCTAAGACTAATCATCATGCTTTTGAGAGTGGTCTGGCTTATCACACAGCGACTATGGTTCGCTTAGCAGATGCAATTGGTGATATCTATCCTCAGCTCAACAAAAGTCTTCTTTATGCGGGCATTATGTTGCATGATCTGGCTAAGGTTATTGAGTTGAGTGGGCCTGAGCAGACAGAATATACCGTTAGAGGAAACCTTTTAGGTCATATTTCTTTGATAGACAGCGAAATCATCAAAACTGTTATGGAACTTGGCATTGATGATACTCGAGAAGAAGTAGTGCTCTTGCGTCACGTCATTCTCAGCCACCACGGTTTGCTCGAGTATGGTAGTCCTGTTCGCCCACGTGTGATGGAGGCAGAAATTATTCATATGATTGACAATTTGGACGCCAGTATGATGATGATGACGACAGCTCTTGGGTTAGTGGATGAAGGAGAAATGACCAATAAGGTCTTTGCCATGGACAATCGTTCCTTCTACAAGCCAAAATTAGACTAGAAACTAAAAAATGGACTTTATTTGAGTAATAAAGTTCGTTTTTTCTCATGATTGTGATATAATAGAAAAAATATGAAATGAATGGAACGGTAAAAAAATAATGAAATTAAGACGAAGTGATAGGATGGTTGTGATTTCAAATTACCTGATCAACAACCCCTATAAACTAACAAGTCTCAATACCTTTGCGGAAAAGTATGAATCTGCTAAATCTTCGATTTCAGAAGATATTGTCATTATCAAGCGAGCCTTTGAAGAAATTGAAATCGGCCATATCCAGACAGTTACAGGTGCTGGTGGTGGAGTTATTTTCACACCATCAATCTCCACCCTCGAATCAAAAACAATTATCGAAGAGCTTCGCGATAAACTTTCAGAGAGCGACCGTATTCTTCCAGGTGGCTATATCTATTTATCTGATCTACTTAGTACCCCAGCTATTTTAAAAAATATTGGTCGTATTATTGCTAAGAGTTTTATGGATCAAAAGATTGATGCTGTTATGACTGTTGCAACAAAAGGGGTTCCGCTTGCAAATGCGGTAGCAAATGTTCTCAACGTACCATTTGTAATTGTCCGTCGTGACTTGAAAATCACTGAGGGTTCAACTGTGAGTGTCAACTACGTTTCAGGTTCTAGTGATCGTATTGAAAAAATGTTCCTTTCAAAACGTAGCCTCAAAGCAGGAAGCCGTGTCTTGATTGTCGATGACTTCTTGAAGGGTGGAGGAACCATTAACGGGATGATCAGCCTTTTAGCAGAGTTTGATTCAGAGTTAGCTGGAGTAGCCGTCTTTGCTGATAATGCGCAAGAAGATCGTGAACAACAGTTTGACTATAAATCCCTCTTGAAAGTCACAAATATTGATGTGAAGAACCAACAAATTGCTGTTGAAGTCGGAAATATTTTTGACTCAGTAAAATAAGAATTGACTTAAAATACAAAGGTTGGAACTTTCGTCCCAGCCTTTCTTTAGTAAAGGATATAAAGGAGTCCTATGAAAACACCATTTATAAATCGTGAAGCTTTAGAAAAAATCGTTCAAGAATTTCCAACTCCTTTTCATCTTTACGATGAAAAAGGAATTCGAGAAAAGGCGCGTGCAGTAAACAAAGCCTTCTCTTGGAATAAGGGATTTAAAGAATATTTTGCAGTTAAGGCTACCCCAAATCCAACTATTTTAAAAATCTTACAAGAAGAGGGATGTGGAGTTGATTGCTCGAGTTACGTAGAATTGTTAATGAGTCATAAACTCGGTTTTTCAGGTTCTGAGATGATGTTCTCATCTAACAATACTCCCGATAGAGAATACACTTATGCACACGAATTGGGTGCAACTATCAACCTCGATGCGTTTGAGGATATTGAACATTTAGAGCGTGCTGCGGGAATCCCAGAAGTGATTTCTTGTCGCTATAATCCTGGTGGAGTATTTGAACTAGGAACAGACATCATGGATAATCCTGGTGAAGCAAAGTTTGGGATGACCAAGCAACAGCTCTTTGATGCCTATAAAATTCTAAAGGATAAGGGTGCCAAAAGATTTGGGCTTCATTCCTTCCTAGCTTCCAATACAGTTACGCATCTTTACTACCCGGAGTTAGCGCGTCAATTATTTGAGTTAGCTGTTGAGGTTAAAGAAAAATTAGGAATCTCACTTGAATTTATCAACTTATCTGGAGGTATTGGAGTCAATTACCGACCAGAGCAAGAGCCTAATGATATTGCTTTGATTGGTGAAGGAGTTCGCCAGGTTTATGAAGAAGTTTTGACACCAGCAGGCCTTGGTCAAGTCAAAATCTTCACAGAATTAGGACGCTTTATGCTAGCGCCTCATGGTGTATTGGTTACAAGAGTTACCCATAAAAAGAAGACCTATCGTACATATCTAGGAGTAGATGCCTCAGCTGTCAATCTGATGAGACCAGCTATGTATGGTGCTTATCATCACATTACAAATATGATGCATCCAGATGGTCAGACTGAAGTGGTAGACGTGGTTGGTTCACTCTGTGAAAATAATGATAAATTTGCCGTCAATCGCGAACTTCCACATACAGAAATTGGTGATTTATTAGTGATTCATGACACAGGCGCCCATGGTTTTTCTATGGGTTACCAGTACAATGCTAAACTTCGTTCGGCAGAGATTCTCTTTACCGAAGAAGGAAAAGCCAAGGAAATTCGTCGAGCAGAGCGCCCAGAAGATTATTTTGCGACCTTGTATGGGTTTAATTTTAACAAAGAATAGAAGAATTTTTGAAAATCATGAAAGTTGAAAGTGAAAAACAGATTGTTTACTAAAAAATAGACAAAATCTATTGTTTTTCCTTTCAAGCGTGATATAATAAAATTATAAAACGGTTTCAAGGAAGGTAACGCTATGTCAGAAGAAACAATTGACTACGGACAAGTGACAGGAATGGTGCATTCGACAGAGAGTTTTGGGGCGGTAGATGGTCCTGGGATTCGTTTTATTGTCTTTTTGCAGGGTTGTCAAATGCGTTGCCAATACTGCCATAACCCAGATACTTGGGCAATGGAAACCAATAAGTCTCGTGTACGAACAGTGGATGATGTTCTAGAAGAAGCGCTTCGTTACCGCGGATTCTGGGGGGACAAGGGTGGTATTACAGTCAGTGGGGGAGAAGCTCTTCTCCAAATCGATTTCTTGATTGCCCTCTTTACAAAGGCAAAAGAAAAAGGTATCCACTGTACCTTAGATACCTGTGCACTTCCATTCCGTAATAAGCCACGCTATCTTGAAAAATTTGATAAATTAATGGCTGTGACTGATTTGGTTCTTCTTGATATCAAAGAAATTAATGATGCTCAGCATAGAATTGTAACTAGTCAAAGTAACAAAACCATTTTAGCTTGTGCTCAATACTTGTCAGATATTGGGAAACCTGTCTGGATTCGTCACGTTCTCGTACCTGGATTGACTGACCGAGATGAGGATTTGATTGAACTTGGTAAGTTCGTGAAAACTCTTAAAAACGTTGATAAGTTTGAGATTTTGCCTTACCATACCATGGGTGAGTTCAAGTGGCGTGAACTCGGAATTCCATATTCGCTCGAAGGTGTTAAACCACCGACGAAAGAACGAGTCAAGAACGCTAAGGAACTCATGGATACAGAAAGTTATCAAGACTACATGAAACGTGTACATGGATAAAAAGAAGCCTGATGGGAACATCGGGCTTTTAAGTTTACTTAAAATAAACAAAATTTTTATGAGTTATATGACAGTACAGATTTTACAAAGATTTAAAATTCTGAAAAAAATCCGAAAATTATTGGTTAATATATACTTGTTTAAATTGATACAACAAATTGGATAGGAGAATATCATGGAACAAAGTATTACCATTAAAAATCTATGTAAGTCATATGGTCAAACTCAAATTTTAAAAGATATTTCTTTTGAAGCAAAAGCAGGTAGAGTGACTGCTTTCCTGGGTCCAAATGGAGCTGGTAAAAGTTCAACCTTACGTATCTTATTAGGATTAGACAAAGCAACATCTGGTCTTGCTAAAATTGGAGATCAAACTTATAAGGAGTTACAATTTCCTCTAAAGACTGTAGGGGCTTCATTTGACAGTGTAGGAGCTCCTGATGATCGAACTGTTTATCAACATTTGAAAATTGTTGCTGCTAGTAATGGGATATCCAGTCAGCGAATTGAGCAAGTCTTGGAAATGGTGGATATTAGCCATAAGAAAAAATCTAAAATTGGAAAATTATCATTAGGAGAAGGACAACGCTTGGGAATTGCAACAGCTCTATTAGGGGATCCTCAGTATCTGATATTGGATGAACCGACAAATGGGTTGGATCCAAGAGGAATTCGGTGGTTTAGAGAGTTTATAAAAAAACAAGCTCAAGAAGGGAAGACAGTCTTGCTATCATCTCATATATTATCGGAAGTGGAAGCAGTAACAGATGATGTGGTCATCATAAATAAAGGCAAAGTTCTTATAAAAGGGACTTTACAAGAAGTGATGAAAAATCTTTCTTCACTGGAGGAAGTCTTCTTTAGATTAACAGAGGGAGGAAAGTGACATGGCACTTATTTACTCTCTTCATTCTGAAATATTGAAATTACTTTATAAGAGAGCTACTCATGTTGTACTATTCTTGCTACTAGTATTTCAAACGTTTTTAGCAAATATTGGTGCATCTCAAATTGTTTCAGTTGGTATCCATGCTACCCCAGAGACAAACCCAGAGTTAATAGAAGCTATTCCCCCTATTGAATTTTTAGGTTTTGATGTTACTTTAGTTGGCATTTTTTTTATGATTATCTTAGGCTCAATCTACGGAGCTGAAGAGTATAAAGGCTCTGCTATTCGTACAAGCCTCCTCTCTAATACGAGTCGAAGTACTTTCCTAGTTTCAAAAACAGTAGTTTGGTTGGTATTTTCTTTTGTCATTTCCTTCCTATCAATATTTCTGACGATTAACATGACACATTATGTTTTAGGACAAGATGGTTTATTGCTTTTTTCACTAAATGGGACAGTTTGGTTCTATATGTTTTTGGACAGTATAGCTTGGACATTATTGGGACTTTTAGCCTATATTCTGGCTTTAACATTTAAAAAACCCCTTGTTCCCCTATTGTTTTTGCTTCCTCAAGTCTACAATTTAGGAACATTCTTAGCCAATCATATATCAGTTGCAAAATTTCTTCCAGTTTCATTGAGCTATGGACTGATTGCTACATCTCCTCAAATGTTAGAACAGAATAGTTTCCAAAATATTTTGCTTTTACTTTTTTGGAATTTGACATTCTTGGCTTTGGCAATTTATCGCTTGCTTCAGTCAGATGTTGGAGGAGGTGAATAAGTTGAAAGAGCAACTTAAAAGTGAGTATCTCAAGTTTATGATGAATCCTTGGCACTGGTTGATTATAGGTGCTCTATTACTGTGTGTTCCAGCGATGGTTATTTTTTTAAATAGTAAACCAGATCAGTTGACCCTAAACTTTGTTTTGGAACAGCTACTGCAAAGTCTCTATTTAGGACAGGCGGGTTTTATTAGTCTAGCTGTCCTATTTATAGGTCAGGAATTTACAGGTTCTAGCCTTCGTACAAGTTTTCTTACATGTCCAAATCGTTTAAAATTTATAATATGTAAACTAGCTATTGTGTTATGTGTGGAAATTGTATTATTGCTAGCTGTAATATCAGTATGTATACTACTTACTCAAGGATATTATAATATCAATCTTTTGAGCAATATTAAAAATGTTCTAACAATCCTATTTCCAGTTTGTATTTCTATTTTAACCTTCTCTCTTTTAAGTGGTATTTTTGTATTTATTTTTCGATCTTTTACCTTAATTTTGGGAATAAGTTTATCCCTTTTATTGGGGTTGGGACAAATGCTACTACAATTCAGTTCTTTTTTTAGAAATTTATCATTACTAGCTAGTATGAACTGTTACTATATCCATCCTTTATCACTTTATTATCCAGTGTGGCAAGGCTTAGGGATACAAATAGTTTGGTTATTAATTGTTTTTGTAGTTGCTACACTGATACTTATAGGAAGAAATGTACGCTAAAGACAGGGGCTATCCTGTCTTTTTCTCAGTTAATGATATAATATAATTTAGGAGCGTGAGTTATGGCTTATAAAATTTTAGTGGTAGATGATGATCTTGCTATTCTTCGCCTAATAAAAAAGGTACTAGAGTATGAAAAGTATGAAGTAGTTATACGAAATAACATAGAAGAGGTTGACCTTTGTGATTTTACAGGATTTGACTTAATTTTATTAGATATTATGATGCCTGTTAATGGTTTAGAAATCTGTCAGATGATCCGCGAGCAGATAACGGTTCCTATCTGTTTTATAACTGCTAAGGATATGGATGAAGATTTGGTAGCTGGAATTAATGCAGGCGCTGATGATTATATTATGAAGCCCTTCAGTATGCAGGAACTCTTAGCGCGAGTTAAAATGCACTTACGTCGTGAAGAACGGACTAAAGAAACTGTTCATCAGATAAAAAGTGGGAAGCTTATACTATATACTGATAGTAAGGAACTATTTATAAACGATGATAAGATTGCCTTGACAAGGAGAGAATTTGATATAGTGAATCTTTTAGCAAGCAACCCAAGTAAAATATACTCTATAGAGGAAATTTATAATTATTTATATCCCCAAAGTTCAGAAGCTCTTTTACGTTCAGTTTCAGAGTACATTTATAAAATTCGTCAAAAGCTGAAACCTTATCAATTAAATCCGATTAAAACCTTGTACGGTGGAGGTTATCAATGGGTAGAATCAAAAGTTTTAGACAATTAATTCGAGAAACCTGTTGGAGAATTATTTGGCAGTTTAGTCTTGGCTTATTAATGGCCTATCTTATTCCCTTAACTTCTGTATCTATACAAATAATGGAGGATGGAAAACCTCTTAAAAATAATGATGTTCAATCAATTTTTTTCAATGTGTCATCATGGATATATATTTGTGTTTTATTGATTATTCTAATAAGTTACCACATTGGTAAATTGTTGAAAAAACTAAGTTATGAAATGAATTTGATTTATGAAAATAGTATGTGGCTAGAAAGCGAATGTACAGAAAGATTAACAGTTAAGGAATTTCGTGAGACTGGAAATCGAATTATTGTGATGCAAGATCGTATTCGACAGCTATTAGATGATGAGAAGCAACAGAAAGAAGATTTGATGTTTCAGGTTTCAGCAGTGTCTCATGATTTGAAGACACCTTTAACTATCATCAAAGGGAATGCAGAATTTTTGCACATGTCCACTAAAGATGAGCAGTCTAAAGAATGTTTAGCAGACATCGTTCGTGCTAGTCAACGCTTGCTTGATTATTTTAATCAGTTGATTCATTATTCTAAAACTTACTATGATGATGAGACAGGTTGGACGGAGTATTCTTCTTCAGATTTTATCAATGAATTAGAGAAAGAAGTCTCTTTTTTGATAAAAAATCAGATGAAGTTTTCTTTTGAACAAAATGTGGAAGGAACTGAAAGCTATTATATAAATCCATCTCTTCTAATTCGTGCAATACAAAATATTTTAACAAATGCTTTGGAGTACGCTGATAAACAGAATCCTAAAATTAAAATTAGAGTAGAGCAAGAGGGGAAGGAATTGAAAATAGGGATATGGAATAATGGCTCTGAATTTCCAGATGAAGTTTTAACTAATTTTGGGAAGCTCTTTTATCGTATGGATAAAGTTAGATCGTTTAATGAGCAACATTATGGTATTGGACTTAGTTTTGTATGTAGAGTTGCAAAACTGCATAAAGGCCGAGTTGAGATTAGAAATAGAGACGAGGGAGCAGAAGTTTTAATGACTCTCAATTGTATTAAATCAAAGTGATTTACTTGCTAATTTGTTATCATAGGATCTAAATAAATTTAAGATGTGAAAGTAGATAATAAAAACGAATGAATGATACCTAGTTCATGAAAACTATTTGTCATTCATTCGTTTTTTAATTATTGGATAATACACGTGGCTTTATCTAGAACGTTGTTTTCCAGAATTTCGTTTATTATTTTTCTTCTTAGTTGGAATGCCAGCAGGTTGCTGAGGGGTTACATCTTTACGAGCGCCTGAAGTTTTGCTTGCTTTTGGTGGATTCTTCGCAAATTCTTCGCGTACTTTTTTACGAAGTTTTGGACGAATCAGATAGTTAATGATAAATTGTTGGAAAATCATGATAATACCACCAACAACAAAGTAAAGTGTTACACTGGCTGGTGAGAAGATTGAAAACATGACAATCATCAACGGACTCATGTAAATCATCTTTTTAAGCTGCTCTCTTTGAGTCTCGTCTTCAACTCCGTGTAGAGAAAGAAGTGATTGGAGATAGTAGAGAACACCTGCGCAGGCAAGAAGAATCCAACTTGGAGAACCGAGTGCAATTCCCATGAAGCTAGCTTCAGAAACACCTTCTGTATGTTGAGCAGCAAAGTAGATAGCCGAGAAGAATGGCAATTGAATGAGGATAGGGAAACATCCTACACCACCAAGCATACTAATGCCGTGCTCTTTTTGAGCAGCAAAGAGAGCTTGTTGGGCTTCGAGTTTTTCTTCTTGAGTTGTTGCCTCTTTCAGACGAGTCTGATGTGGTTCAAGGACGTCTTTGAGAGCATTCATCTTTTCAGAATGAAGGGTTGCCTTCCATGATTGGTAGATACCGAGTGGAAGGATAAGCAAGCGAACGATAATGGTTACGACAATAATAGCGACTCCAAATCCTAACCCTTTATCAGTAGCGAGGTACTTGATAGCTTCTCCCATCGGAGCGCCTAAGAACTCCCAAACGGGACCAGTTGGCTGACCTGTTGCTTTATCAATCTGAACGCAACCTGTCAAGACTAATAGCATAGCAACTCCCATGATAGAGAGAGCGATTCGTTTAATTGATTTCACAGTAATTATTCCTTTTTTTAATTGATACCTTTCTATTCTACTGTTTTTTTGGAAAATATACAATAGTTCTAGAGACCTAATTTGCGATTTTGAAGTCAGAGTAGGAAGGAAAATTACTTAATTCGACATCCAAGTATGTGACATCTGAAAAAGAGGTAGGGCCTTTTCGGATTTCTTGGATGAATTTGGCCATGGTAGCAGAGGATTCTGCTTGGGCTAAAATTTCGACAGTTCCATCATCATTATTCCAGACACGACCAGTAATACCACCCAATTCGAGAGCGAGGCTATAGACACCCCAACGGAAACCAACCCCTTGAACCCGTCCTTGGGCTATCATCTTCACCTTTTGCATACCAAACCTCCTTGATTGTGTTATAATATCTTTATGACTATTATAACCTCAAAAGCCAATTCTGTGGTGAAAAATGCTAAAAAATTGCATCAAAAAAATATCGAAAGTCTTCTTATTTAATTGAAGGATGGCATTTATTTGAAGAGGCGGTACAAGCTGGAGCTAGGATTGAAAAAATCTTTGCTTTAGCAGAACATGAGGAAAAATTAACTGACTATCCTCAGGCCGTATTTGTGACAGAAGAAATTTTGCTTGATTTGGCAGATTCACAAACTCCTCAGGGCATTGTAGCCATTGTTCAAAAGGAAGAGGAGCAGATGCCAGATTTGACTTCAGGGAAATATCTCTTTTTGGAAGATGTACAGGATCCAGGAAATGTGGGGACTATGATTCGAACGGCAGATGCAGCTGATTTTACTGGTGTGATTGTTTCAAGCAAGTCGGCAGATATCTACAGTTTGAAAACCCTTCGATCTATGCAGGGCAGTCATTTTCATGTACCGATTTATCGGATGCCTGTTGAAACATTTGTTGAAGAGGCTAAAAAGGGCAATTTACCAATTCTGGCAACTACCTTATCTCAAGAGTCCAAGGATTATCGTGAACTTGCTAGGCTAGAAAACTTCGCCTTGGTCATGGGAAATGAAGGACAAGGGATTAGTCCATTCATGGTGGAGCAGGCTGATCAACTGGTTCACATCAGCATGAAAGGGCAGGCGGAAAGCCTCAATGTAGCGGTTGCTGCAGGGATACTCATGTTTTATTTGAGTTAAATTATTTTATTTTTGTTATAATCTATAAAAAAGAATGGAAATAAAGGAGAACAAATATGAATCAAACAATTATTCAAGAACGTTCTGGATTGAATCAATTTTATGCGAAAGTCTATAGTTTTGTTGGCTTGGGAATTGCTTTATCCGCAATTGTTTCAGCCTTAATGCTGACAACCTTCCAAGATTTACTTGTTCAGCTGATGCTTAACGCCCGCATATGGTTAATCGTAACAGGAATTGTTGAAGTTGCTCTAGTGATTTTTGCGAGTGGCTTAGCAGCAAAGAATAGTCCTGCCACACTTCCAATGTTTCTACTATATTCAGTGGTAAATGGCTTCTCTCTTAGCTTTATTGTTTCCTTATACCTACCTGGTACGGTTTTAACAGCCTTTATCTCCAGTGCAGCCCTCTTCTTTGTCATGGCCATTATTGGAGTCGTGATTAAGAAGGATTTGAGTGGAATCGGTCGTGCTTTGATTGCAGCTTTATTTGGTTTGATACTAGCCATGGTTGTCAATATCTTCTTAAATAGTGGCTTTATGGACTACATTATTAGTATTGTTATGGTCATTGTTTTTGCAGGTTTAATCGCTTGGGATAATCAAAAAATTCGTTATGTTTACGAAGAGTCAGATGGTCAGGTTGCTACAGGTTGGGCAGTTGCTTTAGCTCTTAGCCTATATCTTGATTTTATCAACCTCTTCCTTAGCTTCTTACGTATTTTCGGAAGTGATGATTAAAACTTTAAGAGCTCGATTGAGCTCTTTTTTACTTTTTACTTTCAATTTTATCATCAAAAAGGTATAATCTTTTTATTATTCAAAAGGAGGGGCATATGAAAAAGAGTTTTATTCATCAGCAAGAAGAGATTTCATTTGTAAAAAATACCTTTACTCAATATTTAAAAGATAAGTTAGGAGTCGTTGAAGTTCAAGGTCCAATCCTCAGTAAGGTTGGGGACGGGATGCAGGATAATCTTTCAGGGATTGAACACCCTGTATCTGTTAAGGTCTTGCAAATCCCAAATGAAACTTACGAAGTAGTTCATTCATTAGCCAAATGGAAACGTCATACCCTTGCGCGTTTCGGTTTCGGAGAAGGAGAAGGTCTCTTCGTACATATGAAGGCACTTCGCCCAGACGAAGATTCATTAGATGCGATTCATTCTGTTTATGTTGATCAATGGGACTGGGAAAAAGTGATTCCAAATGGGCAACGAAATATTGCTTATCTAAAAGAAACTGTTGAGAAGATTTATAAGGCCGTTCGTTTAACAGAGCTTGCAGTAGAAGCTCGTTATGACATTGAGTCTGTCCTTCCAAAACAAATTACTTTTATTCATACCGAAGAGTTGGTGGAACGTTATCCAGATTTGACTCCGAAAGAGCGTGAAAATGCTGTCTGTAAAGAATTTGGAGCTGTGTTCTTGATTGGTATTGGTGGCGTCTTGCCGGATGGGAAACCTCATGATGGGCGTGCACCAGACTATGATGACTGGACAACAGAATCTGAAAATGGATATAAGGGACTAAACGGAGATATTCTTGTTTGGAATGAAGCTCTTGGGGGCGCGTTTGAACTATCTTCTATGGGGATTCGTGTCGATGAAGAAACTCTTCGTCGCCAAGTAGCCATTACAGGTGATGAGGATCGCTTAGAGTTGGAATGGCATAAAGCTCTCTTAAATGGCCTTTTCCCTTTGACAATTGGTGGAGGAATTGGACAATCTCGTATGGCCATGTTCTTACTTCGTAAGAAACATATCGGTGAAGTTCAAACTAGTGTTTGGCCACAAGAAGTCAGAGATACTTACGATAACATTCTTTAAACAATCGAACCGTAAGGTTCGATTTTCTTTTTTTATCAGAATTTGGTATAATAGACGGTATGAAAATTGTATCTGGATTTTACGGAGGGCGCCCTTTAAAGACGCTAGAGGGAAAAACGACTAGACCAACATCGGACAAGGTTAGAGGAGCGATTTTTAATATGATTGGCCCCTACTTTGATGGTGGCCGTGTTCTGGATCTTTATGCTGGAAGTGGTGGTCTATCCATCGAAGCAGTCTCAAGAGGAATGTCGAGTGCAGTTCTGGTCGAGAAAGATCGTCGAGCCCAGAACATCGTTGCAGAAAATATAGGGATGACCAAAGAAACCTCTAAGTTTCAACTATTAAAAATGGAGTCTAGCCGTGCTTTGGAACAAGTAAGTGGCGTCTTTGATCTCATTTTTTTGGATCCTCCTTATGCCAAGGAACAGATTGCGTCTGACATTGAAAAAATGGCGGAGAGAAATCTTTTTTCAGAAGATGTCATGGTGGTATGTGAGACCGATAAAACAGTAGAACTTCCAGAAGAGATTGCTTGTTTGGGTATTTGGAAGCAAAAAATATATGGAATTAGTAAGGTGACGGTTTATGTCAGATAAAATTGGGTTGTTCACGGGTTCGTTTGATCCGATGACTACTGGGCACTTGGATATTATTGAACGTGCAAGTAAATTCTTTGATAAATTATATGTAGGAATTTTTTATAATCCAAACAAAAATGGATTTTTACCGATAGAAAGTCGGCTAGAGACGGTTGAAAAAGCGGTGGGACACCTAAAAAATGTCCAAGTCATTGCCTCTCATGATGAATTAGTCGTTGATGTTGCTAGAAAACTGGGTGTCCATGTTCTTGTTCGTGGTTTGCGTAACGCTGCGGATCTTCAGTATGAAGCCAGTTTTGATTTTTACAATCATCAATTAGTAGGAGAGATTGAGACAGTCTATCTCCATAGTCGCCCAGAGCATGTTTACATCAGCTCTTCAGCTGTGAGAGAACTATTGAAATTTGGTCAAGATATCAGTAAGTATGTGCCAAATGCTGTCCTAGAGGAGTTAAAGAATGAAGAGAAAGACTAGATGGCCCATATATCTAATTATTGGCCTCATTATCACTTTTATAGCTTTTACGGTGCCGCTGCCTTATTACATTGAGGTTCCAGGAACTGCAGAGGATATTCGAAAAGTCTTATTGGTCAATAATCAACCTGACCAAGAGGAGGGGTCCTACCAATTTGTGACGGTTGGAGTTAAACATGCCAGGCTGGTTGACTTGATGTATGCCTGGTTAACACCATTTACGGACATACATAGCGCCAAAGAGATGACAGGTGGTTCATCTGATACGGAATTTATGCGAATCAATCAGTTTTATATGGAAACTTCGCAAAATATGGCTAAATATCAAGGTCTAAAGACAGCGGGTAAGGAAATAGAACTCAAATATTTGGGGGTCTATGTTTTGACTGTGACAGATAACTCAACTTTTAAGGGAGTTCTTAATATCGCTGACACCGTGACAGCTGTGAATGATAAGACTTTTGAGAGCTCCAAGGAAATGGTCGACTACGTTAACTCTCAAACGCTAGGTGACAAGGTTAAGGTTACTTACCAAGAAGATGGGAAAGTCAAAACCGCTGAAGGTAAAATCATTACCCTCGAAAATGGGAAAAATGGTATTGGAATCGGTCTGATTGACCGCACAGAAGTATCTAGTGACGTGCCAATCCGTTTCTCAACTGCTGGGATTGGTGGTCCTAGTGCTGGATTGATGTTTAGTTTATCCATCTATACGCAAATTGCAGACCCTACTCTTCGAAATGGGCGTGTCATTGCTGGTACAGGAAGTATCGACAGAGATGGGAATGTAGGTGATATTGGCGGCATCGATAAAAAGGTTGTTTCTGCTGCTAAAAAAGGAGCTACTGTGTTTTTCGCTCCTAATAATCCTGTTTCTGAAGAAGCAAAAAAGGCAAATCCAAACGCTAAAAGTAATTATGACACAGCTGTAGAAGCAGCTGAAATGATTAAAACAGACATGAAGATTGTTCCAGTCAAAACGCTTCAAGATGCGATTGATTACTTGAAAAACAATCCATAATTAAAGTGTGAGCTCATAGACTAGCATAGAAAAAGAGAAGATGGTATAATAGGCAGATGATTCAGTTGTTTTTTACCCTCAGTAGTCATATGTTTTTTGTCTACCTAGTTTTTCAACTCTTGAAAGACTTGGTTAAATGGGATCGAATCTTGAAGGTGACCAAGGACAATGCGAGGAAGGTACGACTTTTAGTAGTCTTGTGTAGTATCGGTTTAGGATATCTAATCAGTTCTTTTTTCCTAAATATCTATCAACTATGGCAAGAAGCAGTACGAACATTGTTTTAACTTGAAAGTAAAGGAAAATATTTATGGAAAAAATTGTAGTTCAAGGTGGCGATAATCGCCTAGTTGGAAGCGTCACTATTGAAGGTGCAAAAAATGCAGTTTTACCACTACTTGCGGCGACTATTTTAGCAAGTGAAGGAAAAACAGTTTTAAAAAATGTTCCGATTTTATCAGACGTCTTTACCATGAACCAGGTAGTTCGTGGATTAAATGCGAAGGTTAATTTTGATCAAGAGGCACATGTTGTTGAAGTGGATGCAACAGAAGATATCACAGAAGAAGCTCCTTATAAGTATGTTAGTAAGATGCGTGCCTCTATTGTAGTCTTGGGTCCAATCCTAGCTAGAGTTGGTCACGCTAAAGTTTCGATGCCTGGTGGCTGTACGATTGGTAGTCGTCCTATTGACCTTCACCTTAAAGGTTTAGAAGCAATGGGTGCTAAGATCACTCAAACAGCAGGGTACATAGAGGCGAAGGCAGAACGCTTGCATGGAGCTCATATCTATATGGACTTTCCTAGTGTTGGGGCAACCCAAAACTTGATGATGGCTGCAACACTTGCTGACGGCATAACTGTTATTGAAAATGCTGCTCGCGAGCCCGAAATTGTTGATTTGGCTGTTCTCTTAAATAAAATGGGCGCAAAAGTCAAAGGTGCAGGGACAGAAACAGTGACAATCATTGGTGTTGAAAAACTACACGGCGCTACACATAAGGTTGTGCAGGACCGTATTGAAGCTGGGACCTTTATGGTGGCGGCAGCCATGACAGGTGGAGATGTCTTGATTCAAGATGCTATCTGGGAACACAATCGCCCTTTGATTGCTAAATTGCAGGAAATGGGTGTTGAAGTTATTGATGAAGACGAAGGAATTCGTATCCGCTTTCAGCGTGATAAGTTAAAGGCTGTTCATGTTAAGACACTTCCTCATCCAGGATTTCCGACAGACATGCAAGCACAGTTCACGGCTCTTATGACGGTTGCTCAAGGTGAATCAACCATGGTGGAGACTGTATTTGAGAATCGTTTCCAACATCTAGAGGAAATGCGCCGGATGGGTTTGCACTCTGAAATCATTCGTGATACAGCTCGTATCGTCGGTGGGCAAGCTCTCCAAGGAGCAGAGGTCCTGTCTACAGACCTTCGCGCTAGTGCAGCCTTGATTTTGACAGGTTTAGTGGCTGAAGGTGAGACAGTTGTTGGGAAACTTGTCCATCTAGATAGAGGCTATTATCGTTTCCATGAAAAATTGGCTCAGTTAGGAGCTAATATTAAACGGGTAAGTGTGGAAGCTGATGAAGACGAATAAACAAGTAACTTATGTATTACGCCGATTTCTATTAGTTATTGTTGTTTTACTTCTAGGAATTTTAGCAATTGGCGTCGGTTTAATGATTGGCTATGGCTTAGTTGGGAAAGGCCAAGATCCGTGGGCAATACTAACACCGGAAAAATGGCATGAATTGATTTCAAAATTTACAGGAAAATAGGCTGGGACACCGGCCTTTTTCTAGGGATAAAAAACAAGGAGGAAACATGAATAAAAAAACCAGACAAGCCCTTATAGGTCTTCTGATTTTTCTACTCTTGTCGATAGGAAGTTACTACATTAAAAGGATGCAGACTTCCAATAGTGCACGGCAAACACAAGTAACACAAAAATCGCAGTCGCTTGACACTCCTAGTCAAGAATTGGCGGAGAGTGTACTGACTGACTCAATCAAAAAACAAATAAAGGGAACTCTTGAGTGGAATGGAGCAGGTTCCTTCATAGTTAATGGGAATAAAACAAATCTAGACGCTAAGGTATCGAGTAAACCCTATGCTGATAATAAGACGAAAACTGTAGGAGGGGAGACTATCCCAACTGTAGCCAATGCTCTCATGTCAAAGGCGACTCGACAGTATAAAGACCGTGAAGAGACTGGGAATGGTTCAACGTCTTGGACACCAGCGGGATGGCATCAGGTCAAGAACCTAAAAGGTAGTTACAATCACGCAGTGGATAGAGGGCATTTACTAGGCTATGCCTTGATTGGTGGTTTAGATGGCTTCGATGCATCTACCAGTAATCCTAAAAATATTGCAGTACAGACAGCTTGGGCCAATCAAGCACGTGCAGATGATTCAACTGGACAAAACTACTATGAAAGTTTAGTTCGAAAAGCACTGGATCAGAATAAACGAGTGCGTTACCGTGTTACGCTACTATATGCTACAGAAGAAGACTTAGTTCCTTCCGCATCTCAGATAGAAGCGAAATCTTCTGACGGAGAACTGGAATTTAATGTTGTAATTCCGAATGTTCAAAAGGGGATTCAATTAAATTATCGCACCGGAGAAGTTACAGTTACAAAGAACTAATAGTAAGAAAGTCCCTTATCGATTCGATAGGGGCTTTATTATAGAAATTGAAAATTAATGTGTAGAAAATAAAAAATGTGGTATAATAGTGTCAATTATACTTTTTAGGAGAAGGAAAATGGAAGACCCGAGCAGTCAGAATTTGTTGCTGCAGTTTGTATTATTAGTTGTTTTGACCTTTTTAAATGCCTTTTTCTCTGCGACAGAGATGGCCATGGTTTCCCTTAGCCGGTCGCGTGTTGAACAAAAAGCTGAAGAAGGTGATAAACGCTATATCCGTTTGCTAAAGGTACTTGAAAACCCAAATCACTTTTTATCAACCATTCAAGTTGGTATTACTTTAATTACGATCTTGTCAGGTGCGAAGTTGGCGGGTTCTCTTGGAGAATTGATTGCCTCTTGGATGGGAAATAGCGAATCTGCACATGCAATTGCAAGCTTCCTGTCACTTGCTTTCTTGACCTATATCTCTATCGTTTTTGGTGAGCTCTATCCCAAACGAATTGCTCTAAACCTTAAGGATTCCTTGGCTATCCGAACAGTACCATTTATTATTGCTCTTGGTAAAATTGTAAGTCCCTTTGTTTGGATGTTATCGGCATCAACCAATCTTTTGAGTCGCTTGACACCAATGACATTTGACGATGCAGATGAAAAAATGACTCGTGATGAGATTGAGTATATGCTTACTAATAGTGAAGAAACCTTGGATGCTGATGAAATTGAAATGCTGCAAGGGGTTTTCTCGCTTGACGAGCTTATGGCGCGTGAAGTCATGGTCCCACGAACAGATGCCTTCATGGTTGATATTCAAGATGATACTCAGACGATTATCGAAAGCATTTTAAAACAAAACTTTTCTCGAATTCCAGTTTATGATGATGACAAGGATAACGTGATTGGTCTGATTCATACCAAGAGCCTGTTAAAAGCAGGCTTTGACGATGGTTTTGACAATATTGTATTGAGAAAAATTTTACAGGAACCACTCTTTGTACCTGAAACTATTTTTGTGGACGATTTGTTAAAAGAATTGAGAAATTCACAAAGACAAATGGCTATTCTTCTCGATGAATACGGAGGAATGGCAGGTTTGGTCACTCTCGAGGATTTGCTGGAAGAGATTGTTGGTGATATTGATGACGAAACTGACAAGGCAGAAGTAGAAGTCCATCAGATAGGTGAAGATACCTATATCGTTCAAGGCACCATGAATTTGAATGACTTTAATGATTACTTTGATTTAGAGTTAGAAAGCGACGATGTTGATACCATCGCCGGTTATTATTTGACAGGTGTAGGAACTATACCAACAACGGAAAAACTCAGTTATGAGTTAGAAAATTGTAATAAAAAAATTACTTTGACCAACGACAAGGTCAAGAACGGCCGTGTAACAAAGGTCAAGGTTCAGATTCAAGAACTTGAAGTCGAAGAAGAAACTGAATAAAAGCTTTATCAGCTAAATACTGATAAAGCTTTTTCATCGTTAAAAATAAAAGACCCCATCCGGAGTCTTAGTTCAATATAGAGGCGGTAGACGGATTTGAACCGACGATCAAGCTTTTGCAGAGCCGTGCCTTACCACTTGGCTATACCGCCTTGACTTTTATTATTATACATTGAAATTTTATTCTCGTCAATAGTTTCTATTCTTAAATAGAAAGTTTTCACCGTTTTGAAAGCGGTATGACAAAATATTCTGAAAATTTGTTTACTTTTTAAATAAACTGTGTTATAATTATCAGTATCTCAAAATTTTTAGAAAAAGAGGAGTTATGAGACATGAAAAAAAGTCGGATTCTTGCTGTAGCAGGTGTTGTCCTGCTTGCATCAGCTACCCTTGCAGCTTGTGGTTCTTCAAAATCTTCTGATGCAGAAGCACCAAAAGCTTATGGTTATGTTTATTCTGCTGACCCAGAAACATTGGATTACCTCATCTCAGGTAAATCAAGTACGAAAATCGTTACTTCAAATGGTATTGATGGTCTCTTCACAAATGATAAATATGGTGATATTACCCCAGCAATGGCAGAAGACTGGTCAGTATCTCAAGATGGCTTGACTTACACTTATAAGATTCGTAAAGGTGTGAAGTGGTACACTTCTGACGGAGAAGAATATGCGGAAGTTACAGCCAATGACTTTGTCAACGGTTTGAAACACGCTGCAGATAAAAAATCTGAAGCACTTTACCTAGCACAAGATTCTGTTAAAGGTTTGGCTGATTATGTTTCAGGAAAAACAACAGATTTTTCAACAGTTGGTGTGAAAGCTCTTGATGATTATACTCTTCAATATACATTGAACCAACCAGAACCATACTGGAACTCTAAGATGTCTTACGGTATCTTCTGGCCATTGAATGCAGAGTTTGAAAAATCACAAGGTGAGAACTTTGCCAAAGCGACTGATCCAACTTCATTGTTATACAATGGACCATTCTTGCTTAAGGCTTTGACAGCCAAGTCTTCTATCGAATTTGTTAAAAATGCAAACTATTGGGATAAAGACAATGTCCATCTTGATACAGTAAATCTTGCTTTCTATGATGGTTCAGACCAAGAATCGCTTGAACGTAACTTTACAAGTGGTGCTTATAGCTTTGCCCGTCTCTTCCCAACTAGCTCAAACTACTCTAAAGTTGAAGAAACTTACAAGGACAATATTTACTACACTCCAGCAGGTTCAAGTACCTTCGGTATTGGTGTGAATATTGACCGTCAAGGTTATAAATATACTTCAAAAACTACGGATGAAGAAAAAACATCTACTAAGAAAGCTCTTCTTAACAAAGATTTCCGTAAAGCTTTGAACTTTGCGCTTGACCGTAATTCATACTCTGCTCAAGTAAATGGTAAAGATGCAGCAGCTCTTGCAATTCGAAATCTTTTTGTAAAACCGGACTTTGTCTCTGCTGATGGTAAGACCTTCGGTGATATGGTTGCTGAAAAGATGGCTAGCTATGGAGATGAGTGGAAAGATGTGAAATTCGCTGATGGACAAGATGCATTCTACAATGCAGATAAAGCTAAAGCAGAGTTTGCCAAAGCTAAAACTGCCTTAGAAGCAGAAGGTGTCAAATTCCCAATCCATTTGGATATTCCAGTTGACCAAACTACTAAGAGCTATATTGCTCGTATCCAATCTCTTAAGCAATCAGTTGAAACAGTGCTTGGAACTGATAATGTAGTGATTGATATCCAACAAGTTTCTAAAGACGAGTTGAACAATATTACTTACTATGCACCAAATGCAGCTGCTGAAGACTGGGATCTTTCAGGTGCAGTTGGTTGGAGCCCAGACTATCAAGACCCATCAACTTACTTGGATATCTTAAAAACAACTAATAAAGCAAACACTAAGAGCTACATGGGTTACGATAATCCAGATAGCGCTGCAGTTCAACAAGTTGGTTTGAAAGAGTATGATAAGTTAGTCGATGAAGCTAGCAAAGAAACAAAAGATCTTAACAAACGTTATGAAAAATATGCAGCTGCTCAAGCTTGGTTAACAGATAGCTCACTCTTCATGCCTACAATGACAGGTGCGGGTGCTGCTCCAGTCATCTCTCGCGTAGTACCATTCACGGCTACTTATGCTCAATCTGGAGATAAAGGATCAGATATCTACTTCAAGTATCTTCAATTACAAAGCAAACCTGTAACGAAGAAACAATACGAAGAAGCTCGTGAAAAATGGCTTAAAGAAAAAGCAGAAGCAAACGAAAAAGCTCAAAAAGAATTAGCGAGTCATGTGAAATAAATAATGCTCATCAGAACTTTCTCTCCTAAAGGAGAAGGTTCTTTTGGGATTTTAAAGGAAATAATATGAGAAAATATGTTTTTATGCGTATCTTGCGGTCACTGGTTTCTATTTTTCTAGTAACGACCTTGACCTATACGATTATCTATACGATGGTTCCTCGGCAATTAATCTTCAAACAGGACCCGAACTATAATAAGATCGCAACTACTGCGGATAAACGGGATAATTATGAAAATACCGTTTATGAACGTATGGGATACATTGAGTATTACGATACAAAAGAGTTGCAAGAAAAAGCTAGTAGCATGGATTCCTCTGTAACAGTTGATGCAAATGATACTAATAAAGCCATTTATGAGAAGTATATCCAACAACTAGGACATGGTTGGAAATTGGGTGAATTCACAGAAAGTGGACAATTTTATGCGACGCGTGAAATTCCAATTTTTGAACGTGTATTCAAATTCTATGCTAATTTGATTGATATTGATCATACAAATAAAATTCAAGATCCTGAAAATCCCAACTTGCAGCGTTATCTACGATTTGAAAATGACCCAGCTATTGGTTGGTCTTTAGTCGGTTCAGGAACTAAGCATAAATATTTGTTGTATTTTAACAATAAATTCCCGTTTGTCCATCAGAACTTTGTGAATATTAACTTAGGTGATTCTTATCCAACCTACGCAAATACGCCTGTTCTTCAAGTAATCACTCAAGGACAAGGTCAAACGAAGACTTCAGAGGTTCAATTCCCAACAGGTAAAAAGACGTCATCTGTCAATATTTACTCAAGAACTTATAAGTCTCCAAGCCAAGCTGATGCCCGTGAAGTGGCAAACTACGGCAAGGATGATCCATACACTGCAACTGAAAGCAACTATCAATATCCTTCAATGATTACAAGTTCAGCTATTGCTGGTTTGATTGGTTTAGTTATTTCTTATGCAATTGCAGTTCCTCTTGGATCTCTCATGGCACGCCATAAGAATTCTTGGATTGATAGTTTTTCTACAGGTGCTTTGACTTTCTTGTTGGCTCTTCCAACAATCGCCTTAGTTTATATCATCCGTTTGATTGGATCTTCTATCGGACTTCCAGATTCATTCCCAATCTTGGGAGCTGGAGATGTGCGCTCTTATATCTTACCTGCAGTCATTTTAGGATTGTTGGGGGCACCAGGTACGGCTATCTGGATTCGCCGTTATATGATTGACTTGCAATCTCAAGACTTTGTACGTTTTGCTCGTTCAAAAGGATTGTCTGAAAAAGAAATTTCTAACAAGCATATCTTTAAAAATGCCATGGTTCCATTGGTTTCTGGTATTCCGGCTTCTATTATGGGAGTTATCGGTGGAGCTACTTTGACTGAAACAGTCTTTGCTTATCCTGGTATGGGTAAAATGTTGATTGACTCTGTCAAAGCTTCAAATAACTCTATGGTAGTTGGACTTGTCTTTATCTTCACTTGTATCTCCATCTTCTCATTGTTTATTGGAGATATCTGGATGACAATGCTTGACCCACGTATTAAATTGACAGAGAAAGGAGGCAAATAATGTCTACAATTAGTAATGAGAAATTTAAGTTTGTAAAACGTGACGATTTTGCCTCTGAAGCAATTGATGCTCCTGCCTATTCATACTGGGGTTCTGTTTTCAGACAATTTATGAAAAAGAAATCAACAATCGTTATGCTAGCGATTTTGATTTCAGTTATTTTGATGAGTTTCATTTATCCAATGTTCTCTAATTTTGACTATAACGATGTTAGTAAGGTAAATGACTTTAGTGCTCGTTATATCAAACCGAATGGAGAATATTGGTTTGGAACAGATAGTAACGGTAAGTCTTTATTTGATGGTGTTTGGTTTGGAGCTCGTAACTCTATCTTGATTTCTGTCCTTGCAACCTTCATCAACGTTGTGATAGGGATTATAGTCGGTGGTATTTGGGGAATCTCAAAATCTGTTGACCGCGTCATGATGGAAGTTTATAACGTTATCTCAAACATTCCACACCTATTGATCGTTATCGTCCTAACTTACTCAATCGGAGCAGGTTTCTGGAATTTGATTTTTGCCATGAGTGTAACGACTTGGATTGGGATTGCCTATTCAATTCGTATCCAAATCATGCGTTACCGCGATTTGGAATATAACCTTGCTTCTCGTACTCTTGGGACACCAACCTTTAAGATTGTTATCAAGAATATCATGCCTCAGTTGGTATCAGTTATCGTATCAACTATGACACTGATGCTTCCAAGCTTTATCTCTTATGAAGCCTTCCTTTCATTTTTTGGGCTTGGTTTACCAATTACAGTACCAAGTTTGGGACGTTTGATTTCAGATTACTCTCAAAACGTAACAACCAATGCTTACTTGTTCTGGATTCCATTGACGACCTTGATTCTAGTATCATTATCCCTCTTCGTTGTTGGTCAGAACTTAGCGGATGCAAGTGATCCACGTACACATAGATAGGAGTAGACATGACAAAAGAAAATAATGTAATTTTGACTGCTCGCGATATTGTTGTGGAATTTGACGTTCGTGACAAAGTTTTAACAGCGATTCGTGGCGTTTCCATTGATTTGGTTGAAGGTGAAGTACTGGCTCTAGTAGGGGAATCTGGTTCTGGAAAATCCGTTTTAACAAAAACTTTCACAGGGATGTTGGAGGAAAATGGACGTATTGCCAAAGGTAGCATTAACTATCGTGGCCAAGATTTAACTGCCCTTTCTTCTAATAAAGATTGGGAAAATATTCGTGGGGCTAAGATTGCTACGATTTTCCAAGATCCAATGACCAGTCTTGACCCTATTAATACAATTGGTAGTCAAATCACTGAAGTTATCATTAAGCACCAAGGAAAGACCGCGAAAGAAGCCAAAGAAATGGCTATCGATTATATGAATAAAGTCGGAATTCCTGATGCTGAAAAACGTTTTGAAGAGTATCCATTTCAGTATTCTGGAGGAATGCGTCAACGTATCGTTATCGCGATTGCACTTGCTTGCCGCCCTGATATCTTGATTTGTGATGAACCAACGACAGCCTTGGATGTGACCATTCAAGCTCAGATTATTGACTTGTTAAAATCACTTCAAAAAGAGTATCATTTCACAACTATCTTCATCACCCATGACCTTGGTGTGGTAGCAAGTATTGCTGATAAGGTTGCTGTTATGTATGCGGGTGAAATCGTTGAGTACGGTACCGTAGAGGAAATTTTCTATGACCCTCGTCATCCATACACATGGAGTCTCTTGTCTAGTTTGCCACAGTTGGCAGATGACAAAGGGGAGCTTTATTCAATTCCTGGTACACCTCCATCACTCTATGCGGAGTTGAAAGGGGATGCATTTGCCCTTCGTTCAGATTATGCGATGCAAATTGATTTTGAAGAAAAAGCCCCTCAATTTAAAGTGTCTGATACACACTGGGCGAGAACATGGTTGCTTCATGAACAAGCTCCAAAAGTAGAAAAACCTGCGGTAATTGCAGATTTACACCATAAGATTCGTGAAAAAATGGGCTTTGCTCATCTCGAAAACTAGGAGGAAGGAAATGTCTGAAAAATTAGTAGAGATTAAAGATTTAGAAATTTCCTTCGGTGAAGGAAGCAAGAAGTTTGTAGCCGTAAAAAATGCTAACTTCTTTATCAACAAGGGAGAAACCTTCTCTCTTGTTGGTGAATCAGGAAGTGGTAAAACAACGATTGGTCGTGCTATCATCGGTTTAAATAATACTAGCAAGGGTGACATCATTTTTGATGGACAAAAAATCAATGGGAAAAAATCTCGTGAACAAGCAGCTGAATTAATTCGCCGTATCCAGATGATTTTCCAAGACCCTGCTGCTAGTTTGAATGAACGTGCTACGGTTGATTATATCATCTCTGAAGGTTTGTATAATCACCACTTATTCAAAAACGAAGAAGAGCGAAAAGAAAAAGTTCAAAACATTATTCATGAAGTTGGACTTTTGGCAGAACACTTGACACGTTATCCACATGAGTTTTCAGGTGGACAACGTCAACGTATTGGTATTGCTCGTGCCTTGGTTATGCAACCTGACTTTGTAATCGCAGATGAGCCGATTTCAGCCTTGGACGTTTCAGTTCGTGCCCAAGTTTTGAACTTGCTCAAGAAATTCCAGAAGGAATTGGGCTTGACCTATCTCTTTATCGCCCATGATTTGTCAGTGGTTCGTTTTATCTCTGATCGAATTGCGGTTATTTATAAGGGAGTGATTGTAGAGGTTGCAGAAACAGAAGAATTGTTTAACAATCCAATCCATCCTTATACTCAAGCATTGTTATCAGCCGTTCCGATACCAGACCCAATCTTAGAGCGCGAAAAAGTTTTGAAAGTCTATGATCCAAATCAACATGACTACGAAACAGATAAGCCATCTATGCATGAAATTCGTCCAGGTCACTATGTTTGGGCTAACCAAGCAGAATTGGAAAACTACAAACAACAAGTTAAATAACATTAGTTTTATAACTTCTTTGGGATTTTTCTAAGAAGTTATAAAACTTTTTTTCTTTATATAAATATTTTTTATTTCGAAGGAAGTAGTGTAGTTAAACTCTAAAATTTTACGATTGCAAATGTATTGATGTGTCAAAATATTTTATAAACCTAGTTAGTTTATTTTATAGAAAGTGTATGTTCTAGTTTTATAATTTGCATTAAGTAAGTTAATTATATAGGACAAGTGAATTGAGATGATAGTTAGTTGTTTTTGAAAACATAAATCAAACTAGTCAGGCTTAGGACTTTATGGTATAATATATAAGATTCCAAAAGAAACAGGAGAAAAATGATGGATTTAATTTTAGCTATTTTATTGATTGTTCTAGCATTTCTAGGAGGTGCACTTGGTGGAATGTACTTAGTGCGTAAGCAAGTTGAAAAAGAATTTGCAGACAACCCACGTTTAAATGCTGAAGCTGTTCGTACGCTTTTAAGTGCTAGTGGACAAAAACCAAGCGAGGCTAAGGTGCAACAAGTTTATCACCAAATTATCCGCCAACAAAAATCAGCCCTTGCTAACAATAAAAAGAAATAAATAGGAAAAGTCTGGGATGAAAATTCCAGACTTCTCACTATGTTCAACTATTATTTAGAAAAAAGACTTTTTCCTTGCATTCTATTGATATTTGATTATGATTAAGAAGGAGACAGTTGCAACCGATCATCTGTCATCAATTTCATCGGAACTTAGTAATCATGATGAACTATCAATCAGAAAAATAAGACTAGAAAGAAGACTATATGGATAATCGACCAATTGGTTTTTTGGATTCGGGCGTTGGAGGCTTGACTGTTGTACGTGAGCTCATGCGCCAGCTTCCTCATGAAGAAATCGTCTATATTGGAGATTCGGCACGGGCACCTTACGGGCCTCGTCCTGCTGAGCAAATTCGTGAATATACTTGGCAGTTGGTCAACTTTCTTTTGACTAAGGATGTCAAGATGATTGTCATCGCTTGTAATACTGCAACAGCAGTTGTCTGGGAAGAAATCAAATCCAAACTGGATATCCCTGTGCTGGGTGTGATTTTGCCAGGTGCTTCAGCAGCTATCAAAGCAAGTCAGGGTGGTAAAATCGGTGTAATTGGAACACCGATGACAGTGCAATCAGATATCTATCGTCAAAAAATCCATGACTTAGATCCTAATTTACAGGTGGAGAGTTTGTCTTGTCCTAAGTTTGCTCCCTTGGTTGAGTCTGGTGCCCTTTCAACCAGTGTGACCAAGAAAGTAGTCTATGAAACCTTGCGCCCCTTGGTAGGCAAGGTAGACAGCTTGATTTTGGGTTGTACCCATTATCCGCTTCTAAGACCCATTATCCAGAATGTGATGGGGCCAGACGTAAAACTGATTGATAGTGGTGCAGAGTGCGTGCGGGATATCTCTGTTTTACTCAATTATTTCGAGATTAATCGTGGCCGCGATGTAGGGCCTCTACAACATCGTTTTTACACAACTGCAAATAGCCAAAGTTTTGCTCAAATCGGAGCAGAATGGCTAGAAAAAGAGATTCATGTGGAGCATGTAACATTATGACAAACAACATTTATGAATACAAGGACGATCAGGATTGGTATGTCGGTTCCTATAGTATTTTTGGTGGCATTCGGACTTTGACGGATGATGAGTTAGAGTTTCCTTTATTTGATTTGTCCAAAATCTTTCGAGATGAGGAGAGAGGATTTCCACTTTCAGTCACTGTTTTACGATATAGTTCAGACTATAGACTACTCTCTTTTATAGTAGATATACTTAACCAAGAAGCAAATCGAAACTTAGAAGTCATTCAACGCCAAGGAGCTCTGCTTTTGGTCGAAAATGGGAAACTCTTGCATGTAGAATTGCCTAAAGAAGGAGTTGATGTTGAAGCCTTCTTTGAAACTAGCAGAGTCAGAGAAACCTTGTTGATTGCAACTCGTAATGAGGGTAAGACCAAGGAATTTCGTGCTATCTTTGATAAGCTAGGTTATGATGTGGAGAATCTCAATGATTACCCAGATCTGCCTGAAGTTGCTGAAACTGGTATGACCTTTGAAGAAAATGCTCGCCTTAAGGCTGAAACCATCTCCAAATTGACAGGCAAGATGGTTCTAGCAGATGATTCTGGTCTTAAAGTTGATGTCCTCGGTGGATTACCAGGTGTTTGGTCAGCTCGATTTGCAGGAGTAGGAGCAAGTGATGAAGAGAATAATGCCAAACTCTTGCACGAATTGGCTATGGTCTTTGAACTCAAGGATCGTTCGGCTCAATTCCACACTACCTTGGTCGTAGCTAGTCCAGGTAAGGAAAGCTTGGTTGTCGAAGCTGATTGGCCAGGCTACATTAATTTTGAACCAAAGGGTGAAAATGGTTTTGGCTATGATCCGCTCTTCCTAGTAGGAGAGACTGGGAAGTCATCAGCCGAATTAACCCTTGAAGAAAAAAATAGTCAGTCTCACCGTGCCTTAGCCGTTAAGAAACTTTTGGAGGTATTTCCATCATGGCAAAGCAAACCATCATTGTAATGAGCGACTCTCATGGAGATAGCTTGATTGTAGAAGAAATCCGTGACCGCTATCTTGGAAAAGTTGATGCAATTTTTCACGATGGTGACTCGGAGCTTCGCCCTGATTCACCACTCTGGGAAGGTATCCACGTTGTTAAGGGGAATATGGACTTTTACTCAGATTATCCAGAACGTTTGGTGACTCAACTTGGTCCTACCAAGATTATCCAAACTCATGGGCATTTATTTGATATTAACTTTAATTTCCAAAAGCTTGATTTTTGGGCTCAAGAGGAGGATGCAGATATCTGTCTTTATGGTCACTTGCATGTTCCAGATGCTTGGATGGAGGGAAAGACTCTCTTCCTAAATCCTGGTTCTATCAGTCAGCCACGTGGGACGATCAGAGAATGTCTCTATGCTCGTGTGGAGATTGATGATATCTACTTTAAAGTGGACTTTTTGACACGTGAGCATGAGATCTATCCAGGCTTGTCCAAGGAGTTTGCTCGATGATTGCCAAAGAATTTGAACAGTTTTTACTGGAGCAAGAGGGAACCTTTTTAACACCTGCTGAAAATTTGGCTGTGCTCATTGATAGTCACAATGCAGATCATGCAATTCTCCTTCTTAGCCAGATGACCTATACCAGGGTGCCAGTAGTGACTGCTGAGAAAAAATTTGTTGGAACCATTGGGCTTAGAGATATTTTTGCATACCAAATGGAGCAGGGCTTGAGTCAGGAAGTCATGGCAGATATGGATATCGTTCACATGACCAAGAAGGACGTAGCAGTTGTCAGTCCAGACTATACATTGACGGATGTTTTACATAAGTTAGTGGATGAGTCTTTCCTGCCAGTCGTTGATAAGGATGGTATTTTCCAAGGGATTATCACGCGGAAGTCAATCCTCAAGGCTGTCAATGCCCTTCTGCATGATTTTAGTAAAGAATATGAGATTCGAAGCAAATGAGAGAATGGATTTCAGCATTTTTAGAAGAAAAACAAAATCTATCTAGCAATTCTAAACAGTCCTATAAGTATGATTTGGAGCAGTTTTTAACTCTTGTTGGAGAACGAATCTCTGAGACAAGTTTAAAAATTTATCAAGCTCAGCTATCAAATTTTAAAATCAGTGCCCAAAAGCGTAAAGTTTCCGCTTGCAACCAATTTCTTTACTTTTTATACCAGAAAGAAAAGATTGGCACTTTTTACCGTTTGGAATTGCCGAAACAGGCTGAGAAAAAACAAGTCAAGTCAGAACTTTTAGACTTGAGTTCTTTCTGGCAAGAAAGTACCTATCCAGAAGGGCGCTTGCTAGCCTTATTAATAGTAGACTTGGGCCTCTTGCCGAGTGAAATTCTAGCCTTAAAAACAAGTGATGTGAATCTAGACTTTCAAGTATTGAGAATCAATAAAGCCTCTCAACAAAGAGTCTTGAGTCTTCCCACAAACTTGCTTACGGAGTTAGAACCTTTGATGGGGCAGACCTATCTCTTTGAAAAAGCTGGGAAACAGTACTCCCGTCAGTGGGCCTTTCGTCAGTTGGAAGCTTTTTTAAAGGAAAAAGGTTTTTCAGATTTATCTGCCCAAGGATTGAGAGAACAGTTTATATTAAGACAAATCGAAGAAAAGCTTGACTTGTACGAAATTGCTAAAAAATTAGGATTAAAGACAGTCATGACCTTAGAAAAATATAGATAATGGATATTAAATTAAAAGATTTTGAAGGTCCTTTGGACTTGCTCTTACACTTGGTTTCAAAGTACCAGATGGATATCTATGATGTGCCAATCACAGAGGTTATCGAGCAATATCTAGCCTACATATCAACCCTGCAAGCCATGCGTTTAGAAGTTGCAGGCGAGTATATGGTGATGGCTAGCCAGCTGATGCTGATTAAGAGTCGCAAGCTCTTGCCAAAGGTTGCAGAAGTGACAGATTTGGAGGATGACCTTGAGCAGGACCTCCTTTCTCAGATTGAAGAATACCGCAAGTTTAAACTTTTGGGAGAGCAGTTGGAAGTGAAGCACCAAGAACGAGCTCAATATTACTCAAAGGCGCCGACAGAGCTGATTTATGAGGATGCTGAACTTGCTCATGATAAGACCACGATCGATCTATTCTTAGCTTTTTCAACCTTACTGACCAAGAAAAAGGAAGAATTCTCGAAAAATCATACAACTATTTTACGAGATGAGTATAAGATTGAGGACATGATGGTTATCGTCCGAGAAGCCTTGGTTGAAGGTCAACAATTATGCTTGCAGGATTTGTTTAAAGAAACCAAGGATTTGCAAGAGGTCATTACACTTTTTTTAGCAACCTTGGAGTTGATTAAAACCCAAGAAATTCTCTTGATTCAAAAAGAGAGTTTTGGAGATATCTATCTCATGAAAAAGAATGAGGAAAATCAAGTAGAGCAAAGTCAGGCTTGATAGAGAGGAAGTATGAGTACTTTAGCAAAAATAGAAGCACTCCTGTTTGTAGCGGGGGAAGATGGAATTAGAGTTCGCCAGCTGGCGGAGGTTCTATCGCTTCCACCGACTGGAATTCAGCAAAGCTTAGAAAAATTAGCCAAAAAGTATGAAAAAGACCAGGATTCTAGTCTAGCCCTGATTGAGACAGGAGGTTCTTATAGATTAGTCACCAAGCCTCAATTTGCAGAGGTTTTGAAAGAATACTCTAAGGCCCCCATCAACCAGAGCCTATCTCGGGCTGCCCTTGAAACCTTGTCCATCATTGCCTACAAGCAGCCTATCACACGGATCGAGATTGATGCCATTCGTGGGGTCAATTCAAGTGGAGCGCTAGCTAAGCTACAGGCCTTTGAGTTGATACGAGAAGATGGGAAAAAGGAAGTTCTCGGACGCCCTAATCTCTATGTAACAACAGATTATTTCTTAGATTACATGGGTATTAACAGCTTGGAAGAACTACCAATAATTGATGAGCTTGATATCCAAGCACAAGAAAGCCAATTATTTGGTGAAAGGATAGAAGAAGATGAGAATCAATAAATATATTGCCCACGCAGGAGTGGCCAGTAGGAGAAAAGCAGAGGAGTTAATCAAGCAGGGCTTGGTAACTGTCAATGGACAGGTGGTACGTGAATTAGCAACGACAATCAAGTCAGGCGACAAGGTCGAAGTTGAAGGCCAACCCATCTATAACGAAGAAAAAGTCTATTATCTGCTTAACAAACCACGTGGAGTGATTTCCAGTGTAACGGATGATAAGGGTCGTAAAACGGTTGTCGACCTTTTGCCCAATGTGAAAGAGCGTATTTACCCTGTGGGTCGCTTGGACTGGGATACATCAGGTGTCTTGATTTTGACCAACGATGGTGACTTTACCGATGAGATGATTCATCCTCGTAATGAAATTGACAAAGTTTATGTTGCGCGTGTGAAAGGAATCGCTGATAAAGATAATCTTCGCCCCTTGACTAGAGGAGTTGAGATTGATGGCAAGAAGACCAAACCGGCTGTTTACGAGATTCTCAAAGTAGATCCCGTAAAAAACCGCTCAGTGGTTCAGTTGACCATCCATGAAGGGCGTAACCATCAGGTCAAAAAAATGTTTGAAGCTGTTGGCCTCCAAGTGGATAAACTCTCTCGAACTCGTTTTGGGCATCTAGACTTAACTGGTCTTCGTCCAGGGGAGTCCCGTCGCCTTAACAAAAAAGAAATTAGCCAACTACACACTATGGCTGTAACCAATAAATAATGAAAAAAATCTTAATTGCACCAGTGCGCTTTTACCAACGCTTCATATCACCGGCTTTTCCACCTTCTTGTAGATTTGAGCCCACTTGTTCAAATTACATGATTCAGGCTATTGAAAAACATGGCCTCAAGGGGGTCCTCATGGGACTGGCTAGGATATTACGTTGCCATCCTTGGTCTAAAACGGGTAAAGATCCAGTACCAGATCACTTTTCCTTGAAAAGAAATCAAAAAGAAAAAGAATTGCCTTTGTGATTCTTTTTTTGTTGTAGGAAGCTATCTGTTAGGGTGATTGATGATTTATACTACCGTTCTCTTATAAAAAATGGTAAAATGGTTTCAGAAAGAAGGAACTAAAATGACAACATTATTTTCAAAAATCAAAGAAGTCACAGAACTTTCTGCTATTTCAGGCCATGAAGCACCTGTTCGTAACTATCTTCGTGAAAAATTAACACCTCACGTTGACGAAGTTGTAACGGATGGCTTGGGAGGCATTTTTGGTGTCAAACATTCAACAGTAGCAGATGCTCCTCGTGTCCTTGTTGCTGCTCATATGGATGAAGTCGGATTTATGGTTAGTGAGATTAAACCAGATGGGACATTCAGAGTTGTAAATATCGGTGGTTGGAATCCAATGGTTGTTAGCAGCCAACGATTTAAACTCTTTACTCGCCAAGGACGTGAAATTCCAGTAATCTCAGGTTCAGTACCCCCACATTTGACTCGAGGAACTGGTGGACCAACTGTACCAGCTATTTCAGATATTGTCTTTGATGGTGGTTTTGCAGATAAGTCAGAGGCTGAAAGCTTTGGAATCCGTCCAGGGGACACAATCGTACCAGACAGTACAGCCATTCTAACAGCCAATGAAAAGAATGTGATTTCAAAATCTTGGGATAATCGTTATGGTGTCCTCATGGTTAGTGAACTAGCAGGAGCCTTATCAGATCAAAAATTGAATAATGAACTCTATCTTGGTGCCAACGTCCAAGAAGAAGTTGGTCTTAGAGGAGCTCAAGTTTCAACCACTAAATTAGATCCAGAAGTCTTTCTAGCTGTAGACTGTTCACCTGCTGGTGATGTTTACGGTGGTCAAGGCAAGATTGGGGATGGAACCTTGATTCGTTTCTACGACCCAGGTCACTTGCTTCTTCCAGGTATGAAGGACTTCCTTTTGACAACGGCTGAAGAAGCTGGAATCAAATACCAATATTACTGTGGTAAAGGTGGAACCGATGCTGGGGCAGCTCATCTGAAAAATGGTGGTGTTCCATCCACAACAATCGGTGTTTGCGCTCGCTATATTCACTCTCACCAAACACTCTACGCTATGGATGATTTCCTTGAAGCACAAGCCTTCTTACAAGCCTTAGTTAAAAAATTGGATCGTTCTACAGTAGATTTAATCAAAAATTATTAAACAGAAAAGATGGAGGTGATAGGGATGGAAGAACCAAACCTAGAAACCTTGATACGGGATCTTTACAATAATGCCCGTCAAAACCTGAGTGAAGATCTAGTGAATGCACTGCTAGAGACTGCTAAGAAATTACCTAGCACCAATGAGCGCTTGCTAGCAGTCCGACTTTCAGGGCTAGTCACACTTGAACTACTCAAAAATCCCAAGCATCCAGCGCCAGAGTTAGTCAATTTGGCCCGCTTTATCAAAAAGGAAGAAGCGAGATACAGGGGTGCAGCCGCATCTTCCTTTATGATTGGAGAGCTATTTAAAATGCTTTGATTCGAAAGAATCAAAGCATTTTTTTCGTTTTAAATTTGTTCAGCCAAAACCTTTTCAGCTAGGTTCATAGCGTGGTCTGACACACGAGTATAGTGTGAAATGATATCGATAAAGTTGACACCTGCTTGGGTAGAACATTCACCGTTATTAAGACGTTTAATGTGAGTCTTACGAAGTACACGTTCCATTTTATTGATCGCTTCGTGGCGGTCGATAAGAGATTTAGCTTTTTCGAGATTGTTATTTTCGACACTATCTAGAGCATCTTTAACGAAATGACTAGTTTCATGATAGATTTCTTCTAATTCTGCCAGAGCAGCCTTAGAAAATTGTACGTTTTTACGTTGAAGATAGTCGTTGAGATTTAAAAGGGCTTCCGCGTGATCACCAATACGTTCCAAGTCTCGTGAAGAATCGAGTATATTGGTTAAGACTTCACTTTCTTTTTGGCTCAAGGCCTCACTGGATAGACTAATGAGGTAACGCGTTAATTTCTCATCAATCGTATTGATGGCTTCTTCTGTTTTATGACCCTTTTCTGCCACTTTTTCTTCAGAGTTGATAATGTAGTCGTAAGAGAGGTCAAAAGCTTTAGCAGCGTAATTTCCCAAGTGTAAGAGTTCTTTTTTAGCATTTCCGAGGGCGATAGATGGAGCTTGCTTAATGAGTTGTGGATCCAGATACAGAGGCTCGTATTTGACAACTTCATCTTCACCAGGAATAAGTTTGGTAACTAGATAAGCGAGAGTTCCGATAAATGGAAATTGGATAATAGTATTGGTAATATTAAAGGTTCCGTGTGCGAAGGCAATAGTCATCTCTGGCGCCAAGTTTAGTGTTACTTCAAACCATTGAATCAAGGCTGTAAAAGGAACTAGGAAAATCATACAGATAACGGTTCCGATGACATTGAAAGCTACATGGGCTCCAGCTACACGTTTGGCAGCGATATTAGCACCCAAGGAAGCGATAATAGCAGTGATGGTTGTTCCAATGTTATCTCCAAAGAGAACTGGTAGTGCACCCTGAAGGTCAATCAGATTGCTAGCGTAGAGATTTTGTAGAATCCCGATGGTCGCTGAGGAGGCTTGAATCAGAAGGGTTAAACCTGTTCCGACAAGAACACCCAAGATGGGATTCTTACTAAGTTCAATCATATAATCCTTAAAGACTTGTAAATCTTTCAAAGGCTCCATGGCGCCACTCATAAGATTGAGGGCGAAGAAGATACCACCAACCCCAAAGAGGATTCGTCCGATATTATTAATTGTGCGATTTTTAGTAAAGAAGAGACAAAGCGCACCGGCAAAGAGCATTGGCAGAGCATAGTCTCCCAACTTAAAACCAATGATGAAGGATGTCACAGTAGTTCCGATATTTGCCCCCATGACAATTCCTATGGCCTGACGTAAAGTCAAGAGTCCCGCACTGACGAGTCCAACTGTTATGACTGTTACGCCCGAACTAGACTGAATGAGTGCAGTCATACCGATCCCTACCAGGACACCAAAGAAAGGGTTACTGGTATATTTATCGATATAGTAGCGAAGGCGATCTCCAGCAGCCTGTTGAAGTCCGTCTCCCATGGTCTTGATACTATATAAAAATAGCCCTAGACCACCTAAAAAGTGAAATACAATTTCCTGCCAATTAATGGACATTTCTTTTTCCTCCGAAAGATAATCACGGAATCTCTCCTACTCTATTTTAAAGGATAAAAGGAAATCTAACAAGTATAAAATGAAAATTTTAAAAATAATGAAAGATTTGTGATGAGTTTGAAAACTTTCTGCGAATATCAGCGATAGTAAACGGGTGTGGTATAGTAAAATAGTGACAGTAAAGAATTGTAAAAGTTTGAGGTTTTGCTATCTCTTTTGTTGATTTTGTGATATAATTAACACGTATAAAAAATTAAGGAGTCTTTCAAAATGGCAAAATTGACTGTTAAAGACGTTGAATTGAAGGGGAAAAAAGTTCTCGTTCGTGTTGATTTCAACGTTCCTGTAAAAGACGGGGTTATCACTAACGATAACCGTATCACTGCGGCTCTTCCAACTATCAAGTATATCCTTGAACAAGGTGGACGTGCGGTTCTTTTCTCTCACCTTGGACGTGTTAAGGAAGAAGCAGATAAAGAAGGTAAATCTCTTGCACCAGTAGCTGCTGATTTGGCTGCTAAATTGGGTCAAGAAGTAAAATTCATCCCAGGAGTGACTCGTGGTGCTGAATTGGAAGTAGCAGTTAATGCTCTTGAAGATGGACAAGTTCTTTTGGTTGAAAACACTCGTTTCGAAGATGTTGACGGCAAGAAAGAATCTAAAAACGATCCTGAACTTGGTAAATACTGGGCATCTCTTGGAGATGGTATCTTTGTAAATGATGCATTCGGTACAGCTCACCGTGCACACGCATCTAACGTAGGTATCTCAGCAAACGTTGATAAAGCAGTTGCTGGTTTCCTTCTTGAAAACGAAATTGCCTACATCAAAGAAGCAGTTGAAGCTCCAGAACGTCCATTTGTAGCTATCCTTGGTGGATCTAAAGTATCTGATAAGATTGGTGTTATCGAAAACCTTCTTGCCAAAGCTGATAAAGTTCTTATCGGTGGTGGTATGACTTACACATTTTACAAAGCTCAAGGTATCGAAATCGGTAACTCACTTGTAGAAGAAGATAAATTGGATGTAGCGAAAGCTCTTCTTGAAAAAGCAAACGGTAAATTGATCTTGCCAGTTGACTCAAAAGAAGCAAACGCATTTGCTGACTATACTGAAGTGAAAGACACTGAAGGTGAAGCAGTAGACCCAGGATTCCTTGGTCTTGATATCGGACCTAAATCAATTGCTGAATTCGATAAAGCCTTGACTGGTGCGAAAACAGTTGTATGGAACGGACCAATGGGTGTGTTTGAAAACCCTGACTTCCAAGCTGGTACAATCGGTGTTATGGACGCTATCGTAAAACAACCTGGCGTTAAATCAATCATCGGTGGTGGTGACTCAGCTGCTGCAGCTATCAACCTTGGTCGTGCAGACAAATTCTCATGGATTTCTACTGGTGGTGGTGCATCTATGGAACTCCTTGAAGGTAAAGAACTTCCAGGATTGGCTGCTCTTACAGACAAATAAGAATATAAAAAAAGGAGAACTTCGGTTCTCCTTTTTTTTTTGCACACTCTGGTGAGATATTTAGAAGTAGAGGGATAATTGGACAGAATCCAAAAAAAACAGTAAAATAGAGGAATACGAATCATTATGAAATTTGAGGGTGATATCATGAAAAAGGGAGAAAAGCAAGACAAGACATCTATTTGTGGCATTATCAATGTAACTCCAGATTCATTCTCCGACGGTGGGAAATATTTTTCAGTGGAGCGTGCTCTTGAGCAGGCCCGTAGGTTAGTGTCAGAAGGGGCTAGTATGCTAGATATCGGCGGAGAATCGACTCGGCCGGGAAGAAGCAGCTATGTTGAGATAGAAGAGGAAATCCAGCGTGTTGTTCCAGTGATTAAAGCGATTCGCAAGGAAAGTGATGTTCAGATTTCGGTAGATACTTGGAAGAGTCAGGTGGCAGAAGCGGCTTTACGAGCTGGGGCCAATATAGTCAATGACATTACAGGCCTCATGGGTGATGAGAAGATGGCAGAGGTGGTTGCCAGGGCTGGAGCTCAGGTAGTCATCATGTTTAATCCAGTTATGGCACGCCCTCAGCACCCTAGTTCACTCATATTTCCTCATTTTGGATTTGGAGAGACTTTTACAAAGGAAGACTTAGCAGACTTTGAACAACTACCAGTAGAAGAATTGATGACAGCCTTCTTTGACCGTGCTCTAGCAAGAGCGGAAAAAGCAGGGATTTCGAAAGGAAACATCATGCTGGATCCTGGGATTGGCTTTGGCTTGACCAAAAAGGAAAATCTCATCCTCCTACGTGATCTTGGGAAATTGCACAAAATGGGCTATCCTATCTTTTTAGGAGTTTCTCGCAAGCGCTTTGTCATCAATATTCTGGAAGAAAATGGATTTGAAGTCAATCCAGATACTGAAGCTGGCTTCCGCAATCGTGATATTGCTTCGGCTCATGTGACCAGCATTGCTGCTAGACAGGGTGTAGAAGTGGTGCGCGTGCATGATGTAGCTACTCATAAGATGGCAATCGAAATTGCATCAGCCATCCGTCTGGCAGACCATGCGGAAAATTTAGATTTGAAACAATATAAATAACATGAATAAAAACGAAACGAACCAGTGGATAGCAAACTACCGGACAGACCAACCGCATTTTGGTCTGGAGAGGATGGTGGAGCTATTAGCCTTACGTGGCAATCCTCATCTGAAACTCAAGGTTATCCATATTGGTGGAACCAATGGAAAGGGCTCTACTATAGCCTTTTTGAAGAATCTGTTGGAAAAGATGGGGCTTAGAGTTGGTGTCTTCAGCTCTCCCTATCTGATTCATTATACCGATCAGATTGCCATTAACGGCGAGTCCATCCCAGAAGCAAGATTAGAGTCCTTGATGGTGAATTATCGTTTATTACTTGAAGGGGAGCACGCTCCTGCCTTACAAGGAACGACAGAATTCGAGATTATGACTGCCATTGCCTATGACTATTTTGCCTCTGAAAAAGTAGATGTGTCGATTATGGAAGTCGGTATGGGCGGACTCTTGGATAGTACTAATGTTTGTCAGCCAATCCTGACAGGGATTACTACTATTGGCTTAGATCATGTAGCTCTTCTGGGGAACACTCTAGAAGCCATCGCGGAGCAGAAAGCAGGTATTATCAAACAGGGGATTCCTTTGGTGACCGGTCACATTGCCCCAGAAGCTTTAGCTGTTATCGACCGTGTAGCAGCAGGAAAAGATGCTCCTAGAATCATCTACGGGAAAAATTATCAAGTCAGTCATCAAGTGAGTGTGGGGACGGGCGAAGTCTTTGACTATACAAGCCCACTTAGACAAGGTCGCTTCCATACAGGTCTGCTTGGTTTACACCAGGTAGAGAATGCTGGGATGGCACTAGCCTTGTTGGATACCTTTTGTCAAGAGACTGGGCGAGAATTGCCAGAAAATGATATAGTGGCTCAAGCCTTAGAGGGAACAAGTTGGCCTGGACGTTTGGAAATTGTTTCTAGGGAACCCTTGATGATTTTAGATGGGGCCCACAATCCCCATGCCATCAAGGCTTTATTAGCTACTCTGGAAGAACGATTTACTGATTATCATAAGAAAATCCTCTTTACTTGCATTAAAACCAAAGCTTTAGAGGATATGTTGGACTTGTTGAAAACAGTTCCAGATGCTAAGCTTACTCTGACACATTTTGACGATAGTCGGGCGACGGATGAGGATGTGTTAAAAGCAACCGCTCATTCTAGAAATCTCAACTACCAAGATTGGCAGGAATTTCTAGATCAACAATTAACAGAAGATGAAGAGAAAAAAACAGTTAGGATTATCACGGGCTCCTTGTATTTCTTGAGCCAGGTGAGAGCCTATCTGATGGAGAGGAAATTTAGAGATGGATACACAAAAGATTGAAACAGCTGTGAAAATGATTATTGAGGCTGTCGGTGAAGATGTCAACCGTGAAGGTTTGCAGGAAACGCCTGCCCGTGTAGCGCGTATGTACCAAGAGATTTTTTCAGGTCTTGGTCAAACTGCAGAGGAACACTTGTCAAAATCCTTTGAGATTATTGATGACAATATGGTAGTAGAAAAGGATATCTTTTTCCATACCATGTGTGAACACCACTTCTTGCCATTTTATGGGAAAGCGCATATTGCCTACATTCCAGATGGACGTGTGGCAGGCTTGTCCAAACTAGCACGCACAGTTGAGGTTTATTCTAAAAAACCACAGATTCAAGAACGCTTGAATATCGAAGTGGCTGATGCTTTGATGGACTATCTTGGTGCCAAAGGTGCTTTCGTTGTTATTGAAGCAGAGCATATGTGTATGAGCATGCGTGGTGTTCGAAAACCAGGAACTGCAACCTTGACAACAGTAGCTCGTGGAGTTTTTGAGACAGACAAGGATCTTAGAGATCAGGCCTACCGTCTTATGGGACTTTAAAAATCCTTTTCAAGCGGATTTCTCAAGAAAGGACTGCTTATGGACCAACTGCATATTAAAGATTTAGAAATTTTCGCCTATCACGGCCTTTTTCCTAGTGAGAAAGAACTGGGACAAAAGTTTGTTATTTCAGCAAGCTTATCCTATGATATGACCAAGGCTGCTACGGACTTAGATTTGGAAGCTTCTGTCCATTATGGCGAGCTCTGTCAGCAATGGACGACTTGGTTTCAGGAAACTACTGAAGACTTGATTGAAACAGTTGCCTACAAACTAGTAGAGCGCACTTTTGAAACCTATCCAATAGTTCAAGAAATTAAACTGGAACTCAAAAAACCATGGGCGCCTATTCATCTACCACTGGATACCTGCTCAGTAACCATCCATCGCCGCAAACAAAGAGCCTTTATTGCTCTAGGTAGCAATATGGGGGATAAAACGGCTAATCTCAAGCAAGCTCTTGAAAAAATAAGTACTCGTGGGATTCGTATTCTCAAAGAGTCTAGTGTGATTACAACTGAGCCATGGGGCGGTGTAGAGCAAGATAGTTTTGCTAATCAGGTCATTGAAGTCGAAACTTGGCTGCCGGCTCCAATCTTGTTAGAAACCTTATTGGACATTGAGTCAGAAATGGGACGAGTTAGGGAGGTGCATTGGGGTCCTCGCTTGATTGACCTGGATTTGCTCTTTGTAGAGGACCAAGTTATCTATACAGATGACCTCATATTGCCTCATCCTTATATTGCTGAACGCCTCTTTATCCTAGAGTCAATTCATGAAATAGCTCCACATTTTATCCACCCAGTACTACAGAAGCCAATTCGTTATTTATATCAAGAATTGAAAAAATAAGAAAACTCTAGTTCCCTACATTTACAGGGGACTAGAGTTTTTAAAATAGGTCATTTTCTTCAGGGAGGAGGATGGTTTCCTTGCCGTCCATATCCATAACAAGTACTTCTGGTGGATACAATGGGTCAAAAGGATGATTAAAGTCGAAGTCAATCGTTGTAGGTAGATGCTCACTTGAAAAACGGAAGGTGATAGAGCCTTCATTATTTAAGAGTCGAAATTCCAATTCATCTTCTAGTTCAAAAACATGCTTTAAAAAGTGGTCGATAATATACCAGATTGAGTCGATAACATCATCTGGGAGATTGGTTACTACACCAAAACTAGTACAACGTTGATGCGAATCCGTGAAAGCCATCAATAACTCCTACTTTATTTTTTTATTATCATACTGCAAACTTCCCGAAAAATCAAGAAAAGTCGACTGTTTTAAAAAATTACATAAATTTCTATATTTTTTCAAACATTCCTTTAAAATAACTTGAAAATGCTTACAAATAGTGATAGAATAGAAGTAGTAGAATCATGAAAACAAAATTTTCAACATTAGAAAGGAAACGGTATGAATACAGATGATACAGTTACGATATATGACGTTGCCCGAGAAGCGGGAGTTTCAATGGCGACAGTCAGTCGTGTAGTCAATGGTAATAAGAATGTCAAAGAGAACACTCGTAAAAAGGTTCTAGAGGTTATTGATCGACTCGACTATCGTCCAAATGCAGTCGCTCGTGGTTTGGCAAGCAAACGTACGACAACTGTTGGTGTTGTTATTCCAGATATTACCAACACTTATTTTGCAACTCTTGCAAAAGGGATTGATGACATTGCGGAGATGTACAAGTACAATATCGTTCTTGCTAATAGTGATGAAGATGATGAAAAAGAAGTCGCTGTAGTAAACACACTTTTTTCAAAACAAGTTGACGGTGTTATCTTTATGGGCTATCATTTGACAGAGAAGATTCGTTCAGAATTTTCTCGTTCACGTACCCCTGTCGTCCTTGCGGGAACAGTGGATGTTGAGCACCAACTTCCAAGTGTTAACATTGATTATAAGAATGCTATTGCGGATGCTGTTCGTCATTTATTGAAACGTAACAAAAAAATTGCTTTTGTTAGCGGTCCTTTGGTAGATGATATTAATGGTAAAGTTCGCTTAGCTGGTTACAAGGATGCTTTGAAAGAAGCTGGAGTCAACTATAGTGAAGGTCTTGTATTCGAATCAAAATATCGCTATGATGATGGCTATGCTCTAGCAGAGCGCTTAGTTTCTTCAAAAGCAACTGCAGCTGTTGTAACTGGTGATGAGTTAGCGGCAGGTCTTTTGAATGGCTTGGCAGACCATGGAGTTTCAGTACCAGAAGACTTTGAAGTTATTACTAGTGATGATTCCCAAATTGCTCGTTTTACTCGACCAAATCTGACAACTATCGCACAACCCTTGTATGATCTTGGTGCGATTAGTATGCGTATGTTGACGAAGATTATGCATAAAGAAGAATTGGAGGAACGTGAAGTTCTTCTTCCTCACGGTTTGAAAGTGCGTAAATCAACTCGTAAAGACTAATAAAAAATCCCAGGAAATCAGCTGATTTCCTGGGATTTTTCTTATCCTTCCATATATGTTCGGAGTTGGTCTCCCTTTAGTCCTGCATTAATCGCAATCAGGAGTTTAAGGCGTGCTTTTTGAGCATTTAATTCTTTTACAAAATAAACACCATCATTTTGAAGACAAATACCCCCACCTTCGTAGGCATAGACAGGTTCTGCAATTCCATTGAAACAACGGGAAACAAGTGCAATAGGAAGTCCTGCTTGACAAAGGGATTTCAGTTTTTGAGCAGTTTCTTTTGGGACATTTCCGGCACCAAAAGCCTGTATAATCAATCCATCTAACTGCGCAACTGGAAGTAAGTCAAGAAGTTCATCAGTCATTCCAGCATAAACTGGTATGATAGGAATCAGTCCGTGAATGCTCTCAAGGTCAAAACGAACACGAGGTTCTGCGGTTTTGAAGTAGAGAATTTCATGCTTCATAATCAGTCCAAGTGGGCCATGAGTCGGTGTTTGAAAGGTGCTAACATTTGTAGTATGTGTTTTGGTGACATATTTAGCGGCGTGAATTTCATCATTCATAACGACTAACACGCCTTTGTCCGCAGCCTTGTCATCGCTAGCCACACGTAAGGCGCTAAGATAATTATAGACGCCATCACTTCCTAGTTCATTGGAAGATCTCATAGCCCCTGTCAGAACGATAGGTATATGAGGCACCTCCATGGTATCGAGAAAATAGGCCGTTTCTTCTAGTGTATCTGTCCCATGAGTAATCACAATCCCATCGTAAGTAACTGCCTCTTGTTTGATCTTTTTGTAAAGAGCTAGCATATGCTTGGGCTTGATGTGCGGGCTTGGTAAATTTAAAAAATCTAAGGAATGTACTTCAATGCCTTCGAGTGGATTAGAGATATGATTCATAGGGTTGTCAGCACTAGTCCTTACAGCTCCAGCTTCATCTGCCTGCATGGAAATAGTACCACCAGTATGTAAAACAAGGATTTTCTTAGTCATGATTCACTCACTTTTTCTGAAATGTGGTATAATCATTGTATCATAAAAGAAAGGAATGAGATAGGATGGAAGTCAAAGCTGTTTTTTTGATATTGATGGAACGCTTGTAAATGATCGTAAGAGTGTCTTGAAGTCCACTAAAGAAGCTATCAAGATTGTGAAAGAACAAGGGGTGCTTGTTGGAGTGGCAACAGGACGAGGACCTTTTTTTGTTAAGGATTTGATGGATGAATTGGATCTAGATTTTGCAGTGACCTACAATGGCCAATATATCTTTAACAAAGACCGTGTTCTTTTTGCTAACCCTATTGATAAGAGTAGTCTCAGACAGATCATCACTTATGCCAAGGAAAATCGAAAAGAGATTGCCATGGGGACTAGACAAGATGTTGTCGGCTCTCGGATTATGTCCTTTGGACTCAGTCCTCTCTCACAATTAGTTAGTCATTTCGTTCCTAAATTTTTGACACGTACTGTTAGTCATTCCTTTAATCGTATGGTCAGCAAGGCACTTCCACAGAAGGAAGATGATTTGTTGGATTTAATCAACCAACCAGTCTATCAGGTGCTTATGTTAATGACACCTGAGGAAACAAACCATGCTGCGGAACAATTAAGCCAGCTCAAGTTTACAAGAAGCAACCCTTTTGCCGCTGATATTATCAATCAAGGAAACTCTAAGTTAGAGGGTATCCGTCGTGTCGGAAAAGAGTATGGCTTTGATCTCAATCAAGTCATGGCCTTTGGAGACTCCGATAATGACTTAGAAATGTTGGCTGGAGTTGGGATGTCTGTCGCTATGGGAAATGGAAGTAGTAGTGTCAAAGAAGTTGCCAAACATATCACTACCAGTAACCAAGATGACGGTATTCATAAGGCATTAGAATATTTCGGCGTTTTAGCTTCTGAAAAAGTCTTTGTTAGCCGTGACTATCATTTCAACAAGGTTAAAACCTTCCATCGTATGATGGATGAGCGAACTCAAGAAGAACCTATCGCTTGGGATTTAGAAGGGGCAACCCATCGTGCTGGCTTTAAGATTGAAGAGTTAGTTGAGTTTGTTCGTGCTGCAAGTAATTCTGAAGAGGAATTCCAACAGGGTGTACAGAATTTACACCAGGCACTCGATAAAGCTGCTGAAAAAGTGAAAAAATCAACACCAGCAGAAGTTACTCTGGTTGGTCAGGCAGATGCATTGATTGATACACTTTACTTTACTTATGGAAGCTTTGTTTTGATGGGGGTAGACCCAGAGAGAATTTTTGAAATTGTTCATCAAGCCAATATGGGGAAAATCTTCCCAGATGGCAAGGCCCATTTTGATCCGGTGACTCACAAGATTTTGAAACCAGATAACTGGAAAGAAAAATACGCTCCAGAACCTGCTATTAAAAAGGAGATAGAGCGCCAAATTAAGGCTTATGAACGCCATAAGGAAAGAGAAAATAGAATGAGTTAGAAGCTCCAAGATGAAAAATTAAAATACCTATTGGATTTATTCAATAGGTATTTTTGTTCATATTAGATTTTGGAGCTAGTTTACACGACTTTTTTCTTTAGATGTTACATCTTTTACAGCTTCGACACCTTCACTTGCTTTTTCTTTAGCAGTTGATACACCACTACTGAAACCAGTTTTAACTTTTTCAAATTGTTCGGATGCAAATTCACCTGTTGACTCTGCTGCGTCAGTTACTCTATCTTGAAGACTCACTGAGTCTGCTTCAAATTGTTCTTTTGTTTTGATATCAACAACGTTCACGTTTACTTCAACAACTTCAAGATTTGTCATTTGTGAAACCTCAGAAGTGACAACTTTTTTAATTTTGTTGTATAGTTCAGGAACGTTAATTTTGTATTCTACAACAACATTCAAATCGACAGCAACTTGTGTCTTACCAACTTCAACATTAACTCCGCGAGTAACATTATCTGTGTTAATAATTTTTTCAGTTAAATTAGAGAAAAATCCTCCATCAACGTCCAAAAGACCAGGTACTTTTTCTAGTGCTAGACCAATAATTTTTTGGATAACCTTATTTTCATAAGTAAGGCTTCCTTTTACTTCATGAGTAGTAGCAGTAGATTCATTTTTTTCTGTAGAAACGTTTTTTTCCAAGTTTGACATATGCAACTCCTTATTATTTATTTATATAGTTTTTTTGGATATATAATCCAATTACAATTCCTAAAGCTCCGAAAATCAAAACAAATAGTGTTTTGAAGAAACCAAAGGAAATAATTAAACAAGCTAGAATAATACCTATTAAGCCTGATAAAATTGGATACTGATACTTTTTAAGTAATTCCATCTTTTCACTTCCTTAATCTACACGACTTGTAGTTTTCTTGTGTTGAGTTGGAGGTTGATAGTTTTTAACCAAAACTTCAAGTTTTACCTCACGTTCAAGACCAAAAAACTGCCTTAATCCTTGAGTTATTTCATTTTGAATTGACTGGCACTTAGTAGAGATGTTGTCTGAAGTAATTATTCTACCTTCCACGTAAACAAAACATTTATTTCTTCTGATATTTACACGGATAGTTGGATTTTTAATCAACTCATATTCATCAACAACACATCTAACGAACCCTTCAATAGCTGAATTTTTTAGTTTAAGCTTATCATCTTTAGTACCTAATTGAATATCCAGATATTGCTTAGGATAAAATAGTATAACTAGGATTGATGATAAAACTAATACTGATAGGATTAATGTCCCCCAAAAAATGTATTTTGAAATGAATGCAGCAAAACTCCATTCTCTCCAACTAAACAATTGAATGCCTAAGTCACTTGCTTGTTGGTAATCAATCAAGATGGGGAGGAAGACTGTCAAGATAAGAATACAGAAAATAAGTAAAAGTATTTTCTTTGTTTTTGACATATACAATCCTTTCGAATTAAGCTCATAGATTATTGTAATAGTTTAGGCAGGTGTACAACAATCTATCATCTTCAAGATAGAAGAATACGGAATTAGTGACTTTGAAAAGTGCTACTATGATAGATGAGGTTAGCTAATTTAGTTAACGAAGGGCTCATCTCCCCGAGGGATTGTTAATAGAGAACTAGGAAAATGGAGTAAGTAGTTTCAAAACAAAATGTATGATACCCTTAGACGTAAAAATGCCAAGTTGTCTATAACAAGTGGCAAAAAAATGGGTCTCCTTTTCTAAACTGCGAATACATTCTCAGTTGTTTTTAGTATAGCATTTTTTGAAAGCGCTGTCAATTTTGAACATCCTCTCCTTTACTTTACAGATTAGTTTAGGATTTTTTGACGAATATAGTCCTCGCTGTATAAAAGGCTATCACTAATAAAAAGCGAGGCCGGGATTTTTCCGACCTCTTTTGTTCTCATTATAAAGTTTTATCCTTGTCTCGAACAACGAGAAGGTCAACACTTGTATGGCGTAGGATATATTCTGATGAAGATCCGACAAGCAAACGTTCGAAGGCGTTAAGCCCAGTTGCTCCAACCAAAATCAAATCAACATGTTCTTGTTCAGGGATTGTTTTGGCTAAAAGAGTTTTAGGATTTCCCATTTCGATGACAACTTTTATGTCTGTAAGGCCAGCGTCTCTAGCACGCTTTTCATATTCTGCCATCAAGTCTTGGGCTTCCACTTGTAACTCTTCATAAACTTCAGCATCAAATGTTGAAATGCTTTGAAGAGCACGAGTGTCAATGACATGGGCAATGGTTAATTTAGCTTGGTTACGCACAGCTGACTGAACTCCCTTAACAAAAGCCAAATCAGCTTCTTTAGAACCGTCGACTGCTACCATGATGTTTTCGTAACGTTGTGTCATAGCAAAAACCTCCTCATTTCTTATCACCCTCATTGTAATCCTTTTCACTAAAAAAGTAAAGTAAAAAATGATAGGAAGGAAAACGCTTTTGACTTTGCTTTTAAGAGTGCTATAATTAAATGTGAGAAAACAAGAGGGATTGATATGACAAAAATTGCGGTACTTTCAGATATTCATGGCAACACAGGAGCATTGGAAGCAGTTCTCACAGATGCGGAAAAGGCAGGAGTTGAGGAATATTGGCTTTTGGGAGATATTCTCATGCCAGGAACGGGACGAAAAAGTATCCTCAGACGATTGGAGGAATTGCCGATTACGGTTCGGGTTCTGGGGAATTGGGAAGAAAGTTTATGGCGGGCTGCTCACCGAAAATTGGATACAAGTAGGCCCAGTCATCGCTACCTCTTACGGCAATGTCAGTATATCATGGAAGAAATTAGTCTAGATGAGATTGAAGAACTTCAGGATTTTCCTATGCACACCCATCGCCAGTTTGGAAATCTAAAGGTGGGGATTAGTCATCATTTACCGGATAAAAATTGGGGAAGAGAACTGATTCATCTTGGAAAGCAGGAAGATTTTGATCGTTTGGTGACTAATCCTGACTCCGATATTGCCATCTATGGTCATATCCACCAACAATTTTTACGTTATGGAAGTGGTGGACAACTCATTTTGAATCCAGGTTCGATTGGGCAGCCTTTCTTTTTATCAGCAAGTCTGCGTGAGGATTTACGAGCCCAATATATGATTTTGGAATTTGATGATAAAGGATTGAAGGATGTAGATTTTTGTCGCGTTGATTATGATGTCGAAGCAGAGTTGCAGTTGGCTCGAGAGTTGCAATTGCCCTACTATCAGGTCTATTATGAAAGTTTAGTCAATGGAATTCATCATACCCACAATCAGGACTTGTTGCATGAAATCGCTCAAAATCAAGGGCATGATGCAGAATTGGATGACTGGCTCAGTCGTAACTCTTGACATTACAACTAGAGGAGCTATAATAAATATAAGAGAAGAATGAGCTTAGTTAACGAGAAAGGAGAACTGCATGCAAATTTCAAGTCGCTTTACCATTGCAACCCATATGCTAGTTATCATTGCCCTTGAAGGCAAGGAAAATAAAGTTACTAGTGATTTTCTAGCTAGCAGTGTGGGGGTTAATCCTGTTATTATTCGTAAAACCTTGTCTCAACTGAAAAAGGCGGAGTTGATCTCAGTTGCGCGTGGAACTGGGGGAGCAGAAATTATCAAAAATCTTGAAGATATTAGTCTCTTGGATATCTATCAAGCAGTTGAATGTCTCGGGAAGACGGGTCAACTCTTTAGCTTTCATGATAATCCGAATCCAAATTGTCCAGTTGGAGCCAATATTCATGTGGTTTTAGATGAGAAATTGCTAAAAATCCAGCAAGCTATGGAAAAAGAATTGAGCCTAACTAGTCTCGCTCAACTAGTAACTGATACAGAAGCGAGAATTAAAAAATAAATTTTAAACTAAAGAACACCTGAATTGCTGTACTGAAAAGCCTAGTTGTTTAGGTGTTTTTTCGTTGTTAAATAGGCGAGGTGTTAGCTGAAGTGGCTTAAAAATTTAGCAAAGAATATGGTCTGAATATCAGGAGAAAAACCAAAAATCGTGTTATAATAAATGAATAGAATCGTAAGAAAGAGTGGATATTTATTTGATAATTCCTACTTATAATTGGCAATTTTCTCCGCAAGTTGAGGATGCGGATTTTACAAAGATTGCCAAGAGTGTAGGCTTGAGTTCTGAAGTCGCTTGTTTGTTGTTTCAACGTGGAATCAAGGACGAAAGCAGCCTGAAGAAATTTTTAGAACCTTCTTTGGAAGATTTACATGATCCTTATCTATTACATGATATGGATAAGGCAGTTGATCGTATTCGCCAGGCTATCGAGCAAGGAGAATTGATTCTCGTCTATGGTGACTACGATGCAGATGGGATGACTTCGGCTTCGATTGTCAAGGAGAGTTTGGAACAATTAGGAGCAGAGTGTCTGGTCTATCTCCCAAATCGCTTTACAGACGGTTATGGTCCAAATGCCAGTGTTTACAAATATTTCATCGAGCAACAGGGTGTGTCTTTGATTGTGACAGTGGATAATGGAGTTGCTGGGCATGAAGCCATTGACTTGGCTCAGTCTATGGGAGTGGATGTCATTGTGACAGACCACCACTCCATGCCAGAGGTTTTACCAGATGCTTATGCAATCGTCCATCCTGAACATCCAGAAGCAGATTATCCTTTTAAACAATTAGCAGGCTGTGGAGTTGCTTTTAAACTAGCTTGTGCCCTCTTGGAGGAAGTGCAGGTTGAGTTGCTTGACTTGGTTGCCATTGGAACCATTGCGGATATGGTAAGCCTGACGGATGAAAATCGTATCATGGTTCAGTACGGTCTAGAAGTTTTGCGCAATACTCAACGAATTGGTCTCCAAGAACTATTTGAAATTGCAGGAATTGCTACTAGTGATATTACAGAAGAAACAGTTGGTTTTCAGTTGGCACCTCGGTTAAATGCCTTGGGGCGCTTGGATGATCCCAATCCAGCGATTGATTTACTGACTGGCTTTGATGATGAAGAGGTGCATGAAATTGCCCTCATGATTCAAGAAAAAAATGAAGAACGCAAGGAAATCGTTCAAGCCATCTATGATGAAGCTAAAAACATGGTAGATCCTAGTAAAAGTGTTCAGGTTTTGTCAAAGGAAGGCTGGAACCCAGGGGTTCTTGGAATTGTAGCTGGACGCTTACTGGAAGAACTAGGTCAAACAGTTATTGTTCTGAATATTGAAGATGGTCGTGCCAAGGGAAGCGCACGGAGTATTGAAGCAGTCGATATCTTTGAAGCTTTGGATCCGCATCGCGCTCTCTTTATCGCCTTTGGTGGCCATGCAGGTGCCGCAGGTATGACGCTCGAGGCTGAACAGTTAGATGCCTTGTCAGAAATTTTAGAAACCTATGTAAAAGACAAAGGAATAGACGCAAAGTGTAAGAGCCAATTATATCTAGACGAAGAACTAGATTTGGAAAACTTGAATTTAGATACGGTTAAAAGTTTTGAACGATTAGCTCCTTTTGGGATGGATAATCAAAAACCTATCTTCTATATTCGATATTTTCAAGTAGAAAACGCTCGTTCTATGGGGGCAGGCGATAGTCATCTGAAGTTGAGAATATCCAAAGGGACCGCTAGTTTTGAGGTAGTAGCTTTTGGTCAAGGATCAAAGGCAACAGAATTTGCGCAGACCAAACAACTGGAGTTAGCAGTCACCCTTTCTGTTAACCAGTGGAATGGACAAACAACCCTCCAGTTGATGATGGTAGATGCTCGTGTAGATGGTGTTCAACTCTTTAATATTCGTAGTAAGAGCGCTGCTCTGCCAGATGGAGTGCCCGTACTTGATTTTTCGGAAGAATTGCCTGATATTTCATTGAGTCCAGCAGTCGTTGTCAAGAATATCCCAGAAGACATCGAAATTCTCAAGAATACTTTCCAGCAGCATGATTTTCTAGCAGTCTACTTTAAAAATGATATCGACAAGCCCTACTATTTGACTGGTTCTGGTACAAGAGAGCAATTCGCAAAGCTCTATAAGACGATCTACCAGTTTCCAGAATTCGATATCCGATATAAACTCAAGGACCTATCTGCCTATCTCAAAATTGAGCAAATCTTACTCGTTAAGATGATTCAAATTTTTGAAGAGCTTGGTTTTGTCACCATTGAAAATGGTGTGATGAGGGTTAATAAAGATGCGGCTAAACGGGATATTGCTGAAAGTCAGATTTATCAAAAACTCAAGCAAACTGTTAAAGACCAAGAAATGATGGCACTAGGTACAGTGCAGGAAATCTATGATTTCTTGATGGGAAAATAAAAGGAAAGAGGCTGAGGTAATCTATCTCAGCTTTTTTTGTAGTCTCTTATAATTTTAAATATTGTGTTCTTTAGAGTGTCATGTAGTAAAAGTAAACAGATTTGTAACATGACTACAACATAACTCTAAAATGATTGACATGTAAATCAGGTATGATTCTCTTGTCAATAAAAAGTTAAAAACAATCAAAAAAATTTTAGGAGAAAATGATTATGAAAAAAACAGTTGCTAAACTGACTCTTGGTTTAACATCTACAGCTATTTTGGCTACAATTGGGGCTCAAACTGTAAGCGCAGACTCTTACGTTGTTCAAGACGGTGATTCATTTTTTGGTATTGCTGCTACAAGTGGTATGGATCCTTATGTATTAGCTGCTAATAATGGGAAAAGTATTTTTGATACCATCCACCCAGGAGATGTGTTGGAAGTGAGTGGTCCAGTTCAAGCTAGCTATACATACAATGCTCCGGCTTCAGATAATGTTGTCGTAAATACCCCTACAAACTATGGGAACTCTTATCCTGTTGGTCAGTGTACATGGGGTGTGAAAGAAATGGCTCCATGGGCTAGCAACTGGTGGGGAAATGCTAATACTTGGGCAATCTATGCTAGTGCACAAGGTTTTAGGACAGGAACTGTGCCTGTAGTAGGAGCAATTGCCGTTTGGGATGGTGGTGAATACGGACACGTAGCAGTTGTTACAGCTGTTGAGTCAACAACACGTATTCAGGTTTCAGAATGTAACTATGATGGTAGTGGTACTCAACCAATCGGAAATTACCGTGGATGGTTTAATCCTACAGCTTCAAAAGGTACTGTAAGATACATTTATCCAAACTAAAAATACTTAAAAAGATTTAGAATTTCTAAATCTTTTTTTATTTCTGAGTAACTTTCTTGTTGCTATCTATTGGATTAGTAGATGTTTGCTAAACAGTATTATAGATTCTAAGGTGAACTTAGATTTCAAAAATAGAGAAAGAAGTAAAACAACTCGATTAGTAGTGGTGAATGGACTCTAGCTAAAATCCTATCTTCATTTTGAAAATTAGTAAAAAAATGGTATAATGAGAGGAAAAGATTCGGATAAAAGTAAATTGAACTTTTAAAAAAAAGAGAGTTGTGAAGACTCTACAAACACGTTATAGTAATACTTCGGAGGAAAAATGACCAATATTAAATTAACAACTCTGGGCGGTGTTCGTGAAAATGGAAAAAACATGTACATCGCAGAAATTAATGACTCAATCTTTGTTTTAGACGCAGGTTTAAAATATCCTGAAAATGAGCAGTTGGGTGTCGATGTCGTTATTCCAAATATGGAATATCTATTTGAAAATAGCGATCGTATTGCCGGTGTATTCTTAACACACGGGCACGCAGATGCGATTGGAGCCCTTCCTTATCTCTTGGCAGAAGCTAAGGTTCCTGTATTTGGCTCAGAGCTGACAATTGAGCTTGCTAAGCTTTTTGTTAAAGGGAATGACAGCGTCAAGAAATTTGATGATTTTCATGTTATTGATGAAAATACAGAAATTGATTTTGGCGGAACGGTTGTGTCCTTCTTTCGAACAACTCACTCTATCCCAGAAAGTCTGGGTGTTGTCTTGAAAACGTCTGAAGGGGACATCGTCTATACAGGTGACTTTAAATTTGACCAAACAGCTAGTGAATCATATGCGACTGATTTTGGACGTCTTGCAGAAATTGGTCGTGAAGGAGTATTGGCGCTACTAAGTGATTCAGCTAATGCAGACAGTAATGTCCAGGTGGCGAGCGAAAGTGAAGTTGGTGATGAAATTACGCAAACTATTTCTGACTGGGATGGGCGTATTATCGTTGCTGCGGTTGCAAGTAACCTTTCTCGTATTCAACAAGTGTTTGATGCGGCTGCAGATACAGGCCGTCGAGTTGTGTTGACTGGTTTTGACGTTGAGAATATCGTTCGCACAGCCATCCGATTGAAAAAGTTGTCTTTAGCAAATGAGAATCTCTTGATTAAACCAAAAGATATGTCTCGTTTTGAGGACCATGAATTAATCATCCTTGAAACTGGACGTATGGGTGAACCAATTAATGGACTACGTAAAATGTCCATTGGTCGTCACCGCTATGTTGAAATCAAAGATGGGGACTTGGTTTATATCGTCACTACACCATCCATTGCCAAGGAAGCTGTGATGGCACGTGTGGAAAATATGGTCTACCAAGCGGGCGGTGTTGTTAAACTGATTACTCAAAATTTGCGAGTATCCGGACACGGAAATGCGCGTGATCTTCAATTAATGATCAATCTCCTGCAACCTCAGTATCTCTTCCCGATACAAGGAGAGTACCGTGAGTTGGATGCCCATGCCAAGGTTGCAATGGCAGTTGGTATGTTACCAGAACGTATCTTTATCCCTAAGAGAGGGACAACCATGTCTTATGAACATGAGGACTTTGTCCCATCTGGTGCAGTTACAGCAGGCGATGTCTTGATTGACGGGAATGCTATCGGGGATGTTGGGAACGTTGTTCTTCGTGATCGTAAGGTTTTGTCAGAAGATGGCATTTTTATAGTCGCTATTACTGTTAACCGTCGTGAAAAGAAAATCATCTCTAAAGCCCGAGTACATACGCGTGGATTTGTCTATCTCAAGAAGAGTCGTGATATTTTACGTGAAAGTACTGAGTTGGTAAATCAAACGGTTGAAGACTACCTCCAAGGGGAAGATTTTGACTGGGCTGATCTGAAAGGTAAGGTACGTGATAATTTGGCCAAATTCCTTTTTGACCAAACCAAGCGTCGACCAGCCATCCTACCAGTAGTCATGGAAGCAAAATAGGATCAAATAGCAAGAGAAAGTCGAGTTTCGGCTTTTTCTTATCTTAAACGAATAAGGAGCAAGTTATGGCAGTAATGAAGATTGAGTATTACTCAAAAGTTTTAGATATGGAGTGGGGGGTAAATGTTCTCTACCCCGATGCGTCTCGGGTAACAGAGCCAGACTCTACAGATATCCCAGTTCTTTATCTCCTTCACGGGATGTCAGGGAACCACAACAGCTGGCTCAAACGGACCAATGTAGAGCGCTTGCTACGACGAACCAATCTAATTGTCGTCCTGCCAAGTACAAATAATGGCTGGTACACAGATACTCAGTATGGCTATAACTACTATACAGCTCTAGCAGAAGAACTACCTAAGGTGCTCAAACGCTTCTTTCCAAATATGACTAACAAGCGTGAAAAGACTTTTATCGCTGGTCTGTCAATGGGAGGTTACGGTTCCTTCAAGTTGGCGCTGTCAACTGATCGTTTCTCTCATGCAGCTAGTTTTTCAGGCGCTCTCAGTTTCGAGGAGTTTTCTCCTGAAAGTCAAAATTTAGGAGCGCGTGATTACTGGCGAGGTGTTTTTGGCAAGCTTGATAACTGGGAAACTAGTCCTTATTCACTTGAAACCCTTGCTAAAAAGTCAGACAAGAAGACCAAGCTCTGGGTTTGGTGTGGCGAGCAAGATTTCTTGTATGCTGCCAATAACCTAGCGGTGAAGAACCTCAAAAGGCTTGGTTTTGATGTGACCTATAGCCATAGTGCAGGAACTCATGAATGGTATTATTGGGAAAAACAATTGGAACGGTTTTTGGCTACACTGCCGATTGATTTTGTTTTGGAAGAGAGATTGAGCTAGTTTTTTATCGATAAAATAATATAGACTATTTCTCTAAGGTTAAAAATGAAAATGAGAGTTTATTTTCACTAGACTTTTTAATTGAAAGTAGTAAAATAGTAATGAGATACTAGGTGAAAGAGAGTGAGATATGTATCGTTATCAAATTGGTATTTCTTCGTTAGAGCATGATCGATTTATCGAACAACATGAGTTGGTCAATATATTACAAAGTAGTGCTTGGGAAAAAGTGAAATCTGATTGGAATCATGAGAGACTTGGTGTTTATGAAGGGAAAACATTACTGGCTGTGGCTAGTATTCTCATTAAGTCTCTGCCTTTGGGGTATAAAATGTTTTATATTCCAAGAGGTCCCATATTGGATTATAGGGATACAGAACTTTTAAAGTTTGTCCTGCAGTCTATTAAGTCTTATGCTCGCAGTAAGAGAGCGGTTTTTGTGACTTTTGACCCAAGTATTTGCCTATCTCAAAGTTTAATCAATCAGGAAAAGACAGAATATCCTGAAAATTTGGCTATTATTGATAGTTTGCAACAAATGGGAGTAAGGTGGTCAGGAAAAACGGAGGAAATGGGAGACACTATTCAACCTCGTATTCAGGCGAAAATATACAAGGAAAATTTTGAAGAAGATAAACTTTCTAAGTCAACAAAACAGGCTATTCGAACAGCGCAAAATAAGGGAGTAGAGATCCAATTTGGTGGAACTGAATTATTAGCGCCTTTTTCCTTTTTGATGAAAAAAACCGAGAAGCGAAAAGAGATTCATTTGAGGAATGAAGCCTATTATAAAAAGTTGTTAGATAATTTTAAGGACAAGGCCTACATCACCTTGGCAACCTTGGATGTCTCTAAACGTTCGCAAGAATTAGAAGAACAGTTGGCGAAAAACAGAACCTTGGAAGAGACCTTTACTGAGTCAACTCGCACTTCAAAAGTAGAAGCGCAGAAGAAGGAAAAAGAACGTTTGTTAGAGGAATTGACTTTCTTGCAGGAATATATGGATGCAGGTCAATCAAGAGTTCCCTTGGCGGCTACCTTGACTTTAGAATTCGGACAAACTTCTGTCAATCTATACGCAGGAATGAATGAAGATTTTAGACGTTATAAAGCTCCTATTTTGACTTGGTATGAGACAGCTCGATATTCCTTTGAACGTGGCATTTTATGGCAAAATTTAGGAGGCGTCGAGAATGCTTTAGATGGTGGACTCTATCGTTTTAAAGCTAATTTTAATCCAACGATTGAAGAATACTTGGGTGAATTTACAATGCCCACTCATCCTCTCTATCCTCTGTTAAGACTTGCTCTTGATTTCCGTAAAACATTAAGAAAAAAACATAGAAAGTAAGTATATGGCACTAATTACACTCACGAAAGAAGAGTTTCGTACTTACTTCTAATCAGGTTTCTTCTCGTTCCTTTATGCAATCTGTCCAGATGGGTGATTTGATAGAAAAAAGAGGAGCTCAAATTGTTTATCTTGCTTTAAAACAAGAAGGAGAAATTCAAGTTGCAGCTCTGGTTTATAGCTTGCCTATGCTAGGTGGTCTGCATATGGAGCTCAATTCGGGGCCGTTTTATACCCAACAAGATGCCCTTCCAGTTTTTTATGCGGAGTTAAAAGAATATGCCAAGCAAAATGGTGTATTAGAGTTGCTTGTAAAGCCCTATGAGACCTGTCAAGCTTTTGACAGTGATGGGGAGCCAATAGATGAAGAAGAAAAAAGTATTATCCAAGATTTGTGTAATTTAGGCTACCAATTTGATGGTTTGCCAACCGGTTATCCTAATGGCGAAATTTTTTGGCATTTTATCAAAGATTTGGAGGGTTACGATGAGAAATCTTTGCTGAAATCCTTTAATAAAAACAGTATTCGAAATATTCAATCAGCATATGATTTTAATCTGATTGTAAGAAATATAGAACGAAATGAAATTTCGAAATTCAAACAAATTATTGAAGAAACAGGAAAAATACAAGGGTTTAAGGATAAGAATTTAGATTATTACTGTAAATTGTATGATGCTTTTGAGGACAAGGCGGCTTTTCTAATTGCTGAAGTGAATCCTAAAAAATCAATCGAAGCTCTCGATGTGAAGCAGGCTGGTCTTGATGAAAGGTCAAAGCAATTTAAACAGCAATATCAAGTTTTACAAAAGAAAAAAGATCTTTTGAGGAACTTGGATAGTGAATCTGACAACATTGCTTTAGCTTGTGCTTTAATCATTTACACAAATACGGAAGTAGCATATTTGTTTGGAGGCTCATTTACAGAGTATCAGAAGTTTTCTGCTCCGTTTTTGCTTCAATATCATGCAATGAAGCAGGCTCTGGAAAGAAAAATTGGCAAATACAACTTTCTGGTTATTCAAGGGATTTTTGATGGAAGTGATGGCGTATTACGATTTAAGCAGAACTTTAATGGTTATATTGTGAGAAAGGCAGGAACTTTCCGATATTATCCAAATCCAATCAAGTTTAAGTGTTTATAATTTTTGAAAAAAACAATCGGAAGATAAGTGAACAAAGTGGTTTTAGTTTTCTTTCAGCTTACTCAAGTAAAATAAGGAATCTATCTTTAGAATGGGAAACCAGGACTAAAAGATGGGTTCTTATTTTTTTAGAAAGGTGGGCAATTATGGGCTGGATTATTCGTGTGTTATGTCGATTTTTATTAGGGATTTTGCGCATTTTTTGGCGCCTTGTATGGACACTTATCCTCTTAATTCTCATCACTTTTGGGATTCTCTGGTATGTGACAGGTGATTTACCTGCTACTTTAAATCAAGTTAGCAAAGTAGTTCAAGTCGGCCAAGCAGGTTGGCAACAATGGCAAGAAACTGGTAAATTACAAGGTCTGTCTCAGACCGATAATCATCAAGGTTCAGGGGCAAAATGGCCAAAGGCGCAAGCGACTATCTATATCGATCCTCAAATGGATGCGACTTTCCAAAGGGCCTATCTTGAAGCTATTGCTAACTGGAATCAGACTGGAGTATTTCATTTTGAAATTGTAACCGAACCGGATCAGGCCAATATTTTTGCGACTGAAATGAATGATGGTTCGACAGCCGTTGCTGGTGAGGCGGAGAGTCAGACAAATCTCCTAACCAAACAATTCACTTCAGTGACCGTTCGCCTGAATCATTATTATTTATCTAATCAAAACTATGGCTATACCTACGACCGCATCTTGCATACAGCAGAGCATGAGCTAGGGCATGCCATTGGTTTGGAACATACCAATGAAGTTTCGGTCATGCAGCCAGCGGGGTCATACTATGGTATTCAGGCTCAAGATGTTCAAGCAGTTCAGAAACTTTACGGCTCTGGAGAATAAGTGTTTTTAAGCTCAAATAGGACTTCTTGATGTCAGCAATGGTAAGGAGTTTTTGCTATAATGGAATTATGAATAACTTGATTAAATCAAAACTGGAGCTCTTGCCGACTAGCCCTGGTTGTTACATTCACAAAGACAAGAACGGTACTATCATCTATGTGGGGAAGGCTAAAAATCTGCGCAATCGGGTGCGCTCCTACTTCCGTGGGAGCCATGATACCAAGACAGAAGCTCTGGTATCTGAGATTGTAGATTTTGAGTTTATTGTTACGGAGTCTAATATTGAAGCCTTGCTTCTTGAAATCAACCTCATCAAGGAAAACAAGCCTAAGTACAATATTATGCTCAAGGACGACAAGTCCTATCCTTTCATCAAAATCACCAATGAGCGCTACCCTCGCTTGATTATCACCCGTCAGGTCAAAAAAGACGGAGGTCTCTATTTTGGTCCCTATCCGGATGTGGGGGCAGCCAATGAAATCAAACGGCTATTGGATCGGATTTTTCCTTTTCGCAAGTGTACCAATCCTCCTTCCAAGGTTTGTTTTTATTACCATATCGGCCAGTGTATGGCTCATACCATCTGTCAGAAAGATGAGACCTATTTCAAGTATATGGCTCAGGAGGTTTCTGACTTCCTAAAAGGACAGGATGACAAAATCATCGATGATCTCAAGGAGAAGATGGCAGTGGCAGCCCAAAGTATGGAGTTTGAACGTGCAGCGGAATACCGTGATTTGATTCAGGCCATTGGCACCCTTCGGACTAAGCAACGAGTCATGGCTAAAGACCTCCAAAACCGTGATGTATTTGGTTACTACGTGGATAAGGGTTGGATGTGTGTTCAGGTTTTCTTTGTCCGTCAGGGAAAATTGATTGAACGTGATGTCAATCTTTTCCCCTACTACAATGATCCGGATGAAGATTTCCTGACCTATGTTGGGCAGTTTTATCAAGAAAAATCTCACTTGGTACCTAATGAAATCTTGATTCCTCAGGATATTGATGAAGAAGCTGTTAAGGCTTTGGTGGATACCAAAATTCTCAAGCCCCAACGTGGTGAGAAGAAGCAACTGGTCAATCTCGCCATAAAAAATGCTCGTGTCAGTCTGGAGCAGAAGTTTAATCTATTAGAGAAATCAGTTGAAAAGACTCAAGGGGCCATTGAAAATTTAGGACGTCTGCTTAAGATTCCAACCCCAGTCCGTATCGAGTCTTTTGATAACTCTAATATTATGGGGACTAGTCCAGTCTCTGCCATGGTTGTTTTTGTTAACGGAAAACCGAGCAAGAAGGATTACCGTAAGTATAAAATCAAGACTGTGGTCGGACCAGATGACTATGCAAGTATGCGAGAGGTTATTCGTAGACGTTATGGACGAGTCCAGCGTGACGGTTTGACACCACCAGATTTAATCGTCATCGATGGTGGTCAGGGTCAGGTCAATATCGCTAAACAGGTCATTCAAGAAGAGTTGGGGTTAGATATTCCGATCGCAGGCCTGCAAAAGAATGACAAGCACCAAACCCATGAATTGCTCTTTGGAGACCCACTTGAGGTGGTAGAGTTGTCTCGCAATTCTCAAGAATTTTTCCTCCTGCAACGCATTCAGGATGAAGTCCACCGCTTTGCCATTACCTTCCACCGACAACTACGTTCTAAAAATTCCTTCTCCTCTCAATTGGATGGAATTGAAGGCTTGGGTCCAAAACGCAAGCAGAATTTGATGAAATATTTCAAATCTCTGACAAAAATCAAGGAAGCCAGTGTGGATGAGATTGTCGCTGTTGGTATACCAAGAGCAGTGGCAGAGGCAGTTCATCATCACCTGAATCCAGAAGTAGACTCAGGGCTAGCTCAAGTAGCTGAGAAGCCTGTCGAGTATAAGGAATAAAGCAACAGTGGAATGTTTTAGCTTTAGTGAGTGCAAGCTAGTCGGATTTGTGGTAAAATAGATAAGATATGACAAAAGAATTTCATCATGTAACGGTCATGCTCCATGAGACCATTGATATGCTAGATGTAAAACCTGATGGTATTTACGTTGATGCGACCTTGGGAGGAGCAGGACACAGCGAGTATTTATTAAGTAAGTTAAGTGAGAAGGGGCATTTATATGCCTTTGACCAGGACCAAAACGCTATTGATAATGCACAAAAACGTTTGGCGCCTTACATTGAAAAGGGCATGGTCACCTTCATCAAGGATAATTTCCGTCATTTGAAGGACCGCTTACATGACTTAGGTGTGACTGAAATTGATGGAATTTGTTATGATTTAGGTGTGTCAAGCCCGCAGTTAGATCAGCGTGAACGTGGTTTTTCCTATAAGAAGGATGCACCACTGGATATGCGAATGAATCAAGAAGCTAGTTTGACCGCTTATGAAGTCGTTAATCACTACGACTACCATGATTTGGTAAGAATCTTTTTCAAATATGGAGAGGACAAGTTTTCCAAACAGATTGCTCGAAAAATTGAACAGGCGCGTGAGCTTAAACCAATCGAGACAACGACCGAGTTGGCAGAGATTATCAAATCTGCCAAACCGGCTAAGGAGCTCAAGAAAAAAGGTCACCCAGCCAAACAAATTTTCCAAGCTATCCGTATAGAGGTCAATGATGAACTGGGGGCTGCGGATGAATCAATCCAGCAGGCGATTGAACTTCTAGCTCTTGATGGAAGAATTTCAGTCATCACATTTCATTCGCTGGAAGATCGCTTGACTAAGCAGTTATTTAAGGAAGCTTCTACAGTTGAAGTTCCTAAAGGTTTGCCTTTTATTCCAGACGATCTCAAGCCAAAGATGGGATTAGTATCTCGTAAACCGATTTTACCAAGCAAGGAAGAATTGGAAGCCAATAATCGTTCCCACTCAGCCAAGCTTCGAGTGGCAAGAAAAATTCACAAGTAAGAGGAAATAATGGCAGAAAACAGAGGAACAACGAGCCAATTGCTACAAGCTCGTATAAAAAAATTTTCGCGTGTTGAAAAGGCCTTTTACCTTTCAATTGCTATCACAGCCCTGATCTTAGCAGTAAGTGTTGTCTATATGCAAACAAAACTCCTGCAAGTTCAGAGTGAGTTAACAACAGTTAATAATCAAATCGAAGAAAAGAAGACCGAACTAGATGATGCCAAGCAAGAAGTTAATGAATTGATCCGATCAGAACGCTTGACAGGAATTGCAGACTCGCAAGAGTTGCAGTTAAATAATGAAAATATCCGATCGGCGGAGTAGTATATGAAAACCTGGAAAGAAAGAATAATACACTTTGCCATTAAGAATCGCAGAACTCCTCTAGAAAACCGCAGACGAGTTGGAAAAAGCCTTAGTCTCTTGGCTGTCATTCTCTTTGCTGTTTTTTTGGTTAACTTTGCGGTGATTATTGGTATGGGAAAGAAGTTTGGTGTTGACCTGGTCAAAGAAGCTTATAAGGTTCATCAAACAACTCGAACAGTCCCTGCTAAGAGGGGAACCATTTATGATCGTAATGGAACTCCGATTGCAGAAGATGCAACCTCCTACAATGTTTATGCGGTCATTGATAAGGATTATAAGTCTGCGAATGGAGATATTCTATATGTTGAGGAATCTCAGTACAATAAGGTAGCCGAAATTTTCCATAAGTACTTGGATATGGAGGAGACCTATGTCAAAGATCAACTCTCTCAACCGAATCTCAAACAGGTTTCTTTTGGTGCTAAAGGAAATGGGATTACCTATGCTAATATGATGTCCATTAAACAGGACTTAGAATCTGCTAAGGTTGAGGGTATTAATTTTACGACTAGTCCAAATCGAAGTTATCCAAATGGAAAATTTGCCTCATCCTTTATTGGTTTAGCACAGTTACATGAAAATGAAGATGGCACGAAAAGTCTAATTGGGACATCGGGTATCGAGAGTTCCTTAAATAGTTTATTGGCAGGGACAGATGGTATTATTACTTATGAAAAAGACCGTCTAGGTAATATTGTTCCTGGTACAGAACAAGTCACCCAACAGACCGTAAACGGGAAAGACGTCTATACGACCCTATCTAGTCCTTTGCAGTCCTTTATGGAAAGTCAAATGGATGCCTTCCAAGAAAAACTAAAAGGTAAGTATATGACCGCGACCTTGGTCAGTGCAAAGACCGGTGAAATCCTCGCTACCACCCAACGACCTACCTTTAATGCAGATACTAAAGAAGGAATCACTGAGGACTTTGTTTGGCGTGATATTCTTTATCAAAGTAACTATGAACCAGGATCAGGCATGAAGGTTATGACGTTAGCTTCTTCTATTGATAATAATACCTTCCCAAGTGGAGAATACTTCAATAGCAGTGAATTCAAAATAGCGGATGCGACGACTCGAGATTGGGATGTTAATGAAGGTTTGACTACTGGTGGGATGATGACTTTCTTACAAGGTTTCGCTCACTCCAGTAATGTTGGAATGAGTCTACTTGAACAAAAAATGGGAGATGCTACTTGGTTGGATTATCTAAAACGCTTTAAATTTGGGGTTCCAACTCGCTTTGGCTTGACAGATGAATACGCTGGTCAACTTCCAGCTGATAATATTGTTAGTATTGCTCAAAGCTCATTTGGGCAAGGAATTTCAGTGACACAAACACAAATGCTTCGTGCCTTTACAGCTATTGCTAATGATGGAGTTATGCTGGAGCCAAAATTTATAAGTGCTATTTATGATACTAACAATCAGTCTGTACGTAAGTCACAAAAAGAAATAGTAGGAAATCCTGTTTCCAAAGAGGCAGCAAGCACAACTCGAAATCACATGATCTTAGTTGGGACGGACCCTCTATATGGAACTATGTATAATCACTACACAGGAAAGCCAATTATAACAGTTCCTGGACAAAATGTAGCAGTTAAATCCGGTACGGCTCAAATCGCTGATGAGAAAAATGGAGGATACTTGGTTGGTTCTACCAATTATATTTTCTCAGTTGTGACTATGAATCCTGCTGAAAATCCTGATTTTATCTTGTATGTAACGGTTCAACAGCCTGAGCATTATTCAGGTATCCAGTTGGGAGAATTTGCCACCCCAATCTTGGAGCGGGCTTCAGCTATGAAAGAATCTCTCAATCTTCAATCTCCAGCCAAAAATTTAGATAAAGTTACGACAGAATCTTCTTATGCAATGCCTAGCATCAAGGATATTTCACCTGGTGAGTTGGCGGAAGCCTTACGCCGAAATATTGTGCAACCAATCGTTGTAGGTACTGGAACAAAGATTAAAGAGACTTCTGTAGAAGAAGGGACCAATCTTGCACCAAACCAACAAGTTCTCCTTTTATCGGATAAGGTAGAAGAAATTCCAGACATGTATGGCTGGAAAAAAGAGACTGCCGAGACCTTTGCTAAATGGTTGGATATTGAACTGGAATTTGAAGGTTCAGGTTCCGTTGTTCAGAAGCAAGATGTTCGGACTAATACAGCTATCAAAAACATTAAAAAAATTAAATTAACTTTAGGAGACTAATATGTTTATTTCTATTAGTGCTGGAATTGTGACATTTTTACTAACTTTAGTAGGAATTCCGGCCTTTATCCAATTTTATAGAAAGGCGCAAATTACAGGCCAACAGATGCATGAGGATGTTAAACAGCACCAAGCAAAAGCTGGGACGCCAACAATGGGAGGAATAGTCTTCCTCGTAACAAGTGTTTTAGTTAGTTTAGTTCTTGCACTTTTGACTAATCAACTAACCAACAATGTCGGAATGATCCTCTTTATTCTCGTTTTGTATGGTTTGGTTGGCTTCTTAGATGATTTCCTCAAGGTTTTTCGTAAAATCAATGAAGGGCTCAATCCTAAACATAAGCTCTTGCTTCAATTAGTAGGAGGAGTTATCTTCTATTTCTTTTATGAAAGAGGGGGAGATATCTTAAATGTATTTGGCTATCCTTTGCATTTGGGTGTGCTTTATATTCTCTTTGCTCTTTTCTGGTTAGTCGGTTTTTCAAATGCTGTTAACTTGACTGATGGGATTGATGGTTTGGCAAGCATATCAGTGGTGATTAGTCTATCTGCTTATGGAGTGATTGCCTATGTGCAAAATCAGCTCGATATCTTACTAGTGATTGTAGCTATGGTTGGTGGTCTTCTTGGCTTCTTTGTCTTTAACCACAAGCCTGCTAAAGTTTTTATGGGAGATGTAGGTAGCCTAGCCCTTGGAGGGATGTTGGCGGCTATTTCCATGGCGCTGCACCAAGAATGGACGCTGCTTTTGATTGGTCTAGTGTATGTTTTTGAAACAACATCTGTTATGATGCAAGTCACCTACTTTAAGTTGACTGGAGGAAAACGTATCTTCCGTATGACACCAGTTCATCACCATTTTGAGTTGGGTGGTTTTTCTGGGAAAGGTCAAGCCTGGAGTGAGTGGAAGGTTGATTTCTTCTTCTGGGGAGTGGGCTTACTTGCAAGTCTCTTGACTTTGGCTTTCATGTATTTATTCTAAAAATAGAATATTGATTATAAGAGAGAAGGATTTATGCCCTTCTCTTTTTCTATTTGTAGCAGCTTATTGCATCCCCATCTCAAAAATAGGTAAATTTATGGTAAAATGGAAGTAGAAAGATGAGATTATGAGTTATTTAAAAAAATATAAATTTGACAAATCACAGTTTAAATTAGGTATGCGAACCTTCAAAACAGGAATTGCTGTTTTTTTAGTTCTTATGATTTTTGGTTTTTTTGGGTGGAAGGGGCTACAAATTGGATCACTAACAGCTGTTTTTAGTTTGAGAGAAGACTTTGATAAGAGTATTCACTTTGGGACGTCACGTATTTTAGGAAATAGCATCGGTGGTCTTTATGCTCTGATTTTTTTCCTATTAAATAATTTTTTTCACGGTGCCTTTTGGGTAACTCTCGTTGTTGTTCCAATTTGTACTATGTTGACCATCATGACAAATGTCGCTATGAACAATAAGTCGGGGGTTATCGGAGGAGTTGCAGCCATGCTGATTATTACCCTATCAATTCCAAATGGTGAAACTGTTTTATATGTGTTTGCCCGTATTTCTGAAACCTTTATCGGAGTGTTTGTAGCAATCCTTGTAAATTACGACATTGATCGTTTACGTAGTATTTTGTTAAAAAAATAAAATTATGTCATAAGATGTGACATAAACAATTGACGATTGAATTTTTTTGGACTATAATAGACAGAAAGAAGGAAGTGTACATGAGGGAAAAAGAATTTCGCCGTAATTTGGCAGTTTTTCCGATTGGTAGTGTTATGAAGCTGACCGACCTTTCGGCGCGCCAGATTCGTTATTATGAGGACCAGGAATTGATAAAGCCTGATCGTAACGAAGGTAATCGTCGTATGTATTCTTTGAATGACATGGATCGCTTATTGGAGATTAAAGATTATATCTCTGAAGGTCTTAACATTGCTGCCATCAAGAAAAAATATGCTGAACGTGAAGCGAAATCTAAAAAACCAGTCAGTCAAACTGAAGTGCGTCGGGCCCTTCGTAATGAGGTTCTCCAACAAAGTCGCTTCGCTTCTCAACAATCATCACCTTTTGGTCGCGGTTAGGCAACCGCTAGTCGTCAAATATAAGGAGAAAAACCATGCCAATCACAGCTGCAGATATTCGTCGTGAAGTTAAGGAAAAAAATGTAACATTTATCCGTCTCATGTTTTCAGATATTCTAGGAACCATGAAAAACGTCGAAATTCCTGCTACAGATGAACAACTTGATAAAGTCTTGTCAAACAAGGCTATGTTTGATGGATCTTCTATTGAAGGTTTTGTTCGTATCAACGAATCTGATATGTATTTGTACCCAGATTTGGATACATGGACTGTCTTCCCTTGGGGAGATGAGAACGGTAGTGTTGCAGGATTGATTTGTGATGTCTATACAACAGAAGGAGAACCATTTGCAGGGGACCCTCGTGGCAATTTGAAACGAGCACTTCGCCACATGGAAGAACTTGGTTTCAAATCATTTAACTTGGGTCCTGAGCCAGAATTCTTCCTATTCAAGTTAGATGAAAATGGAGATCCAACTCTCGAAGTGAATGACAAGGGTGGTTACTTTGACTTGGCGCCTACTGACCTTGCGGACAATACCCGTCGTGAGATTGTGAATGTCTTGACCAAAATGGGATTTGAAGTAGAAGCAAGTCACCATGAGGTTGCGGTTGGACAACATGAGATTGACTTTAAGTACGATGAAGTTCTTCGTGCTTGTGATAAAATCCAAATCTTTAAGTTGGTTGTGAAAACAATTGCTCGTAAACATGGACTTTATGCAACCTTTATGGCAAAACCAAAATTTGGTATTGCTGGATCAGGTATGCACTGTAATATGTCCTTGTTTGATGCAGAAGGAAATAATGCCTTCTTTGATCCAAATGATCCAAAAGGCATGCAACTGTCAGAAACAGCTTATCATTTCCTTGGAGGTTTGATCAAGCACGCTTACAATTTTACAGCTATTACGAACCCAACAGTTAACTCCTACAAGCGTTTGGTTCCTGGTTATGAAGCACCGGTTTATATCGCTTGGGCAGGACGTAACCGTTCACCACTTGTTCGCGTGCCAGCTTCACGTGGTATGGGTACTCGCCTTGAGTTGCGCTCAGTAGACCCAATGGCTAATCCTTATATCGCTTTGGCTGTCCTTCTTGAAGTCGGACTCCATGGTGTTGAAAATAAAATTGAAGCACCAGCTCCAATTGAAGAAAACATCTATGTGATGACACCAGAAGAACGCAGAGCTGCAGGAATCACTGATCTCCCTTCTACACTTCACAATGCTTTGAAAGCATTGACAGAAGACGAAGTTGTAAAAGCGGCCCTAGGAAATCATATTTATACGAGCTTCATTGAAGCTAAACGCATCGAGTGGGCAAGCTATGCAACCTTCGTTTCACAATGGGAAGTTGATAACTATCTAGATCTTTACTAATTAACTAATAGAGAAGAAAGATTGCCAGATGGCAGTCTTTTTTTCTTGCATGTTATATCGAGGTGTGATATATTATATATAACGAAGTGCGATATATCGAACTGAATAGAAGGTGATAAAAATGGAATTAACGGATAAGGTTCGTCGAGTTTATCTTCCGATGACGGAAACAGGTTTTTATATCTTGTTCTGCCTGCAAAAGCAGAACCATGGCTATGGTATCACGCAAAAGGTCAAGGAAATGACAGATTCACAGGTTTTGATTAGTCCTGGAACCATGTATGGAACACTGTCAAAGATGGAAAAAGACGGTTTGATCTCCTTTGTCCGAGAAGAGGAAAAACGGAAAATTTATCAGACAACAGATTTGGGACGAGAGGTTTTGGAGATTGAATTGAAACGTATTGAACGGCTCTACAGAAACAGTCGGGAGGAAGGATGATGGAAAATAAAATTGTTTACCGAATCTTTACAATTGCGGATTATGAGAGGGAGGCTCTATACTTTAGAGAAATGCATGCTCAGGGCTGGAAACTTAAGGAAGTAAGTTATTCTAACTTAGTAGTTGCGGTTAAGTATACTTTTGAAAAGTGCCAACCGGAGCAGGTGGTTTATCAGTTGGACTTTTATCCTATGAAAAAATCGGAGAGAGCCTCCTATTTACAATTATTTAAAGACTGTGGTTGGGAGCATATTACAGACTTTAATGGGTTTTCCTACTTTAGAAAACTTCATTCTGGAATTGAGGCGGATGCCGAGTTTGAAATATATAATGACGTAGCAGGGAAGTTAGCAATGGTCAAGAAGATTTTAACAATGCGGATGCTTCCTATTTTTCTTCTCTTTTTAGCTCTACTACCGGTTTTCTCAAAGTTACTCAATGGAAGAGGTTATTTCAGTTGGGGAATGTTTTTGATTGTTAGCATAGACTTTACATTATTGATAGTTTTTGCGATTCAGATTTCTTATATTTTTTGGAGATTGTTTCAAAAGTGGAAAGAATTATCTGATAAATAAAGCCATGCATGTTTTCTAATTTGGAGGTTAGACAATGAATAGCAAAGTACAATTTCGAATGTTTAGCATTTTTGATTTGGATAAGGTTGAAGATTATTTGCATGAGATGCATTTGAAAGGTTGGAAATATAAAGCAAATCGTTTTGGCTTTTTCTATTTTGAACAATGCCAACCTGATGATGTGACTTACTGTGTATGGGATACTAGGTACCTTAGAAAAAATGAGGTGGAGTTACAAAGTATTAAGGATAGAGGATGGGAATTTGTGGAAAAATGTTCTTATACTGTTTTTCGAAAAGCAACTTGTGATGTAGATTTAAATGATCAATCTTTCATGAACAATCGTCTTAGATGGGATGGGGTGAAATCTGGACTTCGTACATCTACAGTTTCTATTACTGGCGGTCTAGTTGTTTGTATGAGTCTGTTTCGCGAAAGTCTCTCTCAATCTTTCTTCCTTATTTTTGCCCTTTATGCCCTCATGATTTCTTACCTAATCTATAGTTTTTATAGACTTAAAAAGAAATATCTTGAGAATGTAAGATGATCTTCTAGGTCCTCAGACCGATTTTTAGCACTCTTGATAAAAGAGTGCTAATTTTTTGAGTTTTTGTCTTGACTTTATCTTCTAAGGGTGTATAATAGAATCATAGGTTAGCACTTAGGTGTATAGAGTGCTAAAAAGATCTGACAGAGAGGAGTAGCGAAATGGTTACAGAACGTCAGCAGGATATTTTGAATCTGATTATTGACATCTTTACCAAAACGCATGAACCGGTCGGATCGAAAGCTTTACAGGAGTCTGTCAATACTAGTAGTGCGACAATTCGTAACGATATGGCAGCTCTGGAAAAGCAAGGTTTACTTGAAAAAGCTCATACTTCCAGCGGACGCAAGCCTAGCGTGGCAGGATTTCAGTATTTTGTCAAACATTCGCTTGCTTTTGACCGATTGGCTGAAAACGAAGTCTATGAAGTGGTGAAAGCATTCGACCAAGAGTTTTTCAAGTTGGAGGATGTTCTCCAGCGTGCGACGGATGTTTTATCAAACTTAAGTGGTTGCACGGTGATAGCACTTGACGTAGAGCCAAGAAAGCAACGCTTGACAGCTTTTGATATTGTTGTTTTAGGACAACACAATGCACTTGCTGTTTTAACGTTAGATGAGTCCAGAACGGTAACCAGTCAGTTTTCGATTCCAAGAAATTTCTTGCAAGAGGATTTGACGAGGTTTAAGTCTATTATTCAAGAACGTTTTATAGGGCAAACGGTTCTCGATATTCACTACAAGATTCGAACTGAGATTCCACAGATTATCCAGCGGTATTTTACAACAACAGACAATGTCATGGATCTTTTTGAACATATCTTTAAGGAAATGTTTAAAGAAGATGTTGTAGTAGCTGGCAAGGTCAAACTTTTAAACTTTGCGAATTTAGCGGCCTATCAGTTCTTTGATCAACCTCAGAAGGTGGCGCTAGAAATTCGAGAGAATCTGTTAGATGATCAGATGCAAAATGTCCGAGTTGCTGATAGTCAGGAATCTTGCCTAGCAAATCTAGCAGTGATTAGTAGCAAGTTTTTAATTCCCTATCGTGGTTTTGGAATCCTAGCTATTATTGGACCGGTCAATTTAGATTATCAGCAATTGATAAATCAGTTAAATGTAGTAAATCGCGTCTTGACCATGAAGTTAACGGATTTTTACCGCTATCTCAGCAGTAATCATTATGAAGTGAATTAAGATTGAAATTATTAAAGGAGGCGAAAATGGCTGAAGATCAAAAAAATGAAGAAGTAAAAGACGAGGAAGTTGTGGAAACAGCTGAAGAAACAACTCCTGAGAAGTCTGAATTGGACTTGGCGAATGAACGAGCTGAGGAATTTGAAAACAAATATCTTCGTGCTCACGCAGAAATGCAAAACATTCAGCGCCGTGCCAATGAAGAACGTCAACAATTACAAAAATATCGTAGCCAGGATTTGGCAAAAGCAATCTTGCCGTCACTGGATAACCTTGAACGTGCTCTTGCCGTTGAAGGATTGACAGATGATGTGAAGAAGGGCTTAGAAATGGTCCAAGAGAGTTTGGTACATGCCTTGAAAGAAGAAGGGATCGAGGAGATCGCAGCTGACGGAGAATTTGACCATAATTACCATATGGCCATCCAAACGGTTCCAGCTGATGACGAACATCCAGCAGACACCATTGCACAAGTCTTCCAAAAAGGCTACAAACTCCATGACCGCATTCTGCGCCCAGCTATGGTGGTAGTATATAACTAGGCTACCTTGTCCGAAACGACACTAAACTATGAAAGAAAGATAAGAAGCAAGCCGGAGGCTTGCAAGGAAGATATTTCCCGCCGTGGTGAAAGTTTCAGTAGCAGAAGCTACTGAAACAGGGGGATTTTTGAGACAATAGGCTCAAAAATTAGTGATGAAATCCCGAAGGGAGTTGCTCACGTCCCCACCACTTAAGGGAAGTATCAAAAAGAAAATAAAAATAAAAAGAGGAAAAAATAATGAGCAAAATTATTGGTATTGACTTAGGTACAACAAACTCAGCAGTTGCAGTTCTTGAAGGAACTGAATCAAAAATTATCGCAAACCCAGAAGGTAACCGTACAACACCTTCAGTTGTTTCATTCAAAAACGGTGAAATCATCGTTGGTGACGCTGCAAAACGTCAAGCAGTCACAAATCCAGATACAGTCATCTCTATCAAATCTAAGATGGGTACTTCTGAAAAAGTTTCTGCTAACGGTAAAGAATACACACCACAAGAAATCTCAGCTATGATTCTTCAATACTTGAAGGGTTACGCTGAAGATTACCTTGGTGAAAAAGTAACCAAAGCTGTTATCACAGTTCCTGCTTACTTCAACGATGCTCAACGTCAAGCAACTAAAGACGCTGGTAAAATCGCTGGTCTTGAAGTAGAACGTATCGTTAACGAACCAACTGCAGCAGCTCTTGCTTACGGTTTGGATAAGACAGATAAAGAAGAAAAAATCTTGGTATTTGACCTAGGTGGTGGTACATTTGACGTGTCTATCCTTGAACTTGGTGACGGTGTCTTCGATGTATTGGCAACTGCAGGGGATAACAAACTCGGTGGTGATAACTTTGACCAAAAAATTATTGATTACATGGTTGAAGAATTTAAGAAAGAAAATGGTATCGACTTGTCAACAGACAAGATGGCTCTTCAACGTTTGAAAGATGCAGCTGAAAAAGCTAAGAAAGACCTTTCTGGTGTCACTTCAACTCAAATCAGCTTGCCATTCATCACCGCTGGTGCTGCTGGACCTCTTCACTTGGAAATGACCTTGACTCGTGCTAAATTCGACGATTTAACTCGTGAACTTGTAGATCGTACAAAAACTCCAGTTCGTCAAGCTCTTTCAGATGCAGGTTTGAGCTTGTCAGAAATCGATGAAGTTATCCTTGTTGGTGGTTCAACTCGTATCCCAGCTGTTGTAGAAGCTGTTAAGGCTGAAACTGGTAAAGAACCAAACAAATCAGTGAACCCTGATGAAGTGGTTGCTATGGGTGCTGCCATCCAAGGTGGTGTCATCACTGGTGATGTCAAAGACGTTGTCCTTCTTGACGTAACACCATTGTCACTTGGTATTGAAACAATGGGTGGAGTATTTACAAAACTCATCGCTCGTAACACTACTATTCCAACATCTAAATCACAAGTCTTCTCAACTGCAGCAGATAACCAACCAGCCGTTGATATCCATGTTCTTCAAGGTGAACGCCCAATGGCAGCAGATAACAAGACTCTTGGACGCTTCCAATTGACTGATATCCCAGCTGCACCTCGTGGTATCCCACAAATCGAAGTAACATTTGACATCGACAAGAACGGTATCGTATCTGTTAAGGCCAAAGACCTTGGGACTCAAAAAGAACAAACAATCGTTATCCAATCAAACTCAGGTTTGACAGATGAAGAAATTGAAAAAATGATGAAAGATGCCGAAGCAAACGCTGAAGCAGATAAGAAACGTAAAGAAGAAGTTGACCTTCGTAATGAAGTCGATCAAGCTATCTTTGCGACTGAAAAGACAATCAAGGAAACTGAAGGTAAAGGCTTCGATACTGAACGTGATGCTGCTCAAGCAGGATTGGATGATCTTAAGAAAGCTCAAGAATCAGGTAACCTTGAAGAAATGAAAGCAAAACTTGAAGCTCTTAACGAAAAAGCTCAAGCTCTTGCCGTTAAACTCTACGAACAAGCTGCAGCAGCGCAACAAGCTCAAGCAGGAGCTGAAGGCGCACAAACAACAGGTAACGCAGGCGGCGATGACGTCGTAGACGGAGAGTTTACGGAAAAGTAAGATGCAAAGCCCGTTAAAACCTCACAGTGAAAATAGGAAATCTGACGCAGAAACTTTAGTTTCTAGAAAGATTTATCTTTTTCACCAAGAGGTTAGGGCGTGCTCAATTCAGCTTAACAACTAAATGATAAACAGAAATCCAGAGGTTGCAACCCAGCCTCTGTTTTTCGGTAAAATAGAGCCTAACCCTTATATATATTGGGTTTGATTCACAATATAAAAGAAAGGAACAAAGAGTGTTCGCAACTGAACACGGGTTCCAAAGTTTCTAATTCGATATAAAAGAAAGGAACTGAACCCGACCTAAATTCTCGGAAAAAAGATAAATCTGTCTAGGAGCATCGCTCCGGAGTCAGATTTCCTATTTTTCGGTCGAATTTTACGGTCTTGGTATCTTAAATGAACAATACTGAATTTTATGACCGTTTGGGCGTTTCAAAGAATGCATCTCAAGATGAAATCAAGAAGGCCTATCGGAAATTATCTAAAAAATATCACCCAGATATCAACAAGGAACCTGGTGCTGAGGAAAAGTACAAGGAAGTTCAAGAAGCTTATGAGACTTTGAGTGATGAACAAAAACGAGCTGCTTATGACCAATATGGTGCTGCGGGGGCCAATGGTGGCTTCGGTGGTGGAGCTGGCGGTTTTGGTGGCTTTGGTGGCGGAGCAGCTGGTTTTGGCGGTTTTGAAGATATCTTCTCAAGTTTTTTCGGCGGAGGCGGTTCTTCTCGCAATCCAAACGCTCCACGTCAAGGTGATGATCTCCAGTACCGTGTTAATCTGACTTTTGAAGAAGCTATCTTTGGTACTGAAAAAGAAGTCAAATACAATCGTGAGGCAAGCTGTCGTACATGTAATGGATCAGGTGCTAAGCCGGGGACAAGTCCTGTTACTTGTGGACGATGTCATGGTTCTGGTGTTATCAATGTGGATACCCAAACACCGCTTGGTATGATGCGCCGTCAAGTAACCTGTGATGTCTGTCATGGTCGTGGTCAAGAAATCAAGGATCCTTGTGCAACTTGTCATGGAACTGGTCATGAAAAACAAGCCCATAGCGTACACGTGAAAATCCCAGCTGGTGTGGAAACTGGTCAACAAATTCGTTTAGCTGGTCAAGGTGAAGCAGGATTTAATGGTGGTCCTTATGGAGACTTGTATGTAGTGGTTTCAGTAGAAGCAAGCGATAAATTTGAACGTGAAGGAACTACGATTTTCTACACCTTAAATCTAAACTTTGTCCAAGCAGCTCTTGGAGATACAGTTGATATCCCGACGGTTCATGGAGATGTAGAATTAGTGATTCCAGAAGGTACTCAAACAGGTAAGCGATTCCGTTTGCGTGGCAAGGGAGCACCGAGCCTTCGTGGAGGTGCTGTTGGTGATCAGTTTGTAACAGTCAATGTTGTAACGCCAACAGGCTTGAACGAACGACAAAAAGCAGCTTTGAAAGAATTCGCAGCTGCAGGTGATTTGAAAGTCAACCCAAAGAAAAAAGGATTCTTTGACCATATAAAAGATGCCTTTGAGGGTGAATAACTAAAAAGAGCCATGAGGCTCTTTTTGTTTGTAATTAGCAATGGAGGAAATCCTCTCCAGCTGGTCAGTTACTAGGGCCTTTGAGTGAGCAAGCCAGCCGCATCCATCTCCTGGATGAGTTGCTTGATTTCCGCTTCTTTACCAGGTTTCACGGTGACAGTATCAATGTGCTTAATCTCCGAATTATCCTGAATATCTACCAAGCTCAAAGCTTTTTCATAGAATGCGATTCCCTTTTTCAAGCTTTCTGGATCCTTCCAAGAGAGAATAACGTAAGAAGGATTTGATTTCTTTCCATTTTCTTCGAAATACTTCCTGCTTTCCTTCTCTAAAAATTGGTATAAACCATGATTGAATAAGTTGTCTTCTACTGCATGGTAGGAAATATTGCCTGTATTTAGGACATAGACTTTGAGTCGGTTTTTAGTGAGGTTAGGACTTTCTTTTAGGACAAGGTGACTATTGATGGCTTCATCTGAGAAGGTCACATAAAAATCTAAACCTCCACCCTCAAATTGATATCTTCCATTTGATTCCACTTTCTTAGGCGGCATGTCAAGGGAGATAAAAATTTGTTTTAAGTCTTCATTTCCTTTACGGATGTCACTTGGCGATGCCTTGAAAAGACTGATAAGTAGTAGAAATGCCAGGACTGCAAGAAGACAGAAGCAACCAGAAATAATCAAGATGACTTTAAAAAACTGTTTCATTTTTATGCCCTCTCTTGTCTTTTAAAATCTACTAGCCTAAAATGGATTTAAAGGGGAAATAAGGAAAGTTGGAGATTTTCATTTCCTTATTGGTCTTTAGTTTCTTGTAATTCTTTCATCACAGCAAGTCTTGCTTGAAGATCTTTTTCTAAGACTTTAAATTTGTAAGTGAGGTCTTCTTGGTATTCCTTGATGACCTCTTTTTGTTGATTGATAATTTGTAAGCTATTTTGAATGACATCTAAATCATCTTTGATAGCTTCAACCCGATCAGTTGTTTCTAGAACTTCTTCAGTGATAACTTCACGGTTCTTAACGAGAAAGTAAGAACCTACAGCAGAGCCTGCAAAAAGTAGTAAATTTGATAGTTTCATAGGGACTCCTTAGGCGTTTTTAATAGTTTCAGCGACTTGGGCAAGTTTATCAAAGTCAGGTTCATGCGCAACAAAGTCAATTTTTAGGTCATCGTCTGTGCCATAACGAGGAACGAGGTGGACATGGGTGTGAAAAACGGTTTGTCCAGCGATTTCTTCGCAGTTGGCGATGATATTCATTCCATCGGCTTTGGTAGCCTTCATGACTTTTTGTGCAATGGCTGGAATCTTAGCGAAGAGTTGACTAGCGCTAGTAGCATCCATCTCCAAAAGATTGCGATGGTGTTTTTTTGGTACGACCAAGGTATGACCTGGAGTTACTTGAGAAATATCGAGGAAGGCCAGAGCTTGATCATCCTCATAAACCTTAGATGCAGGAATTTCTCCTGCTAAAATCTTACAAAAAATACAATCTGACATAAAAACCACCTCTAGTGTATTAAATTTTGATATAATATAGCTACATTATACCAGATTCGGAGAAAATATGTTAGAAATTAAAAACCTGACAGGAGGCTATGTTCACGTTCCTGTCTTGAAAGATGTATCTTTTACAGTTGAGAGTGGACAGTTGGTCGGTTTGATTGGCTTGAATGGTGCAGGTAAATCAACGACTATCAATGAGATTATCGGTCTTTTGACTCCCTACAGTGGAGAGATAAGTATTGATGGATTGACTCTACGAGAGAATGCTACGAACTACCGTAAGAAGATTGGCTATATCCCAGAAACACCTAGCTTGTATGAAGAATTAACTCTCAAAGAACATATTGAGACAGTTGCTATGGCCTATGGTATTGAACAAACTATTGCTTTTGAACGTGTAGAACCGCTTTTAAAAATGTTTCGTTTGGATCAAAAATTGGATTGGTTTCCAGTTCATTTTTCAAAAGGGATGAAACAAAAGGTTATGATTATCTGTGCCTTTGTCGTGGATCCTAGTCTCTTTATCGTAGACGAACCCTTCCTTGGTCTCGATCCTTTGGCAATTTCAGATTTGATTCAGCTACTAGAAGTGGAAAAAGGGAAAGGCAAGTCTATCCTCATGAGTACCCACGTCCTTGATTCAGCTGAAAAGATGTGTGATTCTTTTGTCATTCTCCACAAAGGTCAAGTGAGAGCTAAAGGAAACCTTGAACAACTCCGAGAAGCTTTTGCCATGCCATATGCAAGTCTCAATGATATCTATTTGGCTCTGACCAAAGAGGAGGAACTATGAAAGGCTTGTTTTTAAAACGAAAACAGGAATTTCGGAAGGAATGTCTGGGCTATCTTCGCTATGTGCTCAATGACCATTTTGTCTTGTTTTTGTTGGTGTTATTAGGATTTTTGGCTTATCAGTACAGTCAGCTACTCCAACATTTCCCTGAAAATCATCTACCAATTTTATTTTTAATTGGAATTGTATCTGTTTTGCTCTTGTTGTGGGGTGGTATTGCAACTTATCTAGAAGCTCCTGACAAACTCTTTCTTTTGGTAGCTGAAGAAAAAGTAAAAGCGCATATCAAAAAGCAATCTCTTATATCTTTTATTTTTTGGATAAGTGTTCAAACTGTATTTTTGCTCCTGTTTGCGCCTTTATTCTTAGCCATGGGGCTTGGTTTGCCGATTTTTGGAGTCTATCTACTTATCTTAGGAATAATAAAATACGTGATTTTTCGCCAAAAGTCTAGCAACTTTTTCCTTGGAAATGGACTTGACTGGGATTATGTCATTGCTCAAGAAAGTAAACGCAAGCAGTTCTTGCTTCGATTCTTTGCCCTCTTTACACAGGTCAAGGGAATTTCAAACAGTGTTAAGCGTCGAGCTTATTTAGACTTTATCCTAAAAGTAGTTCAGAAAGCACCAGGTAAAATCTGGCAGAATCTCTATCTTCGTTCTTATTTGAGAAATGGAGATTTATTCTCTCTTAGTCTGCGCCTTGTAATCCTATCCTTATCAACTCTTATGTTTGTTGAGCAGTCTTGGATTGCACTAGCAATTGTAATTTTATTCAATTATCTTTTGTTATTCCAGCTCTTAGCTCTCTATCATGCTTTTGACTATCAGTATTTGACGCAACTATTTCCAGTAGAAAAGGGACAAAAAGAGAGAGGGTTGAGAGAAATTTTGAGAGGGATTGGGATTTTTGTCTTAATCTTGGAAAGCCTCGTTGGCTTGCTTGTGTTCAGGGACAAAATCCTTGTCTTAGTCCTTGTGGGAGCAGGCCTTGTATTGCAATATCTTTATTTACCATATCAACTGAGAAGATTGGTTGACGAATAGCATAAAAATTAGTAGAATAATAAGGAAACTTTATTCGGAGGAAAAAAATGGACTTGGGTGATATTGAGCTAACGCTAACCCCGATATCTGGAAAGAGCGGAAAAGCTTATATGGGAAGTTACCCTGATGGGAAACGTGTTTTTATAAAAATGAATACTTCTCCAATCCTACCTGGTTTAGCGAGAGAGCAAATTGCGCCACAATTGCTTTGGAATCGTCGATTACCAGATGGCCGTGATATGTCCGCCCAGGAATGGTTGACAGGAAAAATCTTGACGCCAAGTGACATGAATCGTAAACAAGTTATCGACATTTTGACACGTTTACACTGTTCACGTCCCTTAATGACCCAGTTGACACGCCTAGGATATGCGATGGAAAAACCTTCGGATTTACTTCAGTCTTGGGTAAACAAGGCTCCTAATGCTTTAAAAAACAACCAGTATCTACGAATGGTCTTGAGTGATATGCGTGAGAACCTTCCTAGTTTTAGGGAAGATTATGCGACCATAGTCCATGGGGATGTTCGTCATAGCAATTGGTTTGAGACGGATAGTGGCTTGATTTATCTAGTTGATTGGGATTCTGTTCGCTTGACTGATCGTATGTTCGATGTGGCCTATCTGCTCTGCCACTATATTCCAGAGTTTCAATGGCAAGAATGGCTGACTAATTATGGTTACAAGTACAATCAAACGGTTTTGAATAAGTTGTATTGGTATGCTCAACTGTCGTTTTTGAGCCTGATTACCAAATATTATGAAAATCAAGATTTGGATAACGTAAATCGGGAGATTTATGCTTTACGTAGCTTCCGAGATAAGTATGGAAAGAAAAAATGAGAGTTAGAAATCGTAAAGGTGCAACGGAACTGCTAGAAGCTAATCCACAGTATGTTGTCTTAAATCCCGCAGAATCCAAAGGTAAGTGGCGAAATTTGTTTGACAATGACAATCCAATCCATGTAGAGGTGGGTAGCGGCAAAGGTGCTTTCGTAACAGGAATGGCCAAACAAAACCCTGGCATCAACTATATTGGGATTGATATTCAGAAATCTGTATTAAGTTATGCTTTGGATAAGGTATTAGAAGTTGGAGTTCCCAATATCAAACTTTTATGGGTTGATGGTTCAGAATTGACCAATTATTTTGAAGATGGTGAAATTGACCGCTTGTATTTGAATTTCTCGGATCCATGGCCTAAAAAACGCCATGAGAAGCGTCGTTTGACTTATAAGAGTTTCTTGGATACTTTCAAACGAATCTTGCCTGAACATGGTGAAATTCATTTCAAGACAGATAATCGTGGCTTGTTTGAATATAGCTTGGTGAGCTTTTCACAATATGGCATGAAACTCAATGGTGTTTGGTTAGATTTACATGCCAGTGGCTTTGAGGGAAATGTCATGACTGAGTATGAGCAAAAGTTCTCAAGCAAGGGTCAAGTCATCTACCGAGTTGAAGCAGAATTTTAAGAAAAAGCTTGAAGTCAGGCTATTTGAGTGCTTATGCTTTACATTATTACTAAAAAGTGCTATACTTAATAATAAGAATATAAGAAAGAGAGGCGGGGAGATATCTTCGCCTCTTGCTTATGAGGAGGTGGACGCAATCGCAACTATCGTTGAATTAGTCAGAGAAGTCGTAGAACCTGTTATTGAAGCTCCTTTTGAACTCGTAGATATCGAGTACGGAAAGATTGGCAGTGACATGATTCTTAGTATTTTTGTAGACAAGCCTGAAGGAATCACCTTGAATGATACGGCAGACTTGACTGAAATTATCAGTCCGGTCCTAGATACTATCAAGCCGGATCCCTTCCCAGAACAATATTTCCTAGAAATTACAAGTCCAGGATTGGAGCGTCCTTTGAAAACCAAGGAAGCAGTCGCTGGAGCGGTTGGGAAATACATCCATGTCGGGCTCTATCAAGCCATCGATAAGCAAAAGGTTTTTGAAGGAACCTTGTTGTCCTTTGAAGAGGATGAGTTGACTATGGAATATATGGATAAAACTCGCAAGAAAACAGTCCAAATTCCATATAACTTGGTATCAAAAGCACGTTTAGCAGTAAAATTATAGAAAGAAAGGATAGCTTTTGAGAATTCAAAAGTAAAAAGAACATGAGTAAAGAAATGCTAGAGGCCTTCCGCATTTTGGAAGAAGACAAGGGAATCAAGAAAGAAGATATCATCGACGCAGTAGTAGAATCACTTCGTTCTGCTTACCGTAGACGCTATGGTCAATCTGATAGTGTAGCTATTGATTTTAACGAAAAGACAGGGGACTTTACTGTCTATACTGTCCGTGAAGTTGTTGATGAAGTATTTGATAGCCGTTTGGAAATCAGTTTAAAAGATGCCCTTGCTATTAATTCAGCCTATGAGCTTGGTGACAAAATCAAATTTGAAGAAGCACCAGGAGAGTTTGGTCGTGTAGCAGCCCAATCTGCTAAACAAACAATCATGGAAAAAATGCGTAAGCAAACACGTGCCATTACCTATAATACTTACAAAGAGCATGAACAAGAAATCATGTCAGGTACAGTTGAACGTTTTGATAACCGCTTCATTTATGTCAATCTTGGCAGCATTGAAGCCCAATTGTCAAAACAAGATCAAATTCCTGGAGAAGTGTTTGCTTCTCATGATCGTATCGAAGTCTATGTTTACAAAGTCGAAGACAATCCTCGTGGAGTTAACGTCTTTGTTAGCCGTAGTCACCCAGAGATGATCAAACGTTTGATGGAACAAGAGATTCCAGAAGTATATGATGGAACTGTTGAAATCATGAGCGTAGCCCGTGAAGCAGGTGACCGTACGAAAGTTGCTGTTCGTAGCCACAATCCTAACGTGGATGCTATCGGAACAATCGTTGGACGTGGTGGAGCGAACATCAAGAAAATCACTAGCAAGTTCCACCCAGCTCGCTACGATGCTAAGAGCGACCGCATGGTACCTGTAGAAGAAAACATCGACGTTATCGAGTGGGTAGCAGATCCAGCTGAATTTATCTACAATGCCATAGCTCCTGCCGAAGTTGACCAAGTTATCTTTGATGAAAACGACAGCAAGCGTGCCTTGGTTGTTGTTCCAGATAACAAGCTTTCTCTTGCTATCGGTCGTCGTGGACAAAACGTTCGCTTGGCAGCTCACTTGACTGGATACCGTATCGATATCAAATCTGCAAGTGAATTTGAAGCTATGGAAGAAGCAGGTCAAGTTGATTTCGCTGATACAGACGAATTGACTGAAGAATAAAAGCTGCAAGAGGAGGGAAAGATGAAAACAAGAAAAATCCCTTTGCGCAAGTCTGTTGTTTCCAACGAAGTGATTGACAAGCGAGATTTACTCCGTATTGTCAAGAACAAAGAAGGAGAGGTCTTTATCGACCCGACAGGCAAGGCTAATGGTCGTGGCGCTTATATCAAGCTAGACAATGCAGAAGCCTTAGAGGCAAAAAAGAAAAAAGTCTTTAACCGTAGCTTTAATATGGAAGTTGAAGAAAGCTTTTATGACGAGTTGATCGCCTATGTTGATCACAAAGTAAAAAGAAGAGAGTTAGGACTTGAATAAGCAAAAAATAAGTAATCTCTTGGGATTGGCTCAGCGAGCGGGGAAAATCATCTCGGGTGAAGAAATGGTTGTCAAAGCCATTCAAGACCGGAAAGTTAAATTGGTATTTCTAGCTCATGATGCTAGCCCAAATCTAACCAAGAAGATTCATGATAAAAGTGACTATTATCAAGTAGAAGTTATTACCGTGTTTTCAACACTGGAATTAAGCATAGCAGTTGGAAAATCAAGAAAGGTTTTAGCTGTGACAGATGCTGGATTTACAAAGAAAATGAGGTCTCTTATGGAATAGAAGAGGAGGACATGATTTGTCTAAGAAAAGATTGTACGAAATCGCAAAAGAACTTGGAAAAGAAAGTAAAGAAGTTGTAGCGCGTGCAAAAGAGTTGGGCTTGGAAGTGAAGAGCCACTCGTCAAGCGTTGAAGCCGATGTTGCTGAAAAAATCGTAGCTAGCTTTAAACCTGCTGCTCCTAAAGCAGAGGCAAAACCTGTAGCACCAAAAGCAAGTGAAGCGAAGGTAGAAAAGAAATCTGAAACACCAGTAGCTTCTAAGGAAGAAAAAGTAGTAGCTGCTAGACCACAGAGCCGAAACTTCAAAGCAGAGCGTGAAGCTCGTGCAAAAGAGCAGGCAGAACGACGCAAGCAAAACAAGGGCAACAACCGCGACCAACAACAAAACGGAAACCGTCAAAAGAACGATAACCGTAATGGCGGAAAACCAGGTCAAGGAAACCGCGACAACCGCCGTTTTAATGACCAAACTAAGAAACAACAAGGTCAAGGGAATCGTGGGAATGATCGCCGCCAACAAGCCGATAATCGTCCCAACCAAGCTGGTCCACGTATTGATTTCAAGGCTCGTGCAGCAGCCCTGAAGGCAGAGCAAAATGCCGAATACGCACGCTCAAGCGAGGAACGCTTCAAACAGTCTCGGGAAGCTAAAGAAGCCTTGGCTCAAGCTAACAAGCGCAAAGAACCAGAGGAAATCTTTGAGGAGGCTGCTAAACTAGCTGAACAAACTCAGCAAGTGGTTGAAGTAGCTCCTGTAGTCAAAGAGCCTGTAGTGGATACACGTCGTAAAAAACAAGCCCGACCAGACAAAGATCGTGATGATTACGATCGCGAGGAAGATGGTCCAAGAAAACAACAAAAGAATCGAAGTAACCAAAATCAAGTGAGAAATCAAAAGAACAGTAACTGGAATAACAATAAGAAAAATAAAAAGGGCAATAAGCAAAATAACCATAATCAGGCTTCAAAACCTGTTACAGAACGCAAATTCCACGAATTGCCAACAGAATTTGAATACACAGATGGTATGACTGTTGCGGAAATTGCAAAACGTATCAAACGTGAACCAGCTGAAATTGTTAAGAAACTCTTTATGATGGGCGTTATGGCCACTCAAAACCAATCTTTAGATGGTGATACAATCGAGCTTCTCATGGTTGATTACGGAATTGAAGCGAAACAAAAAGTTGAAGTTGACAATGCTGATATCGAACGTTTCTTCGTAGAAGATGGTTATCTCAACGAGGACGAGTTGGTTGAACGTCCACCAGTTGTAACCATCATGGGACACGTTGACCACGGGAAGACAACCCTTTTGGATACGCTTCGTAATTCTCGTGTTGCGACAGGTGAAGCAGGCGGTATTACACAACATATCGGTGCCTACCAAATCGTCGAAGGTGGTAAGAAAATTACTTTCCTTGATACACCAGGACACGCGGCCTTTACTTCAATGCGTGCACGTGGTGCCTCTGTTACCGATATTACCATCTTGGTCGTAGCGGCTGATGACGGAGTTATGCCTCAAACTATCGAAGCCATCAACCACTCAAAAGCAGCTAATGTTCCAATCATCGTTGCTATTAACAAAATTGATAAGCCAGGTGCCAACCCAGAACGTGTTATCGGAGAGTTGGCAGAGCATGGTGTTATGTCAACAGCTTGGGGTGGAGATTCTGAGTTTGTAGAAATTTCAGCGAAATTTAACCAAAATATCGATGAACTCTTGGAAACTGTACTTCTTGTAGCTGAAATCCAAGAACTCAAAGCAGACCCAACAGTTCGTGCTATTGGTACCGTTATCGAAGCACGCTTGGATAAAGGGAAAGGTGCGGTTGCAACCCTCCTTGTTCAACAAGGTACTTTGAACGTTCAAGATCCAATCGTTGTTGGTAATACTTTCGGACGTGTTCGTGCCATGACTAATGACCTTGGACGTCGTGTTAAGGTTGCTGGACCGTCAACACCAGTTTCTATTACAGGTTTGAACGAAGCTCCAATGGCAGGTGACCACTTTGCCGTATACGAAGATGAAAAATCTGCTCGTGCAGCAGGTGAAGAACGTGCAAAACGCGCTCTTATGAAACAACGTCAAGTAACCCAACGTGTCAGCCTTGAAAATCTCTTCGATACTCTTAAAGCAGGTGAACTCAAGTCTGTTAACGTCATTATCAAGGCAGATGTACAAGGTTCTGTTGAGGCCCTTTCTGCCTCACTACAAAAGATTGATGTTGAAGGTGTAAAAGTTACAATCGTCCATGCAGCAGTTGGTGCCATCAATGAATCTGACGTAACTCTTGCTGAAGCTTCAAATGCCTTTATCGTTGGTTTCAACGTACGTCCTACACCACAAGCTCGTCAACAAGCAGAAGCAGACGATGTAGAAATCCGTCTCCACAGCATCATCTACAAGGTGATTGAAGAGATGGAAGAAGCCATGAAAGGATTGCTCGATCCAGAATTTGAAGAAAAAGTCATCGGTGAAGCAATTATTCGTGAAACCTTCAAAGTCTCTAAAGTGGGAACAATCGGTGGATTTATGGTTACCAGTGGTAAAGTTACCCGTGACTCTAAAGTCCGTGTCATTCGTGATGGTGTCGTTATTTATGATGGAGACCTCGCTAGCTTAAAACACTTCAAGGATGATGTCAAAGAAGTTACTAACGGCCGTGAAGGTGGTCTCATGATTGATGGCTACAATGATATCCAGACTGACGACGTGATTGAGGCCTATATCATGGAAGAAATCAAACGATAAGATTTTTGCTCCTTTCTTAGGTGGTGAGGGACGCAAGCAAACCGATGGTTTCATTGCTTATTTTTGAGCCTAGTGTCTCAAAAATCCCCTGTGATTGGACTGAATTATCAGTCCAATCACTTTCACCACGTCGAAAGAAGCAGATGAGTTCAAACTGAACTTCGTTTCAATTTGAACTGACAATCAATCAGTTTAAAAATAGCTAGGTCTGCTGGCCTAGCTTTTGATTCAATAGAGAGGAAGGAATAGCATGGCAAATCATTTCCGTACGGACCGTGTGGGCATGGAAATCAAGCGTGAAGTCAATGAGATTTTGCAAAAAAAAGTCCGTGATCCGCGTGTCCAAGGCGTGACTATCACAGATGTTCAGATGCTAGGTGATTTGTCTGTGGCTAAGGTCTACTACACCATTTTAAGCGACCTCGCTTCAGATAATCAAAAGGCTCAAATTGGTCTTGAAAAAGCAACTGGTACTATCAAACGTGAACTTGGTAACAATTTGAAATTGTATAAAATTCCAGACTTGACCTTCGTCAAAGACGAATCCATCGAGTATGGAAACAAGATTGACGAGATGCTACGCAATCTGGATAAGAATTAAGAAAGAGGGAAATCCCTCTTTTTTGTTTGGAAGAGTGAGGCTTTGTTGAACTCAAATTCCAATAAGAAAAAAGTTCTTAAAATTTCATTTCTCAAGTAAATATGATATGATATAGTTCAAATTGAAAGAAAAAGAGAACACTCAAGATGTCTAAACAAGATGTAGCTTTGCAAGTATTGCAACAAGTCGTGAAACTTCCTGTCGTCAAAGTTGATCGGTCAAAATTTTTAGTTGATAAATTTTCCAAAGTATTGAATCCCAAGGATATTCCTAGACTCTTAGAAGAAGGACCAACAGCCCTATTATCGCAAGATGTTTTAGATAAAGTTGCTGATTCTTGTATTAAGGATAATGTTTTATTAGCAAGTGGGACTTCTGTTATCGCTGGTATACCTGGAGGACTAGCCCTTGCAATCACTATTCCAACAGATGTGGCTCAATTTTATGCTTTTTCATTAAAATTGGCGCAAGAATTGGGATATATTTATGGTTATGATGATCTTTGGGCTTCTCGAAATGAATTAAGTGACGAAGCTAAAAATACACTCTTACTCTATCTCGGAGTTATGCTTGGGGTCAATAGTGCTGGAGCCCTTCTTCGGGTTGGAGGAGTTTCAGTTGCCAAGCATGTCATGAAAACAGTACCTCAAAAGGCTTTAGCTAAAACTTTGTGGTATCCTATTTTAGAAAAAGTTTTGAAAATTTTTGGGGTGAATCTGACAAGAGGAGGCTTTGCTAAAGGAATGGGCAAAGTTATCCCAATTCTAGGAGGTATTGTCTCAGGTGGTTTAACTTATACAACCATGAAGCCTATGGGTAAAAGTTTGCAAAGAGAATTATCCAAACTAGTCAATTATAGTGAAGCTCAGTATCAAAGAGATGTAGAAACGATTCGAAAAGAAGCAGAAATCATCGAAGGAGAGTAATATGGGTATCATAAAAATTCTGGCTAAAACTTATGGAAATTACTTTTTTACGATGCAAGGGCTCAAAGTCTTAAAAACGATGAAAAAGGATGAGAATATTGTTGTTGGCTTGGGTAAATTATTTATTGCAGATAAGCTAATGGATATGGCACAAGGATTGCTAAAATCAGATGATAAAGATTGAACGATTTCCGAGTGATTCAATCCTGGAATGGAGATAAGTGAAATAAATAACCTTATATAAAACTAGCAGGCTTGTACTGCTAGTTTTTTTATCCCATGCCTTGTGGTATAATAAGAAAAGAAAAACCAGTGAAAGAATGTAACGGAGGTTGTGATGGATAATATTATTGACGTTTCTATTCCTGTTGCGGAAGTGGTGGACAAGCATCCCGAAGTTTTGGAAATCCTAGTGGAGCTCGGTTTTAAACCTCTCGCCAACCCAATCATGCGCAATACAGTTGGTCGGAAAGTATCTCTTAAACAAGGCTCTAAACTTGAAGGAACTCCTATGGATAAGATTGTGCGTACACTTGAAGCAAATGGTTACGAAGTGATTGGATTAGATTAATGGCAGATGAACGAATTCATGTCCTTCGGGATATTTTATTAGAATTGCATAATGGGGCCTCTCCTGAATCCGTTCAGGAGCGCTTTGATGCAACCTTTACAGGCGTTTCAGCCATTGAGATTTCCCTCATGGAGCATGAGTTGATGAACTCGGATTCAGGTGTCACCTTCGAAGATGTCATGGAACTCTGTGATGTCCATGCTAATCTTTTTAAAAACGCCGTGAAGGGCGTTGAAGTTGAGGATACAGAACATCCAGGTCATCCTGTGCGTGTCTTTAAGGACGAAAATCTAGCTCTTCGTGCAGCCTTGATTCGTGTTCGTAGATTGTTAGACACTTATGAGTCAATGGAAGACGAGGAAATGCTTGCGGAAATGCGTAAGGGTTTGGTTTGCCAAATGGGACTTGTAGGGCAGTTTGACCGTCACTATCAACGCAAGGAAGAACTCTTCTTTCCTATCATGGAGCGTTATGGACATGATTCACCACCAAAGGTTATGTGGGGAGTGGATGACCAGATTAGGGAACTCTATCAAAAAGCCATGTCTACAGTCAAGTCACTACCAGAGGTATCCATTAGTACTGTAAAGAAAGATTTTGAAGCTTTTGCGACAGAATTTGAAAGTATGATTTTCAAGGAAGAGTCCATCCTTCTCATGATTCTGCTTGAATCCTTTACCCAGGATGACTGGATTCAGATTGCTGAGGAAAGTGATGCCTATGGATATGCTATTATCCGTCCGTCTGAGAAATGGGTTCCTGAACGTCAACCTTTTGTTGAGGAAAAAAGTGTAGAAGAACCAACTCAGCCAGAAACTGTAGATGGACAAGTTCAGCAAGTGATTGATACACCAGAAGGTCAGTTTACTATCACCTTTACACCAAAGGAAAAGGAATCGGTGCTAGATCGCAATAGCCAGCAGGCTTTTGGCAATGGCTATCTCTCAGTTGAACAGGCAAATCTAATCCTCAACCATCTACCTATGGAGATTACCTTTGTTAATAAGGATGATATCTTCCAGTATTATAATGACAATACTCCAGCGGATGAAATGATTTTCAAGCGGACACCGTCTCAGGTTGGACGAAATGTCGAACTATGCCATCCACCAAAATATTTGGAGAAGGTCAAAGCGATTATGCAAGGTCTTCGTGAAGGGAAAAAAGACAAGTACGAGATGTGGTTCAAGTCAGAATCACGTGGGAAGTTTGTCCATGTCACTTACGCAGCTGTCCACGATCAAGCAGGAGAGTTTCAAGGAGTCTTGGAATATGTTCAGGACATCCAACCCTACCGTGAGATTGATACAGACTTTTTCCGTGGATTAGAATAAGGAGAAAAAATGAGTTACGAGCAAGAATTTATGAAGGAATTTGAAGCCTGGGTTAATACCCAGATTATGATCAATGATATGGCTCTTAAGGAAAGTCAAAAGGTCTATGAAGAAGATCAAGATGAGCGCGCTAAAGATGCCATGATTCGCTACGAGAGTCGCTTGGATGCCTACCAGTTCTTGCTAGGTAAATTTGAAAACTTCAAGGCAGGAAAGGGATTCCATGATTTACCAGAAGGTTTGTTTGGCGAGAGAAATTATTAATGTTTAGAAATTAGAAAGG
>NZ_GL732463.1:268980-468381 GCF_000187585.1 Streptococcus peroris ATCC 700780
TCATTGTTCCTTGAGCCTTTTTGTGTTACAATGTTAGCATGAAAACGAAAAATATTATTAAAACAGGTTTAGTCGTGGCAGGGCTTGGAGCACTTGCTTTTGGAGCTAAGAAAGTAGCTGATGATCACAAACTCATGAAGACGCAGGAAGAGTTGACTGCTATTGTGCGTGACTATTTCTCAGAAATGGGTGAGATTGGGACTCTCTATGTCCAAGTATACGAAAGTAGCCTAGAACGTCTTGTTGGTGGTGTCATTTTTGAAGATGGTCGTCACTATACCTTTGTCTATGAAGATGAAGATCTCTTCTACGAGGAGGAAGTCTTATGATTTCTCCTAAAAATATAGAAGAATTAGCAAATCTAGTAGAGCAGGATGGCAAGAAGGTCTTCCTTTTTGTTGCGGATTGGTGCGGCGACTGCCGTTATATCTATCCTGCCTTGCCAGAGATTGAGGAGGCAAATCCAGAGTTCACTTTTATACGGGTAGACCGAGATGAGTACATGGAACTTGCTAAACTTTGGGATGTATACGGGATTCCAAGTCTTGTTGTTTTAGACAAGGACAAGGAGATTGGACGTTTTGTCAATCGTGACCGTAAAACCAAGGGGCAAATCAATGACTTTTTAGCAAGTTTGAAATAGGAGAAAAGAATGATTTTTACATATAATAAAGAACATGTCGGCGATGTCCTGATGGTCATCGTGAAAAACAGTGGAGATGCCAAACTAGATGTTGAGCGTAAAGGTAATGTAGCGCGTGTTTTCCTAAAAGAAACTGGTGAGACTGTCGCTTGGAACATTTTTGAAGTTTCTAGCATGTTTGAGATCGCTGAGCGCGGGCAAGTCTTTTTAACTGACGAACAAGTAGCTCGTTTGAACCAAGAATTGCAGGCTCAAGGGTTTACTGAAGAGATTATTAATGACAAGGAACCGAAATTTGTGGTTGGTGAGATTGTAGAAATGGTTGCGCATCCAGATAGTGACCACCTCAATATCTGCCAAGTTGCTGTTGGGAATGATAAAACAGTACAAATCGTTGCTGGTGCTCCCAATGCACGTGTTGGTTTGAAAACCATTGTTGCTCTTCCTGGAGCCATGATGCCAAAAGGCAATCTCATTTTCCCAGGGGAACTTCGTGGGGAAAAGAGTTTTGGTATGATGTGTAGTCCTCGTGAACTTGCCTTGCCAAATGCTCCCCAAAAACGTGGTGTCATTGAATTGTCAGACGACCAGGTAGTTGGAACACCCTTTGACCCAGCTACACACTGGACTCGATTACCAACGACAACAGCGAATTGTTGAGTGTGTAACTTTGCTCGTGAAATCCTAGAAATCTTTTGGCGAAAGTTTTTTAAGTCTTGAATTGTGCACCTAGTTTGACAATTCAGGACAAATGAATAACCATGTCGCCCTACTAATGTTGAGGAGAAATATTTATGCCTGATTTTGCTAAAATAGATAAAAAGTCTGTATATACTACGATCATTGGTTTGTTTCTAATGGCAGTATTGTCTTTGACAAAGATAATACCTAAGCTTTCTTTGTCAGGTCTCACTGTACTGATTGGTATTCTCTTTTTCTTTGTTCTTGAACATTTTGATAAAAAATCACATATAGAATCAGGTTTGCGCTTTAAATCATTTTTCGATGATTTGAAAAAACAAGGGGTAATTCTTTTGGTCTTGCTTCCTGTAGGAACCGCTGCAGCAACTTTGATTATCGGCGATATGATATTTAAGGGCGCTTTTGCTAGTCATATTTTGGGAAGAACGGATGGTATGTTATCCTTCGATAAAATACCGCTTCTTATGGTTCAAATAGTAATCGCAGCCTTGGGGGAAGAAATTGCATGGAGAGGTTTCTTTCTTGGTAAGTCAATGAGAATTATACCATTTTGGCTTTGTGCCATTCTATCTTCTTTATTGTTCGCGATAGCCCATATTTCTAGTGGAAGCGTTGGGCTTGTAAGCTACGATATTTTCATGATTTTTGTTGATAGTATCATCTATGCAATGATTTATAAAAAGTCTGGGAATTGTTTGATTTCTACACTTTCTCATATTCTTGGAAATGCAACAGGAATTCTTTTGCTAATGATGTATAGCTAGACAGATTTTAATGTTATCTAGCTAATAAAGGATTTTCATTATAGGGAGGAAATGGTCACTATCAGCAAAAGAGGGCTAGATGACTTGATTTATAAAAGTAAGGAATCTTGCTAAAAACTTGAATAATAAAAAGCATTGTTTTGTACAGACCCCAAAAAGTTAGACAATTAATTTATCCAAAGGATTTAGTTCTGTATTGCACAAGACTGAGTCCTTTTGCTATCTTTATAAGTTTTACATGATTTACTTGTGGTTTATCCTCATAATTTCCATAATGGCTATCGGTATTTTATCCCTTGGAGTAGTAGCTGGTATGGGAGGAAAACTTACGTTTGGTTTCTTTGTTTTATCTTTTTTAGGTGTAGTTCTATTTAGTTTCTATATTTTTAGTATTCTAAAAGAGATAAAGGAATTAAAGCAAATAAAAGGTAAGTGAATAGATAGACGTAATCTAATTTGAATTGTCTTTATCTGGGCTATACATCCGTATCTTGAACAGGTTACTAAAAAGTTACTAAAATTTGAAAAATGAGTCTATTTTGAAAGATTCAAAAGTCCTAAAACCCTATTAAAACAAGGATATAAGATTTAAAAAGTGTATTCATGGAACTGTTTAATCACTAAAAGTGATTTATAATCTTTGACAGAGGGAAATAAGATGGCAAAAAATGTAGTCATTACAGGTGCAACATCAGGTATTGGTGAAGCCATTGCGCGTGCTTATCTAGAAAAAGGTGAGAATGTTGTACTCACAGGGCGTCGAACAGAAAGACTTGAGGTCCTAAAAAACGAGTTTGTAGAAGCCTTTCCGAATCAAAAAGTCTGGACCTTTCCGTTAGATGTAACAGATATGAGCATGGTAAAGACTGTTTGTTCAGAAATGCTAGAAATTGTAGGTCAGGTTGATATCTTGGTCAATAATGCTGGACTTGCTTTAGGCTTAGCTCCTTATCAGGACTATGAAGAGTTGGATATGTTGACCATGCTGGATACCAATGTCAAGGGTTTGATGGCAGTTACACGCTGTCTCTTGCCTTCCATGGTAGCAGCTAATCAAGGCCATATCATCAATATGGGATCTACTGCAGGGATTTTCGCATATGCGGGTGCAGCAGTCTATTCAGCAACCAAGGCTGCAGTCAAAACTTTTTCGGATGGCTTAAGGATTGATACCATTGCTACAGATATCAAGGTGACCACTATTCAACCTGGAATTGTAGAGACGGATTTTTCTAAGGTACGTTTTCATGGAGATGAAGCACGGGCTGCGACTGTTTACCAGGGGCTTGAGGCCTTGCAAGCGCAAGATATCGCTGATGCAGTAGTTTATGTGACCAGTCAACCACGTCGTGTACAAATCACAGATATGACAATCATGGCTAATCAACAAGCTACTGGGTTTACGATTCACAGAGATTAATATTATTTTAAAAAAAGTTACAAATGTTGTAACTTTTTTCGATTTCCTTCGAATAAGTAAGTAGGAGGATGAAAAATGTATAATAAAGTTATTATGATTGGACGTTTAACGTCTACACCAGAATTGCACAAAACCAACAACGACAAGTCTGTGGCTCGTGCGACGATTGCTATTAACCGTCGTTTCAAGGACCAGAATGGGGAACGCGAAGCTGACTTCATCAATATTGTTGTCTGGGGCAAACTGGCTGAAACCTTGGCTAGCTACGCGACTAAAGGCAGTCTCATTTCTGTCGATGGGGAGCTCCGTACCCGTAAGTTTGAGAAGAATGGTCAGACCAACTATGTGACCGAAGTTCTCGCTACAGGCTTCCAACTTTTGGAAAGTCGTGCTCAACGTGCTATGCGTGAAAATAATGCTGGTCAAGACTTAGCAGATCTGGTTTTGGAAGAGGAGGAGCTTCCTTTCTAGAATCAATTATAGAAAAAAGCTGGTTCGTTTATAGACTGGCTTTTTCTATTGTTTCTAGTTTTATTGTTCGGAAATTACTTCTTAAAATAGGTCAAATAAATGTCCTTGTACAATAAAATCAAGCATTTTTTTTGAAAAAGTAGTAGAATAAAGTAATATATATTCAAAATTTTCAGAAAAGGAATGAAATTTGAAGGAAAATAAAGAGAAAAAAGAATTGTTGAAATGGATGATAAAGCGTATATTACTGCTGATTCCAGTTGTCTGTATTCTCTTTTGGATTTTTGGCCGTTGTCAAACAAGTGGCATCAAGGATCAGACTAAAATTGGTGTAACCTATATGACCATGAACAATGAGTTCTATAAAAGTATTCATTCGGAAATTAGTCGAATTTCCGATGAAAGAGGAGCTCTTGTTTGCGTCCGAGATCCAGAATTGGATGAAGAAAGGCAGAGCCAGCAGATTGATGATTTTTGTGCTCAAAAAGTTGATGTGATTGTGATCAATCCGGTCAAGGGGGATAGCCAGTCCATTTTAACTGCTCTTGAAAAAGCTAGAAAACAAGGAATTAAAATCATTGCAGTCGATACCCAATTGAAAAATTTTAAGCCCGATGCAAGTATTGTATCTGATAACTACCAAGCGGGAGTAATGATTGCTAAAGAGCTCATGAAACGTTCTTCTAGCGCTCGAGTCCTCCTTTTGGAGCATAAAGGGACTGTCTCAGCAGATACGCGGATTCAGGGGTTTAAAGACACTATAGAGGGGCACAGTTCTTATCAGATTGTATCGGAACTAGAAACCAAGGGGCAAACGGAGATCGCCATGCCGGCTGTCCAGAATTTTTTACAATCAGGGATTGAAATTGATACCTTGGTTGCCTTAAATGACCGCTCGGCTATAGGAGCTTTAGCTGCAATTAAGGAGCAAGGAAATAGCCAGTCCATTGCAATTTATGGAATCGATGGCTCACCAGATATGAAATCCTTGTTGCACTCGACGGATGATGTAGTGGGAACCGTTGCTCAATCTCCCTTGAAGATGGGAGACCGTGTTATGGAAGTTATCCAAGATATTTCTGAAGGGAAGAGCTATACCAAAGAGGTGATCATTCCAGTTGAAATGATGACAAAGGAAAACATTGATCAGTTTGATGTGAATGGGTGGCAGTAATGAGAAAGTTTAGAGGTGTTCGATACAGTTTGGCCATTCTTATGGTCGTGAATTTTATTGCTGTTATGCTCAACAGCATCATCTATCTTCAAGCAACCAACTATATCATTGCTCAACGCCAAGCCTCTCTATTATTGGAGCGCCTAGAGCGTATTCCTTTTGCTCCATCTACGACTTTTTGGTTGTCAGCAATCTTATTTGCTGGGATTGCCTTAATCTCAATGAGTCGTTATAGACCTCAAACAAGTCGATGGTCCATTTTTGATAAGAGGAATCTTCTAGAGATTCTCCTGATGTTACTGTTGATGTGGGTTCAGAACATAGCTTATAACGGGCTCATTCTCTTGGTTTTTGCAGATATCTTCTATGGCTCCAAAGAGTTGAATACCAAGAGAGATCGGAAGTATTGGTTTGCCTTTATCCTAGTGAGCTTCTTGATGCTCCTTGTAACCAATTCAGACGTCTTTTCGCTTTTCTTCCCAATTCCTTCTCTTGATACCTATATTCATTTTTATCCTGAATCTATCCGTATTTTGGCCTTTTTCTTAAAGAATTCCCTCTACGCCTTGAATATGGTACTCTTCATTATTTCACTTTTATTTTATATCATGAATGTCCTTGCGGAAAACCATGAAGTTGAACAAGAGCTGGCCATGGTGTCCAAGGTTAATACCGAGTTGAACAACTATATGGCCTTATCTGAGAAGATTGCAGAGGATCGGGAGCGCAAGCGGATTGCTCGGGAGATTCACGATACCTTGGGACACGCGTTAACAGGGATTTCAGCAGGTTTAGATGCTGTCGGGGTCTTGATTGATATCAATCCAAGTCGTGCCAAAGAGCAGGTAAAAAACGTATCAGAAGTCGTCCGTGAAGGAATCCAGGATGTGAGAGGCTCTCTCAATCGCCTTCGTCCAGGAGCCCTTGAGGAGCGAACTCTCAAAGATGCTTTAGAAAAGACAATCCGCGAGTACCAAATTCTTTCAAACTTGCAAGTTGATCTCAACTATGAATGGATCGATGTCGATATGGACGTCATGATTGAAGATACAATCTTTCGTGTGATACAAGAGTCTATGACTAATGCGGTTCGCCACGGTCATGCCAGCCACATGGACCTCCATTTTTTTGAGGACGAAGAAGATTACATGATTGAGTTGCAGGATAATGGAGTTGGGTTTGAAACCTTGACCTATGGCTACGGACTCAAACAGATGATGGAGCGTATTTCAATTCTAGGAGGCCAGCTTCAATTTGAAAGTCGCGATGGATTTTTCACACGTGTTAGTTTACCAAAATATAAAGAAGGGAGATAATAGATGATGATAAAAGTAATGGTGGCGGATGACCAGTCCTTGATTCGAGAATCTCTGAAAATTATTTTGTCGGCCTACTCAGATATTGAAGTGGTAGCCACAGTGGAAGATGGGAATCATGTCTTGTCTAGCATTCCACACTCGCATCCGGATTTAATCTTAATGGATATTCGGATGCCAGGCATGGATGGGGTTTTGGCTACAAAAGAAGTAAAAGAGCACTATCCGGATATCAAAATTATTATTTTAACAACCTTTGACGATGATGAATTTATCTATAGTGCGCTCAAGTATGGTGCTTCAGGGTATCTCTTAAAAGGAGCCTCGACAGAGGAGCTTTATGAAGCTATTAAGGTGGTGCATCAGGGAGGAGCAATGATCAACCCTGATATCGCAAGCAAGGTCTTTCAAATTTTCTCGCAAATGGCCAAATCAAATTTCTCTATTGCTGTGGATGAGGATAACGTTAAGGATTTGAGCACGACGGAATGGCGCATTATCCAAGAGATTGGCTATGGTGAGTCAAATAAAGAGATTGCGGCTAAACTCTTCTTATCAGAAGGAACTGTTCGTAATTACTTATCAACGATTTTGTCGAAATTAAACCTAAGAGATCGAACGCAATTAGCGATTTGGTCAGTCCAAACAGGAGTGACCCGACGTGATTTTTCAAAAGGAAATACGGAATGAAATTGAAGCGAAAGCAACTTTGTTTAGGGATTTGTCTCCTTTTTATGCTCTCTTTGAGTGCTGGTTTTTATTGGTGGAAACAGCAACCGACCGTCCTTCATATAGGAGTTTATGCAGGCTCTAGTTGGGATGTACCGACCAGTCAACGTTCTCATGCATTGGATCTTGCGATCCAAAAATTTGAAAAGTCCCATCCTAATGTCCGTGTGGAATATGAAAATGGAATTCCGCAGTCGGAATATTCAAACTGGCTCTCAGAAAAAATTGTATCAGGAAAGACCCCTGATGTGTTTATGGTTTCTGAGAAAGATTTGTCCTTATTGGCGGCACGTGGCGTTTTAGAAAAGTTAAACGGCTATATGAATAAAGAAGACCAAGTTGCTTTTTATCCTGTTGCATTTGAATCAGGTGTTTATCAGGGGCAAACCTATGCCTTGCCATATGAAAGTAATCCTATTTTGATGTGTGTCAATAAAGATTTGCTGGATAAAGAAGGCATTGAGGTTCCCAAAGAAGGTTGGAGCTTGGAAGAGTTCTATACAATTTGTAAAAAACTAACCAAAGATACCAATGGAGATGGTCAATTGGATCAGTTTGGGAGTACAGAATACACCTGGAAAGAAGCTTTGGCAGCAAATGGGGGTAGTCTCTTTCAAGGTGGGATGCTCAAACTTACGGCTCCAGAAGTCAAAGAATCTTTGACTTTTCTGCAAAAATTGGAAGAGTTAAATAAAAATTATAAGGTGAGTTCCAAAGATTTTGACCAGGGGAAAGTAGCGTTTTACCCCATGACTTTGGCTCAATATAGGACTTATAAACCTTATCCCTATCATGTTTCCAAATATTCAAACTTCACCTGGACCTGTATTCCTATGCCTGCTAAGTCAAAAACCACTAAGGCGACCTTGGTTACGACGACTTCTTTTGCCATGTCTGCTCGGACTCCTCATTCAAAGTTGGCTTGGGAGTTGATGCAAGTGTTGACAGAGGATCCAGAAATCCAACAAACTCTTTTTGCTGAATCTCAAGGGATTTCTGTCATTCCTGATGTAGTCAAGAGTCGTTCTAGTAAAGACCTTCTGCAAGTGGATGATTTTGGGGCAGATTCCTTAACCAATCAGACCTTGAACCGAATCATGGAACAAGCTGTAGAAAGTAGTCCCAAGAATGTCTCGAAAGAAGTGTTAGAAAAACTGGACTACTTGATTGGCAATGCCTTGCGCAATCAAGATGTTGAGAACCGCCTGCCGCAAATTCAAAGGGAGATTGAAAGTAGTCTCCAGGTAGGATTTTAAAGAAAAAAAGATGACATCGTGTCAAGTGACAGATGTCATTTTTTTTATTGCTAAATGTCATGTTTATAATGTGACATTTGACAATGTAAAAACGCTTTCAAATAATCTACAATAGAGTCAAATAAAGGAGGCGTAGCAAAATGAAATACCTCATTTTAGTCAGTCATGGAGGATTGGCAGAAGGCCTAAAAACATCACTAGCTATGTTTGCTGGTGATAAGATGAACCAGGTCATTGCAGTTGGACTCAAAGAAGGAAAGTCGGTCGATGATTTTGCAGTTGATTTTAGAGAAAGCATTTCAGAATTGACAGCAGATGATTCTGTACTGGTCTTGGCAGATATTGTAGGCGGTAGTCCACTAACCACAGCAGCAACTGTCCTAGAAGAAGTTGGGAAGCTAGATGAAGCTTTGATCCTTGGTGGAATGAACCTCACCATGGCCTTGACAGCAGTTGTGATGAAGGATGTGTTGGATGGAGACGATTTGTCAGCCACCATCTTATCAGAAGCACGATCTGCACTACAGCCTTTTGAAGTTTCAGCCACTAGTGCTGAAGAAGATGATGACGATATTTAATAGGGAGGTACCTTATGGTAGTAACATTTGTACGGATTGATGACCGCATGATTCACGGTCAAACAGTCACACGCTGGGCAAAAGAAAAACCATGTGATGGTTTGATTGCCGTAAACGATGCAGCAGCATCAAACAAGGTTTTGATCCAAGCTTACAAAGGCGCATCAGACAAAAAAACCTTTGTATGGACAAAAGAAGCATTTAAAGAAAAATCAGCAAAAGTAACAGAATCAGATAGTCGTTACTTCTTGATCACCAAAAATCCAATCGATATGAAGGAAATTTTGGTGGACCAAGGTTTTGTTCCAGGGGATGTTAAAGAAATCATCGTAGGCCCTGCAAATGATCGTCCTGGTGCAGTGAAATTGGGTAATAACCAATCCATCACACAGGAAGAAGCAGAAGCCTTCCAAGCAATTCAAGCAGCAGGCTATAAGGTGAAATTCCAGTTGTTGCCTGATGTTTCGATTGGTTACTGGGATGATTTCAAATCTAAATTTGGTTTTTAAACCTAACAATTTTATTAATTAGGTAAATAAATTTACAAACAAAAAGGAGCGTTTGTTATGACAATTTCATGGATTCAAGCAATCTTGCTTGCAGTTTTCGCCAGCTTGTCTTCAATGCCTGGTATGGGAGGTTCCAGTATCGGGAACTATACACTCGGTCGTCCCTTGATTGGTGGGTTGATCTCAGGTTTAATTCTTGGAGATGTGACAACCGGTATTATGGTAGGGGTTGCCCTTCAAGTCGTTTATATCGCCTTGGTAACACCTGGTGGAACCGTATCTGCGGATGTTCGTGCCATTTCTTATATCGGTGTTCCTCTTGCTATCTTGTTTGTGCATGCAAATCACATCACAGATGAAGCTGGAATTGCAGCAGCTGCAGCCCCAATCGGTGCGGCCGTTGGGACAATCGGTACTGTTCTTTTCTACGGAACAGCTACCATGAACTTGCTTTGGCAACACATTGGTTGGAAAGCCGTTGAAGAAGGAAACTTCAAAAAACTCTACGCAGTTGACTGGGTTTACCCATGGATCTCTCACTTCCTCTTCTCTTTCCTTCCAACTATGATTATCACTAAATATGGTGAAAACATGGTTGATTTGATGAAACTTTACCTTCCTATGGATGGTTTCTGGATGAAAGCTCTCTTTACAGTCGGAGCTCTTCTCCCATGTGTCGGTATTGCTATCTTGTTGAAACAAATTGTTACAAAAGCAACTGACTTCATTCCATTCTTTGTTGGATTTACCTTGGCTAAATCTCTCGGCTTGAACTTGGTAGCGAGTGCGGTTGTTTCATTGATCTTTGCAGTAATCTACTATGAACTTGAAGTAATCAAATCTATGAAAGCTGTTCCAGCTGGGGCTGTTTACGTAGACGATGATGAGGAGGATATTTAAAATGGCTGATAGAAAGAAAATTTCAAAGAAAACATTAGCAAAAGCATTTCATCATTGGTATTATGGTCATTTGACTTGTTTCTCTCAAGAACACATGCAAACCTTTGGGTACTTGACTTCTATGCTTCCAATCGTAGAAGAAATGTATGATACAAAAGAAGAACAAAAAGATGCTATGCAAACCTATACTGCTTTCTTCAATACTGAACCGCAACTTGGATCTCTTGTTGTAGGGATTACAGCTGGTTTGGAAGAAGCACGTGCAAATGGAGATGCAGTAGATGGTGAAACCATCAATGGGATGCGTGCCGGTTTGATGGGACCAATCGCTGGTATTGGTGACTCTTTGATCGTTGGTACCTTGATTCCAGTTCTTTTGGGGATTGCACTTGGTCTTTCTAAAGGTGGTAACGTCGCTGGTGCTATCTTCTACATCGTCGTATGGAACTTCCTAGTCTACTTTGGTATGCGCTTTGCCTTCTTCAAAGGATATCAATTAGGGGATAAAGCCGTTGAATTCCTAGTAGGACCAAAAGGACAAGCTCTTCGTAAAGCAATCAGCGTTGTCGGTGGTATGGTTATTGGTGCCGTAGCAGCGACTTGGGTCTCTGTTACAACAGCACTCGAATTCAAAAATGCTAATGGAGAAGCCTTCCTTAAAATTCAAGAAAAGATTGATGGTGTTTATCCAGGTCTCTTGACAGCAACCTTCATCACTATTTGCTGGTGGTTGATGTCTAAGAAAAAAGTTTCACCAAACAAAGTCATGTTAATTCTAGTTGTTGTTGCCTTAATTGGTGTTGCTCTAGGTATCTTTGACCCACATCTTAATTACTAAGGTCAAGAGAACCCAATATTTACTAGTAAAAATTTTGAGAATGAAGTAGACTAATCTCCTTCTCTTACACTTCATTCTCAATTTTTATCAGGAGGATTTTCATGGTTACAAAACAAGAACTTGTTAATGGATATGAAACAGAAATTAAGTATCAACGCCACATGCTTGAAAATTTGGGTCGTTGGTTCAGTTTGCTCTTTATCACTGCTAGTATTGGTGTGGTATTGATTTATCTTTTTCATAAAACCTTCCTCCCACTCTTAATTTTCGGAATTTTACTTGCCTTGATTGGAATATTAGGAATGGTGGTTTTTGGATATGGTATCTACCGCGGGCGGATCAATCTCCAAAAGGTTATCGATGATTTCAATCAAAAGTTGACGATTCTCAATTAATATTAAAGGAACATCTCTTTCATTTTTGAGGTGTTTTTTCCTTGACTATTTCTGACCAAGTGATACAATAGAATCATAAGTTAGCACTCTAACATTAAGAGTGCTAAAATGAATGAATAGGAACTGGAGGAAAACAGATGTTGAAACCATTAGGAGACCGAGTGGTCTTAAAGATTGAAGAAAAAGAACAAACTGTTGGGGGATTTGTCCTTGCAGGATCAGCCCAAGAAAAAACAAAAACAGCTAAAGTAGTAGCTATTGGACAAGGTGTTCGTACCTTGAGCGGTGAACTAGTTGCTCCAAGTGTAAAAGTTGGAGATCAAGTTTTAGTGGAAGCCCATGCAGGTATTGATGTCAAAGATGGTGATGAAAAATACATCATCGTAGGCGAAGCTAATATCTTAGCAATTGTAGAAGAATAGAAAGAGGTATTCAAATGTCAAAAGAAATTAAATTTTCATCTGATGCACGTTCAGCAATGGTTCGTGGTGTTGATACATTGGCCGATACAGTCAAAGTAACCTTAGGTCCTAAAGGTCGTAACGTCGTTCTTGAAAAATCATTCGGTTCACCATTGATTACCAATGATGGTGTAACAATCGCCAAAGAAATTGAACTAGAAGACCATTTTGAAAACATGGGTGCCAAATTGGTATCAGAAGTAGCTTCTAAGACCAACGATATCGCTGGTGACGGGACAACTACTGCAACAGTTTTGACTCAGGCTATCGTTCGTGAAGGAATTAAAAACGTCACTGCCGGTGCAAATCCAATCGGTATTCGTCGTGGGATTGAAGCTGCGGTTGCAGCAGCTGTCGAAAATTTGAAAGACACTGCAATTCCAGTAGCCAACAAAGAAGCCATCGCTCAAGTTGCAGCAGTATCTTCTCGCTCTGAAAAAGTTGGTGAGTATATTTCTGAAGCCATGGAAAAAGTTGGTAAAGATGGTGTTATTACAATTGAAGAATCACGTGGTATGGCTACGGAACTTGAAGTTGTCGAAGGGATGCAATTTGATCGCGGTTATTTGTCACAATACATGGTGACTGATAACGAAAAGATGGTAGCAGAACTTGAAAATCCATACATTTTAATCACCGATAAGAAAATTTCAAATATCCAAGAAGTGTTACCATTATTGGAAAGTATTCTTCAAAGTAGCCGTCCACTCCTAATCATTGCTGATGATGTAGATGGTGAAGCCCTCCCAACACTTGTTTTGAATAAAATTCGTGGTACTTTCAATGTTGTTGCTGTCAAAGCTCCAGGATTTGGTGATCGGCGCAAAGCCATGTTGGAAGATATTGCCATCTTAACTGGCGGTACCGTCATTACAGAAGATCTTGGTCTTGAGTTGAAGGATGCTACTATAGAAGCGCTTGGTCAAGCAGCTAAAGTCACTGTTGAAAAAGACAGTACAGTAATTGTTGAGGGTGCAGGAAATTCTGAAGCCATTGCCAACCGTGTCGCAGTCATCAAGTCCCAAATCGAAACAACAACATCAGAATTTGATCGTGAAAAACTCCAAGAACGTTTGGCAAAATTGTCTGGTGGAGTTGCTGTTATTAAGGTTGGTGCCGCAACAGAAACTGAATTGAAAGAAATGAAACTTCGTATCGAAGACGCGCTTAATGCCACTCGTGCAGCTGTAGAAGAAGGAATCGTTGCTGGAGGTGGTACAGCCCTTGTCAATGTGATTCCAGCGGTTGCTAATTTGGAATTGACTGGAGATGAAGCTACAGGACGTAATATTGTTCTCCGTGCCTTAGAAGAACCAGTCCGTCAAATTGCTCATAATGCTGGTTATGAAGGTTCCATTGTCATTGATCGCCTAAAGAATGCTGAAGCAGGTACAGGATTTAATGCTGCCACAGGAGAATGGGTCAATATGATTGAAGCAGGAATTATTGATCCAGTTAAGGTTAGCCGTTCAGCATTACAAAATGCTGCATCAGTAGCAAGCTTGATTTTAACAACCGAAGCAGTTGTTGCTAATAAACCAGAACCAGCTGCTCCAGCGCCAGCGATGGATCCATCAATGATGGGTGGTTATTAGAAAAACCAAAAAGGTAGGAATTTAGAATTCCTACCTTTTTAATCTGAACTAGAATCTTGTCAGTTCATAAAAAAGAGGAAGAATCTCTTCCTCTTTTTCTTATGGTCTAATTACATCAACGCCACCCATGTATGGACGAAGAACTTCAGGGATGGTCACAGAACCATCTTCGTTTTGATAATTTTCAAGAATAGCTGCAACCGTACGTCCAACTGCAAGCCCAGATCCGTTCAAGGTATGAAGAAGTTTAACCTTGCCATCAGCTTCATCACGATAGCGGATTTGCGCACGACGAGCTTGGAAGTCTTCTGTATTTGAACAGCTAGAGATTTCACGATAAGTGTTTTGAGCTGGAATCCAAACTTCCAAGTCATAAGTCTTAGCAGCAGAGAATCCCATATCTCCAGTTGAAAGAGCTACTACTCGGTAAGGAAGATTGAGTTTTTGGAGGATATTTTCGGCATTGCCAACCATTTTTTCCAATTCATCATATGATTCTTCTGGTTTGGCAAACTTCACCATTTCAACCTTATGGAATTGGTGCAAACGGATCAAGCCACGAGTATCACGACCGGCTGAACCAGCTTCTGAACGGAATGATGGGCTCATAGCTGTAAAGTAGATTGGTAAGTCTTTTCCATCAAGAATTTCATCACGATAGTAGTTTGTTAAGGGTACTTCAGCAGTAGGGATAAGGACATAATTTGTATCGCTTAGTTCAAAGGTATCTTCTTTAAATTTTGGATATTGCCCTGTACCAAACATAGAATCATGGTTGACCATGTATGGAGGGATGACTTCTGTATAGCCTTCTTTTGCGTGTTCATCTAACATGAAGTTGTAGATGGCACGTTCTAGTTTTGCACCGAGCCCTTTATAGAAGAGGAAGCGAGCTCCGGTAACTTTCGCACCGCGTTCCCAGTCTAGTATGCCTAGGGCTTCTCCTAAGTCCCAGTGAGCTTTAACGTCAAAGCTGAAATCACGAGGAGTTCCCCAACGGCGAACTTCGACATTGTCATTTTCATCAGCTCCAACGGGCACGCTATCAGCAGGAATATTTGGAAGAGTGGTGGTAAATTCTGTTAACTTAGCATCGATTTCTGTCAATTCTGCATCTAATGATTTGATGTCAGCAGAGAGAGCTTGCATGGCAGTGATTTTATCATCCGCATTTTCTTTATTGCGTTTAGCTTGGGCAATTTCGGCAGAAACGGTGTTACGTTCAGATTTAAGTGTTTCAACCTTAACCAAGATGTCTCGACGTTTGGCATCGATTTCTTTCATCTCATTCAAAGTAGCAGCGGCTACCCCACGTGTAGCCAGTTTTTTAGCGACAGTATCAAAATCTGTGCGGATTCGTTTGATATCTAACATAAGAACTCCTTTATGATAAAAAGCACACCTGTTAAAGCGTTGGAGTGGCAGGGCCACGGTTCCATCCAACTTCACAGATGTGCACTTGATTATGTATGTAATTGAGAATAACGGTAGAATTTCACCTATCCCTCCTATCTGCTCGCAACAACCGCAGACTTTCTGAAAGAAGGGGATAACCTACTTATCCGTTGTTATGATTATACTAAAGTTTCTATTTTTTTGCAAATAGATTTTTAATTTTTTGACCGATGATTTGGATGAGAGTAGGAAGTTTGACAACTTTATCATTGCCTAGCTTTTCACGAGCAATTTTAAGAATTTTTCCAGAATCTTTTGAGGCGAAGAGAAATTTTCCTTGGTCTGTAAAAACTTCAAAATGACGACTAACCTTACGACCCGAAACATTGGCACCGATTTGATTAACACTAGACCATGGGATTTGGATGTAATCTTCAACATTTCGGTCTGAGTAAAATTCTAGTGCCTGATCTCCAACAAGGAACTTTCCAACTTTTCCTTGTATAGAGAGGTAAGAAGTTCCAGTAGTTTGTAGGTCAATGACCTTGTTGAGAGATTGTGCCATGTTTAATCTTCCTTACTTTCACCGAAAAAGGCTTGGTAGAGAGCTTTGATAGCAGCCTTTTCTTGATCCTTATGGACCACGAACATGATGGAAACTTCACTAGAACCTTGGGACATCATCTGGATATTGATCTTGTTTTCAGATAGGGCACGAGTTGCAGTGGCTGTGACCCCGATATGACTCTTCATTTTTTCACCCACAATCATGATGATTGAGAGATCGTGTTCAATTTCAGCGTGGTCCACTTCGGCTTTTTGGACCAATTGACGAATGATTTCTTCCTCTTTGATAGGAGTCAGTTCGCGTGAACGTAAAATAACAGAAAGGTCATCGATACCAGTTGGCATATGTTCCCAACCAATATTTAAATCTTCGAGAATTTGAAGTACTTTACGACCAAAACCAATTTCGCGGTTCATCAGATACTTAGACACATTGATGCTGACAAAGCCAGAGTCGCCAGCAATTCCAACTACCGGGAATTTATCGCTACTATGTTGAAGTACAATTCGAGTACCTGGGTGGTCAGGATTATTGGTATTTTTGATAACGAGAGGAATCTTTCCGCGGTAGGCTGGAAGGAGTGCTTCGTCATGAAGTACAGAGAATCCAGCATAGGCTAGTTCCCGCATTTCACGGTAAGTTAATTCAGGAATTGAGTGTGGTTCGTGAATAATACCAGGATGTGCTGCAAAAATCCCATTGACATCTGTAAAGTTTTCGTAAAGGTCTGCTTTGACACCTGCAGCAATGATGGAACCTGTGATATCAGATCCTCCACGGGAGAAGGTACAGATTTGATTATCTTTGGTTACACCAAAGAATCCAGGAATAACAAGGACTTCTGTGCCATTATTGAGTTCTTCAATTTTATCATAGCTTGAAGGAATGATGCGAGCATTACCAGGTTCACTGGTAACAACAATACCAGCTTCTCGTGGATGAACGTAGCGAGCCTCTAATCCATTTTGGTTAAAGTAAGCTGCAATGAGTTTTGCATTATTATTTTCCCCTGCAGCAAGGAAGGTATCGTAAAGAAATTCATTATTTTCAATTGGGAGGGTAGCGAGAGCACGGATACTTTTAGAAATTCGTTCTAAAACAGCTGGTTTAAGTCCTAGTTCGCTAACCATGGCTGCATAACGATCGATAATCCAATTTTGGCTAACACTGATATCGTTGCCTGCAACATAATCACGATAATATTTAATCAAAGCATCCGTAACCTTGGTATCTTCAGCATTACGTTTTCCTGGTGCAGATACAACTACAAAACGACGTTCAGGGTCACTTTTTACAATGTTTAAAACCTTTTTTAACTGGCTTGCAGAGGCAAGTGAACTTCCTCCAAATTTTACAACCTTCATAAGTACTCCTAAGATAGTATTTTATACGATTATAGCAGAAAGAAGGTCTTTTTTCAATCTGGAATAGGGAAGGCCACATCTTCTTTGAGGTCTTGACATGATAATTTCAACCTAACTATTATAAGTATTGAAAATGTTCTTTAAAAAATCGGCTGATACACTTTTATTCGATTTTCGCTTGTATAAATGAATAGAAAAAGATATACTTTGATAATAGAATCATTTAATCTGCTGTTTAAATTAAAGGAGTGGCTATGAATCATATTATCTTTCAAATTCAAGACGATTTAGCAACAATTACTTTAAATCGTCCCGAGGTGGCAAATGGTTTCCATATTCCTATGTGTGAAGAAATTTTAGAAGCACTGGAATTAGCTGAAAAAGACAATTCTGTTTCATTTATTCTCATCAATGCTGCAGGCAAGGTGTTTTCTGTCGGTGGAGACTTAGTTGAGATGAAACGTGCTGTCGATGAGGATGATATCGCTTCTCTAACTAGAATCGCTGAATTGGTCAATACTATTTCTTATAAGATTAAACAGATTCCTAAACCGGTTATCATGGAAGTGGACGGAGCAGTTGCTGGAGCTGCAGCTAATATGGCCTTGGCAGTTGATTTCTGTATCGCATCTGACAAGTCTAAATTTATCCAGGCCTTTGTCGGTGTAGGATTGGCTCCTGATGCAGGTGGTTTATTCTTGCTTACCCGATCTTTAGGTGCAACTCGAGCGACGCAACTAGCGATGACAGGTGAAGCTTTTACTGCTGAAAAAGCCATGGAAGCAGGAGCTTTGTATCGCCTATGTACAAGCGAACAATTAGAGAAAACAAGAGAGCAATTATTGAAGAAGTTGAGACGTGGTTCTTCAAATTCCTATGCTGCGATTAAGAAGCTAGTGTGGGAAAGCGAATTTAAACAGTGGCACGAGTATGCTCAACTAGAATTAGAATTACAGAAATCACTATCATATACGGAAGATTTTAAAGAAGGTGTTCGTGCACATTCGGAAAGAAGACGTCCAAAATTTGTCGGGAAATAAAAAATACTTGCACAATTCTTTGAAGTTTGATATACTTTTTTTGTCAAATGTTTTGATAATGAAACTTTTTTGGTGAGGAGGGAAGAGAAATGGACTACCAACAAGTCAATGACTATTTAACATCAATTTTTAATAACGTCCTAGTGATTGAGGAAGTTAGTTTGCGAGGTAGTCGTTTCAAGGATATCTCTATCAAAGAAATGCACACGATTGATGTTATCGGTAAGTATCCAGATGTGACTCCGAGTCAAGTTTCCAAAGAGTTGATGGTGACTCTAGGGACTGTGACAACGAGCTTAAACAATTTGGAGCGAAAAGGATACATCGAACGGATTCGTTCAGATCAAGATCGTCGTGTAGTACATCTGCATTTGACAAAGAAAGGTCGCCTCGTACATCGTCTTCATAAACGCTTCCATAAGGCTATGGTCGAAAGAATTATCGAAGGCATGAGTCCTGAAGAGATGACTGTTATGGGTAAAGGATTGACTAATCTTTATCACTTTTTGGAGGATTTGAAATAATGGCTTTTGCAAAAATAAGCCAGGTCGCTCATTATGCTCCAGAGCAAATTGTCACTAACGAAGACTTGGCTCAGATCATAGAAACGAGTGATGAATGGATTTCAGGTCGGACAGGGATTAAAGAACGTCATATTTCTAAGGCACAATCAACAGGAGATTTAGCGACAGAAGTTGCAAGGCGGCTTCTAGAGAAGGCAGGGATTTCTGCTGAAGAGCTGGATTTTATTATACTTGCTACTATGACGCCTGACTCCATGATGCCTTCAACAGCAGCTCGTGTCCAAGCAAAAATTGGCGCTCATAAGGCTTTTGCCTATGATTTAACAGCTGCTTGTAGTGGGTTTGTCTTTGCTCTATCAACTGCAGAGAAGTTCATATCTTCAGGAGTTTATCGCAAGGGTCTGGTTATCGGAAGTGAAACCATGTCAAAAACCTTGGACTGGTCTGACCGCTCAACAGCTGTCTTGTTCGGAGATGGAGCTGGTGGAGTCCTACTAGAGGCAAGTGACCAAGAACATTTCTTGGCAGAAAGTCTCAATAGTGATGGTTCGCGTGGCGAATGTCTTACTTATGGTCAGACAGGGTTAATTTCACCGTTTTCAATTCAAGAAGAAGCAGATGTTTTCTTGAAAATGGATGGGAGAGCTGTTTTCGACTTTGCAATTCGAGATGTGGCTGAATCCATTAAGGAGACCATCGACAAGAGTCCAATATCAGCAAATGAACTAGATTATCTCTTGCTTCATCAAGCTAATATTCGAATTTTAGATAAGATGGCTAGAAAAATCGGTGTCGATCGTGACAAGCTTCCTGCTAATATGATGAAGTATGGCAATACTAGTGCGGCAAGCATCCCGATCTTACTTTCAGAGTGTGTAGAAGAAGGGTTCATCCATCTGGATGGAAGCCAAAAAATTCTCTTGTCAGGTTTCGGTGGAGGATTGACATGGGGCACACTTATTGTTACAATTTAGGTATCATGTGGTAAACACATTGTTATAAAATTTTTTATTTTAAAGGAGTCTATCATGGCAGTATTTGAAAAAGTACAAGAAATCATCGTTGAAGAACTTGGAAAAGACGCTTCAGAAGTAACACTTGAATCTTCTTTTGAAGATTTAGATGCAGATTCATTGGACTTGTTCCAAGTAATCTCAGAAATCGAAGACGCTTTTGATATCCAAATCGAAGCTGAAGACAACTTGAAAACAGTTGGTGACTTGGTTGCTTATGTTGAAGAGCAAACAAAATAATTAAAATAAATAAAGAAGGAGTAGGGGAGACCCACTCCCTCTTGTTTAGGTAATAGTTTGACGGTCAAATTATAATGTTGTCGAACTATTACGTAAGCAAGACTTATGGAGGCAATATGAAAACACGTATCACTGAACTATTAAATATAAAATATCCTATCTTCCAAGGGGGAATGGCCTGGGTGGCTGATGGTGACTTGGCTGGAGCTGTTTCAAAAGCTGGTGGTCTTGGGATCATTGGTGGAGGAAGCGCACCTAAAGAAGTGGTCAAAGCCAATATTGATAAGATTAAATCTTTAACAGACAAGCCTTTTGGTGTCAACATTATGCTCTTATCTCCTTTCGTTGAAGATATTGTTGACCTTGTCATTGAAGAAGGGGTTAAGGTAGTTACAACTGGTGCAGGAAATCCAAGTAAATACATGGAACGATTCCATGAAGCTGGCATTACCGTTATTCCAGTAGTTCCAAGTGTCGCTTTGGCTAAACGTATGGAAAAAATCGGTGCAGATGCCGTTGTTGCCGAAGGTATGGAAGCTGGTGGACACATTGGTAAATTAACGACCATGACCTTGGTACGTCAAGTTGCGGCGGCTGTTTCAATTCCTGTTATCGCCGCAGGTGGTATTGCAGACGGTGAGGGAGCTGCTGCTGGATTTATGCTTGGTGCAGAAGCCGTGCAAGTAGGAACTCGTTTTGTAGTTGCCAAAGAATCAAATGCCCATCCAAACTATAAAGCTAAAATTTTAAAAGCTCGTGATATTGATACTACTATTTCAGCACAACATTTTGGTCATGCAGTTCGTGCCATCAAAAACCAATTGACTCGAGACTTCGAGCAAGCTGAAAAAGATGCCTTTAAACAAGAAAATCCAGATTTAGAAATCTTTGAACAAATGGGTGCGGGAGCTCTAGCTAAAGCTGTTGTCCATGGTGACGTGGATGGCGGTTCAGTGATGGCCGGCCAGATTGCAGGTTTGGTTTCAAAAGAAGAAACTGTTGAAGAAATCTTGAAAGATATCTACTATGGTGCAGCTGAGAAAATTCAATCGGAAGCCGCTCGTTGGGCAGGAGTTACAAGAAATGACTAAAACAGCCTTTCTATTTACAGGTCAAGGAGCGCAGCACCTAGGAATGGGTCGTGAACTCTATGACCAATATTCTATCGTTAAGGAAACAATTGACCAAGCCAGCCAAGTCTTAGGTTATGATCTTCGTGACTTGATTGATAATGATGAAGCAAAGCTAAATCAGACTCGTTACACACAACCAGCTATTTTGGCTACATCCGTTGCCATTTACCGACTACTAAAGGAGAAAGGTTACCAACCAGATATAGTGGCAGGTCTGTCTCTTGGTGAATATTCTGCCCTTGTAGCTAGTGGTGCCTTGGATTTTGAAGATGCGGTGGCTCTAGTTGCTAAACGTGGGGCTTATATGGAGAAAGCCGCTCCTGCAGGGTCTGGCAAAATGGTAGCTGTACTCAATACACCAGTTGAAGTTATCGAAAAAGCTTGTCAAGAAGCTTCTCAACTTGGTGTTGTAACTCCAGCCAACTACAATACCCCAAGCCAAATTGTTATTGGTGGTGAAGTAGCTGCAGTAGATCGCGCAGTTGAACTTTTGCAAGAAGCTGGCGCAAAGCGTTTGATTCCCCTAAATGTTTCTGGACCTTTCCATACAGCTTTATTGGAACCTGCTAGTCAAAAATTAGCTCACGCTCTGACAGAAGTTGAGTTTTCTGACTTTGCTTGTCCACTTGTCGGAAATACAGAAGCAGAAGTCATGAAAAAAGAAAGAATTGCAGAACTCTTAACTCGTCAAGTTAAGGAACCTGTACGCTTTTATGAAAGCATTGCAGTCATGCATGAAGCGGGTGTCACTCGTTTTATTGAGATTGGACCTGGTAAAGTCTTGTCAGGATTTGTCAAAAAAATTGATAAAACGGCTCAACTTGCTAATGTGGAAGATCAAACAAGCTTACAAACACTCTTAGAAAAATAGACCAAAATGATAGAAGTTCTGAAAGGAGAAAAATGAAACTAGAACAGAAAAATGTCTTTATTACAGGCTCAAGTCGAGGAATTGGTCTTGCCATTGCTCATAAATTTGCCAGCTTAGGAGCCAATGTTGTTTTGAATAGTCGTAGTAAAATCTCTGAGGAGCTTCTAGCTGAGTTTAAACCATACGGGGTGAAAGTTATTACTATCTCTGGTGATGTTTCTGACTTTGCAGATGCTAAACGCATGGTGGAACAAGCCATTGAAGAGTTGGGCTCAGTTGATATCCTAGTTAATAATGCCGGGATTACTCAAGACACTCTTATGCTTAAGATGACAGAAGAAGATTTCGAGAAGGTCTTAAAAGTTAATCTGACAGGTGCCTTCAATATGACACAAGCTGTTTTGAAACAGATGATAAAAGCACGTGAAGGTGCTATTATCAATATGTCTAGTGTTGTTGGTTTGATGGGGAACATCGGTCAAGCTAACTACGCTGCTTCCAAGGCTGGTTTGATTGGATTTACCAAATCAGTAGCACGAGAGGTAGCCAATCGTAATGTGCGTGTCAATGCCATTGCGCCTGGAATGATTGAATCTGATATGACAGCAGTTCTATCTGATAAGGTAAAAGATGCCATGTTGGCACAAATTCCGATGAAACAATTTGGCCAAGCTGAGCAAGTCGCAGAGGTCACAGCCTTTCTTGCAAGCCAAGATTATCTAACGGGACAAGTCATTGCAATTGATGGTGGACTAACCATGCAATAAGAGTTAAAATAGAGGTATGAAAATGAAACTAAATCGTGTAGTAGTAACAGGTTATGGATTGACATCTCCAATTGGGAACACTCCAGAAGAATTTTGGAATAGTTTAAAAGATGGAAAAATTGGAATTGGTGAAATTACCAAGTTTGATCACAGTGCTTATGACGTTCATAATGCCGCTGAGATTAATGATTTCCCTTTTGACAAATATTTTGTGAAAAAAGACACCAATCGTTTTGATGACTATTCTTTGTATGCCTTATATGCATCTCAAGAGGCAGTGAACAATGCAAAACTTGATGTAGAAGCGCTTGATAAAGACCGTTTTGGTGTCATCGTTGCATCAGGTATCGGTGGAATCAGAGAAATCGAAGACCAAGTCCTTCGACTTCATGAAAAAGGACCAAAGCGTGTTAAACCATTAACACTTCCAAAAGCCTTGCCAAATATGGCTGCAGGAAATGTTGCCATGCGCTTTGGTGCCAATGGTATCTGTAAATCTATCAATACAGCATGTGCTTCATCAAATGATGCTATCGGGGATGCTTTCCGTTCTATCAAGTTTGGTTTCCAAGATATCATGTTGGTTGGTGGTTCAGAATCATCTATTACTCCATTTGCGATTGCAGGTTTCCAAGCCTTAACAGCTCTTTCAACAACAGAGGATCCAACTCGTGCTTCTATTCCATTTGATAAAGACCGTAATGGATTTGTCATGGGTGAAGGTTCAGGTATGTTGGTACTTGAAAGCTTAGAGCATGCAGAGAAACGCGGAGCTACTATCCTGGCTGAAGTTGTTGGTTATGGTAATACTTGTGATGCCTACCATATGACTTCACCACATCCTGAAGGTCAAGGGGCTATTAAAGCAATCAAACTTGCCTTGGAAGAAGCTGAGATTACACCAGACCAAGTTGCTTATGTCAATGCTCACGGTACATCAACTCCTGCTAATGAAAAGGGAGAAAGTGGAGCTATCGTAGCGGTTCTTGGTAAGGAAGTACCTGTTTCTTCAACCAAATCATTTACAGGACACTTGCTCGGCGCAGCGGGTGCAGTTGAAGCCATTGCAACAATTGAAGCAATCCGTCACAATTATGTTCCAATGACAGCCGGGACAACAGAATTATCAGACTACATTGAAGCAAATGTTATTTATGGACAAGGCTTGGAACGTGAAATTCCTTATGCGATCTCAAACACTTTTGGATTTGGTGGGCATAACGCAGTTCTTGCTTTCAAACGTTGGGAGAATAAGTAAAGATGAATGTAAATGAAATCAAAGACTTGATGGCACAATTTGACCAGTCGAGCTTGAAAGAATTTTCTTATAAAAATGGAACGGATGAGTTGCTCTTCAGCAAGAATGAAGCAAAACTTGTTACAGAAACAAGTCCAGCACCTCAACCAGTGGTTTCAGCAGCTGCACCTACAGTTGCACCACAAACTCCAACTACAGTACCGGCTGCAGAAGCGGTTTCAGAATCAAGTGTTACTGAATCTGTAGCTGAAGGAGACCTTGTAGAGAGTCCGCTTGTCGGAGTTGCTTACTTGGCTGCCGGACCAGACAAACCTAATTTTGTTTCAGTTGGCGACACAGTTAAAAAAGGCCAAACCTTGGTCATCATTGAAGCTATGAAGGTCATGAACGAAATTCCAGCACCTAAAGATGGTGTTGTAACGGAAATTCTTGTTGAAAATGAAGAAATGGTTGAGTTCGGGAAAGGCTTGGTACGTATCAAATGATTGATATTCAAGGAATTAAAGAAGCTTTGCCACACCGTTATCCCATGCTCTTAGTAGATCGTGTCTTAGAAGTTAGTGAAGATACAATTGTTGCCATTAAAAATGTGACGATTAACGAACCTTTCTTCAATGGACACTTTCCGGCCTATCCTGTAATGCCAGGTGTCTTGATCATGGAAGCTTTGGCACAAACAGCAGGTGTTTTGGAATTATCAAAACCTGAGAACAAAGGGAAACTCGTTTTCTATGCAGGTATGGACAAGGTTAAATTTAAGAAGCAAGTTGTTCCTGGTGATCAACTTGTCATGACAGCGACTTTTGTCAAACGTCGTGGCACAATCGCCGTAGTAGAAGCGAAGGCAGAAGTAGATGGGAAGCTTGCAGCAAGCGGGACTTTAACCTTTGCTATTGGAAACTAGGGAGGTTTTCCATGTTTCGTAAGATTTTAATTGCCAATCGTGGTGAAATTGCTGTTCGTATTATTCGTGCGGCACGAGAATTAGGAATTGCAACAGTCGCTGTTTATTCGACTGCTGATAAGGAAGCTCTCCACACGCTTTTGGCTGATGAGGCTATCTGTATCGGCCCTGGGAAGGCTACAGAATCTTATCTAAACATCAATGCTATCCTTTCAGCTGCAGTCTTGACTGAAGCCGAAGCTATTCACCCTGGATTTGGTTTTTTAAGTGAAAATTCCAAATTTGCAACTATGTGTGAAGAAGTCGGTATCAAATTTATCGGACCATCAGCTCGTGTAATGGATGTCATGGGGGATAAAATTAACGCCCGTGCTCAAATGATTAAAGCTAATGTGCCTGTCATTCCGGGCTCAGATGGAGAAGTCCACACTGCAGAAGAAGCTCTTGCTATCGCCGAAAAAATTGGTTATCCAGTCATGCTGAAAGCTTCAGCTGGTGGTGGTGGTAAAGGAATTCGTAAGGTTGAAAAGGCAGAAGATCTTGTATCAGCCTTTGAAACAGCTTCAAGTGAAGCCAAAGCCAACTTTGGTAACGGGGCGATGTACCTTGAGCGGGTGATCTATCCTGCTCGCCACATTGAAGTGCAGATTCTTGCTGACCAAATGGGACATGTTATTCACCTTGGTGAACGCGACTGTTCACTTCAAAGGAATAATCAAAAGGTTTTAGAAGAAAGCCCTTCTATAGCGATTGGCAAAACATTGCGACATGAGATTGGTTCAGCGGCGGTTCGTGCAGCTGAGTCTGTTCATTATGAAAATGCTGGGACTATTGAATTTTTATTGGATGAAGCAACTGGCAAATTCTACTTTATGGAGATGAATACTCGTGTCCAAGTGGAACACCCAGTAACTGAGTTTGTATCTGGTGTGGATATTGTTAAGGAGCAAATCCGTATTGCAGCAGGTCAGCCATTGACCTTGAATCAAGAAGATGTTGTATTAAAGGGTCATGCCATTGAGTGTCGTATCAATGCAGAAAACCCATCCTTTAATTTTGCACCAAGTCCAGGTAAAATTACCAATCTTTATCTACCAAGTGGAGGTGTTGGTTTGCGCGTGGATTCTGCAGTGTACCCAGGTTATACCATCCCACCATACTATGATAGTATGATCGCTAAAATTATTGTTCATGGTGAAAATCGTTTTGAGGCTCTCATGAAAATGCAACGAGCTCTTTATGAACTCGAAATTGAAGGGGTCGTGACTAATGCTGATTTCCAACTTGATTTAATTTCTGATCGTCGTGTGATAGCAGGTGACTACGATACTTCATTCTTGATGGAAACATTCTTACCACACTATCAAGAAAAAGAATAAAGTAAAAAGAGTATGAGAACTAAAAGGGGGATGTATGGCTCTATTTAGTAAAAAAGATAAATATATTCGGATTAATCCCAATCGTTCAATTAGAGAAAAGCCCCAAGCAAAACCTGAGGTTCCAGATGAACTCTTCTCAAAATGTCCGGGTTGTAAACACACCATCTACCAAAAAGATTTGGGGAGTGATCGGATTTGTCCTCACTGTGGCTATACCTTCCGTATTTCAGCTCAAGAGCGTCTTGCTTTAACCATCGATATGGGTAGCTTCTTAGAGATGTTTACAGGAATTGAGACAAAGGATCCTTTGGAATTTCCAGGTTATCAGAAAAAATTAGTTTCTATGCGTGAAAAAACAGGCCTTGATGAAGCTGTTGTTACTGGAACTGCTTTGATTAAGGGCGAAAAAGTTGCTCTCGGAATCATGGATTCTAATTTTATCATGGCATCTATGGGAACAGTAGTTGGTGAAAAAATCACAAGATTGTTCGAATTCGCGACAGCTGAAAAATTACCAGTCGTCTTGTTTACAGCATCTGGTGGAGCACGTATGCAAGAAGGAATCATGAGTTTGATGCAGATGGCTAAAATCTCTGCAGCAGTCAAACGTCATTCCAATGCAGGTCTCTTTTACCTAACAATCCTTACTGATCCAACAACTGGTGGTGTTACGGCTTCCTTTGCTATGGAAGGTGATATCATCTTGGCAGAGCCTCAAAGTTTAGTAGGATTTGCTGGACGTCGTGTCATTGAAAATACCGTGAGGGAAGATTTGCCAGAGGATTTCCAGAAGGCAGAGTTTTTGTTAGAACATGGATTTGTGGATGCGATTGTTAAACGGAGAGAATTGCCAGATATGATTGCTCGATTAGTAAGGTTACATAAGGGGGAATGTTGATGAATATTGCAAAAATCGTCAGAGAAGCACGTGAACAAACCCGCTTAACTGCCTTGGACTTCGCAACAGGAATATTTGATGACTTTGTAGAGCTACATGGTGATCGCTCTTTCCGAGATGATGGTGCTGTTATTGGTGGTATCGGTTGGTTGGGAAACCAAGCAGTAACTGTTGTTGGAATCCAAAAAGGTAAAAGCTTACAAGATAATCTTAACCGTAACTTTGGACAACCTCATCCTGAAGGTTATCGAAAAGCCCTTCGCTTGATGAAGCAGGCTGAAAAATTTGGTCGTCCTGTTGTAACCTTTATCAACACGGCTGGTGCCTATCCCGGTGTAGGAGCAGAAGAACGTGGACAAGGCGAAGCTATTGCCCGCAACCTTATGGAGATGAGCGATCTTAAGGTGCCAATTATTGCCATTATTATCGGAGAAGGTGGTTCTGGTGGGGCCCTCGCTCTTGCTGTAGCAAACCGTGTTTGGATGTTGGAAAACTCTATCTATGCAGTTCTCAGTCCTGAAGGCTTTGCCTCTATCCTTTGGAAGGATGGCAGTCGTGCCATGGAAGCTGCAGAGTTGATGAAAATTACTTCTTTTGAATTGTTAGATATGAAGATTGTTGATAAGGTTATCTCTGAGGTGGGCCTATCAAGTAAAGATTTAATCAAGCAAGTAAAAGAACAACTTCAAGCAGAACTCGCTGAACTTGGGAAACTTCCACTAGAACAACTCATTGAAGAACGTTACCAACGTTTTAGAAAATATTGATATCAATACAAAAAGCTGGAACAAAATAAAAGTTCTAGCTTTTTTATATTGTTTATAAAAGGCTCTATTCGTAACTGATTGGATTGAAGTAAAAAGTGCTTGATCTGAGTCAAGCACTTTTTCGGGGGTTAGTTTTCTCCAGTTACAAATTGACTGAGTAGTCCATTGATGAAACGGGCAGATTTTTGATCTGAAAAGCTTTTTGCAAGTTCAATAGCTTCATTCACAGCTACGAGTTGAGGAGTATCAAAAGAAGTGATTTCGAAAACTCCTAAACGTAAGAGATTCTTCTCTACTAAGGTTAAACGGTCAATTGTCCAACCAGCCTTTAAATGTTGAGTAATTTGTTTATCTAGCTCCTCTTTTTGAGCTTGAACACCAGTCACAAGATTGATTAGGAAACTAGGAAGTTTGACCTCATCGTCTTCTCGATCATGAGTATAAGCAAAACGACAAGCAGTTTCTATATCAGAACCATATTCTAGACTCATCAAAGCTTGGAAAGCGCACTTGCGTAGTTCACGTCTAGATTCTAATAATGGACTAGTCATTGAGGAAGTCCTCATCAAATAAGTCTGTCAATGCTGGTTTTGGTGTCTTATCTGGTGCAATACCAGCAACGTGAATGTTTATGGCAGAGAGTTCAATATCAGCCATGTTAAGAACAGCATCTTTAACAGCTTTTTGAATAGCCATTGCAACCTTAGGAACCTTGACACCATACTCAAGATAGAGATAGATATCAGCTGTTAGTTCTTCTTCAGATTCTTTTAGATAGACGCCACGACCAAGTGAAAGTTTTGAAAGGGTGTCAGATACTGATTTATTTGAAAAAGAATGGACTCCGTCAACTTTAGCAGTAGCGATAGCAATGATTTTTTCAAGTACACGTGGGGCGATAACGATTTCGCCTAATTGTTCTTCAATTCCCATAGAATGACCTCTTTCTAGAGATTAGGCACGAGAAACGTAAGTTCCTTCTGCAGTGTTAATAACAAGTTTTTGTCCAGCTTCGATAAAGTCTGGAACGTTTACGACAAGACCTGTTTCTAGAGTTGCAGGTTTACCAGATCCGGTAACAGTAGCTCCCTTGATAGATGGTTGAGTTTCTGTGACAGTTAATTCAACTGTAGTTGGTACAGTGACTCCGATCACTTCACTTCCGTAGAATTGAATTTTTACTTCTGAGTTTTCAAGAATGTAAAGCAATTCATTTTCAACATTGACTACAGGGATTTCGTATTGGTCATAAGTTTCTGTATTCATGAAGTAAGCTGTGTCGTCCATTTGGTACAAGTATTGGGCTGGGACAGTCTCAAGAATCGCTTGTTCAAATTTTTCTTCTGGTCGGTAGCTTGTGTCAAATGTAGATCCAGTACGGACATCACGCAATTTCATACGCATGATGGTATTTCCTTTACCTGGTTTGTGGTGACTTGCTTCCAAAACTCGAATCAATTTTCCATCTGCTGTTACAAATGTCATACCAGCTCTTAATTTACTTGCTTCAATCATGTTTTTACCTCTTTAATAAATAATTTACTCTTTATTGTATCATAAACGTTGACAATTCTCAAATATCTGATGATTCCTGATTAGTTGACAGGAACGATATTCCCGTCTTCATCTTTGGTAACTAGTACGTACTTGCCATCGACTTCAATATAGAAATTCTTACTTGTAGCTTGCCCATTGTTTTGAGCTGGAGCCTGTCCATTATTTTGAACAGGAGCTTGAGGTTGGGCTTGTTGGTTAAGTTGACCGCCAAGAGCTTGTCCAAGATTCATTCCCATAAACATGTTCATGCCATTGCTACCGTTGCCTTCGTTATTAGCTGCAGCAACAAGGGCTTCATTGCGAGCACGACGTTCTTCAATCTCGATTGTGTTGTATTTCATAGCTACAAGTTCACTATCAAGCTTACGAACAATATCTAAACTTTCTTGGTCATAGCTGAGGTCTTCAAGCAAGATGTTAGTTGCTTCGATACCATAAAGACCTGTCCAAACTTTATTGACCTCTTGTTTTGCTACTTCGTTAAAGGTATCTTGATTAGCATTTAAGCTATAGATATCGACTTTGTTTTCGTTGGTGTACTTGGCAATTGCAATGGCAATTTTTGGAGCGATATTTTGTCGAAGTGTGCCTTGGGCCACATCTTGCAAGGTAAATGGTTTTTGCTCTGTAATTTGGTGGCTAACAGAGCTAACATAAAAGAGCACCGGGTCGGAAACTTTAGCGTCAAATAGTCCATAGAAACGGATATTGAGCAGTTGTTGGTAGCGTTCGCTGAAGTATTCGACAGCGTTTTGAGTACCAAATTTATTACCAGCAAGAGGTTGCATACGTACATAGATAATTTCTTGTTGGGTAATGACTTGTCCTCCAAAAGAGAAACGGTTTTTAAAGTTTTCCCAAGTTCCTTTTAAGCCACCTTTTTCAAGAAGCCAAGCATTATCTCCTGCTTGCCATTCATGGCTACCAGCTTCCAAGACATCTCCTAGGAAGGTTCCGTTATTGACCAAGATAGCAACGTAGCCTTGAGGAACAATGACAACACTACCGTCTGTAAGAAGACCGGTATTTTGATTGCTTTGTCTAGATTGACCATCAGGGTCTTTTGCAAGTCGTTGGCCTTTAATGGCTACAGCATCTGATGATACGTCATTTGGAAGCACAACAGCTTCTTTAAATTTGCTATCGTTAAAACTATTAAGCCCAGCAGATAGGGCAGCTCGAATAAATCCCATAATTATTTCTCCTAGTTATAAAGTTCATCTTCATCCACAACATCATAGGTATCTAGTACCCATTGGTTTGGACTACGTGTTAATTCAGCACCGCAATAGTCACATTTGCTAATGGCTGATATTTTTAGTGGTGCGCCACAGTTTGGACAGTGGTCGCTGACGGCATTCTCTTGAACAGTTGATTCAGTTTGGCTACCGTGTTTACGGATAAAGTTCATTTGGTAAACGGTGAATAGATCTTTTTGAGGGTTACCTTCGATGACTTTACGACTTTCGTCTTCAACGACGTAATCTCTCAAGGTAGATGATAAAATAACGACTAAAGTATCATTTCCATCTGGATTACTATTGAAATCTTTGATTCTAACATTTTCAACACAAACTCGTTCTAAGACATTCGTTGTTTTAGATTGGATATAATCTTCTAGTTGTGTGCTGTGTTGTTTGTAGAGACTTGCGCTTTCTAGAGAACGAACGGCATTCCAATCTTTTTTAGTCCATGCAGCTTGTAGCTGAATGTATACTTCTTTAGCCCATGAAGTGAAAGTAGAGGCATCAAAGTTTGGATCGTGATACCTGAGTCGATCGATAGCTTGGTTATTATTTTCAACCCTACGATGGCTAGTTGGCTCTGGCTCGTAGTTAGTAGTATGTCTTCTATACGGTGTTTCAGGTGGAGTATTCTGGTCGTTAAGGTACTTGATGAGCATGTAGAGTAGGAAAGCTCCGACACCAAACATGATAAGAATGGTCATTCCAGTACCTAGAGAACCACCTGAACTTGAGTAACTGCCGTCAGAATAATAGCTACTTCTGTAAGAGGAATTATTGCCACTTGAGCGGCTAGAGCTACTACGTGAACTACTACGGCTAGAGCTGCTACTACGTGAACTACTACGACTAGAGCTACCACTTCGTGAATGTCCAACCCCAGCATCGATTGATTGTAGGGGTGTCACAAATAGTAGAAGCAAGCAAGTCGCGATAAGAGTATATAACTTTTTCATATGTCTCCTAACTATGTGAGTTGTTTTTCCTAGTGTGGTCTTCAATTGCCCAACCAAGGATCCATCCGAATACCAAGAGGTAATTTTCGATTGCACCGATGGCATTTACGGGAGAATGAGAGTCCATAAAATTGACGAGGTGGTTGGTGCCTATTCCGGCTCCACCAATAATGAGAGATAGGAGAATCACTCGCAAGTAAAACCAGTCGTATTTTAGATTTGCAGCGACAATCATGATTAAAACAGCTAGATTCCAAATCCCGATTTCTCTCTGCCATCCTACTGAGAACCCGTAACCTGAGTGGCTAGCCATATAGGATGGGAAAAAGAGTTGTAATACAGAGGCTCCTAACATTGCAAGAACGACAAAAGCAAATAAAAATTTTAAAAACTTATTCATAGGTTCTCCTTATACAAGTTTATTTTTCCAGTAGAAAGGGCTATTATATAAGTATACTTTATTCGTTATCTTTCAACTTAGCCAATTCTTGGGCAAGTAGTTTGAGAGCTACTTGTGGGTTGGCTTGACCTTTGGTTGCTTTCATGAGGAATCCGGTAAAGGCTTTATCAGCGTTACGTTTCCCTGACTTGAAGTCAGCAACGGCTGCTTCGTTATCTGCAAAGACTTGGTGGATGATTGGAATCAAAACTTCAGGGTCTGAAATCTGTACCAATCCTGCTTTTTCGACGTATTCGCGAGCACCACCCCCATTTTTAGCGAGGTGAACAAAGACTTTCTTGGCAATCTTAGATGAAATAGTTCCGTCTTCGATGATGGCAATCATTTCTACCAAGTTTTCTGGAGTCAACTCGATTTGTTCCAGTGTTTTACCTTCGGCATTCAAAAATTGAGCGACTTCACCTTGGAGCCAGTTAGAGACTTGCTTAGCATCGCCGCCAAGTGCGACAGCTTTTTCAAAGAAGTCGGAAGTGACTTTGTTAGCCGTCAACTGACTAGCATCGTAGTCTGATAAGCCAAGTTGAGATACGTAGCGAGCACGGCGTTCTTTTGGAAACTCAGGTAACTCAGTCCGCATTTCCTCAATCCACTCATCTGATATTTCAAAGAGTGGTAGATCAGGTTCTGGGAAGTAGCGGTAGTCTGCAGCACCTTCTTTAACACGCATGAGGATGGTTGATTTGTTGGCTTCATCGTAACGTCTTGTTTCCTGACGAATTTGACCACCTGAACGAAGGATTTCAGCCTGACGTTGGACTTCGTATTCAAGACCTTTACGAACGTTTGAGAAGGAGTTGAGGTTTTTCAACTCAGTCTTGACACCAAATTCTTCTTGACCATAAGGGCGAAGAGAAATATTGGCATCTACACGCATAGAGCCTTCCTCCATTTTAACATCAGAAACGCCTGTGTATTGGATAACTTCTTTAAGGGCTGTTAGATAAGCATAGGCTTCTTCAGGAGAACGCATGTCGGCTTCAGATACAATCTCAATCAATGGTACCCCTTGACGATTAAGATCGACATAAGAGAAACCATCTGGGCTGTGGGTGTTTTTACCAGCATCTTCTTCTAAGTGGGCACGTTCAATTCCGATTTTTTTAGTGGTTCCGTCTTCTAGTTCCACTTCAATCCAGCCGTTATAACCGATTGGTTCATCAAATTGAGAAATTTGGTAGGCTTTAGGATTATCAGGGTAGAAGTAGTTCTTACGGTCAAAGTGCATCTTCTTATGGATGTCCATGTTGAGGGCAAGAGCTGCCTTGATACCAGCATCAACTACACCTTTATTGAGGACAGGAAGTACCCCTGGGAAGGACCAGTCAATCACGTTGGTATTGGCATTTTGTTCATTGCCAAAATGGGTTGATGTTGGAGAGAAAATTTTTGAATTGGTGTTGAGTTCCACGTGGACCTCAAGTCCAATGACTGTTTCAAAGTTCATTAGTTAGCACCTCCAAAAATCACGGGTTGTTGTTTGTGGTAGTCTGTTGTTGCTTCAAAAGCAGCAGCGGCTTGGTAAATGGTTTCTTCAGAGTATTTAGGACCAATCAATTGCAAACCAACGGGAAGACCTTGAGCAAATCCTGCAGGAATTGAAATTCCTGGTAGACCAGCCAAGTTGACAGGAATTGTCAAGAGATCCGCTAAGTACATGGCAACAGGATCATGGTTAAGTGAATCCAAATCAAAGGCCACGCTTGGAGCTGTTGGACCAAGGATGAGGTCGTAGTCTGCAAATACTTTTTCAAAGTCTTGAATGATGAGGGTACGAACCTGACCAGCCTTCTTGTAGTAGGCATCGTAGTAACCTGATGAAAGGCTGAAAGTTCCAAGCATGATACGGCGTTTGACTTCGTCACCAAATCCTTGGCTACGAGTGTTCACATAGATATCATCCAAGTTTTTAGCATCTTCCGCACGGAAACCATAGCGAATCCCGTCAAATCGTTGTAAGTTTGATGAAGCTTCAGATGAAGCAATGATGTAGTAAACGGCGACACCGTATTTAGAGTGTGGAAGGCTAACTTCTTCGACAGTTGCTCCCAATTTTTCAAAGTGTTTGGCCGCATTAAGGATAGTATCTTTAACCTCTGGGTCAATTCCTTCGCTAAGGTATTCCTTAGGCAAAGCGATTTTCATGCCCTTGATGTCTTGACCGATTTTTGAAGTAAAGTCAGCAATGCGGACTGGAGCAGAAGTAGAGTCTTTTGCATCTTCGCTAGCAATAGCGTTGAGAAGCAAGGCATTTTCTTTAACAGTTGGTGCAAAAGGACCAATCTGATCTAGGGAGCTACCAAATGCAATAAGACCGAAACGAGAAACCGTTCCGTAAGTTGGTTTAAGACCAACAATCCCGTTGAAGGCAGCAGGTTGGCGGATAGAACCACCAGTATCAGAACCAAGGGACAAACGAACTTGACCTGATGCTACAGAAACTGCAGAACCACTAGAAGATCCACCAGGAACCTTGCTGTGGTCCCAAGCATTTTTGGCTGGTCCATAGTAAGATGTTTCACCAGAACCCCCCATGGCAAACTCGTCCATATTTGTTTTACCAACAACTATCATGCCCTTAGATTTTGCATTAGCAACCGCTGTCGCATCAAAGATTGGCTCGTAGTTATACAGCATTTTTGAGGCTGCAGTTGTCAGGATACCATCAGTAGAGATGTTGTCCTTAACAGCTAGCGGGATTCCTGAAAGAACATTGTCAGCGTCAATTCCAGTCTCATCAATAGCTTTAGCCTGAGCAAGAGCTTGGTCCTCAGCAATCGTAACGAAGGCATTGATAGCCTCTTCACGCGCCTTGATATCTTCAAGAGTTGCTTGTGTTAGTTCTGTTGCAGAAATTTCCTTAGAAACAAGGAGATTGTGCAACTCTTCAATGGTTTTGTTATTAAAAGTCATTAAGCATCTCCTCCTTCGTCTAGAATAGCTGGCACCTTGATATAGTAGTTATCTTTTTCAGGTACATTTTTGAACAAGCGGTCACGGTCCGTCCCCTTTTCAGCAACATCCGGACGCAATACTGTCTTACGATCAGCCATGGTCGTTGTTGGAACAACACCCGTTGTGTCCACTTCTTCCAACAATTCCACCATGTCAACAATTTTAGACAGGGTTGTCGCAAACTCAGCTGTTTCATTTTCAGTGAATTTTAATTTAGAAAGATTGGCAACGTGAGTCACCTCTTCTTGCGTAATTTTCATCTTCTATCCTTTCGTGAAATGATGATTCTTTATCTGTTCTATTTTACCATATTTTCCTATAAATAAGGCAAGTCAAGTTGAAAAGAAGCGGAAATTGAAAAATACTTTTTATTTCGATATAATGGTTGAAATTAGAAAAAAGAATAACGGTAGATTCTAGTTGATAAACAAGATGGAGAATTGACTCAACTAGAACACTTTAAGGATGACATATGACGCTTTGGGAGTTACTTTTTACCAGTAAAAAGACAGTTCCTCCACACTTGGGATTCTGGTACTTTTTATTACCTACGTCTTTGGTAATCATAGCTGTTTTATCGATTCGTTTCGCATCATCTAAAGGTTACAGAAACTTTTGGTATTGGGGACAATTGATTCAGTTGCTGATTATCAACGCTTGGTATATTGCTGCACGTCTGCCCCTATCTGAGGCTCTCCCTTTTTACCATAGTCGCATGGCTATGTGGATGATTCTTTTTGCCCCTAATAAGACCTTTTTCAAGCAATATTTTGCTCTGTTGGGAGTCTTTGGTTCTATTATGGCCTTGGTTTATCCAGTCTTTTATCCTTTTCCTTTCCCTCATGTTTCGTCTGTCAACAATGTTTTCGGACATTGGGCCCTCTTTGCTAACTGCTTGATTTATCTTGTTAGATATTATAAAGTTGAAAAAGGGGATACTTGGAAAATATGCCGGATGACTCTTGGAGTTAATTCCATTATTTTGATAGCCAACCTCTTGACAGGAGGAAATTATGGCTTTATGAGCAAGCCACCTGTGATTGGGGATCATGGTAGTTTGCTTAACTATTTGATAGTAACCAGTTTAATGACAGGTATTCTCATCCTTATCAATCAACTCGTTAAATATAAACATAAGAATAGTTAATATACAACTGAATTCGTTAACTTAAGGAGACTTTATGCATCATTTTATTACAAGAACCCAAACGACACCACCGCCTATTCCGATTTTTTGGTATGGAGTTATGATAGGCCTTCTTGCCTTGTCTATTTATGCTTCTCTTACTTACTACAAAAATCCCAAATTTGTCCGATTGTTTAAGTGGATTCAAATAGCGCAATTGCTAGCTCTTTATACTTGGTATATAGGTTTTAGCATTCCATTTTCGAACAGCCTGCCTCTTTACCATTGTCGTTTGGCAATGTTTGCAGTTGTTTTCTTACCAGATAAATGGAAAACCAAGCAGTATTTTGCCCTAATGGGAGCCAGTGGAGCAGTATTTGCTTTAGGCTATCCAGTTTTTGATCCCTATGATTTCCCGCATATTACCAGTTTTTCTTTTCTCATTGGTCATTATGCCCTCTTGGTCAATTCCTTGGTCTATCTTATGAACCACTACGACAAGACCTTGCTGAAAAAGTATCGCATTATCGCTTACACATTTATTCTCAATCTTTTTCTAGTTGGAGTTAATCAAGTGACAGGTGGGAATTACGGACTCTTGAATACCACGCCTTTTATCCCAGATGCTCCTATTTGGATAAAATACCTTCTGGTTTCAATCATTCTTTCTTCAGCCTTAGTACTCTTTGATATTTTGTTTAAGAAACGTTGGAAAAAGAAAATTGCGCAAGAAACAATTGATTTGCGAAGAAATATGAAGAATGAAAAATTTAAATAGTCAACAAAAGAATCTTATGAGCAGGTCTAGTATCTTGACCTGCTTTTTCTTGTGTAAGCAATTGAAAAACTCTCTAAAATCCGATATAATGGAGTGTTGAAAGGAATTTTAGAGTCCAATGTAATAAAGAGTGATTAGGAATTAAAATAATTAAAAAAATTAGAAAGATAGAGAACTTATGACTATTCAAGAAGAAATTAAGAAACGCCGTACCTTTGCCATCATCTCTCACCCGGACGCTGGTAAAACGACGATTACAGAGCAATTGCTCTACTTTGGGGGAGAGATTCGGGAAGCCGGAACGGTCAAAGGAAAGAAGACAGGAAACTTCGCTAAATCTGACTGGATGGATATCGAGAAACAACGTGGGATTTCGGTAACCTCATCTGTCATGCAGTTCGACTATGATGGCAAACGGGTCAATATCCTAGATACCCCAGGGCACGAGGACTTCTCAGAAGATACTTACCGTACCTTGATGGCGGTGGACGCTGCCGTCATGGTCGTAGACTCTGCCAAGGGGATTGAGGCCCAAACCAAGAAATTGTTTGAGGTTGTCAAACACCGTGGCATCCCCGTCTTTACCTTTATGAACAAGTTGGACCGTGACGGCCGTGAGCCACTAGATCTCTTGCAAGAATTGGAAGAAGTTTTGGGCATTGCCAGTTACCCAATGAATTGGCCAATCGGGATGGGGAAAGCCTTTGAGGGACTTTATGACCTTTATAACCAACGCTTGGAACTCTACAAAGGAGACGAGCGTTTTGCCAGTCTGGAAGATGGGGATAAGCTATTTGCTAGCAATCCTTTCTACGAGCAAGTGAAAGACGACATCGAGCTCTTGCAAGAAGCAGGAAATGAATTCTCAGAGGAAGCCATCCTTGCGGGTGAATTAACTCCGGTCTTCTTTGGTTCAGCTCTAACCAATTTTGGGGTGCAGACCTTCCTTGAAACCTTCCTCAAGTTTGCTCCAGAACCTCATGGGCACAAGAAAACAGACGGTGAACTTGTCGACCCTTATGATAAGGATTTCTCAGGTTTTGTCTTTAAAATTCAAGCCAACATGGACCCTCGACACCGTGACCGTATCGCATTTGTTCGTATTGTATCGGGTGAATTTGAGCGTGGTATGAGTGTTAATCTCCCTCGTACTGGTAAGGGAGCTAAACTTTCTAATGTCACCCAATTTATGGCGGAAAGTCGTGAAAATGTGACCAATGCGGTAGCAGGAGATATCATCGGAGTTTATGATACAGGGACCTACCAGGTTGGAGATACGCTAACTGTTGGGAAGAACAAGTTTGAATTTGAACCTCTACCAACCTTTACTCCTGAAATCTTCATGAAAGTGTCAGCTAAGAACGTCATGAAGCAAAAATCCTTCCACAAAGGGATTGAGCAATTGGTGCAAGAAGGAGCTATCCAGCTTTATACCAACTACCAAACGGGCGAATACATGCTTGGTGCTGTTGGTCAATTGCAGTTTGAAGTCTTTAAACACCGGATGGAAAATGAGTACAATGCCGAAGTAGTCATGAGCCCAATGGGTAAAAAGACCGTTCGCTGGATTAAGCCAGAAGACCTTGACGAGCGTATGTCTTCAAGCCGAAACATCTTGGCCAAAGACCGCTTTGACCAACCTGTCTTCCTCTTTGAGAATGACTTTGCCCTCCGTTGGTTTGCGGACAAGTATCCAGATGTGGAGTTGGAAGAAAAGATGTAGATTGCCAAAGTTACTTGATTGTGTAACAATCTAAGTAACTAACGCCAAGTTTCTATGGAACTTGGCTAGGCGCTCCACTAGTAAAGTTTTACGAATATTATCGATTCGTAAAACTTTACGTCGTGATGGGTAGAAAGTGACCTGACTGCCTCACTAACTACGTTTGGCAAATAAAATCGATATAGTTAGAAAGCAGTCTAGCTAACTGCCTTACTAACTCATCGGCGAAAAATAATCGTTTTCGCCTCTTCGTGTCGTAACATTAAGGAAGTTAAATATAGCCAATTAGGTCACAAATTTCGTGCACAACACTTCGCATCTTGTTTGTGCTTTATTGTTAAAAGATAAAAAAGACTAGAAATCAAATAGGTTTCTAGTCTTTTTATTAGTAGTGGAACTTCTATTTATTGAAAAGCATCTATACCAACAACCTTGATAAGGAATGTAAGGAGGATAAGCAATAGAATGCTGACTCCATTATTCACTAGGTGCAGTAAGATAGACATCTCTAGTCGTTTGGTGCGATAAGCAGTCCAAGTTAGGACAGCAGACATCCAGCCATAGATCAAGAAAGAAGGAAGATTATTTGGCATATGGGCTATAGTGAAGAGAAGCCAACCAAAAATGTAACCAATTTTTTCATATCCTTCAAATAGTTTTGTAGGTATGATACCGCGGCAGATAATTTCCTCACAAAGAGGTGCTACTATAACAATCACGAAAAAGCTGGAAATTAGAGAAGTTTCAGAGATGAGGCTATTAATAGTTTCTTGATTTGAAGTAGTTGTTTGCTTCAGAAGGTGCAACCAAATCGCACCAATCATATTTCCAACAATAATGGCTACATAACTAAGAGCGATTCGAGGGGCATCATTAATGGTAAAGAGTTTTGATTTTAAATTTAGGAGCTTGCTTTTGTGAGCGCCATATAAAAAGAGTGTAACGACAGCGGTAGAAGTAATCCCAACTATTACAGTGGACCAAATAGATTCCAGTTGAGTTTTTTGAAGCAACACTAAAGTTAACATAGGGACTTGTGATAAGAATATTGCTACAAAAAAGATTCCTAACCAAATCAGTCGCTTGCGATAATCTTTAAAAAAATTCATCCAAATATCTCCTAAAAAATTTATTTCATTATAGCATACTTTGGATAGGAATTCTAGAAACTACCAAAACATGAGTGTAGAGATAATCAGTAAGATATCTCGTATTAAGTGGCTGTAGAAAGATAAATCGTGTCTTAACTTTTTTGGAAATAAAAAACTAAGGAAGCTGATTCCTAATAGGATATAAAAACCAACAGAGAGGATAGTTATAGGATTATGTAGAAAAATAAACTAAAGATAATTAGGAAAGTTAGTTTTCTTGCTTTATTATGGGTTTGTAATTTCTTCCATTTCTTTAGTGGTAAAAAAGTTGCAATATCAAGTCCAAATAGGAAAAAGAAAGAAATTAACAACAATTCTATCACCTCTTTTTGAAGTAAATTGTTAGTGCTGATATTCTCAAATAAAATAAGGCTGACTCCAGTCAAGTTAATAATAACCATAGCGCTATACAATAAAAAGAAAGCGCGACTACGTTTGCCTAGCTGACTACTCACAGGTTCATGACCGGAAAGATAGTGGATGAATGTACACATGCCAGCTAATGTTAATAAGAACAGCAAAATGTAAAAATGTGTTTGTTTAAGAGTTAGAGAAATTCCAGGCCAAAATAAGCAACTACAGAATCCTAGATATGCCATGGTCCCTAACAAGAGAAATTGGATTGATTTTCTAATTTTGTTCATAAAATAACCCCTACGTTTTTTAAAGATTATAACCAAAAGGATTCACAAAAACCTAAGTTTTTCTCAAGTGTCATTTTTTACCTCTCAACTGTCTTTTTTCAGAAAAAAGCACAACCACCAGTTATTTCTTGGAAGTTGTGCTTTTTGATAATGAATTTCTAACGTTTAGACCAGGTTCGCTTCATAAAGAGTAATATGATTGGATAAATTTCAAGACGTCCTGCAATCATTGCAAAGGATAGGAGGAGTTTTGAGAATGGACTAAAAATTGAGAAACTAGAAGTCGTTCCTAGAATTGGTCCTATATTGTTAAAGCAACTGAAAACAGCACTCGTAACAACCATTAAATTGTTGGTATCTAAACTGACGATGAAGATTAAACTAAGTAGAATCATAATGTAAACTACAAAATATTTCAAAATCTTATGTTGGGTATCCTTGTCGATGACCGTTTTATTAACATGGAGAGTTAAGACACGGTGAGGGGAGATGGTAGACAAAAATTGATTTTTTGCAATTTTAGCGAGGATAACTCCACGGATGACCTTGAGACCACCGGCAGTAGAACCAGCAGAACCACCGATTGCCATTAGCATTAGTAAGATGTATTGAGAAAACAAAGGCCAGTTTGTGATATCTCCATAACCAAAACCAGTAGTGGTAATGATGTTAGAAACTTGGAAGAAGGCCATTTCAAAACTTTGTGAAACTCCACTATAGAGGTGAAGTGTGTTGAGTGTGATTAAGCCTGTGGATATGGCTACAATTAAGAGATAAGCTCGAAGTTCCTCATCGAAAAAGAATTCCTTAACTCGACGAAGCATGAGATAGTAGTAGAGGTTGAAATTGACACCGAACATCAAAACCCCGATGCTTGTCAAATAAGTGATGAGAGAACTATGATAGTGGGCAATACCATCGTTATAAACAGTGAATCCACCAGTACCAGCAGTTCCCATCGCGATAACAAAACTATCGTAGAGTGGCATCCCTGCAATGTAATAAATAACTACAAAGAGAGCGAACATTGCTAGATAGAGAATATAAAGGATTTGAGCTGTATTTTTTAGTTTAGACACAACTTTACCAAATACTGGTCCAGGAACCTCTGCCTTCATAACCTCTAAGTGGCTGTTTTTGGCATTGTCCATAATAGCTAGGGCAAAAACCAGCACCCCCATCCCTCCAATGAGGTGGGTAAAACTCCGCCAAAACAAAAGAGATCTGCTTAAGACAGATACGTCATTTAGGATGGTTGCTCCTGTTGTAGTGAAACCAGAACTAACTTCGAAGAAAGCATCTATCATATTGGGAATTTGTCCTGAAAAGACAAAGGGAAGGGCACCAAAGAAGGACCAGAGAATCCAACAGAGAGCTACAATTAAGACCCCTTCTTTTGCATAGATTCGTTGTTTTTTTGGCTTTTTAATGATGCCCAGAAGACCCAGGACGACGAGAATTCCGATAGTAGAGAAAAGAGCTGAAAACACTTGATCAGATTCTTGATAGTAAAGAGCAATACAAACGGGTACCAAGAGTAGTCCAGCTTCGATCAAAAGTAGCTTTGCAAGAAGAAAGCGTACCATACTTCTATTCATAGCTTACCTCTCTAACAAATCATAAATCTTGGTGATGTTAGATAACAAAGTGATAACCACTAGCTTGTCACCTACTTGGAGTGTTTCTTCTCCGGTTGGGAAAATTGTTTTTCCATTACGGATAATGGCAGCAATCAAGACATCTTTTTTGAGTTTTAATTGAGACAAAGGTTTGCCAGTCATCTTATTTGCTTCCTTGATTAAGAACTGAAGAGTTTCTACCTGGCCGTTTGCAAGGTGGTGCATGGCTTGAAGGTCAGAATATTGCGCATTTACACGACCATGGATAAAGTGCATGATGGTATCAACAGCGATTGTCTTAGGTGTGATAATACTTGAGAAATCTGTCGCATGGATAATTTCCAATAGGCTAGTACGGTTGACTTTGGTAATATTTTTTTGAACACCAATACTATCTAAAAACATAGATGTGATGATATTTTCTTCATCAACTCCAGTCAGGGTGGCAACAGCATCGTAGTGTTGAGCGCTTTCTTCTAAGAGCGTGTCTTTGGTTGTTCCATCTCCTTGAACAATATAAAGTTTAGGGAATTTTTCACTGAAGAAGGCGGCTCGTTCTTGGTTGACCTCGATAACTTTCGTATCGATTCGGCTGTCTTTTAAAATACCCAGTAGGTAGTAAGCAATTTTACCAGCTCCAATAATGAGTAAGCTCTTAACAACTCTGGACTTGATGTAGTTATGGAAAAGCATCATATCGACACGATGTCCTGTTACAAAGATACGGTCTTTATCTTCTAAAATAAGGTCGCCACCAGGAATCATCAGTTTATGATCGCGCTCAATAGCACAGACGATAACATTGCCGAACTTTTTACGAAAATCAGCAATGGACATCTGACAAATAGTGCTATCTTTTCGAACGACAAATTCCATTAGACTTACCAAACCTCCCACAAATCGCTCAACTGAGAGAGCGTTTGGGAAGTCGATGATGTTAGCAATGGCACGAGCAGCCAAGAGCTCTGGATTGACAATTAGTGAAAATCCGAGAATATTTTTTTCTTTAAAGTAAGGATTGGAATATTCAGGATTACGGACACGAACGATGGTCTCCTTGGCACCCATTTTTTTAGCAAGGACTGCCGAAACCATATTGACCTCATCATACTGCGTCATGGCGATGAAAATATCACAGTCTTGGACATTGGCTGCTTCTAGCATTGTAAAGTCAGCCCCATTTCCTGCAATACCCATAATATCAAAGCGACTTGTCATGTAATTCAAAACGGTTTCGTTCTGTTCAATTAAGACAACATCGTGATTGTCAGCGACAAGGGAACGACAAAGGGCAGAACCTACTTTCCCCCCTCCAACAAGAATAATTTTCATAGTTATATATCCTACTTTTTTAATCTGTTTCTATCATACCTTTTTTTAGTTTAAAATGCATTTAACAACCGATTGTTTACTGTTTAGAAGCATATGATTGGCTCCAAAAGTATTTTTGCTCAGAAATTAAACTTTTTTAAGAAAGAGAATCTATCCCAAAGTTCTCTATGTTATGACGACTATAAAAACTGAGTAGATTGGCGGGATATGCTTGAATTTTGTAAATATCCTGGAAAAAATGAAAAAATCAATCCATTTCTATTGACAATCAATCTGAAAGTGATATACTTAAAAGGTAGTTTCGCTGATTTACTTCAAACCTGTTGTGAGGTAAGTTAACGATGCTTTAACCACGCTGTTTGCTGAGCTTGACTCCGGGCAGTGTGGCTATTTTTTTGCACTAGTGAGAGGAAGTAAGGCATGACAAATCATATTGTGTTGTTTGAACCACAAATTCCACAAAATACGGGAAATATTGCACGAACTTGTGCAGCAACAAATGCACCCCTTCATATTATCAAACCTATGGGTTTCCCTATCGATGATCGTAAAATGAAGCGAGCTGGGCTAGACTATTGGGACAAGCTTGACATTTATTTCTATGACAGTTTAGATGAATTTATGGGAAAAATGAATGGACAACTCTACTTAATTTCCAAGTTTGCTGAAAAAGTTTATTCAGATGCAGATTTCACGACAGAAGGAAATCATTATTTTCTCTTTGGCCGTGAAGATAAGGGCTTACCTGAGAAATTTATGCGTGAGCATCCTGACAAAGCCCTCAGAATTCCTATGAATGATGAACATGTTCGTAGTCTCAATGTATCGAATACAGTATGCATGATTGTGTATGAGGCTCTCCGTCAACAAAATTTTGCGGGTCTCGAACTGGTTCATACTTACGAAACGGATAAGTTGAAATAAACACTGATAAGAGATAAAATGCTTGCGCTTGCAAGCTTTTTTTGTTATCATAAAGGGGTCTTCAGGGCTGGGTGTAATTCCCGACCGGCGGTGACTTTTACTCGGAAATGTTTTTTTCCTTTTATACTTTGTTGCAAGCTTTGCCTAACCAAAAGTTATGCCTACAGCTTGTCGCCTCGTCTAAAAGAAAAATCTCCATTTCCATAGTCTAAAAGAAGTCCGCGAGCGCAAGCTGATGTGGTGAGATTCCACAACCGACAGTATAGTCTGGATGGGAGAAGACGAAAGGATAGCTTTGTCTATTCTGCTTCATTATAATAGAAATAAAACTAGTTTCTTTGTAAACTTTGGTTTCTTTTTGAGATAGTTAAGAGAGTAGATAGAGAGAAACTTTCCAACTTCTTCTGATTTTATAGAAAATTGGAGGAACCTGTTATGACAAATACACGTAAACTGACCATTGTGGCAGTTTTGTCCGCTTTATCATTTATTTTGATGTTTTATCAATTTTCTTTTTTGATAGATTTCTTCAAAATAGATTTGAGCATTGTCGCCATCTTGTTGGCCTTGGTCGTTTTAGATTTTAAAAGTGCTATTTTTGTGACCTTAGTTCGATCAGTTCTCAAATTAGCCCTCAATAATAAGGGACTTGAAACCATAGTTGGCCTTCCTATCAATATTATTGCTGTTCTCGTTTTTGTTCTTGCTTTTGCTTTGATTTGGAACAAGGAACGGACACATAGCAGATTTGTATTGGCAACGATTATTGGAACTGTCGGTTTGAGTGTTTCTATGGTATTGGTAAATTACTTCTACGCAATTCCCTTATATGCCAAATTTATGAATTATGATATTTCACAAACATTTGGTCTCGTTCATTACTTAGCAGCTATGGTTGCACCTTTCAATCTAATTGAAGGTGTTATTTGGGCAATTGTGTTTTGGTTAATCTATGTACTTTTACAACCTGTTTTGAAAAAATATGAAAAATAAACAAACATTTTTAATGAAGGGCAGTTTTGCCCTTTTACTTTTTGTGATTATTGGTTATGTGGTTAAATTCTATCCTGAAATGTTGATCAACTTTGATCAACCGATTCAGACAGTGATTCGAGGAAACTTGCCTGACTATTTGACCATATTTTTTAAAGCAATCACGCATTTGATTGATATTCCAGTTATTATCACCTGGGTTTTAATAGTTGCTTTTATTTTCTATTGTAAGCAATGGAAGATAGAAAGTTTTTTCATGCTAGGAAATCTAACTTTTGCTGGAATTTTAATCGTAACTTTTAAGAATATCTATCAAAGACCACGGCCAGAAATTTTACACCTAGTAGAGGAAAAAGGTTTTTCCTTTCCTAGCGGACATTCCCTGGCTGTGACGATTATGGTAGGAACTTTGACTGTGATTTTTAGTCAAAGGATTAAAAATCATGTCTGGAGAAAAGTCGTGCAAATAGGACTTGGTATATTTTTAGTCAGTGTACTGGTATCAAGAATTTATCTGGGAGTTCACTACCCATCAGATGTGATTGCCAGCCTTTGTATGGGCTTAGGAGTTTTGTTTATGGAGTTTCCATACTATGACAAACTCCGTTTTCAATGGCGGTTTACAGGAAAACAGAAATGAGTATCAAATTCCCTTGAGGAGAAAGCAATGAGAGTCAATATTACAGATCTTCATCCGACTCAACTATACTTATCAGAAAAGAAGTTGCAAGCTATTCAGATGCTTTATCAGTCGGTAGAAAAGCCCAATATCGATCCAATCAGTGTTCTTTCTTTTAAAAATCGCTTGCTGATTACAGACGGGCATCACAGGGCTTACCAGGCTTTATTGGAAGGTAGGGATACGATTTCTGCTGAGTGGGATAAAGATGGTGGTGATGAACTATATCATCTCTATGCGCAAGCTTGTGAGGAAAGAAAGATAACCTCTGTTCTGGATTTGAAACATCATATCTTATCTCAAGATGAGTATGAGCCAAAGTGGTATAACTGGTGTGATGGTTTTAATCAGGCAGCGAAGCTAGTATTAGGAGTAAAAAATGACATCAAAGATCATTCAGATAGATGATTCCCTACGTCTAGTTCCCTATTTTTTAGCAGATCATCATGATGCAGCTTTGGTCTGGTATCAAGATGTGGATTTAGTAGAGCTTGTAGACGGCATTAGAATACCCTATAGTTTGGAAAAATTAAATGCTATGTATTCCTATTTAGAGGAACACGGGGATTTGTTCTGGATTGAGTTTCTAGAAAAGGGAGAGTGGTTTCCAATTGGGGATGTAGCCTTATCTCAGGAGAATCTTCCTATTGTGATTGGCAATCTAGCTTATCAGCATCAAGGCCTTGGACGCAAGGTTTTAAGGACTTTGATTGATTTAGCTCGGCAAAAGGGGTGGAAACAGTTGAAAGTTCAAGAGATCTACACTTTTAATCGAATTTCTAGAAGATGTTTTGAATCTCTTGGATTTGTGGAAAGTGGCACTACTGAAAATGGAGTGAGTCTTGTACTGACTTTGATTGAATGAATTCGCCATAAAAATGTAATACAAAGAAACATTAAAAAATTAAAATTTCTCTTGCTTTTTGTAAGAAATCGTGTATAATAGAAAGGTATGCACAAAGCATACTTGTGGGAGGTAAAAATCTTACATTACCGCCAAAACCACAAAGGAGGATTTAAAAATGGCTAAAAAAGTCGAAAAACTTGTAAAATTGCAAATCCCTGCTGGTAAAGCTACACCAGCTCCACCAGTTGGACCTGCTCTTGGTCAAGCTGGTATCAATATCATGGGATTCACAAAAGAGTTCAACGCTCGTACAGCTGACCAAGCTGGTATGATTATTCCAGTTGTTATCACTGTTTATGAAGATAAATCATTTGATTTCGTTACAAAAACACCACCAGCTGCTGTTCTTTTGAAAAAAGCTGCAGGTGTTGAAAAAGGATCAGGTACACCTAACAAAACTAAAGTTGCTACAGTTACTCGTGCACAAGTACAAGAAATTGCAGAAACTAAGATGCCAGATTTGAACGCAGCAAACGTTGAGTCTGCGATGCGTATGATCGAAGGTACTGCTCGTTCTATGGGATTCACTGTTGTTGACTAATCAATAACATCCCCAATATAACCCGCAAGACTTCATCATTTCGAGAAGTGACGTGGGAGATGAAAATCGATTGAACCACTTACAAGGAGAATAGAAAATGGCTAAAAAAAGCAAACAACTTCGTGCTGCACTTGAGAAAATCGACAGCACAAAAGCATACAGCGTAGAAGAAGCTGTAGCACTTGCAAAAGAAACTAACTTTGCAAAATTTGACGCAACTGTAGAAGTTGCATACAACTTGAACATCGACGTTAAAAAAGCTGATCAACAAATCCGTGGGGCAATGGTATTGCCAAACGGTACTGGTAAAACTTCACGCGTTCTTGTTTTTGCACGTGGTGCTAAAGCTGAAGAAGCAAAAGCTGCTGGTGCAGACTTCGTAGGTGAAGATGACCTTGTTGCTAAAATCAACGACGGTTGGTTGGATTTCGACGTAGTTATCGCTACACCTGATATGATGGCTCTTGTTGGTCGTCTTGGACGTGTCCTTGGGCCACGTAACTTGATGCCAAACCCTAAAACTGGTACTGTAACAATGGATGTTGCTAAAGCAGTTGAAGAGTCTAAAGGTGGAAAGATTACTTACCGTGCTGACCGTGCAGGTAACGTTCAAGCCATCATCGGTAAAGTATCATTTGAAGCTGAAAAATTGGTTGAAAACTTCAAAGCTTTCAACGAAGTTATCCAAAAAGCAAAACCAGCTACAGCTAAAGGTACTTACGTAACAAACTTGACTATCACAACTACTCAAGGTGTTGGTATCAAGGTTGATGTTAACTCACTTTAATCTGTAATTATTAAATAAAAAGGTTGATGACGAAAATGTCTTCAACCTTTTTTGTATAAAAAAGGTTGAAATACGAATAAGTTTTCAAATCAATTTGATATTGTAAAACATCTAGATAGAAAATTCAGAAAATTGTTTCTTTTGTCTTGAAAAATTTTGAAAAAATGGTATGATAGAAACAAGTCATTTTAAGAGAACAGAAAGGGGAACGATGGAGAAAATCATTTTAGATTCACCAAAGTCAGGATCAGAACTTGTTTTGGAAACACTCCGTGATTTAGGAATTGATACGATTTTTGGTTATCCAGGCGGGGCCGTCTTGCCTTTGTATGATGCTATTTATAGTTTTAAAGGTATTCGCCACATTTTAGGTCGCCATGAACAAGGATGTCTTCATGAAGCTGAAGGTTATGCCAAGTCGACAGGGAAACTTGGTGTGGCAGTCGTCACAAGTGGACCAGGAGCTACAAATGCCATTACGGGTATTGCAGATGCTATGAGCGACAGCGTTCCTCTTTTGGTTTTTACAGGTCAAGTGGCAAGAGCGGGTATTGGTAAGGATGCTTTCCAGGAAGCAGACATTGTCGGTATTACCATGCCAATTACCAAGTACAACTATCAGGTTAGAGAGACAGCGGATATTCCACGTATTATTACAGAGGCTGTACATATTGCGACTACAGGTCGTCCGGGGCCAGTTGTTATTGATTTACCAAAAGATGTTTCTGCACTCGAGACAGATTTTATCTATTCACCAGAAGTAGTTTTACCAAGTTATCAACCAACTCTTGAACCAAATGATATGCAAATCAAGAAAATCTTGAAGCAGTTGTCCAAAGCTAAAAAACCAGTATTACTTGCTGGTGGTGGTATTAGTTACGCTGAGGCCGCATCTGAGTTAATTGAATTTGCAGAACGGTATCAAATTCCGGTTGTGACCAGTCTTTTGGGACAAGGTACAATCGCCACTAGCCATCCACTTTTTTTGGGAATGGGCGGGATGCATGGTTCCTTTGCAGCCAATATTGCAATGACTGAGGCAGATTTCATGATTTCTATTGGCTGCCGTTTTGATGACCGTTTGACTGGTAATCCTAAGACATTTGCGAAGAATGCTAAAGTAGCGCATATTGATATCGATCCAGCAGAGATCGGTAAAATCATTGCAGTCGATATTCCAGTTGTTGGTGATGCAAAAAATGCCTTGCAACAATTGCTTGCAGAACCAGGTGTTCGTAACAATACTGAAAAATGGATTGAAAAAGTCACAAAAGATAAGAATCGTGTTCGATCCTATGATAAGAAAGAGCGCGTTGTCCAACCCCAAGCAGTTATTGAACGTATTGGTGAGTTGACCAAAGGAGATGCTATTGTTGTCACAGACGTAGGACAACACCAAATGTGGACAGCTCAATACTATCCTTACCAAAACGAGCGTCAGTTAGTGACTTCCGGGGGTCTAGGAACGATGGGATTCGGAGTTCCTGCAGCTATTGGAGCAAAAATTGCTAATCCTGATAAAGAGGTTGTTCTCTTTGTTGGTGATGGCGGTTTCCAGATGACCAATCAAGAATTGGCAATCTTAAATATCTACAAGATTCCAATTAAAGTCATCATGCTTAATAACCATTCACTTGGGATGGTTCGTCAATGGCAAGAAGCCTTCTACGATGGTCGAACATCAGAGTCAGTCTTTGATAGCCTTCCTGATTTCCAATTAATGGCTCAAGCATATGGGATTAAGAATTATAAATTTGATAATCCTGAAACCTTAGAGAAGGATTTGGAAGTCATCACAGAGGATGTACCTATGTTCATCGAAGTCGATATTTCTCGTAAAGAGCACGTTTTACCGATGGTTCCAGCTGGTAAGAGTAACCATGAGATGTTGGGGGTGAAGTTTAATGCGTAGAATGTTAACAGCCAAGCTTCAAAACCGATCTGGGGTACTCAACCGTTTTACAGGAGTCTTATCGAGACGTCAAGTCAATATCGAAAGCATTTCTGTTGGTGCTACAGAAGATTCAAATGTTTCACGAATTACGATTATCATTGATGTTGCATCGAATGATGAAGTGGAGCAAATTATCAAACAGCTCAACCGTCAGGTCGATGTCATTCGTGTTCGCGATATTACAGACAAACCGCACATAGAACGGGAAGTTATCTTGGTGAAAATTGCAGCGCCAGCTGAGAAGCGAGCAGAAATATTGGCTATCATTCAACCTTTCCGTGCGACAGTAGTTGACGTAGCTCCAAGCTCCATTACTGTTCAGATGACAGGAAATGCTGAAAAGAGTGAAGCCTTGATTCGAGTCATTCGACCATATGGTATCAAGAATATCGCTCGTACGGGTGCAACTGGATTTACCCGCGATTAAAAATCCAACCTAAATTTGTTAAATTAGCTTTTAAGGCAATAAATATAGAAAAGAGAGAAAAACTATGGCAGTTCAAATGGAATACGAAAAAGATGTAAAAGTAGCAGCACTTGACGGTAAGAAAATCGCCGTTATTGGTTATGGTTCACAAGGCCATGCGCATGCTCAAAACTTGCGCGATTCAGGTCATGATGTGATTATCGGTGTTCGCCCAGGAAAATCTTTTGACAAAGCAAAAGAAGATGGTTTTGATACTTATACAGTTGCAGAAGCAACTAAATTGGCAGACATTATCATGGTCTTGGCACCTGATGAAATTCAAAAAGATATCTATAAAGATGAAATTGCGCCAAACTTGAGTGCAGGAAAAGCTCTTGGTTTTGCTCACGGATTTAATATTCATTTTGGATATATTAAAGTTCCAGAAGATGTCGATGTTTTCATGGTTGCTCCTAAAGGACCAGGACACCTTGTACGTCGTACGTATGCTGAAGGTTTTGGTGTTCCAGCACTTTACGCTGTCTACCAAGATGCTACTGGTCATGCGAAAGACATCGCAATGGATTGGGCTAAAGGTATTGGTGCTGCACGTGTCGGCTTGCTTGTAACTACCTTTAAAGAAGAAACTGAAGAAGATTTATTTGGTGAACAAGCTGTGCTTATGGGTGGTTTGACACACCTCATTGAAGCAGGTTTTGAAGTCTTGACTGAAGCTGGTTATGCACCACAGTTGGCTTACTTTGAAGTGCTTCATGAAATGAAATTGATCGTTGACCTTATCTATGAAGGTGGATTCAAGAAAATGCGTCAATCATGTTCAAATACTGCAGAATTTGGTGACTTTGTAACAGGTCCACGTGTCATCGGTCCAGAAGTTAAAGAAAACATGAAAGCTGCACTTGCTGATATCCAATCAGGTAAATTTGCTCGTGAATTCGTTGAAGACCACGATGCTGGCTTCCCACGTTTGAAAGCTTATCGTAAAGAAGCAGAAGAACTTGAAATTGAAAAAATTGGTGCAGAATTACGTAAAGCAATGCCATTCGTTGGTCAAAACGACGATGACGCATTCAAAATCTACAACTAATTTTTGAGAATAAAAATAGAAGGCGAGTTGGGGGGTACCTAACCCGCTTTTTATCTTGAAAACGAATCAAGGAGAAGATTATGCTTAGTGCACAAGATGTGGTGAAAGCCCACAAAGTTCTGAGTGGTGTAGTAGTTAATACACCATTAGAATATGATCATTACTTATCAGAAAAATACGGAGCTAAAATTTATCTCAAGAAAGAAAATGCTCAACGAGTTCGGTCATTTAAGATTCGAGGAGCCTATTATGCGATTTCTCAGTTGAGCAAAGAAGAACGTGAACGTGGAGTTGTCTGTGCGTCAGCGGGAAATCACGCTCAAGGAGTTGCTTACACATGTAATGAGATGAAGATCCCTGCAACAATCTTTATGCCCATTACAACACCACAACAAAAAATTGGTCAGGTTCGTTTCTTTGGTGGTGATTTTGTAACGATTAAATTGGTAGGAGATACCTTTGATGCATCTGCCAAGGCTGCTCAAGAGTTCACAGCTACTGAAAATCGTACCTTTATCGATCCTTTTGATGATCCTTATGTTCAAGCAGGGCAAGGAACTGTTGCTTATGAGATTTTAGAAGAAGCACGCAAAGAATCCATTGATTTTGATACCGTCTTGGTACCTGTAGGAGGTGGAGGCCTTATTTCAGGTGTTTCTACTTATATTAAAGAAACAAATCCTCAGATTGAGGTTATTGGTGTTGAGGCTGAAGGAGCTCGTTCAATGAAGGCAGCTTTTGAAGCTGGAGGACCAGTCAAACTCAATGATATCGATAAATTTGCAGATGGAATCGCCGTTCAAAAAGTAGGACAGTTGACCTATGAAGTAACTCGTAAAAATGTACAGACTCTTATTGGCGTGGATGAAGGTTTGATTTCTGAGACCTTAATTGATCTTTATTCTAAACAAGGGATTGTAGCTGAGCCTGCTGGTGCTGCTAGTGTGGCGGCTCTGGAAGTACTGTCAGACTATATAAAAGGTAAGACCATTTGTTGTATCATCTCTGGAGGAAATAACGATATCAACCGGATGCCAGAGATGGAAGAGCGTGCCTTGATATATGATGGGATCAAGCATTACTTCGTAGTGAATTTCCCGCAACGTCCAGGTGCTCTTCGGGAATTCGTAAATGATATCTTAGGACCAAATGATGATATCACACGATTTGAGTACATTAAACGTGCCAGTAAGGGAACGGGTCCTGTTTTAATTGGTGTTGCTCTTGCAAATAAGCACGATTATGCAGGATTAATTCACCGAATGGAAAGATTCGACCCGTCTTATATTAATTTAAACGGGAATGAAACCCTCTATAATATGCTTGTTTAATATCCTATAGAATTTTTATCATATTATTTGCCTAACCTATATATGAGTGCTATAATGTAAGTGAAGAAAGGGGGAGATTCCCATGGTTTTACCAGTTATACTTGTTCTAGTGATTCTAATGCTTATTGTGGGAGTTATTCTAGTAAGCTCTGTTTATGTCGTTCGTCAACAATCTGTTGCCATTATCGAACGATTTGGTAAATATCAAAAGTTAAGTAATAGTGGTATTCATCTACGAGCACCATTTGGCATTGACAAAATTGCAGCTCGTGTACAGCTACGCCTTTTACAAAGTGAGATCGTGGTTGAAACCAAAACCCAAGATAACGTTTTTGTGACCATGAATGTCGCTACTCAGTATCGTGTAAATGAGTTAAATGTTACAGATGCCTACTATAAATTGATGAGACCTGAAGCTCAAATTAAATCTTATATTGAAGATGCATTGCGTTCATCTGTTCCTAAGTTAACTTTGGATGAATTGTTTGAGAAAAAAGATGAGATTGCGTTAGAAGTTCAAAAACAAGTAGCGGAAGAAATGTCAACGTATGGGTATATTATCGTTAAAACGCTCATTACCAAAGTTGAGCCGGATGCAGAGGTCAAGCAGTCAATGAATGAAATTAATGCTGCCCAACGTAAGAGAGTAGCAGCTCAAGAATTGGCTGAAGCAGATAAAATTAAGATCGTTACAGCGGCAGAAGCTGAGGCAGAAAAAGATCGTCTCCATGGTGTGGGGATTGCAGAGCAGCGGAAAGCAATTGTTGACGGACTTGCTGATTCCATTAAAGAGTTAAAAGGAGCAAATGTTGAATTAACTGAAGAACAAATTATGTCAATCTTATTAACCAACCAGTATTTGGATACATTAAATAATTTTGCAGATAAAGAGGGAAATAATACAATATTCTTACCAGCAAATCCTAATGGAGTTGAAGACATACGAACCCATATATTATCAGCTTTAAAAGCTAAATAATTGTATTCTGAGCGTTGTAGTTTGGTGTAGGTATGCATTTATATTGACAAATACTATAAAAAAATATACAGTGATATAGCGCAAAGAAAAAAAGGAGAAAAACATGGCTAAGTCTAACTTTGAAAAAGTAGAATCAGTTGTTAGCTGGGTTCGTGATAAGAAAATCACAGGCTATCGCATTTCTAAGGAAACAAATGCACGTGAGATGTCGATTATCGCTCTAGCTCAAGGACGTGCAAAAGTTAAAAACATTTCCTTTGAAACAGCTCTCGGTTTAATTGATTTCTACGACAAAAATCATGAAAAATTTGAAGATTAGTCTTTGGATACAGGCAGGTTTGAAAAAGAAACTGCCATTTCATTTTGAAGAATATAAAAAAGACTGCAGGTTGCAGTCTTTTTTTCTTATCCAAGATAGCGTTGCAAAAATTCTTTTGTACGTTCTTCTTTAGGATTTGTAAATAGTTCTTCAGGCTTGCCTTCTTCTGCAATAACACCTTTATCCATAAAGATGACATGGTGTGATACATCACGAGCAAATTCCATTTCGTGGGTTACAACAATCATGGTCAGACCTTCTTGAGCTAGTTCTTGCATGATTTTGAGAACCTCACCGACCATTTCAGGGTCAAGAGCTGATGTAGGCTCGTCAAAGAGAATAGCGTCAGGATTCATAGAAAGTGCTCGAGCAATGGCTACACGTTGTTTTTGACCACCAGAAAGTTGCTTCGGTTTAGCTTGCCAGTACTGTTCTCCCATGCCAACCTTTTCGAGGTTTTCTTTAGCAATTTTCTCAGCTTCTGAGCGTTCACGTTTGAGGACAGTTGTTTGTGCAACGATCGTATTTTCAAGAACATTGAGATTTTCAAAGAGGTTAAAGGACTGGAAGACCATACCTAGTTTTTCGCGGTAGTGAGTGAGGTTATACCCTTTTTCAAGGACGTTTTCACCATGATAAAGGATTTCACCTTCAGTTGGTGTTTCAAGAAGGTTGATAGAACGAAGGAAGGTGGATTTACCACTACCGGAACTACCGATGATAGAAATCACTTCTCCTTTATGAATAGAGAGTGAGATGTCTTTGAGGACCTCGTTTTGTCCATAGGATTTTTTGAGGTGTTTGATTTCAAGAATGGGTTGATTCATTATTTCAAATCCTCCGTTTGTATTTGGTTAGCGCCTGTTGTGTAAGTATCCATATCCATACGTTTTTCGATGTAGCGTAAGATACGTGTTACTGTGAAAGTGAGAATAAAGTAGATAACTGCGATGATGGTAAAGGTTTGGAAGTATTGGTAGGTTTGTGTTGCTACCGTGTTTCCTGAGAAGTAAAGTTCTACAACAGATATAACATTCAATACAGAAGTATCCTTAATGTTGATGACAAACTCATTACCAGTTGCAGGTAAGATATTTCGAATGACTTGAGGCAATACAATCTTACGCATGGTTTGATTATGGGTCATACCAAGTGCAGTTGCCGCTTCAAATTGTCCTTTATCAACAGCTAGAATACCACCACGGACAATCTCTGTCATGTAGGCACCAGTGTTGATAGAAACGATAAAGATAGCAGCCAGTGTACGGTCTAGGTTTATTCCAAAAGCTTGGGCGGTACCGTAGTAAATAACCATCGCTTGTACAATCATTGGTGTACCACGGAAAATTTCAATATAGACGTTGAGAATCCAACCGATTAGTTTTTGGATGCCAAAAATAAATTGATTTTCAGATTGGGGTGCTGTACGGAAGACACCGATAGCAAGACCAATAATGAGACCGACAATGGTACCGATAATCGAAATGAGAAGTGTAATACCAGCACCACGTAAAAGTTGTTGCCAGTTTTCAGTTAGAATTTTAGCAACTTGGCTAAAGAAATTACTGCTGTTTTCTTCAGTAGTTGTAGCTTCTACAGGTTGCTCCTTGATCATACGATCCATTAAAGCTATTTGTTCATCTGTAGAAATGGTTTCAATGCTAGCATTGATTTGACTGATACGTTTGTCATCTTTACGTAGACCAATAGCGATAGCTGTATCTTCCTCTCCCGTTTTAAAACCAGGTTGAGGCTGAATCATTTTGAACTTAGCGTTTGCCGATTCAGCAGTTAAAGCTTCTGGACGTTCAGATACATAAGCATCGATAACACCAGCTTCAAGAGCTTGACGCATTTGTGCAAAATCACCCATGGCAGTTTCTTTTTGGGCGCCTGGAATTTGTGAAATCAAGTTATAAAGATAGACACCTTGTTGAGAAGTGATTTTTGCACCACTAAAGTCGTCTAATGATTTGGCATTTGCATAGGCAGAATCCTTCTTGACCAGAAGTACGGGTTCGCTAGTATAATAACTACTTGAGAAGGCTATCTCTTGCTTACGTTCTGCGGTTGGGCTCATACCAGCAATGATCATATCAATCTTACCAGATGTAAGGGCTGGGACTAGCCCTTCCCATTTAGTTTTAACGACCAGTGGTTCTTTGCCTAAGTCCTTAGCAATTTTTTTAGCTATTTGAACATCGTAACCATTGGCGTATTGATTTGTTCCCTCGATTTTGACAGCACCGTTACTGTCATCGTCTTGAGTCCAGTTAAAGGGGGCATAAGCTGCCTCCATTCCGACGCGTAAATATTCATCGGCTTGGACCTGGCTAACTAATCCTAGAGTTAGGGCTAGGCTAGCAAGGATTGAAAAGCATAATTTTTTCATATTCTCTCCTATTTCTAGTTTAAAAATGGCTCTTTCTATTGTATCTAAAAATGGTGAGATTTTCAATACAAGTAATTCTTAACGTATAAAAAATGATATAATAGTGAAGAAACATGAAAGGGAATGTAAGATGAAAAAGAAATGGCTACTAGTCTTGGTATTTACCTGTTTGTTATTCATACCTCGTCTCGCTTTTGCTGTGGACTTTGATATTCTCTCCTATAAGGGAGATTTGAATATTCATGCAGATAATACAGCTGTTTTCCGACAAACAATCACCTACCGTTTTAAAGATGATTTTAATGGTCAATCAGTCGGGCTAGGAAAAGAAGGAAAAATGCCAAAAAACTTTGAGATTAATGATAATCCCACTGTTCTAGTCTCAAAAAACGGAGAAATTGTAGATGATGTGCTTTCCTATACAAAGGAAAAAGGAAACGGTTATCAAGTAACAATTTTAAATCCAGGAAAAGCAGGAGATACTGTACGTGTAAACATTACTTGGCAATTAAAAAATCTTCTTTTCTTATACCAGGATATTGCTGAATTGAATTGGCAACCTCTGACATATAGTTCAGGAGACATCAAAAATTTGGAATTTCGAGTAACTTCAGATAGTCCGGCAGAGAAGCTTTTTTTCCATACCGGTAAACTCCTCAATGAGGGAAGTGTCGAAAAAGTAAATGATATTTATCAGGTGAAGATGAAAAATCTTCCTAGAAAACGCCAAGTTGAACTACATGCCTATTGGCCGAGGAAGGCTTTCTCAGCAGCTCCAAGCCAAGGATTGGAAGAAGAGCGTTTAAGAGATTTCAAAAAGATTGAGATAGAAATAAAAGCTAGCAAAGTGCAAGCTAGTCTCATGATAAAGTGGATTTTTCCAATAATCTTTATTGTGTTATTGATGATGACTATCATGTATTATCGAGTATTTCGTAAACATACGACCCTCAAAAAGGTATATCCCAAGAATCATCGGATCTACGAACCTCCAATGGATCTACCTCCAATGGTTTTGGCTGAGGCTATTTACTCTACCTCCTTGGAGGAAATCAGTCCCTTGAATAAGAAGAAGTTTGGCAAGTTTTCTTTTGAACGATTGATTCAGGCAACTTTACTGGATTTAGTTGATCGAGGATATTTATCCATTTTTCAAGGTGAAGAGGAACCGTGCTTGAGGATCAATAGTGAAAAAGACTTGTCTAATTTTGAAAAAGAATGCTTGCGAATGACTCTATCTACTAATAAAGAACTGCCTCTTTCAGACCTTTTCCCGGAATATCAAGTTTCCTCAGGATTATTCCATGGTGCTAAGGAAGCTGATGAGCAGCACATTCGAGAATTCGGATTACATCTCAAGCGTTCCTTCGAGAGACGGCTTCAACGCATGCAAAGTTGTGTTCGAGAAAAGGTAAAAATTCTACGTCTTCCAAGCTATTATCGTCCTTTAACGGATAAAGAAAAAAGTCTTGTGAATGGGATGAAGGTCAGTTCAGCTATAACAGGTTTAATAGGACTTCTTATCTTTTACTATAGTTTGCGAACACATGGTTATTTTTCTATTCCACTGCTTTCCCTAGGTTTAATAGGTTTATTAGCAAGTGCCCTAGTTTATTTTGCGACACGAGGCCCATCTCGTGACGGAGTCTTAAACGAAGAAGGAGCAGAAGCACTATATCTCTGGACAAGTTTTGAAAATATGCTTCGTGATATTGCCCACCTTGATAAGGCTGAACTAGAGAGCATTGTTGTTTGGAATCGTCTTTTAGTCTATGCAACTCTCTATGGATATGCCAAGAAAGTGAATAAGATGATGAAACTCCACAATATTCAGCTTGAAAATGCAGACATGAATCTTTATGTGTATTGTGGATGGGATGCAGACTTTCATACATCGACTTCTCACATAAACAGTTATGCATCGGTCGCTAATACTGCAAGTACCTTTTCTGTATCATCCGGAAGCGGTAGCTCTGGTGGTGGTTTCTCAGGCGGTGGCGGTGGTGGAAGTGTTGGTGCTTTCTAAATAAAACTCAACACAGCCTTTAAAAGTATGATATAATGGAGGATAGAAAAAGGAGTAATCTATGTATTTTTTTGAAATTTTAAAATCAATCTTTTTTGGTATTGTTGAAGGAATTACGGAATGGTTGCCGATTTCAAGTACTGGTCACTTGATTTTAGCGGAAGAATTCGTCAAATATAAAGACCAAACTGAAGCTTTCAAGTCTTTGTTTAACGTAGTCATTCAACTTGGTGCGATCTTTGCAGTTGTGGTTATCTACTTTAATAAACTTAATCCTTTCAAACCAGGTAAGGATAAAGTTCAAGTTCGTAGAACTTGGCAGTTATGGTCCAAAGTTTTTGTGGCGACTCTACCTCTTCTCTTAGTCTTTAAGTTTGATGATTGGTTTGATACCTACTTCCATAACAAGGTTTCAGTAGCCATTATGTTGATTGTTTATGGGATTGCCTTTATCTTTCTTGAAAAACGTAACAAAGCGCAAGCGATTGAGCCAACAGTTACTGAGTTAGATAAATTACCTTATAAAACAGCCCTCTATATTGGATTTTTCCAAGTTTTGTCCCTTTTACCAGGAACTAGTCGTTCTGGTGCAACAATCATTGGTGGTTTGTTAAACGGTACTAGTCGTTCAGTGGTAACAGAATTTACCTTCTATCTAGGAATTCCAGTTATGTTTGGAGCCAGCGCTTTGAAGATTTTTAAATTTATCAAAGCGGGAGAAGTCTTGAGTTTTGGTCAATTCTTCTTGCTCTTGGTAGCAATGGTAGTGGCTTTTGCAGTCAGCATGGTTGCTATTCGTTTCTTGACCAGCTATGTCAAAAAACACGACTTTACCGTGTTTGGTAAATACCGTATTGTCCTTGGTAGTGTATTACTACTTTATAGCTTCATTCGACTATTTGTATAAGAAAAAAACCTTGAAGGAAGAATCCTTCAAGGTTTTTAAAATCCAGTCACAGTGACTCCTAATAAACGGACTCCCTTGTCTTTATCACTCAGTGTTTCATAGAGTTGGATAATGCTTTGAGCAATTTCTTCAGAGTCTTGTGTTTGTTGATTCAGTGTTTTTCGTTTTGTCAAAGTAGAAAAGTCGGCATAGCGGATTTTCAAAATGACGATCTTACCACTTTTTTCATATTTTTGAAGACTAAGAGCAACTTTTTCCGAAAGGAGAGTTAGCTCTTTTTTAATATCTTCATCTAGACTTAGAATCTTACTATAAGTTTTTTCCTTACCTATGGACTTACGGATACGATTCGATTTGACGGGAGAGTTATCTATACCTCGAGCCTTACGATAGAGGTCGAATCCGAAGCGACCAAAACGATCAATGAGAGTAATTTCAGAGATTTCTAAGAGATCGGCTCCCGTGAACACTCCCATTTGATGCAATATTTCAACTGTTTTCTTACCGACACCGTGAAATTTAGCAATGTCCATTTGTTGGAGGAAACTTACGGCATCATCAGGCATAATAACAGTCAATCCACAAGGTTTTTGATAATCGCTAGCAATTTTGGCTAAAAATTTATTATAAGATACACCAGCTGAAGCAGTAAGATGAAGCTCCTGCCAGATATCTTGCTGAATTAATCGAGCAATTTTCACAGCTGACTTGATTCCTAGTTTATTTTCAGTCACATCTAGATAAGCCTCATCAATACTCATAGGTTCAATCTTATCAGTATAACGTTTAAAAATGGCTCGAATTTGTTGGCTAACAGCAGTATATTTTTCGTAGTTTCCGGGAATAAAGACGGCTTGTGGGCAACGTTCATAGGCCTCTTTGGAGCTCATGGCTGAGTGAATACCAAAGGATCTCGCTTCATAGCTACAAGTTGAGACAACTCCACGACCACCAGTCTTTCTTGGGTCATTTCCAATAATAACTGGTTTGCCTTTAAGTTTGGGGTTGTCTCGGATTTCGACTGAAGCAAAAAAGGCATCCATGTCAATATGGATGATTTTACGAGATAAATCATTCATCAGTGGGAATATCAGCATGAGAGTACCTTTCTTTGATAAAGATTCTAGTTATATTTTAACTCTTTTCAGAAAAAATAGGAAATGGTTAAATTATTTTCAAAAATATAATACAGATATACCCAAAATTATGACTGTATTATAAAAGAAAGTAATCAAAAAGTCTATTTTTACTTGTTGAAACCGTTTCCTGTATGGTATACTAGTCTTGTAAATGTAACAGATGGTTGTTACTAGAAAGAAAAAAGAGGACAATAACATGGTTGTTAAGACAGTTGTTGAAGCACAAGACATTTTTGACAAAGCCTGGGAAGGCTTTAAAGGTGAAGATTGGAAAGAAAAAGCAAGTGTATCTCGCTTTGTTCAAGCCAACTATACACCATATGATGGAGACGAAAGTTTCCTTGCAGGACCAACAGAACGTTCATTGCATATTAAGAAAATCGTAGAAGAAACAAAAGCACACTATGAAGCTACTCGTTTCCCATACGATAACCGTCCAACTTCTATCGCAGGAATTGATGCTGGATACATTGATAAAGAAAATGAATTGATTTATGGTATCCAAAATGATGAACTCTTCAAATTAAACTTCATGCCAAAAGGTGGTATCCGTATGGCTGAAACTACTTTGAAAGAAAATGGTTTTGAACCAGACCCAGCAGTTCATGAAATCTTTACAAAATATGTAACAACTGTAAATGATGGTATCTTCCGTGCCTACACTACAAATATTCGTCGTGCTCGTCACGCTCACACAGTAACTGGTCTTCCAGATGCATATTCACGTGGACGTATCATCGGGGTTTATGCTCGTTTGGCTCTTTATGGTGCTGATTATTTGATGGCTGAAAAAGTAAGTGATTGGAATGCTATCACTGAAATTGATGAAGAATCTATCCGCCTTCGTGAAGAAGTAAATCTTCAATATCAAGCATTGAAAGAAGTTGTTGAATTAGGTGACCTTTACGGTGTAGATGTACGTCGCCCAGCATATGACACAAAAGAAGCTATCCAATGGACTAACATTGCATTCATGGCAGTTTGTCGTGTTATCAATGGTGCTGCTACATCTCTAGGACGTGTACCAATCGTATTGGACATCTACGCAGAACGTGACTTAGCTCGTGGTACTTACACTGAATCTGAAATTCAAGAATTTGTTGATGATTTCGTAATGAAACTTCGTACAGTTAAATTTGCTCGTACAAAAGCTTACGACGAATTGTACTCAGGTGACCCAACCTTCATCACAACTTCTATGGCTGGTATGGGTAATGACGGTCGTCACCGTGTTACTAAGATGGACTACCGTTTCTTGAATACTCTTGACAATATCGGTAACTCTCCAGAACCAAACTTGACAGTTCTTTGGACTGACAAATTACCTTATAGCTTCCGTCGCTACTGTATGCACATGAGCCACAAACACTCTTCAATCCAATATGAAGGTGTTACAACAATGGCTAAAGACGGATACGGTGAAATGAGCTGTATCTCATGCTGTGTATCTCCACTTGACCCAGAAAATGAAGAACAACGTCACAACATCCAATACTTCGGTGCTCGTGTAAACGTTCTTAAAGCTCTTCTTACTGGTTTGAACGGTGGTTATGACGATGTTCATAAAGACTACAAAGTATTTGACATCGAACCAATTCGTGACGAAGTTCTTGAATTCGAATCAGTTAAAGCAAACTTTGAAAAATCTCTTGATTGGTTGACTGACACTTACGTAGATGCTTTGAACATCATCCACTACATGACTGATAAGTACAACTACGAAGCAGTTCAAATGGCCTTCTTGCCAACTAAACAACGTGCTAACATGGGATTCGGTATCTGTGGATTCGCTAACACTGTTGATACATTGTCAGCTATCAAGTACGCTACAGTTAAACCAATCCGTGATGAAAATGGCTATATCTACGATTATGAAACAATCGGTGAATACCCACGTTGGGGTGAAGATGACCCTCGTTCAAACGAATTGGCAGAATGGTTGATTGAAGCTTACACAACTCGTCTACGTAGCCACAAACTTTACAAAGACGCAGAAGCTACAGTATCACTTTTGACAATCACATCTAACGTTGCTTACTCTAAACAAACTGGTAACTCACCAGTCCACAAAGGTGTATACCTCAACGAAGATGGTTCTGTAAACTTGTCTAAACTTGAATTCTTCTCACCAGGTGCTAACCCATCTAACAAAGCTAAAGGTGGATGGTTGCAAAACTTGAACTCACTTTCTAGCCTTGACTTTGGTTATGCAGCTGATGGTATCTCATTGACAACTCAAGTTTCACCACGTGCTCTTGGTAAAACTCGTGACGAACAAGTTGATAACTTGGTAACAATCCTAGATGGTTACTTTGAAAATGGTGGTCAACACTGTAACTTGAACGTTATGGACTTGAACGATGTTTATGATAAGATCATGGCAGGTGAAGATGTTATCGTTCGTATCTCTGGATATTGTGTAAATACTAAGTACCTCACTCCAGAACAAAAAACTGAATTGACACAACGTGTCTTCCACGAAGTTCTTTCAATGGATGATGCATTGAGCTAAGATTCATAAATAGTTAATCGGAAAACCAGTCATTTTGACTGGTTTTTTTGATAAACAAAAAATTTTAAAAAATTAGTCAAATTTGGTCAAAAAACTATTGACTATTACTGACTAAAGTGATATACTAAGAACATAAGGATAAGAAGATCCTTAGAAAACATTGGTTTTAAGGTGATTGTGCATGTCATCTTGAAATCAAAGTATGGGTCAAACCTAGAAAAGAGGTACAACCTATGATTAACTTGAATATTTTTAGAAGTCCAATTACAAGATCTGAATTGGATAAAGAGAAACCAGAAATAGTACGTAGAGTAGCAAAAAGCTAGTCTTAATTTTTTATGCAAAAGGTCAGATAAAGTCAGATTCTCTGGCTACTAATTTTGAATTCAAACGAGGTATGAAATATGAATAACAACTTTAACAATTTTAACAATATGGATGATTTATTTAACCAATTGATGGGCGGTATGCGTGGATATAGTTCTGAAAATCGTCGTTATTTGATTAACGGTCGTGAAGTAACACCTGAGGAATTTGCCATTTACCGTCAAACTGGTCAACTTCCAAGCGAAGGGAGTGAACAAGCTCAATACGTTCAAGGTAAAGGGATGAAACAAGATGGGATTCTTGCGAAACTTGGCCGCAACCTAACCGAAGAAGCACGCGAAGGCAAATTAGATCCTGTTATCGGGCGTAATGAAGAAATTCAGGAAACTGCTGAAATTCTTTCACGACGTACTAAGAACAATCCTGTTCTTGTTGGTGATGCGGGTGTCGGTAAGACTGCTGTAGTTGAAGGATTAGCACAAGCTATTGTAAACGGGGATGTTCCCGCTGCTATCAAGAACAAAGAAATTATTTCCATTGATATTTCTGGACTTGAAGCTGGTACTCAATATCGTGGTAGCTTTGAAGAAAACATTCAAAACTTAATTGGTGAAGTGAAGAAGGCAGGAAACATTATCCTCTTCTTTGATGAAATTCATCAAATCCTTGGTGCAGGTAGCACAGGTGATGGTCAAGGTTCAAAAGGTCTTGCGGATATCATCAAACCAGCTCTTTCACGTGGGGAATTGACAGTGATCGGTGCAACCACTCAGGATGAATACCGTAATACTATTTTGAAGAACGCTGCACTTGCTCGTCGCTTTAATGAAGTTAAGGTTAATGCTCCATCCGCTGAAGATACTTTCAAGATTCTTCAAGGGATTCGTGATCTTTATCAACAACACCATAACGTCATTTTGCCTGATGAAGTATTGAAAGCAGCTGTTGATTATTCTGTTCAATACATTCCACAACGGAGCTTACCGGATAAAGCTATTGACCTTGTTGACGTGACAGCAGCTCACTTAGCAGCCCAACACCCAGTGACAGATGTTCATGCTGTGGAACATGAAATTGAAGAAGAAAAAGCAAAACAAGAAGAAGCTGCAGCTAAAGAAGATTACGAAGCAGCATTAAATGCAAAAGTTCGTATCGAAGAACTTGAAAAGAAAATTGCTAATCATACTGAAGATCATAAAGTAACAGCAACAATTAACGATGTGGCTGAATCAGTAGAACGGATGACGGGTATTCCAGTATCACAAATGGGAGCAACGGATATCGAACGTTTGAAAGATATGGGTCATCGTTTGCAAACTAAAGTCATTGGTCAAGATAAAGCTGTAGAAGCAGTAGCGCGTGCTATCCGTCGGAACCGAGCAGGATTTGACGAAGGGAACCGTCCAATCGGTAGCTTCCTCTTTGTAGGGCCTACTGGTGTTGGGAAGACTGAGTTGGCTAAACAATTAGCACTTGATATGTTCGGAACTAAGGATGCCATCATCCGTTTGGACATGTCAGAATACAGCGATCGCACAGCTGTTTCTAAATTGATCGGTACAACAGCTGGTTATGTTGGTTATGATGACAACAGCAATACCTTGACAGAACGAGTACGTCGTAATCCTTACTCCATCGTACTTCTCGACGAAATTGAGAAGGCTGACCCTCAAGTGATCACCCTCCTTCTCCAAGTTTTGGATGATGGTCGTTTAACCGATGGTCAAGGTAATACTGTAAACTTCAAGAATACGGTGATTATCGCTACTTCAAATGCAGGATTTGGTTACGAAGCTAATTTGACAGAGGATGCTGATAAACCAGAATTGATGGATCGTTTGAAACCTTACTTCCGTCCAGAATTCCTTAATCGTTTCAATGCTGTGATTGAATTCTCACATTTGAGCAAAGAAGACCTTTCTAAGATTGTTGATTTGATGTTGATTGACGTCAATAAGACTCTTTCTAAGAAAGAAATCGACTTGGCTGTGAGTGATGCAGCCAAAGAATACATGACTGAAGAAGGTTATGATGAAGTCATGGGTGTTCGTCCACTTCGTCGTGTAGTTGAACAACAAATCCGAGATAAAGTGACAGATTTCCACTTGGATAACTTGGATGCTAAACACCTTGAAGCCGACATGGAAGATGGTGTCCTAGTCATTCGTGAAAAAGCCTAAATCAAAGGCTTCAAAATAAAAAAGGAACCAGTTGAAAAGCTGGTTCTTTTTTTGTTAAATAACATGACGTTCAAAGGCATCATCTGAGATTCCTTGTTCAAGAATCAATTTTGCCCATTCCTTAGCTGAAAATAGGCTGTGGTCCTTGTAGTTACCACAAGACTCAATGGTAGTTCCAGGAACATCTTCCCAAGTTGTGGTCTCAGCGATTTCCTTTAGTGAATCCTTGATGACAGCAGCGATTTCAGCGCTAGTATGACGTCCCCACATAATCATATGGAAACCTGTACGACAACCAAATGGTGAGCAATCAATCATACCGTCGATGCGAGTACGGATGAGCTTAGCCAAGAGGTGTTCAATAGTATGAAGTCCAGCGGTTGGGATAGAGTCCTCATTTGGTTGAACCAAACGAATATCAAAGTTAGAAATGATATCTCCCTTAGGGCCGGTTTCTTCTCCGATTAAACGAACATAAGGAGCTTTTACAATCGTATGATCTAGTTCAAAACTTTCAACAATAACTTCTTTTGACATGGTGTTTCCTTTCAATTTTCTTCTTTCATTATATCATAAAAATTTGCTTGATAATTGTCAATAAAAGATGTTTATCAGAAAAGATGGTTGTTGAAAAAATTTTTTAAATTGATTCAAAATTTCTAAGAATGACATCGTCAGATGGGCAAACTGGTATTACAAGAATATTAGGCGTTCAGTCATAGCAATCAATCACTAAATCAATTGAAACATGCTGTTACAGACTATATTGATTATTACAACTAATGTTAATTTAAAAGGACTTAGTTCTGGTTGATACAGAATTAAGTCCTTTTTATAATTATTCGCCTAACTTTTGGGAGTCAGTACCAATTCTCCTAGAATTTTTTATTGTTGTCTTCGAGAATTTTGAGGTTGTCCAGGGTTTTGATTTGTGTTTGGTGTGGAACCGTTACGTGAAGTATTAGAATTGTTATTTTCAGTTGCAGAAGTCTGGTTTTCAGTTGTGGAATTCTGAACTTCTGTAACTGGTTGTTGAGGTGTTTGGCTAACCCAATTACTACGAGCGCCAACTTTGAAGACATACTCACCATTACGATACAAGCCCTCAGGCATTGTCCAGTCACCAGGGGAATCATCTTCTGAGAGATAGGATATCATAGAACGGTAGATCTTTGCAGCAACTCTGAAACCATCTCCTGTGATAGGAGTAAGGCGATTAGAGTAACCTGTCCAAACAGCCATAGAATACTTACGGGTATATCCTACAAAATTTTCATCAGGTGCGACATAATCGTATCTCTTAATGTAATTTTCAATTTCATCATCTGTATAGTTTGATGTACCTGTCTTACCTGCTTGTGGAAGCCATGAAATATAAGCGTCTCGACCTATACCAGAGTATAATACTGTTTTCATCATTTCTGTCATCATGTAAGCTGTAGTTTCCTTCATAGCGCGAGTACCTTGATCAGAGAACTCTTTTGAACTACCGTCACTGAAGACAATTTTATTGATGTACATTGGTTTATAATAGATACCACCGTTAGCGAAAGCAGCATAGGCGGCAGCCATTTTTTCACTACTTGCACCGTACTGTTTACCTGATTCAGTCGTATTACTTGAAATTGCGTTTGCATATACCATGGTTGGATAATCAATGCCAAGTCCGTTTAAGAATTTTTTGGCTTTATCGAGTCCAACTCTATCGAGAGTTTCAACTGCGGGTACGTTACGAGATTGTTGGATAGCAGTTTGAAGGGTAATATTACCATAATACCCTCTATCCCAGTTATAAAGAGGAATGTTAGTGCCTGGATAGTTGTACGGAACATCCTTCAGCATGTAGGCAGTAGAGTCATAAATATCATACTCTAATGCAGGGGCATAATCTGTGATTGGTTTCATGGCAGAACCCCAGTCACGGTTAGTTTCAACGGCTTGGTTAAGACCAAACGATACGTTACTGGCTTGGTGACGTGAACCAAGCTGAGCGATGACTTTACCATTTGAAACATCAACAATAGTAGAAGCAGCTTGAAAATCATCGTCTGGGTACTCGACATATTCGTTAGTATTGTAAACATCCCAGAGTCGTTTTTGAACATCTTGGTCTACGTTGGTGTAGACATCCATTCCAGTAGTTAAAAGGTTGTAGCCTGTCTCTGTTTCAACTTGTTCAATCACTTCTTTGAGGTAATTGTCTAAGTATGGAGGATAGGAGTTGCTTCCTTTAAGACTTTGTAAACCATCAGTGATAGGTGTATTTATAGCCGTTTCATATTGTTCAGCTGTCAAATAACCTTGCTTTTGCATCTCTGATAGAACTAGATTACGACGTTCAGTGGCTTCTTCTGGATGAGAATAAGGGTCGTACTGGTTTGGTGCTTGAGGCATTCCAGCGAGAAGAGCAAGTTGTGGTATTGATAGGTCTTTTAAATCTTTACCATAGTAATTTTGCGCAGCAGTCTGCATCCCATAGTTACCATTTGACATGTATACCTTATTGATGTAATATGTCAAAATTTCCTGTTTGGTCGCAGTTCTTTCTAACTGAATAGCTAGCCAAGCTTCTTGGGCCTTACGTGCGATTGTTTGGTCTGATGAAGAAGTTGAAAAGTAAGTTAATTTAATCAACTGCTGGGTCAAAGTAGACCCACCTTGGAGACCATTACTTCGAAGGTTTCGTAAGAAAGCGCCCATGATGCGGATGCTATCAATACCTCTATGATTGAAGAAGCGATGGTCTTCAATGGAGACGATTGCATTAACAAGGTCTGTAGGGATTTCGTTACTTTGAGCATTCACACGACGCTCTGCTCCTAAGTCCGCAATCAATTCATTTTTACTATCATAAATTTTGCTTGAAGTTGTTGCGACCAGCTTGCTTTCAGAAAGTTCGGGAGCTTTAGATACATAGTAGAAGAAAACACTTCCACCAATTAGTATTGAAGCGAGAAAGACTGCTAAGAATCCTATTCCTAGATACCTAGCAAAGCGCCAGATAAGTTGTTTATTCATTTTTTTTACCACCTAGTAAATGTTGTTTGACAATATCGAGATAAGGTATTTGAGGGAAGGCCTGTTCTTCAATCGCATAACCGTTTTCCCGGATATAATCAAGTGGCATTGATTTTTTCCCCATATCCTGATGATAAAAACGGATGAGGTCAATTGCCGGTAATAAATATGTTTCCTGATAAGATGAAAAATGGATTAAGACGAAGCAAATTCCTTTTTGTTCAAGGACCTGTTCCATATGCAAAATTTGATGAGAGTGAAAATTCTTCATCGGGAATGCATTTTTTTGTTTGGTTTCCTTGGCTTCGAAATCAATATAATATCCTTCATAAACACCCGAGTAGTCAGTGGTTGATGCTTGCCTAAAGTAAGCTTCGATGATTTTAGCGCGACTCCGTTGAGGGTAGTCGACTCGAACAATTTGAATCGGAGTTGGCTTTTTATGAATAACTGCCATTCCATGTGAGAGATAGTAGTCATTCGTAGCGTTAATCATCTTTTCAAAGCTCATTCCCCTATTTGCGAAATTTTTAGTTTGAGGTAGGGAAGTTTTACTTGATTTAGATGAAAGTTTATGTGGATAGTTGACCATAATCCTCCTTATTGGTACAATAGCATCACTCTATTATACCATAAAGGTTTTTAGAAAGGGTGAAAAAATGCATACTGCCTTGGTTTTGGGATACTCGGCTTTTGATTTGGGACTATTTAATGAAAAGGATATTCGTTTAAAAATTATCAAAAAAGCCATTCGTAGAGATTTGGAAAGACTGGCCGAAGAAGGCTTGCAATGGCTAGTTTTCACTGGGACTCTTGGTTTTGAACACTGGGTTTTAGAAGTAGCAAGAGAAATGAAAGATGACTATGGATTCCAACTAGCGACTATTTTTGATTTTGAAACACATGGCTCGAATTGGAATGAAGTAAATCAGATCAAATTGAGTGATTTTAAACAAGTCGATTTTATCAAGTATGCCTATCCGGCTTATGAGCATAAAAGCCAATTGAGAGATTACCAGATTTTTTTACTTGAAAATACAGATGGCGCCTATCTTTTTTATGATCAAGAAAACGAAACAAAACTGAGATTTTTTTACGAACTGATGAAAAAGAAAGACAACTATATGACAAAAAGATTAACATTTGAGGATTTAAACGAAATAGCCGAAAATTTTTCCGAAAATTGAGGCTTTGACCTTGCTTTTTGTTTGCCTTTTTTTATATAATAATACTAGTAACTGAGAATGGAGAGAGACATGGCAAGTATTATTTTTACAGCAAAAGATATTTTTGAGCAGGATTTTGGAAGAGAAGTACGTGGATACAGTAAAGCAGAGGTAGATGAATTCTTAGATGACGTTATCAAGGATTATGAAACTTATGCAGCGTTGGTTAAATCATTGCGCTTGGAAGTCGCAGAATTGAAAGAACAATTGGCGAACAAACCTCAAGTGGAACCTGTATCTGTAACGTCTGAGCCTACTGAGCTTGGAAGTACGACTTCTATGACTAACTTTGATATCTTGAAACGCTTGAATCGTCTTGAAAAAGAAGTATTTGGCAAACAAATCGTAGAAAATTCTGATTTCTAGAATCATACAGTTGTGCAATTTTTGGATAATCGCGTGGAGGGTTTATCTTTTCATGAGGAAAGTCCATGCTAGCACAGGCTGTGATGCCTGTAGTGTTTGTGCTAGGCGAAACCATAAGCCTAGGGACGAGAAATCGTTACGGCGAGTGAATAGACTAAGTTTTCGGATATGTTTTAGTAGCTCTGAAAGTGCCACAGTGACGAAGTCTCTCTGGAAACAGAGAGAGTGGAACGCGGTAAACCCCTCAAGCTAGCAACCCAAATTTTGGTCGGGGCATGGAGTGCGCGGAAACGAACGTAGTACTCTGACTGCTAGCAGCTTCTAGCTGTTAGTGGTAGACAGATGATTATCGAAAGAAGTGGTCCTAGTCACTTCTGGAACAAAACATGGCTTATAGAAAATTGCATATAGGTTGGGGCTGAGAAATTTTCTCAACCTCATTTTTTAAAGGTGAACAAGAGAAAGGTCTTTAAAGACTGACATGAAACAAACATTTAATTTAATCGCGACTGCTGCAGCAGGCTTAGAGGCTGTTGTAGGTCGGGAAGTGCGTGCACTTGGCTATGACTGTCAAGTTGAGAATGGTCGCGTTCGCTTTGAAGGAGATGTAAAGACAATTATTGAAACTAATTTGTGGCTACGAGCTGCAGATAGGATTAAGATTGTTGTTGGGACTTTTCCCGCAAAAACATTTGAAGAACTTTTTCAAAGAGTTTTTGCCTTAGATTGGGAAAACTATTTACCACTTGGAGCGCGTTTTCCAATTTCAAAGGCTAAGTGTGTCAAATCAAAACTTCATAATGAACCTAGTGTTCAAGCTATTTCTAAAAAAGCAGTTGTGAAGAAGTTGCAGAAACATTATGCTCGACCAGAAGGTGTTCCGCTGATGGAAAATGGTCCAGAGTTTAAAATAGAGGTTTCAATTCTTAAAGATGTTGCGACTATCATGATTGACACGACAGGTTCTAGTCTTTTCAAACGTGGTTATCGTACTGAAAAAGGTGGGGCTCCTATTAAAGAGAACATGGCAGCAGCAATTCTGCAATTATCAAACTGGTATCCTGATAAACCACTGATTGATCCAACCTGTGGTTCAGGAACCTTCTGTATTGAGGCAGCTATGATTGCTCGTAATATGGCGCCGGGTTTACGTCGTTCCTTTGCCTTTGAAGAATGGAACTGGATCAGTGATCGCTTGATTCAAGAAGTCAGAACTGAGGCAAGTAAGCAGATAGATCGAGAAATTGAACTGGACATTATGGGTTGTGATATCGACGGACGTATGGTGGAAATTGCCAAGGCTAATGCGCAGGCAGCAGGAGTATCTGGAGATATTCTCTTCAAGCAAATGCGCGTACAAGATTTACGTACGGACAAAATTAATGGAGTCATTATATCTAACCCACCATATGGAGAACGCTTGTCAGACGATGCAGGAGTAACCAAGCTCTATGCTGAAATGGGAGAAGTATTTGCACCACTCAAAACTTGGAGTAAATTTATCCTGACCAGTGATGAAGCTTTTGAAAGTAAGTATGGTAGTCAGGCGGATAAAAAACGGAAACTCTACAATGGTACTTTGAAAGTTGATTTGTATCAATATTTTGGTCAACGAGTGAAAAGACAAGATGTCAAGACAGAAAGGAAGACTGATGAGTAAGAAAAGAAGTAATCGCCATCATAAGAGCGAACAAGAATCTAAATTTGAATTTGAAGATGCTAAAGACTTAACGGTTGGTCAGGCTATTCGAAAGAATGAAGAGGTTGAAGCAGGTGTAACTCCAGAAGATACGGTTTTGGACAAATATATCAAACAGCACCGTGAAGAAATCGAAGCCGATAAATTTGAGAATTTACAAACGAAAAAAGATCAGCCTACTCAAAGTTTGGATGATATGATCCAGGAAGTGAGAGAAGCTACTGAACAAGAAAATGCATTAAGTTCGGAAGAGAAAATAATCTCAAGTGCATTAGCTGAAGAAACAAGTGAAATTCTAGCTCAAGAAGCTGATGAAGAAGAAACAAGAATTCTCGATCAGCCCTTTATGGATGAATTAGAAACTGTTGAAATGGCTAAGGCAGGCAACTCTAATGTAGCAGTAATTGATGAAGAAAATGAAAATCTACTACAATCTTTGTCTCGTTCTGCTCAGACTAGTGAAGAGCCAAAAAGTAAAAAGAAATGGGCTATTCTATCAGTCCTTATCTTGGTATTACTTTTAATTTTTGGAGGTGCCTATTACGTTTATCACCAAATTACTCGTTCTTCTCAAGAACAGCAGACCCAAGCTACAGACTCAGGCTTGGTAAGTAATCAGTCGGTCTTGGAGCAATTTAATACTCTCTATGATACATTTTATACCGATGAAAACAAAACAGCTCTTAAAAATAGTCAATTTAGTCAACTGAATCAGTTGAAAGAAATTTTAGACAAACTCGAGGGAGCAAGAGAATACACTCTAGCTAAATCAAAATATGATAGCTTAGAAACACAGATAAAAGCTATCCAAGAAGTAAATTCGCAATTTGAAACACCGGTTATTAAGGATGGTGTTTTGGATACTAACGCAAAAATCAAAGCAGATGCAAAATTTACAGATATCAAGACTGGTAATACAGATATTGATAAACTGCTAGATAAAGCAATTAGCCTCGGTAAGAGTCAATTAGCAAGTACAACAACAAGTGCCTCTTCAACACCAGCTTCTAGTCAGGAAGCTTCAAGCCCAACTACAGAAAGTAGTCCTTCTGCTTCAACCAGTGGCGCTACTTCATCTACAAATGCTGGCCTATCAAGTGAAGGTGTGCCTTTACAAAGAAGTGTTAGCCGAGTACCGTATAATCAAACAGCAGTCAATGATAGCAGCAATCCTGCCTGGAATTTTGCAGATGGTGTCCTTGAACAAATTCTTGCAACATCACGTGCACGTGGATATATCTCTGGAAATCAATATATCTTGGAACGTGTGAATATTGTGAATGGGAACGGTTATTACAATCTCTATAAGCCAGACGGAACCTATCTCTTTACGCTTAATTGTAAGACTGGTTACTTTGTAGGAAATGGTTCTGGACATGCTGACAGTCTAGACTACTAGTCTAATGCTTACAAAATTCTTTCTTTTCGAAGATAAACATGATAAAATAAAACATATTAAACAAGAGGAGTATTACATGACAAAAGCTAACTTTGGTGTTGTTGGTATGGCCGTAATGGGTCGTAACCTTGCCTTAAATATTGAATCTCGTGGCTATACAGTTGCCATTTATAACCGTAGTAAAGAAAAAACAGAAGATGTTGTTGCTTGCCATCCAGATAAAAACTTCGTGCCAAGCTATGATATCGAAAGCTTCGTAAACTCTATTGAAAAACCACGTCGTATCATGCTTATGGTTCAAGCTGGACCTGGTACAGATGCAACTATCCAAGCTCTTCTTCCACACTTGGATAAGGGTGATATTTTGATTGACGGAGGAAATACTTTCTACAAAGATACTATCCGTCGTAACGAAGAGTTGGCCAACTCTGGAATCAACTTTATCGGTACTGGTGTCTCTGGTGGTGAAAAAGGTGCCCTTGAAGGTCCTTCTATCATGCCTGGTGGACAAAAAGAAGCTTATGACTTGGTGGCTGATGTTCTTGAAGAAATCTCTGCAAAAGCACCAGAAGATGGCAAACCATGTGTGACCTACATCGGTCCTGATGGAGCTGGTCACTACGTTAAAATGGTACACAATGGTATCGAGTACGGTGATATGCAATTGATTGCAGAAAGCTATGACTTAATGCAACACTTACTTGGTCTTTCTGCAGAAGATATGTCTGAAATCTTTACTGAGTGGAACAAGGGTGAATTGGACAGCTACTTGATCCAAATAACAGCAGATATCTTGAAACGTAAAGACGACGAAGGCCAAGATGGACCAATCGTAGACTATATCTTGGATGCTGCAGGTAACAAAGGAACTGGTAAATGGACTAGCCAATCAGCACTTGACCTTGGTGTTCCATTGTCACTAATCACAGAGTCTGTATTTGCTCGTTATATTTCTGCCTACAAAGAAGAACGCGTTCACGCTAGCAAGGTGCTTCCAAAACCAGCTGCATTCAAATTTGAAGGCGACAAGGCTGAATTGATTGAAAAGATTCGTCAAGCTCTTTACTTCTCAAAAATCATCTCATATGCACAAGGTTTTGCACAATTGCGTGTAGCTTCTAAGGAAAACAACTGGAACTTGCCATTTGCGGACATCGCATCTATCTGGCGCGACGGATGCATCATCCGTTCTCGTTTCTTGCAAAAGATTACAGATGCCTACAACCGTGATGCAGATCTTGCTAACCTTCTTTTGGATGAGTACTTCTTGGACGTAACTGCTAAGTACCAACAATCCGTTCGTGATATCGTTGCTCTTGCTGTTCAAGCTGGTGTACCTGTACCAACCTTCTCAGCAGCTATCACTTACTTTGATAGCTACCGTTCAGCTGATCTTCCAGCGAACTTGATCCAAGCTCAACGTGACTACTTTGGTGCTCATACATACAAACGTAAAGACAAAGAAGGAACCTTCCACTACTCTTGGTATGACGAAAAATAAGTAGGTCAGCCATGGGGAAACGGATTTTATTACTCGAGAAAGAAAGAAATCTAGCTCATTTTTTAAGTCTGGAACTCCAAAAAGAGCAATACCGAGTTGATCTGGTAGAGAAAGGGCAAAAGGCCCTTTCTTTGGCTCTTCAGACAGACTATGACTTGATTTTACTGAATGCTCATCTAGGGGATATGACAGCCCAGGATTTTGCAAACAAGTTGAGTCGGACCAAGCCAGCTTCGGTTATCATGGTCTTGGACCATCGAGAAGAATTGCAAGACCAACATGAAACAATCCAGCGTTTCGCTGTCTCATACATTTATAAACCAGTTATTATTGACGATTTAGTAGCTCGTATTGCAGCAATCTTCCGAGGTCGAGACTTCATCGACCAACATTGTAGTCAGATGAAAGTTCCGACAGCTTATCGTAATCTGCGTATGGATGTAGAACATCATACTGTCTATCGTGGTGAGGAAATGATTGCCCTAACACGTCGTGAATATGACCTTTTGGCTACCCTTATGGGAAGCAAGAAAGTTTTAACTCGCGAGCAGTTGCTGGAAAGTGTATGGAAGTATGAAAGTGCGACCGAAACCAATATCGTGGACGTTTATATCCGTTATCTACGTAGCAAACTTGACGTAAAAGGTCAAAAGAGCTACATAAAAACTGTGCGTGGTGTAGGCTATACTATGCAAGAATAGAAAAACAGTTGCAGTTGTGTAACTGTTTTTTAGTATGTATGTTGACATATTGTTTTTTTGTTATATAATCTATTTGGGGGGTGTTAAAATGAAATTTTTGAAAAAAATGATGCAAATTGGACTATCAGTGTTCTTCTTTGGTCTGTTAGTGACGAGTACAGTATTTGCGGATACTACAGGTGGACAGTTTGTTGATAAGGATAATAGAAAATATTATGTAAAAGATGATCATAAAGCAATCTATTGGCATAAAATAGACGGAAAAACTTACTATTTTGGTGATGGTGGAGAAATGGTAGTTGGCTGGCAATATATAGAAATTCCTGGAACAGGTTATCGTGATGATTTATTTGATAATCGTCCAGTCTTCGAAATTGGCCTTCAACACAAGTGGTACCACTTTAATCAAGATGGCGTACTACAAGAGTTTGTTGGCTGGCAACAATTAGAGCTTAAGGATTCGTTAAATGTTGGTAAAAAATATGGTGAAGGTTTTGAAGGTCCAGAAGTTCTTAAATTAGCAAACTACTACTTTGACCAAGATCATTCATTAAAAACAGGTTGGCTTTATGATCAATCAAACTGGTATTACCTAGCAAAAACAGGTTCTTCAGGAAAAGACTACCTTGGTGGAGAAAGACGTGCTGGTTGGATTAACGACAATTCAACTTGGTACTATCTCGATCCAACAACCGCTGCAATGCAAACTGGTTGGCAATATCTAGGTAATAAGTGGTACTATCTCCGTTCATCAGGTGCTATGGCGACAGGCTGGTATCAAGACGATGCAACATGGTATTATCTAGATGATCAAAACGGTGATATGAAAACAGGCTGGATTTATATCGATAATACTTGGTATTATCTTCGTTCGTCAGGAGCTATGGTGACAGGTTGGTTCCAGGTCAATGGTAAATGGTACTATGCCTATAGTTCAGGAGACTTAGCTGTGAATACTACAGTAGGTGGCTATTTTGTCAACTCTAATGGCGAATGGATCCGATAATGACAGGGCGCTTATAATTATATTAGAGCACTCGCTTAATCAAAGGAGTGACTTTGTTGTACTTGACCTGACGATTGGGGAGATTAAAAGCATGTGAAATCTACACATGCTTTTTCGTTAGTTATGAGTGTTGAACTTGACTAACCATTGACAAAAGATAAGAGCAATCAAAATAAGATACAAAAATACCAATGCTAACTGCACCGAAACGCCCGATGCTATGGATAGGGCTAATAGGGAGAGCAGGGACGGGGCGAGAATATCCACGGTGCTCAGAGCAGATCCCACCGTCCCCATCTTGTCACTGGGGATATAGGCAAAGACAGCTGCTTGTAAGCGAGGGGTGAGAATACCGATAATCGTAGAACTGATGAAACTGGTCATGAAAATCACGATATAGGCTTGACAAAAGATACTAGTTATCAGAGCCAATAGGGAAATCTCACAGAAAACCAAGAGGTGCGTGAAACGGATATTTTTAAATAGATTACTGCTGGTCATATTGCCAAGGATAGCTCCACAAGAAATGATGATGGAGAGCAGGGCGAGGAGTTGCCCAATGCTCAGTTGTGCTAGTGTCTGTTGGATGAAGCGGAGGACAATCAGCCGAGGGGACACATCCAAGATGGCAATCATACTGGTCGTCAGAAACAGTAGTATGACGGTCTCTTTTAACCTCAGGAGCACAGCCAGCGACTGTCTAAGATGTTGAAAATATTTCTTAAAACTCAGTGCTGTATGTGACATTTCAATCCTTTTTTCAACTTCATACAAGGTATGTCGAATAACATACAGGCCCAAAAAGGCAATGACAAAAGTCAGAGTGTTGATAAGGGAAATAGTTTGAATACTCATAACATTGATAAGGAACGCGCCAGCCAGATTGGCGATAATGCGGACAGCCCTCATCAGCGACTGCCTGAACCCCATGGCATCATGCAAGTCGTCCTTAATTACACTGATGTAGAGGGCGTTCATCATGTAGGCAGACAGGTAGCTCAAGGTGTCAGAGATGAGGTTGATGATGACAATCATAATGACTGAAACTAATGAAAAGGGCGACAAGACGAGAAATGCTGTCAAAATAGCGTAGAGCAGAATTTTGATTTTGGCAATCCAGAGTGCGTGTTTGACTCTATTTTCTTGAAAATCTCCTAGAATCCCGAGAAAGAGTTGCGATAGTAGGGGAACCATCTCTGAAATGGAAATCAGTAAAATCGCTAGCGAAGCAAAATTGTACTGAGCCACATAATTGATAATGGCGAGGTAGAAAATACTGTCGCCGAATGATGAAAAACAGCTGTTTAGTAGCAATTGTCTATATATGTTGTTTGTCCAAAATAATTTCATACTTTTCCCCTTATGTCTGCACATCGAATGGGAATTTATTATTTAATAAACACCAATATACCCCCATGCTTCCTATTCCGAAGTCAAACAAATCTGCTTTACCACTATCTCCTTGAAACATCAGTAAACCGTGATCATCTCGTTCAGAACATGCTAAAATTACCTGTTGGATTTTTTTCATCAGTAATTTGTTTTGATTGTAGACAGTGGTTTGTAGTAAGCTAGTTATTCCGTGGCAATATCCTGTCATCATTTTTAGATGATGGTTAAAAACAAATTCTTGATATTTACTAATAATATCTTTGTTTCCGTCACAATCGTACATACAAAGATATAAGATTATTCCGGAAATTCCTTCGCACCAAGAAAGTTGTAAATTTCCTAAATTTTCAGTATTAGAAGTAACTTTTCTAATAATTTTTTTAATTCAGTATGGAATGTATGGAGATCATTATAGAACATAGAAGGTTCTAAGACTTTAGAATAGGCAAATAAAGCATATGCAATTCCACAATATCCATGAGCAAAGCTATAGTCTAAAATGGTTTCTTTGGCTGTATCTCTTTGTAGGAAATAATGATAAATTTCCCCTATACTATTGTGGATGAAAGTTTTAAGAGTATTGTCATTGGTAAATTGATAATATTTTATTAATGATAATAGGACGCCAGATTTTCCCAATGCAAAGTCTATTTGCTCCAGAGTATCATAATTCTCCTTGAATTGTCAAATTAAGTGTATAACTTTCCCGTAGCATACTTCATAAGGCGTTTTCCACTTAAGAAATTTTCGTGGTCTATTATTTAGAACCTGTATTAACAAAAAAATGTTAAACTAGAGTTATGACACGCAAAGCATATGATACTGATTTAAACGATCAAGAATGGGCTAAGATTGAACCCTATTTCTCCAAACACCGTACCTATAAATGGTCGAAACGAGTACTTGTTAATGCGACTTTGTACGTCACTAAAACAGGCTGTCAATGGTGCATGCTCCCTCACGACTTTCCTCTTTACCTGTCGATGTGGAGTTTCTTTCGTCGTTCTATGACGACAGGTTGGTTCCAAGTCAATGGTAAATGGTACTATGCCTATAGTTCAGGTGCCTTAGCTGTGAATACTACAGTAGGTGGCTACTACGTTAACTATAACGGTGAGTGGGTACAGTAATGAAAACAAGCGATTGTGAAAGGAAACAATCGCTTTTTTTGCGAAAATATAATAAAATAGAAAGGAATAAAGTTCTAAAATTTTATCTAGAAACAGACAGTTTTCGTCTGATAGTAGGATTAAATGACAAAAGAAGTTGGTGTCGGTCAGGCACATAGTAAAATTATTTTAATCGGAGAGCATGCAGTTGTTTATGGCTACCCAGCGATTTCTTTACCTCTTTTAGAGGTAGAGGTCACTTGTCATGTGGTTCCAGCAGAAACACCATGGCGTCTTTTTGAAGAGGACACCTTGTCTATGGCGGTTTATGCTTCCTTAGAATATCTAAATATTAAAGAAGCTTACATCCGTTGCCAAATTGACTCGGCTATTCCTGAAAAACGTGGGATGGGGTCTTCGGCAGCTATCAGCATTGCAGCCATTCGAGCGGTATTTGATTATTACCAAGCAGAACTTCATCATGATGTGTTAGAGATTTTGGTTAATCGTGCTGAAATGATTGCTCATATAAATCCTAGTGGATTAGACGCTAAAACATGCCTCAGCAGTCATCCGATTCGTTTTATCAAGAATGTCGGCTTTGAAGAATTGACGATGGATTTGTCGGCTTATCTGGTGATTGCAGATACTGGTGTTTACGGAAATACAAGTGAAGCTATCCAAGTTGTCAAGAATAAGGGAAAAGATGCTTTACCATTCCTGCATTCCCTAGGAGAGCTGACCCAACAAGCAGAAGAAGCAATAAAAACAAAAGATACTGTCAAGCTGGGAGAAATTTTAACGAAAGCACACGGATGCCTAAAAGAAATAGGAGTTAGTAGCCCTGAGGCAGATGTCTTGGTTGAAACTGCTCTTGACCACGGAGCTCTAGGATCAAAAATGAGTGGTGGTGGTCTAGGTGGCTGTATCATTGCCTTGGTTGCTAATGAGAGCCAAGCACAAGAACTCGCAGAAAGATTAGAAGAGAAAGGAGCTGTTCAGACATGGATCGAAAGCCTGTAACAGTACGTTCCTATGCCAATATTGCCATAATCAAATATTGGGGTAAGAAAAATGAAAAAGAGATGGTTCCTGCGACTAGTAGTATCTCTCTAACCTTAGAAAATATGTATACGGAGACAACACTTTCTCCTTTACCGACAGATGCTAAGGCTGACGCTTTTTACATCAACGGTCAGTTGCAAAACGAAGCTGAACATGCAAAAATGAGTAAAATCATTGACCGCTACCGTCCTGAAGGAGCAGGGTTTGTTCGTATCGATACCAAGAACAATATGCCAACAGCAGCAGGTCTTTCTTCAAGTTCTAGTGGTTTGTCTGCTCTGGTCAAAGTTTGTAATGCATATTTCCAACTTGGACTGAATCGCAAAGAATTGGCCCTGGAAGCTAAGTTTGCATCCGGTTCTTCATCTCGTAGTTTTTATGGTCCCTTAGCAGCTTGGGACAAGGACAGTGGAGAGATTTATCCAGTTGAGACTGACTTGAAGCTAGCTATGATTATGTTGGTCTTGGAAGACCAGAAAAAACCAATCTCTAGTCGAGATGGCATGAAGCTCTGTGTAGAAACTTCGACAACTTTTGAAGACTGGGTTCGTCAGTCTGAACAAGACTACAAGGATATGTTGTCTTATCTCAAGGAAAATGACTTTAAGAAAGTTGGAGAATTGACGGAGAAGAACGCCTTGGCTATGCATGCTACGACAAAAACTGCAACTCCATCCTTCTCTTATCTGACAGATGCTAGTTATGAGGCTATGGATTTTGTTCGTCAGCTTAGAGAACAAGGAGAATCTTGCTACTTTACCATGGATGCGGGCCCTAATGTCAAGGTTCTTTGCTTGGAAGAGGACTTGGAACATCTATCAGAACTTTTAGGTCAACGCTATCGCTTAATCGTTTCAAAAACAAAGGATTTGAGCCAAGATGACGCTTGTTAAAACTTGTGGGAAGCTCTATTGGGCTGGGGAGTATGCCATTTTAGAACCAAGACAGTTGGCACTAATCAAGGCTATTCCCATCTATATGACGGCTGAGATTAAAGCGTCTAATGTTTATCGACTCTACTCGGATATGTTTACCTATAGTGTAGATATGCGCCCAGATTCTTCTTATGCCTTGATCCAAGAAACAGTTGCCTTGGTGGAGGAGTATCTAACTGCCCAAGGAGTTGACTGGCGTCCTTTTTCCATAGATATTCGCGGGAAAATGGAGCGTGAGGGCAAGAAGTTTGGTCTGGGTTCTAGTGGTAGCGTAGTTGTTTTGGTCATCAAGGCCATGCTTGCCTTCTATGAAAGATTAGCTGACAGAGAACTCTTGTTTAAATTGGCGAGTGCAGTTCTTCTCAAGCGTGGGGACAATGGATCCATGGGGGACATTGCCTGTATCGTATCAGAAGACCTGGTCCTCTATCAGTCGTTTAATAGAGAAACAGTTGCACAATGGCTAGAAAAGGAAGACTTGCAAACTGTATTAGCACGTGACTGGGGATTTTCTATTAGGAGTGTTGAACCAGCGTTGAAATTTGATTTTCTGGTGGGTTGGACCAAGGAAGTTGCTGTGTCTAGTCATATGGTTAAGCAAATCAAGGATAATATGGATCCCAACTTCTTGCAAGCTTCAAAAGACACTGTCACTAGCTTGGTAAAGGCTTTGAAGGTAGGTCAAGAAGATAAAATCATTGAGTTGCTAAATCATGCTAGTCTGCTTTTAGAAGGCTTGAGTTCAGATATTTACACACCTTCGCTCAGACAACTAAAAGATGCCAGCAGAGACTTAAAAGCTGTTGCTAAGAGCAGTGGTGCTGGTGGAGGAGACTGTGGGATTGCACTTAGCTTTGACCAAGATTCGACCACATTGCTAAAAAAACGCTGGGCTGATCTAGGGATTGAGCTCTTGTATCAAGAAAGGATAGGACATGACGACAAATCGGAAGGATGAACATATCCGCTATGCCCTTGAACAAAACAGTACTTATAATAGTTTTGATGAAGTGGAGTTGATCCATTCTTCGCTACCCCTATATAACATAGAGGAGATTGATCTTTCAACAGAATTTGCAGGGCGAAAATGGGACTTTCCTTTTTATATTAATGCCATGACAGGCGGTAGTAACAAGGGCAAAGAAATCAATCAAAAACTGGCTCAGGTGGCAGAGGCCTGTGGAATTTTATTCGTGACGGGTTCTTACAGTGCAGCACTTAAGGATCCATCAGATGATTCTTTTGCCGTGAAGTCAAATCATCCTGACCTCCTTCTTGGAACCAATATTGGCTTAGACAAGCCAGTTGAATTTGGTCTACAAACAGTGAAAGAGATGAATCCCCTTCTCTTGCAAGTTCATGTTAATGTCATGCAGGAATTGCTCATGCCAGAGGGTGAACGTCAATTTAGATTGTGGCAAAGCAATCTGAAAGATTATGCTGAGCAAATCTCTGTTCCTCTTGTTTTAAAAGAAGTCGGCTTTGGCATGGATGTGAAGACAATTGCCAAGGCTTATGAAATGGGAATACGAACTGTTGATTTGTCTGGTCGTGGGGGAACGAGCTTTGCCTATATCGAAAATCGTCGCAGCGGTCAACGTGACTACCTCAATGACTGGGGTCAATCGACCATGCAAGCTCTACTGAATGCCCAAGATTGGAAAGATAAGATGGAGCTTCTGGTAAGTGGAGGTGTTCGCAATCCACTAGACATCATCAAATGCTTGGTCTTTGGAGCAAAAGCAGTTGGACTCTCACGTACTATGTTAGAGTTGGTTGAAAATCATTCAGTTGACGAAGTTATTACGATTGTCCAAGGTTGGAAGGAAGATCTACGCTTGATTATGTGTGCCCTTAATTGCGTAAGGATTGAGGATTTGCAGCAGGTCGACTATCTCCTATATGGAAAATTAAAAGAAGCAAAAGACCAAATGTAAAGAAAGAGGTCGGGATTTTAGTCCCGGTCTTTTTATCATTCCTCAGACGGATGTGACTTTTGAGATTTGTGATACAATTAAATGGAGAGGACGGATACATGCGAAAATTCCAAATTTTTCTATTTATTGAAGCTTGTTTATTGACAGGAGCTCTGATCATGATGGTATCAGAGCATTTTTCCCGTTTTCTGCTCATTTTGCTCTTATTTTTACTCTTGATTCGATACTATACTGGTAGACAGGGAAACAATTTCATTTTAGTAGCAGTGAGCATCCTATTTTTCTTTATTATCATGCTCAATCCCTTTGTCATTCTAGCTATTTTTGTGGCCTTGATATACAGCCTGTTCCTGCTTTATCCTATGATGAATCAGGAAAGGGAAGACACCAATCTGGTTTTTGAAGAAGTAGTGACAGTTAAGAGGGAGAAAAATCGCTGGTTTGGAAATCTCCACCACTTTTCAAGCTACCAAACTTGCCGCTTTGATGATATCAATCTTTTTCGTCTTATGGGAAAAGACACCATTCATCTAGAGCACGTGATTTTGAGCAATCATGATAATGTCATCATCTTGAGAAAACTGGTCGGTACGACTAGAATTATCGTACCAGTGGATGTGGAAGTCAGTCTAAGCATCAATTCTTTGTATGGAGATTTAACCTTTTTTGACCAGCCTAAGCGTGCTTTGCGTAATGAGCAATTTCATCAAGAAACCAGAGACTATCTCAAGAGTCCAAAGAGTGTTAAGATTCTTTTGACAACGATGGTTGGAGATGTTGAGGTGGTGCGCGGATGAAAAAGCAACCCTATATTTTAATTGGTCTCACCTCATTTCTCTTTGTCGCTTTTCTATTTCGAAGTATTTTTAAAGTCTTGGATTTAGACTGGAGCTCTCTTTTTCAGGATCTAGAAAAGACAGAAAAAGTCCTATTTCTAGCTTTGATGTTTAGTCTTGCCCTAGCTTGTTTATTAGTCCTGTTTTGGAGAATGGTTGATGAAATTTCAAGAAGAAGAATCCAAGCAAATCTCAAGTGTCTCCTAGCTGGCAAAGAGATTCAAAGTCTTGGAGATGCTGACTTAGACGCAAGTTTTAGAAATTTATCAGGTAAGCTTGGTTTGTTGACAGAAGCTATTCAAAAAGCAGACAACCAAGCCTTGGTCAAAGAAGAAGAAATTGTTGAAAAGGAGCGCAAGCGAATTGCGCGTGACTTGCATGATACGGTTAGCCAAGAAATTTTTGCTGCTCATATGATGTTATCGGGAATCAGTCAACAAGCTTCCAAATTAGACAGAGAGAAAATGCAGACACAACTCCAAAGTGTGACTGCTATTTTGGAGACAGCTCAAAGAGACTTGCGCATTCTGCTTTTGCATTTACGACCAATTGAACTAGAACAAAAGAGTTTGGTGGAGGGGATTCAGGTACTCCTTAAAGAGCTAGAAGAAAAAAGTGAACTGAAGGTAAGCTTTAAATATCAGGTAACAGCTTTACCTAAAAAGATTGAAGAACATATTTTTCGGATTGTACAAGAATTGATTAGTAATACCCTTCGTCATGCGCAGGCCTCTTGTCTGGATGTTTACCTTTATCAAACGGAAACGGAATTGCAGTTGAAGGTTGCAGACAATGGTCGTGGTTTTCAGCTAGATAGTGGTGACGAACTGAGCTATGGTCTGCGAAATATCAAAGAACGAGTGGAAGATATGGCAGGGACCATACAATTATTAACGGCACCCAAGCAGGGTTTGGCAGTGGATATTCGCATACCCTTGCTTGATTGACTAACAAAAGGAAATAAAATGAAACTATTATTGGTAGATGACCACCAAATGGTGCGTCTGGGTTTAAAAAGTTATTTCGAACTACAGGAAGATGTTGAGGTTGTAGGAGAAGCAACAAATGGCGCGGAAGGAATTTCTATGGCCTTGGAGCTGCGTCCTGATGTGATTGTCATGGATATTGTCATGCCTGAAGTCAATGGGATTGATGCTACACTAGCTATTCTCAAAGAATGGCCAGAGGCTAAAATTTTGATCGTAACTTCTTACCTAGACAATGAAAAAATCATGCCTGTTTTGAATGCTGGAGCTAGGGGCTATATGCTTAAAACTGCTAGCGCGGATGAATTGTTACACGCTGTTCGTAAGGTAGCAGCAGGTGAATTTGCTATTGAACAAGAGGTAAGTAAGAAAGTAGAATACAACCGCAATCACGTTGAACTACATGAAGATTTGACTGCACGTGAACGAGATGTTCTCCAACTAATCGCTAAAGGCTATGAAAATCAGCGTATTGCTGATGAACTGTTCATCTCCCTCAAGACAGTTAAAACTCATGTTTCGAACATTCTTGCCAAGCTTCAGGTTAGTGACCGTACCCAGGCGGCTGTCTATGCCTTTCAACATCACTTGGTTAAGTCTGATGAATTTTAGCGAAACTAGGTGGTAATTCGAGCATCACTGAAAAGCGCATCCATTACTTGAAAAAAATCGCTACTATATGGTATAATAGACTGTATTTAAAATTTTAAGGAGAAATGGCAGAATGTCTGTATCATTTGAAAACAAAGAAACAAACCGTGGTGTCTTGACTTTCACAATTGCTCAAGACCAAATTAAACCAGAATTGGATCGAGTGTTTAACTCAGTTAAGAAAACTATTAACGTTCCAGGCTTCCGTAAAGGTCACCTTCCTCGTCCTGTCTTTGACCAAAAATTTGGTGAAGAAGCTCTTTACCAAGACGCTATGAATGCACTTTTACCAAACGCTTATGAAGCAGCTGTAAAAGAGGCTGGACTTGAAGTTGTTGCACAACCAAAAATTGATGTAACATCAATGGAAAAAGGTCAAGACTGGGTTATCACTGCTGAAGTCGTTACAAAACCTGAAGTAAAATTGGGTGACTACAAAAACCTTGAAGTATCAGTTGATGTAGAAAAAGAAGTAACAGACGCTGACGTTGAAGAACGTATCGAACGTGAACGTAACAACTTGGCTGAGTTGGTTCTTAAAGAAGCTGCTGCTGAAAAAGGTGACACTGTTGTGATCGACTTTGTTGGTTCTATCGATGGTGTTGAATTTGATGGTGGAAAAGGTGACAACTTCTCTCTTGAACTTGGTTCAGGTCAATTCATCCCTGGCTTCGAAGACCAATTGGTTGGACACTCAGCTGGCGAAACAGTTGATGTTGTTGTAACATTCCCAGAAGATTATCAAGCAGAAGACCTTGCTGGTAAAGAAGCTAAATTCGTCACAACTATCCATGAAGTAAAAGCAAAAGAAGTTCCAGCTCTTGACGACGAACTTGCAAAAGATATCGACGAAGAAGTGGAAACACTTGCTGAATTGAAAGAAAAATACCGTAAAGAGTTAGCAGAAACAAAAGCAGAAGCTTACAAAGATGCAGTTGAAAGTGCAGCTATCGATAAAGCTGTAGAAAATGCTGAAATCGTTGATCTTCCAGAAGAAATGATTCACGAAGAAGTTCACCGTTCAGTAAATGAATTCCTTGGAAACTTGCAACGTCAAGGTATCAATCCTGACATGTACTTCCAAATCACTGGAACTACTCAAGAAGATCTTCACAAACAATACGAAGCAGAAGCAGAGTCACGTACGAAGACAAATCTTGTTGTTGAAGCAGTTGCTAAAGCGGAAGGATTTGATGCTTCAGAAGAAGAAATCAAAAAAGAAATCGAACAATTGGCAACTGACTACAACATGGAAGTTGCTCAAGTTCAAAACTTGCTCTCTACTGAAATGTTGAAACACGACATCACAGTTAAGAAGGCTGTTGAATTAATCACAAGTACTGCAACAGTGAAATAATCTGAACAGATTAAAAGCCCACCGATTCTGGTGGGCTTTCTTGTGCTCTATTTTTCAAAAATCTCTTGAAGGTCTGCCTCTGTAATCCCAATCATGGCTGGAATACTAGACCAGTTTTCTTCGGTCAGAATGTAGGGCGGTTTAGAATTAACTGACATGGAAGTTTCAGTAGTTTGCTGGCTAGTTTTTTTAGTTGCTTCCATTAGGTCACTAAAACGTTCAATCATATAGGTCTTACGAGCGGTTCCGATGTGTTGGGTTGCATAGTCAAAGGCCTGCAGTTCACCAAGTAGGATCAGTTTGCTTTTGGCACGGGTGATAGCTGTATAGATGAGGTTGCGCTCCAGCATGCGCTTGCTAGCACTGGTAATCGGAAGTATCACAACCGGGAACTCACTACCTTGTGACTTATGGATACTCATGGCATAAGCTAAGCGAATCTTATACCATTCATTTCGAGGATAGGAAACCTCGTTTCCATCAAAATCAATCATTATCTCATCCTGTTTGGATTCAGTGTATTTACCAGGAATGAGGTCTGTGATATAGCCTAAGTCTCCGTTAAAAACGTTGACTTCTGCATCGTTGACTAGATGAATGACCTTATCGCCTGTGCGATAATGAAACTGACTTGCTTCAAAACTAATCTGTCCTTTTTGAAGAGGATTAAGAAGTTCTTGCATGAGTTGATTGATTGTGTCAATTCCTGCTGTACCACGATACATAGGAGCTAGAACTTGGATATCACGAGCGGGAATACCACTTCTGAGGGCAGCACTCAGGATTTTCTCAATGGTAGCAGGGATATGGTTACTAGAGATTTCAAAGTAGGAACGGTCTGCTTTTTTCTGGGTGAAATCTGCAGGCAATATTCCCTGACGAATCTGACTCGCAAGTGTGACGATGGTTGATTCTTCGCTCTGACGATAAATTCGTTCCAAGCGTGTTTGCGGAATACTTGGAATCTGGAGCAAATCAGCCAGAACTTGACCTGGGCTAACCGATGGCAACTGATCACTATCTCCAACGATGAGTATTTTACTATTAGAGGAGATATTGGAGAAAAGTTGGTTGGCTAGCCAAGTATCCACCATAGAGAACTCGTCTACAATGATAAAATCGGCATCAAGATAATCCTCCAAATGGCTGGTATCGTCGTCCCCAGTCATACCCAAGTGGCGGTGAATGGTTGCACTAGGCAAGCCTGTCAACTCATTCATACGACGAGCCGCGCGACCAGTTGGAGCAGCTAGGAGAATCGGTAGACTGCTTTTCTTTCTAAGGTCGAGCCCCTCTAATAGGGCATAAACACCAATAATCCCATTGATAACAGTGGTCTTACCTGTACCAGGTCCACCTGTCAGGATAAAGACCTTATTTTGGATAGCGTCGCAGATTGCCTGTTTTTGAATGGCATCGTATTGGATACCTAATTCTTCCTCAACCGTTGCGATATGATTCTGGATGATTTCTATTTCATGCTTATTGGGTTGTTCTTTTTCAAGGATGCGAATGAGGTGATTGTGAATTCCTTCTTCAGCGAAAAAGAGACTGTTGTCAAAGATTTTCGTATCAACTTGTTGGACTTTTTCTTCTTCAATGAGATTGGACAATTCTTGAGCAAGTTGACTTGGTTCCAGTTCTACAGGACGTGAGGATTCTAGTAGATTTAGAGTCTTTTCTAATAAGTCTCTAGCTTCAATATAAGTGTCCCCACTTTCCATACAAGCATTTAAAAGACTATGGATGAGACCTGCTCGGAAACGCTCAGGTGCCTGACTTTCAATGCCTAATTCTTGCGCCAATTGGTCAGCAATGGTAAAACCCAAGCCCTTGATATCTTCCACCAACTTGTAAGGATAATGTTCAACGATATCAATGGTTTCCTCTTTATAGGTATCCTGAATTTGAATAGCTAATTTATTAGGAATGCCGTAGTTGGCAAGTTTTGCCAAGACCATTTCTGTGCCGTAGTTGAGACGGAGGGTGGAAACAAAAGCCTCACGACTTTTGGAAGATAGTCCTGAAATGGTTTCGAGTTTCTCAGGGTGCTCCAGGATTTTATCAATGGTATTATCTCCGTAGAGCTCTACAATCTTCTGAGCTGTTTTGAGACCAATCCCTTTGAAATGGCTACTGGAGAAATACTTAACCAATCCTTTACTAGTTGGCTTCGCTCTTTCGTAACGAGTGATTTGCAGTTGCTCTCCGTATTTAGAGTGTTGGACAATTCGTCCCCAGAAAGTGTATTCCTCTCCCTCTATGACATCAGCCATGGTACCTGTAACAATGATCTCGAAATCATCAAAGTCCTCAGCATTGGTATCCTCAATATCTAAGAGGAGGATACGGTAAAAATTACTAGGGTTTTCAAAAATAATACGTTCAATCGTACCAGTGAAATAGACTTCCATATACTTCCTTTACATTCTTGAATGAGATTATATTATTCAGAATAGAATGAGAAGAGGCTGAGATTTTTCTTCTCGGCCTCTTAGAGTTTTTAAACTGTTCCGATACGTTTGAATGGCCAGAAACGGAATTTAGCCTCTCCAATAATATCCTTTGCTTTAAAAGTACCAACATGTCGACTATCACTAGATACCAGGCGGTCATCACCAAGTAGGAGGTATTGTCCCTCAGGAATAGTGAAGGTAAAGCTGGTATTATGATTAACGTCCAAGGTAAAGGCAGGGGCTTTTTCAGCAAGCTCTCTAAAATACTCGCCTTTTTTTCCATCCCAGCTATCTCCAGTATAGGTGCTTTGGAGTTTATCTTCCTTGAAACGTTTGAGATATTCTGCTAGATAAGGCTCATTCGTTTCCTGACCGTTAACATAAAGTTTATCATTGTCATAACGGATGGTATCTCCTGGCATACCGACGACTCGCTTAACGATATCCTTGTTCCCGTCGTCCTCGTGGGCAACTACGATATCAAAACGATTGATTGGAAGATGTTTGACAACAAAGAGGACTTCTCCATCGCCTAGGGTGGGGTCCATAGAATGCCCTTCTACACGGACATTACTCCAAATAAATAAACGACTAAGTCCTACAAGTGCAAGAATAAGAATGATAAATCCCCATTCTTTAAAAAATCTTTTAATGTATTTCATATTTTACCTTTCTAGCAACGTTTTTGCCTTTTCAGTGTTTTTAAAATGAAGTTTGGCGCAGAAGTTGAGCCCCTTCATTCCATATGCTTGTAAAATCTGACTGGCAACTTTATCAGAAGCTGCACCAGCACCACTTGGAAGTTGATACCCTAACTCTCGTCCTAGGTTTTCAAGATTTTCAAGGAAAAGATCACGCGCAATGATGGAACTAACAGCTACGGCCAAGTACTTACCTTCAGCTTTCTCTTCAAGTGTAACTGGATTTAAGAAGTGATTGGCTTCATTTTTTAAGTACCTATCGTAGTTTTTAGAACTCGTAAAGGCGTCAATGACAATCTTTTCTGGCTCAACTCCTTTTTGAAGGAGTAGGAAAATGGCCTGATTATGGAGAGCTACCTTGACAGAAACAGCATTATAACCTTCCCCAATGACTTCGTTATACTTACTTGGAGAAAGCAGTAGTGCTTGATGCTGGATTTTTTCCTTCAAAAGTGGAGCCAGTTGACGAATCTTCTGATCAGTCAGTGATTTGGAATCTCCAACTCCGAGTTTTTGCAAAAAGTGATGCTGATCAGGAGTTACAAAGGATGCCACCACAGCTAGACCACCAAAGTAGGAACCATTTCCGACTTCATCTGTCCCTATTAAAGGGATGTTTTGTCCACTTGCTACTTGTGTTACTTGATAACCAAAAAAGCTGGCATAGTTTTCAGCTGCTTCACCTTGCAAGAGAACTTTTCCAGATGTATAGATGGAAACGCTAGCTTGAGGAAGCTTAAAAAAGTAGCGAATATAAGGATTTTTACTTGGCGTGAGGGCTTGTTCATACTCTTTAACAAAAGTTTGAATTTCCTTTTCACTTGGTATTAATGTGATACTTGCCATAGTCTCTATTGTACCATAAAAGCAGCAAAATTGGAAAAAACTGACAAATTTAGTGAAATTTGGTATAATATCGTGAGGTGAATTTTATGGCAAATTTAAATCGATTCAAGTTTACATTTGGGAAAAAAACATTGACCCTAACAACTGAGCATGACAATCTTTTCATGGAGGAGATTGCTAAAGTTGCAACGGAAAAATATGAAGCAATCAAGGAACAAATGCCTGGAGCAGATGATGAGACAGTAGCTATACTCTTAGCTGTTAACTGCTTATCAACCCAGCTCAGCCGTGAGATTGAGTTTGATGATAAGGAGCAAGAATTAGAATCGCTCCGTTATAAAGTAGTTGCGGCTAAACAAGAACAGAGTAAAATTGAGGACTCCTTATGATTTCCTTCCTACTCTTGTTAATTCTTGCTTGGAGTTTTTATATTGGCTACCTCAGAGGAATTATTTTGCAAGCATATTATCTTGTAGCAACGATTATTTCCGCTTATTTTGCAAGTAAATTTTACCTATCTTTAGGGCAAAAATTCAATTTATTAATCCCTTATGCAAATCCTCAGGAAGGACAGGGAACGTTCTTTTTCCCATCCGATCAACTCTTCCAATTGGATAAGGTCTTTTATGCAGGTATCGGATTTCTCGTAGCTTTTACAGCTTTTTACTGTATTGGTCGCTTACTTGGACTTTTTATTAACTTAGCGCCAACTAAGATAGTTGACGGGAAATACTACCGTATCGGGGCAGGTGTGATATCAGTTGGAGTGACTTTATTTGTCCTCCAGATGATGTTAACGATTCTTGCTACTGTACCACTACAAATTGTTCAAAATTCACTTGAAAATAGCTTTGTAGCTAGACACATTATTCAAAGTATTCCGATCACTACAAATGTGATTAAACAGCTTTGGGTAACCAAATTAATCGGTTAAAAAGGGCGGGAACTATTCCTAGCCTTTTGTTTACAATTTCGAAAAGTAAGAGATTGATTTAAAGAGTTGAAAATAAGAAAAGCCATAACTTTTTTACTAAGGAAATAAGATGAATACAAAAATACTAGAAACGTTAGAATATAACAAGGTCAAGGCTTTATTTGAACCTCATCTTTTGACGGAACAAGGTCAAGAGCAGTTGAAAGAACTTGCTCCAACGGATAAAGCTGATAAAATTAAACAGGCTTTTGCAGAGATGAAGGAGATGCAGGATCTTTTTGTCGAGCATCCGCATTTCACTATCTTAGGAACGAAAGATATTGTAGCTACTTGCAAACGTTTGGAAATGGGTGCTGATCTTAACATCGAAGAATTTCTTCTTCTCAAGCGTGTCATATTTGCCAGTCGTGAACTGAAAAACTTCTATGACAATCTTGAAAATGTACGCTTGGATCATCTGGCTAACTGGTTTGAGAAACTTCATGACTTCCCACATCTACAGGGCAATCTTCAAGCCATCAACGAAGCTGGATTTATTGAGAATTTCGCTAGTGAAGAATTAGCGCGAATCCGCCGGAAAATCCATGATAGAGAAAGTCAAGTACGTGATGTTTTGCAAGATTTACTTAAGCAGAAGGGGCAAATGCTGACAGAAGGAATTGTTGCTAGTAGAAATGGTCGCCAGGTTCTTCCAGTCAAAAATACTTATCGGAATAAGATTGCTGGGGTCGTTCACGATATTTCTGCCAGTGGGAACACTGTCTATATCGAACCGCGTGAAGTAGTCAAGCTAAGTGAGGATATTGCAAGTCTTCGTGCAGATGAACGCTATGAGATGATGCGTATCCTTCAAGAGCTCTCTGAACGAGTAAGACCACACGCAGCTGAAATCGCTAATGATGCCTGGATTATTGGACATTTGGACCTGATTCGTGCCAAGGTTCGCTTTATCCAAGAGACGGAAGCAGTGGTACCTCAAGTTTCTGAGGAACAGGAGATTCAACTTCTCCATGTTCGCCATCCTTTGGTACAAAATGCTGTCGCAAATGATGTGCATTTTGGGAAAGATTTGACAGCAATCGTCATCACTGGTCCCAATACTGGTGGTAAGACCATCATGCTCAAAACCTTAGGCTTGACACAGATCATGGCTCAGTCTGGTCTGCCGATTCTAGCCGATAAGGGCAGTCGTGTAGGGATTTTTGAGGAAATTTTTGCAGATATCGGGGATGAACAATCCATTGAGCAGAGTCTTTCAACCTTCTCTAGTCATATGACCAATATCGTTGATATTTTGGGTAAAGTCAACCAACATTCGCTCTTACTGCTAGATGAACTTGGGGCAGGTACAGATCCCCAAGAAGGGGCAGCACTTGCCATGTCTATCCTAGAAGACCTACGCTTACGTCAGGTCAAGACCATGGCGACTACTCACTATCCTGAACTCAAGGCCTACGGAATTGAAACTGCCTATGTTCAAAATGCCAGCATGGAGTTTGATACAGCTAGCTTGCGCCCGACCTATCGCTTTATGCAAGGAGTTCCAGGTCGAAGCAACGCCTTTGAGATTGCTAAACGACTGGGTTTGTCAGATGTTATTGTAGGTGACGCTAGTAAGCAAATTGACCAAGACAATGATGTCAATCGCATCATTGAACAATTGGAAGAACAAACGCTTGAAAGTCGCAAACGTCTGGACAATATTCGAGAAGTTGAGCAGGAAAATCTCAAGATGAACCGTGCGCTTAAAAAACTCTACAACGAGCTCAACCGTGAGAAAGAAACCGAACTCAATAAGGCGCGTGAACAGGCTGCTGAAATTGTTGAATTGGCGCTTTCTGAGAGTGATGATATTCTTAAAAATCTTCATAGTAAATCTCAACTGAAACCGCATGAAATCATTGAGGCCAAGGCTAAGCTTAAGAAATTAGCCCCTGAAAAAGTTGACCTTTCTAAAAACAAGGTCCTTCAAAAGGCCAAGAAAAAACGAGCCCCAAAAGTTGGAGATGATATCATCGTTTTAAGTTATGGTCAACGAGGTACCTTGACCAATCAACTCAAGGATGGTCGTTGGGAAGCCCAAGTCGGCTTGATTAAGATGACGCTTGAGGAGAATGAGTTTGACTTGGTTCAAGTTCAACAAGAAGCACCAGTCAAGAAGAAACAAGTCAACGTCGTCAAACGTGCAGTAGGAAAAGGACCACGTGCTAGACTAGACCTTCGTGGCAAACGTTATGAGGAAGCTATGAGTGAATTGGATGCCTTTATCGACCAAGCCCTGCTCAACAACATGGCTCAAGTAGATATCATTCATGGGATTGGTACGGGAGTTATCCGAGAGGGAGTCACCAAATATCTGCAAAGGAATAAACATGTCAAGACCTTTGGCTACGCTCCTCAAAATGCAGGTGGTAGTGGTGCCACCATCGTAACCTTTAAGGGTTAAAGTAAGTATAATTGAAAATTTTAATAAAACTTTCTGAAAACAATTGACAAGAACTAATTTTTCTTGTAAAATAAGTAAAAATTAAATACAACACCGAATGAAGTTTAATAGAAACGCAAAAACGTTAGATTTTTCGTGACTGTAAATGGACGGAACTCTGGAGAGACCGTAATGGCACCGAAGGGGCAAGGCAGGCAACTGCTCAAACTCTCAGGTAAAAGGACAGAGCTAGGATAGACCGCTTTTAAGCATTTATCAAGGCATTCCAGAGTACATGTATCTTGCATGTGCTCTTTCTTTTGGGGTTGAGAAGATAGGAGAATAGAATGTTAGGATTGCTCAAAGCGATTGATGCTTTTGCTTGGGGACCTCCCCTTTTGATTTTACTGGTTGGTACAGGGATTTATTTGACTCTTCGTTTAGGACTCTTACAAATTCTGCGTCTCCCTAAGGCCTTCCAGCTTATTTTTATCAAGGATAAGGGGCATGGAGATGTATCGAGTTTTGCGGCTCTTTGTACAGCTTTAGCCGCTACCGTTGGTACTGGTAATATCATTGGGGTTGCGACGGCTATCAAAGTTGGTGGACCAGGAGCTCTTTTTTGGATGTGGATGGCCGCTTTCTTTGGAATGGCAACCAAATATGCGGAAGGACTACTTGCCATTAAATACCGGACCAAGGATGACCATGGTGCAGTAGCGGGAGGACCGATGCACTATATCCTTCTAGGAATGGGAGAAAAGTGGCGACCACTTGCAATCTTCTTTGCCATTGCAGGAGTATTAGTAGCACTTTTAGGAATTGGGACTTTTACGCAAGTGAATTCGATTACAGAATCTGTGTTCAATACCGTAAGTATTCCCAAGGGAATCACAGCTTTAGTACTTGCAGTATTTGTAGGAATGGCGGTATTTGGCGGTCTTCGTTCAATCTCTAAAGTTTCTACTACAGTTGTTCCCTTTATGGCTATTGTCTATATCTTGGGAACTCTTACTGTCATTTTCTTTAATATGGAGAAAATCCCTAGCACACTTGCTTTGATCTTCACATCAGCTTTTAGCCCAGTGGCTGCACTTGGAGGTTTTGCAGGTGCCAGTGTTCGGATGGCTATCCAAAATGGTGTGGCGCGTGGGGTTTTCTCAAATGAATCTGGCTTGGGTTCGGCTCCCATTGCGGCTGCAGCTGCTAAGACAAATGAACCAGTGGAGCAAGGTTTGATTTCCATGACTGGTACCTTTATTGATACCTTGATTATCTGTACCTTGACTGGTTTGACCATCTTGGTGACGGGTGTTTGGAATGGTCATTTAGATGGGGTTGCTCTTACTCAGTCTGCTTTTTCAACCGTCTTTTCAGATTTGGGACCATCTCTTTTGACCATTTTCCTAGTTTTGTTTGCCTTTACCACTATCTTGGGGTGGAATTACTATGGGGAACGTTGTTTTGAATTCCTTTTTGGTGTTCGCTTTATCTGGATCTATCGTGTGGTCTTTGTTGCCATGGTCTTACTGGGGGGCTTTATCGAATTAGATATGGTCTGGGTCATTGCGGATATCGTCAATGCCCTCATGGCTCTTCCAAACTTGATTGCTATCCTGGCCTTGTCTCCAGTGGTTATCGCTGAGACTAAGAAGTATTTTGCTAAATAAGTTAATCACACATTTTGTGTGATTTTTTCATAAAGAAATCCTATCAATACAATTAAAAATATATATTATCCAAGGGGGAGATTCTATGATAGACTAAATGACAAGAAAATGAAAAGAGGTTTTTTATGTCAACATTTACTATCCATACCGTAGAATCAGCACCAGCAGAAGTCAAAGAAGTTCTTGAGACTGTACAAAAGGACAATAATGGCTACATTCCCAACCTCATCGGACTTTTAGCAAATGCTCCAACAGCCCTCGAAACGTATCGCACGGTTGGGGCTATCAATCGTCGCAATAGCTTGACACCAGTAGAGCGAGAAGTTGTACAAATCACTGCAGCTGTAACCAATGGGTGCGCCTTTTGTGTCGCAGGGCACACCGCCTTTTCTATCAAGCAAATCCAGATGAATGATGACCTTCTCCAAGCCCTTCGCAATCGAACTCCGATTGAAACTGATCCGAAGCTTGATACTCTTGCTAAGTTTACCTTGGCAGTCATCAATACCAAAGGGCGTGTAGGAGATGAAGCTCTTGGTGAATTCCTTGAAGCTGGATATACCCAACAAAATGCCTTGGATGTCGTTCTTGGTGTCAGTTTGGCAACTCTCTGTAACTATGCCAACAACCTAGCTAACACACCAATTAATCCAGAATTGCAACCTTATGCTTAAGGAATAGAAAAAATAGAGTCTGAACCTTTCAGACTCTATTTTTGAATGCTTTTTTAAGCGTTTTTATGCTATACTGAGATTAATATGATTCTTGGAGGTCTACATGAAAAAACTCCCCTTGGCTTTTTCAGGTTGTTTATTGGGATTAGCTGGAGCAGGCAATCTGATTTTGGATACTTTTCCGTTATTGTCTCACGTCTTTAGTTTATCAGGATTGATATTATGGGTTTATTTCTTAGCGAGTCATCTGCATCACTGGCAAGAAAGTAAGCAGGAACTAAAGAAAGCTCCTATTTTATCGGCAATGGCACCTTTTCCTATGGCAGGGATGATTTTATCAGCCTATCTACTGCGAGTTCTGCCAACTATGATGAGCCTTTTGCCTCAAGCTCTCTGGTGGTTTTCTTTTCTACTTGATGTTTGCTTGATTCTGTATTTTACGATGGCCTATGTTTTTATAAAACCAAGGTCTAGTTCTACACCAAGTTGGACAGTTCTATATGTGGGAATAGCAGTAGCGACCTTGACCTACCCAGTGGTGGGCATTGTCGGGATTGCCTATGGAGCTTGGATTTTTGGTTTTATCTTAACATTTATCCTTTATCCTCTGATTTATCAAGATTTGAAAAGAAATCCATTACCACTGGCTTTACTGGGACAAGAAGGAATCTATTGTGCTCCATTTTCTCTCCTTTTAGCTGCCCTTATCCGAGTTGGAGGTCCTAGTCTGCCTAACTGGAGTTTAGTAATCATGATCCTTGCATCACAGGCTTTCTTTTTCTTTGTCCTTAGTCGCTTGCAAAGGATTTTAAAGCAAGGCTTCCAACCATCCTTTTCAGCCCTAACTTTCCCAACGATTATCACGGTAACTTCATTGAAAATGGCCCAAGGCATTCTACAGTTTCCGGTCCTTAACCTCCTCGTTTGGGTAGAAACTATCATTTGTTTAACAATCCTCATCTACGTATTGGTAGAATATATGCGCTATTTAAGAAACTAAAATCACCCCTAGCACGAAGAAGTGTTAGGGTTTTGTTGTCGATAATAGACAGAATCATACTCTTCGAAAATCAAATTCAAACCACGTCAGCGTCGCCTTACCGTACTCAAGTACAGCTTGCGGCTAGCTTCCTAGTTTGCTCTGTGATTTTCATTGAGTATCAATTAGTTCAGCTTATACCTACTGTTCTTCATGTTCGGATAAAAAATAATAAGTCATAGTACCAAAGATTGTTCCTACTCCGAGTCCTACTAGTAGGAAAAAAGCGATCATTTTGAGTTCCAGAAACTGCAAAAAGAAATCTGTAATGGAGTGATTTTCAAGGATTACTTTTTTGGAAAATAGTATGAATAAGTAGAGAGTTGGGATGCTAGTTCCAACTAACCAACTTCTTAACTTAATTTGACGCTTGCTGTAAGTGATTTGTGGAATCTCGGATTGATCATCATCTTCTAAGTGGAGTCCTCTAGTAGAATATCTTGCCTTGAGACTGAGGGCAAAAATCATCAAGAAGTAGAGATAAGGCATAGCCATTCGAACTATCTCTATAAAGCGCCCAAACAATAGATAGAACAGGAAGAGAAGGAAGGAAGAGTAAAAGATTTGGACCATGGAACGGGCGCAAGCCTTATAGATGACCTCTTGACGGCATTCATCAAAGGGTCCTTGGATATGAAAGAAATTTCGAACTAAGCGAGTGGTTAAGTCTTCTTTTTTCATGGTAGGGACCTCTTAATAACCTTGTTTTTGATTAACTTCTTTAAAGAGTTGATAGAGAGTATAGAAGTAGACTAGACTAAAAATAATACAGATGGTTAGAAATAGTAGATATCTCCAATCCATAGAATTCGTTATCAGTTGTGGGAGAGATATGAGGATAAAGCAGAGAGATGCGTTTAGGAGGCGTATTTTTTTTGATTTGATTTTCTGAAATCTTTGTCCTTTGTTCAAGACAGGAAGAGCTAAGAGGAAGATGATCAGAAAAGGACGCGTAATATGGCCATAAACTAGGAAAAAGGTAACAAAAATGCTGACCAAAATATGGCTGAGAATTAAATTTTGTAGTGATTTCATAAGTTTCCTCCTATTAGTCGTCTTGATTTTCCTTGGCTTTTCGAATGCGAAGCCAGACGACAATTTGCATCATCAATCCAAAAAAGAAAGCTGCGAAAAGTATTGATTTAAAATGTCCCATATTAAAAAGAGAGGTAAGATAGTTTTTGCTATCATCCGTCAAGACATTGAGAAGAGGCATTCCAAAGAACATCAAAACTCCATAGACAAGTCCGGCTTTAAGGCCAGGGTAGCGTAACTGTTTCTTTTCTTTCTGGTTCAACATATCAGGGTCAATAGCAGTAATACCAGTTTTTTTGGTTTGAGTGGTGACATAGATTGCACAAATCATGGAAATCATAAAAATAATGATTGGATATCCGAAAGCGACCATTTGGGGATATTTATAAGCAAGGACAAAGGGAATGAGATTTCCAAAAATCATGAGGTAAAAGAGAACCATAAAGATTTTATTTCCAATGCGTTCAGCCTCGCGTTGTTTGTGTTCATCAAGTGGTCCTGAAATGCCATAGGTCCGTTTCATAAGTTTTTCAGTGAAGGTTTCTTTTTTCATTTTTACTCCTTTTGTTAAAAATCATCCTCCCAAAAGAGATTGTTGAGGTCTGTCTGGAGGCTACGGGCGAGATTGAGACAGAGTTCTAGAGTAGGATTGTACTTGTCATTTTCAATCATGTTGATGGTTTGCCTAGAGACACCGATATCCTTGGCAAGTTCGAGTTGGGACTTTCCCAGTTCCTTGCGGAATTCTTTCACACGGTTCATGCTTCCTCCTTTTTAGATTATGTCACATATATTTGACTATAGTATATTCTTTTAAAAACAAAATATCAACTATTTTTGACATATTTTTAAAAGAATATTGGTGAGAATATGGGAAAGCGAAAATCTTCTAGCTATTTTATGCTATAATGAAGAAAAGTAAAAAATATAAGAGTGGATTGAATAAACCGAAAGCTATCCACTAAAGAAAGAGCAGAAAATGAACCATAAGATTGCAATTTTATCAGACATACATGGCAACACGACGGCCTTAGCTGGAGTACTTGAGGACGCTAAAAATTTGGGAGCGACTGAATATTGGCTTTTGGGAGATATTTTTCTTCCTGGGCCGGGAGCAAATGACTTGGTGGCTCTTTTGAAAGGCCTACCCATTACAGCATCCGTTCGAGGAAACTGGGATGATTGTGTTTTAGAGGCTTTAGATGGGCAATATGGTTTAGAGGATCCTCAAGAAATTCAGCTTCTCAGGATGACTCAGTATTTGATGGAGCGCCTAAACCCAGAGCAAATTGATTGGTTGAGAAAGCTACCTATGATAGCCAAGAAAGAAATCGAAGGCTTGCGCTTCTCACTTTCTCATAATTTGCCTGAGAAAAATTATGGTGGTGATCTGCTGGTTGAAAATAATACCGAAAAATTTGACCAGCTACTTGATGAAACTACTGATGTAGCCGTCTATGGACATGTCCATAAACAGCTTCTACGTTACGGTAGTAGAGGTCAACAAATCCTTAATCCAGGTTCGATTGGTATGCCTTATTTTGATTGGGAAGGGCTAAAAAATCATCGAGCCCAGTATGCCTTAATTGAGGTTGAAAATGGTGAATTGGTCAATATCCAATTTCGTAAGGTTGCCTATGATTATGAAGCAGAGCTAGAATCAGCTAAGATCAAAGGTCTTCCTTTTATTGAAATGTATGAAGAATTACGACGAGAGGACAATTACCAAGGACATAATAGAGATTTGTTAGCTAGTCTAATTGAAAAGCATGGGTATAAGGAAGATGTGAAGAATTATTTTGATTTTTTGTAGTCAATGAAAAATCTCTGCAAGCTCTTTCAGAATGTGGTAGAATGGAAGCAGTAGAATTAGAAAAGGAAATCAATTATGAAATTTCTTGAGTTAAATAAAAAACGTCATGCAACCAAGCATTTTATTGATAAATCGGTTGATCCCAAGGATGTTCGAACAGCTATTGAAATCGCAACCTTGGCCCCAAGCGCTCACAACAGTCAGCCTTGGAAATTTGTCGTGGTTCGTGAGAAAAATGCTGAGTTAGCAAAATTAGCCTATGGTGCAAATTTTGAACAAGTATCAGAAGCGCCAGTTACTATTGCTTTGTTTACAGATACTGATCTTTCTCAGCGTGCTCGCAAGATTGCACGTATTGGTGGTGCCAAGAATTTTTCTGAAGAACAGCTTCAGTACTATATGAAGAATCTCCCAGCTGAGTTTGCTCGCTACGATGAACAACAAGTCAGTGATTACTTGTCTCTAAATGCAGGTTTGGTAGCTATGAATTTGGTTCTTGCCCTTACAGACCAAGGAATTGGTTCAAATATTATTCTTGGTTTTGATAAATCAAAAGCCAATGAAGTTTTGGAAATCGAAGACCGCTTCCGACCAGAGCTTTTGATCACAGTGGGATATACAGATGAAAAATTGGAACCAAGTTACCGTTTGCCAGTAGATGAAATTATCGAAAAAAGATAGGAGGAAAAAATGACAACAATTGATTTTAAAGCAGAAGTAGAAAAACGCAAAGAAGACCTCTTGGCTGACTTGTTTAGCCTCTTGGAGATCAACTCAGAACGTGATGACAGTAAGGTAGACGCAGCACATCCTTTTGGACCTGGCCCTGTAAAAGCCTTGGAGAAATTTCTTGAAATCGCAGATCGTGATGGCTACCCAACGAAAAATGTAGATAACTACGCAGGACATTTTGAATTTGGTGAAGGTAAGGAAGTTCTTGGAATTTTTGCTCACTTAGATGTGGTACCTGCTGGTAGTGGTTGGGATACGGATCCATATACTCCAACTATCAAAGATGGTCGCCTCTATGCGCGTGGGGCTTCTGATGACAAGGGACCAACTACAGCATGTTACTATGGTTTGAAAATTATCAAGGAACTTGGCCTTCCAACTTCAAAGAAGGTACGTTTCATCGTGGGAACAGACGAAGAATCAGGTTGGGGAGATATGGACTACTACTTTGAGCATGTAGGACTTGAAAAACCAGACTTTGGTTTCTCTCCAGATGCGGAATTCCCTATCATCAATGGTGAAAAGGGAAATATCACAGAGTATCTCCACTTTGCAGGTGAAAATAAAGGAGCAGCGCGTCTTCATAGCTTTACAGGTGGTTTGCGTGAAAACATGGTGCCAGAATCAGCAACGGCAGTTATTTCAGGAGACTTAGCTGACTTGCAAGGCAAGCTAGACGCTTTCGTTGCAGAACACAAACTCAGAGGAGAAATCCAAGAAGAGAACGGTCAGTACAAGGTTACTGTAATTGGTAAATCAGCCCATGGTGCTATGCCTGCTTCAGGTGTCAATGGTGCAACTTACCTTGCCCTCTTCCTTAGCCAGTTTGACTTTGCTGGACCTGCAAAAGACTACCTCGACATTGCTGGTAAGATCCTCTTAAATGACCACGAAGGTAAAAACTTGAAAGTGGCTCATGTGGATGAAAAGATGGGTGCCCTTTCTATGAATGCTGGTGTCTTCCGCTTTGACGAAGCTAGTGCTGACAATACTATTGCCCTTAACTTCCGTTATCCAAAAGGAACAAGTCCTGAACAAATCAAAGGAGTCCTTGAAAACTTGCCAGTTGTTTCTGTCAGCCTTTCTGAGCATGAACATACTCCTCATTATGTTCCAATGGAAGATCCTCTTGTTAAAACTTTGCTCGATGTTTATGAAAAGCAAACTGGACTTAAAGGTCATGAACAAGTCATCGGTGGTGGAACCTTTGGACGTCTTTTGGAACGCGGTGTAGCTTACGGTGCTATGTTCCCAGATTCTATCGACACTATGCACCAAGCCAACGAATTTATCGCCTTGGATGATCTTTTCCGCGCAGCAGCCATCTATGCTGAAGCTATTTACGAATTGATCAAATAAACGTATAGAAGTCTGAGATTTTATGCTTGGACTTCTTTTTGGAGGGGAAACAAATGTCTCACATAGAAACCATCAAGCAAGCTATTATGACAGATCCACAGAATGAAAGTTATACGAAACAAGGAATCGAACCACTATTTGCAGCACCAAAAACAGCTCGTATTAATATTATTGGGCAGGCACCTGGTCTTAAAACTCAGGAAGCTGGGCTTTACTGGAAGGATAAAAGTGGCGACCGCTTACGAGAGTGGTTGGGTGTGGACGAAGACACGTTTTATAATTCAGGTTACTTTGCAGTCATGCCCATGGATTTCTATTTTCCAGGTCATGGCAAATCTGGTGATCTACCACCTCGTCCAGGCTTTGCAGAAAAATGGCATCCAGAACTCTTGAAGGAATTGCCGGATATCCAATTGACACTCTTGATTGGACAATATGCCCAAGCTTACTATCTGCACGAAAAGGTCAGTGGCAAGGTAACGGACCGTGTACATCGGTTTAAGGATTATTTGCCTGATTATTTCCCTCTGGTACACCCTTCTCCTCGTAATCAAATCTGGATGAAAAAAAATCCTTGGTTTGAGGAAGAGGTCTTGCCTGACTTGAAAGATAGAATTCACAAAATTCTCGGAGAAGCAAAATGAAAGAAATTACTTTTAACGATTTTTACCAGCTTTATCAGACAGAGTCACTTTCTGTGCTGGATGTCAGAGAAGTAGAGGAATTTGAGGTTCTTCATTTAGAAGCCGCTCGTAATTTTCCTCTCAGTCAATTGGCTGATACTTATGATCAACTGGATAAAAGCCAGTCTTACTATGTGATTTGCAAGTCAGGAAAGCGTTCGGCACGTGCTTGCCAATTTCTATCAGAACAAGGCTATGACGTTATCAATGTCCAAGGTGGCATGGATGCTTTAGAATAAGAAAACTCTCTTTGGAGCCGAAATTAAGAAAAGGTCCCAAAGGGAATTTTTTTTGCTCTAAAATTCCGAAAATTGAAAACATTTTAGAATTAGTCCGTGACAGCCTTTTCTTGCCTTTAATCATGTTATACTAGGAAAGTATTTTATTTTGTAATAAGGAGAGTTTATGGCTAAAAAAGGTGCTTTAACAGGATTACTTCTGTTTGGAATATTTTTTGGAGCAGGTAACTTGATTTTCCCTCCAACTCTGGGCGCACAGTCTGGAGAAAACTTCCTACCTGCTATTGCAGGTTTTGTATTTTCGGGTGTCGGGATTGCCGTTTTAACCTTGATTATCGGGACACTTAATCCTAAGGGCTATATCTATGAGATTTCTAAGAAAATTTCACCATGGTTTGCGACCATTTATCTGGCAGCCTTGTACTTATCGATTGGTCCATTCTTTGCGATTCCGCGTACAGCAACAACATCATTTGAAGTAGGGATCAGTCCACTCTTGGACCAAGAAGGAAAAAGTTTTGGTTTGATTATCTTTACCATTCTTTACTTTGTTGCTGCTTATCTTATCTCCCTTAATCCTTCAAAGATTTTGGATCGTATCGGTCGTGTTTTGACTCCAGTTTTTGCCCTCTTAATTATCATCTTGGTAATCCTTGGAGTCCTCAAATATGGTGGAAATGCTCCACAAACAGCTACAGTAGCTTATCAAGCTTCAGCATTTGGAGCAGGATTCCTTGAAGGATACAATACTCTAGATGCTCTCGCATCTGTTGCCTTTAGTGTAATCGCGGTTGAAACCTTGAAACAACTTGGATTTTCGAGTAAAAAAGAGTACATCTCAACCATTTGGGTAGTCGGAATTGTCGTAGCGCTTGGCTTTAGTGCTCTATACATTGGCCTAGGTTTCCTTGGAAATCACTTCCCGATGACAGAAGAAGCGATGAAGGGTGGAACTCCAGGGGTTTATATCTTGTCACAAGCGACCCAAGAAATCTTTGGTTCAACAGCTCAATTATTCCTAGCAGCCATGGTAACAGTAACTTGCTTCACAACGACTGTAGGTTTGATTGTTTCAACTGCGGAATTCTTTAACGGACGTTTCCCACAACTCAGCTATAAGGTTTATGCGACTGTCTTTACCTTGATTGGTTTTGCAATTGCCAACCTCGGTCTTGATGCAATCATCAAATATTCTATCCCTGTCCTAGTTATCTTGTATCCAATTACCATTGTGATTGTTATGATTGTGATTGTAAACAAGTTTGTACCACTTTCAAAACCAGGCATGCAATTGACGATGGGTCTTGTTACAGCTATTGCCGTAGCTAGTGTCTTGGGAAGTTCATTTGAAGTGACCTTCCTTGTCAACATTGTGAATGCTCTACCATTTGCTAAGGCTTCCTTGCCATGGTTAGTACCAGCGATTATTGGGATTTTACTATCTCTTGTTCTTCCAAATAAACAGAAGAGTGAAGCTTTTGAGATGGAATAAAAAACTTGGCATAAGCCAAGTTTTTTCTATTACTTTTAATTTGTTTTTTCAGTGTATCCAAGATTTTTTAACATTTTCTCAGAGGCGCTAAAGCTAACACTGTCACCAATACCAGAGTATTCATCTGGTAAGGCTTTTTTAAGTTCGTCAAGACTTGCAACTGTGAAGTCAATTTCAGTATGTTGAACGACTTTTCCGTCTTTAATTTCGATGCTTTGAGTAACACCTTTGAGGCCTTCATACCCTTTATAAGCTTCTTCAACGGATGCTTTAAGAGTTTCTGCAGTCGTGCCGATAGCCACTGGGTCATAGACATTATGACCTGAATGTTTCAATACGTTATCTCCATCTACAATGTAGGTTAAAGTAGAATGAAGATCACTATGAGTATCATTTACAAAGGTCACTGTTCTTACTTCAGACTTGTTTTCTGTAGTTTGTTGACTAGTAGAGTCTATCTGTGTAGTTTCACTTTTTGCTGAGCTAGAAGAAGTGGTTGATGATTGCTTAGAACATCCTAACAAGATGGCTAATGGTAAAGCTAAGCAAAGAGCAGTTTTAAAATATTTGTTCATTGTATTTCCTTTCATAAGAGAACTTGCTTCATTATACCATAACCTCCTTTTATTATCAAAGCATTTCAGATGTTTCCTTTTTTAACACATACTTAAAGGGGAAAAGTGATATAATGGTTAAAAGAGGTGAATGAATGAATCAAACTGTAAATTATATCAAAGAACTAACGGCTATCGCGTCCCCAACAGGTTTTACGCGTGAAATTACGGATTATTTAGTTGAGACATTAGAAAATCTTGGTTATCAACCAATCCGTACTGCTAAAGGTGGTGTCAACGTTACTGTTAAAGGAAAAAATGACGAGCAACAGCGTTATGTCACTGCCCATGTGGATACCTTGGGTGCCATTGTTCGTGCTGTTAAACCGGATGGTCGTCTCAAGATGGACCGTATCGGTGGTTATCCTTGGAACATGATTGAAGGTGAAAACTGTACTGTCCATGTAGCTAGTACAGGTAAAACTGTTTCAGGTACGATTTTGATCCACCAAACTTCTTGTCACGTATACAAGGACGCTGGAACTGCCGAACGCACGCAGGACAATATGGAAGTGCGTTTGGATGAAAAAGTGACCAACGAAAAAGAAACACGGGCACTTGGTATCGAAGTTGGAGATTTTATCAGCTTTGATCCACGAACAGTCGTGACAGAGACAGGCTTTATCAAGTCTCGTCATTTGGATGACAAGGCCAGCGCAGCCATTCTTCTCAATCTCCTCAAAGTCTATAAAGAAGAGGGAGTTAAGCTTCCAGTCACTACGCATTTTGCTTTTTCAGTCTTTGAAGAAGTGGGGCATGGTGCTAACTCAAGTATTCCTAGTCAAGTTGTCGAATATTTGGCTGTGGATATGGGAGCAATGGGTGACGATCAGCAGACAGACGAGTACACAGTCTCTATCTGTGTCAAGGATGCTTCAGGTCCTTATCACTATGAATTCCGCCAACATTTGGTTGCTCTAGCAAAAGAGCAAGACATTCCATTTAAACTCGATATCTATCCATTTTATGGTTCAGATGCTTCTGCAGCCATGTCAGCTGGAGCAGAAGTCAAGCACGCACTACTCGGTGCAGGGATCGAGTCTAGTCACTCTTACGAGCGTACTCATATTGATTCTGTTCTCGCTACTGAGCGTATGGTGGATGCTTATCTCAAGAGTGAGTTGGTGGACTGATATGTGTTTGATTTGTGATCGAATTGAACTCATCAAGACTGGTGACAATCCCTACTTTGTGAGGGAGTTGGAAACAGGCTATGTTGTCATTGGAGACCATCAGTATTTTGAAGGTTACACTCTTTTCTTAGCTAAGGAACATGTCACAGAATTACACCATATGGAAGTTCCTGTCAAGCTTCGCTTTTTAGAGGAAATGAGTCTGGTTCAGGAAGCAGTTTCTAAGGCCTTCTCTGCTCAAAAGATGAATGTAGAGTTGTTAGGAAATGGAGATGCTCACGCTCACTGGCATATTTTCCCTAGACGAGAGGGTGATATGAAAGGACACGGTCTTAACGGTCGTGGTCCAGTCTGGTGGGTGCCGTGGGAAGAGATGGTAGCAGAAGATTGCCAGGTACAATCTCAACAATTAGAACACTTAATCCAATCTTTATCTGTTGAATTGGACAAAGTTATCGTATGAAAGGATAAACCATGAAAAAGAGATATCTAGTCTTATCAGGCTTGTTAGCCTTGACATTAGTGGCTTGTTCGCAAGAAAAGTCAGCGAGTCCTAACGCAAAAGGGACCTCAGAACAAGCAACTGTTAAAGAAGGAACTGCCGGAAGTAAGTCTCAGGAAGCTGGTCAAAAGAAAGCAGAAGTAGTAGATAAAGGAGATCACTACAGCATTCAAGGAAAGTACGATGAGATTGTTGTGGCTAATAAGCATTATCCTATGTCCAAAGATTATAATCCAGGTGAAAATCCCACAGCTAAAGCTCAGCTGATGAAACTCATTAAAGCAATGCAGGAAGCAGGTTTTCCAATTAGTGATCACTATAGTGGCTTTAGAAGCTATGAGAATCAAGTCAAACTGTATCAAGATTATGTCACAAAAGATGGTAAAGCTGGGGCTGACCGCTATTCTGCAAGACCTGGGTACAGTGAACATCAAACTGGTCTCGCCTTTGACATAATTGGAACAAATGGTGACCTAGTTACAGAACCCAAGGCTGCCCAATGGTTGTTAGATCATGCAGCTGACTATGGTTTTGTCGTTCGCTATCTCAAAGGTAAGGAAAAAGAAACAGGTTATATGGCTGAGGAATGGCATCTTCGCTACGTCGGCAAAGAAGCTAAAGAAATTGCTGCAAGTGGCCTTAGTTTGGAAGAGTATTATGGCTTTGAAGGTGGGGACTATGTTGATTAGTCACTAAATATCTTGCAAGAATGCTTGGAATTTGATAAAATAAATAGTAATTAAATAGGAATCTGCAAGACTAGTAGCTTAAGGGAAGTGAAACAGGGAGAAAGGCCGTGACTGAAAGCCTTTTGCATGAAAGTTGAGTGAATTCACTTGCATATAGATTTAGAAATGAAGGTCTGACTTGTCAGATGAAAACGGATGGTACCGCGTGTCAACGCTCCGAGTGGAGTTTTTGATACGTGGTTTTCTTTTCATCTAGGAGAGACTGATGGAGGAATTATGTCAACTATTGAAGAACAATTAAAAGCGCTTCGTGAAGAAACGCTAGCCAGCTTGAAGCAGATTTCTGCTGAAAATGAAAAAGAACTACAAGAATTGCGCGTTTCTGTCCTTGGTAAAAAAGGATCACTGACTGAAATTCTTAAAGGGATGAAGGATGTGTCCGCTGAAATGCGTCCTGTTATTGGGAAACACGTAAATGAGGCTCGCGACGTCTTAACAGCTGCCTTTGAAGAAACAGCTAAACTTTTGGAAGAAAAGAAAGTTGCAGCTAAACTTGCTAGTGAGAGTATCGATGTGACACTTCCAGGTCGTCCAGTTGCAACTGGTCACCGTCACATTCTTACACAAACAAGTGAAGAAATCGAAGATATTTTCATCGGGATGGGTTATCAAGTCGTGGATGGATTTGAAGTGGAGCAAGACTACTACAATTTTGAGCGTATGAATCTTCCAAAGGACCACCCAGCCCGTGATATGCAAGACACTTTCTATATCACAGATGAAATCTTGCTTCGTACTCACACGTCTCCAGTTCAGGCGCGTGCCATGGATGCTCATGATTTTTCTAAAGGTCCATTGAAGATGATTTCACCAGGACGTGTCTTTCGTCGTGATACAGACGATGCAACCCACAGTCACCAATTCCACCAAATCGAAGGTTTGGTTGTTGGGAAAAACATTTCCATGGCTGACCTTCAAGGAACGCTTCAGTTGATCGTGCAAAAGATGTTTGGTGCAGAACGTCAAATCCGTCTGCGTCCATCTTACTTCCCATTTACCGAGCCATCGGTTGAAGTGGACGTTTCTTGCTTCAAATGTTGTAGAGCGGGATGTAATGTCTGTAAGAAAACTGGTTGGATTGAAATTATGGGGGCCGGTATGGTTCACCCACGCGTCCTTGAGATGAGTGGCATTGATTCAACAGTCTATTCAGGATTTGCCTTTGGTCTTGGACAAGAACGTGTTGCTATGCTCCGTTACGGAATCAACGATATCCGTGGATTTTACCAAGGGGATGTCCGCTTCTCAGAACAGTTTAAATAAGATTGAAACCTGAAATACAGTCCTATACAGTTCTAGTCATTTTCTCTCGCCGAGAAATGGTGAGGACTGACTCGAAGAAAAAGAAAGGAATTGAAAAAGGTCTCACTTATTGAGATCTTATGCTCAGAATTATGTTAGTATCATACAAATGGTTAAAAGAATTGGTGGACATTGATGTACCATCAGAAGAGTTGGCTGAAAAAATGTCAACCACAGGGATCGAAGTAGAAGGTGTGGAATCACCTGCTGCTGGTCTCTCAAAAATTGTCGTCGGAGAAGTCTTGACTTGTGAAGATGTGCCAGAAACACACCTTCATGTCTGCCAAGTCAATGTGGGTGAAGAAGAAGCTCGTCAAATCGTCTGTGGAGCACCAAATGTGCGTGCAGGCATCAAGGTAATGGTGGCTCTTCCAGGTGCTCGTATCGCTGATAACTACAAGATTAAAAAAGGAAAAATCCGAGAGTTGGAATCCCTTGGGATGATCTGTTCACTTGGTGAATTAGGGATTTCTGACTCCGTTGTACCAAAAGAATTCGCAGATGGCATTCAAATCTTGCCTCAAGATGCCGTACCAGGTGAGGAAGTCTTCTCTTACCTCGACTTGGATGATGAAATCATCGAGCTTTCTATCACTCCAAACCGTGCAGATGCCCTTTCTATGCGTGGAGTAGCGTACGAAGTAGCAGCTATCTATGACAAGGCAGTCAACTTCAAAGAATTTACTTTAACAGAAACAGACCAAGATGCAGCGGATGCTCTTTCTGTCAGCATTGATACAGACAAGGCTCCTTACTATGCAACTCGTATCTTGGACAATGTGACCATCGCACCAAGTCCACAATGGTTGCAAAATCTCCTCATGAACGAAGGCATCCGTCCGATTAACAATGTCGTCGACGTGACCAACTATATCTTGCTTTACTTTGGTCAACCAATGCATGCCTTTGACTTGGATACCTTTGAAGGAAGCGAGATTCGTGTGCGTGAAGCACGTGCTGGTGAAAAATTGGTGACCTTGGATGGAGAAGAGCGTGAACTTGCAGAAGCTGACTTGGTCATCACTGTCACAGACAAACCAGTAGCCCTTGCAGGTGTCATGGGTGGAGAGGCTACAGAAATCTCTGAAAAATCTACTCGTGTTGTCCTTGAAGCTGCCGTCTTTGATGGAACTTCAATCCGTAAGACCAGTGGTCGCCTTAACCTTCGTTCTGAATCGTCTTCTCGTTTTGAAAAAGGGATTAACGTGGCAACCGTTAATGAAGCCTTAGATGCGGCAGCGAGCTTGATTGCAGAGCTTGCAGGTGCGACTGTGCGTAAAGGTATCGTTTCAGCAGGACAGTTGGACACTTCTGATGTAGAAGTTTCTTCGACTCTTGCAGACGTTAACCGTGTCCTTGGTACTGAGCTCTCCTACGTAGATGTAGAAGATGTCTTCCGCCGTCTTGGATTTGGCCTTTCTGGAAATGCAGAAAGCTTTACAGTGAGCGTGCCTCGTCGTCGTTGGGATATTTCGATTGAAGCAGACCTCTTTGAAGAAATCGCTCGGATCTACGGTTATGATCGCTTGCCAGCTAGTCTTCCAGTTTCTGATGGTACAGCTGGTGCTTTGACAGCAACTCAAAAATTGCGTCGCCAAGTTCGTACCATTGCTGAAGGGGCTGGATTGACAGAAATCATCACTTATGCACTGACAACTCCTGAAAAAGCAGTAGAGTTTACGATTCAACCAAGTAATCTAACTGAACTCATGTGGCCAATGACAGTGGATCGCTCAGTCCTCCGTCAAAACATGATTTCAGGTATCTTGGATACAGTTGCCTACAACGTCGCACGTAAGAACAAGAATTTGGCTCTTTATGAGATTGGAAAAGTCTTTGAGCAAACTGGTAATCCAAAAGAAGACTTGCCAAATGAAATTAATAGCTTTGCTTTTGCCTTGACTGGTTTAGTCGCTGAGAAAGACTTCCAAACTGCAGCCGTTCCGGTTGACTTCTTCTATGCCAAGGGAATCCTTGAAGCCCTCTTTGCTCGTTTGGGTCTTGAAGTGACTTATACAGCAACCTCTGAAATCGCTAGCCTTCACCCAGGACGTACAGCCTTGATCTCACTAGGGGACCAAGTGATTGGGGTCTTGGGACAAGTCCACCCTGTAACAGCTAAGGCTTATGATATCCCAGAGACTTATGTAGCTGAGCTCAACCTTTCGGCTATTGAAGCAGCTCTTCAACCAGCTAGTCCATTTGTGGAAATCACCAAATTCCCAGCGGTGAGCCGCGATATCGCCCTTCTCCTCAAAGCAGAAGTGACTCACCAAGATGTAGTTGATGCCATCAAATCTGCAGGCGTGAAACGTTTGACAGCTATCAAACTCTTTGACGTCTTCTCAGGTGAAAAACTAGGACTTGGTATGAAGTCTATGGCTTATAGCTTGACCTTCCAAAATCCAGAAGATAGCTTGACAGACGAAGAAGTCGCTCGCTACATGGAAAAAATCCAAGCATCGCTTGAAGAAAAAGTGAATGCAGAAGTGCGTTAACAGTCTAAAATCCATCCTGAAGGATGGATTTTTTTGTCTTTGTAAATACCTATCATTGGAAATAAAATAAAGTTTAATCTTATTCATTTTGATATAAAAGATTGGCAGTACATCCTATCAATAAAAATGTAAGTAAATCCTTGCAATATCTACTTTAAAAAATTATAATTAGTATAATAAATTTAAAGGAGTAGGTAATGCTCGAAGTAAGAAATCTAGAGAAAAGTTTTGGGCCTAAGCAAGTTTTGTTTGGTGTTGACATTCAAGCACGACCAGGGCGTATTTTGGGGTTGGTTGGTAAAAATGGAGCTGGGAAAACTACTATTTTCCACAGTATTTTGAAATTTATAGACTACCAAGGGGAGATTCAGTTTGATGGTCAAGATATTCATCAGGAAAGCTATGCTCGCATTGGTTATCTCCCTGAAGAACGAAGTCTCATGCCTAAGTTAACAGTCCTTGAACAAGTTCGTTATTTGGCTACCTTAAAAGGGATGAGCACCGCTGAGGTCAAGGAAAAATTACCGATCTGGATGGAAAAACTCCAAGTAAAAGGGAAATTAACTGATAAAATTAAGAGCCTCTCAAAAGGGAATCAACAAAAGATTCAGCTGATCATTACTTTAATGCATGAACCAGATCTGATCATTCTAGATGAACCTTTTAGTGGCCTGGATCCAGTCAATACTGAATTGCTCAAGCAGGTTATCCTCAAAGAAAAAGAACGTGGTGCAACCATTATCTTTTCAGACCACGTCATGACCAATGTCGAAGAGCTATGTGATGATATCCTTATGATTCGTGATGGGCGTGTCGTCTTGCATGGACCAGTCCAAGATGTTCGTAATCAATACGGCAAAACGCGACTCTTTGTCTCTGACGACTTTAGCAAAGAAGAGCTAGAAGCTCTCCCACACGTGACTAAGGTTAGCATGACTAAGCAAGGGACTTGGAAGCTGATCTTGGATGACGCATCAGCTGGTCCAGAATTATTTGATCGCTTGACCAAGGGCCACTACCTTGCGACCTTTGACCACCAAGCTCCAACTATTGATGAAATCTTTAAACTTGAATCAGGAGTAGAAGTATGAAGCAGATGTTTGTCGTAATGAAAGAAACCTATATCAGACAAGTGAAATCATGGAGTTTTCTCTTCATGGTCTTGGGCCCTTTCCTTTTTTTAGGATTGGGCGTCGGAATCGGTTATTTGACGGATTCTTCTACAGATGCGAAGAACCAGGTGGCCTTGGTAACAGAACTGCCAGCTGTCAAAGAAAGCCTCAAAGGGACCGATGGATTGACCTTGGACTACAAAGATGAAGCTGCAGCTAAAAAAGCCATCAAGGATGAAAAAGCCGCTGCTTACCTAACGGTAGATGAAAAAAATGGCCAGCTAGAAGCTACTTATGTGGGCGACCAAGCCATGAAAACAGAATTGAAAAGCCTTGTCTCTGCGAAGTTAAGCCAAGTCCAACAAGGAATCAATCTAGCGCGTGCCAATCTAAGCAAAGAACAAGTCACGGCCTTGTCTCAACAGGTTTCTCTCAAAGAAAAAATTGATGAAAAAAAAGAAGGCTTGAAAATGGTACAAACCATGGTTGCAGGTGGTCTGGGAATGTTGCTTTATATGATATTAATCTTCTACTCTAGTATCACAGCCCAAGAAGTGGCCAGCGAAAAGGGAACCAAGATCATGGAAGTGGTCTTCTCCAGTATCAAAGCAACCGACTATTTCTTTGCACGCATGCTCGGACTCTTCGGAGTGATTTTTACCCACATTTTTGTCTATGTGATTGGTTTGGTAACTGTTTGGATCTTTAGAGCAGATATCCCTGTTGTCAAGGATATCCTCGCGCCAAACTCTCCGATTACCCAGCACCTAGCAGAGTCGATTTCGCTTAATACGGTCTTCTTCATTATTACTGGGATCTTTATGTATGTGGTGCTCTCTGCTTTCTTAGGCTCCACAGTAGCACGACCTGAAGATTCGGGAAAAGCGATTTCGCCACTGATGATGTTAGTCATCTTTAGTTTCTTTGGGGTAACCGCCTTGGGAAGTGCCGGAGATGTCTTCTTATTGAAGATCGGTTCGTACATTCCTTTTATCTCAACCTTCTTCATGCCTTTCCGTACCATCAATGGCTATGCGACTGGTCTTGAATCTTGGGCTTCTTTAGGAATTGCGGTCCTCTTTACCGTCGTGGGAACAGTGCTTATTGCCCGTATCTATGCGAGCTTAATCCTCCAGACCGATGACCTCGGACCGTGGAAGACTATCAAACGTGCTCTAAGCTATCACTAAAAGAGACACCTTCAGTGAATACTGGAGGTGTTTTTGTTTTACGAATTCATTGCTGTCTGGTCTTCTTTACTTTATAATGAAAAAAGAATGAAAAGGAGAAGGACATGAACTATATGGATGTTGCTGAAAATGAGCATTTGTTAATCATTGTCCTTAGGATGATGCTGATCAGCCAGATGAGTGAAGATGAGGTGGAGGCGGCCTTGTCGATTGGCATCAACACCTTAATCTAACGGATATCTATGGCTATGGCTAGTGTGAGCTTCTGCTGGGTAAAGTTTTCAAGCGCCGTTCGAATCTTCGGGACTAGATTTAGTATACCAGACGTCACTTGTATCAGTGGGCTGGTTTTTTTGTTCTATGCTTTACAGATTTTTCTTGACAAGTTTTCTTTGTTATGGTAATCTTTTAGGTAACAAACGTTGCGCAACAAATGTTGCGTTAAAGGAGTCTTATGCCACCAAAAGTTAAATTTAGTAAAGAGGCTATGATTGGGACAGCTTTACAATTGGTGAGAGAAGAGGGAATAGCTAGTTTGACGGCTCGAGCATTAGCAGAGAAATTGGGAGCCACACCAAGAGTCATTTTTGGGCAATTTGCAAATATGGCTGAGTTACAAGCAGAGGTTATTGTTGCTGCGGAGATGGTGGTGGTGGAGTATATACGAAAGGCTTTAGAAGATGAGAAGCCTTTTCGATCTGTCGGGGTTGCTTATATCCTGTTCGCCTCAAAAGAGCCGCAACTCTTTCAATTACTTTTCCAAAATCCTAGCAAAGATCCGATTCGTCGCTTTCAAGATTTTCTTCCCATGAAGGATCATAGTTACCAATTGGTTCTGGATTCGATTGTCGCAGACTATCCGTTGACGCTAGAGGAGGCTAGTCGCTTGTACCAGCATCTATTTATCTACTCACACGGTATGGCCTCTATGGTTGCTTCTGGTATTTATCTGTTCAGCATGGAAGAAGTGATTGGTTTATTGACAGAAGTTTGTCAATCTCTCATCAAAGAAATGGTAGGAAAGAAATGATTCAACTAGAAAATGTTCACAAAAGCTATGGCCAAACAAAGGTCTTAAAAGGGATTGATTTGCAGATTCAAGACCAGGATGATGTAGTTATCCTAGGTCCTTCTGGATCAGGAAAGTCCACTCTATTAAACGTATTATCCGGATTAGAAAAGGTAGACGAGGGGCATATCCTCATTCAAGGACAGGATTTATCGCAGCTCACGGATGTTCAATTGACAGCCTTTAGACGTGAGAAGATTGCCTTTATTTTTCAGCAGTATTATTTATTGCCTAATTTGACGGTCAGACAAAATGTAAAGATGGGAGCTGACCTGGCAAACAATCATGATTTTTTGCAAATTATCGAGGATTTGGGACTTGGCGATAAGTTGGACAAGTATCCAAGTGAATTGTCTGGTGGGGAACAGCAGAGAGTATCCATTGCTCGGGCCTTGGCTAAAAAGCCAGAGATTCTTTTCTTAGATGAGCCGACGGGAGCCCTGGATGAAGAAACAGGGCGCAAGATTCTGGACTATATCTGGAAGTTGAAGGAAAAGCTAGGCTTTACCTTAATCATGGTGACACACAACCAAAATATTGCGGATATGGCCAGAACCATCATTCGTGTCAATAGTGGCAAGATTACCCAAGTTGTGACCAACGATCAGCCTCAGACTGCCTATGAGATTGGATGGTAAGCCATGTTTTCAGTAAAAGATATTCGAAAATTAGTTGTCGTCAGTATCATTGGGGCTTGTGCGGTTTTTGTGGCCAATCTCTTCTTGAATTTTTATCTTGATATCGAGCAGTTGGAGATTTCTAAAACCAATCCAATGATTATGGCCTATTATGATGCTCAGGTTTCGCTATCTTGGATGGTGGCCATGGTCAGTGGGGTTGTCTTATCCTTGACGTCGATCCTTCTCATGTGTTTTTATATCAAACAATTTGTTGATGACCACAAGGAACAATTAGGGATTTTAAAGGCTTTGGGCTATAGCAATGGCCAGTTGGCGAAACGATTTTGGGTTTTTGGGCTCAGTTTTGGAGTTGGAGCGCTTTTTGGCTATTTCGCTTCTTTTCTTATGATGGGTCATTTTTATGACTTTCGCAATGAGAAGGGGATTTTGCCAGACATTACCATTCATTTTCACTGGCAGCTCTTGGTCGCTTTAGTGATACTGCCAACGACTTTCTTTATGGTTCTTGCGATTGGCTATGCTAGAAGAAAACTACAAACGCCGGCCCTTCGCCTATTGAAAAAATCCCCAACACCGATTAAGGTCAAAAGGAAAAAAAGTGCTCCTAAGAAAGAAAAATCCTTCCTAAAAGAGCTGTCTTCGTCACTAATTTGGGGGAGAAAATCGATCCTGTTTTTTGTAGTCTTTGGCTCCATGTGTTTCGCGGCCATGGTTCAATTGTCTTTTGGGCTAAGGGACTACACAGATGACATCATCCAAACGATGATGATTATGATTGGTTTGATCCTTTCTTTCTCGATCCTCTTTTTGTCATTGGGAATTGTGGTCTCAGAAAGTCGTGAAACCTTGGCCCTCATGAAGGCTTTTGGCTACACAGATCGTGAATGCCAAAGTCATATTCTCGCTCCCTATCGTTTGTGGGCCTATCTAGGCTTTTGCCTTGGGACGGCTTATCAATACGGTATCATGGAAATCTTGATTAGTGTGATCAAAGACACGGTACCTGAAAAGATTGAGCACAACTTTGACTGGAACGTTTGCTTTTGGACTTTGATCGTTTTTGCTGTGGTTTATGAAAGTCTCTTTTATCTATCCAACAGAAAACTCCAAAAACAAACCATCAAAGAAGTGCTCTTAGCTGAATAAATAGAAAAGGTTGGCTTACCCAGCCTTTTTATTGTGAAACTCATTGACAAGAGAAGGCCTTTCCGCTATTTTAGGGGAATAATAGAAATGAAAGTGAGACATGATGAAACGGATCTACTGGCAGGATCTGAAGGGGGGCCTTTTACTTAATCTGGCGCAACAAATGGTCCTTTATCTAGGTAGGAATCCTCTTGCAGTTTGTGGTTGGCATTGGAGCTGCATCCTTGAGTCATAAATAAATCAATAGACCTTTGGTCATGTTCACAGGTCTTTCAATTATCTGAAATATTTCACATTTATTTCTTCTAAACCTTTGACTAATAAAGAAAATTATCGTACAATAAAGAGTACGTGATAAAATGAGACCAGAGTTTATATGCTCTGGTGTTAGTAGTAAAAAAAGAGGAGAAACGCTTTGGAATTAGAAGTATTTGCTGGGCAAGAAAAAAGTGAACTATCTATGATTGAGGTGGCTCGTGCCATCTTGGAACAACGTGGTCGCGATCACGAGATGCATTTTAGCGATTTAGTCAACGAAATCCAAAACTATCTTGGTACCTCTAATAGCGATATTCGCGAAGCACTACCTTTGTTCTATACAGAGTTGAACTTTGATGGTAGCTTTATCTCTCTTGGAGATAACAAATGGGGACTTCGTTCATGGTATGGAGTTGATGAAATTGACGAAGAAATTATCGCTCTTGAAGAAAGCGATGATGAGGAAGTAGCACCTAAGGCTAAGAAAAAACGCGTTAATGCCTTTATGGATGGAGATACGGATGCCATTGATTATGGTGCAGATGATCCTGAAGATGAAGATGCCTACGAAGAAGATCCAGCTCTTTCTTACGATGATGAAAATCCAGACGATGAGAAGAATGAAGTAGAAGCCTACGACGCTGAAATCAACGAAATTGCACCAGATGACCTTGGAGAAGATGTCGATCTTAACGAAGAAGATGACGAAGATTCTGAGGATGAAGAAGAATAATGCTAAATGACAAGGAAGATTTCCTTGTCATTTTTTTAGAATTAATCCATTCTAGGATATAAGACGCTAAAAATTTTATGATTGATTACATTTGACAAATGGTTCAAATTGAGGTAATATATTGTTCGGGCACCTCTTTTAGAGGTCGGAGCTCCCTAGTTATTAGGGAGCTATTTTTATTTTTCCAGGAATTTTTCATCTTGGATGTTAGTTAGCAATGAAGGTCCTGTTTCCTATCTCCCCTTCAAGTGAACAGGGTCTTGAGTACTTTAGAAAGAGGAATCTATGTCTACGAAATATATTTTTGTAACTGGTGGTGTGGTATCGTCTATTGGGAAAGGAATTGTTGCAGCAAGTCTAGGACGACTGTTGAAAAACCGTGGTTTGAAAGTAACCATTCAAAAATTTGACCCTTATATCAATATTGACCCAGGGACCATGAGCCCTTACCAGCACGGAGAAGTATTTGTAACAGATGATGGGGCTGAGACAGATTTGGACTTGGGTCACTATGAACGTTTTATTGATATCAATCTTAATAAATACTCAAATGTGACAACTGGTAAAATCTATAGTGAAGTTCTTCGTAAAGAACGTCGCGGAGAGTATCTTGGTGCAACTGTCCAAGTCATTCCTCATATTACAGATGCCTTGAAAGAAAAAATCAAGCGTGCTGCACTAACAACTGACTCTGATGTTATTATTACAGAGGTTGGCGGAACAGTAGGGGATATCGAATCCCTTCCATTCTTAGAAGCTCTTCGTCAAATGAAGTCTGATGTCGGAGCAGATAATGTCATGTATATCCATACGACCTTGCTTCCTTACCTCAAGGCAGCCGGTGAGATGAAGACCAAACCAACTCAGCACTCTGTTAAAGAATTGCGTGGTCTTGGGATTCAGCCAAATATGTTGGTCATCCGTACAGAAAAGCCAGCTGGACAAGGGATTAAAAATAAACTAGCCCAGTTCTGTGATGTGGCACCAGAAGCAGTTATCGAGTCATTAAATGTGGACCATCTTTACCAAATTCCGCTTAATCTGCAAGCTCAAGGCATGGATCAAATCGTCTGTGATCATTTGAAAATTGATGCACCTGCAGCAGACATGACAGAGTGGTCAGCCATGGTTGACAAGGTCATGAACCTTAAAAAACAAGTCAAGATTGCTCTTGTTGGTAAATATGTGGAGTTACAAGATGCCTATATCTCTGTTGTTGAGGCTTTGAAGCATTCTGGTTATGTCAATGATGCAGAAGTGAAGATTGATTGGATCAATGCGAACGACGTGACAGCTGACAATGTAGCAGAACTTCTATCAAACGCTGATGGAATCATTGTACCAGGTGGTTTTGGCCAACGTGGAACAGAAGGTAAGATTGAAGCCATTCGCTATGCGCGTGAAAATGATGTACCAATGCTGGGAGTCTGTTTGGGAATGCAGTTGACCTGTATCGAGTTTGCTCGTAATGTTTTAGGACTTACAGAGGCTAATTCAACAGAGCTTGACCCAGATACAAACTATCCTATCATCGATATCATGCGTGATCAGATTGATGTAGAGGATATGGGTGGAACCCTTCGCTTGGGACTTTATCCTTCTAAGTTAAAACGTGGTTCTAAGACAGCAGCAGCTTATCATAACAAGGAAGTGGTGCAACGTCGTCACCGTCACCGTTATGAATTTAACAATGCCTTTCGTGAACAGTTTGAAGGAGCAGGTTTTGTCTTTTCAGGAGTGTCACCAGACAATCGCTTGGTAGAAATCGTTGAGATTCCAGAGAACAAATTCTTTGTGGCTTGTCAGTACCATCCAGAGCTTTCAAGTAGACCAAATCGCCCAGAAGAACTCTACACTGCTTTTGTAACAGCAGCGGTTGAAAATCGCAAATAGAAAGAAAAGAACCTTTGAGAGCCATCTCAGAGGTTTTTAAATTTATTTTCAGCATTATGAAAATCTGGAAAATCAGCTCTGAATTTGGTAAGATAAGAATATGAATTTCGAAAAAATTGAACAAGCATACACCTATTTACTAGAAAATGTCCAAATCATTCAAAATGATTTGGCGACAAGCTTTTATGATGCCTTAGTTGAACAAAATGGGATTTATCTAGATGGTCAAACCAATCTGGAGCAAGTTAAGAAAAACAACCAGGCCTTAAAACGTTTGGCACTTCGAAAAGAAGAGTGGCTAAGGGCCTATCAATTTTTGTTAATGAAGGCTGCTCAAACGGAGCCACTACAAGCCAATCACCAGTTCACACCAGATGTGATTGGTCACTTGATGATTTTTATCATTGAACAACTTTTCCCTGCTGAAAATCTGAGCATATTGGAATTGGGATCTGGGATGGGAATTCTGGGAGCTAGCTTCTTGACATCTATGAACAAAAAGGTAAACTATCTCGGGATAGAACTTGATGACCTCTTGATTGATCTGGCAGCAAGCATGGCTGAAGTTATGGACCTACAAATGGGCTTTGTCCAAGGTGATGCGGTGCGACCACAAGTATTAAAAGAAAGTGATATTATAGTTAGTGACTTACCTGTTGGTTACTATCCAGATGATCAGATAGCCTCACGATATCAAGTATCATCTAAGGACGAACATACTTATGCCCATCATCTGTTAATGGAACAATCACTCAAGTATCTTAAAACAGATGCTTATGCGATATTTTTAGCTCCAACAGATCTCCTGACAAGTCCTCAGAGTGAACTTTTGAAAACATGGCTGACTGAGCAAGCTCAACTAGTGGCAATCATAGCTTTGCCAGAGGATCTCTTTGCACAAGGAGCACATTCTAAGACTATTTTTGTTCTGAAAAAGAAAGCAGTAGAAGGTCTTGAACCATTTGTTTATCCACTTACCAGTCTTCGTGACCCTGAAATTTTGATGGAATTTAAGGAAAATTTTCAAAACTGGTGTCAGGAACATGAAATCTAATGTAAATTTTGATATAATAGTTGAAAACGCTTAAAAGGGGAAACATTATGACAAAAACCATTGCAATTAACGCTGGAAGCTCAAGTTTGAAATGGCAACTCTACCAAATGCCAGAAGAAAAAGTTTTGGCAAAAGGGTTGATTGAGCGAATTGGATTGAAGGATTCTATTTCCACAGTTAAATTTGATGGTCGTTCAGAACAACAAGTCCTCGACATTGACAACCATACTTTGGCAGTTAAAATTTTGCTTGATGACTTGATTCGTTTTGATATTATTAAATCTTATGATGAAATTACTGGTGTTGGACACCGTGTCGTTGCTGGTGGAGAGTACTTCAAAGAGTCTACAGTCGTTGAAGGCGATGTAATTGAAAAAGTTGAAGAGTTAGGCCTTCTTGCTCCATTGCACAACCCTGCAAATGCTGCGGGTATTCGTGCCTTCAAGGAATTATTGCCAGATATTACGAGTGTCGTTGTTTTTGATACTTCCTTCCATACAAGTATGCCAGAGAAAGCTTATCGCTACCCTCTACCTACAAAATATTACACAGAAAACAAGGTTCGTAAGTACGGAGCCCATGGAACTAGCCATCAGTATGTTGCTCAAGAAGCAGCCAAGGTTTTGGGTCGTCCACTTGAAGAGTTGAAGTTAATTACCTGCCACATTGGTAACGGTGCTTCTATTACTGCTGTTAAGGGTGGAAAATCTGTTGATACCTCAATGGGATTCACTCCGCTTGGTGGTGTAATGATGGGAACTCGTACAGGAGATATTGACCCAGCTATCATTCCTTATTTAATGCAATATACAGAGGACTTTAACAAGCCTGAGGATATCAGTCGTATTCTCAACCGTGAGTCAGGATTGATGGGTGTTTCAGGTAAGTCTAGTGATATGCGCGATGTGATTGCTGCTATGGAAGCAGGGGATCATGATGCTACCTTGGCTTATGAAATGTATGTTGATCGTATCCAAAAACACATCGGACAATACTTGGCTGTTCTGAACGGAGCAGATGCTATTATTTTCACAGCGGGTATCGGTGAAAATTCTGTTCATGTACGTGATGCTGTCATTTCAGGGATTTCTTGGTTTGGTTGCGATGTAGATCCAGAGAAAAATGTATTTGGTGCAACTGGAGATATTTCGACAGATGCAGCAAGTGTTCGAGTACTTGTAATTCCAACAGACGAGGAATTGGTCATTGCGCGTGACGTTGAACGTTTGAAAAAATAAACAATAAAAAAATCGACCTTCGCAAAAGAGAGGTCGTTTTTTCATGTTGTTCACAAGATTTTACCATTTAGTGAGAGAAATTTCACCACTATTGAGCCAGATGATATTTCCATCACTCAGTTGAACTTGAAGTTGGCCCTTGTCAGAGATGTCACAAGCTTTTCCTGTAAAAGTTTGGTGTTCTTGCACAAAGGAAACCTCTTTTCCTAAAACGATCGAGCGTTTTTTATAGAGATAGAGAAGTTCATCGGCTTCCGTTTCGTAAAAACATTTCCAGATTTCTGCGATGAGTTCATTTCGGGTGATGGGAGCAGGAGGAGTAAATAGACTTCCTGCTTTGTTTATCAACTCTTTTGGAAAATCTGAAATGGAAAAGTTGATACCAACACCGATGATCACATCTGTCACCAGACCCGTCTCGACAGATGTTATAGCCTCTGTCAAGATACCAGCTATTTTCTTCTGATGGAGATAGATGTCGTTGACCCATTTGATATCCACATCAATCAAGCATAGATTTTTAATGGCTTTGTAGATTGCTCCTGCTGTTAAGAGTGTGTAAGCTGGCAATGCATCGTAAGGGAGATTGGGTTTGATATGAAGGGACATATAAATCCCCCCCTGCTCAGGGGAATAGTAAGGACGTTGAAAGCGGCCGTGCCCCATAGTTTGGCTGGTTGAGAGGTAGAGAGTATCCCCTTTGGCACCAACTTCCATGGCCTCCTTAGCATCACTCTGGGTTGATTTGGTGATCGGTTTAAATTGAACTGAGATTGGGCTGTTGGCATCTATTTCTTGAGGTAAGATGAGATCTCCTTGGAGAAGTTTATACCCACGGTTTTTGATGCTGTCAATTTCTAAACCTTCTTGCTGGAGTCGCTGAATAGCCTTCCAAATAGAGGTACGAGAGAGGTTTAATAGGTCACCGATTTTTTCTCCACTTACATAATCTGTTTCACTAGCTAATATTTTATAAACTTCTTGATAAGATTTCATGGTAGCCCCTTTCTTGGGAAATTAATTTTATTGTACCATAATTTTATAAAAGTTTGACCGCTTATAATGGGCGAATCCTGGTTTCCAATAAATTTTTACCAAGTTTTAGTCAAGTTGATGTGAATAAAGTGGTTTTCAAATTCTTCGAAAAATGGTAAAATGATATAATAGTTTTATATATCTGGGTTTTAGATCTCAGAAAGAAAGGATCTGTTGTGAAATCAATAGGCATCATTGAAAAATTGAAAGGCTTGTCTAAGCAAGAGTTAATCTTGTTAGGTGTTATTTTAAGCATTTTCTTGCCTTTTTATATTTTCGTCATTATTTTTATCGCGTACTTAATAGGTCTTATATTTACTGGAGAAATGAAGGGAATTTTAAAACGACTCTCTAATCATGCCGTGTTACTTTTATTTATTGGCTATAGTGGTGTCATCTCTCTTCTTGCACAAAATGTGATGGGGATGGTTGCTACTTTAGGGATGTTCCTCTTTGCAATTTTCTTTTACTATTACCAGGCTCACCTAACCCCTCAATTTTTTAGATTGGTGTTACAAGCAATTCTATCGCTTAGTGTGCTAGCATCGTTTTTCGCAGCTCTGGAACATTTTCAAATTGTAAAGAAATTTGATTACACCTTTTTATCACCTAAGATGCAGGTTTGGCATCAGAACCGAGCAGAAGTAGCTTTCTTTAACCCTAACTATTATGGGATTATCTGTTGTTTCTGTATCATGATTGGGTTTTACTTAATTAGTACGACTAGATTGACATGGTTGAGAATCTTCTCAGTGCTTGCAATCTTTGCTAATTTATTTGGACTGAACTTTACTCAAAATAGAACAGCTTTTCCAGCGATTATTTTTGGTGCGATTATTTATCTTTTCACAACCATTAAAAACTGGCGTGCTTTTTGGCTAAGTATTGGAGTTTTTGGTGTCGGTTTAGCTTTTCTCTTCTCGAGTGATTTGGGAGTTCGAATGGGAACGCTTGATTCATCTATGGAAGAACGAGTATCTATCTGGAATGCAGGAATGGCCTTATTCAAACAAAATCCCTTCTGGGGAGAGGGCCCACTAACGTACATGCATTCTTATCCTCGTATTTTTGCCCCTTATCATGAACATGCGCACAGTATCTATATTGATACGATATTGAGTTATGGCGTGGTAGGTACTGTATTGTTGGGGATTGCCTCTTCAAATCCAATACGTATGTTGATTGATATGAGTCAAGTACCAAGTAAACGACCGATCCTTGGACTTTATCTTTCATTTATAACAGTGGTCGCTGTGCATGGAATTTTTGACTTGGCCCTATTCTGGATTCAGTCAGCCTTCATCTTCCTTCTAGTGATGTGTAGTCTACCACTCAAACATAGTATGATTTCAGAACTTGTTGATTAACAAAAAGATAGTAGAAAATCTTATTTCTACTATCTTTTTCTTTCACATGAGATTATTGAATAGCTTGAACCAAATCTTCAACTTGTTGTTTTAGAGAAGCAGCAACCTTGTCTTCGAGGACTAAATGGCCATCTGCCCAAGCAGAATCATTGATACGAGATGCAGTAAATTCACCTACGATTTGTGTACGGATGAATGGCAAGAGGTCTTTGTATATTGCAAATAGTTGTTCGTGACCTGCATTTGCAACTGAAGATACAGTAACAATTTTATCCTGAAGTGCAGATGGACCACGAGTTTCAGATAAATCAAGAGCGCGTGAAAGCCAGTCAAGTAAATTTTTCACTGTTCCAGGAATTGAGAAGTTGTAAACTGGAGAGAAAATCCAGATGGCATCAGCAGCCAGAACTGCCTCACGTGCAGATGCAACAGATGGAAGAGTTGGAACTTCAAGTTCTTGGTTAAAAAGTGGGATTGATGAGTAATCAAGGTAGCTTACCTCAGCTTTTCCTGCAAGAGATTTTTCGGCTTCTAGCGCCATTTGGTGGTTAAAAGACCCTTCACGAAGTGAGCCAATGATAAATAATACTTTTTTAGACATAGGAAGTCTCCTTAAGATTTTCTGTTGTTATGATCTATGTTACAACAACAGAAAATCATTTGCAAGAAATTTGCTCAGATAATAAAAGTGATGCATTGGAAAATTTAAACTATGAATAGTAGATACAGAAAAACCTATTAATTAACAGTTGGAGCTTATATTTTAAGGCCTGAAAGTAGGTTGAAACTCAAGAATCGACCCCTTAATTCACTTGTAATTCCCTAGGATAGATGGTAAAATAGACGAGTGAAAAAGAGACAAAAAAAGAAAAAATTCCCTATTATTTCAGTACAGCATTGGTTTGACCCTGCTGGCTCTAGTTGTGACTTCTTCCTTTCTCTATTTGGTATGGCTTAGTATGAAGCCTTATCAAACTGCAAAAGTCGAAGGGGAAAAACTTGCCAAGCAGTATGCCAATTTAGAAACAGTAAGTCAGGTTGATATCTTCAATGGCTTAGAGAGCTATTATAGTGTTCTTGGTCAAGATAAGAATCAGAAACCAGTTGCTGTTTTAATAGAGAAAAATAACAATAATATTTACGTATATCAATTAGGAAAAGGGACTTCTCAAGAAAAAGCTGAAGCGGTTGTCAGAGAAAAAGGAGCAACTGAGATTGACAAGATTACTTTTGGACGCTACGCTGACAAGCCCGTCTGGGAAATCAAGTCTGGAGGAGACTATTATCTAGTAGATTTTGAATCTGGTAGCCTAATCGAAAAGGAGAAGCTATGAAACTATCCAAACGTGTCTTAGAAATGGAAGAAAGTGTCACTCTAGCTAGTGATGCCAGAGCAAAGAAGTTAAAAGCGGAAGGAAAAGATGTTCTTTTCTTAACCTTGGGTCAGCCTGATTTTCATACTCCTGAAAATATTCAGGATGCTGCTGTTGCGGCCATTCGAGATGGACGTGCTTCTTTCTATACGGTAGCTTCAGGTTTGCCTGAATTGAAAGCAGCGGTTAATACTTATTTTGAACGTTATTATGGTTATTCTGTGGCGGCAAATGAAGTCACATTTGCTACAGGTGCCAAGTTCTCATTGTACACTTTCTTTATGGCTGTGGTTAATCCTGGAGATGAGGTCATCATTCCTACTCCTTACTGGGTCAGCTATGGTGATCAGGTTAAAATGGCTGGTGGTGTTCCAGTCTTTGTCCAAGCTAAGGAAGACAATCACTTTAAAGTAACTGTAGAACAATTAGAAGCAGCTCGCACAGATAAGACCAAAGTTTTGGTTCTTAACTCACCATCTAATCCTACCGGTATGATCTATTCTCGTGAGGAACTCTTGACCATCGGAAATTGGGCTGTTGAACATGATGTTCTCATCTTAGCCGATGATATTTATGGTCGTTTGGTCTATAACGGAAATGATTTCGTCCCAATCTCTAGTCTATCAGAAGCCATTCGCAAGCAAACCATTGTTATCAATGGGGTTTCAAAAGCCTATGCAATGACAGGTTGGCGTGTTGGTTATGCAGTAGGTGATCCAGAAATTATTGCTGCCATGAGTAAATTGACTGGCCAAACGACTTCAAACCTGACTGCGGTATCTCAATATGCGACGATTGAAGCTTTGACTGGACCGCAAGATTCTGTGGAGGTTATGCGTCAAGCATTTGAAGAACGTTTAAATACCATCTATCCACTCTTGTGCCAAGTTCCTGGCTTTGAGGTTGTCAAACCTCAAGGAGCCTTCTATCTTTTCCCAAATGTTAAAAAAGCTATGGAGATGAAAGGCTATACTGACGTAACAGCATTTACAACGGCTATTCTTGAGGAAGTAGGTCTGGCTTTAATTACTGGAGCAGGATTTGGAGCTCCTGAAAATGTTCGTCTCAGCTATGCGACAGACCTAGATACATTAAAAGAAGCTATTCGCCGTTTGCATCAATTTATGGAAAAATAAGAAGCTTAATCTCCGTCCTCTTGGCGGAGGTTTTTTTGTGCTTAAAAACTTATGAATTTCTAACAAACCAACTAGCTATCAGGCACTATTTGTGGTACAATAGTGGGTAATGATGTCTTTAGACAAGTTAAACGAAAAAAAGGAAGATAAATGATGACAAAACGTGTAACAATTATCGAAGTAAAAGATTACGTTGGTCAAGAAGTCACTATCGGTGCTTGGGTTGCCAACAAATCTGGAAAAGGGAAAATTGCCTTCTTGCAATTGCGTGACGGAACTGCCTTCTTCCAAGGTGTGGCTTTCAAACCCAATTTTGTCGAAAAATTTGGTGAAGAAACTGGACTCGAAAAATTTGATACCATCAAACACTTGAGTCAAGAAACGTCTGTTTTCGTGACAGGGATTGTTAAAGAAGATGAGCGTTCTAAATTTGGGTACGAATTGGATATTACAGACATCGAAGTCATTGGTGAATCTCAAGATTACCCAATCACTCCAAAAGAGCACGGAACAGACTTCTTGATGGACAACCGTCACTTGTGGCTTCGTTCACGCAAACAAGTTGCCGTTATGCAAATCCGTAATGCTATCATTTATGCTACTTATGAGTTCTTTGATAAGAATGGCTTCATGAAGTTTGATAGCCCAATTCTTTCAGGAAATGCGGCAGAAGATTCGACAGAACTTTTTGAAACAGACTACTTTGGAACACCAGCCTACTTGAGCCAATCAGGTCAGCTTTATCTTGAAGCGGGTGCTATGGCCCTTGGTCGCGTCTTTGACTTTGGACCTGTATTCCGTGCTGAAAAATCAAAAACTCGTCGTCACTTGACAGAATTCTGGATGATGGATGCTGAGTATTCATACTTGACACATGATGAGTCACTTGACTTGCAAGAAGCTTATGTGAAAGCTCTTCTACAAGGTGTTCTTGATCGTGCCCCTCAAGCCTTGGAAACCTTGGAACGTGATACAGAGCTCTTGAAACGCTACATTGCAGAGCCATTCAAACGTATCACTTACGATGAAGCCATTGATCTCTTGCAAGAGCATGAAAATGATGAAGACGCTGACTATGAACATCTCGAGCATGGAGATGACTTCGGCTCACCACACGAGACTTGGATTTCAAACCACTTTGGTGTACCAACCTTTGTCATGAACTACCCAGCAGCTATCAAGGCCTTCTACATGAAGCCAGTCCCCGGTAATCCAGACCGCGTTCTTTGTGCAGACTTGCTCGCACCAGAAGGTTACGGAGAAATCATCGGTGGCTCTATGCGTGAGGAAGACTACGATGCCCTTGTTGCGAAGATGGAATCTCTTGGCATGGATCGTACAGAGTATGAATTTTACCTTGACCTTCGTAAATACGGTACAGTTCCACACGGTGGATTTGGTATCGGTATCGAACGTATGGTAACCTTCGCAGCTGGTACAAAACACATCCGTGAAGCAATTCCATTCCCACGTATGTTGCACCGTATCAAACCTTAATAGCCATAAAAACGCCGTCTGGCGTTTTTATACTCTTCGAAAATCTCTTCAAACTACGTCAGCTTCACCTTGCCGTACTCAAGTACAGCCTGTGGCTAGCTTCCTAGTTTGCTCTTTGATTTTCATTGAGTATTACTTTAAATGAAAGAGGTGGAGAAAATGTAGGCAAATCTCAGTAAGTCTTTTAGAAACAATCATATTACATATTGAAAGAGAGAAAACAATGTTTAAAAGAACTTACAAACGCAATATTCCACTCCTGGCAGGTCTGGAATTTACATCTTATTTTGGAATTACCAGTTTTTGGATTTTATTTTTCATTCAGAATGGTCTTTCTTTGCTTCAAATCGGTCTATTAGAGAGTATCTTTCATGGGACAAGTCTCTTATGTGAAATCCCATCTGGTATGTTGGCCGATCGATTTAGCTACAAGACTAATCTCTATTTGGCTCGCTTGGCCAGTATTGTATCCTCTATCTTGATTTTGTTTGGTCAGGGGAATTTTTGGATTTATGCGATTGCCATGATGGTTAATGCTTTGTCCTACAATTTTGATTCGGGGACCAGTACCGCTTTCTTATATGATTCAGCAGTTGAAGCAGGTCAAAAGGACCGTTATCTTCATATTTCTAGCTTTTTGTCTGGTGTGGCAGAAGTCACCCGAACCCTAGGCACAGTTGTGGCAGGCCTCTTTATTCACGGAGCATTGGCTTGGACCTATCTGATTGCTATAGGATTTTCATTTCTTTCTATTATTTTGATTTATTTTATGAAAGAACCAATGGCTAAGAGAGAGAAAAATGAAGTCTTAACCTTTAAAATGATTGTCCTACAAGTCCGAAATGAATGGCAGGAAAAACCAGTACTCTTTTACTGGATGCTGACTTATCAGCTAGTAGGGACACTCATGTGTATGTTTTACTTTTACTATCAGCAGAAAATAAGTGACTTAGCAGGATGGCAGGTATCGCTGGTTATGCTTAGTGGTAGTGGCTTAAATCTTATAGCAGTTTATGTAGCTAGTCAAATTGGTAAAAAATGGAATAGCAATCGAGTTTTTCCGACTCTTGTGGCACTAACGGGCTTAGCCTTGCTATTGGTGTTTTCTGGAACTCCCTTTGCTTTTCTTCTTGTATATCTTTTAACTGATACACTTTATGCAGTTTATCAGCCTATCTATTTCAATGACTTACAAGGTTATTTACCTTCCAGTGTAAGAGCAACTATGCTTAGTATCAATTCCATGCTCTTTAGTCTTTCCATGATTGTCATTTTCCCACTGACAGGTTGGTTGATTGATCGTTGGGGTCTTGTAGCTGTCTTTTTAGTTTTAGGCCTTATCTTACTTTTAATTTATCCTATATTAATAATCAGTCTAAAAAGGATGGGCAAGCTATTAAATCAGGACTTAAAAACTGAATAAAGCACGAAATCCCTATTTGCCCAAAGAGCCTTCTTATGATAAAATAACAAGAGGAAAAGGAGAAGAGCATGATTGATGTAGAAGAAATTCTAAGTAAGATGAATCCCAATCAAAAGATCAACTATGACCGTGTCATGCAAAAGATGGTCCAAGTTTGGGAAAAAAATGAAGAGAGACCAACTATTCTCATGCACGTCTGTTGTGCTCCTTGTAGCACCTACACTCTAGAGTATTTGACCAAGTATGCGGATGTGACTATCTATTTTGCTAATTCCAATATCCATCCCAAGGCAGAATATCATAAGCGTGCTTATGTGACCCAAAAGTTTGTCAGTGATTTCAATGAGCGAACTGGCAATAAGGTCCAATACCTAGAAGCACCATACGAACCCAATGAATACCGTAAACTGGTTCGAGGTTTGGAAGAAGAACCGGAAGGTGGCGATCGCTGCAAGGTTTGTTTTGACTATCGCTTGGATAAGACAGCGCAGGTAGCCATGGACTTGGGCTTTGACTACTTTGGCTCAGCGCTGACGATCAGTCCTCACAAAAATTCACAAACCATCAATAGTATTGGAATTGATGTGCAGAAAATCTACACCACCCATTATCTTCCGAGTGACTTTAAGAAAAATCAAGGCTACAAACGTTCTGTAGAGATGTGTGAAGAGTACGATATTTATCGCCAATGTTACTGTGGCTGTGTCTATGCAGCTCAAGCGCAGAATATCGACTTGGTGCAGGTCAAGAAGGATGCAACAGCTTTTATGGTAGATAAGGATATTGAGAAAGACTATTCCCACATTAAATTTACTGTTACAAAGTTAGATATTTAAAGGAAAACCTGCCTTAAGGCAGGTTTTTTGATTATAAAAAAACGAGGTCAGGATTTCGTTCCTGACCTCTGACAACTTTACCGATTCTTTAGTTCTACGTAGCGTTTGTACCAAATGTTGACATAGGCTTCTGAGAAGGGGCCTCGTTCATTGTTGATCCAGTCAACAAGAATCTTAACATGCTCTTTCAAAATATAGTCTAAATCATCAGGATAATTCATCTTACGCTTATGACGTTCATACTCTTCGACGTCCAAGAGGCGTTTCTCACCATCTGTAAAAACTTTAACATCCAAATCATAGTCAATGTATTTTAAAGCTTCTTCGTCTAGATAATAAGGGCTAGCCATATTGCAGTAGTAGGAAATCCCATTATCACGAATCATGGCGATGATATTAAACCAATATTTTTTGTGAAAGTAAACAATAGCCGGCTCTCGAGTCACCCAACGACGACCGTCACTTTCGGTAACAAGTGTGTGGTCGTTGACGCCGATAATAGCGTTCTCTGTTGTTTTTAGTACCATGGTGTCTCGCCAAGTACGGTGAAGACTCCCATCATGCTTATAACTTTGAATTGTAATAAAGTCGCCTTCTTTTGGAAGTTTCATAACTAACCAACTTTCTACAATTTATAAGTTTATCGTTTACTATTGTATCACATTTTTGTTTAAAGTTCTTAGTTTTTCATGAAAAAATTAAAGATATTCTCTGAGAGCGCTGGCTATATCCGAAAAATCGTAGCCTTTTCGTGCTAAAACTTGGGTCAAACGCTGCTTGAGTTCGTATCCTTCGTACTTACGTGAATATTTCCGATATTGCTTATCCAACTCTTTAAAGATTAGTTCCTGAACAGTTTCTTCATCGACCTGGTTATCTAGTTGATCAAAGGCTGTTTTAGCTTCCGAGTAGGAAAAACCTTTGTTGGTAAGATTTTGGATTATCTTGTCTTGTAGAGCGCGAGCAGGCAATTTACCTTGATATTTTTTCAGTAGTTTTTCGGCTGTACGCTCTGCGACTTCTGTCAGATCAAATTCTTGTAAAACTTCTTGGATAACGGCCTTAGCAACTCCTTTTTGAGAAATCTTTTGTATGAGCATGTAGCTTCCCTTGTCACCAGATAGCTGATTGGAATTGATGATCGCATAAGCATACTGACGGTCATTGATCCAGTTGTCATCCTTGAGGGCTTGGATGACTTGTGGTATGATTTTCTCATCAATCTCATGTTTAACTAAATAGTCTCTGACCTCTTTTTCGGTACGAGCTTTAAAGGATAAGTGATAGAGTGCCAGATTTTTTCCGTAGGAAAATTGTGCAAAGGTCTGAATTTCTGCAAACTCTTGAGGACTAATTTCCTTATCCTTGGTCAACATAAAGCGAACAATGGTATCCTCTGTAATATAGCAGGTTTGGTCGCTATCAAGTTCTAACAGATAGAGTCTTTTTTTCTTTTCTAGTTTTGTGATTTTCATGGTTTTCCTTTTATCCAAACGCTTCAAAGGCAGCAACGAGTCGAAGTTTGTTGCTATCAACCAGCTCTCTCCCGTAATAGTCGAGAAATAGTTCAGCGTATTTGGGATCTTTTAAGTTGTAATTGAGGGACCAAATTGCCCAAAAGAGATCGATATGCCGATCACTGAAATCAGCCAAACCAAGATCAATAAAGCAAGAGAAATGGCTAGCATCTTTGAGAATAAAGTTTGGTAGACAGGCATCCCCGTGAATAAAGGCATCTGTTTCTAAAAGGTGCCCTTGTTCTTGGATGAGTTGGAAGGCCTCTTCGCGACTGTTAATCTGGAATTGGGGTAGGAGCGCCTTGGCATAGAACTCCCCTTTTTCATAGTTTTTAAAGGCTCTGTCTTTATAGGATTTTAAATGATTTTCTGATGGAAAATTTTGTGGGTTTAAGCTGTGAAGCTTTTTAAGAGCCTCTGCCATTGTTCGGCAGATTTTTTCTGGCTGATCTAAAAAAGCGAGAGCATTACGACCAATAGCCTCTTTCGTCAGGAGGTAGTCTTTATCTGTAGATAGATAGTGGATGACTGGAGTTCCTATTCCCTCTTGTTCAAACCAACTTGCAATGCTAGCTTCTCGCTCTAATCTTCCCTTTTGATCTATTTTCAAATAGTAACCTGAATCAAGATAGAGAACCCTTGCGCCTGAATGAGAAGAGCTGTCAGAAAGAGTTGCTCCCTCTATATAAGTTCGTAATTGCTCAGGAAAATCCAATGGGGAAAAATGAGATATCTTTGTATTCATGGTTTTATTGTAACATATTCTTAAACATTGAGAAACTACGTGGTATAATAGACTTATGAGTCTTAAAGTCAAACAAAAAATTCCATTAAAAATCAAGCGTATGGGGATTAACGGAGAGGGAATCGGTTTTTACCAGAAAACCCTTGTTTTTGTTCCAGGTGCCCTCAAGGGTGAAGATATCTATTGTCAGGTGACTTCTGTCAAACGTAACTACGTTGAGGCCAAACTGCTTGAGGTCCATAAAAAATCTAAGTTTCGAGTGGTACCAGACTGTACTATTTATAATGAATGTGGTGGTTGTCAAATCATGCACCTGCATTATGATAAGCAACTAGAGTTCAAAACGGACCTTCTCCATCAAGCTCTGAAAAAATTTGCGCCTGCAGGCTACGAAAACTATGAGATCAGACCAACTATTGGTATGCAAAAACCAAAGTATTATCGGGCTAAACTGCAATTTCAAACTCGGAAATTTAAAGGTCAGGTCAAGGCAGGATTATATGCTCAAAATTCACATTATCTGGTTGAATTAAAAGACTGCCTGGTTCAAGACAAGGAGACGCAAGCTATTGCTAATCGCATTGCTGAACTCTTGACCTATCATCAAATTCCGATTACAGATGAACGGAAAATTCTGGGTGTTCGGACCATCATGGTTCGTCGCGCACGGAAAACTGGGCAAGTTCAGATTATCATTGTGACTAATCGCCAATTGAATCTGACTCAATTTGTGACAGACCTAGTCAAGGATTATCCTGAAGTAGTGACTATCGCAGTCAATACCAATACTGCCAAAACTTCTGAGATTTATGGGGACAAGACAGAGATTATTTGGGGGCAGGATAGTATAGGCGAGGGTGTATTAGACTATGAGTTTTCTCTTTCACCTCGAGCTTTTTACCAGCTCAATCCTGAACAGACTGAGATCCTCTATAGTGAAGCTGTGAAGGCCTTGGACGTAAATGAGAATGACCATCTGATTGATGCTTATTGTGGTGTTGGCACCATTGGTTTTGCCTTTGCTAAAAAAGTCAAAAGTTTGAGAGGGATGGATATTATTCCAGAAGCTATTGAGGATGCCAAAGAAAATGCCAAGCGTATGGGATATACTAATACTCACTATGAGGTTGGGACTGCTGAAGAAATTATCCCACGTTGGTACAAGGAAGGCTATCGCGCCGATGCTTTGATTGTGGATCCGCCACGTACAGGTTTAGATGACAAGCTCTTGGATACTATTGTCAAATATGCTCCTGAAAAGATGGTCTATGTATCTTGCAATGTATCAACCTTGGCGCGTGATTTAGTCCGTTTGGTAGAGGTCTATGACCTGCACTATATCCAGTCCGTTGATATGTTTCCACACACGGCTAGAACAGAAGCAGTGGTCAAATTGACGAGACGAAAGCCAGCTTCTAAATAGAAATGGCAGCTAGAAAAGTTTTTGAACAGAGGACTTCTAGTTACAGAGTAAGATTTGCAAGCTCCTTATAATTATGATAAAATAAAGAAAATAAAATGAAAAAAGAGGTATGTGAAATGTCACGTAAACCATTTATCGCTGGTAACTGGAAAATGAACAAAAATCCAGAAGAAGCAAAAGCATTTGTTGAGGCTGTAGCATCAAAACTTCCTTCATCTGACCTTGTTGAAGCAGGTATCGCAGCTCCTGCAGTTGATTTGACCGCTGTTCTTGCTGCTGCTAAAGGTTCAAACCTTAAAGTTGCTGCACAAAACTGCTACTTTAAAAATTCAGGTGCTTTCACTGGTGAAACTAGCCCAGAAGTTTTGAAACAAATCGGTACTGACTATGTTGTTATCGGTCACTCAGAACGTCGTGACTACTTCCATGAAACAAACGAAGATATCAACAAGAAAGCAAAAGCAATCTTTGAAAATGGTATGCTTCCAATCATCTGTTGTGGTGAAAGCCTTGAAACTTACGAAGCTGGTAAAGCAGCTGAGTTCGTAGGTGCTCAAGTATCTGCAGCTTTGGCTGGATTGACTGCTGAACAAGTATCTTCAACAGTAATTGCCTACGAACCAATCTGGGCAATCGGTACTGGTAAATCTGCTTCACAAGACGATGCACAAAAAATGTGTAAAGTTGTTCGTGATGTCGTAGCTGCTGACTTCGGTCAAGAAGTAGCTGACAAAGTACGTGTCCAATACGGTGGTTCAGTTAAACCTGAAAACGTTGCTTCATACATGGCTTGTCCAGATGTTGATGGTGCCCTTGTTGGTGGTGCTTCACTTGATCCAGAAAGCTTCTTGGCATTGCTTGACTTTACAAAATAAATTATTATAAACTGAGACAGACAGTCCTTTCGTTCATCGAATAGGATTGCCTGTCTTATTTTTAGCAGAGAAGCGCGTGTTTACGCGCTCTTTTCTAGTTTAAAAACTTATTAAAGAAAGGAGAATTATGCTTTATATTTGGTCTTATCTCAAACGCTATCCCAAGTGGTTAGTGTTAGACTTCCTTGGGGCGATTTTCTTTGTCATTGTCAATCTAGGTTTACCAACTATTTTGGCTCGTATGATTGACCAGGGAATCAACCAAGGTGACCAGGATAAACTCTATTTTTGGGCCGTAATCATGTTGGTTATTATCGTCTTGGGAACATTTGGACGGGTTGTTCTGGCTTATGCTGCTAGTAAATTGACCACGAATATGGTCAAGGACATGCGGGATGATGTCTATACTAAGCTACAAGAGTATTCTCATCACGAATATGAACAGATTGGTGTATCTTCACTAGTCACTCGTATTACCAGTGATGCCTTTGTCCTCATGCAGTTTGCGGAACAAACGCTTAAGTTGGGTGTTATCACTCCCATGATGATGCTCTCTAGTGTTCTCATGATTTTCTTGACTAGTCCTTCACTAGCTTGGATTGTGGCTTTTTCCGTTCCTTTTCTAGCTGTAGTAGTCCTTTATGTGGCAGTGAAAACGCGCCCCTTATCTGAAAAACAACAGAAAACACTGGACAAGATAAACCAATATGTCCGTGAAAATTTGATGGGCTTGCGTGTTATTCGTGCTTTTGCTCGTGAAGACTTTCAAGAAAAACGTTTCGAAGAGAAAAATGCAATCTATGCGGATAACTCAAATTGTTTGTTCAAATTGACGGGTTTAACAGAGCCGCTTTTTGTGCAAATTATTATCGCTATGATTGTGGCTATCGTTTGGTTTGCTCTTGATCCTCTCAAACAGGGAAGTTTGCAGATTGGGGATTTGGTGGCCTTTATCGAGTATAGTTTTCATGCTCTCTTGTCCTTCCTCTTTTTGTCAAACCTCTTTACCATGTATCCACGTACGGCTGTATCTAGTGAGCGTTTGAAGGAAATCATGGATATGCCGATTTCCATTGATCCAAATGAGGATGGAGTCCAAGAGACAGAAACTCATGGATTTCTAGAATTTGATAATGTGACCTTTGCCTATCCAGGGGAAACAGAAAGCCCTGTTTTGCATAATATTTCCTTTACTGCTAAACCGGGAGAAACCATTGCTTTTATCGGTTCAACTGGATCAGGTAAGTCTACTCTGGTTCAATTGATTCCTCGTTTCTATGATGTTACACTAGGGAAAATCAAGGTCGATGGTGTTGATGTCCGAGATTACCGTCTCAAATCACTCCGTCAGATAATTGGATTTATTCCACAAAAAGCCTTGCTCTTTACAGGGACTATCGCAGATAATCTCCGTTACGGAAAAGAGGACGCTAGTCATGAGGACTTGCACCAAGCAGCTGATGTAGCCCAAGCCAAAGACTTTATCGAAAGTCGAGAAGAAGGTTTTGCAACTCATCTGGCTGAAGGGGGAAGCAACCTATCAGGTGGTCAGAAACAACGTTTATCGATTGCCCGCGCAGTCATCAAGGGGCCAGATATCTACATCTTTGACGATTCTTTCTCAGCCTTGGACTACCGTACAGATGCAATCCTGCGTCGTCGTCTCAAGGAAGTGACTCAAGATGCTACGGTATTGATTGTTGCGCAACGTGTTGGAACCATTATGGACGCGGAACAGATTATCGTCCTTGATAAGGGTGAAATCGTTGGTCGTGGACGTCATGAAGAATTGATGGAAACTAATGACATCTATCGAGAAATTGCTGAGTCGCAGTTGAAAAATGCGTCTCTGACAGAAGAATAGGAGGTAAAGGATGAAACAACAATCTAGTCTAGCTCGTCTATGGAGCTATTTAACAGCCTACCGTTTCTCTGTTTTCTTTGCAATCTTCTTGAAAATAGTCAGCGTCATAATGAGTGTTATCGAACCATTCATATTGGGGCTTGCTATCACAGAATTAACCAGTAATCTCCTTGCCATGGCAAATGGTGTGGCAGGAGCGGGCATTAATACCTCATATATCGTAGTGATTTTAGTTATCTATCTTTTGCGTGGGCTTCTCTATGAGTTGGGATCATATTATTCAAATTACTTTATGACCAATGCTGTGCAGTCTATGATACAGGATTTGAGAAATGAAATGAGCGAAAAAATCAATCGCATCCCAGTTTCCTACTTTGATAAGCACCAGTTTGGGGATTTGCTGGGGCGTTTTACCAGTGACGTGGAAACTGTTTCGAACGCTCTACAACAATCCTTCTTACAGATTGTTAATGCAGTCTTTACCATTCTTTTTGTTATGGGAATGGTTCTCTATCTAAATCTTCAGTTGGCTATCATTGTTATCTTGTCGATTCCAGTGACTTATTTTGGAGCTAAAACGATTCTAAATCGTTCGCAGCCGTACTTTAAACAGCAGGCAGCTATCTTGGGACGTATGAATGGCTTTGTACAGGAAAACTTAACAGGTTTCAATGTTTTAAAACTTTTCGGACGCGAAGAAAACTCTCAAGAGAGATTTGAAAAGATTACGGATGAATTGCAACAAGTCGGATTTAAGGCGAGCTTTATTTCAGGTTTGATGATGCCTGCCCTTCATATCGTATCGGATTTAACTTACTTAATTGTTGCTGTCTTAGGTGGTTTACAGGTTATTGCAGGACGCTTAACGATCGGTAATATGCAAGCTTTTGTACAATATGTTTGGCAAGTCAGTCAACCAATCCAAAATATCACTCAATTAGCTGGGCAGATGCAAAGTGCCAAGTCTTCGCTTGACCGTGTCTTCGAAGTTTTGGATGAACAGGAAGAAGTTCAAACTGCTGAAGTGAAAGAACTGGCACCATTGACAGGTCAAGTTAGTTTCAAGAATGTCGATTTCCAATATGTGGAAAACAAACCATTGATTCGCAATTTTAACTTAGATGTTGAACCTGGAGAGATGGTAGCTATCGTTGGACCTACTGGAGCCGGTAAAACAACCTTGATCAACCTGCTCATGCGTTTTTATGATGTGACAGCAGGTGCTATTTTAGTGGATGGGCAAGATATTCGTGACCTGTCTCGTCAGGACTATCGTTGCCAGTTTGGGATGGTCCTACAGGATGCCTGGCTCTATGAAGGCAGTATCAAGGAAAATCTTCGCTTTGGAAATCTTGAGGCAACAGATGAAGAAATCGTTGAAGCGGCTAAGGCGGCCAATGTTGACCACTTTATCCGCACCCTTCCTGGTGGCTATAACATGGAAATGAACCAAGAGTCAAGTAATATTTCTCTTGGTCAGAAACAGTTGTTAACTATCGCGCGTGCTCTCTTGGCAGATCCAAAAATCTTAATTTTGGATGAAGCGACTTCATCAGTCGATACGCGTTTAGAGCTCTTGATTCAAAAGGCCATGAAACGCTTGATGAAGGGGAGAACCAGCTTTGTCATTGCCCATCGACTTTCGACTATTCAGGAAGCAGACAAGATTTTGGTGCTGAAAGATGGACAGATTATCGAACAAGGAAATCATGAAAGTCTCTTAGCTGCCAAAGGTTTCTATTATGACTTGTATCAAAGTCAGTTTTCTGGTAAAGGCACTGAAAACAACTAAAAAACATCAATTCAATTTCTTAAATTATCAGTCTATTGCAACTTTTCTAAGATAGTACACTTTCCTTGCTATCGTATGCTGGAAGTAGTATACTGAAATAGTAATCAATAAAGATGGTTACAGAAAATAATTATGAGGTGAGAAAAATGGTAGAATTGAAAAAAGAAGCAGTAAAAGACGTGGCAACATTGACTAAGCCAGCGGCAGAAGCGCTAGTAAATACAAAAGTAGTTTTGAATCAAGCAGTAGCAGACTTGTATGTAGCACATATCGCTCTTCATCAAGTACACTGGTACATGCGTGGACGTGGTTTTATGGTATGGCATCCTAAGATGGATGAATACATGGATAGCCTTGATGGTTATCTAGATGAAATTAGTGAACGCTTGATTACACTAGGTGGCAAACCATACTCTACTTTGACAGAATTCCTTCAACATAGCGACATCGAAGAAGGAGTTGGAGAATTCCGCAACGTAGAAGAAAGTTTGGAACGTGTCCTTGAAATTTATCGTTACCTTATCACTCTTTTCCAAAAAGCATTGGATGTAACAGATGAAGAAGGTGATGATGTAACCAATGATATCTTCGTTGGTGCTAAGGCAGAACTTGAAAAAACTGTCTGGATGCTTGCGGCAGAATTAGGGCAAGCACCTGGTTTGTAAGATACAATATTTTTCTAAAAATCCGTAGAAGTTTTCTACGGATTTTTTCTATTTAGGAGGGCATTCCAAAACAGTCTTTTTTGAAGATTTTTGATAAAATAGAACTATCAATGAAAAGGATGAAAGCATGACAAAAAAAATCGTAGCCATTTGGGCTCAAGATGAAAAGGGTGTGATTGGAAAAGAGGATCGCTTGCCATGGCATTTGCCAGCAGAGTTAAAACATTTTAAAGAAACAACCTTGAATCATGCTATTTTGATGGGGCGTGTAACCTTTGATGGAATGGGACGACGATTACTTCCAGGACGTGAGACTTTAATTTTGACGCGCAATCCCGAAGAGTCAATTGAAGGAGCTCTAGTTTTCCAAAATGTTGAAGATGTTTTAGAATGGTACCATCATCAGGGTAAAAATCTCTATATCATTGGTGGCAAGCAAATTTTTCAGCTTTTTGAACCTTACTTAGATGAGATTATTGTGACGCAAATTCATGCTCAAGTCGAGGGGGATACTTATTTTCCAGAGGATTTTGATTTGAATTCCTTTGAGACAGTTGAAAGCAAATCGTATAGCAAAGATGAGAAAAATGCTTTTGATTTTACCATCGAATATAGAAAGAGAAAGGAAGCCTAATGGAGCGTAGTATTTTTGGATTTTTTACAGCTCTTTTGTGTGCTGTCTGTCTTGTAGCTGGGACACACGCTTTTCGTAAAAAGCGCTTTGGACTTGCTACTCTACTTTGGCTCAATGCCTTTACAAACTTGGTAAATAGCATTCATGCTTTTTATATGACCTTATTTTAGAGAGAATGAATAGTTAGAACGGAAGGGAATCATGCCTACAAATAGGAAAAATGATATGATGGTTTATTGCTCATTTTGTGGCAAAAGCCAAGAAGAAGTCAAAAAAATAATTGCTGGGAACAATGCCTTTATCTGTAATGAATGTGTAGAGTTGGCTCAAGAAATTATTCGTGAGGAGTTGGCAGAGGAAGTTTTGGCAGACTTGTCTGAGGTACCAAAACCAATTGAACTCTTAAACATCTTGAACCATTATGTAATTGGTCAAGATCGTGCAAAACGTGCCTTGGCAGTGGCTGTATATAACCACTACAAACGCATCAATTTTCACGATACGAGAGAAGAGTCAGAAGATGTGGATTTGCAAAAATCAAACATTCTAATGATTGGCCCAACTGGTTCGGGGAAGACTTTCCTTGCTCAAACCCTTGCTAGAAGTTTGAATGTACCTTTTGCCATTGCTGATGCAACAGCATTGACGGAAGCTGGTTATGTTGGTGAGGACGTGGAAAATATCCTCCTCAAACTTTTGCAAGCAGCTGACTTTAACATCGAACGTGCAGAACGTGGTATTATCTACGTAGATGAAATCGACAAGATTGCCAAGAAGAGTGAGAACGTGTCTATCACGCGTGATGTATCTGGTGAAGGGGTGCAACAAGCCCTCCTCAAAATTATCGAAGGAACTGTAGCTAGTGTACCACCACAAGGCGGACGCAAACATCCTCAACAAGAAATGATTCAAGTGGACACTAAGAATATCCTCTTTATTGTGGGTGGAGCCTTCGATGGCATCGAAGAGATTGTCAAACAGCGTTTGGGTGAAAAAGTGATTGGTTTTGGACAAAACAACAAGGCCATTGACGAAAATAGTTCTTACATGCAAGAAATCATCGCAGAAGATATTCAGAAATTTGGTATTATTCCTGAGTTGATTGGACGCTTGCCTGTCTTTGCGGCCTTGGAGCAGTTGACAGTAGATGATTTGGTTCGCATTTTGAAAGAGCCAAGAAATGCCTTGGTTAAACAATACCAGACCTTGCTTTCATATGACGATGTTGAGCTTGAATTTGACGACGAAGCTCTACAGGAAATTGCTAACAAAGCTATCGAACGTAAGACTGGTGCTCGTGGTCTTCGCTCCATCATCGAAGAAACTATGCTAGACGTTATGTTTGAAGTTCCAAGTCAAGAGAATGTGAAAACTGTCCGTATCACAAAAGAAGCGGTTGACGGAACGGCTAAGCCAATCCTAGAGACAGCCTAGAGGTGACTATGGAAATCAATACACACAATGCTGAGATTTTGCTGAGTGCAGCCAACAAATCCCACTATCCAGAGGATGAACTTCCTGAGATTGCTCTTGCAGGTCGCTCAAATGTTGGTAAATCGAGCTTTATCAATACCATGCTTAATCGTAAGAATCTGGCTCGTACTTCTGGAAAACCTGGTAAAACTCAGTTGCTGAACTTTTTTAACATTGATGATAAGATGCGTTTTGTAGATGTACCTGGTTACGGTTATGCCCGTGTGTCCAAAAAGGAACGCGAAAAATGGGGACGCATGATTGAGGAGTACTTAACCACTCGAGAAAATCTTCGGGCAGTGGTTAGTCTCGTTGACTTTCGTCATGATCCGTCAGCAGATGATGTGCAGATGTACGAATTTCTTAAGTATTATGAGATTCCTGTCATCATTGTAGCAACAAAAGCAGACAAGATTCCACGTGGGAAATGGAACAAGCACGAATCAGCTATTAAAAAGAAATTAAACTTTGATCCAAGTGATGATTTTATCCTCTTTTCATCCGTAACAAAAGCAGGAATGGATCAAGCTTGGGATGCTATTTTAGAAAAATTGTGAGGAATACATATGGCAAAAACAATTCATACAGATAAAGCTCCAAAGGCAATCGGACCTTATGTTCAAGGAAAAATCGTTGGGAACCTTTTGTTTGCTAGCGGTCAAGTACCTCTATCTCCTGAAACTGGAGAAATCGTAGGAGTGACCATCCAAGAACAGACAGAGCAAGTTTTAAAAAACATTGGCGCTATCTTGGCAGAGGCAGGAACAGATTTTGATCATGTTGTTAAAACGACTTGTTTCTTGAGTGATATAAACGACTTTGTACCTTTTAACGAGGTATACCAAACAGCCTTTAACAAGGAATTTCCAGCTCGTTCAGCTGTGGAAGTGGCTCGTCTTCCTCGCGATGTAAAAGTCGAAATTGAAGTCATCGCAGAGATTGGATAAGCGAGTTGAAGTTTGGTTTTCCAAACTTCTTTTGATATAAGGAGATTATGATGACAAAGAAACAACTTCATCTTGTGATTGTAACAGGGATGAGTGGTGCAGGGAAAACTGTAGCCATTCAATCCTTTGAAGATTTAGGATATTTTACCATTGATAATATGCCACCAGCTCTCTTGCCAAAGTTTTTGCAGTTGGTAGAGACCAAAGATGACGACCACAAGTTAGCCCTAGTGGTGGATATGCGTAGTCGTTCTTTCTTCTCAGAGATTCAGGCTGTCTTGGATGAATTGGAAAATCAAGATGATTTGGACTTCAAGATTCTCTTTTTGGATGCAGCTGATAAGGAATTGGTGGCACGCTATAAGGAAACTAGAAGAAGTCACCCTCTTGCAGCAGATGGTCGTATCTTGGACGGTATCAAGCTGGAACGCGAACTCTTGGCTCCTTTGAAAAATATGAGTCAAAATGTGGTTGATACAACAGAGTTAACTCCTCGTGAACTTCGCAAGACTATTGCAGAGCAATTTTCGGACCAAGAACAAACTCAGTCTTTCCGTATCGAGGTCATGTCTTTTGGGTTTAAATACGGCATTCCGATTGATGCAGATTTGGTATTTGATGTCCGTTTCTTGCCAAACCCTTACTATCTGCCAGAACTTCGCAATCAGACAGGTGAAGACCAGGCAGTTTATGACTATGTCATGAACCATGAGGAATCTGAAGATTTCTACCGTCATTTGTTAGCCTTGGTTGAACCAATCCTACCAGGCTATAAAAAAGAGGGCAAATCAGTCTTAACTATTGCGATTGGTTGTACTGGTGGCCAACACCGAAGTGTTGCTTTTGCCAAGCGTTTAGAAACTGACCTATCTAAAAGTTGGCCTGTAAATGAAAGTCATCGTGATAAAGACCGGAGAAAGGAAACGGTAAACCGTTCATGAGAAAACCAAAGATTACAGTGATTGGTGGTGGAACCGGGATCCCAGTTATTTTAAAAAGTTTAAGGGAAAAGGATGTCGAAATTGCAGCCATTGTAACTGTTGCTGACGATGGCGGTTCTTCAGGTGAACTTCGTAAAAACATTCAGCAGTTGACACCACCAGGAGATTTGCGCAATGTTCTTGTAGCCATGTCAGATATGCCAAAATTTTATGAAAAGGTCTTTCAATACCGTTTTTCAGAGGATGCAGGTGCTTTTGCTGGTCATCCATTAGGAAACATTATCATAGCTGGATTATCTGAAATGCAAGGTTCGACTTATAACGCTATGCAATTGCTGAGTAAATTTTTCCATACAACCGGAAAGATTTTTCCATCAAGCGACCATCCTTTGACACTCCATGCCGTCTTCAAAGATGGATCAGAAGTAGCTGGGGAAAGTCACATTGCAGACCATCCAGGAATGATTGATCATGTCTATGTTACCAATACTCTGGATGATGCAAAGCCACAGGCTAGTCGTCGAGTTGTCAATACCATTCTCGAGAGCGATATGATTGTCTTGGGCCCAGGTTCGCTCTTTACATCAATCTTACCTAATATTGTCATTGAAGAGATTGGTCAGGCACTTTTAGAGACCAAGGCAGAAATTGCCTATGTTTGCAATATCATGACCCAGCGTGGTGAGACAGAGCATTTTTCAGACAGCGATCACGTAGAAGTCTTGCATCGCCATTTGGGTCGCCCCTTTATCGATACCGTGCTTGTTAATATTGAAAAGGTTCCGAGAGATTATATGGATACCAACCGTTTTGATGAATATTTGGTGCAGGTAGAGCATGATTTTGAAGGATTGTGCAAGCAAGTACCTCGTGTTATTTCCTCCAATTTCCTTCGTTTGGAAAATGGGGGAGCATTCCATGATGGTCATTTGATTGTTGATGAGTTGATGCGTATTATACAGGTGAGAAAATGAGTTTCACAGTTGCAGTAAAAGAAGAAATTTTAAGGCAGCGTCATCTGAGTCGCTATGAGTTATCAGCAATCATCAAGATGTCTGGTAGTGTGGGCTTATCAAGTTCCGGTTTGACCTTGTCCGTCGTTACAGAAAATGCAAAGTTAGCTCGTCACCTCTATGAATCTTTCCTGCACTTCTATGGCATCAAGTCAGAAATTCGCCATCACCAGAGAAGTAATCTTCGGAAAAATCGTGTCTATACTGTATTTACGGATGAGCGAGTCCAAGAACTTTTAGCGGATTTGCGTTTGGCTGATTCATTCTTTGGCCTGGAGACAGGGATTGATCCAGATATTGTAGGAGATGAGGAAGCTGGACGTGCTTACCTTTGTGGAGCCTTTTTGGCAAATGGGAGTATTCGGGATCCTGAGTCAGGAAAGTATCAGTTAGAAATTAGTTCTGTTTATGTGGACCACGCCCAAGGGATTGCTTCGCTCTTGCAGCAGTTCTTGCTAGATGCAAAGGTTATCGAACGAAAAAAGGGCGCGGTGACCTATCTTCAGCGAGCGGAAGATATTATGGATTTCCTGATTTTAGTGGGAGCCATGCAGGCGCGGGATACTTTTGAAGGTGTCAAGATTCTCCGAGAAACTCGGAATGATCTCAATCGTGCCAATAATGCAGAGACGGCTAATATTGCTCGTACGGTTTCTGCGAGTATGAGAACCATCAACAATATCAGTAAAATCATTGATACCGTAGGTCTAGATAGCCTACCAGTCGATTTGCAAGAAGTAGCACATTTGCGTATCCAACATCCGGACTATTCTATCCAGCAATTGGCAGACAGTTTGACAAACCCGCTCACAAAAAGTGGTGTCAATCATAGATTGCGAAAGATCAACAAAATTGCAGATGAACTGTAAAAACCACGAATCGTATGATTCGTGGTTTTTTTCTTATAAACTTGTTGAGTGTTTTGGTTGTACTTTTTGTTGAGGGTCGATGTAGTTAATGGCATTGTTGACAGCAGTTGGTGCTTCACCAAGACCTGTTGCAATCAAGTCAATCTTACCTTCATAGTAGCAGCAGTCACCGATAGCGTAAATTCCAGCCTGGCTTGACTCTTGCTTGCTGTTGACGATAATTTTATGGCGATTCAGTTCTAATCCCCAATTTTTTAGATTACCGACAGAAGATTTGAAACCATAGTTGACAAAGAGATGATCCAGTTCAATGGTTTCGGTCTCATCTGATTTGACTTTTGTAATTTCAAGCTTGTTTAAAGTTTTTCCATCTCCAAGAAGTTGGCTTGGCACAAATGGTGTTTTGATACTTACAGATGATTCTTGTAAAGCTTGTACACTATGTTCAAGGGCACGGAAGTTATCTCTACGGTGAACAAGTGTAGTAGGGGCAATTTTTTCAAAAGCTAAGGCCCAGTCCACGGCAGAATCTCCACCACCAAGAATAGTTACTTTCTGTCCTACATATTGTTGAATGTTAGAAACGTGATAGTGGATATTTTCATAACCTTCAACACCTTCCAGTTCAAGTGGACGCGGTTTAAAAGCTCCACCTCCCATAGCAATAATGACAGTTTTACTAGTATGACTTCCTTTAGTAGTTGTGATATTAAAGATACCATCTTCTTTTTCAATCTCAAGAACGGTTTCGTTGAGGTGAATTGGGGTATCAAAACTATCGAGTTGCTCGATTAAACGGTTTGTCAACTCTTCTCCTGTTAGATTTGGGAAACCTGGAACATCGAGAATTTGTTTTTCAGGATATAGGATAGCAGGTTGACCGCCTAGTTGAGGGAGAGAATCAATGATTTGTACCTTTGCTTGACGAAGGTGAGCGTAAAAGGCTGCGAAAAGACCAACAGGTCCACCACCTACAATGGTGATATCATATAGTTCAGACATGGCTTCTCCTTAATTCATTTCTACCTTTTTATTCTATCATATTTTCTAGCAATTTAAAATCAAGTAGGGGAAGAAAAATTTCATAGAAAATGGTATAATGAAAAGAAGCATGTTTTATGGAGAGGAGTCTCGGGATGAATTTTCAGCAATTATCGAATCTTCAATATTGGTCTAGTTTATTTTCCAGTCCTTGGAGTATTGTGATAAATTTGATTGATATTCTAATCGTTACCTATATCTTATATCAATTTACAAAATCTATTGCAGGAACCAAGATTATGATTTTGGTTCGGGGCGTTTTAGTTTTTATTTTAGCTCAGATAGCAGCTAACTTTTTAGGGCTAACAACTATTTCCTGGCTGATCAATCAGTTAATTACATATGGAGTGATTGCAGCGGTTGTTATTTTCTCTCCAGAAATTCGGACAGGTTTGGAACGATTAGGTCGAGCAACTGATTTCTTCTCCACTACGCCAATGAGTTCAGAAGAACAAATGATACAAGCTTTTGTCAAATCGGTTGAGTATATGAGCCCTCGCAAAATCGGAGCGTTAGTGTCTGTCGAGCGTGTAAGAACACTGCAGGAGTACATCGTAACTGGAATTCCTTTGGACGCCAAGATTTCTGCCGAGCTATTGATTAATATCTTCATCCCGAATACTCCTCTTCATGACGGTGCAGTCATTATCAGCGGGGATCGGATAGCCGTAACCTCCGCCTATCTGCCACTGACAGAAAACACGGGTATTTCCAAAGAGTTCGGGACTCGTCACCGTGCAGCCATTGGGCTATCCGAAGTTTCGGATGCCTTTACCTTCGTTGTATCAGAAGAGACAGGTGGCATTTCCATTACCTACAATGGTGTCTTCAAACATGATTTGAGTTTGGAAGAATTCGAGGGTGAGTTACGTCGTATCCTGATACCAGTGGATTCACCAGAGCCAACGTTAAGAGAACGTATATTAGGAGGATGGAAAAATGAAAAGAAATAGTCTTTATATTATCTCCTCTTTCCTATTTGCATGCCTACTATTTGTCTATGCAACATCAATCAATTATCAAAATAATAATAACGCAAGACAAACTAAAACAGAAACCTATACAAATACAGTAGTTAATGTACCAATTGATATTCAGTATGATAGTAACCAGTATTTCATAAGTGGTTTTAGTTCAGAAGTAACAGTATTTTTAACGGGTTCAAATCGGGTAGCCTTGGCCAGTGAAATGCAGGAAAGTACTCGTAAATTTAAAGTCAAAGCAGATTTGACGCAGGCTACAGAAGGAACGGTTGAAGTTCCTTTGACGATTGAAAATCTGCCGAGTGGTTTGACAGCTGTAGTATCACCACAAAAGATTAAAGTAAAAATTGGTAAGAAGGTTACTAAAGATAATGTACCAGTTGTTCCTCAAATTGACTCTAGTCAAATTGATGAGCGAATTTTAATCGACCGTATTACTGTTTCCGATGGACGAGTTTCAGTAACCAGTGATACAGATACTCTATCTAAAATTGATCGCATTGTTGCAGTCTTACCAACCAGCGAAAAAATAAATGGAAATTATTCAGGTACAGTACCTCTACAAGCTGTGGATAAAAATGGGGCAGTTTTGCCAACAGTCATTACTCCTTTTGAAACCACTATGAAAGTAGTAACGAAACAAGCCAGATCAACAAATAGTACAACGACAACAAGTAATGCTTCGTCTACTGAGAACTCATCAACGACAGAAACGAAGCCTGATACTTCAACGCAACATTAAACTAGAAAAGGAATAGTAAAATGGGTAAATATTTTGGAACAGATGGAGTCCGTGGAGAAGCAAACGTAGAATTAACGCCGGAATTGGCCTTTAAACTAGGGCGTTTCGGAGGTTATGTTCTTAGTCAACATGAGACGGAAGTACCTAAGGTTTTTGTTGGACGAGACACACGTATTTCAGGGGAAATGTTAGAGTCGGCTCTCATTGCTGGTCTTCTTTCAGTTGGGATTCACGTATATAAACTTGGTGTTCTTGCCACACCAGCGGTAGCTTACTTGGTAAAAACTGAGGGAGCAAGTGCTGGGGTTATGATTTCAGCTAGCCACAATCCAGCCCTTGATAATGGGATTAAATTCTTTGGTGGAGATGGTTTTAAACTGGACGATGATAAGGAAGCTGAAATAGAAGCTTTGCTTGATGCGAGTGAGGATACTCTTCCGCGCCCAAGCGCAGAAGGCCTAGGTACAGTTGTCGATTATCCAGAAGGATTACGCAAGTACGAAGCATACCTTGTTTCGACTGGAACATCTCTTGAAGGAATGAAGGTGATCTTGGATACTGCAAATGGTGCTGCTTCAACAAGTGCCCGCCAAATCTTTGCAGATTTAGGTGCTCAATTGACAGTTATCGGAGAAACACCAGATGGACTGAACATCAACTTGAATGTTGGTTCAACTCATCCTGAAACTCTGCAGGAACTTGTAAAAGAAAGTCAGTCTGCTGTTGGTTTGGCATTTGATGGTGACAGTGACCGTCTGATTGCAGTTGATGAAAACGGCGAAATTGTTGACGGTGATAAGATTATGTATATCATCGGAAAATATCTATCAGAAAAAGGTCAATTAGCACACAACACTATCGTAACCACAGTCATGTCTAATCTTGGTTTCCATAAAGCCTTGGATCGTGAAGGAATTAATAAAGTTGTTACTGCTGTTGGAGACCGTTATGTAGTTGAAGAAATGAGAAAATTTGGCTACAATCTTGGAGGAGAACAGTCAGGTCACGTTATCTTGATGGACTATAATACAACAGGGGATGGTCAGTTATCAGCAGTTCAATTGACTAAAATCATGCAAGAAACGGGTAAGAGCTTATCTCAGTTGGCTTCAGAAGTGACTATTTACCCACAAAAATTGGTCAATATCCGTGTGGAAAACAACATGAAAGAAAAAGCCATGGAAGTACCAGCTATCAAGGCAATCATTGAAAAGATGGAAGAAGAAATGGCTGGCAACGGACGTATTTTAGTTCGTCCAAGTGGAACTGAACCACTCTTACGTGTCATGGCTGAGGCTCCAACAACTGAAGAGGTAGACTACTATGTTGATACCATTGCAGAAGTTGTGAAAGCAGAGATTGGGATCTAGGAAAGTTAGCAGAAAATAGGAAAATATGTTACAATGTCAAAGTAAATTGTAACCATGGAGAATGTGATGAATTTAAAACGTGAACAAGAATTTGTAAGTCAGTATCACTTTGATGCACGTAACTTTGAATGGGAAAATGAAAACGGAGTTCCTGAAACGAAAATTGACGTTAATTTTCAATTAATCCAACATGATCGAGAAAAGCAAGTGACTTCAATGGTCGTTGTTTTAACTTTTATGATTGTTTTTGATAAATTTGTTATCAGTGGAACGATTTCTCAAGTGAATCATGTAGAAGGGCGCATTGTCGAACAACCTTCTGACTTGAAACAAGAAGAAGTGGAACAACTTGGCCGTCCATGTTTGAATATGCTTAATCGTTTGACTTATGAAGTGACGGAAATTGCACTGGATTTACCAGGAATTAATTTGGAGTTTTAAAAAATGAAATTAGCGGTCATAACAGACTCATCTGCTTTTCTACAAGCGGAAACCTTGCTGAAAGAAGATTTATTTGTGCTAGACATTCCTGTGAATATCGACGGACAGGAGTATGTTGAAGGTGTAAATCTAACCGCTCAAGAATTTTATGAAAAAATGGCTCGTTCATCTGAGCTACCTAAAACAAGTCAACCAAGCATTGCTAAGTTGGATGAAATTTTATCGTCATTAAAAGAAAAAGGATATACCCATGTTTTGGGACTCTTCCTTTCTTCTGGAATCTCAGGATTCCACCAGAATATCCAGTATATGACGGATGAGTTTGAAGGTCTAACAATTGCTTTTCCTGATACTCGTATTACAAGTGCTCCTCTAGGGTTTATGGTGGAAAGTGTTTTTCAATGGGTTGAGTTGGGAAATGACTTCGAAACTATCTTAGCAAAATTAACAGAACAGATTGAGAACACTTCTGCCTTTATCATGGTAGATGATCTCAATCACCTTGTTAAAGGTGGTCGCTTATCAAATGGGGCAGCTATTTTAGGGAATCTTCTTAGTATTAAACCAATCTTATACTTCAATGACCAAGGTGTGATTGAAGTATATGAGAAAGTTCGTACAGAAAAGAAAGCAACCAAACGCTTGGTCGAAATTGTCAAAGAAGCAACAAGTAACGGAAACTACCGGATTACAGTGATTCATGGGAATGCCTCTCAAAAAGCAGCAGATTTGCGTCAGCTTTTGTTAGATAGTGGAGTAGCTACAGACATTTCGATTGCAACCTTCGGTAGTGTCATTGGGACTCACCTTGGAGAAGGAAGTATTGCTTTGGGTTATACCCCAATCGTCTAGCTTGTTCTTACAGGCTTTGTATCTTAGATAGGAGTAGAGATGAGTATAAGAGTCATTATTGCAGGTTTTAAGGGAAGAATGGGACAAGCTGCTTGTCAGATGGTCCTAGGTGATCCAGCACTTGATTTAGTTGCTGTTTTAGATCCTTTCGCTCAGGAAACTGAATGGCAGGGGATTCCTGTATTTAAAGATAAGACAGATTTAATTGGTTTTGATGCCGATGTCTGGGTAGATTTTACAACTCCTGCAGTTGCCTATGAAAATACCCACTTTGCTTTAGAGCAAGGTTTTGCTCCTGTTGTTGGGACAACAGGATTTACTAGTGAGCAAATAACCGAGTTGACAAACTTTTCTCGCGATAAAAATCTGGGAGGGTTGATAGCCCCAAACTTTGCTTTAGGTGCTGTCTTACTCATGCAATTTGCGGCACAGGCGGCTAAATACTTCCCAAATGTGGAAATTATTGAACTGCACCATGACAAGAAAAAAGATGCTCCTAGTGGAACAGCCATCAAGACTGCTGAGTTAATGGCTGAAGTTCGTGAGCCTATTCAACAAGGTGCAAGCGATGAGGAAGAACTCATTGCAGGTGCACGTGGAGCTAATTTTGATGGTATGCGAATCCATTCGGTCCGTTTACCTGGTTTGGTAGCCCATCAGGAAGTCATTTTTGGAAATCAAGGAGAAGGTTTGACTCTGCGTCATGACTCCTATGATCGTAGCTCCTTCATGACAGGAGTGAATTTGGGAATCAAAGAAGTTGTCAAGCGTCATGAGCTTGTCTATGGATTAGAACACTTATTATGAGATTAACACAAATGCCTTCTGAATTTCAGAAGGCTTTACCAGTATTAGAAAAAATTAAAGAAGCGGGTTTTGAGGCTTATTTTGTTGGTGGATCTGTTAGAGATGCACTCCTCAATCGTCCTATCCACGATGTGGACATTGCGACCTCTTCCTATCCTGAAGAAACCAAACAGATTTTTTCAAGAACGGTTGATATTGGTATCGAACACGGAACAGTTTTAGTCTTAGAAGGTGAAGAAGAGTATGAAGTGACAACCTTTCGGACAGAAGATGTTTATGTAGATTATCGCAGGCCTAGTGCAGTTTCTTTTGTTCGCTCGCTAGAAGAAGATCTCAAGCGTCGCGATTTTACAGTTAATGCCTTTGCTTTAGATGAGACAGGTGAAATCGTTGATTTATTTGATGGTCTAAAAGATTTAGAAAATCAAATATTGCGTGCAGTGGGTGTCGCTAGTGAACGTTTCAACGAAGACGCTCTACGCATCATGCGTGGATTTCGTTTCCAGGCCAGTCTTGGTTTTGAACTGGAGACAGAAACCTTTAAAGCGATGAAGGTCTTAACGCCGCTCTTAGAAAAAATATCGATCGAGCGTACTTTTGTTGAATTTGATAAACTTCTACTAGCTCCTTATTGGCGAGTAGGTTTATCTTCTATGATTGAGAGTCAAGCTTATGATTATCTTCCAGATATGGCTGGTAGTCAGGACAAGCTCCAGTCATTATTTGATTTAGAAGATAATTTCACTTTTGAATCTTCTGAACAAGCCTGGGCAGCACTTTTGTGGGCTTTAGAAGTGGAAGATGCTCAACAATTTTTGAAACATTGGAAAACTTCACGTCAATTTGCTAAGCAGGTACAGGATTTGCTAACTATTTTGTCTCTTCGTGAGGGAGGAGCATTGAGTAAACGTGATTGCTATCAATTCAATCTTGACTCGCTCTTGCAGGCTGAAAATCTTCGCAAAGCTCAAGGAAAGGAAGTCAATCCACAAGCCATCACAGAAACCTACGAGAGCTTGACCTTTCATGATAAGAAAGAGATGCAAATCAACGGTGATATTCTCATCAAAGAATATGGCTATCAGCCAGGTCCTGAATTAGGAGATGTGTTAGATGAAATTGAGTACGCTATTGTAGACGGAGTATTGGAAAATGACCGTCAAGCCATCCATGACTACCTAAGGGGGAGAAAATGAGTGACTTTATTGTTGAAAAACTAAGTAAATCCGTTGGTGATAAGACTGTCTTTAAGGATATTTCCTTTATCATCCATGACTTAGACAGAATCGGTCTTATTGGTGTCAACGGAACCGGGAAAACAACCCTTTTAGATGTTCTTTCTGGTGTTTCAGGTTTTGATGGTGACGTAAGCCCTTTTTCAGCAAAAAACGATTATAAGATTGGCTACCTGACTCAGGACCCAGATTTTGATGATAGCAAGACTGTTTTGGATACTGTTCTATCAAGTGATTTGAAGGAAATCCAATTGATCCGTGAATACGAACTGATTATGCTTAACTATAATGAGGATAAGCAGTCACGTTTGGAACGTGTCATGGCGGAGATGGATTCCCTCCAAGCTTGGGAAATTGAGAGTCAGGTCAAAACGGTTCTCAGCAAGCTCGGCATTCAGGATTTAACAGCTCCAGTTGGAACTTTGTCTGGCGGTCTCCGTAGACGGGTTCAATTGGCACAAGTACTTCTGGGTAACCATGATCTTTTATTATTGGATGAGCCAACCAACCACTTAGATATAGCAACTATTGAGTGGCTAACCCTCTTTTTGAAAAATTCCAAGAAAACAGTTCTCTTTATCACCCATGACCGTTACTTCCTAGATGCTCTTTCTACGCGCATTTTTGAGTTGGATCGGGCAGGCTTGACAGAATATCAAGGAAATTACCAAGACTATGTTCGTCTCAAAGCAGAACAAGATGAGCGCGATGCAGCACTTCTTCATAAGAAAAAGCAACTCTATAAGCAAGAGTTGGACTGGATGCGTAGGCAACCACAAGCGCGTGCAACCAAGCAACAGGCACGAATCAACCGATTCCATGATTTGAAAAAGGAAGTTTCAGACACGACTGCTGATACAGACTTGGCCATGAACTTTGAGACCAGTCGAATCGGTAAGAAAGTTATTGAGTTCAAGGATGTTTCCTTTGCCTATGACGACAAACCGATTCTGCATCATTTTAACCTTTTGGTGCAAGCTAAAGACCGTATTGGAATCGTTGGGGATAATGGTGTTGGAAAGTCAACCCTTCTCAATCTCATTGCAGGGATACTGAAACCAACTGAGGGCCAAATTATCATTGGTGAAACAGTTCGCATCGCCTATTTCTCTCAGCAAATTGAGGGATTAGATGAGAGCAAGCGAGTTATCAATTACCTGCAAGAGGTGGCAGAAGAAGTCAAGACTAGCGGTGGTACTACGACATCTATTGCAGAATTACTAGAACAGTTCCTCTTTCCACGTTCAATGCATGGTACCTTGATTGAGAAACTGTCTGGTGGAGAGAAGAAACGTCTTTACCTTCTCAAACTACTCCTAGAAAAGCCCAATGTTCTTCTCTTGGACGAGCCAACCAATGACCTAGACATTGCGACCTTGACGGTCTTGGAGAATTTCTTGCAAGGTTTTGCTGGGCCTGTTTTAACAGTTAGTCACGACCGTTATTTTCTTGATAAGGTAGCGACTAAGATTCTTGCCTTTGAGAATGAGACTATTCGTCCTTTCTTTGGCCATTATACCGACTACTTAGATGAAAAGGCCTTTGAAGCAGAAGCTGCAAGTCAAGTCCAAAAGGCTGACAAGGAAAAAGTCGCCAAAGTACGTGAAGAAAAGAAACGGATGACTTACCAAGAAAAGCAGGAGTGGGCAAGCATTGAAGGAGATATCGAAGTCTTGGAAAATCGTATCACGGCCATTGAAGAAGAGATGCAGGCTAATGGTTCTGACTTTGGTAAATTAGCTACACTTCAAAAAGAGCTAGATGAGAAGAATGAAACCTTGCTTGAAAAATATGAACGCTATGAATATTTAAGTGAGTTGGTATAATGGAAGAAACAATTATTAAATGGAGTGGTAAGAAAGTCATCTGGAATACCGTTTTCGTTCTCGTTTACGGCATTTTTCTCTTATGGATATTACTTTTTATAGTGACGCATTTAGTGCAAGTCTCTATCTTAATGGTTATCTTGCTACTTTTAATGATTCTGTTAATCTTAACTGTTGGATGTATCGTTTACCAACGCATTCAAATTTTGCGTTCAGATAGAGAATATCTGAGATGCACAGTTAAGGGATTCTTCTATAAGCCAAACCCTTATAAAGCAAGTAAATTTTACGACTGGAAAGATGTAGAAGAATTCGCTTTTCGGAGAATTTCAGGAGGAAGAAGATCGAGGGATTTTTATCGGATTGAGGTGTCTTTTTATGACAAAGACCTCGTAAAAATAAAATCTTTATGGACTCACTTGCGAAATAAATTTACAACTGTTAAACCTTCTATAGACTTGATAATTCCCATCTATTTGCTTGATGTAGGACTACCAGAGAGAGTATTTGAAACGATGACATACTATGAGCGAGAGTGGCGCATTGAACAGAATCGTCAACGGAATCAAACTTCTAAAAGTAAAAAGAAGTAAGGATTTCATTGCCTGATTAACCGGTTGCTATTGAAGAGCAAAGGGAAGTCTTGGACCAATTTTCAAGACTTCTTTCTATTTTGCTTTTCTAGGAAATATGGTATAATAGGGAGTAAAAACTTAAAAAGAAAGAAATGCTATGAACTTAAAAGATTACATTGCAAGTATTGAAAATTACCCACAAGAAGGCATTACGTTCCGTGATATCAGCCCTTTGATGGCTAACGGAAATGCCTACAGCTATGCTGTTCGTGAAATTGTTCAATATGCTACTGACAAAAAGATTGATATGATCGTAGGACCAGAAGCGCGTGGATTTATCGTTGGATGTCCAGTCGCTTTTGAGTTGGGAATTGGTTTTGCTCCTGTACGTAAACCAGGAAAATTGCCACGCGAAGTGATTTCAGCTGACTACGAAAAAGAATATGGTGTTGATACTTTGACTATGCACGCAGATGCTATCAAACCAGGTCAACGTGTTCTGATCGTAGATGACCTCTTGGCAACAGGTGGTACTGTGAAAGCAACCATCGAAATGATTGAAAAACTTGGTGGTATCGTAGCTGGTTGTGCCTTCTTGATTGAGCTTGATGAACTTAAAGGCCGTGAAGCTATCGGAGATTACGATTACAAAGTGCTCATGCATTATTAAAGAAAAAACAGTCCTTAGGGCTGTTTTCTCTTCATAGTGATATAAAAAAAGGCTATACCTAGTTAGAGAAAAACTATAATTGAAAACTATATCTTCTTACAGTATAATAAAAGGAAGGACTATCGTCAGCTGATTTTCATTTGACGACTGCATGTTAACTTGAGCCTAGTATTGATAGAGTAAGGAGATTTCCATGCCGATTCGGATTGATAAAAAATTACCAGCAGTTGAGATTTTACGAACGGAAAATATTTTCGTCATGGATGACCAGCGAGCGGCTCATCAGGATATTCGACCACTGAAAATTTTGATTTTAAACTTAATGCCACAAAAGATGGTGACAGAGGCTCAGCTTTTGCGACATTTAGCTAATACTCCACTTCAGTTGGATATTGACTTTTTATATATGGAAAGTCACCAATCAAAAACAACTCGCTCAGAGCATATGGAGACATTTTATAAGACCTTCTCAGAAATCAAAGACGAGTATTTCGACGGGTTGATCATTACAGGAGCTCCGGTTGAACATCTTCCCTTCGAAGAAGTGGACTACTGGGAGGAATTTACCCAAGTGATTGATTGGTCTAATACTCATGTCTACTCGACCCTCCATATTTGTTGGGGTGCTCAGGCAGCTCTTTACTATCGATATGGTGTAGATAAACACCAGATGGCCCAAAAGCTTTCTGGAATTTATCCTCAGGATGTTTTAAAAGAAGGTCATTTTTTGCTGAGAGGATTTGATGATCTATATGTATCGCCTCATTCTCGTCATACAGAAATTCTCAAAGAGGATATCTTGAATAAAACTAATTTAGAGATTTTAGCATCAGGTGAAGAGGTCGGAATCTCTATCCTTGCAAGTCGAGATTTGAGAGAAGTCTATAGCTTTGGGCATTTGGAGTATGATCGTGATACGCTCGCGAAAGAATATTTTAGAGATCTAGATGCTGGTTTAGATCCACATATACCAGAAAATTATTTCAAAAATGATGACATTCACGAACTTCCATGCATGCGCTGGAGTTCATCTGCAGCCCTCTTTTTCAGTAACTGGGTAAATTATGCAGTTTACCAAGAAACGCCTTTTGAGTGGAAAAGTGCGGAAGAAGATGTGTCTCATTTTGGATATTTATAAGAGGAATTATGACATATTTAGATGCTTTTAAATCAGGGAACTTGGTGTTACCGAGTGATCTGCTTTTGAATTACAATCAACTCTTCTCGTCAAGCGATGATTTCTTGATTTGGCAATTCTTTTACCTACAAAATACAACGGCTTTGGGTGAGTTGTCGCCAAGTCAAATCGCTGAAAAAATTGGCAAAGAGGTCACTGAAGTCAATCAAGCCATTTCACGATTAACCGATAAAGGATTACTCCAATATCGTACAATTGAGCTAAATGGAGAGATTGAAGTTATTTTTGACGCAACCCTTGCCTTGGAGCGCCTAGACCAACTATTTGAAAAACAAGCTCCAAATCAAGTGAAACCAGCTCAGAATGACTTGAAGAGCTTGGTGGAAACTTTCCAACAGGAGCTAGGTCGTCTCTTGAGTCCCTTTGAAATCGAAGATTTGGAAAAGAGTTTGAAAGAAGATGGGACGAGTGCGGATTTGATAAAAGAAGCTCTACGTGAAGCTGTTTTGAATGGAAAACCAAACTGGAAATATATCCAAGCAATCCTACGAAACTGGCGACATGAGGGTATTAAGAGTGTAGCCCAGGTAGAAGCGAAACGTCAGGAGAGAGAGGCAACAAACCCTCAAAATGTTCAAGTTTCATCTGATTTTAAAAATGCCATGGACCTTTGGAAAGACTAATATTTAGCAATAAAAAAACTTGCCATAGGCAAGTTTTTTTGTGCTCTTAATAAGTAATCCCCCAAACACTGACTGAACGCTCAGCAACTGGGAAGTCGCCGTATCCTTCGGCAGTAATAGTTACTTGTTCTGGATGGTTCCCAAGCAAATCAACAAATGTTCGATTTGCCCACTCTTGACCGACATACATGGTTTTGTAATTTTCTTGAGCGTTTGAGATAAGAACGGCGATAGGTGATTGGTCGTCAGTACCAGAACGGACCCAACCGATACAATTAGGATCATCAAAGTAGTCCGTTTGCTCACCGTAAGCTAACTCTTTTCGGATAGTTAGCAAACGGTTAAGGACATCTTTAAAGTCTTGCTGGGCAAATTGACCAGAAATACCGTAGTAGTCTCCGTAAAAGACACAGGGAAGACCCTGTTCACGCAAAAGAATAAGAGCATAGGCTGCTGGCTTAAACCATTCTTCAACAGTAGATTCGAGGGCTTGACCGCGTTGTGTATCATGGTTTTCGACAAAGGTCACAGCTCGATCCGGATTGATTTGAGCCAGACTATCATCAAAAATAGTTGTTAAATCATAGTCAGCTCCTGCCTGGCTTGCCTCAAAGAGATTCATATGGAGGCGAACATCAACAAGATCAAAGCGTTCTTCAATCTTTTCAAGATAATCCAGATTAGCTTCCTTATCAGGATTCCAGAATTCTCCGAAAACATAGAAGTCTTGACCATATTTTTCCTTGATATCGCGTATGAAATTGCGCATAAAGAAAGAGTCAATGTGCTTAACTGCATCTAAGCGAAAGCCTGATACACCAGTCGTTTCGATAAACCAATTTGCCCAGTCATAGATATTCTGGATGACTTCGGGGTGTTTGAAATCCAGGTCTGCGTACATGAGATAGTCGTAATTTCCGTTCTCATTGTCGACTAATTCTTCATGAGCCCAACCTTTATTCTCTCCCTGAATGAGATAGATGCCAGACTTACGACGTTTAGCATCGTAGTCAGTTCCTGTGAAGTGGTACCAGTGCCAGTGAAAATCGTTGTAGGTGTTTTGTCTACCATCAAAAGTAAAACCGGTCCAACCATTGATGGTGAAAGGTTCTCCTAGTTCGATTGTGCGGTCTTCTGGATCCACTTCGATAACTTGAAAGGATTCTAAATGATCTGCAGCTGCCTTGTGGTTTAAGACGACATCAGCCATCGGTTGGATTCCGTGAGATTTCAGTGTTTGAATGGCTTGGAGATAATCTTCTTTGAAGCCATACTTGGTACGAACAGTTCCTTTTTGGTCAAATTCACCAAGGTCGAATAGATCATAGACTCCATAACCAACATCTTTTTCGTTTGTAGCCTTAAAAGCAGGTGGCATCCAGATATGACTAATTCCTAAGTTAGCTAGGTGTTCAGCATCGTTAGTTAGTCGTTCCCAGTGTTTTCCGTCATGGGGGAGATACCACTCAAAATATTGCATTAGGGTTTGATTTTTCATAGAAAGTCCTCATACTTAACAATTTGACAATCATTTTACCACAAAGCTGTACAATACGCAAACGTTTGCGCTAGAAAATATACTCTAGTCATTTTATGTCCATTTTTTAAAAAAACCTTTTTAAAATTCGGAAGAGAGATACTATCTGATGGAAAAGAGTGATAAATAGTTTCAATTCCTATGGAATCAATGGAGAATCACTTTCTATTTTGTGAATTTTCAACAAATTTGATATAATTGTATCTATGAATAAAGTATTCGTCAGTCGGCGTGTCGAAAAAAAGCTCCGCAAAGGTCAGGTTCTTTTGGAAGAAGTTGATTTTCAAGACTTATCTGAAACTGATCAGGAAGTTGAACTTTTCAGCCAAAACAAAGAGTTTTTAGGGAAGGCTTATTTATCCCGACAAAATAAGGGGATTGGTTGGTTTGTAACCAACCAGAAAGTTTCTTTTAATCAAACCTTCTTTGAAAGCTTGTTTGAAAAAGCTAAACAAAAACGTTCTACCTACTATCAAGATGAGTTGACAACTGCCTTTCGTTTGTTTAATCAAGAAGGCGATGGTTTTGGTGGAATGGCGCTGGACCTCTATGGGGATTATGTTGTTTTCTCTTGGTATAACTCCTATATCTATGGAATTCGCCAAGAGATTATAGCAGCCTTCTCTCAGGTATTCCCGGAAGTCTTAGGTGCCTATGAAAAGATTCGCTTTAAAGGTTTGGATTATGAGTCTGCCCATATCTATGGTCAAGAAGCAGCTGAATATTTCACTGTTCTTGAAAATGGAGTCTTGTACCGAGTCTTTATGAATGACGGCCTAATGACAGGGATCTTCTTGGATCAGCATGAAGTTCGTGGGAGCTTAGTTGATGGTTTAGCAATGGGGAAATCCTTGCTCAATATGTTTTCCTATACAGCGGCCTTCTCAGTCGCTGCAGCTATGGGGGGAGCTAGTGAAACAACCTCTGTAGACCTAGCCAAACGTTCAAGAGAACTATCAGAAGCTCATTTTCATGCCAACGGTTTGAGTCTAGACAATCATCGATTACTTGTCATGGATGTCTTTGAATACTTTAAATATGCTAAAAGAAAAGGTTTGAGCTATGATGTGATTATTCTGGATCCGCCTAGCTTTGCCCGAAATAAAAAACAAACATTCTCTGTAGCTAAGGATTATCACAAGTTGATTTCCCAAAGCCTAGAGATTTTAAACCCAGATGGAATCATTATCGCTAGTACCAATGCGGCTAATGTTTCCCGTCAAAAATTCACAGAACAAATCGACAAAGGATTTGCAGGTAGAAAGTATCAAGTTCTTCATAAATATGGACTTCCAGCAGACTTTGTCTACAATGAAAAAGATGAAAGTAGTAATTACCTCAAAGTGATTACCATGAAGGTTAGTAAATGAGATTAATTGTTTCTGTAATGCCAAGAAGTTTAGAGGAGGCTCAGGCTATTGATGTTATGCGGTATCATGATGCCGATATCATTGAGTGGCGAGCAGACTTTTTACCCAAGGAAGCTATTTTGCAGGTAGCGCCAGCTATTTTTGAAAAATTCGCTGGTCGTGAGCTTGTTTTTACCTTGCGTACTCGTGCTGAGGGTGGTCAAATTGAGCTCTCTTCAGAAGAATATGTTCAAATTATCAAGGAAGTAGCCCAGCTTTATCAACCAGATTATATTGATTTTGAGTATTTTAGCTACAAAGATGTTTTTGAGGAGATGTTGGATTTTCCAAACCTTGTCTTGAGCTACCATAATTTCCAAGAAACACCTGAAAATCTAATGGAAATCTTGTCTGAGTTGACAAGTTTAAATCCTAAGGTTGTGAAAATAGCTGTTATGGCTCATACAGAACAAGATGTATTGGATTTGATGAATTTTACACGAGGCTTTAAAACATTGAATCCTGAACAAGAATATGTAACAGTTTCTATGGGAAAAGTGGGCAAGGTCTCACGTATTACTTCGGATGTAACGGGTTCTAGTTGGTCTTTTGCAAGTCTGGACGAAGCCAGTGCTCCAGGACAGATTTCTCTATCTAGCATGCAAAAAATTCGGGAGCTTTTAAATGAAGATTGATGGCTACACACGTTTAGCAGCTGTAGTCGCAAATCCCATCAAACATTCCATTTCTCCCTTCATTCACAATAGCGCTTTTGAAGCAACCAATACCAACGGTGTTTATCTAGCTTGGGAAGTAGAAGCTACTGATTTGGCAGAAACGGTTGCCAATATTCGTCGCTATCAGATGTTTGGAATCAATCTTTCTATGCCCTACAAGGAGCAAGTGATTCCTTATCTGGATCAGTTAAGCGAAGAAGCTCGTTTGATTGGTGCGGTCAATACAGTGGTGAATCGAGAAGGAACTTTAATCGGATATAACACAGATGGCAAGGGATTCTTTAAGAGCTTGCCTTCTTTTAAAATATCAGGGAAAAGAATGGTTTTGTTAGGAGCAGGCGGCGCAGCCAAGGCAATTTTGACACAGGCAATCTTGGATGGAGTCAGTCAGATTTCCGTCTTTGTACGCTCAGCCTCTCTTGAAAAAACAAGACCATATCTAAAAAAATTACAAATTGAAACAGGATTCAAAGTAGATTTATTTGCTTTAGAAGATAGTCAAAAGCTTCAAGATAGCATCACTCAAGCTGATCTCTTGGTAAATGCGACCAGTGTGGGTATGGATGGAACATCTCAGCCAATCCCAACAGGTATTGTTTTACCAAAGCAGCTTTTGGTAGCAGATGTCATTTATCAACCCTTTGAGACACCATTTCTAAAGTGGGCAAGAAGTCAGGGTAATCACGCTTTTAATGGCTTAGGTATGTTGCTCTACCAAGCTGCAGAGGCATTTGAACTATGGACAGGAAAGGAAATGCCAACTGATCAAATTTGGGAATTATTAAAACAAAAGTATCAATAAAGAAAAAGGAGAACTGCTATGAATATCAAAATAGACCTTCCCCACCATCCCTATGATATTCAGATTGAAAAAGGATGCCTGTCTCAAGCAGGAAAATGGTTGCGGGAACTTTGGCAACCGCAAAAAGTCGTTATCATTACCGATAACCATGTGGCTTCCCTCTATGCAGAAAAAGTTAAATTGAGCCTAGAGGATGCTGGTTTTCAAGTGGCAGTTTTTGACTTCCTAGAGGGTGAAGAGCGAAAAAATCTAACAACGGTTCAAAAGGCTTATGAATTTCTAGTTAAGCAAGACTTGACTCGTAGCGATGGTATCGTAGCTCTAGGTGGTGGAGTTGTTGGTGATTTGGCTGGCTTTGTAGCCTCAACTTACATGCGAGGCATTCACTTTGTTCAAATTCCAACCAGTTTGACTGCTCAAGTCGATTCTTCAATCGGTGGTAAGACAGGAGTGAATACTCCTTTTGCTAAGAATATGGTGGGAACTTTTGCCCAACCAGACGGCGTTTTGATTGATCCAACCGTTCTTGAAACCTTAGGTAAACGAGAGTTGATTGAAGGAATGGGTGAAGTCATTAAATATGGCTTAATTGAAGATCCAGAACTCTGGGACCTATTATCTGATATGGATGGTTCTGTAGAGAGTATTTTGGAGCATTCAGAAAGTTTGAATGAACATTCTTGCCAGGTCAAGCGCAAGATGGTAGTCGAGGATGAATTGGACAATGGCATTCGTCTCTATCTCAACTTTGGTCATACAATTGGCCATGCTATTGAAGCGACTGCTGGTTATGGACGCGTCATGCATGGTGAGGCAGTAGCCATGGGAATGGTTCAGGTTTCTAAGGTCGCAGAACAAAAAGGCCTCATGCCAATGGGAATCACTCAGTCTATCCGAGAAATGTGTCAGAAATTTGGCCTTCCAGTTGATTATGAAAACTGGGATGTTGATAAGCTTTATCAGGCCTTGACTCATGATAAAAAAGCGCGTGGAAACACCATGAAATTAGTTTTGGTACCAGAACTTGGTTCAGCCACTATTCACCCCGTCTCACTCGAAGAAATGAAAGATTACTTGGTAAAATAAGGAGAATGTATGAGATATTTAACAGCAGGAGAATCACACGGTCCTCGTCTGACAGCAATTATTGAAGGAATTCCAGCAGGCCTTCCTTTAACTGCCAAGGATATCAATGAGGATCTCAAACGTCGCCAAGGAGGTTACGGTCGTGGTGGCCGCATGAAGATTGAGAGTGATCAGGTTGTCTTTACTTCTGGTGTTCGTCATGGAAAGACGACAGGGGCTCCCATTACCATGGATGTCATTAACAAAGACCACCAAAAATGGTTGGATATCATGTCTGCAGAGGATATTGAAGACAAACTTAAAAGCAAACGAAAAATCACTCATCCTCGCCCTGGTCACGCTGACTTGGTAGGAGGTATCAAATACCGCTTTGATGATCTGCGAAATTCCCTGGAACGTTCATCTGCCCGTGAAACGACTATGCGAGTAGCAGTCGGGGCTGTAGCTAAACGACTATTGGCTGAGCTTGATATTGAAATTGCTAACCATGTTGTTGTCTTTGGTGGTAAGGAAATCGATGTTCCAGAAAACTTGACAGTCGCAGAGATTAAGAAACTAGCTGCCCAGTCAGAAGTTTCTATCGTTAACCAAGAACGTGAGCAGGAGATCAAGGACTATATTGATCAAATCAAACGTGATGGAGATACTATCGGTGGAGTTGTTGAAACTGTTGTTGGAGGTGTTCCGGTTGGTCTGGGTTCATATGTCCAATGGGATCGCAAACTAGATGCACGATTAGCTCAAGCAGTTGTTTCAATCAATGCCTTTAAGGGTGTGGAGTTTGGTCTTGGCTTTAAAGCAGGGTATCTCAAGGGTAGCCAAGTCATGGATGAAATCCTCTGGTCACCAGAAGATGGCTATACTCGTCGAACTAATAACCTTGGAGGATTTGAAGGTGGTATGACCAATGGACAACCAATTGTTGTTCGCGGAGTTATGAAACCTATCCCGACCCTCTACAAGCCACTGATGAGCGTTGATATTGAAACCCATGAGCCTTATAAAGCAACAGTAGAGAGAAGTGATCCAACTGCTCTTCCAGCGGCTGGTGTCGTTATGGAAGCAGTCGTAGCAACGGTCTTGGCCCAAGAAATTCTAGAGAAATTCTCCTCAGATAATCTGGAGGAATTAAAAGAAGCTGTTGCTAAACATCGGGAGTATACAAAGAAATATTAAGGAGTTCTTATGGCAAAAACCATCTATATCGCAGGATTGGGTTTGATTGGTGCTTCCATGGCACTCGGAATCAAGCGGGATCATCCTGATTATGAAATTTTAGGATACAATCGTAGTCAAGCGTCCAGAGATATTGCCTTGGAGCGAGGGATGATTGATCGTGCGACGGATGATTTTGCCAGTTTTGCTCCACTTGCGGATATTATTATTTTGTCACTTCCTATCCAACAAACACTTGATTTTATCGAGAAGTTGGCAAGCATAGATTTAAAGGAAGGCGTCATTATTTCCGATGCTGGATCGACCAAGTCAACAATCGTATCTACAGCTGAGAAGTATTTTGCAGATAAGTCTGTTCGCTTTGTTGGAGCGCATCCCATGGCAGGGAGCCACAAGACAGGAGCGGCGTCTGCCGATGTCAACCTTTTTGAAAATGCCTATTATATCTTCACGCCATCTAGTCTGACAACTTCGGATACGCTCGAAGAAATGAGAGATTTGCTATCAGGTCTTCATGCTCGTTTCATTGAAATTGATGCTGAAGAGCATGACCGAGTGACGTCTCAGATTAGTCATTTTCCACATATTTTAGCATCAGGTTTGATGGGGCAAACTGCAAGTTATGCTGAAGAGCATGAAATGGCGCGGCGCTTTGCGGCCGGTGGATTTCGAGATATGACTCGGATTGCTGAAAGTGAGCCTGGTATGTGGACTTCTATCCTCTTATCAAATCGAGAGACCATTATGGAACGCATCGAGGATTTCAAGGGGCGTTTGGACGAGATTGAGCAAGCCATTAGCAAAGGTGATGAAAACCAAATCTGGAACTTTTTTAATCAAGCACGTGAGCAACGTCAAGCTATGGAAATCCATAAACGTGGAGGAGTAGATAGCTCATATGATCTCTATATAGACGTTCCCGATGAGGAAGATGTGATTTTACGCATCTTGGAATTGCTACGTGGAACTTCTTTGGTCAATATCCATATCAATGAGGAAAATCGTGAGGATGTTCACGGGATTCTGCAAATTTCCTTTAAGAATGCTCAGGATTTAAAACGTGCTGAGCAAGTCATTACAGAAAATACTGACTACACAGTCGTTATTAAATAAGGAGGACAATTATGTCAAATATTTATGATAGTGCAAATGCACTCAGTCGTGGGCTACGTGAGTTGCCTGAATACAAGGCTGTTAAAGAAGCTAGAGATGCCATCCAAGCAGATGCAGAAGCTAGCAAAATTTTTGCGGATTATATTGCTTTTCAGCAAGAACTTCAAACGCTGGCACAGACAGGACAAATGCCTGATGCTTCATTCCAAGAAAAAATGGAAAGCTTTGGTAAGCAGATTCAAGGGAACTCTCTTTTGTCAGCATTCTTTGCCAAACAACAACAACTTTCTATTTACCTATCTGATATCGAAAAGATTGTATTTGAGCCAATTTCAGAACTTTTAAAATAAGAATTTACCTCATAAAGTCAGGGATTTTTAAGAAATTTCTGACTTTTTATGATAAAATAAGAAAAAGTATTGCAAGTATGAGGTCCTGTATGAAATTAAAAACAAACATTGACCATTTGAATGGTAGTATTCGAGTACCAGGGGATAAGTCCATCAGTCATCGCTCTATCATTTTTGGGAGTTTGGCTGAGGGTGAGACTAAAGTTTATGATATCTTGCGTGGTGAAGATGTCTTGTCAACCATGCAGGTATTTCGTGACCTCGGCGTAGAGATTGAGGACAAAGACGGTGCCGTTACCATTCAAGGTGTTGGGCTGGATGGATTGAAAGCCCCTCAGAAAGCTCTGGATATGGGGAATTCTGGGACCTCTATTCGTTTAATTTCAGGCGTCCTTGCTGGTACAGACTTTGAAGTAGAAATGTTTGGAGATGACAGTCTTTCTAAACGCCCTATGGACCGTGTGACTCTTCCTTTGAAAAAAATGGGAGTCAGCATTTCAGGTCAAACAGAGCGAGACTTGCCACCGTTGCACTTAAAGGGTACAAAAAACTTAAAACCTATTCATTATGAATTGCCAATCGCCTCTGCTCAAGTCAAGTCAGCCTTGATTTTTGCGGCTTTGCAGGCTCATGGTCAGTCTATCATCATTGAGAAAGAGTGCACTCGTAACCACACAGAAGATATGCTGCGTCAATTTGGTGGAGACTTAAGTGTCGATGGTAAGAAAATCACTGTTCAAGGGCCACAGAAACTTAGTGGACAAACGGTTGTCGTACCAGGAGATATTTCTAGTGCAGCCTTTTGGTTAGTAGCAGGTTTGATTGTGCCAAATTCTCGAGTTGTACTTAAGAATGTCGGTATTAACGAAACTCGTACAGGGATTATTGATGTTATCCGAGCTATGGGCGGGAAATTAGAGATTACTGATATGGATCCAATTGCTAAATCTGCAACCTTGACTGTCGAGACTTCAGAACTAAACAGGATAGAAATTGGTGGAGCCCTGATTCCACGTTTAATTGATGAATTGCCGATTATCGCGCTCCTTGCTACCCAAGCTCAAGGTCAAACAGTTATCAAAGATGCAGAAGAACTCAAGGTAAAAGAAACGGACCGCATTCAAGTTGTCGCAGATGCTTTAAATAGCATGGGAGCAACTATTACTCCTACAGCAGACGGCATGATTATCAAAGGGAAATCTGTCCTTCATGGAGCCAGAGTCAACACCTTTGGAGACCACCGTATCGGTATGATGACAGCCATTGCAGCTCTCTTAGTTGCAGATGGAGAGGTCGAATTGGACCGTGCAGAAGCTATTAACACAAGCTACCCAAGCTTCTTTGATGATTTGGAGACTTTGATTCATGGCTAAGGTTTTACTAGGTTTTATGGGTTCAGGAAAAACTACTATTGCTAGAAAGCTGGATTCTGACTTCGTAGATATGGATGCCTTGCTGAAAGAACGTCTGGGGATGTCGATTGCTCGTTTCTTTGAAGAAAATGGAGAGGCAGCCTTCCGCCAGCTAGAAGAAGAAGTCCTAGCTGAACTGCTGAAGACAGATCAAGTTATTTCTACAGGCGGAGGAATAGTTATTTCGCCACGCAATCGTGTCTTGCTCAAGAAAAATCCAGACAACATCTACCTAAAAGCGGATTTTGAGACCCTGTACCAGCGAATTTCAGCTGATAAAGGCAATCAACGCCCGCTATTTCTAAACAATAGCAAGGAAGATTTGGCTGCGATTTTTAATCAAAGACAGGCCTGGTATGAGGAAGTAGCAAGTCAGATTGTAGATGTATCAAGATTAAGCCCAGAGGAAATTATAGAGGAATTGACATGAAAATTGCCTATCTAGGTCCCAAAGGATCTTTTTCGCACCATGTGGTGCAAACGGCTTTTCCTCATGAGGAGCTAGAGCCTTTTTCAAATATTACAGACGTTATCAAGGCCTATGAACAAGGTTTGGTAGACTATTCAGTAGTGCCAGTTGAAAATTCCATTGAAGGTAGTGTTCATGAGACTTTGGACTACCTATTTCATCAAGCACGTATTCAAGCTATAGCGGAGATTGTGCAGCCAATCCATCAACAGCTGATGGCAGTACCAGGACAGTCTAAAATAGAGAAAATCTTTTCTCATCCGCAGGCCTTGGCTCAAGGGAAGAAATTTATCGATGAACATTTTCCAGATGCTCAATTAGAAGTCACTGCAAGTACAGCTTACGCTGCGCGATATGTTTCTGAACATCCAGATCAACCATTTGCGGCCATTGCCCCAAAAAGTTCTGCTGAGGAATATGGACTAGAATTGGTCGCTCAAGATATTCAGGAAATGGAAGCTAATTTCACTCGTTTCTGGGTTTTGGGACCGAACTTACCCCAAATCCCTTTGGATGCAGATACTGAAAAGATGAGTTTAGCCTTGACCTTGCCAGATAATCTTCCAGGAGCATTATATAAGGCGCTTTCCACCTTTGCCTGGAGAGGCATTGATTTGACTAAGATTGAGAGTCGTCCGCTTAAAACAGCCTTAGGTGAGTATTTCTTTATTATTGATGTGGATTATTCAGAAAAAGAATTGGTGCATTTTGCACAAAAAGAATTAGAAGCCATTGGAATTCACTATAAAACATTGGGGGCCTATCCCATCTATATGATAAAAGACCAAGGAAGGAGAGCATATGAGTAAAGAAAATCCTCTCAGCCATCACGAAAAACTACGTTATGACTATCTCTTAAAAAATATCTACTATCTAAATGATAAAGAAAAGAGAGAGTTTGCTTTTTTACAAGATAAGTTAGAAGGTAAACGAGAAGAGAGTTCAGCTGCTGAAGAAAAAGAAGAAATTCAAGAATATACTAACTCTAACACAGGCCTTCCAAGTTATACGAATCGAAGTCGAGCTAGTCGTCGTAGTAGTCTCTCTCAACCTAAAGCTAAGATTCCCAAACAGCAGAAACCAAAGAAACCTAAGAAAAAAAGAGTCTTTCATTTTAAACGGATCCTTGCTTGGATAGGAATGCTTTTGCTTGTCGCAGCATTAGGAATGCTTTTCATGTTCTTGAAAGGGTTCCAATCAGCCAATCCGAACAGCTCAAATGGGGTAAAAGATGCTAAAGCCGCTCAGGTTGAAGTCTTCAATGGACAGGATACACGAGACGGAGTGAATATTCTTATTTTGGGAACGGATGGCCGTATTGGACAGAATAGTGCCGAAACTCGGACAGATTCCATCATGGTTCTTAATGTTAGTGGTAAAGATAAAAAGCTTAAACTAGTTAGCTTTATGCGGGATAACCTCGTTTATATTGATGGTTATAGCCAAGTCATTAACGGCCAAAAACAAGCTGACCATAAATTAAACTTGGCCTACGAATTGGGTGAACAAGAAGGAAAAAAAGGGGCTGAGATGGTACGTAAAGTCCTTAAAGATAATTTTGATTTAGATATCAAATATTATGCCCTTGTAGATTTCCAAGCCTTTGCGACTGCAATCGATACGCTTTTCCCAGATGGTGTTACGATTGATGCTCAATTTTCAACGTTAAACGGAGCTCCAGTGACAGCTGCAGAAGTTGGAGATGATTTGCATGAAAAAGATGGTGAATCACCTACCCAAATCATTCGTAGTGGTACACAGCAGATGAACGGCTCAACTCTTCTAAATTATGCTCGTTTTCGTGATGATGACGAAGGAGATTATGGGCGTACACGTAGACAGCAACAAGTCATGACAGCTGTTTTACAGCAGATTAAGGATCCTACAAAACTTTTTACAGGTTCAGAAGCGCTAGGGAAAGTATTTGGTATGACCTCTACAAACCTTCCATATACCTTCTTATTGACCAATGGATTATCCGTCCTTGAAGGAGGTCAGAATGGTATTGAAAAACTAACAATACCAGAGCTTGGAGACTGGGTAGACGATTACGATGTCTATGGAGGCCAAGCTCTTCGAGTGAATCAAAAAGCCTACCAGAACAAGTTAGCTCAAATGGGATTTAGATAATAAGTAGCAAATCAGTCAAAGCTTGAAGCATCAAAAAATGGGTGCCTCGAGCTTTGATTTTTAACATTATCAGATGGATTTTTTGACCATTTTTTGGTATAATAAAACGATGTAATTCTATTGAAGAGGAAGAAACTGAGATGAGTGATTTAAAGGCAATTCAAGCTCGTAGCCTAGAGATGGCTGAATACTTTGTCGCCTTTTGTAAAGAACATGATTTACTCTGTTATTTGTGTGGTGGCGGAGCTATTGGGGCTTTACGACATAAGGGTTTTATCCCTTGGGATGATGATTTAGACTTCTTTATGCCACGCAAGGATTATGAAAAATTAGCAGAGCTATGGCCTCGTTATGCGGACGAGCGTTACTTCCTCTCAAAAAGTTCTATAGACTTTGTCGACCGTAATCTCTTTATCACTATTAGAGATAAGGAAACAACATGCATCAAGCCATATCAACAAGATTTGGACCTTCCACACGGATTGGCTCTTGACGTTCTTCCTTTGGACTACTACCCTAAAAATCCAGCAGATCGCAAGAAACAGGTCCGTTGGGCTTTGATTTATTCCCTCTTTTGTGCACAAACCATTCCAGAAAAGCATGGAGCTCTCATGAAATGGGGAAGTACCATTTTATTAGGATTAACTCCTAAAGCCCTTCGTTATCGTATTTGGAAAAAGGCTGAGAAAGAAATGACCAAGTATGGACTAGCTGAAAGTGATGGCATTACAGAATTATGCTCAGGACCTGGCTATATGAAAAATAAATATCCAATCCAAGCCTTTGAAGATAAAATTCTCTTACCATTCGAAGGAACAGAAATGCCAATTCCAGTTGGATATGATGCCTATCTTAGCACAGCTTTTGGAGATTATATGACACCACCGCCGGCAGAAAAGCAAGTGCCACATCATGATGCCGTTATATCAGATATGGATAAAAGCTATGTAGAATATAAGGGAGAATATGGTGGATAAGAAAAAAATTCTATTTTTTATGTGGTCCTTCTCTCTAGGTGGAGGTGCAGAAAAAATCCTTTCAACGATTGTTTCAAACTTGGATCCGAAGAAGTATGATATAGATATCCTTGAAATAGAACATTTTGACAAAGGATACGAACCAGTACCTGACAATGTGAGAATTTTAAAAGCCCTTCAAGATTATCGCCAACCAAGATGGTTAAGAGCGCTATTGTGGAGATTGAGAATTTATTTCCCGAGATTAACAAGACGCCTACTTGTAAAAGATCAATATGATGTAGAGGTGTCTTTTACCATTATGAATCCTCCTCTTTTATTTTCTAAACGAAAAGAAGTGAAGAAAATTTCTTGGATTCATGGAAGTATTGAAGAATTTTTAACAGATAGTTCGAAACGCGAATCTCATAAACGTCAGTTAGATGCTGCTGATAGGATAGTAGGAATTTCAAAGAAAACTAGCTATTCTATCAAAGAAGTTTTTCCAGAGTACTCAAAGAAATTGATAACAGTCTATAATGGCTATAATTTTGAAAGTATTTTGAAAAAATCAAGAGAGAAGATTGATATTGAAATAGAACCTCAAAGTATCTGCACAATTGGTCGCATTGAAGAAAATAAAGGCTCTGATCGAGTTGTTGAAGTAATACGGCTTTTACACCAACAAGGAAAGAAATATCACCTCTATTTTATAGGGGCTGGTGATATGGAAGAGGAGCTGAAAAAAAAGGTTCAAGCATACCAACTTGAAGATTATATACACTTTTTGGGGTATCAAAAGAATCCTTATCAGTATCTGTCCCATATGAAAGTCCTCTTATCCATGTCCAAACAGGAAGGTTTCCCTGGGGTCTATGTTGAAGCTTTGAGCCTGGGTATTTCTTTTGTATCAACAGAAGTAGGTGGTGCAGAGGAATTGTCTCAGGAAGGACGATTTGGTAAAATCGTTGAAAGTAATCAAGAAGCAGCTCAAGAGATTGAAAACTACATGACAGCTGCATCAAATTTTGATGCCAATGAGGCCAGCAAATTTATTCAGCAATTTACGATTGCAAAACAAATTGAACAAGTAGAAAAACTAATAGAGGAGTAGCATGGAAACTGCATTAATTAGTGTCATTGTTCCTGTTTATAATGTGGCGCAATACCTTGAAAAATCAATAGCATCCATTCAGCAACAAACTTATGAAAATCTCGAAATTATCCTTGTTGATGATGGTTCTACAGATGAAAGTGGAAAAATTGCAGAAGAAATAGCACTTGTAGATCAGCGGATAAAAGTATACCACCAAATGAATCAAGGACAATCGCAAGCAAGAAACTACGGAAGAGATTTAGCAAATGGTCAATACTTAATTTTTATTGACTCAGATGACTATATTCATCCTGAGATGATTGCTACCTTATATAAACAATTAGTCAAAGAAGATGCGGATGTTTCTAGTTGTGGTGTTATGAACGTATATTCAAATAGTGAAACACCACAGTCAGTAAATATAAACGATTACTTTGTTTATGATTCAAAAGATTTTTTGAGAGAATATCTAGTAGGAGAAAAAGTTCCAGGTAGTATTTGTAACAAATTGATAAAAAAAGAGATAGCTAAGAGCCTATCTTTTCCTATCGGGAAAATATATGAGGATGCGTATTATCATTTTGATTTGATTAACGTAGCCAAGAAGTATGTTATAAATACTAAGCCACACTATTATTATTTTCATAGAGGCGATAGTTCCACAACAAAACCATTTTCTGAAAAAGATCTTTCTTGTGTGGACGTATATGAAATATTTTATAATTATGTTATATCTTACTATCCAGAATTGCAAAAAGAGGCTTTTTTCAGACTGGCTCATGCACATTTTGTTGTTTTAGATAAGATGCTTTTAGATGAGAATTTCAAAGAGTTTAAAGATTATCCAAGGATTTATGGATATTTAAAAAAACATGCCTTTGCTATTTTTAAGAATAGTATTTTTAGAAAAGGAAGACGTATCAGTGCCTTAGCACTATTTGCAAATATAAAATTTTACCGAATATTATTATTAAAAAATATTGAGCAATCGAAAAAAATTAATTAGAAAAGGAGGGAAGAGATGGTTGATGGCAAACGAATTTTGTTAACGATTACGATTCTAAGTTATATCGTTACCATAATAAGTGGAATCAGTTATTTGTTCTCCAGTAACAACGTAGGACTTCTGACAACTTTGCTTTTGCTCTTAATTAGTAGTCTGCTACTTTGCTGGAATAATATCAAATACTATTTGATTCACTTTATATTCTTTATTACAATTTTTATTTTTTTGGTATCTAGACCTACCATCGATTATTTCAGAGATGGAGCACTAGACACTTACCAACCGATAGCTTATAGATTTGCTTTCCTAGTTGTTATTGTATCCATTTTAGGATTGACAATAGGTGGATTTATAGCCAATTATTATCTTGCTCGTAAAAGTAAAGCTCCTGTCATAGTGGAAAAAAATCGCATGTCAATTATGTAAAAAAATTACGCTTGGTTTCATTGAGTGTATTTTTTCTCACCTATCCTTTTTATTTTCTGAGATTACTTGAGCGCTTACTATATCGTTTGCAAACTTCTTATTATAATTATTATGCACATTTTGAAAGTCACCTGCCCTACTATACGTATATCTTATCGACTTTCACGCTTTATGCCATGTGTGTTTACCTAGCAACAAAGCCTAAGAAATTACATGCAACTATGGTTTTAGTAGCTTTTATTACAGCTAACTTGATACATCTGGTGATAGGTACCAGAAATCCTTTTATTCTAAGTTTAATTTTTGCCTTTGTTTACTACTTTATACGAGAACAAACAGAGAAAGGTAAATGGATTGGTTTCAAAGAAAAAATAGCCATTTACATGGGAACACCTGTTCTCATGCTTGCGATGGGAGCACTAAACTATGTTCGAGATAATGCAAAAGTATCACACAGTGGAGTTTTTGATTTATTATTAGATTTTATTTATAAACAAGGAACCAGTTTTGGAGTGTTAGCGAGAGGATTCTTATATAACAGTAGTCTTCCTTATAGAGATTTTCGAAATTTCACTTTTGGACCGATTGTTGACTATTTTGCAAGAGGAAGTATTGGAATCATCTTCGGTGCCAAACCATTTGAGCATACAACAAATAGTATTGAATTAGCAATTGATAGCAATAGTTACGCCCACAATTTGTCTTATCTTGTTTTAAATAAAGAGTATTTGAAAGGACATGGTATTGGAAGTAGTTATATCATGGAATTGTATACCGATTATGGTATGTTGGGACTATTTCTACTAAGTATCTTACTTGGTATGCTCTTTATAGCTATGTTACAAGTAGCTTATCGTTCGAGAACAATTTTATTTGCACTATCTTTGTTAATTTTGAATAATCTATTCTTTATGCCAAGAAGTAGTTTCTCAGAAAGTTTCTTTAATCTTTTTACAATGCAGTTCTGGGGAATTGTTCTTATTATCATTTTCGTAGCAAAAATGCTTACAAAAGAAAATCATCACTTAATCAAAAAAGGGGAAATACATGTTTGAACATTATTCTGTAGCTGATTTGTTCGCAAATCTTTATAAAAAACGTAAAGTGAATTTGCTAGCTTTACTAGCTTTATTTGCACTCATAGCTGTACCATATACATTGAAGGCAGTTAAAAGTAAAAATACAATAAAAGATTCTACAAATTATTCGACTTACATTACATATAAAATTACTGCTCCAGAAGAATCATCGAAAACCATTGTGAGTCATCAAATTGGAGGTTATAGTGATTTTTATGCAAAATTAATTGATGGTAATTTGAATGGTGCTTTTCTTTTTAATGATGTTGATTCAGAAAAAATGAAGGAAATGGCCAAAGATTTAGATACTACTGAAACAGCATTAAAGAATTCTTCAAGTGACTATTGGACAAAAAAATTAATGATAAACCCATTAATTGATAATGCTGGTGTAAGTGTTAAAATCTTAACATCAAGTAAAGAAGTAAATGAGTATCTTGAAAGCAAATTTGATTCACTGATTGATAAATTCAAGTCTACTTATACTGGTGTTAAAGTTGAAAAGCTTGAAACAATTAATTCAAAAGAGTTGGCTCCGAATGGAGAAGTTGCTTTAGGGTTTAATTTGAAAAATCTAATTTTGCGCCTAGTGATTATTGGTATTCTATGTGTCATCATCGTGATTTTGGTAAATGTTCTAGTATACCTTTTCAATCCGACAATTAATCGTGCAGGTGATTTTTCTGCTTATCAAATAGACTTTGTTTCAACTGTTACAACTGTTGAAAATCTTTCTGAACTCTTGAGTTACAAGTGCCAAGGTCAACCGTTAGCAATTGTAAGTTCAAATAATCGTATTTTGAGTAAATTGCAGGCAGAATATAAATTGAATCTTGAGGGTGTTCATTTTGTTAACCTACAAAATGTCAAAGATCTTCTGGCAATTGAGAATGTATTGTTCGTGGAAGAATATGGTGTTACTCGTTATAAGAAATTTGAAGAAAGTATGCAAGAAGTGAGAAATATGAATCGTTCCGTTTTAGGTGTTATCGCTTTTGCACTCTAATTCCTACCGTTTTTAGGGAAAAATCGAAAATACATCAAAAGAGGACTGAAAAGTCCTCTTTTGATGTACGGAGAATCTTTAGGTAAGAAATAGAATTCTTAGCCAAAAAGGCTTTTTAATAAACTTTATGATATAATAAATCAATGAGGTAAATTGAATGAAAAGTATTAAGTTAAATGCCCTGGCTTATATGGGTATTCGTGTTTTGAACATAATTTTCCCAATTTTAACAGGTACTTATGTTGCACGAGTTCTAGACCGTACAGATTATGGTTATTTCAACTCAGTTGATACCATCTTATCTTTCTTCTTACCCTTCGCAACCTATGGTGTTTATAATTATGGTCTTCGTGCAATTAGTAATGTAAAAGATAATAAGAAGGATTTAAATAAAGTCTTTTCAAGTCTTTTTTATTTGTGTGTAGTTTGTACGATTTTGACGACTATCGTTTATCTTTTATCCTATTCATTTTTCTTTACTAATAATCCAGTTCTCAAAAAAATCTTTTTGGTAATGGGAGTTCAACTTATTGCTCAAATTTTCTCAATAGAATGGGTTAACGAAGCACTTGAAAATTATAGTTTTTTATTTTATAAAACAGCTTTTATTCGTATACTCATGCTTGTGTCTATATTTGTATTTGTAAAAAATGAGCATGATATTGTGGTGTATACACTGATTATGAGTCTTTCAACTCTAATCAATTATCTCATTAGTTATTTTTGGATTAAAAGAGATATCCAGTTTGTAAAGGTTTCTTTGAAAGAATTTAAGCCTCTATTCCTTCCTTTAACGGCTATGTTAATCTTTGCAAACGCCAATATGTTATTTACTTTTCTGGATCGTTTGTTTCTAGTAAAAACTGGAGTTGATGTAAATGTCAGTTATTATACGATGGCACAACGTATTGTAACGGTTATCGCAGGTGTTGTTACAGGCGCTATTGGAGTCAGTGTACCTCGTTTGAGCTACTACCTAGGAATCGGAAAAAAAGAGGAATATGTCAATTTAGTTAATCGAGGGAGCCGTATATTTAACTTTTTTATCATCCCTTTGAGTTTTGGCTTGATGGTTTTAGGCCCTGATGCAATACTTCTTTACGGTAGTGAAAAATACATTGGTGGTGGAATCTTAACATCCCTCTTTGCCTTCCGTACTATTATTCTTGCCCTAGATACTATTTTAGGATCTCAGATTCTTTTTACAAATGGATTTGAAAAGAGAATTACAGTTTATACCATATTTGCGGGTGGATTAAACTTAGTTCTCGATAGTCTTCTCTATTTTAATAATATTATTACACCTGAATATTATCTAATTACGACGATGCTATCGGAAAGTTTTCTACTGATGCTTTACATTATCTTTATTCATAAGACTAAACTTATAAGCCTAGGACATATTTTTAAATATACTATACGTTATTCTCTTTTCGCATTTACATTTGTTCCGATCTACTTTTTAGTTAATCTTGTTTATCCGGTCAAAATGGTTATCAACATACCTTTCTTAATCAATATGTTGATCATCATGGTCTTATCAGCAATTAGTTATATTGGTTTACTGGTTTGGACCAAAGACAGTATCTTTTATGAATTATTAGGGCATGTTATTTCGCTTAAAGGACGTATAAGAAAATCTAAGGAGAATTAGATGAGAAGATTGAGTATTGAAGAAGCTAAGCAACTTGAACTTGATATTTTAGCCTATATAGATTCGTTTTGTAAGAAGCATGCTATTGATTATTTTATCAATTATGGTACTTTGATTGGGGCGATTCGTCACAAAGGTTTTATTCCCTGGGATGATGATATTGATCTCTCGATGACCCGTGAAAACTACGAACGTTTTATCCAGTTATTTCAGCAAGAACAGTCTAAATATAAAATTTTATCTCTAGAAACTGATGAACGATACTATAATAATTTTATCAAGGTTATAGATTCGACAACGAAAATAGTGGACACGCGAAATACAAAAACCTATGATTCTGGAATCTTTATTGATATTTTTCCAATGGATTCATTCAACGATCCTAAAGTTATCGATGTTTGCTATAAGTTGGAAAGCTTTAAGTTATTGTCCTTCAGTAAGCACAAGAATATCGTTTATGGAGATAGCAAGCTAAAAGACTTGATTCGTACATTCTTCTGGTTTATGCTTCGTCCAGTTTCTCCAATCTTCTTTGCGAATCAAATTGAAAAGCAAATTCAAAAGTATGGGGTAAAAGATGGGAAATATATCGCTTTTATTCCTTCCAAGTTTAAGGAGAAAGAAGTTTTTACCAAAAAAGTGTTTGAAGATTTGATTGAAGTTCCTTTTGAACATCTGTTGCTTCCAGCACCAAAACAATATGATTCTATTTTGAAACAGTATTATGGTGATTATATGATTCTACCACCTAAAGAAAAACAGTTTTATAGTCACGAATTTGAAGCCTATAAATTGGAGGATTAAATGCAGTACTTAGAAAAAAATGAAATTAAAGAAATTCAACTAGGTATTTTGGACTATGTTGATGACATTTGTAAAAAACATAATATTTCTTATTTCCTCAGTTATGGAACTATGCTGGGAGCTGTTCGCCATAAGGGAATGATTCCTTGGGATGATGATATCGATATTTCACTGTATAGAGAAGACTATGAACGTTTATTAAAAGCGATTGAGGAGGATCAACATCCTAAATATCGTGTTCTTTCCTACGATACTTCTTCATGGTACTTCAATAATTTTGCAGCTATTCTAGATACATCAACTGTTATTGAAGATCATGTAAAGCATAAGCGTTATGATACTAGCTTGTTTATTGATGTCTTTCCTATCGATCAATTTTCAGATTTGAGTATTATTGACAAGAGTTATAAATATATTGCCTTGCGCCAGCTTGCATATATTAAAAAAGAGCGTGCTGTTCATGGAGATAGCAAATTAAAAGACTTTCTCCGTTTGTGTACTTGGTATCCTCTCAGACTTGTTAATCCGAGATATTTCTATAAGAAAATAGATCGATTAGTAAAAAATAGTGCGACAAAAAATCCTGATTATGAGGGAGCTGTTGGAGTTGGGAAAGAAAAAATGAAAGAAGTCTTTCCAGCAGGAACTCTTAAAGAACTGATTTTAATAGAATTCGAAGGAAGAATGTTGCCAATTCCTAAAAACTATGATGCCTTTTTAACACAGATGTATGGGGATTATATGACTCCACCATCAAAAGAAATGCAGGAATGGTATAGCCATAGTATAAAAGCTTATCGAAAATAGATATTTTTGTAGAAAAAATAGAATATATCATATGCTCGCTTGATTTATCAAGCGGGCATATTTAGAAGCAATTTCCACGCCATTCTTTTGATAAAATCTGTTAAATCTTGTATAATAGATAGAACTGAAAGTATGAGGTTACGAACTATGAAAATGAAACAAATCAGTGATACCACATTAAAAATCACTATGTCTTTAGAAGATTTGATGGATCGTGGAATGGAAATCGCAGACTTTCTCGTTCCACAGGAAAAAACAGAAGAGTTTTTCTATGCGATTTTGGATGAGCTAGAGATGCCAGATAGCTTCTTGGATACAGGCATGCTTAGTTTCCGAGTGACACCTAAACCTGACAAAGTTGATGTCTTTGTAACTAAGTCTAAGATTGATCAGAACTTGGATTTTGAGGATTTGGCAGACCTTCCTGATATGGATGAATTGGCAAAAATGTCGCCAGATGAATTTTTGAAAACTTTGGAGAAGACTATGGCAGAGAAAACCAAGGATGATATTGAAGCTATTCAATCATTAGAGCAGGTCGAAAAAGAAGAGGAGGAAGCGACTGACGAGACTCCTGATGTAGAAGAAGAAAAAAGAGAACCATACATCTACTATATTTTACGCTTTGATAACTTGGCTAGTTTAGTATCTTTTGCAAAAACAGTTGATTACCAAATGGAGACTTCAGAACTTTACAAAATGAATGATCAGTATTATCTTACAGTTTTGGTTGATGTAGAAGAACAACCAAGGCTTTATCCAGCTTGGTTGTTAGCTCGCATGCGTGAATTCGCTGATGATAGTGATATCAGCCGTTCAGTTCTTCAAGAATATGGTCAGATTATTATCAATCACGATGCTGTTCATGGCCTTCAAAAAGTATAAATTTGTATATAAATGAGACAGAGATGAAAATTCTCTGTCTTTTTTGATTTAAAAAATTATAGAATAGTTATTGGAAGTAGGACCATGTTACTAGCTTGCTAAAATGGCGAAAAAACGATATCATAGAAATGAGTAAGCGAGGTAAAGTATGGACCAAGAACATTTACAAAAAGAAGTAGAAGAAATCCTAGAAGATGTATTAGCAAAAGCTTCTCTCCATGAGGGAGCTCTCTTTGTTTTGGGCTTATCTTCAAGTGAGGTGATTGGAGGACATATTGGGAAAGCTTCCAGTCAAGAAATTGGAGAATTTATTGTTCAAAAAATCTTAGAAATCTTATCAGAGAGAGGGATCCATCTAGCGGTTCAGGGATGTGAGCATGTCAACAGAGCATTAGTAGTAGAACGAGAGGTTGCAATCAAATACAATCTTGAAATTGTGAGTGTTTTACCGACCCTGCATGCTGGAGGTTCTGGTCAATTGGCTGCTTTTCGCTATATGAAAGATCCAGTAGAGGTTGAATTTATCAAAGCTGATGCAGGCCTAGATATTGGGGATACAGCCATTGGCATGCATATCAAGCATGTTCAAGTACCTATTCGTCCAGTTTTGAAGTCAATCGGTCATGCCCATGTAACTGCTCTCGCTAGTCGTCCAAAACTCATCGGAGGGGCGCGTGCACAATATCCTCAAGATTCTATCAGAAAAATATAGATAAAAAGTTGAAAGCTCTCATCTGCTAAGTAGGTGGGAGTTTTGTGTTATCATGAAGCTTCATAATTTTACAAACAGATTTTAAGTATTTTTAGTAGGGAAGGTATATAATAGTGTTGTAAACGCCTACATATTCATATAATGAATGAGAAAGGAAATGAAGATGAAAAAATGGCAAGCATCTATATTAGTCTGCGCTAGCTTAGTCTGTCTATCAGCTTGTAAAAATCAGATATCAAGCCAATCTGATAAACAAAATGGAGATAGAAGTACGCAAATTAGCTCTCAAACTGCAAAAAAGGGAGAAGAAGTTGCAGACTTTGAACTTTTGGGAATTGATGGGAAAACGTATCATTTATCTGATTACAAGGGTAAAAAGGTTTATCTAAAATTTTGGGCTTCATGGTGCTCTATTTGTCTAGCCAGTCTTCCTGATACAGATGAACTTGCAAAAGAAGCTGACAGTGACTATGTTGTTTTAACAGTCGTTTCACCAGGACAAAAAGGCGAGCAGTCAGAAGAAGCCTTCAAGAAATGGTATCAAGGCTTGGACTATAAAAATCTTCCTGTCATTCTAGAACCTTCGGGTAAACTTTTGGAAAGTTACGGAGTTCGTTCTTATCCGACTCAGGCCTTTATCGATAAAGAAGGGAAGTTGGTTCAGACCCAGCCAGGCTTTATGGACAAGGAAACTATTTTACAGATCTTAAAGAGTATAGATTAGAGGCTCAGCATGAATGATAAATTAAAAACAATTGTATTCATAGGAATCATCATTTGCATTATTATCGGAATTTTATTTCTTTTGGGAAAAAGAAATGCTAGCTACACAGATACCGCTCAAATCAAGAAGGCAGCAGTTAGTCAGGGTCAAAAAGCTAAGAAAAAAGCTGAACCAAGTAAAGATGCTGACTTACATGATATCTATCTAGCAGGAGGCTGTTTCTGGGGGGTGGAAGAGTACTTTTCTCGAGTAGCTGGTGTGACAGATGCGGTCTCTGGCTATGCAAATGGGAGAGGAGAAACAACCAAGTATGAGCTGATTGGACAAACTGGTCATGCTGAGACCGTTCATGTGACCTATGATGCCAATCAAATCTCTCTAAAAGATATTTTGCTCCATTATTTCCGCATTATCAATCCAATTAGTAAGAATAAGCAGGGAAATGATGTAGGGTCCCAGTATCGGACAGGAGTCTACTATACAGATGAGAAAGATTTAGAAGTTATCAATCAAGTTTTTGACCAAGTTGCTAAAAATTATGATCAACCTCTAGCGGTTGAAAAGGAAGCTTTAACTAATTTTATCGTGGCTGAGGACTACCACCAGGATTATCTCAAGAAGAATCCTAACGGCTATTGCCATATCAATGTCAATCAAGCAGCCTATCCGGTTATTGATGCAAGTAAATATCCAAAACCGAGTGATGATGAATTGAAGAAACTCCTCTCTCCTGAGGAGTATGCAGTGACTCAAAATAGTCAAACAGAACGCGCCTTTTCAAATCGTTACTGGGATAAATTTGAAGCTGGTCTTTATGTGGATGTGGCAACTGGTGAACCTCTCTTTTCTTCGAAGGATAAATTTGAGTCGGGTTGTGGTTGGCCAAGCTTTACCCAGCCTATCAGTCCAGACGTTGCGACTTACATGGAAGATAAGTCTTTCAATATGGACAGAATAGAAGTCAGAAGCCGAACGGGGAATTCTCACCTAGGTCATGTCTTTACAGACGGACCTCAGGACAAGGGAGGCCTTCGCTATTGTATCAACAGTCTGTCTATCCGTTTTATTCCAAAGGATCAAATGGAAGAAAAAGGTTACGGTTATTTGTTGGATTATGTTGAGTGAATTCCGCCCATCATATCAGTAAAAAGCTAGAACTCCTATAAGGATTCTAGCTTTTATGGTATACTTAGGGTGTACAGATAAAATTAGTGATTGATATCAAAGGTATAGATGAATGAACAATAGAGGAGACAGAGATGAAATTGATATTTTTGCATGGCTTAGGTCAGTCAGCTGACAGTTGGAAAGAAGTTCAGGCCTTACTGGTAGATTATCCCTCAGAATCTTTAGAGTTATTCCCTTCTAGAGTTTCTACTTACAAAGAAGCTAAGGCACGTATCTATCAGCATCTATCTAAGGAGAAAGAACCTTTTATCTTAGTCGGCTTATCCCTAGGTGCTGCACTTGCACTGGAGCTTTCAAGTTACGATTTGCCAAATCTTCAAGGCATGGTCCTATCAGGTTGTCCGCTTAAACTTTCAGGAAATATTCCCTATTTCATTCAGTTAATGATTTTTAAACTACTTCCTAAAAAGGTATTTGAAAAACAAGGGGCAGACAAAAGTCTTTTAGTTGGAGTGAGTGAGGAGTTGAAAACACTTGATTTAACAGACATAGCTCAACATTGTCCCTATCCGACTTTATTAATTTGTGGTAGTGAAGATAAGCCTAATCTTAAATCTATGAAACGTCTGCATCAATTGATACCAGAAGCACAGTTTCAAATCATCCCTAATGGACCTCACGTCTTGAACAGCCATAATCCAAAAGAGTTTGCGGAAAAGGTTAGACGTTTTCTTGAATTGCAGAAATAAGTTTGATAAAATAGTATTGAGATTGATATTATAATTTTAGGAGAAAATCATGAACAAACGTCATTTATTAAAACTAGGCCTAGCTTCTTTACCTGCCCTAGCTTTGTTTTTACATCCTGTTGTTGCAGATGAAAGTATCCATTTTTCAAGCTGTAAGGAAGCTTGGGAGAATGGTTATGCGGATATTCATAGGGGGGAACCAGGTTATTCTGCTACCTTGGATAAGGATCATGATGGGATAGCTTGTGAATCAAAGAATGCGCCTAAGGGTGTTTTAAAAGAGAAAAAGTCGAGTACATCTCAAACTAACACCAATGTAGCACCTGAAAGTGGCTGGGTTCGTCAAAATGGGTCTTGGTACTATTTTTCTGAAAATGGGAAAACAGTAACAAATACTTGGCAGGGTGCTTACTACCTCAAATCAGATGGAAGAATGGCTGAGAATGAGTGGGTATACGATAACTATTACCAAGCCTGGTATTACCTTAAATCAGATGGATCTTATGCACGTAATGCTTGGCAGGGAAGTTACTATCTCAAATCAGATGGTAAGATGGCTCATAGTGAATGGATTTATGATTCTTACTACAAAGCCTGGTATTACCTCAAATCAGATGGATCTTATGCGCATAATACTTGGCAAGGTGCATACTACCTCAAGTCAAATGGTAAAATGGCTCAGAGTGAATGGGTTTATGATTCTTCTTACCAGTCTTGGTACTATCTAAAATCAGATGGATCTTATGCTCGTAATGCATGGCAAGGAAACTACTATCTAAAATCAGATGGTAAAATGGCAAAAAATGAGCGAGTTGATGGCGGACGCTACTATGTAGACGCCTCTGGTTTGTGGAAACCATAGAATAGAAAAAATTTGGGCAATCAATGCAAACCTTTGCACTAATTGGTAGATTTTGTTATACTAGTACTGTAAGCATTTTCAATTGAGAATAAGGAGAAAAAGATGAGTCAAAAGATTATTGGGATTGACCTTGGTGGAACTTCTGTCAAGTTTGCAATTTTAACTCAAGAAGGAGAAATCCAAGAAAAATGGTCTATTAAGACTAACATTTTGGATGAAGGAAGCCATATCGTAGACGATATGATTGAATCAATTCAACATCGTTTGAACTTGCTTGGATTGTCTGCTGCAGATTTCCGTGGGATTGGTATGGGTTCACCTGGTGTGGTTGACCGTGAAAAAGGAACTGTTATCGGTGCCTACAACCTCAACTGGAAAACTCTTCAACCAATCAAAGAAAAAATGGAAACAGCCTTGGGGATTCCATTCTTTATCGACAATGACGCTAACGTAGCTGCTCTTGGTGAGCGTTGGATGGGTGCTGGTGAAAACCAACCAGACGTTGTCTTTATGACTCTTGGTACAGGTGTTGGTGGCGGTATCGTGGCAGAAGGTAAATTGCTTCACGGTGTTGCTGGTGCTGCTGGTGAGCTTGGTCACATCACTGTTGACTTTGACCAACCAATCGCATGTACCTGTGGTAAAAAAGGATGCTTGGAAACAGTAGCTTCTGCAACAGGGATTGTCAACTTGACTCGTCGTTATGCAGATGAGTATGAAGGCGATGCCGACTTGAAACGCTTGATTGATAACGGAGAAGAAGTAACTGCTAAAACTGTCTTTGATTTGGCAAAAGAAGGCGATGAACTTGCCCTTATTGTCTATCGTAATTTCTCTCGCTATTTGGGAATTGCGTGTGCAAATATCGGATCTATTCTCAATCCTTCAACGATTGTCATTGGAGGAGGAGTATCAGCCGCAGGAGACTTCTTACTACAAGGTGTTCAAAAAGTTTATGACGAAAATAGTTTCCCACAAGTACGTACTTCAACGAAATTAGCACTTGCAACTCTAGGAAATGACGCTGGAGTGATTGGTGCTGCGTCACTTGTCTTGCAATAAGAATCAAAAAGGAGAAAATCACTATCATAAGACTAGTGATTTTCCTCCTTTCTTTTTTTATGCTATACTAGTTAGGAATAAATGCTGAGGAGAGAGTAAATGACAAAAGCAGATACGATTTTTAAAGAAAATATTGAGCGAATTCTCAATGAAGGTGTCTTTTCAGAACAGGCTCGTCCTAAGTACAAGGACGGAACAGTTGCCAACTCTAAGTATGTAACTGGAGCTTTTGCAGAGTATGATTTGTCAAAGGGTGAATTTCCCATCACAACCCTACGTCCAATTGCTATCAAATCAGCTATCAAGGAAGTTCTTTGGATCTATCAAGACCAGACAAACAGCCTGGAAGTTCTTAATGACAAGTACAGTGTTCACTATTGGAATGATTGGGAAGTAGGAGATACAGGGACAATCGGTGAGCGTTATGGTGCCGTGGTTAAAAAACACGATATCATCAACAAAATCCTTAAACAGTTGGAAGCCAATCCTTGGAATCGTCGCAATATCATCTCACTTTGGGATTACCAAGCCTTCGAAGAAACAGATGGACTTCTTCCATGCGCCTTTCAGACCATGTTTGATGTCCGTCGAGTAGATGGGGAAATTTACCTGGATGCAACCTTGACTCAGCGTTCTAATGATATGCTGGTGGCTCACCACATCAATGCCATGCAGTATGTGGCTCTTCAAATGATGATTGCCAAACATTTTGGCTGGAAGGTTGGGAAATTCTTCTACTTTATCAATAACCTTCACATCTATGATAATCAATTTGAGCAAGCTCAGGAATTGCTTCGTCGAGAACCTTCAAATTGCCAACCACGTTTGGTTTTGAATGTACCAGATAAGACCAACTTCTTTGATATTAAAGCAGAGGATTTTGAGTTGGTTGACTACGATCCCGTGAAACCGCAGTTGAAGTTTGATTTGGCTATTTAAGAACATAAAAAGAAGTTGGGATTTTCCCAACTTCTTTTGTTGATTAACGTGATACGCGACGACGAGCCGCTTTCTTACGGTTTTCAGCGATGAAAGCTGCTTTTTCTTCTTCTGGTTCGATCACTTTCTTTTTGAATGCATAAACTGCACCTGCAACTGCAGCAACAGTTCCTGCGACACCTGTTACGAGACCTTTAGCAAATCCTTTAGCCATGAGTCTTCCTCCTTTTATCTTATCCATCAGGCAGTTGTCCCTTGAAAGGTAGCATTTTTCTGCCTGACCTTTTTGTGTTATAATAATAGTAACGAAAAAATGGGAATTTTTCAAGGAAAAAATATGAAATCAAAGATAATTGTGATTGTTGGTCCAACAGCTGTTGGTAAGACTGCCCTCGCTATTGAAGTTGCCCAGCGTTTTAATGGCGAAGTAGTTAGTGGAGATAGCCAACAAGTCTATCGAGGACTGGATATTGGAACAGCCAAGGCAAGTCCGGAGGAGCAGGCAACTGTCCCTCATCATTTGATTGATGTGAGAGATGTAACCGAGTCATACTCGGCTTTTGATTTTGTTTCAGAGGCTAAGGCAGCGATTGAGAATATTCAAAATCGAGGTAAGCTTGCTATTATCGCCGGTGGGACAGGACTTTATATCCAGAGTCTGCTAGAAGGATATCACCTAGGTGGGGAGACACCTCATGAGGATATTTTAGCCTATCGTGCTAGTTTGGAACCTTTTTCAGATGAGGAGTTAGCCCAACTCCTAGAGCAAGCAGGTCTTGAAATTCCCCAGTTTAATCGTCGCCGTGCCATGCGTGCCTTGGAAATTGCCCATTTTGCTCAAGATTTGGAAAATCAGGAGAGCCCTTATGATTCGCTGATTATTTGCTTGGATGATGAGCGTAGTCAGCTTTATGAGCGTATCAATCACAGAGTGGACCTGATGTTTGAAGCTGGACTTTTGGATGAAGCTAAGTGGCTGTTTGACCATTATCCAGATGTGCAGGCTGCTAAAGGGATTGGCTACAAGGAACTATTTCCTTATTTTCGAGGGGAGCAGAGCTTGGAGGAGGCTAGGGATAGTCTCAAGCAGGCGACCCGTCGATTTGCCAAGCGTCAGCTGACTTGGTTCCGTAATCGCATGCAGGTAACCTTTTATCAGATAGGAGAATCTGGTGTGAAAGATCGTATTTTTAGCCAGATAGAGGAGTTCTTAGATGATTGAAACGGAGAAAAAAGAGGAACGTGTCCTGCTGATTGGTGTTGAACTGCAGGGCATGGATAACTTTGACCTTTCCATGGAAGAACTGGCTAGTTTAGCCAAAACAGCTGGGGCGGTCGTAGTCGATAGCTACAGACAAAAACGTGAAAAATATGACTCTAAGACCTTTGTTGGTTCTGGTAAGTTGGAAGAGATTGCTCTCATGGTGGACGCAGAGGAAATCACGACAGTCATCGTTAACAACCGTCTAACACCACGTCAAAATGTCAATTTAGAGGAAGTTCTCGGTGTCAAGGTTATTGACCGTATGCAGTTGATTTTGGATATCTTTGCTATGCGAGCTCGAAGTCACGAAGGTAAGCTCCAAGTGCATTTGGCACAGCTCAAGTACCTCTTACCTCGCTTGGTTGGTCAGGGGATTATGCTCAGCCGTCAGGCAGGGGGAATTGGTTCCCGTGGTCCAGGCGAAAGTCAGCTGGAGCTTAATCGTCGTAGTGTTCGCAACCAGATTACAGATATCGAACGTCAACTCAAGGTGGTGGAGAAAAATCGGGCGACAGTTCGAGAAAAACGTCTGGAGTCAAGTACCTTTAAAATTGGCTTGATTGGTTATACCAATGCTGGTAAATCAACCATTATGAACACCCTAACCAGTAAGACCCAGTATGAAGCAGATGAGCTTTTTGCAACTCTAGATGCAACAACTAAAAGCATTCATCTGGGGGGCAATCTTCAAGTTACCCTGACTGATACCGTTGGGTTTATTCAAGACCTACCGACAGAGTTGGTGTCTAGTTTCAAGTCAACTTTGGAAGAAAGCAAGCATGTAGACCTTCTAGTTCATGTCATCGATGCTAGCAATCCCTACCATGAGGAACATGAAAAAACGGTCCTCTCTATCATGAAAGACTTGGACATGGAGGATATTCCTCGCTTAACCCTTTATAATAAAGCGGATTTGGTGGAGAACTTTACGCCGACTCAAATGCCTTTTGCCCTGATTTCTGCTAAGTATAAAGATAGTCGAGAACAGTTGCAGGCTTTATTGCTAGATAAGATCAAGGAAATTTTTGAACCCTTTACTTTGCGCGTGCCTTTTTCTAAGTCCTACAAGATTCATGATTTAGAGAGTATCGCTATTCTTGAAGAACGGGACTATCAAGATGACGGCGAAGTCATTAGAGGATACATTTCTGAGAAAAATAAATGGAGATTAGAGGAATTTTATGACTGATATCAAAACATTGGCACTCAAGTATGGTGGCTATACAAGTCTAGACAAGGTTTATCTAGACCAGCTTCTAGCTGGTAGGTCTGAAGAGGAGCAACTAGCTCTCATTACACCTCCACCCAGCGTAGTGAATGCCTACTTTGCCGAGCTCTACCAGAAAAAGAGCCCTCAAGCTGCGACCAATTACTTTGCGGAGCTAACTCAAGAGCTAAATCTTTTTAATGCTGAACCAAGTTTTACCTTAGAAATCAAGCCCTTTATTCGCCTCAATCTATCTGGTAAATCCTTTGGATTTTGCTACGAGAGAGAAGGCCTTGGTCGCATTTTTTCAGAAGTTGAGGAAGCAATTACGGATGACTTACTTTTTGAGATTGCGCAAATTTTTCCTCATCAGCTAGTCTTTGAGGAGTCTGATAAGATTTACATGAAAGCTGTCGGAGATGAGGAAGTTGTTAGCGTGGAAAATCTCACAGACTTGACAGATTTGGAAAGTTTGGCAGATGGTCGCAAGCGTCTCAAAGGATACAGCCAAGAGGACTTACTTCAAGAAGCTAAAGCTTTCTCTGGGAAGTTCTATTACCGCTCGGAAAACCGCACCGCTATGTTATATTTTGATTAATTAGAAAGTATCGAATGGATATTCAATTTTTAGGAACGGGGGCTGGTCAGCCCTCTAAAGCCCGCAATGTTTCAAGCCTTGCCCTGAAACTCTTGGACGAGATTAATGAAGTTTGGCTCTTTGACTGTGGCGAAGGAACGCAAAATCGTATTCTGGAAACCACGATTCGACCACGCAAGGTTAGTAAAATCTTTATTACCCACTTACATGGAGACCATATCTTTGGACTACCAGGCTTTCTCTCTAGTCGTGCCTTTCAGGCAAATGAAGAACAAACAGATTTGGAAATCTATGGACCTCGAGGCATCAAGTCTTTTGTCTTGACTAGCCTTCGGGTATCAGGGTCTCGCCTGCCTTATAAGATTCATTTCCATGAATTTGACCAAGATTCTCTAGGGAAAATCCTTGAAACAGATAAATTCACGGTCTATGCAGAGGAGTTAGACCACACGATTTTCTGCGTTGGCTATCGTGTCATGCAAAAGGACCTTGAAGGGACCTTGGATGCTGAGAAGCTCAAGGCTGCTGGTGTACCTTTTGGACCACTCTTTGGAAAAATCAAAAACGGTCAGGATGTCATCCTAGAAGACGGCACCGAGATCAAGGCAGCAGACTATATCTCAGCCCCACGACCTGGTAAGATTATCACCATTTTGGGAGATACTCGAAAAACAGATGCTAGTGTGCGTCTTGGAGTCAATGCGGATGTTCTTGTCCATGAGTCCACTTATGGCAAGGGTGATGAGAAGATTGCTCGCAATCATGGCCACTCAACCAATATGCAGGCTGCGCAGGTTGCAACAGAAGCGGGAGCCAAACGACTCTTGCTCAACCATATCAGCGCCCGTTTTCTTTCAAAAGATATCAGCCAGCTTAAGAAAGATGCTGCAACAATTTTTGAAAACGTCCATGTGGTTAAAGACCTAGAAGAAGTGGAAATCTAGGATCTCGAGAAAGGATAAATATGTCTACGATTCTCATTACAGGTGCTAGCGGGGGTCTAGCCCAAGAAATAGTCAAACTCTTGCCTCAAGACCAACTCATTTTGCTAGGCAGAAATAATGAAAAACTAGTTCAGCTATACGGAAATCATCTTCAGGCAGAATTGATTGAAATTGATATTACCGACGTTCAAGCCATAGAAGAACTAGTTGCTGAACTCTATCAGCGTTATGGAAAGATTGATGTTCTGATTAATAACGCAGGCTACGGGATTTTTGATGAATTTGACAAGATTTCTGATCAAGATATTCATCAGATGTTTGAGGTTAATACCTTTGCTCTCATGAATCTGTCTCGTTTGGTTGGAACTCTTATGAAGGAGACTCGAAAAGGACATATCATCAATATCGTCAGCATGGCAGGATTGATAGCGACTGGCAAGTCTAGTCTCTATTCAGCGACCAAGTTTGCGGCCATCGGTTTTTCAAATGCTCTTCGCCTTGAGCTCATGCCCTATGGTGTCTATGTGACGACGGTTAATCCCGGTCCTATCCGTACAGGGTTTTTCGACCAGGCTGACCCAGACGGCAGTTATCTAAAATCAGTTGACCGCTTCCTACTCGAGCCAGATGCAGTAGCTAGAAAGATTGTCAAAACCATAGGAAAAAATAAACGGGAACTCAATCTTCCTCTCTTACTGAATCTAGCCCATAAGTTTTATACCCTCTTTCCCAAGTTAGCAGATAAGTTAGCTGGGGAAACCTTTAATTATAAGTGAAAAGGCTGTTCCCTTGAGGAATGGCTTTTTATTTTTTCGGTTGCTAATTTGTAGAAAAATACCACATGATAAACAGGCAGTTTATAACGATTAAGCCCATTTAAGGTATAAATAGAGATAAGAAAGCAGAAAAGAGAGGATAAACTTCAAGTCTAACATAACTAAAAGTATATCTATAGCGGAAGCTTACGAAGTCAAGATAAAAGTGAATTAAAAGAACTTGCCCTTTGTCTGATTGACTAGGCTGTAAATCGGAGTTAGAAATATTCTTAGAACAGAAGAAAATAAAAAAGCCTAAAAATGTTAAAACATCTTGACATTTTATCAATTTAGAGTATAATAAGAAATGTAAAGAGCTCTTGACATTGTTTTGATAGATTGGAGGAACAGGACTATGAGAAAAATGGATGAAATGGACAGAGCGATTCAGCTACGTTCTGAGGAGTGGGGGTATAAAACGGCTCTGTTTGGCTTATGTGGATGGACAGTATTTAATATCTATCAATCTATTACAAAAGGCATTAAACTTGAAATGTTACCATGTCTGATTTTATGTTTATCTATTTCTGTTCAAGGATTTTCACAAACTGCCATAAAACAGAAAATGATTGACGGTGATGAAGATTTTAATGAACCAAATAAACTTGTTCAAGGAATAATTTTGATGGTTGTTATCATTATCGTAGTTTTGGCGATTGGTATTTATTGGTTGCAGAAAGACTAATGCTGTATGAAAAATAATATCAAACAGTTAAGAAAGTCTGAAGGACTACGTCAGGAAGATATGGCAAAAATATTAGGCGTTAGTCGACAAACCATTATTGCTATAGAGAATGACAAGTACAATCCTACACTTGAACTAGCAATGAAAATTGCAAGGTTGCTACGACTACATGTTGAAGAAATTTTCGTTTTAGAGGATTAAAGATATCAGATAGCTTTTATTTTAATTATCTGCTCCGTAATGATGAGAGAGTTTGCCAGTTCATGGGAACTCTCTTTTTAATGCTCAAAAAGAGTCTACTCAATTTCACCCTTGTCCATTTATATATCTATCGTAAAACTGGTATAAAAGTTGCAAATTTACTCTTAAAATAGTATACTAGTTTTTAGTTATAAAAACGTTTGCGCAAGAATTGTAGTAGATTATTTAGGAGACAAATGATGGAATTAACAGCCATTTATCATAGACCAGAATCAGAGTATGCTTATCTTTACAAAGAAGGTCAGCTACATATCCGAATCAGAACCAAGAAGGATGATGTCCATCAGGTTATCTTGCATTATGGGGATCCCTTTATTTTCATTGAAGATAAGTATGAAGCTAAGAAAGAAATGACTAAAGTAACCTCAGATGCCCTATTTGACTATTGGCAGGTTACGGTCTCAGTTGATTTTGCACGGATTCAATATCTCTTTGAACTCCTTGATAAAGAAGGTCAGGGTGTTTTTTACGGTGATAAGGGTTGTGTAGAACATACTAAAGAAAACTTGGATGCGGAAGGAAATGGCTTTAAGCTTCCTTATATTCACGAAATCGATGGATGTCAGGTTCCTAGCTGGGTTTCAAATACCGTATGGTATCAGATTTTCCCAGAACGCTTTGCCAATGGAAATCCAAAGCTAACTCCGAGTGGAGCTCGAGAGTGGGATGCTGCCATTGCTCCTAACAGGGATGACTTTTTTGGTGGAGATTTACAAGGAATTATCGACCATTTAGACTATCTCAAAGACTTAGGAATCACAGGACTTTATCTATGTCCGATTTTCGAAGCGACGACCAATCACAAGTATGATACGACGGATTATTTTGAAATTGACCGTCACTTTGGAGACAAGGAAGTCTTTGCTAATTTAGTCGAGGAAGCTCACAAACGTGGCATCAAGATTATGCTAGATGCTGTTTTCAATCATATCGGCTACCAGTCTGCCCAATGGCAGGATGTTCTAAAGAACGGAGAAAAGTCACCATATAAAGATTGGTTCCATATCCAAGAATTTCCAGTTACTGAGGATAAACTTCAGAATCCAAGACAACTCCCTTATCACACCTTTGCCTTTGCTAGCTATATGCCTAAGTTAAATACAGCCAATCCTGAAGTCAAAGACTATCTTTTGAAGGTTGCGACCTACTGGATTGAAAATTTTGATATCGATGCTTGGCGCTTGGACGTTGCCAATGAAATTGACCACCAGTTTTGGAGAGATTTCAGAAAGGCTGTTCTTGCTAAAAACCCTGAGTTGTATATTCTAGGTGAAATCTGGCATACGTCTCAGCCTTGGCTACAAGGGGACGAGTTCCATGCTGTCATGAATTACCCGCTCTCTGAAAGTATCAAGGATTATTTCTTGCGTCAGCATAAAAATACAGAGCAGTTCATTTCAGAAATCAATAGCCAGTCAATGTACTACAAGCAACAAATCTTAGAAGTGATGTTCAATCTTCTGGATTCTCACGATACCGAGCGTATCCTCACAACTGCCAATGGAAATATCCAGCATGTCAAGGCAGCCCTAGCCTTCCTCTGTCTGCAAAGGGGTACTCCTTGTATCTATTACGGAACAGAGCTGGCCCTAATAGGTGGACCAGACCCTGATTGTCGACGTGTTATGCCTTGGGATCGTGTATCTGAGGGAAATGACATGCTGAACTTCATGAAGCAATTAATCCAAGTCCGTAAGGAAGTGGCAAGCATTATTCAGCATGGTGCATATAGTTTGGAAGAAGTGAAACCAGATGTTATTGTCTTGGAATGGAGCTACGAAGGGGAAGCAGTTCAAGCCATCTTTAATCAGTCTAAGGAAAATTTTGTCTTAGACAGAGATTCTGTTGATTTGGCAAGTCATTGTCAAACAAAAGATGGTCAACAAATCATCCTGCCAGATGGATTTGTGGTTTCTGTAGATTTAATGTAAGGATTCTTGAGTATTTATCACTTATCATATTCATAAATATTAGTTACTACAGTTGACACTTGTAAAAACAGTATTTGATAAATAAAAAACAATGTAGAAAGCCCTTTGTGGCTTTTTTATTTTCATAAAAATGGTAAAATAGTAAGAGTAGAAATGGAGTTCTAGATATGAAACGAATCGATCAATTTAAAAATAAAAAAGTCCTTGTTCTTGGTTTGGCAAAATCAGGCGAATCTGCAGCTCGTCTCTTGGATAAACTTGGTGCCATTGTGACGGTCAACGACAGTAAGCCTTTCGAAGAAAACCCTGCAGCTCAAGGATTGTTGGAAGAAGGAATTAAAGTAGTGACGGGTGGGCATCCCTTAGAATTGTTGGATGAAGACTTTGCACTGATGGTCAAGAACCCAGGAATCCCTTATAGTAATCCTATGATTAAAAAAGCTCTTGAAAAGGGAATGCCAGTCTGGACAGAAGTTGAATTGGCTTACTTGATTTCAGAAGCACCTATTGTAGGGATTACAGGTTCAAATGGGAAGACAACGACTACAACTATGATTGGTCAGGTCTTGACTGCAGCAGGACAAAATGGTCTCTTGTCTGGAAATATTGGCTATCCTGCCAGTCATGTTGCCCAAACTGCGACAGATAAGGATACCTTAGTAATGGAACTGTCTTCTTTCCAATTGATGGGCATTGAGTCTTTCCATCCTGAGATAGCAGTTATTACCAACCTGATGCCAACACACATTGACTATCATGGTTCATTTGAAGCCTATGTGGCTGCCAAGTGGAATATTCAAAAAAATATGACTGCAGCAGATTACTTGGTTTTGAATTTTAATCAAGATTTGGCAAAAGAATTAGCAGAAAAAACACAAGCAAGTGTTGTCCCATTTTCAACACTTGAAAAAGTTGACGGTGCCTACCTTGAAAATGGTCTTCTCTACTTCCGTGGGGAAGCAGTCATGGCAGCGGATGAGATTGGTGTTCCAGGTAGCCACAATGTGGAAAATGCACTCGCAACTATTGCTGTAGCCAAAATTCGTGGTGTAGATAACGAAACAATCAAAGAAACCTTGTCTGCCTTTGGAGGGGTCAAACACCGCCTTCAATATGCCGATGAAATCAATGGGGTAAAATTTTATAACGATAGTAAGTCAACCAACATCCTTGCTACTCAAAAAGCTTTATCAGGATTTGATAATAGTAAGGTCATCTTGATTGCCGGTGGACTGGATCGTGGAAATGAATTTGATGAATTGGTGCCAGATATTAAAGGACTCAAGAAAATGGTCATCCTAGGTCAGTCTGCAGAACGTGTCAAACGAGCAGCGGACAAGGCAGGGGTTGAATATGTTGATGCGACAGATATTGCCGATGCAACACGTAAGGCTTATCACCTAGCAGGAACAGGAGATATCGTGCTTTTAAGTCCAGCTAATGCTAGCTGGGATATGTATCCAAACTTTGAGGTACGTGGAGATCTCTTCCTTAAGACAGTAGCGGAGTTGAAGGGCTAGTATGAAAAAAATTGTATTTACAGGTGGAGGGACAGTCGGACACGTCACTCTCAATCTTTTGTTAATGCCTAAGTTTATCGATGATGGTTGGGAAGTCCACTATATCGGAGATAAGCATGGGATCGAACACCAAGAAATTCTTAAATCTGGCTTGGATGTGACCTTTCATTCGATAGCAACGGGGAAATTGCGTCGTTATTTTTCATGGCAAAATATGGTTGACGTTTTTAAGGTAGCTTTTGGAATACTTCAATCTCTCTTTATCATGCTACGACTTCGTCCACAGGCTCTCTTTTCTAAGGGAGGATTTGTATCGGTTCCACCAGTGATTGCTGCGCGAGTATGCAGAGTACCAGTTTTTATCCATGAGTCAGACCTCTCCATGGGCTTAGCTAATAAAATTGCCTACAAGTTTGCGACCAAGATGTACTCTACTTTCGAGCAAGCGTCTAGTCTCACTAAGGTAGAACATGTAGGAGCTGTGACCAAGGTTTCTGGATCTACAACGGAAGAACCAGAGGAAATGATAGATATCCGAACTTGTTTCAACGCCAAACTGCCAACACTTCTTTTTGTCGGTGGTTCTGCTGGAGCTCGTGTCTTTAACCAATTAGTTACAGACCACAAGGAAGAGTTGACCAGTCACTATAATATCGTTAACCTGACAGGGGATGCTAGTTTAAATGAATTAACTACTAACCTTTATCGTGTAGATTATGTGACGGAACTCTATCAACCACTCATGAATCTGGCTGATGTTGTCATCACTCGTGGTGGTGCCAACACCATCTTTGAACTCCTTGCTATGGCTAAATTGCATGTCATTGTGCCACTGGGGCGTGAAGCTAGCCGTGGAGATCAGATTGAAAATGCAGCTTACTTCGTGAAAAAGGGCTATGCTGAGGAGTTGCAAGAGAGTGATTTGACCTTGTCTAGTTTAGAAGAAAAAGTAAATCAACTCTTGACCAACAAAGAGATTTACCAAAACACAATGAAGAATTCTCATGAATTAAAATCTGTGGCAGATTTTTATGAGCTTCTAAAAAAAGATTTATCATAAGGAAAATTGATGTCAAAGGATAAAAAGAATCAGGGCGCTCAAGGCAAAGAATTGTCAGAGTGGCAAAAACGAAATCAAGAATATCTTCAAAAAAAGGCTGAAGAAGAGGCGAAACGTGCCGAAGAAGAAGCTCGCGAAAGAGAAGAACAAGCGACAAAGTCTACTTCTGAAAATACTCAAGAATTGTCAGAATGGCAAAAACAGAACAAAGAGTATTTGACTAAAAAAGTAGAAGAAGAATCTGAAATTTCTGAAGAAGTGGACGAAGAAACCGAAAAAACGGAAGAGGATGATTCGGATGCTAGTGCTGAGGTTTCAGATGAAAAGGTTGAAGAGAAGGACACAGAAGAAACAAAAGCATCTCAAGAAGAATCTAAGAGTCAAGACGAAGTAGAAACTGAAAAGATTGAGGAAGAGACCAAGGAAACTACAGAGAACACAACTAAAAATAAACCCCAGAAAGCTCCTATCTCATCTGTACATATCTGGCGAGCAGTTTCAGTTCTCGTCCCAAGTTTTTTAATCTTGTTCTTGTCTATTTATCTGCTAACTCCTCTATCTACTCTGAAACATATTGAAGTGACAGGAACAGATCATACAAGTGCAGACCAAGTCAAAGAAGCTTCTGGGATTAAGGATAGTGACTATACGATCAGCTTGCTCTTAAATAAAGATAAGCATGCAGAAATGGTCAAATCAAACCACTGGATTGAATCAGCTAAGATAGTTTATCAATTCCCAGTTCACTTTACCATTGAAGTCAAAGAATATGAAATTGTCGCCTATTCAGTTTCAGGAGATAACTATTATCCAATCTTATCTAGCGGAAGTATTGAATCAACAGCCGTTACTGCTGCTAACTTACCTGAAAAGTATATATCTGTTCTCTTTAACGATGAGGAACAGATAAAAACTTTAATTTCTCAGCTAAATGATGTGAGTCCAGAAATCAAGCAAGAGATTGAGAAGATTGAACTTGCACCAAGTAAGGTAACAAGCGATCTTCTTAAGATAACCATGAATGACTCAGATGAAATTTTGGTTCCTCTATCAGAACTAGGGAAGAAATTACCCTACTATAGTAAAATTAAGCCACAGTTAACAGTTCCTAGTGGGATTGATATGGAAGTTGGTATTTATAGCTATAGCTTGGCAGATAAAGCTCTAGAAGAAGCCAGAATCAAAGCCCAAGAAGAGGAAAAGAAGAAAAAAGAAGAAGAGGAAAAGAAAAAACAGGAAGAAGAAAAGCAAACACAAACTGAGCAAGGAAATCGAGGACAAACAACACAAACGACTCAAACCACTCAAACAAGGCAGAGTCGTTAAGTATCAAACAATATTATTCAGTTTGATAATTGATCCTCTTTTTGACGAAGACAGTTACTTGTTTTTACTTGACAAGTCCCGCTTTAAATAATAGAATAGTAAAAAACCTTTAAAGCAGTCCAGAGAGGCAGCTAAGGTTAGACGGTGAAAGGGTAAATTCTACCCATTTTTCGTGGAACCTTGCTGTAGGCAGGTTCCTTTTTTCATGCTCTCTAGCTAACAAAGGTAAAAGGAGAAAAGTATGCGCGAATCTCGTCCGGTTATTGCTCTTGATTTTCCAAGTTTTAAAGAAGTCAAGGAATTTTTAGCTCTATTTCCAGCAGAAGAAAAACTCTATGTTAAAGTTGGAATGGAGCTCTATTACGCTACAGGTCCGGAGATTGTTTCTTATTTGAAAGGCTTGGGACATAGCGTCTTTCTGGATCTCAAACTCCATGATATACCTAATACAGTCAAGTCAGCCATGAAGGTTTTGTCTCATCTGGGCGTTGATATGACCAATGTTCATGCGGCAGGTGGTGTAGAGATGATGAAGGCTGCGCGTGAAGGACTTGGAAAAGAAGCGAAGTTGATTGCTGTCACCCAGTTGACTTCAACTTCTGAAGAACAAATGAGAGACTTTCAAAATATTCAAACCAGTCTTCAAGAATCGGTTATTCACTATGCAAAGAAAACTGCTGAAGCGGGATTAGATGGAGTAGTTTGCTCGGCTCAAGAAGTAAAACTCATCAAGGAAGCGACTAGTCAAGACTTTATTTGCCTGACACCGGGAATTCGTCCAGCAGGAGCCGCTGTTGGAGACCAAAAACGAGTCATGACACCAGCAGATGCTTATCAAATCGGTAGTGACTATATCGTAGTTGGAAGACCAATCACTCTGGCAACTGATCCTGTAGCAGCTTATCATGCTATCAAGGATGAGTGGACACGAGACTGGAAATAAATACTTACACTATAGAATAAAAAGGAGAAACCCATGACACTTGCTAAAGACATTGCTAGCCATCTATTGAAAATTCAAGCCGTTTACCTTAAGCCAGAAGAACCTTTTACTTGGGCATCAGGTATCAAGTCACCGATTTATACGGACAACCGTGTGACCCTTGCGTACCCAGAAACTCGTACCTTGATTGAAAATGGTTTTGTGGAAGCTATTAAAGCAGAATTCCCAGAGGTAGAAGTGATTGCAGGAACAGCGACTGCAGGTATCCCACATGGTGCCATCATCGCCGATAAGATGAATCTGCCATTTGCCTACATCCGTAGCAAACCAAAAGATCATGGTGCTGGAAACCAAATCGAAGGTCGTGTACCACAAGGTCAAAAGATGGTTGTTGTTGAAGATCTTATTTCAACTGGTGGTTCAGTTCTCGAAGCCGTAGCAGCAGCTAAACGTGAAGGTGCAGATGTTTTAGGTGTGGTAGCAATCTTTACCTACCAATTACCAAAAGCTGATAAAAACTTTGCGGATGCTGGCGTTAAACTTGTGACCCTTTCAAACTACAGCGAGTTGATTCACCTAGCCCAAGAAGAAGGCTACATCACACCAGAAGGACTCGACCTCCTAAAACGTTTCAAAGAAGACCAAGAAAATTGGCAAAAAGCCTAATCTATTGAAATTTCAAAGTTTTAAACTCCAATTTTAACTGAAATTTTATATCTAAAATAAAAAAACCCATAAAATAAGATAATTCAAATCTTTATTTT
>NZ_GL732463.1:468431-528738 GCF_000187585.1 Streptococcus peroris ATCC 700780
AAATAATTTAACCAAGAGTTGTTCACAATTATTGGTTAAATAACTTTATTTAGTTGTTTAATTACATTAAATCATTTAACTACCCAAGATGGTATTATTGATTTTGATTGTAGTCAGGAGTTTCTTCGATAAATTCTACGATATCATTTGGAAGACAATCTAAAATACAACATAGCTTTTCTAATGTCAGTAAAGTTATGTTTTTATTTTTCTTTAAACTATCTAGGGTTTTGTTGTCAATCCCTGATTTTAATAATCTATATTGAGAAATTTCTTTTTTCTTCATCGTATCCCAAAGGGGGCTAAAACTGATAATCGTTATCAACTCCTTTAACTTAATTATAAGTAAAAAGAGCACTTCTTCATATTGTGTATATAACCACAATATGTTAAAATAGATATGGAAGGAGAAACATATATGAATAGAATTATCTCTCAAGATGAGAAGGAATTAGATTATTTTTTAGGGATTATTCCTGAAGAGTTTAAATCAGCAAGTTTTAATGATTGGACAATTTGGGATGCATATGCGAGAGGTAGAATACCTAATAAACGTTGGTCAGAAGTATTTGATAATGGGGAATACCATTCTATGGAAATCATTACCAAAGAAGGTAAAGCTTATAAATACTACCCAATTGCTAATCCACAACCATACCAGACGGTAATTCAAGAACATGTTTCAACTCTTGAAGAGCCTGAGCGAAGTAGAGAATTGCTCATTGATGCTGCAATTTGGTCAAAACGTATTGAAGAAGCAACGAAGTATTTCTATAATTTAGATAGTAAATATGTTGATTTGATTAATGTTAAACTTAGTGGATTTGGATGGGTTGTTAGGATATTAGGATCGTTGCTTCTAGTAGCCTACAAAGAAAGACTTGGTGAATTTAGTAGCTCTGGCTTGGGTGTTTTAAGTAGACCGTTTGAATATACTGTTTGGATAGCTATGTGGGTCATTCTTTGGTCTCCAATTTATTTTGCTTTTCAACGAGTAAAGAAGGATAAGCCAAAAGCTGAACAAATTCGACAACTACAAAATGAAGTTACTAAGGCTAGAGATTATTTTATAGGAAAAATAAATTGTCTTCCATTTGTTACAGCAAGACAACAAGCCGGGTTAGATGTTCATTATAGTGCTTTTGTATATATGATTAATTTGATAGATCAAGGAAGAGCCTATGATATAGGACAAGCTCAAAACTTATATGAAGAACTGAAGAGAAATGAGCAATTAAAACAACAGTTCCAAGAGTTACAAAGACAAGTTAGTTACAATAATAAATTGACAACGATCAATACATTTACAAACTTAATGAAATAATGGATGAAAAACTAAAGGAGAACTATTATGTCTAGAAAACCAAAGTATCAACGAGATTACGAAGAAACAATGGAAGGAATGTGGTGGGGAGTTGCAGTATTTATTGGTGCAATGTACTTCTTGGTTAAAGTAACTTATTACATCGCATTACCATTTTATGTTCTGTTTACTCATTTATTTGAAGAAAAATTTCAACAAAAGGAATACCTAAATTGGATGAGATTTTTACCTTTTACTTGGTTTATTACAGGAGAGACAAAGGAGATGCGACGTGCAGCTGTAAGTAGTGTATTGCTCCCTATCGTTCTACCTCTATTTTTACTATTTAATCATCTATTTAATAGTAAAGCAATCGGTGATGGGTTTGCAATTTTTATCTTTATTCTATTTGGTTTAAGTGTAGGTAGTATTATCGGTACTTATAAAAATTACCAATTTTCAAAAAAACATATAAGATAAATTCTTTATACTGTAAAAATTAACAATAGTTAAATTTTAAAAATTGTGGCATTTAAAAGCAAATTATAAAATTTTTGGCAGATAAACTCAGGTAACTATAGAACTACCTGAGTTTTTTATCTAATGGAAGATTTATAACAATAGTTCCTGTTTAGAGTAGGATAGGTGGTGAATCTGTATCTTCTTTACTTTTTAGTTCTAAGGCTGTTTACCTTTATTATGAAATTTCCAGGCAAATGTTTTGAAAAGATCATGAAGAAGAGTTAAGATATTTATGTAAGAAGAAGTAAACGCTTACTCAACAAGGAGGATATTTTATGTCATATAAAACAAGCAATGCAGAAGGACCTGTAGATTTCATTAACACCTACGATTTGGAGCCTATGGCGCAGCAAGTTATTCCAAAGGCAGCATTTGGTTATATCGCTAGTGGAGCGGAAGATACCTTTACTTTACGGGAGAATATCCGTGCCTTTAACCACAAACTCATCGTTCCGCATACGCTTTGTGATGTGGAAAATCCAAGTACAGAGATTGAATTTGCTGGTGAAAAACTATCTTCACCCATCATTATGGCTCCAGTTGCAGCTCATAAATTAGCCAATGAACAAGGGGAAGTGGCTACTGCGCGTGGTGTACATGAGTTTGGTTCCCTCTATACTACAAGCTCCTACTCTACAGTTGATCTGCCAGAAATTACGGAAGCACTTCAAGGGACTCCTCATTGGTTCCAATTTTACTTTAGTAAAGATGATGGGATTAACCGCCACATTATGGATCGCGTGAAGGCAGAAGGTTATAAAGCGATCGTCTTAACGGCAGATGCAACCGTGGGGGGCAATCGTGAAGTTGATAAACGTAATGGTTTTGTCTTCCCAGTTGGGATGCCAATCGTTGAGGAATACTTGCCAGAGGGTGCTGGTAAGTCAATGGACTTTGTCTACAAATCAGCTAAACAACGCCTCTCTCCACGAGATGTAGAATTTATCGCTGAATACTCTGGACTCCCAGTTTATGTGAAGGGGCCTCAATGCCGTGAAGATGTTGAACGTTCTCTTGCTGCGGGTGCATCTGGTATCTGGGTAACCAACCACGGTGGACGTCAAATCGATGGTGGCCCAGCCGCCTTTGACTCACTTCAAGAAGTAGCAGAAGCAGTTGATAAACGTGTACCAATTGTTTTTGACTCTGGTATTCGTCGTGGTCAACATGTCTTTAAAGCCTTGGCTTCAGGAGCAGACTTGGTAGCAATTGGGCGTCCTGTTATTTATGGTTTGGCTCTTGGTGGTAGTGTTGGTGTCCGTCAAGTATTTGAGCACTTGAATGCAGAATTGAAGACAGTCATGCAGTTATCTGGAACACAAACTATTGAAGATGTGAAACACTTCAAACTTCGTCACAATCCATACAATCCAACTTTCCCAGTTGATCCTCGTGACTTAAAATTGTATTGATAAAGTAGAAAACCTCCACTCCAAGTGGAGGTTTTTGAGTTATGTCTTTGTAAACATGAAAGAGAGTTTAACAAGTGAACTTAACGAGTATATAAGAAAAAATTTTAATACATTTTAAATTATTTTAAAATTTTTAGGAAATTTAGTTGACAAATGTAGATTTTAGGAGTATAGTAATAATTGTGATTGACAAATGTAGATTTTGGAGGAGATGATTATGCAGATGTTTTGGTAAATTTGTAATGAGGAGAAAAAAGCAGAATGTATTAACTTTATAGTTGACAAATGTAAATTTTCAGAGTATACTCATATTTATAATTTACAAATGTAGATTTTGGAGGAGATAATCATGCAAATTTCAGATGCAGAATGGCAGGTCATGAAGATTATCTGGATGCAGGGAGAACAGACAAGCACTGATCTTATAAAAGTATTAGAAAAAAGATTCAGCTGGTCCAAGTCCACGATCCAGACACTTTTGGCCCGTTTGGTGGAGAAAGAATGTTTGACTCGGGAGAAGCAGGGCAAGTCCTTTGTCTATTCGGCCCTTTTAACGCTAGATGATAGTAGGGGCTTAATGGTTCAGGATATCAAAGACAAGCTTTGTTCTCGAAGAATAAAGCTCTTGCTAGCTGATTTGATTGAAGAATGTGACTTTACGCTTGCAGATCTTAATCAGCTGCAGCAGGTCCTGGAAGAAAAGAAAGCAGAGGCTGTCGAAACAGTCCCTTGCAATTGTATGTAATAGAAAGAAGGAATTTCAATGTTTGGATTGTTAATTAGTATTGTTTGTTTACTTGGGGTTGCTTTTATTGCTTGGTGGTTCTTTGCAGAGCATGAAAAGGTAAGCGGCCAAGCTCATCAGAAATCAGGTTATCAAGAAATTGAAGTCGAAGTCATGGGGGGCTATTCGCCTGAAACCATTGTCCTGAAAAAGAATGTTCCTGCCCGGATCATCTTTAATCGCAAGGATCCATCTTCATGCCTGGCTCAAGTGATCTTTCCAGATTTTGGCGTTCATGAAGATTTGCCTTTAGGTGAAAAACATGTCATTGAAATTACGCCAGAAAAAGCGGGCGAATATGGGTTTTCATGTGGAATGAACATGATGCATGGTCAAATGATTGTGGAATAAAGGAGTAGGTATGGTAGAAAAACAAAAAGCAGTTGTGGAAAACGGAGTGCAAAAGATCCGTATTACAGCAGAAAAGGGCTATAGTCCCAAAGAATTTCAACTTCAAAAAGGGATCCCTGCTGAAATCACCTTCCATCGGGTCAATCCTTCCGGCTGTTACAAGGAAATTTTGTTTGAAGATCAGGGGATTTTAGAGCCTTTGGAAGTCGGTGTGGATAAGGTGATATCCTTTACCCCGACAGAAACAGGGGACTTTGAGTTTTCATGTGGAATGAAGATGCAAAAGGGTTCCTACACGGTTGTGGAAAAACGCCGTCGTGTCTTAGGTTTACTGGGTCGCTTTTGGATTACTAGTATCTTTACCCTTCCTTTATTGATCTTGATGATCGGGATGTGGGCAGGACTTGTATCCCATCCAGTCAATCGCTGGGGGACTTTTCTAGCGACAACGCCGATCATGTTGGTAGCAGGAGTACCTTTTATCAAGAGTGCCTGGGCCTCATTTAAGAAGCACCATTCCAATATGGATACCTTGGTAGCTCTTGGAACCCTGGTAGCCTATGTCTATAGTGTATTTGCGCTTTTTACTGGTCAGCCAGTATACTTTGAGGCTGCGGGTTTTATCATCTTCTTTATCCTCTTAGGGCAAATCTTTGAAGAACGGATGCGTAACAATGCCTCCGAGGCTGTGGAAAAGTTGTTGGATTTGCAGGCAAAAACGGCTCAAGTTCTCCGTGATGGGAACTATGTCGAGGTGGCGGCAGAAGATATCCAAATTGATGACTTGATTCGGGTCCGTCCTGGGGAAAAGATTGCGGTTGATGGGACGATTGTAGAAGGAAGTACGACCATTGATGAGTCGATGGTGACAGGTGAAAGCTTGCCTGTGGAAAAATCAGTTGGTGATGCAGTTATCGGCTCCACTATCAACAGCAATGGGACCATTCTCTTTAAGGCTGAAAAAGTCGGTAGTGAGACCCTCTTATCTCAAATTGTGGACTTTGTCAAAATGGCCCAATCCAGTCGTGCTCCTATTCAAGATTTGACGGATAAGATTTCAGGTATCTTTGTTCCAGCAGTGACGATTTTGGCCATTGTGACTTTCTGGGTTTGGTCCGTGCTTTTGGGAGCATCGCTTCAAGAGGCCATGCTCTATGCAGTCTCTGTCCTCATTATTGCCTGTCCTTGTGCCCTTGGTTTAGCAACCCCAACAGCCCTCATGGTCGGAACCGGCCGTAGTGCCAAGATGGGGGTTCTGATTAAAAATGGAACAGTTCTTCAAGAAGTGCAAAAGATTCAAACCGTTGTGTTTGATAAGACAGGGACCATTACCATTGGCCAACCACTTGTAACCGATGTTGTAGGAGATGAAGCGCGTGTCTTGACACTGGCTGCTAGTCTTGAAACTTTTTCAGAACACCCACTAGCCCAAGCGGTGTTATCACAAGCAGAAGAAAAAGGTTTGGTGTTATCCCCTGTGGAAAACTTCCAAGCGATTGAAGGAAAAGGGGTCCAAGGTCAGATCGACCAGCAGTTGGTGACCTTGGGAAATGGCAAACTTCATGACGGGACAGCGATGGATCCGGAGCTTGAAAAACGGATGGTAGAGTTGCAAGAGCAGGCCAAAACAGTGATCAGTTTGTCTGTGGATGGGCAAGTGATTGGCTTGATTGCCATTCAAGATGCTCCAAAGGCCAGCTCAAAAGAAGCGATCAAAAAGCTCAGAGAACGGGGCTTGAAAACGGTCATGTTAACGGGGGATAATGAACGGGTGGCCCAAGCTATTGCTAAGCAAGTGGGAATTGATACCGTCATTGCTGATGTCCTTCCTCAAGAAAAAGCTAGCGCCATCCAAAAACTGCAAGAAACTAGCAAGGTCGCGTTTGTTGGAGATGGGATCAATGATGCTCCAGCTCTCTCGATCGCGGATGTGGGGATCGCTATGGGATCTGGAACGGATATTGCGATCGAGTCCGGTGGCATCGTGCTCACGCAAAATGATTTGCTTGGCGTTGTGCGCGCCTTTGACATGAGTCAAAGGACCTTCCGCAGGATCTTACTCAATCTCTTCTGGGCCTCTATCTACAATATCCTTGGGCTTCCAATTGCTGCTGGAGTCTTTGTAGGACTGGGATTGACCCTCAATCCAGAACTTGCAGGATTGGCCATGGCCTTTAGTTCAGTATCTGTTTTAATTAGCTCTCTCATGCTTAATTTTACTAAAGTCGATTAAAAAGGCGGTCTTAACCGCTTTTTTCTATTCTAAAACAGATTTTCGAAACGCTTCCAAACTGTACTGTAATAGAGAATGAAAGTTTCTGAGCAAATTCTTATGAATCTGAAAACAAATGTGATAAATTAGGATTGTAAATTTACTGAATCGTTTTCAAGTAACATATAAAAGCGCTTTTTGTAAATGACAATATTAATTTAAGGAGAGTTATACTTATGACTCAAGGAAAAATTACTGCATCTGCAGCGATGCTTAATGTATTGAAAACCTGGGGCGTAGATACTATCTACGGTATTCCATCAGGAACACTTAGCTCCCTCATGGACGCTTTGGCTGAAGACAAAGATATCCGTTTCTTGCAAGTTCGTCACGAAGAAACTGGTGCTCTTGCAGCGGTTATGCAAGCTAAATTTGGTGGCTCTATCGGGGTTGCAGTTGGTTCAGGTGGACCTGGTGCGACTCACTTGATCAATGGTGTTTACGATGCAGCTATGGATAACACTCCATTTCTTGCTATTCTTGGATCACGTCCAGTTAACGAGTTGAACTTGGATGCTTTCCAAGAATTGAACCAAAACCCAATGTACAACGGTATCGCTGTTTACAACAAACGTGTAGCTTACGCAGAACAATTGCCAAAAGTCATTGACGAAGCTTGCCGTGCAGCTGTTTCTAAAAAAGGTCCAGCTGTTGTTGAAATCCCAGTAAACTTCGGTTTCCAAGAAATCGACGAAAACTCATACTACGGTTCAGGTTCATACGAACGTTCATTCATCGCTCCTGCTTTGAACGAAACTGAAATTGACAAAGCTGTTGAAATCTTGAACAATGCTGAACGTCCAGTTATCTATGCTGGTTACGGTGGTGTTAAAGCTGGTGAAGTGATCACTGAATTGTCACGTAAAATCAAAGCACCGATCATCACAACTGGTAAAAACTTCGAAGCGTTCGAATGGAACTACGAAGGTTTGACAGGTTCTGCTTACCGTGTTGGTTGGAAACCAGCCAACGAAGTGGTCTTTGAAGCAGACACAGTTCTTTTCCTTGGTTCAAACTTCCCATTTGCTGAAGTTTACGAAGCATTCAAGAACACTGAAAAATTCATCCAAGTGGATATCGACCCTTACAAACTTGGTAAACGTCACGCCCTTGACGCTTCAATCCTTGGTGATGCAGGTCAAGCAGCTAAAGCTATCTTTGATAAAGTAAACCCAGTTGAGTCTACTCCATGGTGGCGTGCAAACGTGAAGAACAACCAAAACTGGCGCGATTACATGAACAAACTCGAAGGTAAAACTGAGGGTGAATTGCAATTGTATCAAGTTTACAATGCAATCAACAAACATGCTGATCAAGACGCTATTTACTCAATCGACGTAGGTGACACTACTCAAACATCTACTCGTCACCTTCACATGACACCTAAGAACATGTGGCGTACATCTCCACTCTTTGCGACAATGGGTATTGCCCTTCCTGGTGGTATCGCTGCTAAGAAAGACAATCCAGATCGCCAAGTATGGAACATCATGGGTGACGGTGCATTCAACATGTGCTACCCAGACGTTATCACAAACGTTCAATACGACCTTCCAGTTATCAACGTTGTCTTCTCAAATGGTAAATATGCCTTCATCAAGGACAAATACGAAGACACAAACAAACACTTGTTTGGTTGTGACTTCTCTAATGCTGACTATGCGAAAATCGCTGAAGCGCAAGGTGCTGTAGGATTTACAGTTGACCGTATCGAAGATATCGATGCTGTTGTTGCAGAAGCTGTGAAACTCAACAAAGAAGGTAAAACTGTTGTTATCGATGCTCATATCACTCCACATCGTCCACTTCCAGTAGAAGTACTTGAGTTGGATCCAAAACAACACTCAGAAGAAGCTATCAAAGCCTTCAAGGAAAAATACGAAGCAGAAGAACTCGTACCATTCCGCCTCTTCTTGGAAGAAGAAGGATTGCAATCACGCGCAATCAAATAATTCCTCTCGTCGAAAATCAAATGTAAACATTGTAGATTTTATACTTTGATTTTCATAGAGAGAAACATAAAAGATCGGAGCAATCCGGTCTTTTTCTGGAGGATAGTAAATGAATTTAAATCAATTAGATATTATCGTGTCAGATGTTCCCCAAGTCTGTGCTGAATTAGAATGTATCTTGGATAAAAAGGCGGACTATGTTGATAACAGTTTTGCTCAGTTCACGATTGGCAGTCACTGTCTTATGTTCTCACAAAGCCATTTGATACCTCTGGAAAATTTTCAGTCAGGAATCATCCTACACATTGAAGTTGAAGATTTGGAACAGAATCAAAAGCGTTTGAAAGAATTAGGAATTGAGATTCTACATGGGCCAGTTGTAACTGATTGGGGAACAGAATCCATGTTAGTTGAAGGCCCTGCTGGTCTAGTCATTGATTTTTATCGTATGAAATAGGATGCTAGTCATTTGAAGTTAACCTTAATGATTCTTAAAACAGAATGTGCGAATATGAACTATTGAAAGATCGGAGCAATCCGGTCTTTTTTTTCTTGTCTTTTTTGTTAAATTTGTTAAAATAGCTTCATAACAATATTCTAAGGAGAAAAAAATGCCCACAATTTTCTTTCTATTATTTGGTTTAATGGTTTTAGGCTTTGCTGCCTTCACCTATTTCATGTTCGACATTTTTATCTTTAGTAATTACAGAAATGCCAAGAGATGCACCGAAAGAACGGAAGGAGTTATTATCCGATATTCCTATGCTCTTTATAACGGGATTAGTCTCCCAGTGGTTGAGTACACTGTTGATGGGAACCGATACAAGGTTTTAGGGCCGAAATTTCTATATGCGATTTCAAATACAATCAGTACTCCCTTGGGGTCAATCGTATCTGATGTCAAAATGGATAATTTTGAAGATGGGGAAATTCCTCAGGATTTAAGATACAAGATTTATAGGAACAGTTTCATCTCTTTAACAAAATCACCTTTAATGGAACGATTCCCAATTGGTGGAAATGTAACTGTTTATTATGACCCTAAAAAACCAAAACATTCCTATGTAGAAAGACCTTTAAAACCAGGTCGTTATGCATGGTTGACTAAATGTTTAGTTTATTTCCTTGTTTTTCTGATGGTTGCTCTAGCTTTCTTTATAGTGTTCATTCTTCCAAATCTTGTGAACTAATAGTTTCTGGTAGTTTTTTCAAAAGTATGAAAACCATATCGTTACTATTTTTATAAAATCTTCTCCTTACTTTATAAGATAAGAAAAAGAGTTCAATTAGGACTCTTTTTTTGCTATAATGAAAGGAGTAAACCAGACAGGAGATAGCGCATGTCAGAACCATTATTTTTAAATTCCATTATGCAAGAAAAAATTTGGGGTGGGACTAAACTACGTGATGAGTTTGGTTACGACATTCCAAGCGAAAAAATCGGAGAATATTGGGCGATCTCAGCTCATCCAAATGGAGTGTCTAAGGTAGCCAATGGCCGCTATGAAGGAACAGACCTCGCTAGTTTGTATGAGGAACACCGTGAGTTATTTGGGAACCGTCCAGAGTCAGTATTTCCACTCTTGACTAAAATCCTCGATGCCAACGGTTGGCTTAGTGTTCAAGTTCACCCAGACGATGCTTATGGACTAGAGCATGAAGGCGAACTTGGAAAGACAGAGTGCTGGTACATCATCGCAGCAGATGAAGGTTCAGAGATTATCTATGGTCACAATGCTAAGTCTAAGGAAGAGCTTCGTCAGCAAATCGAAGATAAAAACTGGGATGCCTTGTTAACAAAAGTTCCTGTAAAAGCTGGAGATTTCTTTTATGTACCAAGTGGAACAATGCACGCGATCGGTGCAGGTATCTTAATCCTTGAAACGCAACAGTCTAGTGATACCACCTACCGTGTTTATGATTTTGATCGCAAGGACGACAATGGCAACTTGCGCGAGCTTCACCTTGAAAAATCCATCGATGTTTTAAATATTGGTGAGCCAGCTAACAGCCGTCCTGTGACTGTCAAAGCAGATGATTTGCGTTCAACTTTACTTGTCTCTAATGATTTCTTCGCGGTTTACAAGTGGGAAATCACAGGAAAAGTGGACTTTGAAAAGACAGCTGACTATAGCTTGTTGAGCGTCTTGGCTGGTCAAGGTCACCTGACTGTTGATGGAAAAGACTATCCAATTCAAAAAGGTAGCCACTTTATCCTTCCAAGTGATGTTGAAGCTTGGACCTTGGAAGGGCAAGGTCTAGAATTGATTGTTAGCCATCCATAAAAAGAAAGGACTTGAGAGATATTCTCAAGTCCTTTTTTGTATTTACATAAATTGGGCGATAAAGACCACGATGATGATAATTGGAATGATGAAACGAAGAAGGAAAAGCCAGACTTGCAAAAGTCCTTGTTTCCATGGTGTTTCATCAAGATGAAGTTCTTTCATAGCCAGTGTCTTCTTGAAAATATAGCCTGTAAAAAGAGACAAGCAGAGAGCACCAAAAGGCATAAGGAGGTTGGAAACCAAGAAATCCATGGCATCAAAGAAGGTCTTCCCAAAGATATGGACATCAGCCATAAGACCATAGGATAGGGCCGAAGGGATACCAAAGACAAAAGTCAAGATTCCTAAAATCATACTCCACTTGGCACGCTTACGATTGTCTTGGTTGGTGATGTTACCAACGTTGATCTCAAGCATAACGACTGAGGAAGTTATCGTCGCAAAGAGGAAAAGCAAGAGAAAGAGAATATAGAAAATCGTACCTAAAGGCATCTTGTCAAAGAGTTGTGGTAAAACGATAAAGAGGAGACTCGGTCCACCTTCAGATTGGATATTAAAGGCTGACATAGCAGGGAAAATCGCAAGTCCCGCCATGATAGAAACTGAGATGTTCAAGGCTACGATGGAAATTCCTGATTGAACCAGATTGGTCTTCTTATCCAAGTAAGAAGCGTAGGTCAGCATGGCTGTAACTCCAAGGGACAGGGCAAAGAAAGATTGCCCTAGGGCATAAAGTAGTCCAGCACTTGTCAGTTTTGAAAAGTCCGGTTTGAGGAAGTATTTGACCCCTTCCATAGCGTTTGGCAAACTAAGAGAACGCCCGATAATAACAACAAAGATAATAAAGAGTAGGGGCATCATAACCTTAGATGCTCTTTCAATCCCTTTTTGAACGCCGTGTGAAACAATGAAAATGTTCAAGAAAATGAAGGATGCTTGGGCTCCAAGCGCAATGACTGGATTAGAAATGATGGAAGAGAATTGCTGGGCATAATCTCCATTTCCGATTAGGTGGAATAATCTCCCAATCTCGATACCAAGGTATACCAGAATCCAACCCCCAATAACACTATAAAATGAGAGAAGGATGAAAAGAGCAAAGGCGCCAATCCAACCAATAAAGTTGTACTTTTGATTGTTTCCAAGCTTACCAAAGGTTTTGATTGCTGATACGCCAGCGCTTCGACCAAGAGCAAATTCAGCCAGTAAGAGAGGAAATCCAATCAACAGTGTCGAAATGAGAAAGACCAGTAAAAAACCTCCCCCACCATTGGCAACGGTCATATAAGGGAACTTCCAAACAGCTCCAAGACCAATAGCAGAACCAGCAGATGCAAGGATGAAGCCCAGTTTTGATCCCCATTGCGATTTTTCAGACATCGTTAAAACTCCAATCCATTTTTAAAATAAGAAAAGGCTACTTGAAATCGTCAAATAGCCCTCTCTCAATTGCTCTTTAAGAGCCTTTTATTTGATTGATAGACTTGATTATCCTATCATGATTTTTGAAGTCTGTCAAGAAATTCAATTTTACGTTTTCATAAATCTAAAAAAATATGATAAAATACTTGACTCTCCCCAAAGGGGAGGGTATATATTATTTATGTGAGGAGGAAATCATGTACCATATCAAAGAAGCTGCGCAGCTTTCAGGCGTTTCTGTCAAGACACTTTACCATTATGATAAGATAGGACTCTTGGTTCCTTTAAAATCGGAAAACGGCTATCGGACCTACAGTCAGGATGATTTGGAACGACTTCAGGTTATCCTTTATTACAAGTATCTAGGTTTTTCTTTAGAAAAAATAGCAGAGCTATTGAAGGAAGAAAAGATGAACTTGTTACCACATTTGACGAGACAGTTGGATTACCTGACTCGAGAAAGACAACATCTGGATACCTTAATTTCAACCTTACAGAAAACTATTCAAGAACAGAAAGGAGAAAGAAAAATGACCATTGAGGAAAAATTCACTGGATTTAGCTATCAAGACAATCAAAAATACCACCAAGAGGCGGTAGACAAGTATGGCCAAGAAGTCATGGATCAAGCCCTTGAGCGTCAAAAAGGACGAGAGGATGAGGTTGCATCAGCCTTTAATCAGGTTTTTCAAGCCCTGGCTCAAAATCTCAAAGATGGACTACCTACAACAGCAACCGAAAACCAAGAAGAAGCATCCAAGCTCTTACAAGCCATTCGTACGTATGGGTTTGATTGTTCAATTGAAGTCTTCGGTCATATCGGTAAAGGCTATGTCTATAATCCAGAGTTCAAAGAAAACATTGACAAATTTGGACCTGGAACAGCTCAATACACTTCAGATGTTATTGCCCACTATGTTCGAACTCAGACAAAATAAAAATCGGCGGAGTAATCTCTGCCGATTTCTTACTTTTAAGTTTAGTCAAAATGCAAGCTTCCTGCCACCCAGCCGGTACAGAGGGCAGAAGTAATGTTAAAGCCACCTGTGTGGGCATTGATATCTAGCACCTCCCCTGCAAAGTGAAGACCAGGTACCAGCTTACTTTCCAGAGTTTTAGGATTGATTTTCTTGAGACTAACGCCACCTTTGGTGACAAAGGATTTAGCCAATGACATCTTTCCAGTCACAGGAATCTTGAGGGACTTGATAGACTGGAGAAGTTGGTCTCGTTCTTTTTCAGTTAGTTGTTTGACCTTTTCTGGGTAGCCTTGCACCAAGAATTCTGCCAAGCGTTCTGGCAACAAAGTCTTCAAGGCATTTTTCAAGGATTTTTCCCGGTTTTCTTCTAAAAAGTCAACTAATTCTCTCTCAGAAAGCTGAGGCAAAGTGTCTAAGGAAAGTACCTCACCACCCTTGACAAAGCTAGACATACGCAAAGCAGCAGGACCAGATAAACCAAAGTGGGTAAAGAGCAGATCATGAGTAATGACGTGCTTGCCATAGCTTAGAGTCACATCATCTAGAGAAATTCCCTGCAAGGCCTTGTGTGGGAAATCTGTCAATAAGGGACTCTCGGCCGCCTCAAGTTCGGTAATGGTGTGTTTGAAATGGCGAGCAATCTCATGACCAAAACCAGTAGAACCAGTGGAAGGATAGGATTTTCCACCAGTTGTGACAATCAGTTTATCACAAGTGAAATTTTGGTCTGCGGACTTCAGGACAAACTGGTCATCCACCTTTTTAACCGAAACAATCTCGGTTTGAGTAGCAACTTGACCACCTAGCTCACTGATTTTCTTTTCCAGTGCTTCGATAATGGTCCGAGATTTGTCACTGGCTGGAAAGACGCGTCCATGGTCTTCTACTTTTAGTTTGACTCCATTTTCCGTGAAAAAATTAATGATATCATGGTTATCGAACTGGGAGAAGACGCTGTAAAGAAAGCGCCCATTTCCGGGAATGCCGGCTAATAGGTCATCTAGGGTTCCATTGTTGGTGACGTTGCAACGACCACCACCAGTTCCGGCTAATTTTTTTCCAAGTTTTCGATTTTTTTCGATGAGAAGCGTTTTCTGCCCGTAAAAGCTACTGGAAATAGTAGCCATCATTCCAGCAGGACCACCTCCGATGACAATCGTATCAAAATGTTTCATAGAAATATTGTACCATAAAAAAACAAGAGATGATAAGTCATCTCTTGTCTGATTTATTAGTTGATTTCATATCCCATGAGAAGACCACCCTCTTCAGCATAAAAACTACAAAGTCCAGAAGTTGGAATGATTTTAATATTTGCTGCTGGGAATTTTTCTCGTAAGAGCTCTGAAAGCTGTTGACAGAATTTTTCATTGCTACGGTGAGCCATGACGATACGCCCACCAGCATAGCCTGCTTTAATTAACTCTTCATAAGCAGCTTGAAGAGATTTCTTGGCACCACGAGCTTTTTGGAGGAGCTCCAAGGTTCCGGTTTCGCTTGCTTCACCGACCATACGAATATTGAGGAGCCCGACAACTGTACCAATAAGCTTACTCAATCGACCGTTTTTAACCAAGTTATCCACTTTAGCAAGAACGAACAACAACTTGGTTTTTTCTTGATAAGTAGTAATAACTTCAACCACTTCTTCAAAAGAAAGTCCTTGGTTGATCAAGTCATTGATCTTTTCGACGATTAGGTCAACTTCTCCACCAGCAGACAAACTATCAATAACATGAATCTGTGCGTCAGGGTGTTCTTCGAGATAAATATTCTTTGCTAATTGAGCACTATTGTGGCTACCAGACAGAGTTCCAGTGATAGTTACTACAAAAATATGTTTGGCACCTTCGAATGCTCTTAAATAATCATCTGGACTAGGGCAGGCTGATTTAGAAGCTTCAGAAGTAGCATACATGGTTTCCATCATCTGATCAATATCCAGATTGGCATCATCGGTAAATACTGTATCTGCTACCTGAATCGTTAATGGGACACTGACAAACTCAGTATCAGAAGCAAGGTTTGCCAGTTGGCGATAATCACAACCAGAGTCAGCTACAATCTTCCAAGTCATAGAAATTCTCCATCTTTATCACTTATACATTGACAAAGGTTCTGTCTTTTTTTACAATTATATCATGAAAGCCCTTGAAACAAAAGTAGTACCTCTCTGTTGTCACAAGTAGAAAGAAATTGTTATGTCTGAACGTAAAATATCTGAAAAATCGCTTGAGAATCTAAGAAAGTCAAATCAAGAATCTAATTTGCTAACCAGAGAAGCGATTGAAACAGCTCTTTTGCAACTCTTGGAGAAAAAGGAGTTAGCTAAGATTAGCATTTCTGAGTTAGTTAAGCGTGCTGGCGTTTCTCGTGCAGCCTTTTATCGAAACTATGAATCCAAAGAAGAGATTTTAGAAAGTGTCTTTAAACGGAGCGTTCATAACATCATGGAGCAATTGGGCCATTACGATGTCAAAACAGACCTTTATCTGGTTTGGGTTCACCTCTTTCGAGAAGCCAAGAAAGAAGCTAAGGTTATTCAACTTGCCCTAGATTATCACTTAGAAAAAATCTTTGTGCAAGCTATGCAAGAATTTTTAGAAAAATATTATGGAAAATCTAAAGGAGTCAGTAGCTATCTGCATTCTTTTTGGAGTTCCGCTATCGTATCGGTTTTACTTAAATGGATCAAGGATGGGATGAAGGTTCCTGCTGAAAAAATCGCAGATTTGCGCTTGCCATTTTTTAAAAAATAAATCAAGAGGAAAGAAGCTATGACAGAAAAAAGACTGGCTTGGGATGAGTATTTTGCTGCTCAAGCTTTATTGATTGCTAATCGTTCAACTTGTAAACGTGCTAAGGTAGGGGCCGTTTTAGTCAAGGATAACAAGGTTATTTCAACAGGTTATAATGGATCTGTATCAGGAACAGAGCATTGTATTGACCATGATTGCCTAGTGATTGAAGGCCACTGTGTGCGCACTCTTCATGCAGAGGTAAATGCTATTTTGCAAGGGGCAGAGCGTGGCGTTCCAAAAGGTTTCACAGCCTATGTTACTCATTTTCCATGTCTCAACTGCACCAAGCAATTGTTACAAGTTGGCTGTGAGCGGGTCGTTTATATTAACCAATATCGAATGGATGACTATGCCCAACACCTTTATCATGAAAAAGGAACAGAGTTGACTCATCTACCACTTGAAACAGTTCAGCTAGCCATTAAGGAAACTGACCTGATATAGAATATGAAAAAACAAATGGTTTAGAAAGATTTTTAAACCATTTTTTGGTATAATTAGAAGAACAAATTGAAAGTAGGATACGCATAAATGGCAAAACTTGAAGTCATCAATCACCCATTGATTCAACACAAATTATCAATCTTACGTCGTACAGATACCTCAACAAAAGCTTTTCGTGAATTAGTTAATGAAATAGCCATGTTGATGGGGTATGAAGTTCTTCGTGATCTTCCTTTAGAAGATGTAGAAATTGAAACACCTATTACTAAGACTGTACAAAAACAGATTGCTGGTAAAAAACTAGCAATTGTCCCAATCTTGCGAGCGGGTATCGGGATGGTTGATGGATTATTAAGCTTAGTACCAGCTGCTAAAGTGGGCCATATTGGTATGTACCGTGATGAAGAAACACTTCAACCAGTCGAATACTTGGTAAAATTACCTGAAGATATCAATCAACGTCAAGTTTTTGTGGTTGATCCAATGCTTGCAACTGGTGGTTCAGCAATCTTGGCTGTTGATTCCCTCAAAAAGCGTGGGGCTTCAAACATTAAGTTTGTCTGCCTTGTCTCTGCTCCAGAAGGAGTAAAAGCTCTTCAAGAGGCTCACCCAGATGTTGAAATCTTTACAGCAGCCTTGGATGAACATTTGAACGAACACGGATACATCGTTCCAGGTCTTGGTGACGCTGGGGACCGTTTGTTCGGAACTAAATAAGATTCTAAGCTTACACTAAATCTGATAATTGGTTTTAGTTTCGAAAGAAGGTTGAATTTTTGTATCTGTCTAAAAGAATAGAGCAAAATTTTGACCTTTTTTGACTAAAAAGATATAATAATCCTGTATCGAGTCGTTTGACTAAGAAATATTGAAATCAGAAGGAGAAATGAATGATTCCTGTAGTTATTGAACAAACAAGTCGTGGAGAACGTTCATATGATATATACTCACGCCTTTTAAAAGATCGTATCATCATGTTGACTGGACCAGTTGAAGACAATATGGCGAACTCAGTTATTGCCCAGTTGCTTTTCTTGGATGCTCAAGATAGCACAAAAGATATCTACCTTTATGTAAATACTCCTGGGGGTTCTGTATCAGCTGGTTTGGCAATTGTAGATACCATGAACTTTATCAAGGCAGATGTCCAAACTATCGTTATGGGGATGGCTGCATCCATGGGAACAATTATTGCATCAAGTGGAGCAAAAGGTAAACGCTTCATGCTTCCAAATGCTGAATACATGATTCACCAACCAATGGGTGGTACAGGTGGCGGAACGCAACAGTCAGACATGGCTATTGCTGCTGAACACTTACTCAAAACCCGTAAGAATTTAGAGCAAATTCTTGCAGATAATTCTGGTAAATCAGTTGAGCAAATCCATGTAGATGCTGAACGTGATTACTGGATGAGTGCTCAAGAAACTCTTGAATATGGATTTATCGATGAAATTATGGCCAATAATTCTTTGAATTAATCTACTAAAGCAAACTCGACTGAGTTTGCTTTTTTTGCTATAATGGGATAAAGATTCTTTAGAAAGTGGATTTACTATGTTTGAAAAAGAGAGCCGGTCTGGCTTGATTGTCTACCTTTATTATAATCGTGATGCCAAAAAACTTCAAAGTTACGGCGATATTTGTTATCATTCAAAAAAACATCGTTATGTACAATTATATGCACCTACTCAAGAGATAGAAGAGATAGCCAATCGTTTGGAAAAAGAAAAATTTATTAAGGATGTTCGATTGTGTCATATCCAAGAATTGGAGATGCCATTTGTTGGAAGTCTTTATAAATATAAAGAAAACGTTATCATTGAATAAATTGAGTTATATGAGTTGACAATTGTCAGATAATTCGGTATATTCTTAACATATAAATGAATTATGAATTCAAAAAGGAGATAAACATGAAGAAAAAATTTGCATTCTCACTTGTAGCTCTTGCAAGTGTAGCAGTTCTTGCTGCGTGTGGTGAAGTAAAATCAGGTACATCAAATGCAACTGGTAATACAATTGGAGATACGATTAAAGTTGGTTTCAACTTTGAGGAAACTGGAGCAGTAGCGGCCTACGGAACATCTGAACAAAAAGGTGCTCAACTTGCTGTTGATGAAATCAACGCGGCTGGTGGTGTTGACGGTAAAAAAATCGAAGTAGTTGATAAAGATAATAAATCTGAAACAGCTGAAGCTGCGTCTGTTACAACTAACCTTGTAACTCAATCAAAAGTATCAGTAGTTGTCGGACCTGCTACATCAGGTGCAACTGCTGCATCTGTAGCAAATGCTACTAAAGCAGCAGTTCCATTGATTTCACCTAGTGCTACTCAAGATGGACTTACAAAAGGTCAAGACTACCTTTTCATTGGTACCTTCCAAGATAGCTACCAAGGAAAGATCATCTCAAACTATGTTTCAAACAAATTGAACGCTAAGAAAGTTGTCTTGTATTCTGATAACTCAAGCGATTACGCTAAGGGTGTTGCAAAAGCCTTCCGTGATTCTTATCAAGGCGAAATTGTTGCAGACGAAACCTTCGTATCAGGAGATACAGATTTCCAAGCAGCTTTGACAAAAATTAAAGACAAAGATTTTGATGCGATTGTCTTGCCAGGGTACTACACAGAAGCTGGTAAAATTGTAAACCAAGCTCGTGGTATGGGAATCAATAAACCAATCATCGGTGGTGATGGCTTCAATGGTGAAGAGTTTGTTCAACAAGCAACTGCTGAAAGAGCTTCAAATATCTACTTCATCTCTGGATTCTCCTCTACGGTTGATGTTTCTGATAAAGCAAAAGCTTTTCTTGAAGCCTATCGTGCAAAATACAATGAAGAACCTTCAACATTTGCAGCACTTGCCTACGACTCAGTATACCTTGTAGCAAATGCAGCAAAAGGTGCTAAAACATCTGTAGAACTTAAAGATAACCTTGCTAAAACACAAAACTTTGAAGGTGTGACAGGACAAACAAGTTTTGACTCAGACCACAATACAGTGAAAACAGCCTTCATGATGACCATGAACAATGGTAAGGTAGATGCGGCAGAAGTCGTAAAACCATAATTTATTGATAGATATTGAAAATGGGGAATGAGCTTTTACTCACTCCCTGTTTCAGTATTTATAGAGTGATTATATTTTTAAAAATCCTAAAAATAATAATTAGAAAGAGTGGACCATATGCTTCAACAACTTGTCAATGGTTTAATTCTGGGAAGTGTCTATGCACTACTGGCCTTGGGTTATACCATGGTTTATGGAATTATCAAACTCATTAACTTTGCTCATGGTGATATCTATATGATGGGTGCTTTCATGGGTTATTTTTTGATTAATTCTCTACAATTAAATTTCTTCGTAGCTTTAATCTTATCAATGATTGGTTCAGCTATTCTCGGTGTTGTCATTGAGTTCCTAGCTTACCGTCCATTGCGTCATTCAACTCGAATATCTGTACTAATTACAGCTATCGGGGTTTCTTTCTTACTTGAGTATGGGATGGTTTATCTAGTAGGTGCCAATACTCGTGCCTTCCCTCAAGCAATCCAAACAGTACGTTATGACCTAGGGCCCATCAGTTTGACAAATATTCAACTGCTAATTTTGGGTGTTTCCCTGGTCTTGATGGTACTTTTACAGCTTATCGTACAAAAAACGAAAATGGGGAAAGCCATGCGTGCAGTGTCTGTAGATAGTGATGCAGCCCAGTTGATGGGGATTAACGTAAACCGTACGATTAGTTTCACCTTTGCTTTAGGGTCAGCCCTTGCGGGTGCGGCAGGAGTTCTCATTGCCCTTTACTATAACTCTTTAGAACCGTTGATGGGGGTTACTCCAGGTTTGAAATCTTTCGTAGCAGCTGTTCTTGGTGGTATCGGAATTATTCCTGGTGCAGCTCTAGGAGGCTTTGTTATTGGTCTATTGGAAACATTCGCAACGGCCTTTGGTATGTCTGATTTCCGTGATGCGATTGTGTTTGGAATCTTATTGTTGATCTTGATTGTAAGACCAGCAGGTATTCTTGGTAAAAATGTGAAAGAGAAGGTGTAAGCCATGAAACAAAATTTAAAAGCAAATTTAGCCTGGCTTGGTCTTTTGGTCGCAGGTTTTATCTTGATCCAAGTTTTAGTTTTAGCCGGGGTCCTCAATCTTTTCTATATCCAGATTTTAGAACAAATCGGTATTAATATTATTCTTGCTGTTGGTCTGAACCTCATCGTTGGTTTCTCAGGTCAGTTTTCACTGGGCCATGCTGGTTTTATGGCAATTGGTGCCTATGCGGCAGCTATTATCGGATCTAAATCTCCTACTTATGGTGCTTTCTTTGGAGCAATGTTACTAGGAGCCTTGATATCTGGAGCTGTTGCTTTGATTGTCGGTATTCCAACGCTTCGCTTAAAAGGAGATTATCTTGCTGTTGCAACTCTAGGTGTCGCAGAAATTATTCGTATTTTCATTATAAATGGTGGAAGTCTTACCAATGGTGCTGCTGGGATTTTAGGGATTCCAAATTTCACAAGCTGGCCAATGGTTTACATTTTTGCGGTCCTTACGACGATAGCGACTTTGAATTTTCTTCGTAGTCCGATTGGGAGAACGACCTTATCTGTTCGTGAAGACGAAATTGCAGCAGAGTCTGTAGGTGTCAATACTACTAAGATTAAAATCATTGCCTTTGTTTTCGGAGCCATTACGGCAAGTATTGCAGGTTCTCTCCAAGCTGGTTTTATCGGTTCTGTAGTTCCAAAGGATTATACTTTTATCAACTCCATCAATATCTTGATTATCGTTGTATTTGGTGGTTTAGGATCAATTACAGGGTCAATTGTCGCTGCAATTGTTCTTGGAATTTTGAATATGCTTCTTCAAGACGTGGCTAGCGTTCGCATGATTATTTATGCTCTGGCTTTGGTACTTGTTATGATTTTCAGACCAGGTGGTCTTCTTGGAACATGGGAATTGAGCCTGTCACGTCTCTTTAAAAAAGGTAAGAAGGAGGGACAAAACTAATGGCATTACTTGAAGTAAAACAGTTAACCAAGCATTTTGGTGGTTTAACAGCTGTTGGAGATGTAACTCTTGAATTGAATGAAGGGGAACTTGTTGGCTTGATTGGGCCAAATGGAGCTGGTAAAACGACTCTTTTCAACTTGTTGACAGGAGTTTATGAACCAAGCGAAGGAACAGTAACCTTGGATGGACATTTATTAAATGGGAAACAGCCTTATAAGATTGCCTCTCTAGGACTTAGTCGCACCTTCCAAAATATTCGTCTCTTTAAGGATTTGACAGTTTTAGAGAATGTTTTGATTGCTTTTAGTAATCATCACAAAAAGCATGTTTTGGCTAGTTTCTTCCGTTTACCTGCCTATTACAAGAACGAAGAAGAACTAAAAATAAAAGCGATGGACTTGCTGAAGATTTTTGAACTCGATAAGGATGCTCAAACCCTTGCAAAAAATCTTGCTTATGGCCAACAACGTCGTTTGGAAATTGTACGTGCCCTTGCTACAGAACCTAAAATTCTCTTTTTGGATGAACCTGCAGCAGGTATGAATCCACAGGAAACAGCTGAGTTGACTGAATTAATCCGTCGGATTAAGGATGAATTCAACATTACTATTATGCTGATTGAACATGATATGAACTTGGTCATGGATGTGACAGAACGTATCTATGTTCTCGAATATGGTCGCTTGATTGCTCATGGGACTCCAGAGGAAATCAAGAGCAATAAACGAGTTATCGAAGCTTATCTAGGAGGTGAAGCCTAATGTCTATGTTGAAAGTTGAAAACCTCTCAGTACACTACGGTATGATTCAGGCTGTACGTGATGTGAGCTTTGAAGTAAATGAAGGAGAAGTTGTTTCCCTCATCGGTGCCAATGGTGCTGGTAAAACAACCATTCTTCGTACCTTGTCAGGCCTTGTTCGCCCAAGTTCTGGTAGAATTGCATTTCTGGGGCAAGAAATCCAAAAGATGCCTGCGCAAAAGATTGTGGCATCAGGACTTTCTCAAGTACCAGAAGGTCGTCACGTCTTCCCAGGATTGACAGTATTGGAAAATTTGGAGATGGGAGCCTTTCTTAAGAAAAATCGTGAAGAAAATCAAGCGAATTTGAAAAAAGTCTTTTCACGTTTTCCACGTTTAGAAGAGCGTAAAAACCAAGATGCGGCTACTCTATCTGGTGGTGAACAGCAGATGCTTGCTATGGGACGTGCGCTCATGTCAACACCGAAACTTCTTTTGTTAGACGAACCATCAATGGGACTTGCTCCGATTTTTATACAAGAAATTTTTGATATTATCCAGGATATCCAAAAACAAGGAACAACCGTTCTCTTGATTGAACAAAATGCCAATAAAGCACTTGCTATTGCAGATAGAGGCTATGTACTTGAAACAGGAAAGATTGTCCTATCAGGCACAGGAAAAGAACTCGCAGCATCAGATGAAGTCAGAAAAGCATATCTAGGTGGCTAAAAAGGTCCGGGGGACCTTTTTAGTCGGCGGATAGAGATTGCGCAAACAATCTTCATCTAGTCCGGGGGACCTTTTTAGTCGGCGGATAGAGATTGCGCAAACAATCTTCATCTAGTCCGGGGGACCTTTTTAGTCGGCGGATAGAGATTGCAAAGCAATCATCAAATCCACTGGATTGTTTTAGTCGGCGGATATAGATTACTTTGCAATCATAGAATCCACATAAGTAAAAGTTTAAGAGCTCTTAGGTGGGGCTCTTTTTCTTTTTAGCTATCAGATTTTTCTAAATTTTGAAAAAGAAATGAAAGCGTTTGATAGCTTTTCGTAAAAAGTGTATAATAAATCTATAAACATTAAGGAGATTTCCTATGGCAGTTAAAGATTTTATGACTCGCAAGGTCGTTTATATTAGTCCAGATACAAATGTAGCACATGCAGCCGATTTGATGCGTGAACAAGGCTTACACCGTCTTCCTGTTATTGAAAATGATAAATTAGTAGGCCTTGTAACGGAAGGTACAATAGCAGAAGCTAGTCCATCTAAAGCAACTAGTCTTTCAATCTTTGAGATGAACTACTTGCTTAACAAGACAAAGGTAAAAGATGTCATGATTCGTGATGTTGTTACTGTTTCAGGCTATGCAAGTTTGGAAGATGCAACTTATCTCATGCTAAAAAATAAGATTGGTATTTTACCAGTTGTTGACAATGGTCAACTGTACGGCGTTATTACGGATAGAGATGTATTCAGAGCCTTTCTTGAAATTGCTGGCTATGGTGAAGAGGGAATCCGTGTTCGTTTTATCACAGAAAATGAAGTTGGAGTTTTAGGTAAGATTGTTTCTTTAATCGTTGAGGAAAATCTTAATATCTCTCATACCGTTAATATTCCACGTAAAGATGGTAAGATCGTTATTGAAGTTCAAATTGAGGGAACGATTGATCTTAATTCCTTGAAGAAGAAATTCGAAGAAGAGGATATTCTCGTAGATGAAATTGCAAAAACTTCTGCTAAAAAACTCTAAAGAGTAAACTATTATTGTTTTACACTTGCGAAAAAATTTTTTTTCTAGTATAATAGTTTATTGTGAGCAAACCTCACTTACCCCTTGCAATGTCTTGGGGTCATTAGACCAAAAGGAGGAACCTATCAATGGCTAAATACGAAATTCTTTATATCATTCGTCCAAACATTGAAGAAGAAGCGAAAAACGCTTTGGTAGCACGTTTTGACTCTATCTTGACTGACAACGGTGCAACTGTTGTTGAATCAAAAGATTGGGAAAAACGTCGTCTTGCATACGAAATCCAAGATTTCCGTGAAGGACTTTACCACATCGTTAACGTTGAAGCAAATGATGACGCAGCTCTTAAAGAGTTTGACCGTTTGTCAAAAATCAACGCTGACATTCTTCGTCACATGATCGTCAAACTTGACGCGTAAGAAGGTAGATTATGATTAACAATGTTGTACTTGTAGGGCGTATGACACGTGATGCAGAGTTGCGCTATACCCCATCAAATGTAGCAGTTGCGACTTTTACTCTTGCAGTAAACCGTACATTTAAGAGTCAAAATGGTGAACGTGAAACTGATTTTATCAATGTTGTCATGTGGCGCCAACAGGCTGAAAATCTTGCTAACTGGGCTAAAAAAGGCTCACTTATCGGGGTGACAGGTCGTATTCAGACTCGTAGTTACGATAATCAGCAAGGACAACGTGTCTATATCACCGAAGTTGTGGCTGAAAATTTCCAAATGTTGGAAAGTCGTAGCGTGCGTGAGGGACATACTGGTGGAGCTTATACAGCCCCAACTGCTAACAATGCAGCACCTACAAATTCAGTACCAGACTTTTCACGTGATGAAAATCCATTCGGATCAACAAATCCTTTGGATATTTCAGATGATGATTTACCATTCTAATGGACAATTAATACTATAAAGGAGAAAAAACATGGCTCAACAACGTCGTGGCGGATTCAAACGCCGTAAAAAAGTTGATTACATCGCAGCAAACAAAATTGAATATGTTGATTACAAAGATACTGAGCTTCTTAGCCGTTTCGTTTCAGAACGTGGGAAAATCCTTCCTCGTCGTGTAACTGGAACTTCAGCTAAAAACCAACGTAAAGTAACAACAGCTATCAAACGCGCTCGCGTAATGGCTTTGATGCCTTTCGTAAACGAAGATTAAAAAAAAGACCCGGGTGGGTCTTTTTTTCAGGTCCAGTGGACCTCTTTTTCATGAGCTCGAAAACAAGAGAGCTAGTTAGACCCCAACGGACCTCTTTTTCATGAGCTTGAAAACAAGAAAGCGAATTAAGACCCCAACGGGTCTTTTTTTCACGAGTTTTGAAACGAGAAGGCGAGTTAGACCCGGGTGGGTCTTTTTTTCAGGTCCGGGTAGACCGCTTTTTTACAAGCTGGATAGGGTTAGTAGGGAATTTCATCAGTTTATGGTATAATGAATAGAGTGAGTTAAGGAGGTCTTGCAATGGATGCCAAGTTAAGATACAAGGCTAAGAAGATTAAGGTTATCTTTTTTGATATAGATGATACTTTACGTAATTCAAAGACTGGCTTTATTCCAAGTACTATTCCTACAGTATTTCAACAATTGTGCGATAGAGGAATCTTGACAGGAATTGCGACTGGTCGAGGCATTTTTGGCGTCGTACCAGAGATTAAAGCACTCAAGCCTGATTTCTTTGTAACCTTGAATGGTGCCTATATTGAAGATAAAAAAGGTAGTGTTCTGTATAGTCATAAAATCGCTAGGGATAAGGTTGAGGAGTATATTGCTTGGACAAAGGAAGTGGGAATTGACTACGGTTTGGTTGGTAGTCATGAGGCTAAATTATCTAGACGAACAGAAATGATTAGCCAGGCCATCGATCCAATTTATCCAGATTTAGATGTGGACCCTGATTTTTACCAAAAAGAAGATATTTATCAGATGTGGACCTTTGAGGATCAGGGAGATGATTTGACTTTGCCTGAAAGTTTAGCATCAACTTTGCGTATGGTACGCTGGCATGAACATTCATCAGATGTTGTGTCGATTTCTGGTTCAAAAGCAGCTGGAGTAGCCAAAGTGGTAGACCAATTAGGTCTTAAACCTGAAAACGTCATGGTTTTTGGAGACGGTCTTAACGATTCAGAACTCTTTGATTATGCAGGTATTAGTGTTGCTATGGGAATTTCTCATGACAAAATCAAAGAAAAAGCAGATTATATTACAAAAACAATAGAAGAAAACGGCATTTTTGATGCCTTAGAAGGATTTGGTATGGTAGAAAAAGAATTACATTTTCCACAAGTAGACATTGAAACAGTAGAAGGTCCGATTGCGACTATTAAAACAAATCATGGAGATATGCACATTAAGCTTTTCCCTGAACATGCACCAAAAACAGTAGCCAACTTTATTGCTTTATCAAAAGATGGTTACTATGATGGTGTCATTTTCCACCGTATTATTAAAGACTTTATGATTCAAGGTGGGGACCCAACTGGTACAGGTATGGGTGGTGAATCTATCTATGGTCAGTCATTTGAAGATGAGTTTTCAGAAGAACTTTACAATGTACGTGGAGCCCTTTCTATGGCTAATGCTGGACCAAATACAAATGGTAGCCAGTTCTTTATCGTGCAAAATCAACACTTGCCATATTCTAAGAAAGAAATTGCTCGTGGTGGTTGGCCAGAACCAATTGCAGAAATTTATGCAGAAAAAGGTGGAACTCCTCACTTAGACCGCCGTCATACAGTTTTCGGTCAACTTGCAGATGAAGCATCTTATAAGGTTTTGGATGCTATTGCAGGTGTGGAAACAGGTGCAATGGACAAGCCAGTTGAAGATGTAGTCATTGAAACGATTGAAATTGAGGACTAAAATGAAAATCGGTGATAAGTTAAATGGCCGTATTACTGGGATTCAGCCTTATGGTGCTTTTGTTGAGTTAGAAACAGGAGTGACAGGACTGATTCATATCTCAGAGATTCGGACAGGATTTATAGAAAATATCCATGACGTTTTAAAAGTTGGTGAAGAAGTACAGGTTCAAGTGGTTGATTTTGATGAGTTTACTGGGAAAGCTAGTCTTTCCATCCGTACTTTAGAAGAAGAAAAACATCAACTACCAAGACGGAGACGCTTTTCAAGCGATCGATACAAATATGGTTTTGCCCCTTTAGGACAGATGATGCCAATATGGACTAAAGAAGCTCTTTCGAATCTAAATGAGATGAAACATTAGGTCATTCAAATATGTGAAGAAGCTGACGTGACAAATTAGGAAAAATGATGGAAGAACAGTTATTAAAATCAGGTGAGAGAATCAATCAACTATTCTCTACGGATATCAAAATCATTCAAAATAGAGAGGTTTTTAGCTATTCGGTGGATAGTGTCCTCTTATCACGTTTTCCACGTTTTCCTAAAAAGGGCTTAATTGTGGATTTTTGTGCAGGCAATGGGGCTGTCGGACTTTTTGCTAGTAGTCGTACCAAGGCGAAAATCCTATCTGTAGAAATCCAAGAACGTCTAGCAGATATGGCAGAACGCTCAGTTCGTTTAAATAGCTTAGAAGAACAGATGCGGGTCATTTGTGATGATTTGAAAAACATGCCTAATCATCTTCAAGGAAGCAAAGTAGATATGATTTTATGCAATCCGCCTTATTTCAAGGTAGATCCTCATTCTAATCTGAACGAGAGCGAGCATTATCTTTTGGCTAGGCATGAGATCACAACTAATTTAGAAGAAATTTGTAGAAGTGCTCAAAAAATTCTCAAATCAAATGGACGTTTGGCAATGGTTCATCGTCCTGATCGATTATTAGATATCTTAGCTACGCTCCAACAGCATAATCTGGCTCCAAAACGTCTGCAATTTGTTTATCCTAAACGGGAGAAGGAAGCTAATATGCTTTTGATTGAGGCTATTAAGGACGGCTCCACTAGTGGTTTTAAGGTTTTACCACCACTCATTGTTCATAATAGTGATGGTACTTATACACCAGAAATTCAAGAGATTTACTATGGATCATAAGGCTTATATGTATGTGGTTGAGTGTTGTGATGGTTCCTACTATACTGGTTACACGACAGATGTTAAGAAACGGATTACTGTTCACAATAGCGGTAAAGGAGCCAAATATACACGAGCTCGATTGCCAGTAAAACTCATATTTGCAGAAGGTTTTGATAGTAAGGAAGAAGCCATGTCTGCTGAAGCTCTTTTCAAGCGCAAGACACGCATGCAAAAAGAACATTATCTCAAAGAGAGTCAATATAGAAATTTAGTCGATACTTTTGACGTGTAACGTGGAGTCCTTTGGCTCCTCTTACTTTTGTCAAAAATTGAAAAAAATGCTACAATAAAGAGAATAAAGAAACGAGGTATTATCATGTCTAAGATTCTAGTATTTGGTCACCAAAATCCAGACTCAGATGCTATTGGTTCATCTGTAGCTTTTGCTTATCTTGCAAAAGAAGCATACGGTTTGGACACAGAAGCGGTGGCTCTTGGAACTCCAAATGAAGAAACAGCTTTCGTCTTGAACTATTTTGGTGTAGACGCACCGCGCGTGATCACATCTGCTAAAGCAGAAGGTGCAGAACAAGTCATCTTAACAGACCACAATGAATTCCAACAATCAGTTTCAGATATTGCTGAAGTTGAAGTTTATGGTGTTGTGGACCACCACCGTGTGGCTAACTTTGAAACTGCCAGCCCACTTTACATGCGTTTGGAACCAGTTGGATCAGCATCATCTATCGTTTACCGCATGTTCAAAGAGCATGGCGTAGCTGTTCCAAAAGAAATCGCAGGTTTAATGCTATCAGGTTTGATTTCAGATACTCTTCTTTTGAAATCTCCAACCACTCACCCATCAGATAAAGTCATTGCTCCTGAATTGGCTGAATTGGCTGGTGTAAACTTGGAAGAATACGGTCTTGCCATGCTTAAGGCTGGTACAAACTTGGCAAGCAAATCTGCTGAAGAATTGATTGATATCGATGCTAAGACATTTGAACTTAATGGAAACAATGTTCGTGTGGCTCAAGTGAATACAGTTGATATTGCTGAAGTATTGGAACGCCAAGCTGAAATCGAAGCAGCTATCCAAGCTACAAATGCAGCTAACGGCTACTCTGACTTTGTCTTGATGATTACAGACATCGTCAACTCAAACTCAGAAATTTTGGCTCTTGGTGCTAATATGGACAAGGTAGAAGCAGCTTTCAACTTCAAACTTGAAAACAACCATGCTTTCCTTCCAGGTGCTGTTTCACGTAAGAAACAAGTGGTACCACAATTGACTGAAAGCTTTAATGGGTAATATTTAAGGAATATTTAGAACTGTTAATTTGACTATTTATAGAAGGTGATAGCATGATGCGATTGATTGAAGGGCTACGCTTTTTGGTTGAGGTTGTGGCAATACTTGGTCTTTTCTCCGTGTCTGTAATACAAATTTCTTGGCTGGAAAAATTCCTATTTTTTCTTCTAGCAGTTCTATTAATCTTATTTTGGGCACGATATATGGCGCCAAAATCTCCACATGCTTTAAAAAAATGGCATCGCCTCGTTGCTGAGACGTCGATTTTTATTTTAGTTAGTTGTATTTTTTGGCATTTGTATGGATTGCAAATAGGAATCTTCTACTTAGCTCTGTCTTTTGGAAGTTTGGTGCTTCTTTATTATTTTCAGCTAGAGTGATTCTTGGAATATAGTTAATGAATTATTTAAATGGTAATTATTTGACTAGAGATTGACACGAGAAAACGATGTTTTCCATATAACTAAAGGAGTTTCGACTCCTTTTTTTCTAGGAGAGAAAGATGATAGAAAATGGCGATTTGATTTTTGTGAGAGAAGATACAGAAATGGGGCAGGCTATCCAGGCTTCTACAGGTAACTACAGTCACGTGGCTATCTTTTTGGACGGACAGGTCTATCATGCCACGGTAGAAGGTGGTGTCCTTGCTCAGTCTCCTGAGGTCTTCTTTGAAGCTGGAAAAGTCTATGACCGTTATCACTATGAGCAGATTGATTGTGCAGAGGTCAAAAAGCGAGCAGAGAGTCTCTTAGGGGCTCCCTACAATGCTTCCTTTTACCCAGATGGAACCGGTTTTTACTGTTCCCAATATATTGCAGCCATCTTACCCATTTTTGAGACCATTCCCATGAAGTTTGGGTATGATACACAGGAAATCAGTGATTTCTGGAGAGAATATTATCGAGAGTTGGGGCTTCCTGTACCTCTGAATCAACCTGGCACTAACCCGAGTCAACTAGCAGCCTCTCCACTTTTAGTATGTAAAGAAAGGAATCTTCATGATTCAGATTTTTAATCCATCTCGCTTGACGCGACAACCATTCTTTAGAGATTTGGTAGACTATCTTGATCAGCATGATGATGTTATCCTCCGTGAAATCAAGGCTCAGTTTCCAGAGATACCAGTTGATAAGTTTATGGAGGAGTACATTAAAGCAGGCTTGATTTTGAGAGAACATAAACGCTATTATATCAGTCTTCCATTTCTAGAGTCTACAGATTCTCTTGAATTAGACCAGGAAGTCTTTGTGAGAGAAGAGAGCTCAGTCTATCAGGAATTACAGGAGAAACTTTTTCAAACAGAATTGCGCAATCATACGAATGCAGCACTTTTAGTGGAAAAGACGGACTTTGCAAGACAAAAAATGACCTTATCCAATTATTTTTATAAGGTTAAACATCAGTATCCTTTAACAGCACAGCAGCAAGAGCTTTATGGGATTTTAGGAGATGTTAATCCAGAGTATGCTCTCAAGTATATGACAACCTTTTTGCTCAAGTTTCTCAAAAAAGACCAAGTCCAGCAAAAACGTCGAGACATTTTTGTGGATAGCTTAGAAATCTTAGGGTATATTCGAAAAAATGATGCAAGTAAGTACGAATTAGCGGTTGATTTTGATCGGGAGAGGCTAACTTTCGTTTTGGTTTAACTTTTTTTTTGAGCTATTTGTTTGACTTTGAGTAGGAATAAAGATATACTGAAACCAATCGATATTTTTATCGGAAAAATAAAAGGAGACAAATATATGTCAGTTGAAAATAAATTTGACCAAGCTAAAGGTTCTATTAAAGAAGGTTTTGGTAAACTTACTGGAGATAGTAAAACTCAAGCTGAAGGTACCACAGAAAAAACAGTTGCTAAGCTAAAAGAAGTAGCTGAAGAAGTAAAAGAAACTGTTGAAGGTGCAGTAAATGGTTTGAAAAACTCTTTTAAAAAAGAAGACTAAAAAACAAGGGATTTTATCCCTTGTTTTTGGTTTATAAATAACGTTTTGCAATGGCTGCATCACCCGGGTACTCTTCTTTTACGCCGTTGATGATTTGGTAGCAATCCGCTCCTTTTCCTGCAAGGATGACTGCATCTAATGGTTGACTGGTAATAGACATTGCAGTTTTAATAGCCTCTTCACGGTCGATGATTGTTTTAACGGGATGCTCAATGTAGCTACTGATTTCATCAGCGATTGCACGTGGATCCTCGTAGTTAGGATCATCTGTGGTGAGAAATACTTGAATTTCAGGATGCTTGTTTAAAAGAAGACCGAAATCTTTTCGGCGACTTTCTCCCTTGTTTCCTGTGGATCCGAGAACGAGTGCAATGTTACCAGTGTGATGTTCTTCAACAACGGAGATTAGTTTTGTAAGACTATCGCCATTGTGGGCATAGTCAATGATAACCTTGGCCCCATTTTTCTGAGTCAGAACTTCCATACGGCCTGGAACTCGAGTTTCGGCAATTCCTTTTTGGATATCCTCTAGACTAGCTCCGAGACGCAGACAGGCAAGACCTGCTGCTACAGCATTTTCTTGGTTGAAATGTCCGATTAATTGAATATCATAATCTCCTGCCAATTTTCCAGTAGCTGAAAAGCGAAAGGCCTTGGAATTTTTGATTTGATTATCAGACTGGCTACCATAAAAGTCATGTTCTTTTTGTTCAACTTCTTCTTTGAGAAGGTTGAAGTGGTCCATATCACTATTGACTACAACAGCACGACTATTTTCCATCAGTAACCGTTTGTGGTAGAAGTAGTCTTCAAAAGTCGGATGTTCAATGGGACCAATATGGTCAGGAGTAATGTTAAGGAATACCCCAACATCAAAGGTTAAACCGTAAACTCTGTGAACTAGGTAAGCTTGACTGGAAACTTCCATGACGAGGTGAGTACGGTTATTCTTAACGGCTTGTGCCATCATGTCAAAGAGATCGATGTTTTCGGGTGTTGAGAATGAAGATTTAAAGAATGTCTTGCCATCTAAAGTGGTATTCATAGTGGACAAGAGCGCGGTTTGGTAACGTTGAGACAAGATATGATAAGCAAAGTAGGCTGCTGTCGTCTTCCCCTTAGTTCCGGTAAAGGCTAGAATTTTGAGTTTCTTTTGAGGATTGCCATAAAACACCATGGCAATTAAACTCATGGCTTTTTTGATGTTATTAACTACAATGACAGGGATACCGACTTGGTAATCTTTTTCAGCTACATACCAGCCCAAACCTTGTGAGATAGCTGACACAAGATATTCTTCTTTAAAAGCTGCACCCTTTGCAAAAAAGAGGCAGTTTTCTTTGGCTTTTCGACTATCATAGCTAATGCTATCAAACGTAACATTCGTGTAGTTATAGAGGTAATTTTCGTGGTCGATAATTTCACGGAAGAGACCATCTTTTTTTAAAATATTCAAAACAGTTTCAATCTTTATCATACTTTCTATTATAAACTTCGAGCCCAAAATTTACAAGTAACAAGGAAAAGTTTATAATGGAAGATAAGGAACTTTTCCTAGTGATTAAATATGAATGAGGAAGCTATGTCAAACGAAACTAATCATCAGCAAGCCCAGATGTTACGAGGGACTGCTTGGCTAACTGCTAGTAACTTTATCAGTCGCTTACTTGGAGCAGTGTACATCATTCCCTGGTATATCTGGATGGGAACTTATGCGGCAAAGGCCAATGGCCTCTTTACCATGGGGTATAATATTTATGCATGGTTCTTACTAATTTCAACAGCAGGAATTCCGGTTGCGGTTGCAAAGCAAGTGGCTAAATACAATACTATGCAGGAAGAAGAGCATAGTTTTGCCCTGATTCGAAGTTTCCTCGGCTTTATGACGGGGCTCGGTTTTGTCTTTGCTTTAGTTCTGTATCTGTTTTCCCCTTGGTTGGCTGATCTTTCGGGTGTGGGGAAAGATTTGATTCCCATTATGCAAAGTCTAGCATGGGCTGTCTTGATTTTTCCATCTATGAGTGTTATCCGTGGCTTCTTCCAAGGGATGAACAACCTGAAACCTTACGCTATGAGTCAAATCGCTGAGCAGGTTATCCGTGTTATTTGGATGCTTTTAGCCACCTTTATCATCATGAAGCTCGGTTCGAAGGATTATCTATCTGCAGTAACTCAATCTACCTTTGCAGCCTTTGTTGGGATGGTCGCAAGTTTTGCAGTCTTGCTTTATTTCCTATTTAAGGAAGGATTACTTCAAAAAGTATTTGAAACGCGCGATAGAATTGACGGCAAAAGTCTTTTGGTCGATACGATTAAGGAAGCTATTCCCTTTATTATAACTGGTTCAGCAATTCAACTTTTCCAAATTCTGGACCAAATGACCTTTATCAATAGCATGAAGTGGTTTACCAACTACAGTAATGAAGACTTAGTAGTCATGTTTTCTTATTTCTCTGCTAATCCTAATAAGATTACCATGATATTAATTTCGGTGGGAGTTTCAATCGGTGGTGTAGGCCTTCCCCTCCTAACAGAGAACTATGTCAAGAGTGATTTACCAGCAGCTGCTCGTCTAGTTCAAAATAGTATCACCATGCTTTTCTTATTTCTTTTACCTGCTACAGTTGGAGTAGTTATGGTGGGTGAGCCTCTTTATACAGTATTTTATGGCAAACCAGATGATCTAGCCTTGGGATTGTTTGTATTTGCTGTTTTGCAGTCAACTATCTTGGGTCTGTATATGGTCTTATCACCAATGCTTCAGGCTATGTTTCGAAATCGCAAAGCAGTTCTATATTTTGTTTATGGAGCTATCGCTAAACTTGTCCTTCAATTGCCAGCCATAGCGATTTTCCATAGTTATGGCCCTTTGATTTCAACAACCATAGGTCTCATCATTCCAATTGTTTTGATATATCGTGAAGTCTGTCAGATAACAGGAGCTCGTCGTAAGATCATTTTGAAGAGAACAATTTTAGTCACTATTTTGACTCTAGTTATGTTTATCTTAGTTGGCTTTTTACAATGGCTTCTTGGATTTGTCTTCCAACCATCTGGACGTTTGTGGAGCTTCTTCTATGTTGCCCTAATCGGTGTAATTGGTGGTGGACTCTACGGAGCTATGAGTCTTTATACTCGACTCTTAGATAAAGTTATCGGAAAGGCAAAAGCTGACCAGTTACGAGCACGATTGAAATTATCATAAACGTTTATAAATAAAACGAACAGTTTGAACTTTTTTATCTTAAAAACTTCAAACTGTTCATTTTTTATTAAAAAAAACAGAAAAAAACATAAAAATGAACAAAAATGTAAATTTTTTACATGTAAATACTTGACTAAATAAAACACCGGTTGTATAATAAGACATATATTTGAAACAGGAGGTTTTGAAAATGAAAAAATCGAAAGCTAAATATCTGACACTAGCAGGTGTCGTCCTTAGTGCCGGATTCCTATTGAGCGCATGTAGTAGTTCGTCTAGTGCGCCTAAAACCTATAGCTATGTATATGCTTCTGACCCAGCCAGTCTAAATTATCTTCTAGAAAATCGTGCAACTACACTTGATGTGGTTACTAACTTGGTAGATGGTTTGATGGAAAACGACCAATATGGTAATTATGTTCCTTCATTAGCAGAAGATTGGAGTGTTTCTCAAGATGGTTTGACATACACTTATAAACTTCGTAAAGATGCGAAATGGTATACAAATGAAGGTGAAGAATATGCACCTGTTACTGCAAAAGATTTTGTAACTGGTTTGAAGTATGCAGCTGATAATAAATCTCAAGCCTTATATTTAGTTCAAGATTCAATTGTAGGTTTGGATGACTATGTTACTGGTAAATCCAAAGATTTCTCAACTGTAGGCGTTAAAGCACTTGATGATCAAACTGTTCAATACACTTTGAAACAACCAGAACCATACTGGAACTCAAAAACAACTTCAAGTATTTTGTTGCCAGTTAATGAAGAGTTCTTGAATTCTAAAGGTGCTGACTTTGGTAAGATGGATCCTGCAGATATCTTGTACAGTGGACCTTTCTTACTTAAATCATTCACTTCAAAATCTGCAATGGAATATACAAAGAATCCAAAGTACTGGGATGCTAAAAATGTCAATGTGGATGATGTGAAATTGAGCTACTTTGATGGTAGTGACCAAGATGCTCTTGTTCGTAACTTCTCTGAAGGAGTTTATAGCTTCGCTCGTCTTTACCCAAATAGTTCAAGTTTTGAAGGTGTGAAAGAAAAATACAAAGACAATATCGTCTACAGTATGCAAAATTCATCATCTTTCTACTATAACTTTAACTTAGATAGAAAATCTTATAAATATACTTCAAAAACAACAGATGCTCAGAAGAAATCTACTCAAGAAGCAGTCTTGAATAAATCTTTCCGTCAAGCAATCAACTTTGCTTATGACCGTACTTCTTATGCAGCACAATCACAAGGTCAAGACGGAGCTACTAAAGTCTTGAGAAACTTACTTGTACCTCCAACATTTGTTTCTGTTGATGGGAAGAACTTTGGTGATGTTGTAGCTTCTAAGGTCGTTAATTACGGTAAAGAATGGGAAAACATGAAGTTCGATGATGCTCAAGATGCTTACTACAATGCTGACAAGGCTAAAGAAGCCTTTAGTAAAGCTAAGAGCGAATTGGAATCTAAAGGTGTTCAATTCCCTATCCACTTAGACATGCCAGTTGACCAAGCTACTAAGAGAAGTGTCCAAGAAGCAAGCTCATTCAAACAATCGATCGAATCTGTTTTGGGTGCTGACAATGTTGTTATTGATATCCAAATGCTAAGCACTGATGAAATGGATGGTATTAGTTACCAAGCTCAAACAGCAGCACAAAAAGATTACGACCTTTATAATGGTGGTTGGTCACCAGACTATCAAGACCCATCTACCTACCTTGATACTCTCAGCTTGTCAAGTGGTGGTTCTCTTCAAAATCTAGGTATTGAACCAGGTGAAGCTAACGATAAAGCAAAAGCTGTTGGACTTGACACTTATACGAAGATGGTCGAAGAAGCTGGTAAAGAACAAGATTTGAATAAGCGTTATGATAAATACGCAGATGCTCAAGCTTGGTTGGTTGACAGTTCATTAGCTATTCCAAACCTTTCTCTTGGTGGTACTCCTGGTTTGAGAAAAACAGTTCCATTCTCATCAGCATACTCTCAAGCAGGTAATAAAGGTGTTGAATCATTCAAATACCTTAAATTGCAAGATAAGGTTGTAACCAAAGATGAGTATGAAAAAGCTAGAGAAAAATGGTTGAAAGAAAAAGAAGAATCTAATAAGAAAGCACAAGAAGACCTTGCCAACCATGTCAAATAATTAGCAATTTTATAAATAGAAACGATAGCCTACAATTTGGCTATCGTTTTTATATAGTTTGAAACTATAACTAGCTCTTGAAAACAAGAAAATGAGTAGGAGGAAATAAGTGGTACAATAGTTAGTATAGATTTGGAGGTATTGTATGAGTAAATCATTTCATATTAACACAATTTTAGCACAAGCAGGGATTAAGTCTGATGAAGCTACTGGTGCTTTGGTGACACCACTTCATTTTTCAACGACATATCAGCATCCAGAATTTGGTCAATCAACGGGTTATGACTATACGCGTACCAAAAACCCTACTCGTGCCAAAGCAGAGGAAGTCTTAGCGGCTATTGAATCAGCCCACTATGCTCTAGCAACTAGTTCTGGTATGTCTGCCATTGTACTAGCCTTTAGTATTTTTCCTGTTGGCAGCAAGGTTTTGGCTGTCCGTGATCTTTATGGAGGTTCTTTCCGTTGGTTCAATCAAATGGAGCAGGAAGGACGTTTCCACTTTACCTATGCCAATACAGAAGAAGAGTTGATTGCTGAGCTAGAAAAGGATGTGGATGTACTTTATATTGAAACACCAACCAACCCTTTGATGTTGGAATTTGATATTGAAAAATTGTCAACATTAGCTCATGCTAAGGGTGCTAAAGTGGTTGTCGACAATACCTTCTACAGTCCTATTTATCAACGTCCAATTGAAGAAGGAGCAGATATTGTCCTTCATTCAGCGACAAAATACCTTGCAGGTCATAATGATGTTCTAGCTGGTGTGGTTGTGACAGATTGTGCGGATTTATACGAAAAACTCTTTTACAATCTCAATACGACAGGGGCTGTTTTGTCACCATTTGATAGTTATCAATTGATTCGTGGACTTAAAACCTTGTCTCTTCGTATGGAGCGTTCAACTGCTAATGCTCAAGAAATCGTAGCATTTTTGAAACAATCGCCTGCAGTCAAAGAAGTCTTGTATACAGGACGTGGGGGAATGATTTCCTTTAAAGTAGCAGATGAGAAACGCATTCCTCATATCTTAAATACTTTGAAAGTATTCTCTTTTGCTGAAAGTCTGGGTGGTGTAGAAAGTCTCATTACCTATCCAACTACTCAAACTCATGCCGATATTCCAGCAGAAGTGCGCCATTCTTATGGTTTGACAGATGATCTCTTGCGTTTGTCTATTGGGATTGAGGATGCTAGAGATTTGATTGAAGACTTGCGTCAAGCATTGGAAGGATAAGACTATGGGAAAATATGATTTTACGACCTTGCCCAATCGTTTTGACCAACATACCTATAAATGGAAAGAGGCGGAGACTGACCGTGAAGTGTTGCCAGCCTGGATAGCAGATATGGATTTCGTGGTTTTGCCAGAAATTCAACAAGCCGTACATGACTATGCGGAACAATTAGTTTATGGCTATACCTATGCTAGTGATGGCTTGATTGAAGCAGTACAAAATTGGGAAAGAAGCCAACATGGCTATGACTTTAAAAAAGATGCCCTCGTTTTTATTGAAGGTGTTGTACCTGCGATTTCAGTAGCGATTCAAGCTTTTACCAAAGAAGGAGAAGCTGTTCTCATCAATACTCCGGTCTATCCTCCATTTGCTCGCACTGTTAAGCTCAATAATCGCAAACTGATTACGAATTCTTTAGTAGAAAAAGAAGGAATCTTTGAAATCGACTTTACCCAATTGGAAAAAGACTTTGTCGAAAAGAACGTGAAACTCTATGTTCTCTGTAATCCCCACAATCCTGGGGGACGAGTTTGGGAGAAGGAAGTTTTGGAGAAGATTGGCCAACTTTGTCAAAAACATGGAGTCTTGCTAGTATCTGATGAGATTCACCAAGACTTGGCCCTCTTCGGGCATAAACATTATTCCTTTAATACGGTGAACCCTGACTTCAAGGATTTTTCAATTATTTTAAGCAGTGCTACTAAAACTTTTAACATAGCTGGGACCAAGAACTCCTATGCCATTATTGAAAATCCTAAGTTGAGAGTCGCTTTCCAAAAACGTCAGCTTGCAAATAATCAGCATGAAATCTCAGGACTCGGATATTTGGCAACAGAAGCTGCTTATCGCCATGGGAAAGAGTGGCTAGAAGAACTTAAGGAAGTTATTGAAAATCATATCAATTATGTGGTTGATGTATTCGAAAAAGAAACAAAGATTAAGGTCATGAAGCCACAAGGGACCTACCTCATTTGGCTTGACTTTTCAGCCTATAATATTAGCGATGAAGAACTAAGAAAGCTCTTGAGAGACGAAGCCAAGGTTATCCTAAATAGAGGTTTGGATTTTGGTGAAGAGGGTACTCTCCACGCACGTTTAAATGTAGCTATGCCTAAAACCTTGCTAGAGGAAGTCTGTCAACGAATCGTAAAAGTTGTATCAAAATAAACAAAACAATAGCCTTCTAAGACAAAAATATCTTAGGAAGGCTATTTTAATAGGGAGAATTATGATATAATAAAGGGATAAAGTAAAGGGGAAACTATGGCTAAATTGATTCCAGGTAAACTTCGAATGGAGGGAGTAGAAGTCTACGAAACTGGTCAGATTAAAATTATGAAGGAGCAAGACAATCGCGTTTATGCGCGTGTAGCGGAAGAAGAAATTCGCTATAGTTTAGACGATGATTTGATCTTTTGTGCATGTAGTTTTTTCCAAAAAAGAGGCTACTGTGTTCATTTGGCAGCACTGGAATATTATTTTAAAAATGACCACACAGGACAGGAAATCTTGCTCAATCTGGAGTCTAATCAGGAAGAGAAAGAAACTGTTGAGACACAGGTATCTATTGGAGGGAAATTTTTAGAAGCTATCCAGCTTCCAAATCAGTCTAATAAATATCAGCTTTCTGCTCAAGGGCAGGTTGAAGCGGGAACTAATCGTATTGTCTGGACTTTAAGGATTGGTCTTTTTGGACAAGAAAAGTTTTATGTGATTAGGGATATTCCGCTGTTCTTAAAAGTCATCGAAACTGCCAAACCTTACATGATTGGAAAATATTACGAGCCTTCATTGAGAGTTGAGCAATTTGATAAAGATAGCCAAGATGTCTTGAATTTCTTACGAGGTCTGATTGAGGAGAAAGAAGAGTACAATATCTTTTTCCCAAACCAAGGGCGACATCTCTATTTCCCTAAAACTTTTTTTGAGCAGGGCGCTAACCTACTGATGGGTTTAGACGTCTTTCAATTTGACCATCAATTGTCAAGTTATCATCATTTGATTTTTCAAGATTTTGATGGTCAAGTAGGTTTGTTTTCTTTTCGAATTGAAGAAAAACCTAATTATTATGAGATGGAAATTTTCGAACAGGAATGTCTCAATTTCTTTTATAGGGGACAAATTTTATTTTCTAAAGGAAATTTTTATCTTTTGTCAAAAAACCAGGCTATTTTATTAGATGAGCTCAAAAAAGTTCCTTTAGATTATAGTGGTCGAAAAATTTTACAGTTTGATACGAACGACCGAGATCTTTTAGCTTCAACCTTGTCCCAGTTTAAAGCCCTCGGGAAAGTAGAGGCTCCTGAGTCTCTTCAAATCCAGACTTTCCGTCCTTCATTTTACATGGATCGAGAAGAGGATGATTCCATTCGTTTGGACATGCAATTTCAGTATGAAACTTGCCTAGTAACCAATCGTAATGAACTAGAGAAACTGCCTTTTTCTAGTGATATTCATTTGGAAAAACAAATCTTTCAGCTAGCTCTTTCAGCTGGATTTGAAGCTGATTTTCGTTCATGGCGTCAAAGTTTGAAAGCTGATGCAGTCTATGCTTTCTTCCAAGAAATTTTACCAGCATTTGCAGCTCTCGGGGAATTAAAGATTTCTGAGAGCTTGCAGGAGCTTTATCAGGTTCAGAAACCTCAAGTATATATCTCTTCAAAGGGAAGTCTTTTAGAGATTCAATTTGATTTTCAAGATATAGATCAAGAAGAAGTCAATCGAGCTATGGAGGCTCTCGCTGCCAAACAGGACTATTATATTTCTTCCTCAAACCAGGTTTATTATTTCGATGAACAGACTAAGCGCATTCGCAAGGAGTTAGAGGATTTGGGGATTGAAGAGATAGAGAGTGATTCTTTCCATGCACGCAAATCTTTAGCTTATACACTTTCTCATCTTTTTAAGGATCAGGATCAAGTTACTTTTACTGAAGAATTTCGAAATCTAGCACATGATTTGACTCATCCAGAGGATTTCCCGATGAAACCTCTAGATATTCGAGCTCAACTCAGAGACTATCAGAAAAAGGGAATCCAATGGCTTCAAATGCTTCATCATTATGGGTTTGGAGGAATATTAGCAGATGATATGGGGCTTGGGAAGACCTTGCAAGCTATAACTTTTTTAAGTAGCCAGCTTCAAGAAAATAGCCGAGTCTTAATCCTCGCTCCGTCTGGTTTAATCTATAACTGGACAGACGAGTTTCAAAAATTTGCACCAAATTTGGATGTAGCGGTTGTACATGGATTGAAACCTTATCGAGAGGCTATCTTAGCAGAAAAGCATCAAATTTATGTGACCAGTTATGCTACTTTCCGCCAGGATAGTGAGATTTATCGCGATTTATCTTTTGACTTTCTATTTCTAGACGAAGCTCAGGTGATGAAAAATGCCCAGACCAAAATTGCTAAAATTTTGAGGAAGTTTGTTGTCCCATCTGTCTTTGCTCTATCTGGGACCCCAATTGAAAATAATCTAGGAGAATTATGGTCTATATTTCAAATTGTCATACCAGAATTTTTACCAGCAAAAAAAGACTTTATGAAATTACCAGCTGAAAGGGTTGCCCAGTTTATCAAACCTTTTGTTATGCGTCGTAAAAAAAAGGATGTTCTTACTGAGTTACCTGATTTGATTGAAGTAGTTTACAAGAATGAACTGGAGGATCAGCAAAAGACCATCTATCTCGCACAATTACAACAGATGCAGGAACATTTAGGGAAGGTAACTGAGTTAGAATTTCAACGCAATCGTGTTGAAATATTAACAGGACTCATGCGTCTTCGCCAGATTTGTGACACTCCTGCACTCTTCATGAATGATTATCAAGGAGATAGCGGGAAGCTTGATAGTTTACGTGATTTGCTCAATCAAATTGGTGAAGCAAATCATCGTGTACTCATCTTCTCTCAATTTAGAGGAATGCTGGACCGAATTGAGCAGGAATTACCTCATATTGGCTTAACTTCCTTCAAGATTACAGGCTCAACTCCATCACAGGAACGTCAAGAAATGACCAAGGCCTTTAATCAAGGAGAACGCGATGTTTTTTTGATTTCGCTAAAAGCTGGTGGTGTTGGTCTCAATCTAACTGGTGCGGACACCGTTATTCTGGTAGATCTATGGTGGAATCCAGCTGTCGAATCACAGGCTATAAGTAGGGCTCATCGCATGGGACAAGAGCAAGCTGTTGAGGTTTATCGTCTGGTGACTCGGGGAACAATTGAAGAAAAGATACAAGAGCTCCAGGAACAGAAAAAAAATCTAGTTTCAGAAGTCTTAGACGGAACAGAATCCCGTGGAAGTCTCACACTTGCTGAAATTCAAGAAATATTAGGAATTTCTGAAGCCAAGACTTGAAAAATCAAGACTTTACGCTATAATGGAGTATTGAAAGGAAATAAAAATGAAGCACGAACGATTTCCAATAGTGTCAGATGATGAGATCATGCTGACTGAGATGCCATTTATGAACTTATATGATGAGTCGGATTTGATTAGTAATATTAAGGGAGACTACCAGGATAAAAACTACTTGGAATGGTCACCAATTACTAATGATAAAAAGTCTCCGACTAATGTACAAAAAAAACTAACTGAAAAAAAGAAAAAACCTACGCTGAGCTTGCTCGTGAAGAAGCAAGAGCTGATTTGAAAAGGAAACGTTCAGCAAAGTATTTGACTCAAGATGTTAGCTTTACAAAACGTCATAAACCTTCAAATAATGTAGTAAGACGGCCAAATCAGCCAACAGCTCCTTTCCAAAAGGAAAATTCTGGTGAACTTACAAGATACAGTGACAAGTTAGCGCAAAGCCATTATATTTTAGCTGAAATGGCTCCTCAGATACAACAAACAACCAAAGAAGAGAATCTGGGACCAAAGAAAAATAATTATGATTTTCTAAAGAAAAGTCAAATTTACAACAAAAAAGAAAATCAATCAGAAAAAGAACGTAAAATAGCTCAAGAATTAAACTTGACAAGGATGACAGAGTAAAGGGGAAATAAGATGGCAAAAACCTATCATTTTATCGGAATTAAAGGATCAGGAATGAGTGCCTTGGCTTTGATGTTGCACCAAATGGGGCATAAGGTTCAAGGATCTGATGTAGAGAAATATTACTTTACACAACGTGGCTTAGAGCAAGCAGGAATCAAAATTTTACCTTTTGATGAGAAAAATCTTCAAGGAGATTTAGAGATTATCGCTGGGAATGCTTTTCGCCCAGATAACAACGTAGAAATTGCCTACGCAGATAAGAATGGGATAAGTTACAAACGTTATCATGAGTTCCTCGGTAGCTTTATGCGTAACTTTGTCAGTATGGGAGTTGCTGGTGCACATGGTAAAACTTCAACAACAGGGATGCTTTCTCACGTATTATCACATATTACTGATACGAGCTATTTAATTGGGGACGGTACAGGTCGTGGTTCTGAAAATGCCAAGTATTTTGTCTTCGAATCAGACGAGTATGAACGCCACTTCATGCCATATCACCCAGAGTACTCTATCATTACCAATATCGACTTTGACCATCCAGACTACTTTACGAGCCTAGATGATGTTTTCAATGCCTTTAACGATTACGCAAAACAAATCACGAAAGGTCTGTTTGTATTCGGTGAAGATAAAGAGTTGCGTAAGATTACGAGTAATGCTCCAATCTATTATTATGGATTTGATGCTGAAAAAGACGACATTGTAGCCAGCAATCTTCTTCGCTCAACGACAGGCTCAACCTTCACAGTTCATCATCATGGAGAAAATCTTGGGCAGTTCCACATTCCTACTTTTGGTCGTCACAATATCATGAATGCAACAGCAGTAATTGGTTTACTTTATACTGCAGGCTTTGACATGGATTTAGTTCGCGAACATTTGAAGACTTTTGGAGGAGTAAAACGTCGCTTTACAGAAAAAATCGTCAATGATACTGTTATTATCGATGATTTTGCACACCATCCAACTGAAATTATTGCTACCTTAGATGCTGCGCGTCAAAAATATCCACACAAGGAAATTGTAGCTATTTTCCAACCGCATACCTTTACAAGAACCATTGCCTTGTTAGATGAATTTGCGGATGCCCTAAACCAAGCGGATGCCGTTTATTTGGCACAAATTTATGGTTCAGCCCGTGAGGTTGATCATGGGGATGTTAAAGTGGAAGACCTAGCTAATAAGATTCATAAAAAACATCAAGTTATTACTGTTGAAAATGTATCTCCTCTTCTTGACCATGACAATGCAGTCTATGTATTCATGGGAGCGGGTGATATTCAAACCTACGAATACTCATTTGAACGTCTCTTGTCAAATTTGACCAGTAATGTTCAGTAAGGAGTAACATGGAATTTCCAATTAATATTAGGGAAGCTCAGCATTCTGATATTGAACAAATTTGTTCGATACAGGAAGGGACTCTGAATTTCCAAGACAGACTAACTCAAGAAATACTAGAAGAACGTATCCGCAATCATGCGGATACGTTTCTCTTAGCCAGCTTTGATAATCAGGTAATTGCTTATATCACTGCGACGACTATTACCGACTTTTCTTTACACAAATGGATTGTAGATAACAAAGGTGAGGATTCTATTAACGAAAACTCAACAATCATTGAAGAACTATCAGTACATCCAGACTTTCAGAAGCAAGGTTTTGGAACCTTGTTACTTGCAAGTCTTAAGGAAGTTACCCGTCAAAAAAATAGTCCAGCTATTTATTTTCTCTGTAAAGATGAATTACTTTCTTACTTGGAACTGAATGGATTTATAGAACAAGGGTTCATAGAAGGAGAAAGAAGCAGTGAAGATGCCTTTCTCATGTGTTGGGGAAATCCCTTTTATCAGGAGGAATTATGATTATTCGACCAGCTAGACTAGACGATTTAGACCGTATTTTAGAGATTGAATTAGACAATTTTTCGATAGAAGAAGCCATACCTCGCTCTGTTTTTGAAGCACATTTAAAGAAAATTGAGACCAGTTTTCTGGTGGCTGAAAAAGAAGGGGAGATTCTTGGCTATATTGAAGGACCAGTAGTCCCCAATCGTCACTTGCAGGACCAATCCTTTACAGAAGAAATAGAAGACCATAGTCATCAAAAAGGTGGTTATATATCTGTAACATGTCTGTCCATTACTAAGAAAGCCCAATCATTAGGACTTGGACGAAAACTCTTAACTGCCTTGAAAGAAGTGGCTTTTAAGTATGAACGCAAGGGAATCAATTTGACCTGCCACGATTACCTTATTGAATATTATGAAAAACATGGTTTTGTCAATGAAGGAAGATCTAAGTCGCAGTTTGCAGGGGAAGAATGGTATGATATGGTCTGGGAAAACAGGAATTAGTTGATAGAATGGTATCTATGGTTGCTTTTCTTTGGTTTTTAAGATATAATATTAAGGATTATCAACAAGGAGGTAATTACCTTTGAGCGAACATTCAAATGAAGAAGAAAAATTAAGTTTTAAAGAAAAAATTCTACGTGACTTAGAGCAACAGAGAAAAGAGGCCACTAAATCAGAACAAACTGACGACCTCCTTTCAACTTTAGTCAATTCTTCTGAGTTAACTTCAGGAAAAAAAGAACCGAGCATATCTGATGAAGAGTTAATTGAAAAATCAGTTTCAGCTGTGGATCAGTTAATTGATAATGCACCAGTTGTTCCTCCACGTCCAACTATTACAGAAGAAGCTCCAGAAGAGGTTGTTGAGTCAGCTCAATCTATCTCAGAAAAAGAAGAAAAACATTCAATTCCAACAAAGGTGTCAGTTTCATACCGCACTCAGGATGCTTCACCTGAAGTGGATGAAACGGTAAAACCTGAATCAGATCAGGAAGAAACTACAACTGAAAATCCTGTTGAAGTAGACACAGAAGCGCCAGGACTTTCTAGAAGAAGTCATAGAGAGCCTGTGAAACCAATCAAGAAAAAGAAAAAATCCCACTTTAAAGGAATTTTAATGACCATATTGGTATTGTTGATCTTACTTGGTGCTGGTGGGTTCTTTGGTCTCCGTTATGCTGAATCAGCTTTGCTACCTGTAGATCCAAGTTCTAAACAATATGTGACTGTACAAATTCCTGATGGAGCTAATACTCAACAAATTGGTGAAACCTTGAAGAATTCTGGGTTAATTAAAAATAGTTTGGTATTTACCATGTATGCCAAGTATAAGAATTACTCTGACTTAAAATCAGGTTATTATAACTTGAAAAAAAGTATGAGTACAGAGGAATTGATTAAAGCGCTACAAAAGGGTGGGACACCAGAACCTCAAGAACCTTCCCTAGCAGAATTGACTATCCCTGAAGGTTATACTTTGGAACAAATTGCACAGACAGTTGGCCAACTTCAAGGCGACTTTAAGGAACCTTTGACTGCAAATGCATTTATGGCAAAAGTTCAAGATGAAAGCTTTATTACTAAAGAGGTTGCTAAATATCCGAACCTACTTGAAAGCTTACCAGCTAAGGATAGTGGTGTCCGTTATCGTTTAGAAGGCTATCTTTTCCCTGCAACCTATACGATTAAAGAAAGTACAACTGTTGAAAGTCTAATTGATGATATGTTGGCAGCTATGGATAAAAATCTATCTAATCACTATGCTACCATCAAACAAAAGAATTTAACAGTTAATGAGCTCTTAACGATTGCTTCTCTTGTTGAAAAAGAAGGTGCAAAAACAGATGATCGTAAGTTGATTGCTGGAATTTTCTATAATCGCTTGAATCTTGGTATGCCACTTCAAAGTAATATTGCCATTCTTTATGCAGAAGGTAAACTTGGTCAAAATATCAGTCTTGCTGATGACGCTGCTATTGATACTACTCTTGATTCACCGTATAACGTATATACAAAAGTGGGTCTTATGCCTGGTCCAGTTGATAGCCCAAGCTTAGATGCTATCGAATCAAGTATCAATCAGACTAAGAGTGATTATCTATACTTTGTTGCTAATGTTCAAGATGGTAAAGTTTACTATTCAACTACTTTAGAAGAACATAATCGAAATGTTCAAGAGCATATTAATGGTAAATTAAACCAGTCCAATAGCACAAACTAAAATTATGTGGTTTTCCACATAATTTTGCTTTTAAAAGTAAATATTTATTTAAATAATTTAAAGAAAGTTGAGAAAAATGGTAGAAAAAACTTATCCAATGACATTGGAAGAAAAAGAAAAACTTGAAAAAGAATTAGAAGAATTAAAATTAGTACGTCGTCCAGAAGTTGTAGAACGGATTAAGGTTGCCCGTTCATATGGTGACTTATCTGAAAACAGTGAATATGAAGCCGCTAAGGACGAACAAGCTTTCGTTGAAGGCCAAATTTCAAGTTTAGAAACAAAAATCCGCTATGCAGAAATCGTCAATAGCGATGCAGTTGCTCAAGATGAAGTTGCTATCGGAAAAACTGTAACCATTCAAGAAGTTGGAGAAGATGATGAAGAAGTTTATATCATTGTCGGGTCAGCTGGTGCAGATGCTTTTGCTGGTAAAGTCTCTAATGAAAGTCCAATAGGACAAGCTTTGATTGGTAAGAAAACTGGAGATATTGCGACAGTTGAAACACCTGTTGGTAGCTACGATGTCAAAATTTTGAAAGTAGAAAAAACAGTCTAATCAAATTGATGAGAAAAGGAGGTATGGTCTTTCCTAACTCCTTTTTCTTCTAAAATGGATAGGAGACATATGAGTTCACAAAAAATAAAAATAAGATGAAGCGTGGCCTAACCAACCGTCATGTCCAAGTTATGGCGATCGCCGGAACTATCGGAACAGGACTCTTTTTAGGAGCAGGCCGTTCAATCAGTTTGACAGGTCCTTCAATTGTTCTGATTTATATGATCACAGGTGCCTTTATGTTCTTGATGATGCGTGCTGTTGGTGAAATGCTTTATCAAGATCCTGAACAACATACCTTTATCAATTTTATTACCCGTTACCTTGGTAAGGGCTGGGGATATTTTTCAGTCTGGTCTTACTGGTTATCAGTTATCTTTATAGGAATGGCGGAAATCACAGCCATTTCCCAGTATGTTCAGTTCTGGTTTCCGTCTTGGCCAGGATGGCTGATTCAGATTAGCTTTTTGGTTATTCTAGGTTTGGTAAATCTGATTGCCGTTAAAATCTTTGGAGAAGTTGAATTTTGGTTTGCCATGATTAAAATTGTGGCTATTCTTGCTATGATTGCCACAGGGATATTTATGGTATTGACAGGATTTGAGACACCTCATGGAGCTGCGAGTATAGCAAATATTACCAATCATTTCTCTCTTTTTCCAAATGGAGTTGTGAACTTTGTCATGGCTTTTCAAATGGTATTTTTTGCTTATCTGATGATTGAATTCATCGGTGTAACAACATCTGAAACGAAAAATCCTCGTCAGGTTTTGCCAAAAGCTGTTAAAGAAATTCCATTGAGAATTGGTTTCTTCTACGGAGGAGCTCTTTTGTCAATCATGGCTATCATTCCATGGAAGGAGCTAGGTTCAGCAGATTCACCATTTGTTACGGTATTCCAATTAGCAGGCGTTAAATGGGCAGCCGCTTTGATTAACTTTGTTGTCTTAGCTTCAGCAGCATCAGCTTTGAATTCAACCCTATATTCTACAGGTCGACACTTGTATCAGATTGCCCATGATTCGCCTAATCGCTTCCTAAAAGCCATTAAGGCGGACACACTTTCTCGTCATAATGTTCCTCAGAATGCCATCATTGCTTCAGCGGTATTGATTGGTCTTGCTGCCTTTATCAATGTACTTCCTGGTGTATCAGATGCTTTTGCTTTGATTACAGCTTCCTCATCGGGTGTTTACATTGCCATCTACATATTGATCATGGTAGCGCATCTTAAGTATCGTACTTCCAAAGATTTTATGGCGGATGGGTATCTCATGCCTTACTACAAATTTTTAAATCCCTTAACAATCCTCTTCTTTATCTTTGTATTTGTGATTCTTTTCCTACAAGAATCAACAGAAATGGGAGCTAAAGGCTCAGCTATCTGGATTGTCGCTTTTGGTATATATAGCCAGTGGAAATTTAGAAAATAAAACAGAAACTCATCAACATTAGTTGGTGGGTTTTCTAGTTTGACAGCTTTTTAAAATAGGAATATAATCAATTCTATAAGTATCTTCGAGGAGGGTTTGATGCACATTCAATTGGAGAATATAGAGTCTCAGAAATCGCAAATAATAGGAGACTTGATTCGCTCTTATAATCGTTCCAAAAGAGAAGCTGCTGAAAGTGAGCCACTTAATCTATATATCGAAGATGAAAACGGTCAACTCATGGCTGGTTTAGTAGCAGAGACTTTCGGGAATTGGTTAGAAATCGAGTATTTGTTTGTGAAGGAGGACTTGCGAGGACAAGGAATCGGCTCCCAACTATTGTACCAAGCAGAAAGTGAAGCTAAAAAGAGAAACTGTCGCTTTGCTTTTGTGAATACCTATCAATTTCAAGCGCCAGCCTTTTATCAGAAGTATGGCTACAAGGAAGTTTTTACTTTGAAAGATTATCCCTATACTGGACAAAGATACTATTATCAAAAAGATTTGTAAGTATAGAACTCTCTATCATTTCGGTGGTAGAGTTTTTTTGTTAAAAAAATCGCACAAAATGACAGGTATATATTGCATAATGTAAAATATATGATATAATAAACTTAGAAATAAGCGCAACTTTTTAAAATCTAAAAGGAGGTAAGAAGTGGCTAAGAATTTAAAATTAAAACTAGCTCGAGTGGAGTTAGATATGACACAGAGTGACTTGGCAGATGCTGTAGGTGTGACTCGACAGACTATCGGCTTGATAGAAGCAGGAAAGTACAATCCTAGTCTTTCCCTTTGCCAGTCTATTTGCAGATGCTTAGGGAAAACTTTAGATCAATTATTTTGGGAGGAAGAAGATGAAAAATAGATTATTTTATTATCAATTACTGGATGAAAGAGAAGAACAACAACTTCATAAAGCGGGTGCAGAGAGTTTTCATATTTCTACCGGATTATTGTTTCTAGCTTATTTCATATCAGTGTTAGCACCAAGCCTTTTTAATCCTAGCATGCTTCTCGCAATTATCATCATAGGGAATTTTTACTTTATCAATCGTGCTAGAAGTCTAGGTGTGACCTACTATAGTCGTTTTCATTTTACAATTTTAGGTTGTCTATTATTAACTCTAGTGATTACAGCTACCTTGATGCTACAAAACTACCAGTTTAATATCGAAATTTATCAGCACAACCCTCTACATATTAAGTACATTTATGCATGGGTATTTACTTATATCTTTTATCTTCCATGGGTCTTTATTGGTAACTTAGGCTTGAAAAGTTATGGTGAATGGGCCCAGAAGAAGTATGAAAAAGCGATGGATGCGTTGGAGAAAGAATGAAAGCTTGTTACAATTTTCTCAATCCTTTTCAAATATGATATAATAGTACTAATTTATAAGATGGTGAGAGTTTCGCCATTCCGTAAACTAAGGAAGAAGGAATAGATATGTATCCAGATGATAGTTTAACATTGCACACTGATTTGTATCAGATTAATATGATGCAAGTATACTTTGATCAAGGCATTCATAATAAGAAAGCAGTTTTTGAGGTGTATTTCCGCCAACAGCCATTTAAGAATGGGTATGCTATCTTTGCAGGATTAGAGCGTATTGTGAAGTACTTGGAAAACTTACACTTTTCAGATAGCGATATTGATTATTTAGAGTCACTTGGTTATCACGGTGCTTTTTTGGAATATCTCCGTAACCTCAAGATGGAATTGACTGTACGTTCTGCTCAAGAAGGGGACTTGGTATTTGCCAATGAACCGATTGTTCAAGTGGAAGGTCCTTTGGCTCAGTGTCAATTAGTTGAAACAGCCCTCTTGAATATTGTTAACTTTCAAACCTTGATTGCGACCAAGGCAGCTCGTATTCGTTCGGTTATCGATGATGAACCTTTGATGGAGTTCGGTACACGTCGTGCACAAGAAATGGATGCGGCTATCTGGGGGACTCGTGCGGCTGTTATTGGTGGAGCCAATGGAACTAGTAATGTGCGTGCAGGAAAGCTTTTTGGTATTCCGGTTTTAGGAACTCACGCCCATTCCTTAGTACAGGTCTATGGCAATGATTATCAAGCTTTTAAAGCATATGCAGCGACTCATAAGAACTGTGTTTTTCTAGTTGACACCTATGACACCCTACGTATCGGTGTTCCAGCTGCTATTCAGGTTGCTCGTGAACTTGGTGATAAAATCAACTTTTTAGGAGTTCGGATTGACTCTGGAGATATTGCTTATATTTCTAAGAAAGTCCGTCAACAGCTAGATGAGGCTGGATTTACTGATGCTAAGATTTATGCATCCAACGACCTTGACGAAAATACCATTCTTAACCTCAAGATGCAAAAGGCTAAGATTGATGTTTGGGGTGTGGGAACTAAGCTTATCACTGCATACGATCAACCAGCGCTTGGAGCAGTTTATAAGATTGTTGCCATCGAAGATGAAAATGGTCACATGCGCAATACGATTAAACTCTCTAGCAATGCTGAGAAAGTTTCAACTCCGGGTAAGAAACAAGTTTGGCGCATTACCAGTCGTGAAAAAGGCAAATCAGAAGGGGACTACATTACCTATGATGGTGTTGATGTCACAAGTATGACGGAAATTAAGATGTTCCATCCAACTTATACTTACATCAAGAAGACTGTTCGTGATTTTGATGCCGTTCCTCTCTTGGTTGATATTTTTAAGGATGGCAAGTTAGTCTATGATTTACCAAGTCTGTCTGAAATTCAAGCCTATGCTCGTAAAGAATTTGATAAATTGTGGGACGAATATAAACGTGTCCTCAATCCTCAGCATTATCCAGTCGACTTGGCGCGTGATATTTGGCAAGATAAGATGGAATTGATTGACAAGATGCGCAAGGAAGCTCTAGGCGAAGGAGAAGAAGAATGACCTTACAAGAAGAGATTATCCAAGAATTGGGTGTCAAACCGGTAATTGATCCAAAAGAAGAAATCCGACGCTCCATCGACTTTCTAAAAAGATATCTGAAAAAGCATCCCTTCCTAAAAAGTTTTGTTTTAGGGATTTCCGGAGGTCAAGACTCAAGCCTATCTGGACGCTTAGCCCAACTAGCTATGGAAGAAATGCGTGCAGAAACGGGTGATGATAGCTATAAATTTATCGCTGTTCGCTTACCCTATGGTGTGCAAGCTGATGAAGATGATGCCCAAAAAGCCTTACACTTCATTCAACCAGATGTGAGTTTGGTAGTAAATATCAAAGATTCTGTTGATGCTATGGTAGCGGCAGTAGAGGCTACTGGAAGTTCAATGTCAGACTTTAATAAAGGGAATATCAAGGCTCGTAGCCGGATGATTGCCCAATATGCACTCGCAGGAGCTCATAGTGGAGCAGTTATTGGTACTGACCATGCTGCAGAAAATGTCACAGGTTTCTTTACCAAGTTCGGTGACGGCGGTGCAGATATCTTACCTCTTTATCGCCTCAATAAACGTCAAGGAAAACAATTATTGAAGGAGCTCGGAGCTGACTCCTCCCTATATGAGAAGGTACCAATCGCAGACCTGGAAGAAGAGAAACCAGGCTTGGCAGATGAAGTTGCACTCGGTGTAACTTACGCAGAGATTGATGACTATCTAGAAGGCAAAACAATCAGCCCGGAAGCCCAAGAAATCATCGAAAAATGGTGGTACAAAGGCCAACACAAACGCCACCTACCAATCACAGTGTTTGATACGTTTTGGGAGTAAAAAGGTCCGGGGGACCTTTTTACCCCGAGCCTGAAAATAGAAAAGCGAGCAAGGTCCGGTAACTCGAAGAGTTCGATTTCGTTGTCTCACCCCCGCAACGATGACTAGGCTTGAACAAACTTGACAAAGTGCATTTCAAGCCAGACAGCGACTGCGTCATGAAATTAGAGGAGACTGTTGTTTTCTCAATGTTTATGAGTGTAGTGTTTTTACCCCGAGCCTGAAAATAGAAAAGCGAAGAAGGTCCGGAGGACCTTTTTCACTTTATAACTTAAATTAGGAGAGTGAGATAGGTCAATGCAAGTTTGAACCAATCCATGAAATAGAAAGCGAGTTACGATTATGAAAGAACTAGGAACACAAACTATAGAGACAGAACGATTGATTTTGAGGAGATTTGTGGAAACTGATGCTCAAGCTATGTTTGACAATTGGGCTTCACGATCAGAAAATCTGACTTATGTGACTTGGAATCCACACCTAAATGTTGACCAAACTCGAAATTCTATTGGCAATTGGGTAAAATCCTATGACAATCCAAATTACTACAAATGGGCCATTAGTCTCAAAGAAAATCCAGAATATGTAATTGGAGATATTAGTCTGGTCAGTGTGGATGAAGAAAACTCTAGCTGTGAAGTCGGATATATCTTAGGGATGGACTACTGGGGACGAGGACTCATGACAGAAGCCTTGAAGGCTGTTTTATCATACTGTCTAGATGAGATTGGATTTGAAGAGGTTGATGCTTGCTATGCAAGTTTAAATCCCGCCTCTGGTCGTGTGATGGAAAAGGCGGGTATGACTTTTTGGAAGACAATTCCAAATGCAGTTGAACGAAAAGGTTATATCGCTGATAAAATGTATTATCAAATCAAAAAATAAGATGGAAAAGTTATTCTTTTCCATCTTATTTTTTGTAATATACTTTTTAATCAAAATAAAGCAAGTCTTTGCTGGTACTTGTAAAGAGGTCAAAGCCATCTTTGGTTACAACACCACAGTCTTCGATGCGGACACCGACTTTACCAGGAATGTAGATGCCAGGTTCAACTGAGAAGCACATGCCTTCTTCGATAACCATGTCATTTCCTTCCATGATGGATGGGAATTCATGCACATCCATACCAATACCATGACCGAGACGGTGGTTGAAGTACTCACCGTAGCCAGCTTTTTCAATCACTTCACGAGCTGCACGGTCTACTTCATGCGCTGTCACACCAGGTTTGATGAAGTCAAGGGCAGCTTGTTGAGCTTCAAGAGTTAAGTTGTAAATATCTTTCTTGAATTGGTCAGGTTTACCAACAGCGACTGTACGAGTCATATCTGATGCATAACCATTGACCATAACACCGAGGTCAAAGAGGAGAAGAGCATCGTTTTCAACCTTGTTAGCAGCAGGGATACCATGAGGGTTTGCAGCATTATTTCCTGTTAAGACCATAGTATCAAAACTCATTTCATAACCATCTTGTTTCAATGCAAAGTCGATTTGAGCTATAATATCTGTTTCAGTTTTATCTAATGAAATATTATCAAAGCCAACTCTTACAGCTTTGTCTGCATACTGACCAGCTACCATCATTTTTTTAACTTCATCGGCTGATTTGATGAGGCGCATCCGTTGGATCAATGGTGTTAAGTTTTCAAATTCAGCTTTTCCAAATACTGATTGGAGGCCATGGTACTTGGTCAAGATAAGGTTGCTAAACTCAACAGCTACACGCTTAAATTCAACTTGAGGCAAGGCGTTTTGAATTTTTTTCCAAGGATTTTCAGAGTCCACATAGCCAACAACTGGGAATGATACGGTGCTGGTTGCACGCTCAACCTCTAGCGCGGGAACAAAGAGTAGAGGTTCTTGACCTTTAAGGACAAAGAGGAACATTTGGCGTTCGTGTGGGTCACTGTAAAAGCCAGTGAGATAGTTAATTGTGACGGGGTCAGATACGACAGCGACGTCTAGTTTTTCTGATTCAAGATATGTTTCAATTTGTTGTAATTTAGACATAAGCTACCTTCTTTCTACCCCTCTATTTTGGCAAAAAATGGGAAAAAATGCAAGGAAGAAGGAGAAAAAGCATAAAAAAATTCCAACAGCTGATGGCATGTTGGAATAGGAATATTAGTTGAATTCGGCCTTACTTTTAACATCGCTGTATTCTTCAGCAACTTCTTGACTAAGAATATCCTCATAAGCTGGAAGGACGATGTCCTGACCGTATTTTTTCTTGAGGGCAGTAGTGACTAAGCGATAGGCTAAGTTTGCATTACGGGATAAAATAGGCCCGTGGAAATATGAACCAAAGACGTTTTTATAGTGAACACCTTCACCGACCTTTTCTTCGTTGTTTCCATTTCCGTAAACAACTTGACCGAGTGGTTTTTGGTCATCTGAGAGGAAGGTGCGGCCTTGGTGATTTTCAAAACCATAGTAGGTTTCATCGAATTCTTCGTTATGAATTTTAATGTCACCGATAAAGCGGTTGTTGGTTTGGTTGAGCGTGTAGTGTCCCATGACGCCAAGACCTTCGATGCGTCTTCCAGAAGCTTCAACATAATATTGGCCTAGTAGTTGAAAGCCACCGCAGATAGCAAGGACAACTCCGTCATTTTGGATAAAGTTGTCGATACTTTCTTTTTTGTCAGGTAAGTCACTAGCAATGATACTCTGTTCGAAGTCCTGGCCACCACCGAAAAAGGCGATATCGTAATGGTTTTCATCGAAATTATCATGGAGAGAAACGATGTCAACTGTTACATGAGCACCCAGCTTTTCAGCTACATACTTGAGCATGAGGATATTCCCATTATCTCCGTAGGTGTTCATGAGATTGCCGTAGAGGTGGGCGATATTTAGCTGGTAAGGATAGTTGCCATCTTTTGAGGAAAGTGAAGTATAAACCATTAGTTCATCTCCTTTCTAACAATCTGACGATTTGCTAGTAATTCTCGGAATTCCAGCATAGCTGTATAGGTCGCAAGGATATAGGCATGTTTGCAGTCTTGGACTTCAATAGTTTTAAGAACTTGTTCCAGGTTACTTGTTTCAGTAATCTTGTCAGCTGGATAGTCAGTAACACGTAGACGACGAGCGATTTCTGAATGACGCACACCACCAGCATTAATTTCTGGAATGTCCATATCGGTAATTTGTTCAAAATCAGCATCCCAAATCCAGCTAGTATCAATTCCGTCTGCATAATTTGCATTGAGGAGAACCGATAGACTAAATGGATAAGGAGCGAGTTTAATCATTTCAATGGCTTGTGTAGCACCGACAGGATTCTTGATGAGGACCAGTGTACATTCCTTGTCACCGATATGGAAGGTTTCTTGGCGACCAAATACAGCACGACTCTTGTCAAAACCTTGCTTGATGAGTTTAGAATCTGCACCGAAGAAACGGGCAATAGCAACCGCAGCCAGAGCATTGTAGATGTTGTAGAGTCCACCGATTTGAATACCGTATTCCTGTCCGTCAATAACAAAGCGAGAGCGATTGTTGGTCAATTCAACCAGTTCAGTCAGACGGTAGTCCAAGTCAGGACGCTTGCATCCACAATTCTCACAGATATAAGCTCCCAAGTTGGCATATGTATTTAGCTCATATTTCAAAATACTTTGACACTCAGGGCAGAGGATACCTTCAGTATTGTAGTGAGCAAGTTTTGCTGGACCTTTCTCCAAATCAAAACCAAAATACTGAACAGGATTTGGAATTGCAGGTTTGTAAAAGAGTGGACTGTCACCGTTAAGGAGTACAGTAGTAGTAGGAACTTTTCGGATAGCGTCCAAAATCATGTTGTAGGTCGTATAAATTTCACCATAGCGGTCCATTTGGTCACGGAAGATATTGGTGATGACGAAAAGACTCGGCTGGATGTAGTCACAGATATGTGAGAGACTTGCTTCATCGACTTCAAGGACGGCAATATTTTTTCCAGTTTTTGAAGATTTTGCAGTCAAGAAAGTCGTTGTAATCCCTGTGATCATATTGGCACCACTTGGATTGGTCAAAACTTGACCGTAAATTTCCTTTAGGATACCGACAGTAAGAGCGGTCGTCAAGGTTTTCCCATTGGTACCAGTTACTACAACAATCTCGTAGTTTTTCGCTAAATTTTGTAGAATATCTTTATCAAATTGAAGGGCCAGTTTTCCAGGCAGCGTACTTCCACGTCCAAGACGACTCAAAATAAAATGAGAAGAACGCCCAGCAAGAAGGCCCAAAGTAGTTTTTAATTTCATGTTTCTATTATATCATAAAAGCTGGAAAAGATAGATTTGAGATTTTTGAAAAGAAAAAACAGCCCTAGTAGGGTTGTTTTTTGTCATAAGTGTATCTTAGGTTAAATCGCAAACAAGTCATTCAAGTTTTCAGCCAAGGTTGGGTGAGTGAAGATTTGTTTTGTGAAGTAAGTATATGGAATCTTATTATCCATAGCAACAGTGATGATGTTAATGATTTCCTGTGAACCTTCAGAGAAGATAGTAGCACCGAGAATTTCTTTTGTTTCAGTGTTGACAACGGCTTTGAAGGCACCACGAAGATCTCCATTGACATGACCACGAGGCATTCCAGCAACAGGCATTTCTTTGACTGCGTATGGAAGTTTCAAATCAGCCGCTTGGCTTTCAGTCAAACCGACTTGAGAAAGAGCGGGTGTGATAAACATGGTGGTTGGTACGTTGAGACGGTCTTCAAGCGTGTAGCTACCATCTCCAGCAAGATAGCTATAAACAACACGGAAGTCATCAAGTGAAACGTAGGTAAATTGAAGTCCACCATTGACATCACCGACTGCAAAGACACCAGGAACAGTTGTTTGACAATGTTTATCTACTTTGATAGCACCACGTTCAGTTAGTTTGATATCAGTGTTTTCAAGTTGAAGTGGTTCTACATTTGGTTTGCGTCCAGTTGCGTAGAGAAGAGCATCAAAACGGTAAGTTTCGTTTTCAGTTACGACAAGGACTTGGTCACCGTCGTTTTTGATTTCAGTAGTATGAACGTTTTGAAGCAATTCAATACCGTCTTCTTCCATGTATTTCTTAGCAAGAGCTGAGATAGAAGGTTCTACACGAGGTAAGAAGGTATCTAGAGCATCCAAGACAGTTACCTTACTTCCAAGTTTATTGTAAAGACCAGCAAATTCAAGACCAATGTTTCCGCCACCAAGGATACCAAGTTTTGCAGGTAATTGATCCAAGTTTTGGATACCTGTTGAATCAAAGACATTCTTGCTTGTTGCAAGACCTGGAATTGGCAATACATTTGAAACAGCACCAGTGTTGATGACAATGGTTTCTGCTGTTAGTTCTTGTTTTTCAGCACCAGCTTGGATTTCGATTACCTTGTTTGAAACAAAGTGAGCTTCCGCATCTAAAATATCGACACCTGTACCTGCTACAGTAGCATAGTTTTTACCATTGAGGCGTGTTGTAACAGTATTTTTGGTCTCCATGACTTGATCAAATGACAAGCCTTTTTCAGCAGCTACGAGTAAAGTTTTAGTAGGGATACAAGCAATATTGATACAAGTTCCCCCGTACATAGCCTTGCTGCGTTCAATGAGGGCAACTTTTTTACCAGCTGAAGCCATTTTACCAGCTAGTGTCTTACCAGCTTTCCCAAATCCAATGACAATTAAATCGTATGTTAACATTTAAAAATCCTCCTGTTCGAATTTCATTCTAGCACAAGAAAAAAATTTTTTCACAAATCTGCTACGGAAAATTGAGTGGGCTGATTTCTTCACTTTTTAGCAATAATGATTTTGGTCATTTTATAAGGAGGTCAGACTATCTTTTACTCATTTCTTGTGTTATACTAGATAGGTTGCAAAGATAGCAATACTTTTCTTTTGTGGAAAAGAAGCAACACGATTTGTCATATAGGAAGTATGAAAATACGTCATAAATAGAAAAGTATAAAGAAAGCGCCATAGGGTGGCTTCGCACCACCTTTAGAAAGAAGAAAAACGTGAAATTTAATGAATTTAATCTTTCTGCTGACCTTTTAGCAGAAGTTGATAAAGCAGGATTTGTAGAAGCAAGTCCTATTCAAGAGCAAACCATTCCTTTGGCTCTTGAAGGAAAAGATGTGATCGGTCAAGCACAGACTGGTACAGGGAAAACAGCAGCCTTTGGCTTGCCAACCCTTGAAAAGATTCGAACAGAAGAAGCAACTATCCAAGCTTTGGTCATCGCTCCCACTCGTGAACTAGCTGTTCAAAGTCAAGAAGAACTTTTCCGATTTGGTCGTAGTAAAGGTGTAAAAGTTCGTTCAGTATATGGTGGTTCAAGCATTGAAAAGCAAATCAAGGCCCTTAAATCAGGGGCTCATATCGTAGTGGGAACACCAGGCCGTCTCTTAGATTTGATTAAACGCAAGGCTTTGAAATTACAACATGTTGAGACCTTGATTTTGGATGAAGCTGATGAGATGCTCAACATGGGCTTTCTTGAAGATATCGAAGCCATCATCTCTCGTGTACCTGAGAATCGCCAAACCTTACTTTTCTCAGCGACTATGCCAGATGCTATCAAACGGATTGGTGTTCAGTTCATGAAAGAACCTAAGCATGTGAAGATTGCTGCCAAAGAATTAACTACAGAATTAGTAGACCAGTACTATATCCGTGTTAAGGAACAAGAAAAATTTGACACCATGACTCGTCTCATGGATGTAGAACAACCCGAACTTGCTATCGTATTTGGTCGTACTAAACGCCGTGTGGATGAATTGACTCGTGGTCTGAAGATCCGTGGTTTCCGTGCAGAAGGTATTCATGGGGATTTGGACCAAAACAAACGTCTTCGTGTCCTTCGTGATTTTAAAAATGGCAATCTTGATGTCCTCGTTGCAACAGACGTTGCAGCACGTGGATTGGATATCTCAGGAGTGACTCATGTATACAACTATGATATTCCTCAAGACCCTGAAAGCTATGTTCACCGTATTGGCCGTACAGGTCGTGCTGGTAAGTCAGGCCAGTCCATTACTTTTGTAGCTCCAAATGAAATGGGTTATCTCCAAATTATCGAGAACTTGACTAAGAAGCGTATGAAAGGCTTGAAACCAGCGACAGCGGAAGAAGCCTTCCAAGCTAAAAAGCACGTGGCACTTAAGAAAATCGAACGTGATTTTGCAGATGAGACTATTCGTGGCAACTTCGACAAATTTTCTAAGGATGCTCGTAAGCTCGCAGCAGAATTTAGTCCTGAAGAATTGGCCATGTATATCCTCACGTTAACGGTTCAGGATCCAGACAGTCTTCCAGAAGTGGAAATCGCGCGTGAAAAACCATTGCCATTTAAACCATCTGGTGGTGGTTTCGGTGGGAAGGGCAAAGGTGGTCGTGGAAATGGCTACCGTGGAGACCAACGCCGTGATCGAAACCGTAGAGAAGACCGCGATGGTGGACGCCGTGATTTCAAACGGAAGTCCAATAAAAATAGCCGAGACTTTGAAGGAAAAGGAAACAAACGCCCACATCGTACCTCAAGTGAAAAGAAAAACGGCTTTGTAATCCGCAACAAAGGTGACAAATAATAAAAAAACAATCCAATAAATG
>NZ_GL732463.1:528788-577535 GCF_000187585.1 Streptococcus peroris ATCC 700780
TTTTTTATATATAAGGAGACCTACATTAGAAATACTCATACACATCAAAGGATTTATATATTTGTTATCTTGTAATATTATATTATCAAAAAAGAATAGCTTTGTCAATAAAAATATTCAAAAAATATCAAAAATTTCCAAACAAAAGAGAATTGCAATTCAATAAACAATTTTCAGATAATTATTGAAAAATCGCTTTCTTTATGTTATAATAATAGGGATTAAATGCGAGGTGAGTTATGGCAAACTTATTAGAAAAAACAAGAAAAATTACATCTATGTTGAAACGTTCTGAGGAACAATTCCAAGATGATTTACCTTATAATGCCATTACCCGTCAGTTGGCTGATATTATCCATTGCAATGCCTGTATTGTGAATAGTAAAGGTCGACTTTTGGGATATTTTATGCGCTACAAAACCAATAATGACCGTGTAGAGCAATTTTTCCAATCAAAGATTTTCCCTGATGACTATATTCAAGGTGCTAACATGATTTATGATACGGAAGCAAACCTTCCAGTAGAGCATGACTTGACTATTTTTCCGACTGAGAGTCGTGCTGATTTTCCTGATGGATTGACAACTATTGCTCCAATTCATGTCTCAGGAATTCGTTTAGGATCTTTGATTATTTGGCGTAACGATAAGAAATTTGAAGATGATGATTTGATTCTTGTTGAGATTTCAAGCACTGTAGTTGGGATTCAACTTCTCAATTTCCAAAGAGAAGAAGATGAAAAAAATATTCGTCGTCGTACAGCAGTAACGATGGCAGTTAATACCCTTTCTTACTCTGAACTTAGAGCAGTATCTGCTATTTTAGGAGAACTAAATGGTAATGAAGGTCAGCTGACAGCTTCAGTTATTGCAGACCGTATCGGTATTACACGTTCAGTGATTGTCAACGCCCTACGTAAACTTGAGTCAGCAGGAATTATTGAGAGCCGTTCTCTGGGTATGAAGGGAACCTATCTTAAAGTATTGATTCCAGATATATTTGAAGAAGTGAAGAAGAGGGATTACTAATGACCAAGGCTTTGATTTCGATTGATTACACGGAAGATTTCGTTGCAGATGATGGAAAATTGACTGCTGGTGCTCCAGCGCAAGCTATTTCAGATACTATCTATCAGGTGACAAGGAAAGCTTTTGAGCGCGGGGACTATATCTTCTTTACGATTGATGCTCATGAGGAAAACGATGTTTTTCATCCGGAAAGTAAACTCTTCCCACCTCATAACATCATTGGGACTAGTGGACGCAATTTGTATGGAAAGTTAGCAGACTTCTATCAGGAGCATGCTAATGATAGTCGTGTTTTCTGGATGGATAAGCGTCACTATTCAGCCTTTTCAGGGACAGATTTGGATATTCGTCTAAGAGAGCGTCGTGTAGATACTGTCATTTTGACAGGCGTTTTAACAGACATTTGTGTTCTCCACACAGCTATTGATGCATACAATCTTGGCTATCAGATTGAAATTGTCAAACCAGCTGTCGCTTCTATTTGGCCTGAAAATCATCAATTTGCGCTCTCTCACTTCAAGAATACCCTAGGAGCCAAGTTGCTTGATGAAAATTTAAGTGAAATAACTGAATAATTTTCATAGATATGTAAAAATATGAAAAAAGTATTGACAAGATTTGGGAAAGTTGATATACTAGTACAGTAATCGACGCGGGGATGGCGGAATTGGCAGACGCGCAGGACTAAGGATCCTGTGACCGCTTTAGGTCGTGAGGGTTCAAGTCCCTCTCTCCGCATAGGATAAGAGACAGCTTTGGCTGTCTTTTTTTGTTCATGAAAATAAGCCTTGTAAAAACTATCCTATTGTTAGGTAAAAAAAGAAAACGCTTTAAAGTTTAGGGAAAAACTAGCTTTTTTTGCTCAAAAGTGATAAAATAAACAATGTAAATGGGATATCCCATAAAAATATACAGGAGGCCTGATAAAATGGCAATCGTTTCAGCAGAAAAATTTGTCCAAGCAGCTCGTGACCATGGTTACGCAGTTGGTGGATTCAACACTAACAACCTTGAGTGGACTCAAGCTATCTTGCGTGCAGCAGAAGCTAAAAAAGCTCCAGTTTTGATCCAAACTTCAATGGGTGCTGCTAAATACATGGGTGGATATAAAGTATGTAAAGCCCTTATTGAAAACCTTGTAGAAGCAATGGGAATCACTGTACCAGTTGCTATTCACCTTGACCACGGTCATTACGAAGATGCTCTTGAATGTATCGAAGCTGGTTATACTTCAATCATGTTTGATGGTTCACACCTTCCAGTAGATGAAAACCTTAAATTGGCTAAAGAAGTAGTTGCCAAAGCTCATGCTAAGGGTGTTTCAGTTGAAGCTGAAGTTGGTACTATCGGTGGTGAAGAAGACGGTATCATCGGTAGAGGTGAATTGGCTCCAATCGATGACGCTAAAGCAATGGTTGCTACAGGTATTGACTTCTTGGCAGCAGGTATCGGTAACATCCATGGCCCTTATCCTGCAAACTGGGAAGGTCTTGACCTTGACCACTTGAAGAAATTAACTGAAGCTCTTCCAGGATTCCCAATTGTATTGCACGGTGGTTCTGGTATCCCTGATGACCAAATCCAAGCAGCTATCAAACTTGGTGTTGCTAAAGTTAACGTTAACACTGAATGCCAAATCGCATTTGCTAACGCAACTCGTAAATTTGCTCGTGAATACGAAGCAAATGAAGCAGAATACGATAAGAAGAAACTCTTCGACCCACGTAAATTCTTGAAACCAGGATTTGATGCAATCACTGTTGCAGTTGAAGAACGTATCGACGTATTCGGTTCAGAAGGTAAAGCTTAATCTAGCCTAGACATACAAAATAGAAACCTGCCTGTGAAGGTGGGTTTTTTGTATGACTAAAATGAATGAATCTATTTGACAATTATACTTAAGTAAGATAATATGAGCTTGTAAAACAACTTTCCTCCTTATATAGTATATATTTTCAGGGTAATTATAATTCATGAATAATTCTTATATTTTACTTAGACATGCTCATTCAAGATTTTCAAGTGATGATTTTAATAGAACTTTGTCAGAAAAAGGATTTTCATCTCTTGACCAGTTAGAGTTTTTGAATTCTTTTAATATTGATTATTATTTTTCTAGTCCTTATAAACGAGCATTTGAAACGATTAATAGCTCGCCAATTCAATTTGATAAAATAGTTCTTGATAATCGGTTACGAGAGCGAAAATTATCTTCAACCTTTATAAAAGATTCTGAGTTTGAGGACAGTATTAAATATTTATGGGACAATCCAGATCAATCTTTTGTAGGAGGTGAATCAAATCAAGTAGCTTTAAAGAGAATCCTAAATTTATTGGAGGAATTGGAAGGAAGATACTCAGATAAGACGATTTTACTGAGTTCACACGGGAATTTGATAGGAATACTACTACATCACTTTGATTCCAGTTTTGATTATGAAAAATGGGAGCAGATGACCTTTCCAGATTGTTTTCTAATTGATAGAAATGGGATTGTGAAAAGAATTATGAAAGATTAGTTCTTTGATTCAATAGTGATTCATATTGATCAAAATAGTTTGCCTTTTTACAATTCGTAGCCTGCCCCTAAGGGCAGGTTTTTTGGTGTTTTAAGGAACTATTAAACCAGAATTTCTGACTCAAAAGCACTATTTTAAGAGAGAAATATCTAATTTCATAATCTACAAGCAAACGCTTGCATTCCTTTTTTTATTGGATTATAATAGGTTGGTATAAATTCTTCTGTAATAATAAAAATTTAGAAGTTTTAGAAAGTAAGGATTTAGAATATTTATAGTCAAAAATACAATGTTGTTTCTTACGATAGGGAGATAGATATGGCAATGATAGAAGTGCAACATCTTCAGAAAAATTTTGTGAAGACAGTTAAGGAGCCGGGGTTAAAGGGAGCCTTGCGCTCCTTTATTCATCCTGAAAAGCAGACCTTTGAAGCGGTCAAGGATTTAACTTTTGAAGTTCCAAAAGGGCAGATTTTAGGATTTATCGGGGCAAATGGTGCTGGGAAGTCAACCACCATCAAAATGCTGACAGGAATTTTAAAACCGACTTCTGGTTTTTGTCGGATTAACGGCAAGATTCCCCAGGACAATCGCCAAGATTATGTCAAGGATATTGGAGTCGTTTTCGGACAACGCACCCAGTTATGGTGGGATTTGGCACTGCAAGAGACCTACACGGTCTTGAAGGAAATTTACGATGTGCCAGACTCGCTTTTCCGTAAGCGCATGGAGTTTTTGAATGAAGTTTTGAATTTGAAGGAATTTATCAAGGATCCTGTGCGGACTCTTTCACTAGGTCAACGGATGCGGGCGGATATTGCGGCTTCCTTACTTCACAATCCCAAGGTTCTCTTTTTAGATGAACCGACTATTGGTTTGGATGTGTCGGTCAAGGATAACATTCGCCGGGCTATTACTCAAATCAATCAAGAAGAAGAAACAACTATTCTCTTGACTACTCATGATTTGAGCGACATTGAGCAACTCTGTGATCGGATTTTTATGATTGACAAGGGGCAGGAGATTTTTGATGGAACGGTGAGCCAGCTCAAGGAGACCTTTGGCAAGATGAAGACTCTCTCCTTTGAGCTGACGCCAGGTCAAAGTCATCTCGTCTCTCATTATGAAGGCTTGCCTGATATGATAATTGATAGACAAGGAAATAACCTGACTATTGAATTCGATAGTTCTTGCTACCAATCAGCTGATATTATTAAGCAAACCTTATCTGATTTTGAAGTCCGTGATTTGAAGATGGTAGATACGGATATTGAAGATATTATCCGTCGCTTCTATCGAAAGGAGCTCTAAGATGGTCAAATTGTGGAGACGTTATAAACCCTTTATCAATGCAGGGATTCAGGAGTTGATTACCTATCGAGTCAACTTTATTCTCTATCGGATTGGGGATGTTATGGGGGCTTTTGTGGCCTTTTATCTCTGGAAGGCTGTCTTTGATTCTTCGCAAGAGTCTTTGATTCAGGGCTTCAGTATGGCAGATATCACTCTCTACATCATCATGAGTTTTGTGACCAATCTGTTGACCAGGTCTGATAGCTCCTTTATGATTGGGGAGGAGGTCAAGGATGGCTCCATTATCATGCGCTTGCTTAGACCAGTGCATTTTGCGGCCTCTTACCTTTTCACCGAACTTGGCTCCAAGTGGTTGATTTTTATCTCTGTTGGGCTGCCATTTTTAAGTGTCATTGTTTTGATGAAAATCATATCTGGGCAAGGTATTGTAGAAGTGCTAGGATTAACTGTCCTTTACCTCTTTAGCTTAACTCTGGCTTATCTGATTAACTTTTTCTTTAATATCTGCTTTGGATTTTCAGCCTTTGTGTTTAAAAATCTATGGGGTTCCAATCTACTCAAGACTTCAATAGTGGCCTTTATGTCTGGCAGTTTGATTCCCTTGGCTTTCTTTCCGAAAATCGTTTCAGATATTCTGTCCTTCTTGCCATTTTCATCCTTGATTTACACTCCGGTTATGATCATTGTTGGGAAATACGATTCCAGTCAGATTCTTCAAGCACTTTTGCTTCAGTTTTTCTGGCTTATAGTGATGGTGGGCTTGTCTCAGTTGATTTGGAAACGAGTCCAGTCATTTATCACCATTCAGGGAGGTTAGGATGAAAAAATATCAACGCATGCATCTGATTTTTATCAGACAATACATCAAGCAAATCATGGAGTACAAGGTTGATTTTGTGGTTGGTGTCTTGGGAGTCTTTCTGACTCAAGGATTGAACCTCTTGTTTCTCAATGTCATCTTTCAACACATCCCCTCGCTAGAAGGTTGGACCTTTCAAGAGATTGCCTTTATCTATGGATTTTCCTTAATTCCAAAGGGATTAGATCATCTCTTTTTTGACAATCTCTGGGCTTTAGGTCAACGACTAGTTCGAAAAGGGGAGTTTGACAAGTATCTGACTCGTCCTATTAATCCTCTTTTTCACATCCTCGTTGAGACCTTTCAGATTGATGCCTTGGGTGAACTTTTGGTCGGTGGAATCTTACTAGCGACAACGGCGACTAGCATTGCTTGGACTCTTCCCAAATTCCTGCTTTTTCTAGTTTGTATTCCTTTTGCGACCTTGATTTATACTTCCTTGAAAATTGCGACAGCCAGCATCGCTTTTTGGACCAAGCAGTCAGGTGCCATGATTTACATTTTCTATATGTTTAATGATTTTGCCAAGTATCCTATTTCTATTTACAATTCGCTCCTTCGTTGGTTAATTAGCTTTATTGTACCTTTCGCCTTTACGGCCTACTATCCTGCCAGCTATTTCTTGCAGGACAAGGATGTCTTCTTTAATATCGGTGGTTTGATTCTGATTTCTCTTGTTTTCTTTGTTATTTCCCTCAAACTTTGGGACAGGGGGCTAGATGCCTACGAAAGTGCTGGTTCGTAAGAACTAGAGTAAGACTAAAATCAAGAAAGGAACTTATGATGTTTGTAATTAAAGAAGTCAAGAATGAAGATCAAAAAATGGCAGTTGTCGCGGAGGTTTTAAAGGATTTGCCAGAATGGTTTGGAATACCAGAAAGCACGCAAGCCTACATCGAAGGAGCCAAGGACTTGCAAGTGTGGGCTGCCTATCAGGAGGGTGATTTGCTTGGCTTTGTAAGCTTGTCCTATTCTAGTGAAGATTGTGCAGAGATTGATTGTCTCGGTGTAAAAAAATGTCATCAAGGTAGAGGAATTGGGAGTCAATTGCTTGCTACTTTAGAAAGTGAAGCACGTAAAAACGTTGATTATTTACAAGTGAAAACAGTCGCAGAAGGCTCTAATCAAGATTATGACCGAACAAATGTCTTTTATCGCAGTGTTGGTTTTAAAAAATTAGAGATTTTTCCTCAACTATGGGATCCTCAAAATCCTTGTCAGGTTTTGATAAAGAAAATCGTTTAAAACTTCTTGACAAAAAAATTGAGAGTGCTATACTAAAGTGGTAATCGCCGATTTAGCTCAGTTGGTAGAGCAACGCACTCGTAACGCGTAGGTCACAGGTTCGATCCCTGCAATCGGCAAAGTGAAAGATGTCCATTTGGGCTTCTTTTTCTTTTTATAAAATTCTGACCACATAGTCTATGATGTTTACCACATAGACAAAATCTATTGTTTGTGATTTTTATTTCTGTTATAGTAGTAATTGTCAAGGGGAGATATAGCTTCCTAACAAAATAGAAAATGAGGTAGAATCATGAAAAAAGTATTAGGTATCGGATTTTTAGTAGTAGCAGGAGCAGTCTTGTATTTTGGTTTAGTTGGATGGCCAAGTTTGGATGTTAACATCTGGGCACTATTTCCAGTAGGTCTGTTTCTATTATTTACACTTGAAAATCTAGTGAAAAAAGATTATAAGGCCAGTCTCATGAGCTTGATGATTGCCTTTATCATTGCAAATGCTATTTTTGACATCTTGCCACTTTCAAGTGGTTTAGTTATCGGTGCAGGAGTGCTGGCTTGCGTGGGAATTGGATTTCTCATTCCTGACGTTAATAAGAAAGAAGCATAATACAAAAAAAGTCTCGAGCTTTCTCGAGACTTTTTCTTTATTGACCTGCGTAATATTTTTGAATACCTTTGACAATACCAGCCACTAATCTGTTCTGGTAGGCATCGCTACGAATCTGTTGATTTTCGTCGAAATTATCAATGTATCCTAATTCTAAAAGAACTGCTGGTTTATCAGTTTCACGAAGTACAGCAAAACTTCTTTGGAGGAGACCTGCATCCTTGGCACCTGTTTCAGCTAGAAGAGAAGAGTGGATGTCAGCTGCAAGACGATTGCTTTCACTGATTCGGTCGGGATTGTTATGCCAGTATTTGTTGATCCTAGAAGGATAACTAGGGTCTGCTTCATAAGAATAAGTTTGAATACCAGCACTATTTGAAGCTGGATTTCCACTAGCATTAAAGTGAATACTGATCAATATATCTGAATCAGTATTGTTGGCTATTCTTGAACGTTCAGTGACAAAGTCGACAAAGACATCACTATCTCTAGAAGAAAGGACAGTATAGCCAAGACCTTGGAGTTCCTTGCGTAATTTTTGATAAACTTGCATGGTTAGGTCTTTTTCATTAGTATTGTAATAAACAGCACCAGGATCTTTACCGCCGTGACCTGGATCTAGGAAGATGATGTTGTTATATTTCCCCTTTTCAAAACCACGACTCACAGAAGCTTCACCAATCCATTTTCCATCACTTTGAAATTGTTGGTTTTTTCCATCTATTTTATGGGTTCCTGTGACATAAACACCATTTTCATCTACATAGTAACGAGCTTTATAGTAGCTATCATCAATCCACTCACTCTTAGCCATGTAACCACCTGCCTTGAGGTAGTAGGAGCCAATCCATTCACGCTCTGCATAAGCACCACCGGATTTCAAATAGAACCAACTATTGTAGTTTTTATCGAATATCCATTCTTTTTCAGCCATGGCACCACTATCTTTTAAGTAGTAGCTACCTTGCCATTGGTTGCTTGCCATTGTGGCATCATTATTAAAGTAGTACCAGATCCCACTAAATTTTTCCCACTTGTTTTTGATTAATCGACCAGAAGCTTGGGCGTAGTACCATTTCCCATCCTGTTTTACCCAAGCGCTCTCAGCCATGGCACCACTATTGGTAAAAATATAGCCGTCAAAAATTGTGTTGCTGAGCATGACACCGTCTTTATCAAAGTAATACCATACACCTCCGACTTTTTCCCATTTTTGTTGAGAAATTTTTCCATAAGCGTTAGCGTAATACCATTTATCTTTAATGTTAGCCCAACCACTATCAACCATAGCACCACTACTAGTCAGAATATAGCCATCAAAGATAGTATCGCTGAGCATGATACCGTCTTTATCAAAGTAGTACCATTTTCCGTTGATCTTTTTCCAGTTTAGTGTAGGTTGGTTAGCTTCATAGAAGCGCCAGATATTTTTCTCTAATACCCATCCATCTTTTTGAACTTCAGGCGTTTTGTTTGCTTCTTTATTTGTTTGACTTTCATTTGGATTCGTTGTGGAAGGTGTTGGGACACTTGATTTTACTTCAGTGGATGGGGTGTTCTTTTCAACTTTATCGGTTGTTGTTTGTTGCTTTGTTTCAGCTACAGTAGTTTGTACTTGATGTTCCTCAGCTACAGCTGAACTTGTTGCGAATCCTAGATATGTAAGCGTGATGGCACTAGCCAAGAGCGTTTTTTTCACTTGTTTTATCTCCTATTCATTAATAATCTCTTTTTAAAATTTCATTAGAAAAGCACCTCATGTGGAAGAACTAGTCACCAACTGTTGAGATGCTGGCATGGTTTATTTTTATTTCATCATAAAGATTTGAATGATCATGATGATGTAGATGAGCAATGTCAGCAGAAATCCAGCTCTCCAAAAGAATTTAAGGAATTTTGGATAATAAAAACTACGTTTTTTGCTCAGGAAGAAAAAGGCTAGAATGATAGCCAGTAAAGATAAGGCAGCTCCCAAAATGGGAAGTTGACTGTGTGTAAAAACCTTAGCAGTAATTAAATAATATTCGAAAATGAGAAAAGGGAAAGCCAAATCAGCAAAGTTGATGCCCCTTTTATTTAACTTAAAAAAACGGCTTAGTATAATTGCTAAAGCTAAGGTTAATACCAAAAGCAAGACGGAAGCGAATTTCATTAAAATCATAACAATATTGTATCATAAAAATTGAAGAATAGAGAAGCAAATTTCTTGATTTATCAATGTTTTTGTAAAAATAATTGTTGAAATCTAATTTTTCATGCTTAATTAATATTCAATGTATATTGAGTACAAAAAAGATAATAGTTTGAGCCCTCATGATAAATCTTTTTTATGGTGACCATAGAAAATATATATTAGTCAGAAGAAAAGAATCGTAGTAGAATGAGTAGCAAATAAAACAAAGGAGCATCTTATGAAATTAGTTACGTTATGGTCAAAACTCTCACTAGGAATCCAATTATTGGTGGCTTTGGTCTTGGGTGTTATCGCTGCGGTCATCTGGCCACAATTTGCAGGCTTTTACCAATTTTTAGGACAAGCCTTTATTAAATTGATCAACATGGTCATCATTCCACTAATCTTCCCGACTATCGTTGTTGCTGTAGCTGGTGTTATCGGGAAAAAATCTTTTGGGAAAATCTTGACCAAGAGTTTGGTTTACTTTTTCACCGTAACAACTGCTATTACGCTCTTGTTTGTATTTGCTAGTTACTATTTAGGATTTGGTCAAGGAGTGAATATCGGTCAAACTGGTGGAAACCTTGATGGGATTGCTAACAATGTCAAGTTCAGCGAATTTTTGCTTGGATTCATTCCATCAAATATCGTTAAATCTCTTTCAGATGGCTCTCTATTGCCAATTATCGTTTTTGCAATCTTTCTTGGTTACGGAATTGGAAATCTTAAATCAGAGAAATCTCAGAAAATTATCGCAGGTTTCCAAATTTGGATTGAAGCCATCTATAAGATTGTTGCAGTCATTATTAAACTATCACCGATTGGTATTTTTGGATTTATCGCTAAAGATGTTGCAACTACTGGTGTTGACAAGTTGATTGGGCTTGGTCAGTTTGTAATTGGAACTTATTTGGCTTATGCTGTATTGGTTCTGCTTATTTTCCCTTTGATTGCTTTCTTCTTTAAAGTACCGTATTTATCAGCCTTTCGTGAAAATTGGAGTCTCTTGACTCTGGGCTTTGTTACTGGTAGTTCTAGTGTAGTCTTGCCATCCCTTCTTAAAGATTTGAAAAAACAGGGGCATGACGAGCATACAATTGATTTAGTTGTTCCTTTAGGATATACGTTTAACTTAGAAGGAGCAGCGGTTTATTTCTCAGTAGCGACCATCTTTATCGCCCACGCCTATGGTATTCAATTTTCTTTATCAAGTCTCTTGTTTACTGTTTTACTCTTGACCTTGATTGGAAAAACTGCGGCAACCGTACCATCAGGAGCTATCGTAGTTCTACTTGCTGCAGCACCTCAATTGGGCTTACCAGTTGAAGGAGTAGCCTTGATTTTTGCAGTTGATTTCTTTGTCAATGCTGGTCGTACCATGATCAATGTTTTGGGTCAAATCTTAACAGTTAGCGTTATCGAAAAAACAGAAGGATATATTTTAGAAGAAGAAAAGGAAAGCCAATTATCAGTCAGCTTTTCTTAAGGAGATATGAATAATGAGTGAAGCAAAAGTTTATGTGATTCACGAGAATCTAGAATGGACTCAACATTTAGTGAAATGGTTGGAAGAATTAGAAGTCCCTTATGAACTTTGGGATTTGTCTAGTGGGATTTTAGATTTGCAAAGTCCACCGCCACAAGGTATCTTTTACAATCGTATGTCTGCGTCTTCTCACACAAGAGGACATCGTTATGCGCCAGAATTTACAGAGCAAGTGATTACTTGGTTAGAAGCACACGGACGCAAAGTTGTGAATGGTACCGGTGCTATCAACCTTGAAATCAGTAAAGTCAAACAATATTTGAAGTTAAACGAGTCTGGTATTGAAACGCCTGCGACAGTTGCAGTTTTGGGTCAAGAAAATATTATTGAGGCAGCAAGAAAGTTAAATATCTATCCTTTGATTACCAAGCATAATCGAGCTGGAAAAGGATTAGGAGTTCAACTCTTCCAAAATGAAGAGGAACTGGAAGCTTATGTCAATAGTCCCCTCTTTGAACCTTCGGTGGATGGGATTACTTTGTTACAAGCCTACATCAAGCCAAGTGATGGACGTATCCGTCGTTCAGAGTTTATCAATCAAAAATTCCTCTACACTGTTTCAATCGATTCTTCAGATGGTTTCCAACTTTGTCCGGCAGATGGTTGTCAAATCGGCAAGAGACCAGAGCAACTAGAAACGTCTGAAAAATTCCAGATTACAGAACCTCTACCAGATGACCGGAGAGAATCTTATGAGAATTTCTTGAAAAATGCTCAGATTGAAGTTGCGGCGATTGAATGGGTTCAGTCAGAGAGTGGAGACATTTATGTCTATGATGTAAATACCAACACCAACTACAATCCTACCGCAGAAAAAAATGCCAATATTTTTGCTCACCAACATTTGGCTCAGTATCTAAAAACAGAATTGCAAGCTCTAACGAGTGGTCAATAAAGTAGGAAATTCAAAAATCCCCCAGTATCAAATGACTGGGGGATTGATTTGTTTACTAGGTGAAAACTTATGGCTTTGCTTTAAAGTCTGGATCCTTCAAACTTTGAACGCTGGCATTGATGACAGCACCGATGATCAATATCTTGGCAATGATAATGAACCAGAACATCATCACAACAACGACGATAGAACTGAAAAATCTGACATCAACGAGATAATTGACATAATTGTTGAAATAAGCTGCAAAGATGTTTAATAAAGCAATCGTCGTAACTAGTACAAAGAGACTTCCAGGTATGACGTAGCGAATCTTACTTACTTTAACATTTGGTAGGAAATAATAGAGCATGATTACGATTGCAAAAAGAAAGGCATAGATCAGCGGTCCTGTAAAATCTTGTAGATAAGAAAACAGAGCACTCTCGGATTTCCAGTAGTTTTTAAGCAAATCCAACAGCATATGGCCGAACATACTGAGGAATAAGGCAAGGGCAAAGAGAATTTGAAGGCCAAAGCTAACTAAGAGACTCATCAGCTGGTGTGAGATAATTCCTCTATTTTTTGCGATTCCATAGGCTTTATTAAAAGCCTTTTGAAGAAAATTCATGGATTTGGAGAAAGTCCAAAGAGCTGATAAGATAGCAAAGCTTAGTAAACCTGTCGATGGTTGAGTCAGAACTTCTCTAACAATCTTCGCAACAACTTCATAGATTGTATCTGGTAAAAATTCCTTGATTGTTAATAGAAAGTTTGAGATGGGAATTTGAAAGTAGGGTAAGATATTGACCACTATCATGAGTAAAGGGAAGATTGAAATCAACCAATAGTAGGCAACAGCAACGCTAGTTAACTCACTATCGGAGGCTTGATAGTAGTGCAAAAAAGCTTTTAATAAGGGTCTATCAGTCAGCTGTTTCCACAACTTTTTCATGTTACAATCCTCCAACTTTCTTTCTGTCTTGTTTTGTATAGACTTTAATTTCTTCGAACTAATTCCATCATATCATAAGGTAAGGTATTAGCAGATTCTTTTAAGGAATAAGTTTCTAAATTATTGACATTTTGGCGTAGTTTTTTAGCATACTGAGCTGAGATGAGTTTTTGAGCTTCGTATTCAAAGATACATTTACGTTCAAGGTAGTATCCTCTAAGCATTTCATCAATATTATTGGGTTTGATACGATTGATAACCCGTTCCACAAAGGCACCACTCGTAATATGACTGGTTTCACGGAGACGAGATTCCTGCATGAAGCTGATCAGAGAACTCTTATAAATCCCCTTGAGGTTTTCCAAACTCTCGATGATAATTTCCGTATTAGCTAGGTAGAGCTCTGCAATCTGGTCATAATCAATGGCAAGAAGTCGCTGTTTTTCCTTGCCTTTCCATGAACGGAATGTTTTCCCAAATGTGAGCAATTCATGAAGTAGAAAACGAAGAATGCGTATGGAGACAAGGAAGTAGTAGGTTAGTCGAGAAGCAAAGTTTCGCTTAATATTTTTCTCCATGCTTTTCAAATAACGTTGATAGACACGATATCCTCTTTCACCGATTTTGCCTTCTTCGTAGGCTTGCTCCAAACCATCGCTTTCAATACTCAGAATCAAGAGTTTAAGAGCTTCCCAGTCCTCCTGGATTTCTTTGTTCTCTTGGCTGAGAATGAGATTTTCAATTCGGCCGTGATAGTTGTCGATAGCAGCATAGAGAGGGACCTTGTTTTTGGTATGGTCCAAATCTTTTTCTAACTCCATGGCGACATCATTTAAAATAGCGATGTGCATGAGCTGATCCTTAGACGGTTCTTTCTCTTCAGAAAGGTGAGGGAGTACTAGTAATCCCGTCAGGAAACTTACCAGAGTTACACCAGCTACGAGGAAGAGAAGAAGAGGGTATTCTTGTTCCAGATTAGACGGTATCAAAAGGATAGTGGCAATGGATACAGTTCCCTTCACACCAGAAAAGGTAAGGAGGAGCATGTCTTTGACATATTTGTCTAAACTTTTATGAAGCTTCTTAATTCGAAATGCGTAAAATCCATAGATCATGACAAAGCGGATAGCAAAAAGCAGGAAGGTCAAGAGGAAAACACTGAGCAAGAGAAGAACTTTGTTGTAAAATGCACTCTTAAGAATTGGTTCCGCGATCATTTCCAGTTCCATCCCAAGAATGACAAAGACTGAACCATTGAGCATAAAGGTTACAGTCTGCCAAACAGTCTCAGTAACAGTATCAACTTGCGCTTCAAGGAGATTTATTTTCTTGAAACGACTGGCTTTCAGAATCCCAGCGACTACAACGGCGATAATACCTGAGACATGAATTTCTTCAGCTATGAAAAAAGTCAAGAGAGGTAAACTGAGTTCGAGCAATAGCTCACTCGCGATATCTGTAGCTCGAACGCTGAGGAGAAAAGAGTGGAGGGAGCGATTTATGAAGGCGGTTATAAGCCCGACAGCAAATCCTCCAACAATGGAAATGGCTAATGAAGTTCCAGCTTGGGTGAGCGAAAATGTTCCTGTTGTCCAGGCGATGAGAGCCACACGAAAGGCTACTAGTCCAGAAGCATCATTAAGAAGCCCTTCCCCCTTTAGGATATTAGAAACCCGCTTTGGAAAGGTAAAGCGTTGAGAAAGGGATGCGAAGGCGACTAGGTCTGTTGGCCCTAAGGCGGCACCAACTGCTACACAGGCGGCTAATGGTAGGCTAGCCCAAAGGACATGCGCAAGTCCTCCCATGCTCAAGGCTGAGATAAAGATAACTGGGAAAATCAAGTAGAGAACGATTCTCCAGTGTTTTAAGATAGAGGTTACATCTGCTTCTTGGGCTTCGCGAAAGAGTAGTGGGCCAATGACTAAAGCTAGAAACAACTCAGTATCTAAGTGATATTGGTTGTTGGGTAAACAAAGTCCAATCCCAATCCCTAACAAAATTTGAATCAGAGGCATGGGTAAAAATGGCAGAAGCTTATTGGTAGTGCTAGAAACAATAAGAACTAGTAAAAATACTAAGAGATAAAAAAGTAAATTCATTTTCCACCTCCCTATTTTTGTTTACAACAATTTTCAAAAAGTTCCTTTTGTTCTTGGATTTTTTGATCAATCTTAGAGCAGTCCTTATGTTCGATTTTTTTCTGACAACGCTCCATTTCAAGTGAAATCATTTTTTTCTTGATTTTCAGCATCTTTTTGCTTAGATGCGCTTCATCTAACATACCAACTGCCCGTTCATGTTGGGTTGACTCGACGAATTTATGGCGAAGAGCTTCGATTTTATCTTTTAGGTATTGTTTATCCATGTCGATACCTTTCTAATTTTTCAATCATGACTAAAAACGGTGGGTTGTTGATTTGGTTGAGGGTGCGATAGATTGTGGCAGTATATTCTTGTTGCGGTAATTGACTGACAAAGTCCATGACTGCATCCCGTTCTATATCTCCGCCTTCATGCCCATAGTAAATCATGATGGCTATTCTTCCACCCTTAATAAGCTTGCGGCAAAGTTTCTCCAGTGCTTCAATAGTTGTTTGTGGTTTGGTAATGATATTTTTATCAGCAGAAGGAAGATAACCTAGATTAAAGATAGCTGCCTTGACTTCTCCTACAAATTGATCCACAGTCTCATGACCTTGCAGGATTAATTCTGCATTGGTCAAACCGGCTTCTTGTAGACGTTGACTTGTTTTTTCAAGAGCTTGTTCTTGTATATCAAAAGCGTAGACTTGTTTAGCTAGTCTAGCAAGAAAAAGGGTATCGTAGCCATTTCCCATGGTTGCATCGACAACAATGTCCTCTTTGTTGATAATTTCAGCTAGAAAATCATGCGCCAGTTCAAGTGGTTTTTTCATTTATAAACTCCTGTTTTACAGCCTTGCATCCTTGAACACTGCCTCGTCGTCTCATTTCAGCCTCAATGCTATTTAGAACTTCCCATTTATTGAGGCTCCACATAGGACCAATCAGCATATCTCTGGGGGCATCTCCTGTGATTCTATGAATAACGATATGTTTGGGAATGATTTCTAGTTGGTCACAGACGACTTTGACATAGTCGTCTTGACTCATGAGTTGTAGACGCCCGTCATGATAGTCTCGTTGCATTCGAGTGTTGGTCATGAGGTGAAGTAGATGAAGTTTAATTCCTTGAATATCATTATCCGTTACACAGCGACGAACATTTTCGACCATCATGTCATGCGTTTCTCCTGGAAGACCGTTGATTAAGTGAGAAACAATCTCTGCTTTAGGAACTTGCTTACGAATCCGCTGTACAGTCTCTACATAGAGTTCATAGCTATGAGCGCGATTAATCAATTCAGATGTTGTTTCAAAGGTCGTCTGTAAACCGAGTTCGATAGTCACATGCATACGTTCGGTCAATTCTGCTAGGTAGGCCATGGTTTCATCTGGCAAGCAGTCTGGTCTTGTTCCAATGTTAATCCCAACGACTCCTGGTTCGTTGATGGCTTGTTCATAGCGCTCGCGAATCACTTCGACAGACTCATGAGTATTGGTAAAATTTTGAAAATATACCAGATATTTTTGAACATCTGGCCATTTACGGTGCATAAAGTCTATTTCTTTATAAAATTGCTCACGAATAGGAGCGTCAGGTGCAACGATTGCATCTCCAGATCCAGAAACTGTACAAAACGTACAGCCCCCATGTGCTACAGTTCCATCTCGATTGGGACAATCAAATCCAGCATCAATAGGAACTTTAAAAGTCTTTTCTCCAAAAAGTTTTCGATAGTAATCATTCAAGGTATTATAGGATTTCATAGCTAATATTATATCAGAAAACACTTGTAAACTCAAAGTTAGTAAGCCTTTGAAAAGTTGTTAAAAAGTATGAACATCAAAAAATAATAAAAAAGGCCTTTACAAAAAATAAAAAATGGTATAATAGAGGAGTGATTGATGCAAACGTTTGCGGAAATCGCTTGCACAAATAATATAAGGAGATTTGAATGATGAAAGATACATTCAAAAATGTCTTGTCTTTCGAATTTTGGCAAAAATTCGGTAAGGCTTTAATGGTTGTTATCGCTGTTATGCCAGCGGCTGGATTGATGATTTCAATTGGGAAATCACTTGTGATGATTAATCCTAACTTTGCTCCCCTAGTTATTACTGGTGGTGTTCTAGAGCAAATCGGTTGGGGAGTTATTGGGAACTTGCACATTTTATTTGCTCTAGCTATCGGAGGAAGCTGGGCTAAAGAACGTGCTGGCGGTGCCTTTGCAGCAGGTCTTGCCTTTATTTTAATTAACCGTATCACTGGTACAATCTTTGGTGTATCAGGAGATATGTTAAAAGATCCAAATGCTATGGTTTCAACGCTGTTAGGTGGATCAATTAAAGTTTCTGATTACTTTATCAGCGTTATGGAAGCACCAGCACTTAACATGGGTGTGTTCGTAGGGATTATTTCTGGTTTTGTAGGGGCTACTGCCTTTAACAAATACTATAACTTCCGTAAGCTTCCTGATGCTCTATCGTTCTTTAACGGGAAACGTTTTGTACCATTTGTTGTTATCCTTCGTTCAGCAATTGCAGCGATTGTTCTTTCAATTGCTTGGCCACTTGTTCAAACAGGTATCAACAACTTTGGTATTTGGATTGCGAATTCTCAAGAAACAGCTCCAGTTCTAGCGCCATTCTTGTATGGTACTTTGGAACGTTTGCTCTTGCCATTCGGACTTCACCACATGTTAACTATCCCAATGAACTACACAGCTCTTGGTGGTACTTATGATGTTTTAACTGGTGCAGCAAAAGGAACTCAAGTGTTTGGTCAAGATCCACTCTGGCTTGCATGGGTTACTGACCTTGTAAACCTTAAAGGTACTGACGCAGCTCAATACCAACACTTGTTAGATACAGTACATCCAGCTCGTTTCAAAGTTGGACAAATGATTGGTTCGTTTGGTATCTTGATGGGTATCATTGTTGCGATTTACCGTAACGTTGATCCAGATAAGAAACACCAATACAAAGGTATGATGATTGCAACTGCTCTTGCAACATTCTTGACAGGGGTAACTGAACCAATCGAATACATGTTCATGTTCATCGCAACACCTCTTTACCTTGTTTACGCTCTTGTTCAAGGTGCTGCTTTTGCAATGGCTGATATTGTGAACCTTCGTGTACACTCATTCGGTTCAATCGAATTCTTGACTCGTACTCCGCTAGCTATCAACGCTGGTCTTGGTATGGATATTGTTAACTTTATTTGGGTGACAGTACTCTTTGCATTTATCATGTACTTTATCGCTAACTTCATGATTAAGAAATTCAACTATGCAACACCAGGACGTAACGGTAACTATGAAAACGCCGATGCTTCTTCTGAATCTTCAGCTACTGGTGAAACTAAAGTTGCAGAAGCTTCTCAGGCAGTTAACATCATCAACCTTCTTGGTGGACGTGCCAACATTGTCGATGTGGACGCATGTATGACTCGTCTTCGTGTAACTGTAAAAGACGCTGAAAAAGTTGGAACAGAAGAACAATGGAAAGCAGAAGGAGCTATGGGACTTGTCATGAAAGGACAAGGTGTCCAAGCTATCTACGGACCTAAAGCTGACGTTTTAAAATCAGATATCCAAGATATTCTTGATTCAGGTGAGGTGATTCCTGAAACTCTTCCAAGTCAAATGACAGCAGCTCAACAAAATACTGTAGCATTTAAAGGTGTGACCGAAGAAGTTTACTCAGTTGCTGACGGTCAAGTTATTGAATTGGAACAAGTGAAGGATCCTGTATTCGCGCAAAAAATGATGGGTGATGGATTTGCAGTGGAACCAGCAAACGGAAACATTGTATCTCCAGTTGCAGGTACTGTGTCAAGTATCTTCCCAACTAAACACGCTCTTGGTCTTGTGACTGCAGAAGGTCTTGAAGTTCTTGTTCACATTGGTCTTGATACTGTAAGCCTTGAAGGAAAACCATTCGATGTGAAGGTTTCAGAAGGTCAAGCAGTAACTGCGGGTGATCTTCTTGTCACAGCTGACTTGGCTACTATTCGTGAAGCAGGTCGTGAAACTACTACGGTTGTAGTCTTCACAAATGGTGACGCGATTAAGTCTGTTAAATTGGAACAAACAGGTTCTCTTGCAGCTAACACGCCAGTTGCAAAAGTAGAATTGTAATCGATTAGGGGTTGGAAGTATTTTTCCAACCTCTTGTTTATAGGAGAAAAGGATGAAATTTTTAACACTTAATACTCATAGTTGGATGGAAAAAAATCCTGAAGAAAAATTTCAGCTCTTGTTACAAGATATATTTGAAAACAATTATGATTTGATTTGTTTTCAAGAGATTAACCAAGAAATCACATCATCTCAAGTAGATGCTGGTCCATTTTATTTTCCGTTACCTTCAGCAGAACCGATTCACCAAGACCATTATGTCCGTCTTTTGGTTGAACAGTTAGCTGAGAAAGGATTGAAATACTACTGGACATGGGCTTATAATCATATCGGTTATGACCGCTATCATGAAGGTGTTGCAATTCTCTCTAAAACACCTATTGAAGCGCGTGAGATTTTGGTTTCAGATGTAGATGATCCGACAGATTATCACACTCGCCGCGTTGCTTTGGCAGAAACAGTAGTAGAAGGCAAAGAACTTGCAGTCGCGAGTGTACATCTTTCATGGTGGGGTAAAGGATTCCAAGAGGAATGGGCACGTTTTGAAGCAGTTCTGAAAGAGCTAAACAAACCTCTTTTACTAGCCGGTGATTTTAATAATCCTGCTGGTCAAGAAGGTTATCAAGCTATTTTAGCTAGTCCACTAGAGTTGCAAGATGCATTTGAAGTTGCAAAAGAGAGAAGGGGTAGCTATACTGTTCCACCTGAAATTGATGGTTGGAAGGGTAACAGTGAGCCTCTTCGAATCGATTATGTTTTTACGACAAAGGATATACAGATAGAGAGTTTACACGTGGTGTTTGATGGCAAACAAAATCCACAAGTTAGTGATCACTATGGTCTACAAGCAGAACTATCATGGAAAAACTAAACAAGGAATTTTAGTAAAAACAAACAAGTCCCCCTTCTACTGACAGAAGGGGTTGATTTATTAAAAGAGTTAATATGAGTAAAATTTTTTATAGAATAACTTGTAAAAAAAATAAAATCTTATAAAATAAAAAGTGTTGGAGGAATTTATGAGTGTGAATCAAATTGTGCGTATGATCCCGACGCTAAAGGTGAATAATAGAAATTTAAATGAACTGTTTTATGTTGAAAATTTGGGTATGAAACCTTTACTTGAGGAGTCAGCCTTTTTATCACTTGGAGACCAGTCAGGTATTGAAAAGTTGGTTTTAGAAGAATCTCCAAGTATGAGAAGTCGTAAGGTTGAAGGGGTAAAAAAATTAGCTAGATTAATTGTAAAAGTAGAGAATCCATCTGAGATTGAAGCGTTACTAGCTAGAATGGATAAAATCCCTCCACTCTATAAGGGAAATAAGGGATATGCTTTTGAAGCACTTTCTCCAGAAGGGGATTGTGTCCTTATCCATGCTGAAGATGACATCAAGAATTTGAAAAAGGTTGAGGATGAAATCACTTTTTCAAAAGACGAGAGCATGAAATATTTGACTGCATTTGAAATCTCAGTAGAAGTTAACTTGCCAGACGAGACAAGGAGCTTACTCGAAAAGGAAGATATTGAGGGCCGACTAGCTTTTAATCAAGCTCAAGGTAGTGATTTACTTGTTGAAAATAATGTAACTTGGGACTTGTCTATGTTAAAATTCCAAGTAAAAGAGTTTAACCTTGCTATTCTCCGTCAGCGTTTTGAAACTGCTGATTGCTTTGTCCCTAAGTCTGAAAAATTTTTCCTAACCAAGGATTCCAACAATATTGAATTATGGTTTGAACAAGTATGAAGCAAGAAATCATTCAAAAAATAAAGCAACAAATTGAGGCAGGGATTTATCCTGGTGCCTCTTTTGCATATTATCAGGATGGCGCTTGGACCGACTGGTATCTTGGAGAATCAAATCCAGAAATAGCTGAAAAAACTCGAAAGGGTTTGGTCTATGATTTGGCTAGTGTCAGTAAAGTCGTTGGAGTTGGAACAGTCTTAACCTTCTTGTGGAAGGCAGGTAAGATTGAGTTAGATGACTCTATAAAAGATTATCTTCCGGAAGCGGATTATCCAGACATCACCATTCGACAATTATTAACGCATACAACAGACTTAGATCCCTTTATCCCTAATCGTGACCAACTGACTTCAGAGCAGCTGAGAGAGGCCATGTTTCATCTAAATAGACGAGAAAAACGTTCTTTTCTTTATTCGGATGTACATTTTCTCTTGCTAGGCTTTCTTTTGGAAGATTACTTTAAGAAAGACTTGGATGTGATTTTACAGGAGCAAGTTTTGACTCCATGGAAGATGGGAGAAACCCGATTTGGACCAGTTCCAAGTGCTGTTCCAACCGTTCGTGGACAGAAAGCAGGAGTCGTTCATGATCCCAAGGCTCGTGTGCTTGGAAAACATGCTGGAAGTGCAGGTTTATTTTCTACAGTGGCTGATTTGAAGATCTTTTTGGAGCGCTATTTAAAAGATTCATTTGCAGAAGAGTTAACACAGAATTTTTCAGATTTAGATGATAAGGAACGTTCCTTGGCCTGGAATCTTGAAGGTGATTGGCTAGACCATACAGGCTATACTGGAACCTTTATCATGTGGAATCGTAACAAACAAGAAGCTGTTATCTTTCTATCCAATCGGACTTATGAGAGGGATGAACGTGCCCAGTGGATTTTGGATCGCAACCAAGTCATGGATTTGATTCGTCAGGAGGATAGGTACTAAACCGATGTCAAGACTTTTAAAGGGGACAATATATACTATTGTTGCAGGGATAGCCTGGGGTTTATCAGGTACGAGTGGTCAATATCTAATGGCTCACGGAATTTCTGCCATCCTATTAACCAATATTCGCTTGATTATTGCAGGTTTATTACTTGTTATCATGGCTTATGCTAGATCAAAAGAGCAATTGTTAGCATTTGTCAAAGACCGAGATAGTTTAAAATCACTTTTACTTTTTTCCTTATTTGGCCTTTTTTTAAATCAGTTTGCTTATTTGGCAGCTATTCAAGAGACCAATGCAGGAACTGCAACGGTCTTGCAATATGTTTGTCCAATCGGCATTTTACTTTATACCTGTATTAAGGATAGGGTAGCACCTACGATTGCAGAGATTATCTCAATTGTACTAGCAATAGGAGGCACCTTTTTAATTGCAACTCATGGTCAGCTGCATGAATTATCGATGACTCCAGCCGGTCTTTTCTGGGGACTTTTTTCAGCATTTACTTATGCGCTATACATTATTATCCCAATCACTTTGATTCAGAAATGGGGCAGTATGCCAGTAATTGGAATAGGAATGCTTTTCTCTGGAATACTAGCTTCTCCCTTTACAGGTCTCTTTCATGCTGATTTATCTTTTAGTTCAGACCTACTATCAGCTTTTGTCGGGATTATTTTGATTGGGACTGTCTTTGCCTACACTCTTTTTCTAAAAGGTGCTAGTATGATAGGACCTGTCAAATCCAGTCTTTTAGCCTCAATTGAACCTATTTCAGCGGTTTTCTTTGCTTTTATGATTATGAAGGAACAATTTTATCCCATTGATTTTATTGGTATGGCCATGATTTTATCAGCTGTTATAATGATTTCGCTAAAAGATCTACTACTCGAAAAGAAAGTTGAATCCTAAAAAAATCCACTCATGTAGAGTGGATTTTTGTATTTAGATGACTAGTCTTTATTTTCGTATGGCAAGATTAAGTTTAGGATGATACCTGTCATTGCTGATAGGGCAGTACCTGAAAGGGTAACTGGACCAAGTTTAAGGATTGCTCCTCCAAGTCCAAGTACGAGCATTGCACTTGCGATGATAAGGTTACGCATTTGACTAAAGTCAACACGTTCTTTGATCAACACTTTCAAACCGTTGCTGGCAATAACTCCGTAAAGAAGGATAGACATACCACCAAGTACGGCACTAGGGATTGTGGAAATCAAGGCAGTGAATTTACCAAGGAAACTGAGTGCAATGGCGATAAAAGCAGCGTTACGGATAACAGAGACAGAAGCGATACGAGTCATCCCAATAACTCCTGTATTTTCTCCATAAGTTGTATTGGCTGGTCCGCCAAGGAAGGCTGATACAGATGTTGCAATACCGTCACCGAGAAGAGTACGGTGAAGACCTGGTTCTTTCAAAAATTGACGACCACAGATTTGGCTCAAGACCGTGTGGTCACCGATATGTTCAGAAATAGTTACAATAGCGATAGGCAAGATAGCGATTGTTTCAGGACCAAAGTAGAGGTTGTATTCTTTGAAAGCTCCTTCTGTGTTAAATGGAAGATAGAATCCAGGAATTTCAAACCAGTTGGCTTGTAAAACTGGTGTGAAATCGACCAGTCCGAGAAAGAGAGCGAAGATATAGCCACCAATAATGGCAAATAGGAAAGGAATGATACGGAAAAATCCTTTTCCTTTGGTATTGATAAATGCTGCGATTAGGAAGGTTACTACAGCAACGAGGGCATGTTTCCAGTCACCATCAGCTACAAAACCAGCATTTGTAACGGCAGAACCTGCTAAACCAAGACCAATTACGATAATCATAGGTCCAATAATAATTGGTGGTAAGAGTTTATCAATCCATTTTGTACCTGCAAAGCGAACACTGGCCGCAACAAGGACATACACGAATCCTGTCAGAATAACCCCTGTTTGAGCAGCAGATACATCCCCACCCATTTCTTTCATGGCAAGTGACATAGCTGTGATAAAGGCAAAGGAAGATCCAAGGTATACTGGAACTTTAAAGCCAGTAGCAATCATGTAGATCAGTGTTCCAAGACCGGATGCAAAGAGGGCAACGGAAACAGGCATTCCTAGAATGAGAGGTACTAGGATGGTTGCTCCAAACATGGCAAAGACGTGTTGGAAACTGAGAAGGATTCCTTTTCCAACGGAAGGGGATTGATCCACATCTAAAATCAAATCAACAGTTGATTCTTCTTTCATAAAAACCTCACTTTTGGGCACCAAAAAAGAGCCCATTATTTTATAGCAACAGGCTCTCAGAGTAAGACTTTATTAAAAAACATTGTTAGTCTTCATTAAAGAACGATAAGTTTCTGTGTCTTTGTCACCTCACAGGATGACATTAAAAACCTTTGCTTGTGATAGTATAGCAGAAAAAATTCGTTTTGTAAACGAATTTTTCCCGAGCCTAGAAATGTGAGAGCGAGGTTCGTTTTGTAAACGAATTTTTCCCGAGTCAAGAAAAGGGAAAGCGAGGCATGATTTTGTAAATCATTTTTAAAGAGGGCGTTTGTTAGGCATCCCGGCTTTTCTTGGGTATTTATTTGGAGTTTCCTTTTTCTTCTCTACAATCGTCATGTAGCGAGGATCTCCGTTAGGAAGTGTATAGCTGATGTTATCTTCAACCTTGCTAAAGAGAAGATTGAGGGCATTTTTTGCATCCGTCAATTCCTCAGGTGCGTTGCTTGCCTTGAGTGCCAGTAATTTTCCATCGACCTTTAGAAAAGGAATCGTTAACTCAGACAAGACTTGCATGCGGGCAACTGCTCGAGCTGTGACAATATCAAACTGGGCACGAAAGTTTTTATCTTGGGCAAAATCCTCTGCACGTCCATGGTAAAAGTGAACACCTTCTAGGCCAAGTTCTCCTGCTAAGAGCTGAAGAAAGTTAATCCGCTTATTGAGCGAGTCAATGATGGTCACTTCGAGATTAGGATAGAGGATTTTCATAGGAATACTTGGGAATCCTGCACCAGCTCCGATATCCAGTAGTTTAATTGTTTCATTGGGGATTAACCCTTGTAGGATTGGAGCAACCGAATCGTAAAAGTGTTTGAGATACACTTCCTCTTTGTCTGTGATGGCTGTTAGGTTAATCTTTTCGTTCCATTCAACAAGGAGTTGGAAATAATGCTCAAACTGCATTTTTTGTTGCTCAGTTAGACTGAGATTTTGTTCAGCAAGCAAGTCATAAAATGTTTCTGGTTTCATTGTTTTTCCTTCTTTGATGTTATCTTATTTTACCACAAATTTTAGGAAATTTGATATACTGGTACTAATCTTCAAGCAGAAAGGAAATCTCAAATGAATTGGATTTTTTTTGGAATTCTTGCTCTTATTATGTTTTTGGTAATGGACTGCTACAATCGATTGGTAAAAAGTCGTATGCAAACCAGGGAAGCTTGGAGTCAGATTGATGTTCAGTTGAAGCGTCGAAATGATCTCTTACCGAACTTGATTGAAACAGTGAAAGGGTACTCACAGTATGAAGGGGGAACTCTAGAAAAAGTAGCGGAGCTTCGCAATCAAGTGGCAGCAGCGACTTCACCAGCTGAAGCTATGAAGGCTAGTGATGCACTGACTCGTCAAATTTCAGGTATCTTTGCTGTTGCAGAAAATTATCCAGACTTAAAGGCTAGTAGTAACTTTTCACAATTACAAGAAGAATTGACCAATACGGAAAATAAAATTTCCTATTGTCGGCAGCTGTATAATAGTGTTGTCAGCAATTACAATCTCAAGTTGGAAACTTTCCCAAGTAATCTAGTGGCTGGTATCTTTGGCTTTAAAGCAGCTGATTTTCTTCAAACTGATGAAGGAGAAAAAGAAGTACCTAAAGTTGATTTTAATGGTTAAGGTGACTGAAATTGATGTAAAAACATCCAGAGGAATTCCTGCTGGATGTTTTTATGTGTCCAATCTAGATTTCTCCAATTTCAACTGCTTCTAGACCATGTGTAGTTAAGCGATATAGACTTGTACAGACTTCTTTTAAAAAACGTCGGTCATGAGAGACAGTAATGAAGCCTCCTGGATAGTCCTCAAAGAGTTTTCTGATTTCAGGTTGTGAAGTGGGTGAAAAATTACGTGTTGGTTCATCTAAAATGAGAAAGTTTGCCCGTTGTAAAACCAATGCTAGTAGTAGGAGTTTTCCTTGCTGACCTCCAGATAAGTTACAGATTTCATGTTGCATTTCAGAATAGCTAAAATTCAGACTAGCCAAGAATGATTGGATTTTCTGAAGTTCTTCTTTTTCCCCAGTTTGACTTAGAAAGGCCACAGGTGATAGAGCTTGAGGGAGCTTTTCCTGATAATTTTGTGGCATGTAGCCAAGAGATATTTCTTGTTTATCTTGTAAAAGATGATAAATTTTAGCCAGTAATGTTGATTTTCCGATACCGTTTGGTCCAATAATCCCAATTTTATCTTGTCCTCGCACTGTGAGCTTAAGCTTATCGGCAAGTTGTCGGTCTTCTACAAACAAGGTTTGCTGTTCAAAATGAAGTAAGACTTTTGAAGCTGGCAGAGGCTGAACATCTGAAAAAAACAATTGGATACGATCTTCTTCTAGAGGTTGCTGCGTCATAGACTGAGCAGATTTTTCAAAGCGTTTTTCTTGAGAAAGGATATTTTTCATCTTTTTAGCCAGTAGGCGTCCCTCAGTACTATTTTTTGTATTTCGTAAAGCATTTTCTACCTGTTGTTTGACTCGTCTGTTTTTTTCCATGGTCTTCTCATGGACACGTTGTTCATTGGCTGCTTGTTGGCTTTGTTTTATGAAATGATCTCGGCTTTGTTGACTATAGCGATCATAGTCGAGGTGTTCTACAAGTGTTTCTGCTTCTTTACGATGTTTGACCAGTCTTAGGTGTACAATGGTATTGGCTGTTTGAGAGAGAAAATCTTCATCATGAGAAATAAAAATCACAGTTTCTTTGATTCGCTGGATTTGCTTTTTTAGCCATAGGACCGTATCTAGATCTAGGTCATTAGACGGTTCATCTAAAAATAAGATTTCAAAAGTTTTGGATAACTCGTGAATGAGTTGAACTTTTAAGGCTTCGCCACCTGATAAACTACCGATTAATTGCTGACTGGTAAAACGATCACTATCAAATTGTAGTTCTTCTGCAAAACGATAGATGAGACTATAGTCTAGGTCATCTCGACCAGAAAAAAAGTAGTCATGGAGTGAAAGTGTTTTGAGATCAGCTGGTAGACTTTGAGGAATGTAGGAATATGAACCAAAATCAGAATGAATCTGGCCACTAATAGTGAAGTCCAATGGTCGTTTTCCCATTAAGGTCTGTAGCAAGGTTGATTTTCCATTTCCTTCTTCGCCAATAATGGCAACCTTTTCTCCTTCTCGAATGACCATAGTTAAGTCTGAGGCAAGATTGCGTAAATCTTTATTGTGAGTAATAGTTAGCTTGTGAATTTGTATCATCTAGTGTACTCTCTTTCTATCATTGTGATGTCATTATAAAAATAGCTCTACCTTACTTAGTAGAGCTAATCATTTATGTCAAAAAATCCTCTTTTAAAAGAGCTGAAAAAGCAGCAGAAAAAAGAGTACACAAAAAGAGACAGAAACAAGATCTACTAAATAAAGGTTCTTTATTTGATAGACTTAGTTGTTCATGTCTCCCTTACCTCCGAATATTGCTATCAGTATCATAAACTATTTGGTAAATTTTGTCAAACTAAATTAAGATATTTATTCGTTTTATAATGAAGGATAGCATTTTATAATGGCGTTCACTTCTTAAATTTTTAAAAATAAGATGAGATGCTATGGACAATAGATTGCCATCACCTGCAAAGTTTGGCAAGCTTGATTTCACCATTCTGTTGTTTGGTTTGAATTTTTTGAATCAGTTCTTCCCCTAAATACTTGGAGAATGCACTTAAGTCAGATGCGACTTCAAAGAGAATATGGTGGTTTTCTTCAACTGGTACGAATGAAGATTGATGATTTTTTGGATTTGACCAAAAATTCCAATTCGTATCGGTTCGTTCGTAATAAACATAGTTGTTCTTTTTCGTAACGTAAATTCTTTTATTTATCAGAGTCCGTTCATCTTGAGATTTAATAATAGTTGAATATAATTTTAATCCCTCGAATTGCTTATATTCTCGAATTTTATCATTTGAAACGTTAAGTTTAATCACTTCATAATCCATAACCTTACCTCCAAAAATTACTATGTTTATTTTATACCTTTTGGAAAACGTTGTCAAAAGAAATGAGAAATTCAATCTTTCTAGAAACCAAAAACAGGTCCATAGAGTGTTAATGCATGTTTAACGTGATCGAAGTGGAACTTGTCATAGTTTCTCCAAGCAGTGCGGGCTTGGTCAGTTAATTTCAGTGAACCAAGTCCAATTAAAAGACTAGTCCGTTGGTAAAAGCTTTCCAGTTCAATTAAGATAGCATTGTCCACTTTCTCAGCTTTTTTTAGTGCTCTGAGAATTTCATCTATATTTTGCTGTAAGCGTAAATCATCAGGTAATCCTTGTTTACAGTTTTGTATCGTTTGATTTAATTTTGAGACTAATTGATAGGCTTTAGTTAAAAGGGCTTTGTCTTCCATACGAGCGTCCTCCTTTACCCATGTATTGATGCCTATAGTATAGCACAAAAAGTAAAGTTGTCATAATATATATTGTAAATTAATAATATTTAAAACAGGGTCTGGAGCGATTAAATTAAGTGATTTCATGGTATAATCAAGGAAGTAAATTTTTATGGAGGAAGTATGAAATTAAATATTCAAGAAATTCGTAAGTTGCCTGAAGGCTTGTATTTTGAGCAAAATTTAGATTTGGCAGCTGACTTACGTAAACGTAATCAAGAAATTTTAGACGTTAAGAATATTCAAGTGACAGGTAAGGTCCAATATGAAGACCGTATGTTTTTCCTAGACTATCTCTTGTCTTATACGATTGTGCTGGCTTCTAGTCGTAGTATGGAACCTGTGGAATTGGAGGAATCCTATCCAGTAAATGAGATTTTTATGGAAGGTGCTACCAATCAACTGGATCAAGAAATTTTAGATGAGGATTTGGTATTGCCGATTGAAAATGGAGAAATTGATTTGGCTGAAAGTGTGTCAGACAATATCTTGCTCAACATTCCTATCAAGGTTTTAACGGCTGAGGAAGAAGCTGGTCAGGGATTTGTTTCTGGAAATGACTGGCAAATCATGACGGAGGAAGAGTTCCAAGCTCAACAAGCAGTTAAGAAAGAAGAAAATAGTCCTTTTGCAGGATTGCAAGGATTATTTAACGAGGATGAGTAGATGGTTTTATCCAAGAAACGTGCTCGTCATGTCATTGAGGAAATTATTGCTCTTTTTCCTGATGCCAAACCAAGCCTTGATTTTCGTAACCATTTTGAACTTTTGGTTGCGGTTATGTTGTCTGCTCAGACGACAGATGCAGCAGTAAATAAAGCTACACCTGGACTCTTCGCAGCCTTTCCAACCCCACAAGCTATGGCAGAAGCAAGTGAGAGTGAAATTGCTTCACACATCTCGCGTTTAGGGCTTTATCGCAATAAGGCTAAGTTCCTTAAAAAATGTGCCCAGCAGTTACTAGACGATTTTAATGGCCAAGTACCTCAAACTAGGGAAGAATTAGAGAGCTTGGCAGGCGTCGGAAGAAAGACAGCAAACGTAGTTTTGAGTGTAGGCTTCGGTATTCCGGCTTTTGCAGTTGATACTCACGTAGAACGTATCTGCAAACACCACGATATTGTTAAAAAATCAGCTACACCGCTTGAAGTTGAAAAAAGAGTGATGGAAGTTCTACCACCTGAAGAGTGGCTTGCGGCTCATCAGGCTATGATTTATTTTGGAAGAGCCATCTGTCATCCAAAAAATCCAGAATGCGAACACTATCCACAATTGTACGATTTTAGTTCATTATAAGACCGAGTATTGAATGTTTTTACTTGCTTTGAACTAGGCTTTGTGATATAGTAAGGACAATAAAATATTCCTTTAAACCTGTCCCGTGAGGCAGGCAAGGAGCTCGATTAAGTAGAAGGGTAAGTCTATACTGTATACAGTGTGGCTCGCTTAGTTATACATTCTCAAGTCTCCTTGAAAAAGGAGACTTTTCTTTTTGGAGGTTTGTCATGAAGACAAAAGAAGTTGTAGACGAGTTAACCGTCAAGCGAGCAATTACGCGTATCACTTACGAAATTATCGAACGCAACAAAGATTTGAATAAAATCATTTTAGCAGGAATTAAAACTCGAGGTGTCTTTATTGCTCATCGTATCCAAGAGCGTTTGGAACAATTAGAAAATATCTCAGTTCCGGTATTGGAGTTGGATACCAAGCCTTTCCGCGATGATGTAAAATCCGGTGAAGATACTTCATTGATTTCTGTTGATGTGACAGACCGCGAAGTCATCCTAGTGGATGATGTGCTTTATACAGGCAGAACAATTCGAGCAGCTATTGACAATATTGTTAGACAAGGTCGACCTGCGCGCGTGAGCCTTGCAGTACTAGTTGACCGCGGACATAGAGAATTGCCAATTCGTCCAGATTACGTTGGGAAAAATATCCCAACTAGTCGTTCAGAAGAAATCATCGTAGAGATGATGGAACTGGATGGACAAGATAGAGTTTTGATTACTGAAGAAGCTTAAGAGCTAAAGGAGTAGCCATGTCAGAAAATCAACAAGCCTTGCAACACGTGGTTTCAATGGAAGACCTCACAGTAGATCAGGTTTTAAAATTGATTAAACGAGGCATCGAATTTAAAAATGGAGCAGTTGATTCTTATGAGAATCGTCACATTGTTGCAAATCTCTTTTTTGAAAGTTCAACCCGTACCCATAAATCATTCGAAGTTGCTGAAATTAAACTTGGATTGGACCGACTTGATTTTGATGTCAAAACGAGCTCCGTCAATAAGGGTGAGACACTGTATGATACCATTTTAACCTTGTCTGCCTTGGGAGTAGAAGCTTGTGTCATTCGCCATCCAGAAGATGATTATTACAGAGAATTGATTGCGAGTCCGACGATTACGACTTCGATTATCAATGGTGGCGACGGCTCAGGGCAGCATCCTAGTCAGAGTTTACTTGATTTGATGACGATCTATGAGGAATTCGGCCATTTCGAAGGCCTCAAGGTTGCCATTGCTGGTGACTTAGATCATTCACGTGTTGCTAAGTCCAATATGCAGATTTTGAAACGTTTAGGTGCAGATCTCTACTTTGCAGGGCCTGAAGAATGGAGAAGTCAAGAGTTTGCAGATTATGGGCAGTTTGTAACTATTGACGAAATTGTTGATCAGGTGGATGTTCTGATGTTACTTCGAGTTCAACATGAACGGCACGAAAGTGGAGTGGTCTTTTCAAAAGAAGACTACCATGCTCATCATGGCTTGAACCAAGAACGCTATAATCGCTTAAAAGAAGAAGCAATCATTATGCATCCGGCTCCTGTTAATCGGGATGTAGAAATTGCCGATCATCTTGTTGAAGCAACAAAATCACGCATTGTCCAACAAATGACCAATGGAGTATTTGTTCGAATGGCAATCTTAGAATCCGTATTGGCAAGTAGAAAAGCCAAATAATACACAAAACGTTAAAAGACGCCAGTGAGCGTCCACGAGAGGTGAAAATATGACAAAACGACTTCTAGTTTTAGAAGATGGCACAGTTTTTGAAGGTAAGGCCTTCGGTGCAGATATTGATGTAACAGGGGAAATAGTCTTTAACACTGGAATGACAGGATATCAAGAATCCATTACAGACCAATCTTATAATGGACAAATCTTGACCTTCACATATCCACTGGTAGGGAATTATGGGATTAACCGTGACGACTACGAGTCTATCAGTCCTACTTGTAAGGGAGTTGTGGTTTTCGAAGAGGCTCGTAGAGCCAGCAACTGGCGTAACCAAATGACGCTGGACGAATTCTTGAAGGCTAAGAAAATTCCAGGAATTTCAGGCATTGACACTCGAGCTCTTACAAAGATTATTCGTAAACATGGTACCATGAGAGCGACTCTAACACACGCTGGCGATAGTATGGATCACATTGCAGATCAACTTCAAGCAACTGTATTACCGACTGATAATATCAGACAAGTTTCTACAAAGACTGCTTATCCGGCTCCAGGAGTTGGCTTGAGCGTTGTTTTAGTAGACTTCGGCCTTAAACACTCTATTTTACGAGAGCTATCTAAACGTGATTGTAACGTGACTGTAGTTCCATACACAACTACGGCTGAGGAAATCTTGCATTTAAACCCTGACGGAGTTATGTTGTCAAATGGTCCTGGAAATCCAGAAGATGTACCAGAAGCACTTGATATGATTCGTGGTATCCTCGGAAAAATTCCAATCTTTGGTATTTGTATGGGGCACCAGCTCTTTGCGATGGCAAATGGTGCCAAGACCTACAAGATGAAGTTTGGTCACCGTGGCTTTAACCATGCAGTTCGTGAAATTGCGACAGGGCGCGTGGACTTCACGAGTCAAAACCATGGTTATGCAGTCAGCCGTGAGGATTTACCTGAACACTTGATTATCACCCACGAAGAAATCAATGACAAGTCAGTTGAAGGAGTGCGTCACAGATACCAACCAGGTTTCTCTGTGCAATTCCACCCAGACGCAGCTCCAGGCCCTCACGATGCAAGTTATCTATTTGATGAGTTCATTGAGATGATGGAAGCCTTTAAACAAACAAATAAATGACGACTAAAAATCGTCGGAGAATTTATTTAATGTCGCCCTGTGAGGCGACGAATAGAAAGGAGAAGGGTGGTCCGTATTTGCTGAACTGAATACGGGCTACGGACGGTGCTAAAAAGATAGTTATTTCTAGAACTGACAGTTCTTCGTCATAACTCCTATTTTAGCTTTGTCCGCTTGACGCCCTTAATATCTTATAAATGCCTAAACGTACTGATATTCAAAAAATTATGGTGATTGGTTCTGGTCCGATTATTATTGGTCAGGCTGCTGAGTTTGACTATGCTGGAACCCAGGCCTGCTTGTCTTTGAAAGAAGAGGGGTATGAGGTTGTTTTGGTTAACTCAAATCCTGCAACCATCATGACGGATAAAGAGATTGCAGACAAGGTCTACATCGAACCGATTACACTTGAGTTTGTGACTCGTATTCTCCGTAAGGAACGTCCAGATGCTTTGCTTCCAACTCTTGGAGGGCAAACAGGGCTTAATATGGCCATGGAATTGTCAAAAAATGGTATCTTGGATGAGCTTGGAGTAGAACTTCTCGGGACTAAATTGTCTGCTATCGACCAAGCAGAGGACCGCGATCTCTTTAAACAATTGATGGAAGAACTCAAGCAACCAATTCCAGAATCAGAAATTGTAAACACGGTTGAGGGAGCAGTTGCCTTTGCAGCAACTATTGGCTACCCAGTTATCGTCCGCCCAGCCTTTACTCTAGGTGGTACTGGTGGTGGTATGTGTGCCAATGAAGCAGAATTACGTGAAATTGCTGAAAATGGTTTGAAGTTGTCACCTGTTACCCAGTGTTTGATTGAACGTTCCATTGCCGGTTTCAAGGAAATTGAGTATGAAGTCATGCGTGACTCAGCTGATAATGCCCTTGTTGTTTGTAACATGGAAAACTTTGACCCTGTCGGGATTCACACAGGGGACTCTATCGTATTTGCCCCTGCGCAAACCATGTCTGACTATGAAAACCAAATGCTTCGTGATGCTAGTTTGAGCATTATCCGCGCTCTCAAGATTGAAGGCGGATGTAACGTTCAGCTTGCACTTGATCCACACAGTTTTAAGTACTATGTCATCGAAGTAAATCCTCGTGTATCTCGTTCTTCAGCTCTTGCCTCTAAGGCAACAGGTTATCCAATCGCTAAATTGGCTGCTAAGATTGCAGTAGGATTGACATTGGATGAGGTTATTAACCCTGTTACAGGTTCAACTTATGCTATGTTTGAACCAGCCCTTGACTATGTGGTTGCAAAGATTCCACGCTTCCCATTTGACAAGTTTGAAAAGGGTGAACGTCGTCTTGGTACTCAGATGAAGGCAACTGGAGAAGTTATGGCTATCGGTCGTAACATCGAGGAATCACTTCTTAAGGCTTGTCGTTCTCTTGAAATTGGAGTTCACCACAATGAAATGCCTGAACTTGCAGAAGTCTCAGATGATGCCTTGATTGAAAAAGTTGTCAAAGCACAGGATGACCGTCTTTTCTACGTATCTGAAGCCATTCGTCGTGGTTATACACCAGAAGAGATTGCTGACTTGACTAAGATTGATATCTTCTATCTCGATAAACTCTTGCATATCTTTGAGATTGAGCAAGAATTGGGCGCACATCCACAAGATCTAGCAGTCCTAAAAACAGCAAAACTCAATGGTTTCTCAGATCGTAAAATTGCTGAACTTTGGGGAACTACGGCTGACCATGTTCGCCAACTACGTTTAGAAAACAAGATTGTCCCAGTTTACAAGATGGTTGATACTTGTGCTGCAGAGTTTGAATCAGAAACTCCGTACTTCTATTCAACCTATGGTTGGGAAAATGAATCTATCAAGTCTGATAAGGAATCTGTTCTAGTCTTGGGTTCTGGTCCAATCCGTATCGGTCAAGGGGTTGAGTTTGACTACGCAACGGTTCACTCAGTTAAGGCGATTCAAGCTGCTGGTTACGAAGCTATCATCATGAACTCAAATCCAGAGACAGTTTCAACAGACTTCTCTGTATCTGATAAACTCTACTTTGAACCATTAACGTTCGAAGATGTTATGAATGTTATCGATTTAGAGCAACCAAAAGGTGTTATCGTTCAATTTGGTGGTCAAACAGCTATCAACCTTGCTGAGCCTTTAGCCAAAGCTGGTGTGACCATTCTTGGTACACAAGTCGCTGACCTAGACCGTGCCGAAGACCGTGACCTCTTCGAACAAGCCCTCAAAGACTTGGATATTCCACAACCTCCTGGACAAACAGCAACCAATGAAGAAGAAGCGGTGCTTGCAGCAAGTAAGATTGGTTTCCCAGTCCTTGTTCGTCCTTCTTATGTCTTGGGTGGACGTGCCATGGAAATTGTAGAAAACGAAGAAGACCTTCGTTCTTACATGCGTACAGCCGTTAAGGCAAGCCCAGACCATCCAGTTCTTGTCGACTCTTATATCGTTGGACAAGAATGTGAAGTTGATGCCATCTCAGACGGACAAAATGTTCTCATTCCAGGTATCATGGAACATATCGAACGTGCTGGTGTCCACTCAGGTGACTCAATGGCTGTTTACCCTCCACAAACCTTGTCTCAAAAGGTGCAAGACACGATTGCAGATTACACTAAGCGTCTGGCAATTGGCCTCAACTGTCTTGGTATGATGAACATTCAGTTTGTTATCAAGGATGAGAAAGTATACGTCATTGAAGTAAACCCTCGTGCTAGCCGTACCGTACCATTCCTTTCAAAAGTAACCAATATCCCTATGGCACAGGTAGCGACTAAGTTGATTCTTGGTCAAAGTCTCGAAGAACTTGGTTACCAAGATGGACTTTACCCTGAAAGTACACGAGTTCATATCAAAGCGCCAGTCTTCTCCTTTACCAAGCTAGCGAAAGTAGACAGCTTGCTCGGCCCTGAAATGAAGTCAACAGGGGAAGTTATGGGTTCTGATACTACTCTTGAAAAAGCTCTCTACAAGGCCTTTGAAGCTTCTTACCTTCACTTGCCAACCTTTGGAAATGTTGTCTTTACCATCGCTGATGATGCAAAAGAAGAAGCCTTGGAATTAGCGCGTCGTTTCCAAAATATTGGTTACGGAATCCTTGCAACTGCAGGAACAGCGGAGTTCTTTGCAAGTCATGGATTGCAAGCCCAACTCGTTGGTAAGATTGGTGATGATGAACACGATATCCCAAGCTATGTCCGCAAAGGAAAAATTCAAGCTATCATCAACACTGTTGGTACCAAACGGACAGCCGATGAAGATGGAGAGCAAATCAGACGTTCAGCTATCGAACATGGGGTGCCTCTCTTTACAGCTTTGGATACAGCAGATGCCATGCTAAAAGTATTAGAAAGCAGAAGTTTTGTCACAGAAGCGATTTAAAAAATAAGATTCTCTTTGGAGAATCTTTTTTTATTTATGAAAACAATGATAAGGTTTTCACAATCATTAAAATGTAATCAAATTAAAATATTTAGAAAAAGAAATATAATAAATGAAAAAGATTATTAAATAAAAAATCTTGTATATAAGGACTGATTTATGCATACATGTAAATATATATTATAAATTATAGATAGCTAAAAATACTGTTAAAATCAATAAGAAGGCGTTTTCCAGAGTATATAATTAATTGAATTAATATTGATTTTTTGATATGATAGAAATGTTAAAGTGGGTAAATTCTAGCTTTCAATTATTGTGCATAGGGTACAAGATTTGTAGAAATATTACCTTCTGTTAGTAAAATATATAAAAGGAGAACTTATTCATATGATAAGAAAGGAACAACAACGTTTTTCTTTGAGAAAATATAAGGTAGGTGTTGCATCTGTATTTTTAGGGACAACTCTTAGCTTTTTGATGGCTAATGGTGGTGCAGTTCAAGCTTCTGAGCTTCCTACACAACCAGCTTCTGAAGAAAAAACTGAGTTGGTGAAAAAGGATGTCAGAAGTGAGGATTCCTCTAAAAAGGAACAAGATGTTGTAGCAAATGTTGCAACTGCTGAGCTTGCTGTAGAAAATAAAGTAGAAGAAGCAAAACCTACTTCTGAGTCTAAAGTAGAAGAAGCTAAATCTGAACCAGTGTCTTCAGAAAAAGCAGAAGAAGTAAAACCTGCTTCAACTGAGTCTGAAGTTGCTAATAAGGAAACTGCTAAGCCGGTTGAAAAAGCTGAAGAAACTAAGCCAGCTATTTCAGAAGGTGATAAACCTAAAGTTCGTAATCGTCGTGCTACAACTGAAGATGCAGTTTCTGGAGATCACAACTCTAAGCCTGTCAGTGTTAGTACCTATCTAAAAGATGGTGAAACAGTTGATCCAACTATACAGAATCCAAATGGAGCTACGGTTAGGTCTCAAACTGTACCAGCTGGATATGCAAGAAAAGAAGGTGATTACTATACATACAGTATTGTAGACCTTACTCGCTTCAACGAACGTTACAACACAAAATATTACTCTCGTGCTTATAAGAGATTTGATGATTCTACAGATACAGTTGTTGAATTGATTGATAAAACGACTGGTAATGTAGTAGAAACTAGAACGATTACTTCATCAAGTGGTATTCAAAAATTTACAACTACTGCGACTGCATCAAAGGGAGAGTTAACTTATCAAGTAGATTATGATAAAGGGACACCTGCTAGTAAAGCTGAACCAGCTCAACCATTCCTACAATACGGTTATGAAGTTGGTGCGAGTATCCAAGCTTTAGTCGCTCCTAGTCACAACCTTACTCCAGATGAGAAAAAATTATACGATGCTGTATATGCTGCTCGTACATCAACAGATATTATTAACGTTGTAGAACCTGCTTATAATGGTCGTACAATTACGGATACTAACAGTAAAATCCCACGTTTTGTAGAAAAAACAACTTATTATAAAGTAGTTGATAAAAACAATGCGACATTTAACGCCAATAAAACAGATAAAACTGTTCAAGACTACGTTCCAAATGGCAATGAAGAAGATTTGGCTAGATATACCACTAAAGCTATGGAAGGACAAAACTTCACAGCATCTGGTGAGCGTCAATTTGATGGCTACAAATTGTACCAAACGGCAGATCCAGATACAACATCTGGTTATGTAAGTCGCCCTTATACTGTTGGTACCAAATTCATGGACGCTGAGCGTGCAGGAATTAAGCGTATTAAGGAAATCGTCGGCGAAGATGGAACTGTAGTCGTTCGTGTTTATCTTCTTGATCCAAAACAACAAAGCAAACGTACTGATGGTTCATTAAGTACAGACGGTTACATGTTGCTTGCAGAAACAAAACCGATTAAACCAGGTGATTATAATAAAGAAGATTTAGTAGTTAAGAAATCACCTCTTACAACTATTGCGCACACAGTAACAGATCCAAGAACTGGAGCAAAAACAGAATATCCAAATGGTAAAGAACTTCCATTTGATTTCCAAACAGCAGCAGGATACACACCTAAGAAAACTGTATTCGTACCATTCTTGGGAGATAATATCGGTCATCTTTCTCCAAATGCTCAATTGGAACGTGGAGTTAATGGAATCGGTACAAACGTTGACTTGCTCAACTCATTAACACCATACAAACAACCAATTTATTACTACGTCAAACAAAATCCAGTTGAAGTGACTCCGGAAGTTGAAAAACAATTGGACGGACGTGTCTTGACAGACGGTGAGTTTACATTCAAATTAACAGAAGAGAAAAGTACACCTGACAAACATGAAGAAACAGTAAGCAATAAAGATGGAAAAGCTACATTCAGCAAGCTTTCCTTTAACAAAGTTGGTACTTATAAATACAAGATCACTGAACAAAAGGGTTCTGATGCAAATGTAGATTACGATTCGATGACAGTAACCATGACTGTCAATGTAACTGAGAACACTCAGGGTGACTTGGAAGCTACAGTTAAATACAGTTCAGAAGGTGGATTTAGCGCAAGTAATGATGATAAAATCTTCAATAACTATGTTGTTGCTCCAGTTGTTACAAAATTTGACTTTACTAAAAAATTAGCCGGTCGTAAGTTAAAAGCTGGTGAATTCAGCTTTGTTCTCAAAGATCAAGATGGTAATGTTATTGAAACAGTTAAGAATGATGAAGAAGGAAATGTGACCTTTACTGAATTGTCATATGACAATACTAAAATTGGTACCCACTCATACTCTGTTGAGGAAGTTATCCCAGCTGATGCAGATAAAGAGTTTGGTATGACATACGATACCATGAAAGCATTTGTTCGTGTAAAAGTTGCTAAAAATGGCCATACCTTAACAACTGTTACAGATATTGCTTCAACAGGTGGTAAGAATGCTGCTGGGGAATCAACTGACACTCAAGAAGATACTGAATTCAACAACAAAGTCACTCCTCCAGCAACACCTGAATTCCAACCAGAAAAATTTGTCGTTTCTAAAGAGAAATATGATATTACTGGCAACAAGTTGATGAACGACGACGATGAGTTGGCAAATGAATACACTGAAACAAATGCAGATCCATATGTAGACAAGACCACTAACAACGAACCAGAAAACTTGAATACCAAGACAGTTAAACGTGGTTCTAAATTAGTTTACCAAGTATGGCTTGATACTACTAAATTCACTGAAGCAAATAACATCCAATACGTTGGTGTATCTGATACATACGACGCTGATAAATTGGACGTCAATGCAGCGGATATCAAAGCATATGATTCAGTAACTGGTGCAGAAGTAACCAATAAATTCGACATCAAAGTTGAAAATGGTACGATTACTGCAACTTCAAAAGATGAATTTATCAAAGATAAAGTGCATGCTCCTATTATCGACACAACTGAGTTCGAATTTGGACGTTACTATAAATTTGATATTCCAGCAACTGTGAAAGAATCTGTTAAAGCTGGTGCTGATATTGAAAATACAGCCAACCAAACAGTTCACGTTTACAACCCAGTAAGCAAGACAGTTGAAAAACCTGAAAAACCAACACAAAAACGTGTCAACAGCGTTCCAGTTCCAGTGGAAATGAACTTCACTAAACGTTTGGATGGTCGTGAACTTCAAGCCAACGAATTCGAATTCGTATTGAAGAAAGACGGCGTTGAAGTTGAACGCGTGAAGAATGATGCTGCTGGTAATGCTGTCTTCAAGACTCTCGAGTTCGGTCGCGATGATCTTGGTAAGACTTACAACTACACAGTAGAAGAAACTCCTGGTGCAGATGCAACTGTCAATTATGACACAATGGTTGCTACTGTTAAAGTAGTTGTATCACATGATGGTACAGCAAAGGCAATTGTTGCCAACGTAACAGATGCTGCTGATAAAGAGTTCAACAATACAGTTACTCCTCCAGAAGAACCTAAGTTCCAACCAGAGAAATACGTTGTTTCTAAAGAGAAATACGATATCACTGGTGATAAGCTCATTGATGACGATTCTGAGTTGACAGATAAATATGGTGAAACAAACGCGAATCCATACGCGGATAATACCATCAATAATGAAGTGGAAAACTTAAATACTAAGACTGTTGAACGTGGTTCTAAATTAGTTTACCAAGTATGGTTGGATACAACTAAATTTGATGCTGCTAACAAGGACAACATCCAAACAGTTGGTATCTCAGATAACTATGATGAAGCTAAATTAAATCTTAATGCAGCTGACATCAAAGCCTACGACTCTGTAACAGGTGCAGAAGTAACTGATAAATTCGATATCGCTGTAAATGATGGTGTGATTACTGCAACCCTTAAAGATGGCTTCACGAAGTCACTTGGTGACGCAGAAAACACGCAAGTGATCGATACAACTAAATTCGAATTCGGACGTTACTACAAGTTCGATATCCCAACAACAGTGAAAGCTGATGTTCCTGGTGGTGTAGACATCGAGAATAGTGCGGCTCAAGTAGTAAACTACTACAACCCAACGACTAAAAAAGTTGAAAAACCAAGCAAACCAACTGAAAAACGTGTAAACAACGTCCCAATTCAAATTGAACTTGACTTCAAGAAAGCTCTTGCAGGTCGTCAATTGAAAGCGAATGAGTTTACTTTCCAATTGTTAGACGATGATGAATTCAATGTTCTTGAAACAGCAACTAATGATAAGGATGGTAAGATTAAATTCACTAGCCTTAAATACACAAACAATGATCTCGGTGTTTACCGTTACAAAGTAGTAGAAGTTGCTGGTATAGACTCAACCGTTACGTATGACAATATGAAGGCTGTTGTAACAGTCACTGTTTCTCATGATGGTACAGCTAAAGCTTTAGTTGCTAAGGTCGGAGATATTGCCGATAAAGAATTTAATAACACAGTTCGCCCTCCAGAAGAGCCTAAGTTCCAACCAGAGAAATACGTTGTTTCTAAAGCGAAATTCGATATTACAGGTACGAAGCTCGCTGATGACGATTCTGAGTTGACAGATAAATATGGTGAAACAAATACAAACCCATATGTGGATACAACTAACAACAACGAAGATGAAAATTTGAATACGAAACCAGTTGAACGTGGTCAAAAACTTTACTATCAAGTATGGTTGGATACAACTAAATTTGACGCAAACAACAAAGACAATATCCAAACAGTAGGAATCACAGATAACTACGACAAGGATAAATTGACTGTTAATGCTTCAGATATCAAGGTTTACGATTCCGTTACTGGTGCAGACGTTACGACGAAATTCGATATCTCTGATAACAATGGTGTTCTGACAGCTAACCTGAAAGATGGCTTCACGAAGTCACTTAGCGACGCTGAAAACACACAAGTGATCGATACAACTAAATTCGAATTCGGACGTTACTACAAGTTCGATATCCCAGCAACAGTGAAAGATGATGTCGTAGCTGGTGCAGATATTGAAAACAAGGCAGCACAAGTCGTTAACTACTACAACCCAGTAAGCAAGACTGTTGAAAAACCAAACAAACCAACTGAAAAACGTGTCAACAGTGTTCCAATCTCAGTAGAATTTAACTTCACTAAGAAATTGGAAGGTCGTGAACTGAAAGCTAACGAATTCACATTCGAGTTGAAAGACAGCGACAATGTTGTGATTGCGACTGCAACCAACGATGCGGCTGGCAAGATCAAGTTTGCTCCAGTAGATTACACTAATAAAGCTGGTGAAACTGTTACTGCCCTTAAATACAAGAAGGGTCAAGAAGGTACTTACAAGTACACTGTAACAGAGGTTAAGGGTACAGACGAAACTGTATCATACGATACAATGAAAGCAGAAGTAACTGTAACAGTATCTCATGACGGTACTGCGAAAGCCTTGATCACAAACGTGACAGAACCTGCGGATAAAGAATTTAACAACCGTGTGACTCCACCAGAAACTCCTGAGTTTAACCCAGAAAAATACATCCTTAATGAAGAAAAATTTGATATTACTGGAACTAAACTTCTGGATGATGATAAAGAGTTGACTGATAAAGTAGCTGATACCAACAAAGATCCATATGTGGACAATGTTGATAATAATGAAAAGCAAAATATCAATACTCAAACACTCCATAAAGGTGATAAGGTTGTTTACCAAGTATGGTTGGATACAACTAAATTCAAAGAAGGTCACAATATTCAATCTTTAGGAATTACAGATAAATATGACAACGAAAACTTGGATGTTAATGTATCTGAAATTAAGGCTTACGATTCAGTAACTGGAGCTGATGTGACTGACAAGTTCGATATCAAGGTTGAAGATGGTGTTATTACTGCTACGTCTAAGGTTGATTTGACTAAATCACTCGGTGATGCGGAAGATACACAAGTAATTGATACTACTAAGCTAGCGTTTGGTCGTTACTATAAGTTTGATATTCTTGCACATATCAAGGACACTGCTAAGGAAGGTGTAGATATTGAAAATACAGCTTCTCAAATTGTTCACCAATATGATCCAACTAAGAAATCAGTTGAAAAACCAGAAAAACCAACTGAAAAACGTGTTGTTAATATCCCAGTAAAAGTTGAATTCAACTTCACGAAGAAATTGGAAGGTCGTGCGTTGAAAGCTGGAGAATTCAGCTTCGTGTTGAAAGACAAAGATGGCAACGTAATTGAAACTGTAAGCAACGATGCAGAAGGTAAGATCAAGTTCTCAGCTCTTGAGTTCAAACGTGGTCAAGAAGGCACTCATATCTATCATGTAGAAGAAGTGAAAGGTACAGAGGCTGGAGTTGAGTATGACAAGATGGTAGTGACTGTTGGAGTTACTGTAACTAAGGATGGTAAAGTGTTGACCCTTACTTCACAAATGCCTGAAGATACTGAGTTTAACAACAAGGTAACACCGCCAACACCACCAACACCACCAACACCACCAACACCACCAACACCACCAACACCACCAACACCGCCAACACCGCCAACACCACCAACACCACCAACACCACCAACACCACCAACACCGCCAACACCGCCAACACCGCCAACACCGCCAACACCGCCAACACCGCCAACACCAGAAAAACCTAAAGGTCCTGAGTTGCCAAATACTGGTGAACAATCTAAATCTGGAGTTGCTGCACTTGGTGCTGCGCTTGGTCTTGTAGGTCTAGGTTTGGTTGTAAAACGTAAAAAACGTGAAGAATAAAATATACAAAATCGCATTCATTTAGCGATGAACTAACGATTTTAGTTCTGAAATGAAGAGGCTTTGCTCGTAAGAGCAAGGCCTTTTTATTATTTTTAAATGTCTATGAAATTTTATTGAAAGAAAATAAAAATTATTGAAATCACATATTTTTTTTGATAAAATTAGTATGTTTTTAAGAATCAAATCTTTTTCTTGAGAATGTTTTAAATCTTAAATAAAAGAAGGAATTGTCATGTCATCGTTAAAGAATAATAAAACGATTAAGTATGCCTTGAGAAAAACCTCAGTTGCTTTTGGTTCTGTTGCGGTCGCAACAGTGATTGCTGCTGCAGGTATTGCGACTGTATCTGCCGATGAAACTTCATCAGCAACTACACCGGTTACTTCAATTACAACAGTAGCTGGAGAAGAAACAAAAGAAGTTGCAGTTCCAGAGAAATTGGAAGAAGCTAAAACTGCTGCCACAAATGAAGGTCTTGAAGTTAAAGAAACTGAGACTAAAAAGCAAGATTCAGAGGAAGCCGCTGCTAAAGATTACGAAAAACAAGTTACTGATATTAATAAAACTGTGGCTGATTATAAAGCTGAAGTGGCAGCAAATCAAGAAGCTTACGAAAAAGAAAAAGCTGAAGTTGATGCTAAAAATGCTGCTACACAAGCAAACTACGATAAAGAGCTTGCAGCTTACAACGAAAAACTTACTGCTTATAAAAAAGAATTGACTGAAAAATCAGCAGAAAAAACAGCAGTAGAACAGAGTAATGAAGAAGCACGTGTTGCTTATGAAAAAGCTCTTGAAGAATATAACACAGCACTTGCAGCATACAATGCATCTGTAACAGCAAATCAAGAAGCTACTGAAAGTAATAAATTAGCTCAAGCAGAATATGAAGCTAAATTAGCTGACTACAAGACTAAAAAAGCTGCTTATGATGAAGCACAAGCTGCTTACTTGATTGAGCTCGAAATTTACAACAAGAAAAAAGCACAATACGATGATGCTAAAGATGCCTTCAATAAGATGGTTGCAGAGCGTGGTGGAAATCCTGAGAAATACAAACAAGATTTGACATTCCTATCTGAAGAACTTGCTGATGGCGAAACAACTAAAATCACACACCAAACAACTGGATTAACAACTTACTTGACAAAAGAAGGTCAATCTCGCATGTACGGTGATGGTAAAGCTACTAAAATGTATGAAACAAAGAATCTACAAGATTCTGATTTGACAACTACAAACCCATATGCTAATAATGAAATTGAGTGGGGAGTTGTAAAAGTCGGAGATAAATTTGATGTGACATACACAGGACTTACTCAAGCTAAAATTGTAAAAGGTAGCGAAGAAAAACGTATTGCAAAAGTTGTTTATAAATACGATGTGAAGAGCCTTCCATCATCAGATGGAAAAGGAATCGTTCAAATTTATAACGATCCAGCGGTTACAATGACAATTGGTAGCTCAACTGATACTGAAAACCCAGTTACAGTTGGTGTTGACATTGAGTTTTATGATGAAAATGACCAATTGATTGATTTGTCACAACACAATGCAATCCTTGCCCTTAACTCACTTAACCACTGGAATGGTGCATCTTATGTTGAAAATGACAAACCTCGTCCTCTAGTTGTTGAAGCTAAAGATAGCGAAGGCAATACAGTTCGTGGAACTTGGGATCCATATTCAGATGGAAGTGAACCAAAACTTGATGGTGCAGACGTTGTTGTGAAAAGCGGTAAGGCTGACTTCGGTAGTGCAGAAGTTGATATCAATGCTGATAATCCTTTGAAAATTGTTGCTCAAAAAGCAACATGGGTTGATGATGCCTTCAAAGTAACTGGAGAAACAGCAGTTGATGCTACAACAGTGAACGCATCTGGTGGCGGAAATGGTCACTCAGTTGGTACTGAAGATTACACATTCGGTGATAAATCAGACGTTATCGGTTCTTACACTGTAGACGCTACATCAGGTGTTTTGAGATACACACCAAAAATGAAACACCAAGATACTCCTCACGTTGAGTCTGTAAACATTGGTGACAAAGAGTTTATTAAACTTCCAAATTCAAGTGTAGACCAAGATTCATCGACAAAAGAAGTATCTGCTAAAGAACAAAACCAATACATGGATCAAGGTGCTACATTTAATGCAGACTCTTCAAGTGAAACTAAGGGTTGGGATGATCCTAAGAGCCCTTACCTTTACTATGGTGGTGCTGCTGTTATTTTGAAAGATGGTCATCTTGAATTTACAGCAAAAGGTGCTAACGCAACAGGTGAAGCAACTCTCTATTGGTTCTCTATCAACTCAAACGTTGGCTTCCCTCAAGATCCAGGTGAAGAGCCAGTTAAACCAACAGAACCAACACCTCCAGTTAAACCTGAAAAACCAGAATTGACAGAAGTACCAACTGTTAAAGAAAAACCAGTTCCACCGACAGAACCAGAATATAAAACTGTACCTGTCCTACCAAGTGAACCGGTTAAACCAGAAGCACCTGAGTTGCTGAAGGATCCTGTTAAGAAAGAAACAGAAAAACCAGTTGTTGAATGGAATAAAAATGTTGTGCTTATCAAGGAAAATGAAAAACCACAACCTAAGCCAGAACCAAAACCAGAGCCTAAGCCAGAACCAAAACCAGAGCCTAAGCCAGAACCAAAACCAGAGCCTAAGCCAGAATCAAAACCAGAATCATCTAAGAAATCATTGCCAAATACTGGTTCAGTTGAACAATCATTCATGACTTATTCAGCACTTATTGGTTTAGCTACTGCCGGTTATGCTTTGTCAAGAAAGAAAAAAGAAGACTAATTCATTCTGACAGTTTAAAAAGAGAAGACTAGTTTAGTCTTCTTTTTTTACTTAACTTTATCCTATAAAATTTAAAATATTAAACCGTTTACACTTGACAAAAATTGGTCTATACCATATAATGAAATAAAGAAATATGGAGGAACAATTATGAAAGTTATTCAAGTAAAAAATCCTGAAGAAGGTGGAAAAGTAGCTTTTGAAATTTTAAAAGAAAAGTTAGCAAATGGTGCTCAAACATTAGGACTTGCGACAGGTAGCAGTCCACTTGAGTTCTACAGAGAAATCGTAGAGAGTGACCTTGATTTTTCAAACCTTACAAGTGTCAACTTGGACGAATATGTAGGTCTTGATGGAGATAACCCACAATCTTATCGTTACTTTATGCAAGAAAATCTATTCAATAAAAAGCCATTCAAAGAAAGCTTTTTGCCTCGTGGAGTTAAAGACAATGCAGAAGAAGAAGTAGAACGCTATAATCAAATTCTTGCTGATCATCCGGTTGATTTGCAAATCTTGGGAATTGGTCGAAATGGTCACATTGGATTTAACGAACCAGGAACTCCGTTCGATAGCCAAACACATCTTGTAGACCTTGATCAGTCTACCATTGAGGCTAATGCTCGTTTCTTTGATAAAGTCGAAGACGTACCAACACAAGCTATTTCAATGGGTATTAAAAATATCTTAGATGCCAAATCTATTCTTCTCTTCGCTTATGGCCCGTCAAAAGCAGAAGCTATTGCCGGAACTGTTGAAGGTCCAGTGACTGAAAATCTACCAGCAAGTAGTTTGCAAAATCATTCGGATGTGACTATTATTGCGGATGCAGAAGCACTTAGCTTGTTAAAGAAATAAGTTGACATTTATATAGACCAATCTATGGTTTACTTTGATTGGTCTTTTTGTTTGATATTTGATAAGTAAACATTTAAAAATATCTAGCAGTCAGGTTTAAAAAAGAACGGATTATAAAATAACAACACCTAATAAACGTAAAATATATAAAAAGTGTTTTTTATAAATATATTTCAAACTATTTTATGAATAAAACTAGACTTTAGTAAAAAATACTGGTATACTGAAATCGTTTAATGTCTAAACAATTAAATTTAAGGAGACTATTTAAGGTGAATAAGAAAAAAATAGCTTTTTTTTCGTTCATTATTTGCTTATTTACGATCATTTTTTCTCTTAGCTTGAACAAAGCTTTTGCAGAAAATACAGCAAGTAGTAAGACTATTGATGCCATAACATCATTAGATATTGCAAATAATTCAGGTGGTAATCTTGAGAAAGATTTGGAACAGTGGGTTACATTTAGGCTTAACGCAACATATGATTTGACAGATAAAGATGTTAAAGCTGGTGATACCACGGTTGTAGATTTGTCAGATGCTTTATATATCGAATCAGAAAATTTTGAGATTCGTGATGAAAAAACAAATGAAGTCATCGCAAATGCTAAAATCGACGAAACTAAAAAACATATCGTATTAACGTATACGGATTATGTAGAAAAGCACTCTGATACCAGTGGATCTTTCTTTGTCTATACTCGAGTGGATTTCCAAAAACACCCTGAAAAAGGAGAAATCCCTGTCGAGGTAACAATTAATGGAAAAACACAGATCGTTGACAAGGTTAACTTTACCGGTGTTGGAGATGGAAACCCAGAGCTTTTTTCTAAAACAGGTTGGGTAAGTAATGCAGAGCAAAATATACTTTCTTACACTATCTCAATTAACCGTACTAAAGAAAGTGTCCAAGATGCAACTGTAGAAGACACGTTGAAGTTTTCTAATGCATCTTATATCAAAGATAGTATTCGAGTGATCAAGGGTAAGTTTGACTATGTGAAAGGTCTCTGGGAATTTACAGATAGAACAGATGTAACAGACCAACATACTGTTACAGTCAGTGAAGATGGTCAGTCATTTGTTATTCAACTTGGTGATATTACAGAAAATGACCAGTACCGCATTGAATATAATGTTCAAGCCAATTATTCACCAGCAGATGGCGAAATCTTGAATAATGACGCTGTCTTAAAAGGTAAAGGAATAACTATTAAAGAGGTTGTACAATCAACTGTAGTTCAAGTATCTGGTGGGTCAGGTATTGGATATGTATTCACGATTCATATCCATAAAGTTGATGATGAAAACCAACCAGTAGCTGGTGCTAAATTTAAGGTTGTTCGACAAGCTAACAATCAAGTGATTGGTGAGTATGTTACAGATGCTGAAGGGAAAATTACAGTAACTGGCCTTTTGAAAGACAAGTATATCTTAACTGAAGTTGAAGCACCAAAGGGTTATGTGATAAATACAGCAGACACAGAAGTGAATGCAACAGATTTTGGAGCTGATAAATCAGTTACAAAAACAATCGTCAATCCAAAAGAACAAACCACAACTACGACAACCACAACAGAAGCGCCGACAACAACCACAACGACTACAACAACAGAAGCGCCGACAACAACCACAACGACAACAACGACAGAAGCGCCGACAACAACCTC
>NZ_GL732463.1:577605-756853 GCF_000187585.1 Streptococcus peroris ATCC 700780
CTTCAACAACAGCAGCAACAACAACGACTGAGTCAACAACAGCCTCAACAACTGCAGCAACAACAACAACTGAGTCAACAACAGCCTCAACCACTGCAGCAACAACAACTGAGTCAACAACGGCTTCAACAACAGCAGCAACAACAACGACTGAGTCAACAACAGCTTCAACCACTGCAGCAACAACAACGACTGAGTCAGCAACTGAAGTTCCAACAACAGCAGAAACAACAGAAGAACGACCAAGTCTTCCATCTACTGGTGAGGCTACAGGTATTGCATTAGTAATTGCTGGTATATCTATCTTGGCAGGTAGTCTCGTTATGAAAAAGAAATTTTCTAAATAATTGAGTTTAGAAAAAGATAGTTAATAAAAAGGACTTTAGGGTCCTTTTTATTTGTCAATGAAAAATAATGAAATGCACTATTTTTCTTGACAATTTTTATCAATACATGTAAAATAGAATAGATCTTGAACTTGAAGGGAGTGAAAATAATGTCTAAAACAGTAGTACGTAAGAATGAATCTCTTGACGATGCACTTCGTCGTTTCAAACGTGCGGTTACTAAAGCTGGTACTCTTCAAGAAACACGCAAACGTGAATTCTATGAAAAACCTTCTGTAAAACGTAAACGTAAATCAGAAGCAGCTCGTAAACGTAAAAAATTCTAATTAAAAATGAGAGACTAGAGTAATCTAGTCTTTTTTTTGTACCTGTTATAGGAAAAAATCTAATTGTTTATTGACTATTTAAGCTCTATATGTATAGATTTTTGTTAATGGTGAAAAGGCTGAGTAGAAGAATTCTAGTCTATCTTTTAAGAAAGAGTTGAGGAAGTAGCACATTTTATTTGAAATGTAGAAACAATCATGTATTTTAGTTGATTTTAAAGGGTAAATATAGTACAATACTGGTAAAATAGTGTTATTGTACACGGAGGTATATGGGATGAAAAACCAGAAAAGGTTTGGGAAATTATTAATCACTTTATTGTCTACTGGAGTGCTTTTGGCTGCACTTCAAAGTCAAGAAATTATTACTGCTGAAGAAGCAACGACTACTGCAACAACAGCTACAACTGAACAAACAACATCAACTACGGCAACGACCGAAGCTACAACTGAAGCAACGACTGCTACAGCACCAACACGTGCTGCAAAAGAAGTAGATGCAAAGGTTACAGGAACTATTAAAAATCATGATATCAAATATTATGAATATTATACTGATGTGGATCTTACAGTTTCATTACTGGATGGTGAAGCTAAAGAGGGCGACTATGTAACGATTCAATTAGAAAATGCAACTGTCTTAAATTCTTTAGATGGTAAAGATGTTTTCTATGATGGAAAGAAAATTGGAACAATTTCTATCGTTTCATTCGATAACATTAATAAAGCTCGTCAAGGGTCTAACGATGCTGCTCAAATGCAACAAGCAGAATTAGAGTCTACTCGCGCAACCTTGAAAATCACATTTACAAAAGATGTTGAAACTGTACGTCCTGATGTATTAAAACAAGCTAATTTTGAAATTAAGTCAGACAACGCTTATAACGGTGCAGTAATCGCAAATAAGGACTACTCATTAAATCAAGTAATTAAAGTGGGATCTTCTTCTGTAACGAATACGGTCGATATACCAAAAGTAGAAAAATTTGCAACGGATACAAACTCAATCAACTTCACACCTTCTGGAAACACAATTAAATTCAAAGCTGATGGTTCATATGAAACTTATACTGAATTCCAAGTTCGTGGAAGAGAAGGGATGAAGGTTGGTTCAACTGTTGAACTAGAATTCAACGATGCTTCAGGTATCGAGTGGAAAACAAGTGGAGATGATGCAATTAAAGTGGGCGACACACACCAAGCTTACTTTATCTTACCTGTCTATAGTAGTTATAGTGTTAACCAATACGGTGCTTATGTGTTCCCGACAGGTGTAGCACCTAAGTTTAAAGTAACTTCAGTTTCAGCTAAGAAAATCACACTTGAAATGATTTCAGGAGATGTTCCAAAAGAATTAGGAGTATTCTTCGGTGTTGGTCATAACCGTATTAATATCATCGATAAATCAAAAATTGATGTAGAAAAAATGCAGTATGATGTTTCAACTGTTGCCACAGCTAGTGTTGATGGTCAAAATGCTAAAGGAATCTATATCTATCGTATTATTAGTGATTCTGCTAGTGCGCAACTTGTACGGGATACATTAATTACAGAATTTAAAGAAATCGATACTGAAAAAACTTTAAGACCTTCAGAAAGAGGTTACAAAGATAAGGTAGATATCGATAGTTATGAATTTGTGAAAACTACAAAAGACCGTGAAGGAAATCAAACTCACTGGTATAAGAAAGTAGAACAATCAACAACGACCACGACAACGGAAGCTTCAACAACGACTACAACGACAACGGAAGCTCCAGCAACGACTACAACGACTACAACGACTACAACGACGACGGAAACACCAACACCAACGCCAGCACCAACAACGGAAGCTCCAGCAACGACTACAACGACGACGGAAGCTCCAGCAAATACTTCCGCAACTACAACAACAGAGAAAACAACTGATGGTACAGCACCTGGAACTACCTCTACGACAACTGAACCTAAAGAGGAACTACCTAATACAGGTTCTACAGAATCATTGTTTGCCACGGGTGTAGCTTTCTTGGTAGCTGGTCTGACAGTATTGGGATTGAAGAAAAAAGATAACTAAAGCGTATATTCTATTAGTAAATAATAGTGTGAGAAATTATAGAAGGGATTAAATAATATTTTGTTATTTAATCCTTTTTTCATATTTTTTTGGTATAATCATTTATATCAGTAAAAAGATTTTAGAGGATTTTAACATGAAAAAGACAAAGGTCGCAGTGACTTTAGGAGCAGCTTTGCTTTTTAGTGTCGGTGCCAAAGTAGAAGCGGATACGATTTCACAGTCTAACGTGAATCGAATTCATTTTATTAATACCAAAGGAAATCCAGGTACAGATGCTATTTTGCTTGAAAGTAATGGGCATTATGCCTTGATTGATATGGGTGAAGACTATGATTTTCCAGATGGTAGTAATCCGCTTTATCCCTTGAGAGTAGGAACAATTACTTCAAACTTTTATGCAATAGAAGATCGACTTTTAAGACACCTTGACCAAGTAGGCGTCAAAAAATTGGACTTCATGCTTGGTACACACGTTCATAGTGACCATATTGGTGGTGCTGATGAAGTATTAAATAAATATAAAGTTGACAAATTTTATCTAAAAAAATATTCAGACGATCGAATTGCTACGCAATGGGGTTTATGGGACAATCTTTTTAACTACAACAATGCATTAAATGCTGCAAAAAAACATGGAGTTAATGTTGTTCAAGATATTTCTGACAATGATAGTCATTTTAAATTGGGCGATATGGATATTCAGTTGTATAACTACAAGAATGAATACGGTCCAGATGGAAAATTGAAGAAAGTATACGATGATAACCCCAATTCCATTGTTGCTGTAGTTACAGTAAATGGAAAGAAAATTTATCTGGGTGGGGACCTTGATAATGTTTACGGGGCTGAAGATCGCATTGGACCTAAAATCGGGAAAGTAGATTTGATGAAATGGAACCATCACCTCGATGGAAAAGTTTCGAACAGCATTAATTTTCTCAATAACCTCTCTCCTTCAATAGTTGTACAGACAACAGGAGGAGATATCAATGTCCAAGCAACCAGAGATAAATTGAAACAGATGAATGTTCAAATCATTCATGCTTCGAGTGATAAAAAAGATGCGACTGTCTTAGATATCACAAAAGATGGATTTAACAATATCTCTCAGAACTATCCAGATATTCCAAATACAAAGGCACGTTGGGTTACAGAAGATGGTTTCAAGAAATATTATTTTGCTGATGATCAAATGGCCACTGGTTGGCATACAATTGACAAAGAGAAATACTTCTTTAATGGGAAGGGGCAACTCCAACAGAATAAATGGATTCATGATTTTGATGATGAGGGTACTCTCAAGTCCTTATTTATGGATAAGGATGGGAAGTTACAAACTTCTAAATGGCTTCAAGTTGACAATAATTGGTATTATGTTGATTCCAAAGGATATCGTAAAGAATCTGAGTTAGCTATCATTAATGGGAAAACCTATTACTTTGACGATAAAGGGATTATGCAAACTGGTTCTAGAACAGTGAATGGTGCTACTCTTTTGTTTGATAGTACTGGAGCACTTTCAGAAGAATTGAAAGCATCATCCTGGAATAAAATTGGAAATAAATGGTACTACCTAGATGAAAACAAAAATATGACCATTGGTTTCAAAGTAATTGATGGAAAGACCTATCATTTCAACGAAGCTGGAGAAATGGGAACAGGCTGGCAGTATACTCTTCAAAAATGGTATTACTTTAATGCGTCAGGTGAAATGCAACGCGGTTGGTTTAAAGACGCTGGTAATTGGTACTATCTTGATCCGAAGACTGGGGGAATGTTTACAGGACTAAACAAGATTGATGGCCAACTCTATCACTTTAATGATGGAGGAATCATGTCCACAGGCTGGAAACAAACTGATGGCAAATGGTTCTATTATGCACCTAGTGGTGAACAGAAAAAAGGCTGGATTAAATATAACAATGCATGGTACTATTTAGAACCCGAAACTGGAGAAATGGTCACTGGTATCAAAGAAATCGGTGGTCAACAATATAGCTTTAAAGATAGTGGAGCTATGGAAACTGGTTGGACACTAAAAGATAGTAAATGGTATTATTATGCATCTAGTGGCGAATTGAAAAAAGGCTGGTTTAAAGATGCAGGCACATGGTACTATCTAGATCCAAAAACTGGTGAAATGGCTACAGGAATTAAAGAAATCGATGGTCAACGCTATGGCTTTAAAGATAGTGGAGCTATGGAAACCGGCTGGAAACAAAAAGATGGTAAATGGTATTATTTTGCTTCAAGTGGCCAAATGGAGAAAGATTGGCTTAAAGATGCAGGTAAGTGGTACTATTTGAATCATAATGATGGAACTATGGTGACCGGATTACAAGAAATTAATGGAATCAAGTATCATTTCAATCAATCTGGAGCCATGGAAACCGGTTGGGTCTATGATGGTAAAGATTGGTACTATCATAAAAATTCTGGAGCTATGGAGACTGGTTGGTTCTTGTATTCTGGTAAATGGTTCTTCTTGGAATCTGATTCAGGGAAAATGGTTACAGGTATTCATGAAGTCTCTGGAGATAACTATTACTTCAATAACTCTGGCGAAATGCAAGTTGGTTGGGCTCAAGTAAATGGATACTGGTACTACTTTAATGCAAGTGGTACAATGCTCCGCAATGGTGTTACACCTGATGGATATAAGGTTGACAATGAAGGTAGATGGCTTCCTAATGGAGTAACTACAACAACATCATCCGCTTCATCAACTTCTTCAACAACAAGTGTAGAAGAAACTACTTCCAAAGATTTAACACTTAAAGAAGCTGTTGAGCCAACAACTGAAGCAACTACAACTAGTGAGGCAAAATCGATTCCAGTCAATGGCGATAAAGCCTCTAACTAGTCACTTTATCTAATAAATTTTAAAAAAGGGATTAAATAACAGCTTGTTGTTTAATCCCTTTTTCTGTAGATTAAATCTTTTAAAGAGTTCTACTTAAATAAATAGCATAAAGACTGTTAAAAACATAAACTTATTCCTACAATCTGATATAATAGTAAGAGAACTCTATTGAAGGAGATTAATATGTCAGTTTTAGTTAAAGAGGTAATTGATAAACTCAGACTAGACATTGTCTATGGTGAGCCGGAGTTACTTGAAAAGGAAATCAATACAGGCGATATTTGTCGGCCGGGTCTTGAAATGACGGGATATTTTGATTACTATACTCCAGAACGTATCCAATTATTGGGAATGAAGGAGTGGTCCTATCTCATTAGCATGTCATCTCATAATCGTTATCAGATTTTGGAGAGATTATTCCAACCAGAAACACCTGCAGTTATTGTTGCACGTGGACTAGTTGTTCCTGAGGAAATGTTAAAGGCTGCTAGAGAATGTAAAGTCGCTATTTTAACAAGTCGTACAGCTACCAGTCGCTTGTCAGGTGAATTATCTAGTTATTTAGATTCACGTTTGGCTGAACGTGCTAGTGTACACGGTGTCTTGATGGATATCTATGGTATGGGTGTTCTGATTCAAGGTGATAGTGGTATTGGTAAGAGTGAGACTGGACTTGAACTCGTCAAACGTGGTCATCGTCTAGTCGCAGATGATCGTGTTGATATTTACGCCAAGGATGAGATGACTCTTTGGGGTGAACCTGCTGAAATCTTGAAACATTTGTTAGAGATTCGTGGAGTTGGTATTATTGATATCATGAGTCTTTATGGAGCTAGCGCTGTTAAGGATTCTTCTCAAGTTCAGCTGGCGGTCTATCTAGAAAATTATGATACTGCTAAAGAATTCGACCGTTTAGGAAATAATGCTGAAGAATTGGAAATATCAGGTGTTTCAATTCCACGTATTCGAATCCCTGTAAAAACAGGGCGTAATATCTCGGTCGTCATTGAAGCGGCAGCTATGAATTATCGTTCTAAGGAAATGGGATTTGATGCAACACGTCTCTTTGAAGAAAGATTGACGAAATTGATTGAAAAGAACGAGGTGAAAAATGATTGATCCAATTGCTTTTAAATTTGGTCCTTTGGCTATTAGATGGTACGCAATTTGTATTGTATCAGGTCTTATTTTAGCGGTATATCTAGCAAGTAAAGAAGCGCCAAAGAAGAAAATCTTATCAGATGATATTTTTGACTTTATCTTAATTGCTTTTCCTTTGGCCATCATTGGTGCTCGACTATACTATGTCATCTTTAGATTTGATTACTATAGCCAGCATTTGGGAGAAATTTTGGCTGTCTGGAATGGCGGTCTTGCCATATACGGTGGTTTAATCACTGGAGCCATTGTTCTCTATATATTTGCTGATCGTAAACTAATCAATACATGGGACTTTTTGGATGTTGCAGCGCCAAGTGTCATGATTGCACAGAGTCTGGGACGTTGGGGGAATTTCTTTAATCAGGAAGCTTACGGAGCGGTAGTTGAAAATCTTAACTACTTACCTGGCTTTATTAAGAATCAAATGTATATTGATGGCTCGTATCGTCAACCAACCTTCTTATATGAATCTATTTGGAATCTGATTGGTTTTACTTTAATTGTTATTTTTAGACGCCGATTAAAAGGTATCCGTCGTGGTCATATCACTGCTTTTTATCTAATCTGGTATGGATTTGGACGTATGGTTATTGAAGGTATGCGTACAGATAGTCTCATGTTCTTTGGACTTCGGGTATCACAGTGGTTATCTGCCCTCTTGATTGGACTTGGTATTTATATCATCTTTTATCAAAATCAGAAAAAAGCACCATTTTATAATGTAGAAAAGGAGAATTAAAATGTTGGAAGCTGCTTATATTATTGTGGCTATTGCCTTAGTTGTATTCTTAGTTTATTTGATTATTACTCTTCAAAAAGTTGGTCGTGTAATCGATGAAACTGAAAATACTGTTAAAACCTTAACTTCAGATGTAAATGTAACTCTACATCACACAAACGAATTGCTTGCAAAAGTCAATGTTCTTGCGGATGATATCAATGTTAAAGTTGCAACGATTGATCCACTCTTTACGGCAGTAGCAGACCTTTCTGTTTCTGTTTCTGACTTAAATGAACAAGCTCGTGTTTTGAGTAAAAAAGCATCGTCTGCAGGTTCAAAAACTTTAAAGACCAGTGCAGGTTTGTCAGCTATTCGTGTTGCAAGTAAATTTTTTAAAAAATAAAAAGGAGATAACTTATGGGTAAATTATCATCAATCCTTTTGGGAACTGTTTCAGGTGTTGCGGTTGCCTTGTTTCTAACAAGTGAAAAGGGGAAACGAGTTACGAGTCAAGCACAAGACTTTATTGAAGACCTTAAAGAAGATCCTGAATATGCTAAGGAGCAAGCTCTTGAAAAATTGACAGAAGTCAAAGATCAAACCAAAGAATTTGTGCTTAAAACGAAAGAACAGGTTGAATCTGGAGAAATCACACTTGATACTGTCCTTGAAAAGGCAAAATACCATGCTCAACAAGCGACTGAAGTCTCAAAGGAAACCTTCAATCAAATAAAATCACAACTGGAAGACACAGTAGTTGTAGAAGAAAAAGAAGATGGTCAAGAAATTGTCATCGATATTCAAGAAGATTAGTATTGAATCACTATTCCCAATTTTTTAAAGGGTCGGGAATGGTGATTTTTTTCTTGAGGGATGTCTTTGTGGTATAATAAATACTATGCAGAAGAAACCAACATCAGCTTATGTACACATTCCATTTTGTACACAAATCTGTTATTATTGTGACTTTTCAAAAGTTTTTATCAAAAATCAACCAGTAGACAGTTATCTAGAACATCTACTGCAAGAATTTCATTCTTATGACATTCAAAAGTTACGGACTCTTTATATTGGAGGTGGGACGCCGACAGCCTTATCTGCGCCACAATTAGAGACACTTTTGGATGGACTAACTAAAAACCTAGATTTGTCAGTCTTAGAAGAATTGACCATCGAGGCTAATCCTGGTGATCTGGATGCTGATAAGATTGCCGTGTTGAAAAATTCTGCAGTTAATCGAGTTTCATTGGGTGTCCAAACCTTTGATGACAAAATGCTGAAAAAGATTGGGCGCAGTCATTTGGAGAAGGATATTTATGAAAATATCGACCGCCTCAAACTAGCTGGTTTTGATAATATTTCTATCGACTTGATTTACGCACTTCCTGGCCAGACTATGGACCAGGTCAAGGATAATGTCGAGAAGGCTATCACCCTTGATATTCCTCATATGAGCCTCTATAGCTTAATTTTGGAAAATCATACGGTCTTTATGAATCGTATGAGACGAGGGAAATTGCCCCTTCCTAAGGAAGAGTTAGAAGCGGAGATGTTTGAATACATCATTGAGGAACTTGAGCGATCTGGTTTTGAACACTATGAAATTTCTAATTTTTCTAAACCAGGATTTGAAAGTCGTCACAATCTTATGTACTGGGATAATGCTGAGTATTATGGAATCGGCGCGGGTGCGTCTGGCTACGTAAATGGTGTTCGCTATAAAAATCATGGACCGATTCGGCACTATCTCAGTGCAGTAGAGGCTGGGAATGCTCGCGTAACAGAAGAACACCTGAGTCAAAGGGAGCAAATGGAAGAAGAGATGTTTCTCGGTCTTCGTAAGAAATCAGGAGTTTCCATCACACGATTTGAAGAAAAATTTGGTACTTCTTTTGAAGATTTGTATGGTCAAGTTGTAAGAAATTTGTGTCATCAAGGTCTTTTACAAGTAGAAGGTCAGCAAATACGAATGACAAAAAAAGGTCTCTTTTTAGGAGATACAGTAGCAGAACAATTTATATTGGAGTAATATTATGGGTTTAACTTATCAAATGAAGATGAAAATTCCTTTTGATATGGCTGATATGAATGGTCATATCAAGCTACCAGATGTTATCTTGTTGTCCCTTCAGGTTTCTGGTATGCAGTCAATTGAGCTGGGAATTAGCGACAAAGACATGTTCGAGCGCTATAACCTGGTCTGGATCATTACAGACTATGATATCGATGTAGTTCGTTTACCTCGTTTTGCTGAGGAAATCACTATCGAAACAGAAGCTTTAAGCTACAATCGATTGTTTTGCTATCGCCGTTTCACTATTTACGATGAAGAGGGACAAGAAATCATTCACATGGTGGCTACTTTTGTACTTATGGACCGAGAGAGTCGTAAAGTTCATCCTGTAGAATCAGAAATTGTTGCCCCTTATCAATCAGAGTTTTCTAAGAAACTGGTCCGCGGACCAAAATATACAGATCTGAAAGAAGCAGTTAGTAAGGACTATCACGTTCGTTTTTATGATTTGGATATGAATGGTCACGTCAATAACAGCAAGTATTTAGATTGGATTTTTGAGGTCATGGGAGCAGATTTCCTTATGCATCATATTCCTAAAAAAATCAACCTCAAATACGTAAAAGAAGTGAGACCAGGTGGCATGATCAACTCTAGTTATAATCTTGATGGACTAGAAAGTCATCATCAAATCACAAGTGATGGAGAAATAAATGCACAAGCCATAGTAAAATGGCAAGAAATGAAAAAGGACTAGAATGTTATGACTTATAAAGGCTATTTAATTGATTTAGACGGAACAATTTATAAGGGAAAAAATCGAATTCCAGCAGGAGAAGCTTTTGTTCATGAACTACAAAAACGTCAGCTTCCCTATCTCTTTGTGACTAATAATACAACCCGTACTCCAGAAACTGTACAGGAAATGTTGGCTCAACATTTTAATATCCAAACACCGGTCTCGACCATCTATACAGCCACTTTGGCCACTATTGACTATATGAATGATCTTGGTATTGAAAAGACCGTTTATGTGATTGGAGAAGCAGGGCTAAGAGATGCAATTAAGGCTGCAGGTTATGTTGAAGATAAAGAGAATCCAGCTTACGTGGTTGTTGGTTTGGATTGGCAAGTGGATTATGAAAAACTTGCAATTGCGACACTGGCTATTGAAAAAGGAGCCCACTTTATTGGTACCAACCCAGATTTAAATATTCCAACGGAACGTGGACTCTTACCTGGTGCAGGGGCTATCATTACTCTACTTGAGGTTGCAACACGCGTTAAACCTGTTTATATCGGAAAACCCAATGCGATTATTATGGACAAGGCTGTTGAACGCTTAGGACTTGAGCGCCAAGAAATTGTCATGGTAGGTGATAATTATCTGACAGATATTCGCGCAGGAATTGACAATAATATTCCTACTCTTTTAGTGACTACTGGTTTTACCAAGCCAGAAGAGGTTGCAGATCTACCAATCGCACCTAGCCATGTTGTTTCTAGCCTAGCGGAGTGGAATTTTGATGAAAACTAAATTTACTTTTGTAGGAAGCCTTCTCTTTCTTCTCTCGCTTGCTATTTTATTAACCATCTACTTGGCCTGGTTGGTTTATCCTTTGGAAATTTCTTGGTTACACCTAACAAGCCGTGTTCATTTTCAACCTCAAACCATTCAGCATAATTTTAATATTTTGATGAATTATTTGACTAATCCATTGAGTCAAGTATTAGCAATGCCAGACTTTCCTTCGTCTGCCTCAGGAATTCATCATTTTGCGGTTGTCAAGGGATTGTTCCATCTAGCTCAAGGAGTAGCACTGGTAACACTGCCAATGTTTTTCCTTTTCTGGAAGCAAGTCGTTCGTAGAGGCTTTCTATCCCTCTACCGTAGAGGGCTCTTGTTAATGCTCTCCCTACCTTTGGTTCTTGGTTTAATTGGTGTCTTCATTGGATTTGAGCAATTCTTTACATTGTTTCATCAGATTCTCTTTGTTGGTGATGATAGCTGGCTTTTTGATCCTGCAAAAGATCCAGTCATTCTCATACTTCCAGAGGCCTTTTTCCTTCATGCCTTTCTCCTATTTTTCTGCTTGTATGAATTGATTTTTGGATTCATTTATGTATGTAGTTGGAAAAAACTACCAAATAGAGAATATATACAAGAAATTGTTTGAAAATAATTGAACGAAACCTATTTTTTTGGAAAAGTAGGTTTTTTTATGAAAATAACTAGTCAAGCGCTTTATTTTTTTGTATAATAGAGGAAGAAAAGTATGTAAAGAAGAGTATAGCATGATTACACTATTTTTATCACCGAGCTGTACATCATGTCGTAAGGCAAAGGCCTGGCTTGATAGTCACAAGGTGCCTTTCCAAGAGCACAATATTATGACCAGTCCTTTATCTAGAAAAGAATTGCAACAAATTCTTTCCTTGACCGAAAACGGTACTGATGACATCATTTCAACTCGTTCAAAAATCTTCCAAAAATTAAATATCGATGTGGAAAGTATCTCGGTGACTGAGTTGCTTACATTAATTGAGCAATATCCTAGTCTTTTGCGTCGCCCTATCATCATTGATGATAAACGGATGCAGATTGGCTTTAATGAAGATGAGATTCGTGCATTTCTTCCTCGTAGTTATCGCAAGCAAGAATTGAAGGAAGCTACATTGAGAGCTGGTATTAATTAGATGAATAAACAGTATAGTTACCCACTAGATTTGTCGTGGAGCACTGAAGAACTTGCTTCAGTGCTTTCTTTTTTTAATGATGTTGAAGCTGCCTATGAGACACAGGTAGATGCTAAGAAACTATTAGATTCCTACAAGGTATTCAAGTCAGTTGTCCCAAGTAAGAGTGAAGAGAAACGTTTGGGACGTGATTTTGAATCAGTAAGTGGGTATTCTTTCTACCATGCGGTCCAGTTAGCCAAAGAAAAAGGAGAAGGGAAGATTTCACTTGGAAAATAAATTTGCGTTTGCTAAAACAATTGTCAAGGAAGCTGGGGACTATATTCTCGAGCATATGAAAGAAGATCTCCATGTTGAGAGAAAATCTTCACCTACAGATTTGGTCACTAAGTTAGATAAAGATGTTCAAGACTTACTCATTGAGAAAATCCATTCTCGTTATCCGAATGACTCATTCTGTGCAGAAGAAGGCTGTTTGCGTGCAGCAGTAGGACAAGGTTCTGTTTGGGTGATTGACCCTATTGATGGTACAAATAACTTTGTAGCACAAGGTGAAGATTTTGCCGTTATGGTGGCCTATTTTGAGAATGGTGTTGGGAAGTTTGGGATTATTTATGATGTCATGAAAGGTGATTTTTATCATGGCGGAGGAGACTTTCCACCATGTTGCAATGATGAACCGTTACCGCCGTTTAAGAAAAAACCTTTGAGAGAATTTTTGGTGGCTGGGAATTCTGGTATGTTAGAAACTAACGAATGGGGGTTAGCAGATTTAGGAAATGCTGCCCTTGGAACACGAGTTTATGGCAGTGCCTCTATCAGTTTTGCCAAAGTTCTATCAGGACGACTTTTAACTTATATCTCTTACCTACAACCATGGGATTACGCAGCTGCGAGTATCCTAGGTGAAAGTTTGGGTTATAAAGTTCTTACGATTGCTGGTAAGGAAGTAGATTTTCATACACGACAAGCCGTTATGATGGTGCCAGTCGAGATGCAAGATGAGATTCTGTCTTATATCTATGAAAGGAAATAAAGGTAAATGCAATTTCCAGAAGGATTTGTAAAAAAATACGAAACAATATTGGGAGATGAGGCAAGAGCTTTTCTTGCCTCTTTTGATGATGAGGCTGTTTCCGCCTTTCGTATCAATCCCCTAAGAGAAAGCCAAGTTTCTTTTTCAGATGCTATTCCCAATACACCCTGGGGCTACTATGGGAAGGTTTCAGGGAAATCACAAGAGCATGTAACAGGCTTAGTATACTCACAAGAACCTGCTGCACAAATGGTCGCGCAAGTAGCTCAACCAAAGCCAGGTATGAAGGTCTTAGACTTGGCAGCGGCTCCCGGTGGGAAATCCACTCAACTAGTCTCCTATCTTGCAGGAGACGGTCTTCTTGTTTCAAACGAAATTTCTAGTAAACGGGCAAAGATATTAGTAGAGAATATGGAGCGGTTTGGTGCAACAAATGTTGTTGTGACCAATGAATCTACTGATCGTTTGGCTAAAGTATTTAAAGGATATTTTGACCTGATCGTTTTAGATGCTCCATGTTCAGGTGAGGGAATGTTTCGTAAGCAGCCTGATGCTATGGACTATTGGAGTGTGGATTATCCTGGTCAGTGTGCTAGTCTGCAGCGTGAAATTTTAGAAGATGCTGTGAACATGTTAGGTGAGGGTGGCCGTTTGGTTTATTCAACCTGTACCTGGGCACCAGAAGAAAATGAGGAAATCATTAACTGGCTTTTAGATACCTATGATTTTGAATTGATTCCAATTGAGCATATCAATGGAATGGTTCCTGGGATTGACTTGCCTGAGACGGCTCGTATGTACCCACATCACTTTAAGGGAGAAGGTCAGTTTGTAGCCCACCTCAAGTTTAAAGGTCAAAACAAGGCTGGAAAGTTCAAACCTTCTAAATCCAACCTATCTAGTGAACAGATTTCCTTATGGCAGGATTTTGAGAAAAAACATCTTAAAGAAAAACTGACCGGTGTCCTACAAGTTTTTGGAGACCAGCTTTATCTCTTGCCAGAAGTCTTACCCGATATAGGAAAACTCAAGATAGCTCGTAATGGTCTTCATCTTGGAACTTTTAAGAAAAAACGTTTTGAACCAAGTTTTGCTCTTGGCTTAGCTTTAAAACCAAGCCAAGTCAAGCAAGGAATCGAAATTCATCAAGAAGACTTTGTCAAATATGTGGCTGGTGAAACGGTCCAATTAGCTGAAACTCTTCCAAATGGTTGGTACCAAGTTTTGGTTGGTGGAAATGGTCTAGGTTTTGCAAAAGTCACCGGAAATACCTTGAAGAATTATTTTCCCAAGGGCTTGAGGTTTAAGGTGAAAAACTAGTCAAAATCAGTATTCTATGTTATAGTGGATGTATGGATTTTTCCTGAAAACAATTGAAAATAAGAGCGAAAATCCAAGTTAGTCATCATTATTTTCAAGGAGACAAATAGTGAAAAAATTTAAAAAACTCACCATCTCTCTTGCAACTCTTTTACTTGCTGGTTCACTAGCAGGATGTGCAAGTTGGATTGATCGTGGGGAGTCTATGAATGCTGTTGGGTCAACAGCTCTCCAACCTTTAGTTGAGGCGGCAGCAGATGAATTTGCGTCCGCACACGTCGGTAAAACAGTCAACGTTCAAGGTGGTGGTTCTGGTACAGGATTATCGCAGGTTCAATCAGGAGCAGTAGACGTTGGGAACTCTGATGTGTTCGCTGAGGAAAAAGATGGGATCGATGCTACTGCATTAGTTGACCATAAGGTTGCTGTTGCAGGCTTAGCTGTTATTATCAATAAAGAAGTAGACGTCGATAATCTGACGACAGACCAGCTCCGACAAATCTTTACAGGAGAAATCACTAATTGGAAGGAAGTTGGCGGTAAGGATTTGGCTATTTCTATTATCAACCGTGCTGCGAGCTCAGGCTCTCGTGCGACTTTTGACAGTGTGATTATGAATGGTCAGTCAGCGGTTCAGAGTCAGGAACAAGATTCAAATGGTATGGTCAAATCAATCGTTTCCCAAACACCCGGAGCGATTTCTTATCTTGCTTTTGCTTATGTTGATGATTCGGTTGGGACTATCAAGCTTAATGGCTATGAACCCATTTCAGAGAATGTAACCACAAATAATTGGCCTTTGTGGTCTTATGAACACATGTATACACTTGGTGAGCCGAACGAATTGGTTGCCCAATTCTTGAACTTTGTCCTTTCAGATGAGGTTCAAAATGGAATCGTTAAAGGAATGGGCTATATTTCTGTTAAGGAAATGAAGGTCGAAAAAGATGCTGCAGGAACTGTGACTGTGCTAGAAGGGAGTCAATAATGAATCAAGAAGAATTATCTAAAAAATTGCTCTCTCCGTCAAAGAACTCTCGACTTGAGAAATTTGGGAAAGGCTTGACTTTCGCCTGCCTCTCTTTGATTGTTATCATTGTTGCTATGATTCTGATCTTTGTAGCTCAAAAAGGATTGTCTACCTTCTTTGTCAATGGTGTGAATATCTTTGATTTCCTTTTTGGTGGAATATGGAATCCTTCGGGTAAACAATTTGGTGCCCTTCCAATGATTTTAGGTTCCTTTATTGTTACTATCCTGTCAGCTATTATTGCTACGCCTTTTGCTATTGGTGCAGCTGTCTTTATGACAGAAGTGTCTCCAAAAGGAGCTAAGATTTTGCAACCAGCTATTGAACTTCTAGTTGGGATTCCTTCAGTAGTTTATGGATTTATCGGTTTGCAGGTCGTGGTACCATTTGTACGTACTGTCTTTGGTGGAACAGGTTTCGGTATTTTATCAGGGATTTTCGTTCTCTTTGTTATGATATTGCCAACTGTAACCTTTATGACAACAGATAGTCTACGTGCGGTTCCTCGTCACTATCGTGAAGCCAGTTTAGCCATGGGAGCGACTCGTTGGCAAACCATCTGGCGTGTAACCTTGAAGGCTGCTCGTTCAGGTATTTTTACGGCAGTAGTCTTCGGAATGGCGCGTGCCTTTGGTGAAGCCCTTGCTATTCAGATGGTGGTCGGTAACTCAGCAGTTGTTCCAACTTCATTGACAACGCCAGCTGCAACCTTAACCTCTGTATTGACTATGGGAATTGGGAACACTGTTATGGGAACGGTTGATAATAACGTTCTCTGGTCACTAGCCTTAGTATTGCTCTTGATGAGTCTGGCCTTTAACAGTGTGATTAAATTGATTACGAAAGAAAGAGGAGCGAAAAACTATGCACGCTAAGAAATTAGATAAAATTGCGACAGCCGTCCTCTATACGATTGCAGGCATCATCGTTGCTATTCTAGCTTCCTTGATTCTCTATATCTTGGTTCGAGGTTTACCTCATGTTTCTTGGTCATTCTTGACTGGGAAATCATCTTCTTACCAAGCAGGTGGAGGCATTGGGATTCAGCTTTATAATTCCTTTTTCCTTTTGGTCATTACCTTATTGATCTCTGTGCCTCTATCAATGGGAGCTGGAATTTACTTAGCTGAATATGCTAAAAAAGGTCGTGTTACCAACTTTGTTCGTACCTGTATTGAGATTTTGTCTTCTCTACCATCAGTCGTTGTTGGTCTCTTTGGTTACCTCATCTTTGTCGTCCAGTTTGAATATGGATTTTCTATCATTTCAGGAGCTTTAGCTTTGACCGTCTTTAACCTACCACAGATGACGCGTAATGTTGAAGACAGTTTGAAACACGTTCATCATACGCAGCGTGAGGCTGGTTTGGCGCTTGGACTTTCTCGTTGGGAAACAGTCCTTCATGTCGTTATTCCAGAAGCCCTTCCTGGAATCGTTACGGGTGTAGTGCTTGCATCAGGTCGTATATTTGGTGAGGCTGCTGCACTTATCTACACAGCAGGACAATCAGCGCCAGCTCTTGACTGGTCTAACTGGAATGTTCTTAGTGTAACCAGTCCAATCTCAATCTTCCGTCAAGCAGAAACCTTGGCTGTTCATATCTGGAAAGTCAATAGTGAAGGAACTATTCCTGATGGAACTCTTGTTTCAGCAGGTTCTGCTGCAGTGCTCCTCATCTTTATCTTGATCTTTAACTTTGGAGCACGTAAACTCGGAAGTTATCTACATAAGAAATTAACCGCTGCCTAAAGGAGAAGCCATGTCGAAATATAATTGGGATGAAAGGCATATCATTACTTTTCCAGAAGAAAAAGTGGCCCTCTCTACGAAGGATTTACATGTTTACTACGGTAAGAATGAATCCATCAAGGGCGTGGATATGCAATTTGAAAAAAATAAAATTACAGCCTTGATTGGTCCATCAGGATCAGGAAAATCAACCTACTTACGCAGTCTCAACCGTATGAATGATACAATTGATATTGCTAAGGTTACAGGCCAAATTCTCTATCAAGGAATTGACGTCAACCGTCCTGAGATCAATGTCTATGAAATGCGTAAACATATTGGAATGGTTTTCCAACGTCCAAACCCATTTGCTAAATCAATCTATCGTAATATCACCTTTGCACACGAACGTGCAGGAGTTAAGGACAAGAAGGTTCTTGATGAAATTGTAGAAACCTCTCTTCGCCAGTCTGCCCTCTGGGATCAGGTCAAAGATGACCTTCATAAGTCAGCCTTGATGCTTTCAGGTGGTCAGCAACAACGTCTCTGTATCGCTCGTGCTATCTCTGTAAAACCAGACATCCTCTTGATGGATGAGCCTGCATCAGCCTTGGATCCGATTGCGACAGCTCAGCTTGAAGAAACCATGTTGGAGTTGAAGAAGGACTTTACCATCATTATCGTGACCCACAGTATGCAACAGGCTGCGCGTGCTAGTGACTATACAGGATTTTTCTACTTGGGTGATTTGATTGAGTATGATAAGACTGCTAATATTTTCCAAAATGCTAAGCTACAGTCTACTAATGACTATGTAACTGGACACTTTGGTTAGAAAGGTAACAGTATGACAGATGCGATTTTACAGGTTTCAGACCTGTCTGTTTATTACAACAAAAAGAAGGCCTTGAATAGTGTTTCCTTATCATTCCAACCTAAGGAAATTACCGCCCTTATCGGTCCGTCAGGATCGGGGAAATCAACACTTCTAAAGGCTATTAACCGAATGGGAGATCTTAATCCTGAGGTAACAACAACTGGATCAGTGGTTTATAATGGTCACAATATTTATAGCCCTCGTACGGATACCGTTGAATTACGTAAGGAAATTGGAATGGTTTTCCAACAACCCAATCCTTTCCCCATGTCTATCTATGAAAATGTTGTTTATGGACTAAGAATTAATGGAGAGAAAGACAAGCAAGTCTTAGATGAAGCAGTGGAGAAGGCTTTACAACGTGCTTCAATTTGGGATGAAGTCAAGGATCGTTTACATGATTCTGCAATTGGTCTTTCAGGTGGGCAGCAACAACGTGTCTGTGTAGCACGTGTATTGGCAACTAGCCCTAAAATCATCCTCTTGGATGAGCCAACATCTGCCTTGGACCCAATCTCAGCCGGGAAAATAGAAGAAACTCTGTATAGTTTGAAGAATAAGTATACCATGCTTTTAGTAACTCGTTCTATGCAACAAGCATCTCGAATCTCCGATAAAACAGGATTTTTCTTAAATGGAGATTTGATTGAATTTAATGATACTAAGGAAATGTTCCTCTATCCTCAACATAAGGAAACCGAGGACTATATTTCAGGTAAATTTGGATAAGGAGAGAAAAGATGTTACGATCTCAATTTGAAGAAGATTTAGATAAATTGCATAACCAATTCTATGCCATGGGTCAGGAAGTTCTTTCACAGATTAACCGGACCGTGCGTGCTTTTGTAACCCATGACCGTGATTTGGCAAAAGAAGTCATCGAAGAAGATGCGGAAGTCAATGAATATGAAGTAAAATTAGAAAAAAAATCATTTGAAATTATTGCCCTTCAACAGCCAGTTTCACAAGACTTGCGTACAGTCTTGACAGTCCTAAAAGCTGTGTCTGACCTAGAACGTATGGGAGACCATGCGGTATCTATTGCAGAGGCAACTATTCGTATGAAGGGTGAACAACGCATCCCAGCAGTCGAAGAAGAAATCAAAAAGATGGGACGTGATGTTAAAGACTTCGTAGAAACAACCCTCGAACTTTACCTAAACGGGTCAGTTGATAAGGCCTATGAAGTTGCAACCAATGACGAAAAAATCAACCATTATTTCGAAAGCATTCGTGATTTGGCAACTGAAGAAATCAGAAAGAATCCAGATGCCATTGTCACAGGTCGTGATTACTTACAAGTGATTTCTTACTTGGAGCGCATCGGTGATTATGCTAAGAATATCTGTGAATGGGTTGTTTACTTTGAAACAGGTAAGATTGTAGAATTGTAAAATTGATTAAATATACATAAATAGGAGCGAAATAATGTATAAAAGCTCCTTTTTTGTAAAAGAAAATAGAAAAAATAAATAAATATTAAAATCATGCTTGACAAACAACGATTAAAGAGTTATAATTATACAAAATTAACAGAGGAGTTGTTTATTTATGAATTTTAAAAAATGGATATTTGTCTTATGTAGTTTAATTGCAAGCTTCTTTTTAGTGGCTTGCCAATCGTCTAACTCAAGTTCACAGTCAGCAGTAGAGGCAATCAAACAAAAAGGAAAATTAGTAGTCGCAACTAGTCCAGACTATGCACCATTTGAATTTCAATCTTTAGTGGATGGTAAGAACCAGGTTGTAGGTGCAGATATAGATATGGCTCAAGCAATTGCTGATGAACTCGGAGTGAAACTTGAAGTTTCTAGTATGAGTTTTGATAATGTCTTAACAAGCCTTCAAACAGGTAAAGCAGATTTGGCAATTGCGGGAATTAGTGCAACTGACGAAAGAAAAGAAGTTTTTGATTTCTCAATTCCTTACTATGAAAACAAAATGAGTTTCCTGATTAGAAAGTCAGACCTTGAAAAATACAAGGATTTGAACTCTATTGCAAGTGCTAATATTGCAGCTCAAAAAGGAACTGTTCCTGAATCTATGGTCAAAGAACAACTTCCAAATGCGCAGTTAACATCTTTGACTAACATGGGGGAAGCAGTCAATGAACTTCAATCCGGTAAGGTTGATGCTGTTCATATGGACGAGCCAGTAGCTCTAAGCTATGCTGGTAAAAACTCTGATTTGGCAGTTGCTACTGTAAGCTTGACCATGAAAGAAGGCGAAGCAAATGCTGTAGCTATCAAAAAAGGCAGCTCAGATTTGAAGGAAGTGGTTGATAAGGTCATTCAAAAATTAAAAGATGACGGAACTTACCAAACTTATCTTGAAAAAGCTTCTAAACTAACAGAAGTAGAACAATAAAAAAATAACAGAGTTGGATTTTAGTCCAGCTCTGTTTTTAGGTATTTTAATGTTGCTTCAAGATTTTCAATGGGAACTTTTACATATTGATAAGGACAAGTTCTTATATAGGATGATTCGAAAAAATCAAGATTTAAAGAACTGTGTTTAAGACTAGCTATCTTAGCATAGTTTCTAAGATCAATCAGAAGTCCATCATGAAGTGGATAGCAAGGTAGGGGAATGGGATGGTTTTTTAAAAGTTGTTGGATGTGTCTTTGACTCTTTTCCTGAAGTGCCAATCTTGCTAATCTATTTTTTTCAAAAAGCTGACTATCAATGTAGAGTGATAAAGCCTTTTGCATAATGAGGTTGTTATCATAGTCCAGAATGTTTTTATAGGTCACAAAAGCTTCCTTAATAGCGTTAGGAAGTATGAGAGCAGTGATCCGAAGGGCAGGGAATATACTGGTAGAAAAAGACTTGATATAGATGACTAGATCATGCTGGTCCAGATAATGAAAGGTTTGCCCCAATTTAGGATCCAAGTCCCCTAGATAATCATCCTCAACGATATAAATCTGATATTTGGTAGCTAAGTCAAGGATAGCACGCTTCTCTTCTTCCGAATAAGAATGTCCTAGAGGATAGTGGAAACGTGGGATGGTATAGAAAAATTTGACCTTTCCACTTTTAAAATGATCCTCAAGTTCTTTTAGATCAATGCCGTTGACCCGACGTTCAATGGTTTGATAGGGAAGATTTTGAGCCAGCAGAAGTTGGTTCATTCGGTGATAGGTTGGTTGCTCGACCAGTATTTCTTGGCCCTTACCTGGAAAGTCAATTTGAGAAAGAATAAACAGTGCCTGTTGTGTTCCGGTTGTGATGACTAACTGGTCTGATTTACTATAAATTGCTTGGTCAAAGAGCAATGTTTGAACAGACTGGCGTAATTCTTCTAAGCCTTCTAGCTGCTCATAGTAGTTGTAGAGATAATTTTCTCGCCCAATTAAGCTTTCATTGACACACAGGCGGAAATCATCATAGGCAGCGAGATGTTCATCATTGACTGAGATTAAGAGGTCCTCGTGCCGAGTTTGTTGCTCTAAAACATAATAACCACTTTGAGGTTTAGGGTAGATGTACTTTTCGTATCGGAGTTCCAAGAGTGCACGCTGAATAGTGTCCTTACTGCAGTGGAAGTCCTGACTGAGTTTTCGGATAGAAGGTAGGCGACTTCCTGTTTGAAGTTTTCCTGATTCTATCTCTTCTTTCAGATAGTGAACAACTTGTTCATACTTGCTTTCTTGCTTCATTCCGGACCTCACTTGATTTTGTTTCATTGTACCCTTTTTTTAGACGTTTGGCAATGTTAAAAGGTAGTCTAGTGTTCAATTATATGAAGAATTATGATATACTTAGTAAGTAAAATTTTCAAAGAATAGTGAGATGATGATTAAGGTGCAAGAACCAGTTAAATTATTCCAATACAATACTTTGGGAGCCTTGATGGCAGGACTTTATGGTGGAACCATGACCGTTGGTGAATTGCTTGAACATGGTGATTTGGGGCTAGGAACTCTGGATTCTATCGATGGAGAATTGATTGTCTTAGATGGAAAAGCTTATCAGGCCAAGGGATCAGGTGAAAAACCTGAAATCGTTGAAGTGTCATCAGATGCACTGATTCCTTATGCGGCAGTTGTACCCCATCAGGCAGAAGTTATTTTCCGCCAGCGTTTTGAAATGACTGACCAGGAACTAGAAAAACGTATTGAGTCCTACTATGATGGAGAGAATCTTTTCCGTTCGATTAAGGTTCATGGTGATTTTAAACATATGCATGTTCGTATGATACCAAAATCAACGACAGAAACGAAGTTTGCTGAGGTTGCAACACATCAGCCTGAATATAGTTGCGACAATGTATCAGGAACTATTGTTGGTTTCTGGACCCCTGAAATTTTCCATGGTGTTAGTGTTGCCGGTTACCATCTGCACTTTATCTCAGATGATCTAACCTTTGGTGGTCACGTTATGGACTTTGTCATCAAGGAAGGAATCGTAGAGGTTGGAGCTGTCGATCAGCTGGATCAACGTTTCCCTGTTCAAGATCGTAAATATCTTTTTGCTAAGTTTAATGTAGATGAGATGAAAAAAGATATCGAACAAGCAGAGTAAGAGGTGCAAGGTATGAAAATTCATGTAATAATCACAATGATAGCTTTATTTGTATTTCTTATAGCAGCCATTTGGTATGCAAAAAAGAAATACAAGATTAACCTTTCGGTACTAGGCCTTGGGGCAGTAGCATTCTTTGTTTCTTCTCAAGTTTTAGAGAAGATTGTTCACCTTCTGGTTCTTCATCCTCAAAAAGATGGATCCATTTCGCTCATGCAGGAGCACCCTTTTTTATACGTCCTATATGGAATCGCCATGGCAGCTATCTTTGAAGAAACGGCTCGTCTTGTTTTCTTTAATTGGTTAGAAAAAAAGAGAACCTTAGAAGATTCAGATGCCCTCGCCTATGGACTTGGTCATGGTGGCTTGGAGTTGCTCTACCTTGGAATAGGCAGTTTGATTAGTCTTTTGATACTCTTTTCGATGTTAGAGTCTTCAAATCCAGATTTGGCAAATCTCCTTCCCAAAAATACACTTGAAACAGTTCAATCTCTATCTGCTTGGCAGGTCTATTTACTAGGTGTTGAACGTGTGCTTGCTCTGATTATGCAAATCGGTCTCACTATCTGGGTCTATCAAGCAGTTCGTCAAAAGAATTGGATTTACCTAGTGGCTGCCTATGGTCTACATGCCCTATTTGATTTGGCTCCGAGTCTTTCACAGGTTGGCTGGATTTCAAATCCTCTCTTAGTGGAAGGTTTGCTGGCAGTGGAAGTTGTCCTGTTTGTATACTTTACAAAGTCAGTCTTCTATAAAAAACGATAAACTAAAAGAGGCTTAGCCTCTTTTTAATTTTGCTAGAGAAAAAGCTCAGCAAATCATCGAAAAAAAAGACTAAAAATGGTATAATGGAATGAATTTTATAAAAGGATAAGAAAAATGACTGTATTAGATAAATTAAAAGAGACCTTAGAAGGAATCGATATTCGATTCGATGAGCCATTGAAAACTTATACCTATACCAAAGTCGGAGGAAAGGCAGATTACTTAGTTTTTCCTCGTAATCGCTACGAGATGGCTCGAGTCGTTAAATTTGCCAATCAAGAAAATATCCCATGGATGGTTCTCGGAAATGCCAGTAATATTATCGTTCGTGAGGGTGGCGTTCGTGGTTTTGTGATTATGTGTGACAAGTTGAATAACGTCACAGTTGATGGTTATACGATTGAGGCAGAAGCGGGAGCAAACTTGATTGAAACCACTCGTATCGCTCTCCGTCATAGTTTGACAGGTTTTGAGTTCGCATGCGGGATTCCAGGTAGTGTCGGTGGTGCTGTTTTTATGAATGCAGGTGCCTATGGTGGAGAAATTGCTCATATCTTGCAGTCTTGTAAAGTTTTGACCAAGGAAGGGGCAATCGAAACCTTATCTGCCAAAGACTTAGCATTTGGTTACCGTCATTCTCTTGTTCAAGATTCTGGAGCAATTGTATTATCTGCTAAATTTGCCCTAGCTCCAGGGAATCATCAGGTCATCAAGCAAGAAATGGAACGCTTGACTCACCTTCGTGAACTTAAACAACCTCTGGAATACCCATCATGTGGTTCTGTCTTTAAACGCCCAGTTGGGCATTTTGCAGGGCAATTGATTTCAGAAGCGGGTCTAAAGGGTTACCGAATCGGTGGAGTAGAAGTTTCTGAGAAACATGCTGGTTTTATGATCAATGTTGCTGATGGTACAGCAAGAGATTATGAAGACTTAATTGAGTCTGTCATTGAAAAAGTTAAAGAACATTCAGGTGTCACCCTTGAGCGGGAAGTTCGTATCTTGGGTGAACACGAGTAATTACTAGAAATAGCTTAGCTGCTACTAACTAGAATGTCGAGGGGGTGAAAGCCTATCGGTAGTGCAGAAGAATGTAGGCAGTTCAATCTCCTACAAGAGGTAGTAGCGGCCTGACAGAGCCCTGATCTGTTAATCTATGAAAAAGAAGGAATTAATGCCAATTGAAAAAACCAATTATCGAATTCAAAAACGTTTCTAAAGTTTTTGAAGATAGCAACACCAAGGTTCTCAAAGATATCAATTTTGAGTTGGAAGAAGGAAAGTTTTACACACTACTAGGAGCATCTGGTTCAGGAAAATCAACCATTCTCAATATCATCGCCGGTTTGCTAGACGCAACGACTGGAGATATTTTACTGGATGGCGTGCGAATCAATGATATCCCAACTAATAAGCGCGATGTTCATACAGTCTTCCAATCTTATGCCTTGTTTCCGCATATGAATGTCTTTGAAAATGTTGCCTTTCCATTGCGATTACGCATTGAAGCCTGAAAATGCTCTCAAGAATGCAAAGTATGTCGGCTATTCAATACCAAACAATGCTGCTAAGGAAATGCTCCCAGAGGCGACAAAAGAGGACAAGTCCTTTTATCCAGATGCAGAAACGATGAAGCACTTAGAAGTCTATGATAAGTTTGACCGCCAGTGGACTGGGATCTACAGTGATCTCTTCCTACAGTTTAAGATGTATCGGAAGTAGGAGTAGAATATATAGAAACGAATTAGTTAAGCTGGTTCGTTTTTTTGTTGGTTTTTCCAGTTGACTCAAACTTAAAAAAACAGTATAATAGTATGGTTGAGAATTGATTTTCTCCCCATCTTAGTTCAGAGAATTGGCGGTGCTGCGAGCCATCTAAGATAGAAAATCATGCTACTCGATTGTAACAATTGCATAAGAATCAAAGAATGACAAGTTCATTGAATGAAGGTGGTACCGCGGTTTTTCGCCCTTCGTGATATGGATTTGTCTTTTATTTTTAGAGGTGCCTATGAGAAAATTTCTTGTCAAACAAAAATTTCGCCTAGGTGGCGAACGCTTTGATATCAAGGATGAGTTGGGCAATATCGCCTATCAAGTTGAGGGTTCTTTTTTCAAGTTACCTAAAACCTTTACCATCTATGATGCTGCTGGAGAACAGATCAGTGAGATTAGTAAAGAAATGGTGACTTTCATGCCACGCTTTGAGATTCAACTAAGCAATGGAGATAGTTTTTACATCCGAAAGAAGTTGACTTTTTTCAGAGATAAGTATGAATTTGACAACTTTGGTCTTCGTATCGAAGGGAACGTCTGGGATTTAAACTTTAAACTTCTGGATGACCGTGACCAAGTGATTGCGGAAATCGCCAAGGAACTCTTCCATTTAACTTCTACCTATTCCGTAACAGTCTACGACGAATCTTATGCAGACCTAGTCATTTCCCTGTGTGTCGCTATCGACTATGTAGAAATGCTAGAAAGAGACTCAAATTAGTAAAAAGGAGATACAAATGAAACAACTATCTAGTGCACAAATTCGCCAAATGTGGCTTGATTTCTGGGCTACAAAAGGCCACTCAGTAGAACCATCTGTTAGCTTGGTTCCAGTAAACGATCCAACCCTTTTATGGATTAACTCAGGGGTTGCAACCCTCAAGAAATACTTCGACGGAACCATCAAACCTGAAAATCCACGGATTACCAATGCTCAAAAAGCAATTCGTACCAACGATATCGAAAATGTAGGAAAGACTGCTCGTCACCATACCATGTTTGAAATGTTGGGGAACTTCTCTATCGGTGATTACTTCCGTGATGAAGCCATCACTTGGGCATTTGAACTCTTGACGAGTCCAGAATGGTTTGACTTTCCTAAAGACAAACTTTACATGACTTATTATCCAGATGACAAGGATTCATACAACCGCTGGGTGGAAGTTGGAGTAGATCCAAGTCACTTGATCCCAATCGAAGACAACTTCTGGGAAATCGGTGCAGGACCTTCAGGACCAGATACTGAAATCTTCTTTGACCGTGGAGAAGCTTTTGACCCAGATCATATCGGTATTCGTCTTCTTGCAGAAGATATCGAAAATGACCGTTACATCGAAATCTGGAATATTGTCTTGTCACAATTTAACGCAGACCCTGCTGTTCCTCGTAGTGAATACAAGGAATTGCCACACAAGAACATTGATACGGGCGCAGGTTTAGAGCGTTTGGTAGCCGTTATTCAAGGAGCGAAGACCAACTTTGAAACAGACCTCTTCATGCCAATCATCCGTGAAGTGGAAAAGATGTCTGGAAAAACCTACGATCCAGATGGTGACAATATGAGCTTCAAGGTCATTGCAGACCACATTCGTTCTCTTTCATTTGCGATTGGTGATGGGGCTCTTCCAGGAAATGAAGGACGTGGCTATGTCCTTCGTCGTCTCCTCCGTCGTGCTTCTATGCATGGTCAAAAATTGGGGATCAACGAACCTTTCCTTTACAAATTGGTTCCAACTGTTGGAAAAATCATGGAAAGCTATTACCCAGAAGTGCTTGAAAAACGTGACTTTATCGAAAAAATCGTTAAGAGTGAAGAAGAGTCATTTGCTCGTACCCTTCACTCAGGTCAACACTTTGCTCAAGGTATCGTAGCTGACTTGAAGGCCAAAGGTCAATCTGTTATCGATGGACAAGACGTCTTTAAACTTTACGATACTTATGGATTCCCAGTTGAATTGACAGAAGAAATCGCTGAAGAAGCTGGTATGACTATCGATCGTGACGGATTTGAAGCAGCTATGAAGGAACAACAAGAACGTGCGCGTGCATCAGCTGTCAAAGGCGGATCTATGGGCATGCAAAATGAAACTCTTCAAAATATCACAGTTGAAAGTCACTTTAACTATAATGCTAGCCAATTGTCTTCTAAGTTGGTAGCTATCGTAGCGGACAATACAGAAGTAGAAGCTGTATCCGAAGGAACTGCTTCCCTCATTTTTGCTGAAACTCCATTCTACGCTGAAATGGGTGGACAGGTTGCGGACCATGGTCAAATCTTGGATGCTGTAGGGAATGTCGTAGCAAATGTTACAGATGTTCAAAAAGCACCAAATGGTCAACCACTCCATACTGTTGAAGTTTTGGCACCTCTTGCTTTGAACCAAGAATATACCTTGGCTATTGATACCAATCGTCGTCACCGCGTTATGAAGAACCATACAGCAACTCACTTGCTTCATGCAGCTCTTCATAACATTCTCGGAAATCATGCGACTCAAGCAGGATCTCTCAACGAAGTAGAATTCCTCCGTTTTGACTTTACACACTTCCAAGCCGTAACTCCTGAAGAATTACGTGCGATTGAACAACAAGTCAATGAAAAAATCTGGGAAGCTATTGCAATCAAGACAATTGAAACCGATATCGATACAGCTAAAGAAATGGGAGCAATGGCCCTCTTCGGTGAGAAATACGGTAAAAATGTCCGTGTAGTAACCATTGGTGATTATTCTATTGAGCTTTGTGGTGGTACTCACGTTGCCAATACTTCTGAGATTGGCCTCTTCAAAATTGTCAAAGAAGAAGGAATCGGTTCAGGAACTCGTCGTATCTTGGCAGTGACCGGTAAAGAAGCCTTTGAAGCTTATCGCCAACAAGAAGATGCTCTTAAAGTGGCTGCAGCTGCTTTGAAAGCTCCTCAACTTAAGGAAGTTCCTCATAAAGTGGAAGCTCTCCAAGAACAAGTGAAACAACTTCAAAAAGAAAATGCAGAATTGAAGGAAAAAGCAGCAGCAGTGGCAGCTGGTGATGTCTTCAAACATGTTCAAGAAGCGAATGGTCACAGCTTTATCGCAAGCCAAGTTTCTGTATCAGATGCTGGTGCCCTTCGTACCTTCGCAGATAACTGGAAACAAAAAGACTACTCTGATGTTCTTGTTCTTGTCGCAGCGATTGGTGACAAGGTAAATGTTCTAGTAGCCAGCAAGACAAAAGATGTACACGCAGGTAATGTGGTTAAAGAATTGGCTTCAATTGTCGATGGACGTGGTGGTGGTAAACCAGACATGGCCATGGCAGGAGGAAGCAACCAAGCGAAAATCCAAGAATTGTTGGATGCCGTAGCAGATAAATTGTAAGAAAATAAAGATCTATCCACTCGGATAGGTCTTTTTCTGTGGATAAGAAAAACTCCTCACACGAGATGTGAGGAGTTATATAGTTACTAGGAATTAAACAAGACCTTGAGCAATCATAGCATTCGCTACATTTTCAAAGGCTGCAATATTGGCACCTGCAAGGTAATCAGTACCAAGACCGTAAGTTTCTGCTGTTGTTTTAGCAGTATTGAAGATATTTGTCATGATACCTTGAAGACGAGTATCTACTTCTTCGCGAGTCCATGAAAGGCGTTGGCTATTTTGGCTCATTTCAAGAGCAGATACAGCAACACCACCAGCATTAGCAGCTTTGGCAGGTCCGTAAAGGACACCATTTTCTTTGTAAACATGGATAGCTTCCAAGTTACTTGGCATGTTTGCTCCTTCAGAAACAACTTTCACACCTTGGGCTACCAAACGTTTTGCAGCATCGCCGTCAATTTCGTTTTGAGTCGCACATGGAAGGGCGATGTCGTAGTTACCTGCGTAAGTCCATACAGAACCTTCATGGTAAGTAGCAGTTGGTTTTTCTGCAGCGTACTCAGTCAAACGAGCACGACGGTTATTTTTCACATCTGTAAGAAGATCAAAGTCGATTCCGTTTTCATCAATCACGTAACCATTTGAGTCAGATACTGAAATAACAGTTGCACCAAGTTCAGTTGCTTTTTGGACTGCATATTGAGCAACGTTACCAGAACCAGATACAACGACTTTCTTACCAGCGAAGCTATCATTGTGAGCTTTCAACATTTCTTGAGTATAGTAGACCAAACCGTAACCAGTTGCTTCAGGACGAATCAAGCTACCACCAAAGCCAAGAGGTTTACCAGTCAAGACACCAGCGTCGAATTGACGAAGGCGTTTGTATTGACCATAGAGGTAACCAATTTCACGTCCACCAACACCGATATCACCAGCAGGGACATCAAGAGAAGGACCGATGTGTTTTTGCAATTCAGTCATGAAACTTTGGCAGAAACGCATGACTTCAGCGTCAGTTTTGCCTTTAGGATCGAAGTCTGATCCACCTTTACCACCACCGATAGGAAGACCAGTTAAAACGTTTTTAAAGATTTGTTCAAATCCGAGGAATTTCAAGATCCCTTGGTTTACAGTTGGGTGGAAACGAAGTCCACCTTTATATGGTCCAACAGCTGAGTTGAATTGAACACGGTATCCACGGTTTACTTGCACTTTTCCATCACGGTCTACCCAAGGAACACGGAAAGAAATCACGCGTTCAGGCTCAGTGATGCGAGCCAAGATGTTTTCTTCAATGTATTCAGGATGTTTTTCAAATACAGGTTCCAATGTGCCGAAAAATTCTTCGACTGCCTGAAGGAATTCAGCCTCATGCCCATTACGAGCTTTAACAGTTTCAAACACGCTTTGGATATATTCTTTAGCAGATGTCATATCGTTCTCCTTTTGTTGTCATATTTTATTACATGAGACATTATAGCAGAATAATATGCGCTTGTAAAGAAAAAAGTAGAATTTTCTAAAAATTCATTCAATTTCTAGAAAATACTGATTATAAAGCGCTTGGGCAGCATTTGAAATCAGTTATTAAAAAAAGAAAAGAGAAAAATATGGTATAATGATAAAAATAAGAGAAACTAAAGGAGCAGAACAATGGTATCGACAAAAACGGAAATTGCTGGTTTTGAATTTGACAACTGTCTCATGAATGCAGCAGGAGTGGCTTGCATGACTATTGAGGAGTTGGAGGAAGTCAAGCAGTCATCTGCAGGAACTTTTGTGACTAAGACAGCAACATTGGAGGCTCGTCAAGGTAATCCAGAACCACGTTATCACGATGTACCGCTTGGTTCTATTAATTCTATGGGGTTACCAAATCATGGTTTAGACTATTACTTGAACTATCTTTTGGAATTGCAAGATAAGGAACCAGACCGTACTTTCTTTCTATCTTTAGTTGGAATGTCTCCAGAGGAAACTCATACTATTTTGAAAAAGGTTCAAGAAAGTGATTTCCGTGGTTTAACCGAACTCAATCTCTCATGCCCAAATGTTCCAGGAAAACCTCAGATTGCTTATGATTTTGAAACGACTGATAAAATTTTGTCTGAAGTTTTTGCTTACTTTACTAAACCTTTGGGGATTAAGTTGCCACCGTATTTTGATATTGTTCACTTTGACCAAGCTGCAGCAATTTTTAACCAGTATCCACTTAAGTTTGTGAATTGTGTAAATTCAGTTGGAAACGGCCTTTATATAGAAGATGAGTCTGTCGTGATTCGACCTAAGAACGGCTTTGGTGGAATTGGTGGAGAATACATCAAACCAACAGCCCTTGCTAATGTTCATGCTTTTTACCAACGTCTCAAACCTGAAATTCAAATCATAGGAACCGGTGGAGTGCTTACAGGACGTGATGCCTTTGAACATATCCTATGTGGTGCCAGCATGGTTGAGATTGGAACTACACTTCACAAAGAAGGAGTAGCTGCTTTTGAGCGTATTACAAACGAGCTCAAAGAAATCATGGCGGAAAAGGGATATGAAAGCCTAGAGGATTTCCGTGGAAAATTGAAGTATATTGATTAAATAAAAGCGAAACTATAAAGAAAGGAGAACAAATGCTAGCCATAGAAGAAAGTCGAAAGCTATCCTTAGCGAACCTTCCTAGTTTGACCCTGTTTACAGGGGCTGATCAAGGACAGTACGACATCATGAAGACTCAGGTTCTAAAGCAAATAGGGTACGACCCCGCAGATTTGAATTTTGCTTATTTTTACATGAAAGAAGTAGACTATAAAAGCTTGGAACTAGAGCTGGTCAGTCTTCCTTTCTTTGCGGATGAAAAAATTGTTATTTTAGATCATTTTCTCGATATAACGACAGCTAAAAAACGCTATCTAACTGATGATGAACTTAAGTCTTTTGAAGACTATCTGGAAAATCCTTTACCTTCAAGCAAATTAGTAATCTTTGCTGAAGGGAAGTTAGACAGCAAGAGACGTCTGGTCAAATTGCTTAAGCGAGATGCGGCAGTTTTTGAAGCTATCGAGCCAAAAGAGCAAGAGTTGAGAGCCTATTTTCAAAAGTGGGCTCAGGAACAAGGACTTACTTTTGATGGAAATTCCTTTGAACAGTTGCTTATCAAATCAGGCTTTCAATTCAGTGAAATTCAGAAAAACCTGCTCTTCTTACAATCTTATAAGGATAGTGGTCTGATAACAGAAGAAGATATTGTTGAAGCCATTCCAAAGACTTTGCAGGATAATATCTTTGATTTAACCCAATTGATTTTAGGAGATAAGATTGATCAGGCGCGTGATTTAGTCAAAGATTTGACCTTGCAGGGAGAAGATGAGATTAAACTTATTGCCATTATGCTGGGGCAGTTCAGACTCTATACACAAGTGAAAATTTTGCAAGAATCTGGCCAAACAGAGTCTCAGATGGTCAGCAGTTTAGGTCACTATCTTGGTCGCAATCCGAATCCCTATCAAATCAAATTTGCTCTTCGTGACACGCGAGGATTGTCCTTGAATTTCTTACAGGATTCTATTCGTCATCTCATCCAGGCAGATTACCAAATTAAGACTGGTGTTTACGAAAAAGGGTACTTGTTTGAGAAAGCTTTATTGCAGATTGCGAGCCAGTCAAATTGAGCAAAAAACTTGAAAAAACAGGATGATTGCGTTATCATTTTTATATAGAAAGAAAAAGAGGTATTACAGATGGCTATTATCTTACCAGATCTTCCATACGCTTACGACGCCTTGGAACCATACATTGATGCTGAAACAATGCACTTGCACCATGACAAACACCACCAAACATACGTAAACAACGCAAATGCAGCTCTTGAAAAACACCCTGAAATTGGTGAAGACCTCGAAGCATTGCTTGCGGACGTAGATTCTATCCCAGCTGATATCCGTCAAGCACTTATCAACAATGGTGGTGGACACTTGAACCACGCTCTTTTCTGGGAATTGATGACTCCTGAAAAAACAGCTCCTTCAGCAGAACTTGCAGCAGCAATCAATGAAACTTTCGGTTCATTCGAAGAATTCCAAGCAGCATTTACTGCGGCAGCAACAACTCGTTTTGGTTCTGGATGGGCATGGTTGGTTGTTAACAAAGAAGGTAAGCTTGAAGTGACTTCAACAGCAAACCAAGACACACCAATCTCAGAAGGTAAGAAACCAATCTTGGGCTTGGACGTTTGGGAACATGCATACTATGTGAAATACCGCAACGTTCGTCCTGACTACATCAAAGCTTTCTTCTCAGTGATTAACTGGAATAAAGTAAACGAACTCTACACAGTAGCTAAATAATGCAAACAGTAATACCTTTTGGTCATTATCTCATTTGACCAAAAGGTGTTTTTTGTTTGCTTTGATGAGAAGTATCTGTCTCATGATTTTCCTTTGTTGGATAGGCTTGATTTATGGTATAATGATAAGATAGAAATCGAAGGAGAAATCATGAATATTCAACAATTACGCTACGTTGTTGCTATTGCAAATAGTGGTACTTTTCGAGAAGCGGCTGAAAAGATGTACGTTAGCCAACCCAGTCTATCTATTTCTGTAAGAGACTTGGAAAAAGAGCTAGGTTTCAAGATTTTTCGTAGAACCAGTTCAGGGACATTTCTCACTCGCCGTGGGATGGAATTTTATGAAAAGGCACAAGAATTGGTCAAAGGATTTGATGTTTTCCAAAACCAGTATGCTAATTCTGAAGAGGAAAAAGACGAGTTTTCAATAGCCAGCCAGCACTATGATTTCTTACCACCAACCATTACAGCTTTTTCTCAAAAGTATCCTGAATATAAAAATTTCCGTATTTTTGAATCTACAACTGTTCAGATTTTGGATGAAGTAGCCCAAGGTCATAGTGAGATTGGAATTATCTACCTTAACAATCAAAACCAAAAAGGAATTATGCAACGGGTTGAAAAGTTAGGTCTTGAAGTGATTGAGTTGATTCCTTTCCAAACACATATCTATTTGCGTGAAGGACATCCTCTAGCCAAGAAAAAAGAGTTGGTCATGGAGGATTTGGCAGATTTGCCAACAGTTCGATTCACACAAGAAAAGGATGAGTATCTTTATTACTCAGAAAACTTTGTGGATACAAGTGCCAGCTCTCAGATGTTTAACGTAACTGACCGCGCTACCTTAAATGGGATTCTTGAAAGAACAAATGCTTATGCGACTGGTTCTGGATTCTTAGATAGCGATAGCGTTAACGGGATCACCGTTATTCCACTAAATGATAATCTCAATAATCGTATGGTTTATGTGAAACGTGAGGAAGTGGACTTGAGCCAAGCGGGAACCTTATTTGTAGAGGTTATGCAAGAGTATTTTGATCAGAAGAGGAAATCATGAAAAAAAGAGGAATAATAGCAGGGATTATAGCAGCCTTGATTGTGATAGACCAATTAGTAAAGGCTTATGTCGTTCAGAATATTGCTATTGGTGAAATCAAGTCATGGATCCCAAATCTAGTTAGTCTAACCTATCTGCAAAATAGAGGAGCTGCTTTTTCTATGCTCCAAGATCAACAGTGGTTTTTTGCCTTAATCACCTTTGTAGTCATGGGGGTTGCTGTTTGGTATTTGCATAAACATATAGAAGACTCATTTTGGACGGTCTTTGGTCTAATTTTGATTATTGCAGGTGGCCTTGGGAACTTTATCGATCGCGTTAGTCAAGGTTTTGTCGTGGATATGTTTCACTTGGACTTTATCAATTTTGCGATTTTCAATGTGGCTGATAGTTATCTGACAGTAGGGGTCGTTGTGTTATTGCTTGCAATGCTAAAAGAGGAAATGAATGGAAATTAAAATTGAAACCGGCGGGGTACGCTTAGATAAGGCTTTGTCAGATTTGACAGAACTGTCCCGTAGTCTCGCCAATGAACAAATCAAGTCTGGTCAAGTCTTGGTCAATGGTCAGTTAAAAAAAGCTAAGTACTCAGTTCAAGAAGGGGATGTTATCACTTACCAAGTTCCAGAACCAGAGGTTTTGGAGTATGTAGCTGAAGATATTCCTTTAGAGATTGTGTATCAAGATGAGGATGTAGCAGTAGTCAATAAGCCTCAAGGCATGGTCGTTCATCCAAGTGCTGGTCATACCAGTGGTACCTTGGTTAATGCCCTCATGTATCATATCAAGGATCTTTCTGGTATCAATGGTGTGCTTCGTCCAGGGATTGTTCATCGTATTGATAAAGATACATCTGGACTCTTGATGATTGCTAAAAATGATGAAGCACACTTAGCACTGGCTCAAGAATTGAAGGACAAGAAGTCTCTTCGTAAATATTGGGCCATCGTTCATGGAAATATTCCAAATGACCGAGGTGTTATTGAGGCGCCGATTGGTCGAAGTGAAAAAGACCGTAAGAAACAAGCTGTGACAGCTAAAGGGAAACCAGCAGTAACGCGTTTTCGCGTCTTAGAACGCTTTGGTGATTATACCTTACTGGAATTACAACTGGAAACAGGACGAACACACCAAATCCGTGTACACATGGCTTATATCGGTCATCCTGTTGCTGGGGATGAGGTTTACGGTCCTCGTAAAACCCTAAAGGGTCATGGGCAATTTCTCCATGCTAAGACACTTGGATTTACCCATCCAAGAACTGGTGAAACCATGGAATTTACTTCCGATATTCCAGAAATATTCAAGCAAACCTTGGAGAAACTTAGAAATGAACAATAAAAAAAGGACTCAGTTGAGTCCTTTTTATTTGCGTTTTTTCTTGGCTTTTTTCATTTTGTTGGCCATGCGTTTCATGGATTGCTTCATAGCAAATTCACCGATTTTACCCTTGAGACCTCCACCAAGCATCTGGCTCATATCAGGCATTCCGGCTCCTCCAAGAGCAGACATATCCGGCATACCACCTTGCCCCATCATACCTTCAAGGGCTGACATATCCATGCCACCAGGCATATTTTTAGGAAGGTTGTTAGGGTTAATACCCATTTGCTTCATCATCTTGTTCATATCACCTGACATGACACCTTGCATGAGTTGTTTGGCTTGGTTAAAGTCTTTGATGAACTTGTTGACATCGATAAAGGTATTACCAGAACCAGCTGCGATACGACGACGACGGCTTGGAGTGAGCAAATCTGGATTTTCACGTTCTTCCGGAGTCATAGAAGACACGATGGCACGTTTGCGAGCAATCTGTTTTTCATCCACCTTCATATTTTGAAGGGCAGGATTGTTGGCCATACCAGGAATCATCTTGAGCAAATCTTCCATTGGGCCCATATTTTGTACCTGATCCAACTGATCGATGAAATCGTTGAAATCAAAGGTGTTTTCCCGCATCTTTTCAGCCATTTCAAAGGCTTTTTGCTCATCGTACTCTTGGGAAGCTTTCTCAATCAGAGTCAGCATATCACCCATACCGAGAATCCGGCTTGCCATGCGGTCAGGGTGGAAGGTTTCAATGTCGGTAATTTTTTCACCAGTACCAGTGAATTTGATTGGTTTTCCTGTGATATGACGAACAGAAAGGGCCGCACCACCACGAGTGTCCCCGTCAATCTTGGTAAGGATGACACCGGTAACTTCTAATTGAGCGTTAAATTCTCGCGCAACGTTAGCAGCTTCTTGACCAATCATGGCATCGATAACGAGAAGGATTTCATTTGGTTGAGCAAGAGCTTTAACATCACGAAGCTCATTCATGAGGAGCTCGTCAATTTGCAGACGACCAGCCGTATCAATCAAAACATAGTCGTTATGGTTGGCTTTAGCTTGCTCTAAACCTTGGCGAACAATCTCCACTGCAGGTACTTCAGTTCCAAGAGCAAAGACAGGAACGTCAATTTGTTGTCCCAGTGTTTTCAATTGGTCAATAGCTGCGGGACGATAGATGTCGGCCGCAATCATCAAAGGACGAGCATCCTCTTCTTTTTTGAGTTTGTTGGCAAGTTTTCCAGCGAAGGTTGTTTTACCAGCCCCTTGCAAACCAACCATCATGATAATAGTTGGGATTTTTGGAGATTTGATGATTTCAGCAGTGTCTGAACCAAGAACTGCCGTCAATTCTTCATTGACAATCTTGATGATTTGTTGGGCTGGATTGAGGGTATCGATCACTTCATGCCCAATGGCACGTTCACGAACCTTCTTGATAAAATCCTTGACAACAGGCAGAGCTACATCGGCTTCTAAAAGAGCCAGACGAATTTCCTTGGTTGCTTCTTGGATATCGCTCTCTGTAATTTTTCCTTTTTTACGTAGGTTTTTAAAGACGTTCTGCAAACGTTCTGTTAAATTTTCAAATGCCATATTTATTCCTCTTATTCTCTATTATCAATACTTGTTAAAATCTCAACTTGCTCTTGGAGAAAGGTATCCTCTGGATAACGCTCCAAAATCTGATCAAAAATCTGACTGCGGACAATGTAATCAGAGTACATATGAAGCTTCATTTCATAATCTTCCAGTATCTTTTCTGTACGCTTGATGTTATCATAAACAGCCTGACGACTGACACCGAATTCTTCAGCGATTTCAGCGAGACTATAATCGTCTGCATAGTAGAGTTCGATGTAGTTCATCTGCTTATCAGTCAAAAGGGCTGCATAAAACTCAAACAGAGCATTCATACGATTGGTTTTTTCAATTTCCATAAGATTTATTATACCAAAAGAAAGGGTAATTTGCTAGCAGAGGAGTGATTTTATAGGGAATTCAGTAAACTCATCTATACTGTTATTTTTCTGACGTTGAGGGCTTTTTTTGGTATAATAGAAAGGACTGTAATTAGTTAGAAAGGGCTTAGTATGAAAGAACTACAAACTGTACTAAAAAATCGTTTTGCAATTGAATTTGCAGATCAAAACTTACTTGAAACTGCCTTTACGCATACCAGCTATGCCAATGAGCACCGCCTCTTAAAAATTTCACATAATGAACGCTTGGAATTTTTAGGAGACGCTGTTCTGCAGTTATTGATTTCAGAATATCTGTATAAGAAATATCCTAAAAAACCAGAAGGAGATTTGTCTAAACTTCGTGCCATGATTGTCCGTGAAGAAAGTTTAGCTGGTTTTGCGCGTGACTGTCAATTTGATGAATTTATCAAACTTGGTAAGGGTGAAGAAAAATCTGGAGGTCGACATAGAGATACGATTCTTGGTGATGCCTTTGAAGCTTTTTTAGGTGCGTTGCTTTTGGACAAGGATGTTGCTACAGTGAAAAACTTTATTTATACAGTCATGATTCCGAAGGTTGAGACAGGTGATTTTGAGATGATTACGGACTACAAGACTCATCTTCAAGAATTACTTCAGGTCAATGGAGATGTAGATATTTGTTATCAAGTTACTTCAGAGACAGGGCCTGCGCATGATAAGATATTTGAAGTAGAAGTGCTCGTTGAAGGAACAAGTATCGGAAAAGGGCAAGGGCGTTCTAAAAAATTAGCGGAGCAGGAAGCTGCTAAAAATGCAGTCGAGAAAGGGCTGGATTCATGTATTTAAAGGAAATTGAGATTCAGGGATTTAAATCTTTTGCTGATAAGACCAAGGTTGTTTTTGACCAGGGAGTTACAGCGGTGGTGGGACCAAATGGTTCAGGAAAATCCAATATCACCGAAAGTCTGCGTTGGGCATTAGGAGAATCTAGCGTGAAGAATCTTCGTGGTGGGAAGATGCCTGATGTTATCTTTGCAGGGACAGAAAGTAGAAAACCTTTAAACTATGCTTCTGTAGTCGTGACTCTTGATAATCAAGACGGTTTTATCAAAGATGCAGGTCAGGAAATCAAGGTTGAACGTCACATTTATCGTACGGGAGATAGCGAATACAAGATTGATGGGAAAAAGGTCCGTCTTCGTGATATTCATGATTTATTCCTAGATACTGGACTTGGTCGTGACTCCTTCTCCATTATTTCCCAAGGGAAGGTCGAAGAAATCTTTAACTCCAAACCTGAAGAACGTCGCGCTATCTTTGAAGAAGCTGCGGGAGTTTTGAAGTATAAGACACGTCGCAAAGAGACGGAAAGTAAGCTACAACAAACTCAAGACAATTTAGACCGCTTGGAAGATATCATCCATGAGTTAGATAATCAAATCAAGCCCTTAGAAAAACAAGCAACAACAGCTCGTAAATTTATTGAATTAGACGGCCAGCGTAAAGGCATCTACTTAGATGTTTTGGTTGCTCAAATTCAAGCCAATAAGGATGAATTGGATCTAACAGAAGAAGAATTAAATCAAGTTCAAGAGCTTTTGACCAGCTACTATCAAAAGCGAGAAGAGTTAGAAGAAGAAAATCAAACCCTCAAAAAGAAACGTCAGGATTTGCAGGCTGAGATGGCAAAAGACCAGTCAAGCTTGATGGATTTGACTAGTTTAATTAGTGATTTAGAACGGAAATTGGCCTTGTCTAAACTGGAGACAGAGCAAGTCGCCCTCAATCAACAAGAGGCTCAGGCTCGTTTAGCTGGTTTGGATGAAAAGAGAAATGCTCTTACTCAGGAAAAGAAAGAAAAAGAAGCAAATCTCAGTCAGTTAGAAGAAAATTTAGCGGTCAATACAAAGGAACTCAATCGTTTAGAGGCTGAGTTATTAGCTTTTTCTGATGATCCAGACCAGATGATTGAGCAACTGCGTGAACGCTTCGTTGCCTTCTTAGAGGAAGAAGCGGATGTCTCTAACCAGTTGACACGGATTGAGAATGACCTTGAAAATAGTCGCCAACAGACTCAAAAGCAAGAAGAACAATTGGAGTCCTTGAAGGAACAATTAGAGTCTGCTAAATCTAAGGCTAGTGAGCAAGAAACTGCTCTTAAATCAGCAAAAGAAAAAGTACAGACCTTGCTTGCTGACTATCAGACGCATGCTAAACAGGAAGAAGAACAAAAGCAGACTTATCAAAGTCAGCAAAATCAACTTTTTGACCGTTTGGATAGTCTGAAAAACAAGCAGGCCAAGGCGCAAAGTCTGGAAAACATTCTTAAAAACCATAGTAATTTCTATGCGGGTGTTAAGAGTGTTCTACAAGAAAAAAATCGCCTGGGCGGTATTGTCGGAGCGGTCAGTGAACATTTAACTTTTGATGTTCGTTATCAAACAGCTCTTGAAATTGCCCTCGGGGCAAGTAGCCAACATATCATAGTTGAAGATGAACAGGCTGCGACTAAGGCTATCGACTTCCTTAAACGAAATCGAGCTGGTCGTGCGACTTTCCTACCTTTGACAACTATTAAGGCTCGTAGCATTTCTGGGCAGAACCAAGATGTGATTGCCTCAAGTCCAGGTTTTCTTGGCATGGCAGATGAACTGGTTACCTTTGATGCCAAGCTAGAAGCTATTTTTAAAAACTTGCTAGCAACCACAGCTATCTTTGATACAGTGGAGCATGCGCGTGATGCAGCTCGTAAGGTACGCTATCAGGTTCGGATGGTAACCTTAGATGGTACAGAACTACGAACAGGTGGTTCTTATGCTGGTGGTGCCAATCGTCAAAATAACAGCATCTTCATCAAGCCTGAATTGGAACAGTTGCAAAAAGAGATTGCTCAAGAAGAAAAGCTTCTTCGTCATGAAGAAGAAAAACTGAAATCAGCTCAAGAAAACTTAGCTAACCTCACTCAAACTTTGGAGACCATTAAGTCCAAAGGGGAACAAGCTCGTATAGAAGAGCAAGGTTTATATCTGGCCTATCAACAAACTTGTCAACAAGTCGAAGAACTCGAAACACTGTTAGAACTTCAGGAAAAGGAATTAAACAATCTAAGGGGCGGAGATTGGCAAGCTGAAAAAGAAAAATGCCAAGAACGTCTTGCACTCATTGCGACTGAAAAGCAAAAACTGGAATCTGAAATCGAAGAAATCAAGTCCAATAAAAATGCGATTCAGGAACGCTACCAAAACTTGCAGGAAAAACTTTCTCAAGAACGTCTCCGTAAAACAGAAATGTTAGGACAAAAGCGTTACGAAGTTGCAGATATTGAACGGATTAACAAGGAACTTGAGAACCTCAATATCGAGCAAGAAGAGATTGAACGTCTTCTCCAAGAAAAGGTAGACAATCTTGAAAAGGTTGATACGGAACTTTTGACCAAGCAGGAAACAGAAGCTAAGAGTCAGAAGGAAGAAATTCAACAAGGATTGATTCGTAAGCAGTTTGAACTGGATGATATTGAGGGTCAATTGGATGATATTGCCAGTCATTTAGAACAAGCTCGTCAGCAAAATGAAGAATGGATTCGTAAGCAAACACGTGCAGAAGCAACCAAAGAGAAGATTACAGATCGCCTTCGCTATCTTCAAGGTCAACTGACTGAAGAATACCAGATTAGTTATACAGAAGCTTTAGAACAAGCCAATCCGTTAGAAGATTTGGCTGTCGCTGAACAAAAAGTTAAGGATTTGGAAAAATCCATTCGTTCACTTGGTCCAGTCAATTTGGATGCTATTGAACAGTTTGACGAAGTATACGAACGCTTGGAATTCTTGAATAGTCAGCGAGATGACATTCTTTCTGCTAAAAATCTTCTTCTTGAAACCATTACAGAGATGAACGATGAAGTGAAGGAACGGTTTAAATCAACCTTTGAAGCTATTCGTGAGTCCTTCAAAGTGACCTTTAAGCAGATGTTTGGTGGTGGTCAAGCAGACCTTATCTTGACAGAAGGAGATCTATTGACTGCAGGTGTCGAAATCTCTGTGCAACCACCGGGTAAGAAAATCCAATCTCTCAACCTCATGAGTGGTGGAGAGAAGGCCTTGTCAGCTCTGGCTTTGCTCTTCTCAATTATTCGTGTTAAGACCATTCCATTTGTTATTTTAGATGAAGTAGAAGCGGCACTCGATGAGGCCAATGTTAAACGTTTTGGGGATTATCTCAATCGATTTGACAAGGATAGCCAGTTTATCGTTGTTACCCACCGTAAGGGTACTATGGCAGCGGCAGACTCTATCTATGGTGTAACCATGCAGGAATCTGGTGTATCCAAGCTGGTTTCTGTTAAATTGAAAGATTTAGAGAATATAGAATGACCTTCGAGAAGTCGGAAAGTTTACAAAAATAAATTGAGGAGTTTATATGGATTTCGACCTATTCCTAATGATTTGTAATTATATTGGGACCATAGCCTTTGCGGCGTCAGGAGCCATCAAAGGGTTTGATAAACGTTTAGATATTTTTGGAATTAGTTTATTAGCAATTGTAACGGCAGTAGGTGGAGGGATTTTAAGAGATTCTATTATCAGTCGTTTTCCATCCGCTCTCGCAGACCCTGGACCGATTTATGTCTCCATCCTTGTAGCTGTCATCATGTATGTCTTTGTGACTTCAAAACAGGCCAATGCTAGTCATGAAAAAAAGTTTTATAAGTGGTTGAGAGAAGCCTATCTTATTTTTGATTCGATTGGGTTAATCATCTTTTCCTTGATTGGAGCGACAGCCTTAGTTGATAGTGAATTAAATTTGATGTCTGCTGGAATTTTGGCTTGTTTAACGGGTGCTGGCGGAGGTATTATCCGAGACCTTTTGATCAATGAAGTTCCAAGTGTTCTAAAAGAAGATATCTATGCTCTTCTATCTTTTGTAATTGGTGTAGTTTATTATTGGCTGGCCTTTGTTCTCCATTTCCCAAGAATTAGTGTATTCATTGTTCTTTCGATTGTTGGATTTGTGATTAGACTTTTTATTATTAAATTCCGACTCTCTTTACCAAATATGGATAAGAGAACCTTGAACTGATGAAAAGGTGAGAGTTGATTTCTAACTCATCCATTTTAAAAAATCCACATTATATATAGGCGTCTAATCTCATATGGATTAGGCGCTATTTTTTTTTTTTTGCAAATACGGGAAATGTTTGATGAAATTACTATTTTTTGGTATTATATCTAAAATTTAAAGCAAGATAGGAGCTACAATGAGTCATTTAAAGAATTCAGTCGATTTTATTAAAGAAATAGAGAAATTAAAGGCAGTAACAAGATTTAACAGAACTCTTGATGGAAGATTTGAAAATAGTGCCGAGCATTCTTGGCAGGGTGCCATAGCTGCGATAGTTCTTCAAGATTATTATCCTGAAAATTTGAAAATGGAAAAGGTCATTTCTATGTTACTGATTCATGATCTAGGTGAGATTTATGCCGGAGATACTTGGGTTTTTGATGATGAAAAAAAGGTTCATTCTCATGATAGAGAGCTACAATCTATAGAAAGAACAATGAGCATCCTTCCAGAAGAGAAATATTTGAATATGAAAAATTTGTGGCTAGAATTTGAAAAAGGGCAGAGTGCTGAGGCAAGATTTGCAAGAGTTATCGACGCATTGGTACCACTGATAAATCACTTAGAAGTGTCAGAATTAAATTATAACCCTGATAATATCAGTGCAGACATGGTATTAGAAAAGAAAAAGTTCATAAAAAGTGAATCAGAAGAATTATGGAAATTGACGGAAGATTTGATTCAGGAAAGTGTGGAAAGGGGCTTATATTTTAAATAACGACTGTCTCTATTGATACAATCGAATATAGAGAAAGCCTTGGAATGTTTCCAAGGCTTTTTAACTATCAATAGATACAAGGAAAAGTTGTCAGAGTAGATGATTTTTATTTGGATACTCTTGTCTTGTAAAACGTTAAACTATATGTTATTAAAGACAGATTATGTTGAGTACTGAATCATACAAAAATTATTAATGGATTGAGAATTTTGCATTTGATTATGCTGTAGAGAATATTAGTCAAATAAAATTGTTTTGTTTTCACTAATGCATTTCTTATTATCATCCCAATAGTTAATACTTTCAAAGCTTCCTTTTCTTAAATAAAGGGGTAGCCTTTTTCTTATTTCATCTTGCATTGGTATTTTATCAATATCTTTTAGATTCCACCATTTTGGCTCACCTTCATCGGATGTGCTTAGTTCACCAGTAAACTGAGTACATAAAAAGTCATAGAAGACAAATCTCTCATTACCGATTGAATTAGTAAAGCCTGAAATTCCTTTTAATTCAAGATTTAATGCAGTAAGTCCAGTCTCTTCCTTAAGTTCCCGTAATGCAGCTTCAAAAAAACTTTCAGGGAATTCAACTTTCCCCCCGGGTGGAATCCAGCCAGGAAAATTATCGTGCTGTCTATTAAGTAATAAAATTTCTTGATTTTTCAAAACGCAAATATTAACCCAGTTTTTGATTGTTTCAGTCATATTATTAACCTCCAACAAGTATTTTTTCATATGCAAGACTATATGTCAAGAACTATATGCTATTTATGATTGTGACAAATGTGTGTCAGTCAAAGATTGATAAATTTTATGCATGATCTGATTAACTCTAAGAATGGAATTCAATCAAGAACTTTGGCAGAATAGTATTGAGAAGCTGGATATAAAAGATTGCAAGCAAATCAGCCTGGCCTTCAAAAATGGGCCTACAGATTGATTTTTAGTATACTAAGGCGTGACAATCCTGCACGTCTTTTTTTACTTTTTCTATGGTATAATAGAAGATAGATTTATAACTGGAGAATATGGGTATTTATGATTAAACTTGTCGCAACGGATATGGACGGGACTTTTTTAGATGAAGCTGGTCAATTTGACATGGAACGTTTAAAAAAGCTTCTCCATTCTTATAAAGAAAAAGGAATTTACTTTGCTGTCGCATCAGGTCGTGGTCTTTTGTCACTTGAAAAACTTTTTGCTGATGTTCGTGATGAGATTATTTTTATAGCAGAAAATGGCAGTTTGGTAGAATTTCATGGGCAAGATCTCTATGAAGCAACCATGCCACGTGATTTTTACCTGTCAACATTTGAGACATTAAAAACTTCACCTTATTTTGATGAGAAAAAGATGCTCTTGACTGGTAAGAAAGCTTGTTATGTGTTGGATACTGTGGATGAAACTTATTTCATGTTTAGCCATCATTACAATGAGAACATCCAAAAGGTAGCAAGTCTTGAAGATATTACCGATGAGATTTTCAAATTCACAACCAACTTCACTGAAGAAACGGTTGACGCTGGAGAATCTTGGGTCAATGAACATGTTCCTGATGTTAAGGCAATGACGACAGGTTTTGAATCCATTGATATTGTTCTTGATTATGTGGACAAGGGAGTTGCGATAGTCGAATTAGCTAAGAAGTTAAATCTGGATATGGACCAAGTGATGGCTTTCGGTGACAATCTCAACGACCTTCATATGATGCAGGTTGTAGGGCACCCAGTCGCGCCTGAAAATGCTCGTCCAGAAATTCTAGAACTTGCAGAAACAGTTATTGGTCACCATAAAGACCAATCAGTTATCGCTTATATGGAGGGATTGTAATGGCAGATATTAAATTAATTGCCCTAGACTTAGATGGAACCTTGCTGACGACAGACAAGAAATTGACAGATCGTACCAAGGCAACTTTAAAGGCTGCGCGTGAACAGGGTGTCAAGGTAGTCCTAACAACTGGACGCCCCCTAAAGGCCATGGATTTCTTCCTTAAAGAGCTTGGAACAGATGGTCATGATGATGAATATACCATCACTTTTAATGGTGGATTAGTTCAGAAAAATACAGGTGAAATACTTGATAAGACAGTCTTTTCCATTGATGATGTAAGCCGTATTTACGAAGAAACTGAAAAACTAGGAATTCCACTAGATGCAATTTCAGAAGGAATAGTTTACCAGATTCAGTCTGACCAAGAAAGTTTATATGCTCAGTTTAACCCAGCTCTAACTTTTGTTCCAACTGCTTTTGAAGATTTGTCTAGTCAGGTCACTTATAATAAGTGCGTTACTGCCTTTCCTCAAGAGCCCTTGGATGCAGCTATTCAGAAGATTTCACCAGAGTTATTCGACCAGTATGAGATTTTTAAATCTCGTGAACTTTTGCTAGAATGGTCACCAAAGAATGTTCATAAGGCGACAGGGTTATCTAAACTGATTGAACACTTAGGGATTGACCAAAGTCAGGTTATGGCTTGTGGAGATGAGGCTAATGACCTTTCGATGATTGAGTGGGCCGGTCTCGGTGTCGCTATGCAAAATGCTGTGCCGGCAGTCAAGGCAGTGGCAAATGTGGTAACACCAATGACTAATGACGAAGAAGCTGTCGCCTGGGCAATTGAAAAATATGTACTGAAGGAGAACTAAAGCATGGGATTATTTGACCGTTTATTTGGTAAAAAAGAAGAACCTAAGATTGAAGAAGTTGTCAAAGAAGCTTTGGAAAACTTGGACCTTACTGAACCTGACGAGGAAGCTGCAGAACCTGTAACCGAAAAAGCTACTGTGAAAGATAGTGAAGAAAGCATCCAAAGCTCAGATGTTGAGGAAACTTATTCTGCAGAAGTCAGTGATTCTGAACAACAAGAAGAACTCGCAGAAGACACAGCTCCAGAACCAGTTGAACCAGTAGAAACTCCTCAAGAAGAAAGAAATCAAGTTGAAGAAGTAACTGAATGCCATTGTTGTCAGGAAGAGTCAGAATCAACTGAAGTTTTAGAATCTGAAGATAGCTCTCAAGAGCTATCAGAGATTGCTACAGAAGAACTAGATTCACTACTTGAAGAAACTCCTCAATCGGAAACGACTCATATTGAAGAAGTGACTTCAAGTGATAGTTCTGATGATGTTGCAAACCAACCTCAAACAGATGAAACAGAAGTAGAAATTACTGAAGAAGTGGAAACAGGGGAAGAAATCAAGGAAACCCCTCAGGTCGAAGAGACTGTCCAAGAAAAATATGACCGTAGTCTCAAAAAAACACGTACGGGATTTGGTGCTCGTTTGAATGCTTTCTTTGCTAATTTCCGCTCAGTAGATGAAGAATTTTTTGAAGAGCTAGAAGAACTCTTAATTATGAGTGATGTTGGTGTTCAAGTAGCTTCAAATCTTACGGAAGAATTGCGTTATGAAGCCAAGCTCGAAAATGCCAAGAAACCCGAGGCTCTTCGCCGAGTCATTATCGAAAAATTAGTGGATCTTTATGAAAAAGATGGCAATTACAATGAGAGCATTAACTTCCAAGATGGTTTGACAGTCATGCTCTTTGTAGGTGTCAATGGTGTCGGTAAAACAACTTCTATCGGAAAATTGGCACACCGCTACAAACAGGCTGGCAAGAAAGTCATGTTAGTTGCTGCAGATACCTTCCGTGCTGGTGCGGTAGCTCAGCTAGCAGAATGGGGACGTCGTGTCGATGTGCCTGTTGTAACAGGCCCAGAAAAAGCTGATCCAGCTAGTGTTGTCTTTGATGGGATGGAACGGGCAGTAGCAGAAGGTGTTGACATTTTGATGATTGATACAGCTGGCCGTCTGCAAAACAAGGAAAACTTGATGGCCGAGTTGGAAAAAATTGGCCGTATCATCAAACGTGTTGTACCAGAAGCACCTCATGAAACTTTCCTAGCTCTAGATGCGTCAACTGGGCAAAACGCTCTTGTACAAGCTAAAGAATTCTCAAAAATCACTCCTGTTACAGGGATTGTCTTAACCAAGATTGATGGAACTGCTCGAGGTGGGGTTGTTCTTGCTATCCGTGAGGAACTCAATATCCCTGTTAAGTTGATTGGTTTTGGTGAAAAAATCGATGATATCGGTGAGTTCAACTCAGAAAACTTTATGAAGGGTCTTTTAGAAGGCCTACTATAAAAAGAAAATCCTGCAAGAATTCTTGCAGGATTGTTTTTGATTATTCTAAACGGCCATCCTTACGATAGGCGATATCAGGTTGCCAAGTCCATTGAGCTCCATATTTTTCAAGTAAATCAAAGCTAGCTTGAGGCCCCATTGTACCAGCCTTGTAGTCATGAAGTGGAGCACCGTTTTCAGCCCAAAGCTTCTCAATACGGTCAATCAATTTCCATGATGCACTCACTTCATCCCAGTGGCTAAAGTTTGTTGAGTTATTGTTCAAAACATCATAGATCAGTTTTTCGTAAGGATCTGGTGAAGCACCTGTTGCAGTCGCATCTGTTCGATAGTCAAGCGAATTTGGCGCAAGGCTAAACTCTTCCCCAACCTTCTTACCGTTAAGGCTAAGAGAGAATCCTTCCGTTGGTTGGATGTAGATGGTAAGCACATTCGGTGCTAGGGGTTCTCCAAAAATGGAATCCATTTGTTTGAAGACAATGTTTACGTGTGTTCCTTTTTCAGTGAGGCGTTTACCTGTACGGAAGAAGAAAGGTACATCACGGAAGCGGTCGGTATCTACAAAGAAGGCGCCTGAAGCAAAGGTTTCTGTCATAGATTCAGGGTCAACATTTGGTTCGCTACGGTAGGAAATGTACTTCATGCCATCAACTTTACCAGAACGATATTGACCACGGATGAAGTGCTCTTTTAATTCTTCATTTGAAGGGTGGTAAAGGTTCTTGAAGACTTTAATTTTCTCAGCTCGAATGTCATCCTTTGTAAAGCTTGCAGGCTTATCCATGGCCAAGAGTGATAGAAGTTGAAGGGTATGGTTTTGCACCATATCACGAAGGGCACCTGACTTATCATAGTAGCCTCCACGCTCTTCAACACCGAGGCGTTCTGCAAATGTAATCTGAACATTATCGATGTGCTCACGATTCCAAACATTCTCAAAAATCATATTGGCAAAGCGAACAGCAAAGATACTTTGAATCATCTCTTTACCAAGATAGTGGTCGATACGGTAAATTTGATCCTCGTCAAAGGTAGCAAGAAGTTCGTCATTGAGTTGTTTAGCAGTAGCATAGTCTGTACCGAAAGGTTTCTCGACGATCAAACGTTCAAAACCTTTTCCGTCTACGATTTGCTCTGACTTGAGGTGTTTAGCGATAGTACCAAAGAATTGTGGAGCCATAGAGAGGAAGAAGAGCTTGTTATAATCAGTTTGGTATTTTTCGTTTAATTCAGCCTGAAGTTTGCGTAATTCGATGTAGTGCTCGGTGTCATTAACATCGTGACTTTGATAGTAAAAATGACTAGCAAAAGCTTGAGCCTCTTCCACGCTATCTGCCAAGTCAAGAATGGATTCGACAACAACAGATTCGAAATATTCCTTACTCCAAGGTCTGCGAGCAGTTCCGATAACAGCAAAATGATCAGACAAATTGCCTGATTTGTAAAGTCTAAAAAGTGAAGGGTAGAGCTTGCGTTTAGCTAAATCTCCACTAGCACCGAAAATTGTAACAATAACTTTTGATGACATCCAACTACCTAATTTCTATTTACTTTCCTAGTTATTCTATGCATGAGGAACCCTCATTTTCATACCCTTTATTTTATCATAATTTTCTAAAAAATCCAAAAATCCAATACAAGTAAGAAAAAAACTGCAAGGTTTTCCTTGCAGTCTTTTTAAGCATTGAGGACCTTATCCAAAAATTCTTTTAGACGCGGATGTTGTGGGTTATCAAAGATTTGGTCTGGTGTACCATCTTCTAGGAATTCACCATCTGCGGTAAAGATTACACGATTGGCAACCTTGCGAGCAAATCCCATTTCGTGGGTTACGATGATCATGGTCATACCTTGTTCTGCCAATTCCTTCATAACGTTTAGAACGTCACCGACCATCTCAGGGTCAAGGGCAGAAGTTGGCTCGTCAAAGAGCATGATATCAGGGTTCATTGCTAAACCGCGGGCGATAGCCACACGTTGTTTTTGTCCACCTGATAGGCTTTCAGGATTAGCATTAGCCTTATCAGCAAGACCAACTTTTTCAAGAAGTTCCATCCCCAATTTTTCAGCTTCAGCTTTAGTCATCAATTTATGCTCAATTGGTGCAAAAGTAATATTTTCAAGGACAGACATGTGTGGAAATAGATTAAAGTGTTGAAAAACCATTCCGACATTTTCACGAACGTGGTCCACGTTGGTTGCTTTATCCGTCAAATCATAACCATTAACTGTAATATGACCTTTTGTACCTTCCTCGAGGAGATTTAAGCTACGCAAGAAAGTTGACTTACCTGAACCAGAAGGTCCAATGATACAAACAACATCTCCTTCATAGAATTTCGCTGAAATTCCTTTAAGGACTTTGTTTTTACCATATTGCTTATGTAAATTATCGACATCGATTTTTAATGTTGCCATTATTGAATCCTCTTTTCTAAGCGTTTTGCAAGTCTAGTAAGAAGAGTGATAATCACAAGGTAAAAGACTGCGAGAATTGCATACATTTTGAAACTTTGGTAGTTACGAGCAATGATAATCTTACCAGTTTGGAAGAGCTCTACAAGACCAATCGCAGATACGATCGTTGTATCTTTCAATGCGATAACAAATTGGTTGACGAAGTTTGGCAGCATGAGTTTAGTTGCTTGAGGCAAGACAATCTTACGCATGGTTTTTCCATATGAAATACCAAGACTGCGACTAGCTTCCATTTGCCCAACAGGAACTGCCTTGATACCACCACGAACAATTTCAGCGATGTAGGCTGCTGAGTTTAGAGAAAGAGCAATTGTACCAGCAACAAAGTCGTTGATTGGACTTTGCTGACCTGTAAGAGATTCGATAAAGTTAGGAATACCCCAGAAAATAAAGGCTGCAAGAATCATTAACGGAATACCACGGATAACGTCAACGAAAATCTCTGAAATCAAACGAAGAGATTTGTAAGGACTGACGCTAAACATTCCAAAGATAATTCCGATAAAAATCGCAATTGTAAATGAAAGAAGTGCTAAGGCTAGCGTAATACCAAGACCGTTCAGAAGTTGTTTGTAGTTGTTTTTCAACAAGCCCCAGATAGTTGTTTCATTAGCGGTTGAACTTGTAGTAGTAGAATCGCTAGCTAGATACTTATCAAGGATCTTTTGGAATTCTCCATTTGCCTTAAGGTTTGCAAGTCCCTTGTTGAACTTCTCTAGCAATTCTGGATTGCTTCCTTTTTTAACAGCAAAGGCAGTTTCACCAATTGGTGTACCTGCGATTGGTGTTTTTAACTTTTGTCCTTGACTGATAGAATATTTAATAACAGGTTCGTCATCCATAACGGCATCAATTGAACCAGTGTTTAAACTATCATACATAGATGCAGCATCGGAAAAAGTTTTGATCTTGTAACCGTACTTACTTTGATTTTCTGTTAGGAAGGTTTGTGAAGCAGTACCATTTTTCACACCTACAGTCTTACCGTTCAAATCTTCATAAGAAGAAATGGTACTTGATTCTTTAACACCAAGAATAGTATTTGCTGTATAGTAAGAATCAGAGAAATCGAAAGTTTCCTTACGAGCATCAGTTACTGACATACCTGCAATGATACCGTCTGCTTGTCCAGATTGGACTGCGTTAATAGCAGCATCAAAACCTGGATTGGTAATCTCGATTTCAAAACCTTGGTCTTCGGCAATAGCCTTGATTAGATCCATATCGATACCAGTGTATTGATTGCTTGAGTCCTGGAAAACAAATGGCGCAAAAGATGAGTCACTGGCGATAACATACTTGGTTTTTTCTGTGTCAGCTTTTACTAGTCCTAATGAAAGAATAGGAAATAAAATAAGCAAACATGCTAGGATTTTTTTCTTCATGTGATGTCTCCTTTCAGGGTATTTCCAAATTATAGCAGAAAAGAAACATATTGGCAAATTTAAACTCCATTCGTGTTAGAAAATATAACATAAGATGCAAATGAAGGAAAAGTTGAGAAGCAGTAAGTCAGTCTTTTTTATGGTAAAATAGAAGGATAGAAAATGTGTATGAGGCTATTATGATTAATCGAATTACAGACAACAAATTTAAACTGGTATCCAAATACCAACCTTCTGGGGATCAACCGCAAGCTATTGAACAGTTAGTAGATAATATCGAGGGTGGTGAGAAGGCGCAAATCCTGATGGGAGCGACTGGTACGGGGAAGACCTATACCATGAGCCAGGTCATTGCTCGAGTTAATAAGCCAACCCTAGTCATTGCCCACAATAAAACTCTCGCAGGGCAACTATATGGGGAGTTTAAGGAATTTTTCCCAGAAAATGCAGTTGAGTACTTCGTATCTTACTATGATTATTACCAGCCAGAGGCCTATGTGCCGTCGAGCGATACCTACATCGAAAAAGATAGTTCAGTCAACGATGAGATCGATAAACTTCGGCACTCAGCAACATCAGCTTTGTTGGAGCGTAATGATGTTATTATTGTGGCTTCTGTTTCTTGTATTTATGGTTTGGGTTCTCCTAAGGAATACGCTGATAGTGTAGTAAGTCTCCGCCCAGGACTTGAGATTTCTCGTGACAAACTGCTTAATGATTTGGTGGACATTCAGTTTGAGCGCAATGACATTGATTTTCAGCGTGGAAGATTCCGTGTACGTGGGGATGTGGTGGAAATTTTCCCAGCCTCTCGTGATGAGCATGCCTTTCGTGTTGAGTTCTTCGGGGATGAGATTGACCGCATTCGTGAGGTTGAAGCTCTAACTGGTCAAGTTCTGGGCGAAGTGGATCATTTGGCGATTTTCCCAGCCACTCACTTCGTGACCAATGATGACCATATGGAAGTAGCTATTGCTAAGATTGAGGCTGAATTGGAGGAGCAGTTAGCACTCTTTGAGAAGGAAGGTAAGCTCCTCGAAGCGCAACGCTTGAAACAGCGAACAGAATACGATCTCGAGATGCTTCGTGAGATGGGCTATACAAACGGCGTTGAAAACTACTCCCGTCACATGGATGGACGGAGCGAAGGAGAGCCACCGTACACCCTTCTTGATTTCTTCCCTGATGATTTTTTGATTATGATTGATGAGAGCCACATGACCATGGGGCAAATCAAGGGCATGTATAATGGAGACCGTTCTCGTAAGGAGATGTTGGTTAATTATGGTTTCCGTTTGCCATCTGCCTTGGATAATCGTCCCCTTCGTCGTGAAGAGTTTGAAAGTCATGTTCACCAGATCGTTTATGTTTCAGCGACACCTGGTGATTATGAACACGAGCAGACTGATACCGTTATTGAACAAATCATTCGTCCGACTGGTCTTTTGGATCCAGAAGTGGAAGTGCGCCCAACTATGGGACAGATTGATGACCTCTTAGGTGAAATCAATGCCCGTGTTGAAAAGAACGAACGGACCTTTATTACAACCTTGACCAAGAAAATGGCTGAAGACTTGACTGACTACTTCAAAGAAATGGGGATTAAGGTCAAATACATGCACTCAGATATCAAGACTTTGGAGCGGACAGAGATTATCCGTGACCTGCGTTTAGGAGTCTTTGATGTCTTGGTCGGAATTAACCTCCTTCGTGAAGGGATTGATGTTCCAGAAGTTAGTCTAGTTGCTATTCTTGATGCGGATAAGGAAGGTTTCCTTCGTAATGAGCGTGGACTCATTCAGACCATCGGTCGTGCTGCCCGTAATAGTGAGGGGCATGTCATCATGTATGCGGACACCATGACTCAATCTATGCAACGCGCCATCGATGAAACGGCTCGACGTCGTAAAATCCAGATGGCTTATAATGAAGAACACGGTATCGTGCCACAAACTATTAAGAAGGAAATCCGTGACCTTATTTCTGTCACAAAAGCTTTGGCTAAGGAAGAAGATAAAGAAGTCGATATCAATAGCCTTAACAAACAAGAACGCAAGGAACTTGTTAAGAAACTGGAAAAACAAATGCAAGAAGCCGTCGAAGTGCTTGACTTTGAACTAGCAGCCCAGATTCGTGATATGATGTTGGAAGTCAAGGCTTTGGATTAGATAGGAAAGAAGAATGAAGATTATCATTAAAACAATGGAAACTCCTGAAGAGATAGAAGGAAAATCTCTCGTTCATTGGCAAACGTGGAGAGAGGCTTATGACGATCTTTTACCCGCGGATTTTCAGGAGACGATGACTTTAGAAAAATGTCGATTCTTTAGTCAAAAATATCCAGAAAATACCTTGATTGCGATGGATGGAAAGAAGGTCGTTGGATTTATCAGCTATGGAAATTACCGTGATGAGACTATTCAAGCTGGTGAAATCATTGCCTTATATGTTTTAAAAGATTACTATGGAAAAGGTGTGAGTAAACAGTTAATGCATGCTGCATTTGCTGTTCTCGATCATTTCTCTGATATTTATTTATGGGTATTGAAAGATAATAAGCGAGCCATTGCTTTCTATCAAAAAATGGGTTTTACTTTTGATGGCCAAGAAAAAATACTTGAACTTGGAAAACCTGTTAAGGAATTGCGGATGATGTGTTCTTCAAATAAAAATTCCTAAAGGATGTATCTATCAATCAATCTTTGAACCATTATCAATTAATCTAGTAAAAAATAAAAGAGATAGAATGAACCAAAGAAATGAAGGAGAAGACGAATGAAGATTTTAGTCATAAATGGACACCCTGATAAGGAAAGTTACTGTCAGGCTATTTTTCAAACCATTGTAGGAAATCTTGACTCAGGGCGCCATGAACTTGAAGTCATCAACCTTAATGAAGAGGACTTTGATCCTGTTTTACGTTATGGCTATCGAAAACGTATGGAAGAAGATTCTTTTATCCTTCGTTCCCAAGAATTAATCCAGTGGGCGGATCACCTGATCTTTGTTTATCCCATCTGGTGGAGTAATATGCCGAGCCTTATGAAGGGCTGGATTGATCGGGTATTTACACCGGGGATTGCATACTCAGCCAATGACCAAGGAAGTTTTATTTGGAATTACCTTAGAGGTAAGCAGTTTAAAAAGTTATTAAAAGGGAAAACAGCCAGTATTTACGCAACCTCCATGGCGCCTACTTGGTGGTACAAAATCTTTTCGGGTCCTATCAACATTCCAGATAGCTATGGCATCTCTGTTTTGAAAAATGCCGTCTTGAACCACTGTGGGATTAAAACCAAGCGCGTGTGCGTACTAGGTGAAGTTGGACGGGATGTGAATACAGCAAGTATGCGTGAAGAGCATCTCCGAAAAGTAGCAGAAGAAGTTAAAAAATTATCATGAAACAAGATAATAAGAGACAGAAAGCATTAAAAAAACATCATAAAACTAAGCAAAAGGCTGACCTACTAGATTGAGTGAATTTGTGGTTTGTTGAACATTCAACAATTGCCTATATTCTTGATACAAGCGTTTTGTTATTTTCTGCATTTTGCAAAAATGTTTTTGTATCTTAACGGTATTGCTTTTGTACTTCAGTTAACGATTGGGATTACATCTAAGAGAGGATTGTTCGTTCTTCCAATTTGGAATATAAATGATCGCTACATTTGGTTTCCTATTCTTACTTATGTAATCTTCTTTCTAGTGTCCGTTCTAATTCTTGATAATAAAAAGAGAGAAGAAGAAAATGGGGAAAATTCACTCAAATGAAAAATCATAAAAGAAAATTAAAAAGGAAAAAGAAATTATCCAGGGTAGAGAAGTTCAATCTGTGGTTAGAGTCTCACAAGCTATTGGCCTTTTTTGTGGATTTTACGGTTTACCTAGTATTAGTAGGAATAGTATGTATTGTTTTTAGTCAAGTTATCCTTCTTCCGAATCCTTATAATCAAATTAATTATATGTCTCCGCTCTACTGTAATATCATTTTGATATTTGCTAGGTTCTATGCTTATTATCTGCGAGAGGTTTGTTCAACTAAGAAAAATTTTAAAGATTACCTGGAACCCTTTCTATATATCAACAGTTTTGTTTTTATAACACATTTGATTTTTGGATTCCATACCCCACGACTACGAATTCCATCTCTCTTATCCCTAGATCACCGCTATATTTGGTTTCCAATAACAACCTATCTGGTCTTTTTTACCATACCTGCTTTAACGATATTGTTTATGAAATATATTGAAAAGAAAAGGAGTCAATCATGATGAAACATTTAACTGTATTTAGAATTATTTACCTTTTGTTCCTGCTATTTGTCCTAATTCATTTTGTCCTAGGTTTATTTGGTTTAGCTTTTACCCCAGTTTTGTGGAATATCTGGTTTTTTGGTCTCTGCTTAACCCTATTTATCCATCCATGGACCATTTTTTACAAAACAAGAATCTTTCAATGGTATCATCTAATATTTCAGGCTCTCAGTGGATTCTTCGTACTCCTAATCTGGTTGGTGACGTTTTTCGTTTTATCCATGGTTCCAGATTCATCTATGCCAATTAATATTGACTATCATGTTAATAGTAAAGATAAGGAAATTAGAATTATCAGGGGGGACATACTCCATGAAATTCATGAATATCACGACTTAGTTAACCCTTTGATTATGAAGTCTAAAGCTAAGTATATAGAAAATTAAACAATAGAAAGTGAGTCTATGTATGTCTCGAGCACAATTAACAATTCTAACTAACATTTGTCTGATTGAAGATCTTGAAAATCAGCGCGTAGTTATGCAGTATCGTTCACCCGAAAGCAATCGCTGGTCTGGCTATGCTTTTCCAGGAGGCCATATTGAAGATGGAGAGGCTTTTACAGAATCTGTTATTCGTGAAATTTACGAGGAAACGGGTCTAACGATTCAAAATCCTCAACTTGTCGGCATTAAAAATTGGCCACTAGATACAGGTGGGCGCTATATTGTCGTTTGTTATAGGGCGACTGAGTTCTCTGGCACCCTTCGTTCTTCAGATGAAGGAGAAGTTTCTTGGGTGCAAAAAGACCAGATTCCAAACTTGGATCTGGCCTATGATATGTTACCATTGATGGAGATGATGGAAGCTCCGGATAAGTCTGAATTTTTCTACCCTCGCCGTACAGAAGACGATTGGGAAAAGAAAATCTTCTAATCCTTTACCAAATAACCTAGCTTGTCTAAGGCCTCCTCGATATAGTGGAGGTCTTGTTTGTTTTCTGCCTCAACTAGATGATAATGGACCCCATCTGTCAGTTCGGATAAAGGACGAAAGTTTGAAGAATTCGCTTGGTTTAAAAAGTGTTCCACATCTCGTCTACAACTCAACTTGAGAAGGGTTTCGATTTCTCCGTATACTGGATGGTCGATAAGAATATTCTGCACTCGTCCGCCGTTATCAACGATAGCAAGAAGTTCTTGTTCCATATCCTCCTCTTTATGTTTGACTTTAAAGAGTTTGTGAACAAAAGGATTGGTTTTATTTTCTTTATAAATATAGCCACGATTGGTTGATAGGATAGGAGCTCCATTGGCACGAAGAAGAGCAATATCTTGTACGATAATTTGCCGAGTCACATGAAAATGTTCTGCTAAACTCTGACCATTTAGTGGCTTTTGAGCTTCTTTTAAGAGTTGAATAAGCGATTCTTTGCGGTCTTTAGTCATGATTTACTTTCTTAATGGCGTTTTTTTAAAGCTTTATAAACAGCTAATGCCAAGTAATAGTCTATCATACTATGAACAATAGTTCCAAACCCAACTAATACAAACAAGACATAGAACATATTTTTTAGGTCTGTTCCTGTAGTAGCATAAAAGATGATACAAGCCAATACTTCAGCAATAGCGTGAATCAAACCAAGCACAAAGTTAAAAATCAAGGAAGATTTTGCGTTATCTAAGGTTTGCGGAAATTTTTGAAGATAGAAAGCACCTAGCGTCCCAAAGAAAATGTGAGAGAAAGCCCGAAGTACGATGACAATCGGATAACCAGCTAGGAGGAAACCAATACTAGAGGCGACGATGACAAATATAGCCATCCATGGAGAGAGAAACATAGCAATAAAAATAGCTACATGACTTCCTAAAGTGTAAGAAGCAGGGGGGATAATAAGTTTAAAAGGCATTACCATGGGAATCAAAATAGCGATAGCTGTCAATAATGCGGTTACAGTCATGAACTGGGTTTTCTTTTGTGTATTCATAATAACTCCTTTTTATCTGTATATACAGTTGTATAGTACACTAAAATTTTAAACTAGTCAAGGAGCAAATTGCATTTCTGGAGAAAAATCGTTAAAATATAGTAAATAAACTTATAAAAGTGGAGAGTTGAGATGGTAGATATTCTTTACCCGATTTTTGTCATTTATTATACATCAAAGCTGAAGAAAACAGGATTACGAGTATCAAAATTTACTACATTTACTGCCTATAGTTTCTTGATGATTTCTTTAGTTCGAATTGCTTTTGGCTCACTAGCACTAATTGTTTTTAGTATACCCATTTTCGGTTTTCTATATTTTAGAGCGATAGGAGTGATTCTCTTTCACATTAGTATTATTTATGGAATGATCTTGCTTTTCTTGTCATTAACACTATTCTTAGACAGTCAAAAATCTAATCAAGATTTTCAAATCATACAAAAGACTCCATTTTTATCTCATGTACTCATGTTAGCCTTTCATGCGCTCTTAATCTACACAGACTTAGTTCCAATTCTTTCCATTCAATGATAAAATCCAAAGATGTTCTTCAAAATAGCAAAGAATAGGTGAAAATTGAGAGTGTAAAAAGAACTGAATTGTTTATTTCTTTTAAAAAAACAAATTTTTTCAAAAAATACTTGTTTTGAAATGATAGATGTGGTATACTTATAAATGGTTTGAAAAAACTGCCTAAGACAGTAGGGGAGCTCGACTCATAAGAATCCTACCGAGGACAAAACGTATCCATTATATGAAGCGTATTGTACTTTCGTGTCTAGGTTTGGGCGCGTTTTTCTTTTGGAAAAATTCCCCAAGCAAAATAATTACGGAGGTGAACACACTAATGAGTAGTGAAGCAATTATTGCTAAGAAAGCGGAATTAGTAGACGTAGTAGCTGAAAAAATGAAAGCTGCTGCATCAATCGTCGTTGTAGACTCTCGTGGTTTGACAGTTGAACAAGATACAGTTCTTCGTCGCGAGCTTCGTGGAAGCGAAGTTGAGTTTAAAGTGATTAAAAACTCAATCTTACGTCGTGCAGCTGAAAAGGCTGGTCTTGAAGATCTTGCATCTGTTTTTGTTGGACCATCTGCAGTAGCATTTTCTAACGAAGATGTTATCGCACCAGCGAAAATCTTAAACGACTTTGCTAAAGACGCTGACGCACTTGAAATCAAAGGTGGTGCAATCGAAGGCGCTGTCGCATCAAAAGAAGAAATTGTTGCTCTTGCAAGTCTTCCAAGTCGCGAAGGACTTCTTTCTATGCTCCTTTCTGTACTTCAAGCGCCAGTGCGCAACGTTGCTCTTGCAGTCAAAGCGGTTGCAGACAACAAAGAAGACGCAGCTTAATCTTAAGCTACGCAACGTAGCCTAGCTACAAAAAATATAAAAATTAAAATTTAAACTTATTTGGAGGAAATAACAATGGCATTGAACATTGAAAACATTATTGCTGAAATTAAAGAAGCTTCAATCCTTGAATTGAACGACCTTGTAAAAGCTATCGAAGAAGAATTTGGTGTAACTGCAGCTGCTCCTGTAGCTGTTGCTGCAGCTGGTGCTGCTGACGCTGGTGCTGCTAAAGACTCATTCGACATCGAATTGACAGCTGCTGGTGACAAAAAAGTTGGCGTTATCAAAGTTGTACGTGAAATCACAGGTCTTGGACTTAAAGAAGCTAAAGAACTTGTTGATGGTGCACCAGGTGTCATCAAAGAAGGTGTTCCAGCTGCTGAAGCTGAAGAACTTAAAGCTAAATTGGAAGAAGCTGGAGCTTCAGTTACTCTTAAATAATAGAGCGACTACATTTGTAGCTTAAAAACATGATTAAACCGCTATTCTTAGAACTAGCGGTTTTTCTTTTTGTTTGAGAAGGGGCAAAAAAGGGGCAAAAATAGTGATGCTTTTCAAACTTTGAATCATTTATTTATGATTCCTTATGAAAAAATTTACTTTTTAATCTCATTTTGTTATAATAGAAATCAAGAAAGAATATCTTATCAGTAAATCCTAAGCGAGCCTGAGATAGTGAGAGTCAGGTGATTGAGAGATAAGTGTGGCGCTTTCTGTAGTATTTTCAAAAACAATGAAGTAATAAATTAGGGTGGAACCGCGTTTCTGACGCCCCTAGGTTAAATCAACCTAGGATTGTCGGATGCGGTTCTTTCGCTTATTCAGTCTATTATGTGAAAGAAAGGAGAGACGTGGAAAACCTTTATCTTGTAAAAGACGATAGTCAACTAGCTGCATTTCGTGATTTTGTAGTAAGAAATACTGAAAAGTTGAAAGATTATCAATCTTTTTTAAAGAATGAACTTGCAGTCTGTGATTTACCGCAAGCTGTTATTTGGTCAAGTTTTAATGCTGCTACACAGATTATTAGGGAAAGTGCTGTTCCAGCCTATACAAATAATAGACGAATGGTTATGACGCCTGATTTAGCTGTTTGGAAAGAGTTGTATTTGTATCAGTTGCTGGACTACGAGTGTTCTCAGCAAACTCAAGCAATAGAAAGTCACTATCATTCTTTATCTGAAAATTTCCTCTTGCAGATTGTAGGACATGAGTTAGCTCATTGGTCGGAGTATTTTTTAGATGATTTTGATGGTTATGACTCTTATATCTGGTTCGAAGAGGGAATGGTTGAATATATTAGTCGCAAGTATTTCTTGACAGAAGAGGAATTTCAAGCGGAAAAAATTTGTAATCAGTCTCTTGTAGAACTTTTTCAGAAGAAATATGGTTGGCATTCATTGAATGATTTTGGTTCTTCGACTTATGATAAGAGCTATGCAAGTATTTTTTACGAATACTGGCGTAGTTTTTTGACAATAGATAAGTTGGTAGAAAATCTAGGTAGTGTACAAGCGGTCTTCGATTCTTATCATTTATGGGCAAATACAGATAAAACTCTTCCCTTGTTAAATTGGTTTGTTCAGCAGAAATTAATTGAAAAAGAAATATAAAAACTAAAGGAGTAAACAATGTCTAAAAAATTGACTTTCCAGGAAATCATCCTTACTTTGCAACAATACTGGAATGACCAGGGTTGTATGCTGATGCAGGCTTATGATAATGAAAAGGGTGCAGGAACCATGAGTCCTTATACTTTCCTTCGTGCCATTGGTCCTGAACCATGGAACGCAGCCTATGTAGAGCCATCACGTCGTCCAGCGGACGGTCGTTACGGAGAAAACCCAAACCGCCTCTACCAACACCACCAATTCCAAGTGGTTATGAAACCATCACCATCAAACATTCAAGAACTCTACCTTGAGTCATTGGAAAAATTGGGTATCAATCCTTTGGAACACGATATTCGTTTTGTTGAAGACAACTGGGAAAACCCATCAACTGGTTCAGCTGGCCTTGGTTGGGAAGTTTGGTTGGACGGTATGGAAATCACTCAGTTCACCTATTTCCAACAAGTCGGTGGTTTGGCAACTGGTCCGGTAACTTCTGAGGTCACTTACGGTTTGGAACGTTTGGCTTCTTACATCCAAGAAGTAGATTCAGTTTATGATATCGAGTGGGCTCCAGGAGTTAAATACGGAGAAATCTTCCTTCAGCCAGAATATGAGCATTCAAAATACAGCTTTGAAGTTTCTGATCAAGATATGCTTCTTGAAAACTTCGAAAAATTTGAAAAAGAAGCTGGACGTGCCTTGGAATTAGGCCTTGTGCACCCAGCCTATGACTACGTTTTGAAATGTTCACACACCTTCAACTTGCTTGATGCTCGTGGAGCGGTATCCGTTACAGAACGTGCCGGTTACATTGCCCGCATCCGTAACTTGGCCCGTGTAGTAGCTAAAACTTTCGTTGCAGAACGCAAGAAACTTGGTTACCCACTTCTCGACGAAGCTACACGCGCTAAACTCCTAGCAGAAGAGGAAGAATAGACAGAATTACGGGAATAAATGACTGAAAGTCGACCGTAGGTCGCTAAATAAAACAAGACCGCTGTAGTGAAAGTCGGATAAGAAGTTTCTTATCCGATTGGGGAACTGACGAGACTTAAGGCTTGGCAGTTAGCAATGAAACCGAAGGTTTGCTTGCGTCCCCCACTACTAAAGGTCTTGTTGAAGAAAATTAATTGATTGTGTAAAGGAAAAAACATGACAAAAAACTTATTAGTAGAATTAGGACTTGAAGAGTTACCAGCCTACGTTGTCACACCAAGTGAAAAACAACTGGGTGAAAAAATGGCAGCCTTTTTGGACGAAAACCGCCTTTCATACGAAGGAATTCAAACTTTCTCAACTCCACGACGTTTGGCTATTCGTGTACTTGGTTTGGCAGAGCAGCAAACAGATTTGACTGAAGATTTTAAAGGACCTTCTAAGAAAATCGCCTTGGATGCAGATGGGAACTTCTCTAAAGCTGCCCAAGGATTTGTCCGAGGAAAAGGCTTGACAGTTGATGATATTGAATTCCGTGAAATTAAAGGTGAAGAATATGTCTACGTGACAAAACATGAAGCTGGGAAACCTGCTAAGGAAGTATTGACAGGAATTCCAGAAGTGTTGGCAAGCCTAAGCTTCCCGGTTAGCATGCACTGGGCAAACAATACCTTTGAATACATTCGTCCAGTCCACACTTTAATAGTCCTTTTGGATGATGAAGCTCTTGACCTAGATTTCTTAGATATTCATTCAGGCAGAGTCAGCCGTGGACATCGTTTCCTTGGACATGAAGTTGAGATTCGTCATGCTGATAGTTATGAAGAAGACCTGCGTAAAGTCTATGTAATTGCTGACAGTATTGAACGCGAAAACATGATTCGTGAACAAATCAAGGCTATTGAAGTAGAACAAGGTGTTCAAGTTCAGGTTGATGAGGGACTTTTAAATGAAGTTCTGAATCTGGTTGAATATCCAACCGCCTTTATTGGCAATTTTGATCCTAAGTACCTAGAAGTTCCAGAAGAAGTTTTGGTTACTTCAATGGAAACTCATCAACGCTATTTTGTAGTCCGTGATCTTGAAGGAAATCTAAAACCAAACTTTATTTCTGTCCGTAATGGAAACGCTGAACACTTGGAAAATGTTATCCGAGGGAATGAGAAAGTCTTGGTGGCACGTCTCGAAGATGGAGAATTCTTCTGGCGTGAAGACCAAAAATTAAAAATTGAAGATTTGGTAGCCAAATTATCACACGTAACCTTCCATGAAAAGATTGGTTCATTACGTGAACACATGATTCGTTCTGGGCAAATTGCTATTCTATTAGCAGAAAAAGCTGGTTTATCAGTTGATGAAACTGTCGACCTTGCTCGTGCTGCAGCTATTTATAAGTTTGACCTCTTGACTGGTATGGTTGGTGAGTTTGATGAGCTTCAAGGGGTCATGGGCGAGAAGTATGCTCTTCTTGCTGGTGAGAATGCGAGAGTGGCGCAAGCTATTCGTGAACACTATCTTCCAGATTCAGCCGACGGTGCTCTTCCTGAGTCAAAAGTCGGCGCTATTCTTGCACTAGCTGATAAATTAGATACTCTCTTATCTTTCTTCTCTGTTGGCTTGATTCCATCTGGTTCAAACGACCCATATGCCCTTCGTCGTGCGACTCAGGGGATTGTTCGTATCTTAGAAGACTTTGGATGGAAGATTCCAATGGACGAATTGATTGCGAGCCTTTATGCTTTATCATTTGATAGTTTGACCTATGATAATCAAGAAGAAGTGCTTAACTTCATCAAAGCTCGAGTTGATAAGATGATGGGTTCTACTGCAAAAGATATTAAAGAAGCTGTTCTAGCAAGTTCAAACTTTGTCGTTTCAGATATGATTGAAGCAGCAGAAGCCTTAACTGAAGCTGCAAAAACTGAAGATTACAAATCATCAGTTGAATCTCTATCTCGTGCCTTTAACCTAGCAGAAAAGGCAGAAGGATCGGTCAAAGTTGATGCCAGTCTCTTTGAAAATGAACAAGAAAAAGAACTAGCTCAAGAGGTAGAAAGTCTAGAATTAAAAGGTTCAGCTAGTGATAAAGTAGCGCAATTATTTGCTCTTAGTCCAGTTATTGATGCATTCTTTGACAATACAATGGTTATGGCAGAGGATGTTGATGTTAAGAATAATCGTCTAGCTATTCTGGTTGAACTAGTTAATAAAGCCAAAACAGTTGCTACTTTTAATCTTCTTAATACAAAATAGAAATTAAAGAGTTAATTGGAGATATAAATATGACACCAGAAAAAATCGCTCGTATTAATGAGCTTGCTAAAAAGAAAAAAGAAGTTGGCTTAACACCGGAAGAATTGGTTGAACAAGCTAAACTTCGTGAAGAATATATAGAAGGATATCGTCGTTCAGTTCGTCACCACATTGAAGGCATCAAAATCGTAGATGAAGATGGAAATGATGTGACTCCTGAAAAACTTCGTCAAGTGCAACGTGAAAAAGGCTTGCATGGTCGAAGTCTTGATGATCCAAATTCATAAGCTAAATAAAACCTCGGTTAGCACATACTAACCGAGGTTTTTGTATTGAAAAAGGAACCAAATGGTTCCTTTATAGTATTAGTTACTTGCACCAGAAGTAGCATCAGCAGCTCCGTGGCCACCATCACCATGCCCACCGGCATCAGATGCGCCTGAAGTAGCATCTGCGTTACCGTGACCGCCAGCAGGAGCAAATGGTCCGCTACCGCCTACTAAACGTTGACCAGTTTCTTTCAGGTACCAGTCAAGCCATGGTTGGAAGTTAAAGACAATTTCATTGATACCAGCATATGATCCATCAGGATAGTACATAGCTTGGTAGTTGTGAGTGTTGATAACACCAGCAGGTGAACCTGGGACGATTGTACGTACATATTCTTGGTTACCGTTGCGAAGTGTTCCAATAACCCACTCAACGTTCTTCATACGTGCTGGCGGAAGTGATCCGTGAACTGTAGACATACGGTTACCAGATTGAGGTGGTACACGTTTCGCAAACATGGTTTCTGGATCTTGGTGAGCGTTGTTGTAGTATAGGAATTGGTTGTTATCATCAGCGTATGTCAATTCAAAAGGCATAGCTTTCAAGAACATATCAATTTGGTTAACAGTCAAGATACCATGGTCAAGTTTAACATATGTATCACCTGAAACAGCACCTGTGATTTCTGCAACTTTTTCTACCCAATTTGGATCATCTGGGTCAACTTCTGTAATCGTTGTAGCGATTGGTTTGCCACAATCCAAGTCTTCGGGTTCAATTGGTTTTGGTTTTTTCAATTTAGAAACGACTCCTACGTATTTGACAAAGTTATCTAAGCAAGTTTCAAGGAATTTAACGGTTCCTTCGTTAATAATGTTTCCATTTGCGTCAAAAGCTTCTTTAGCTTTTCCAAGAAGAAATTCATTCCCTGGAAGAGTATAGGCATTTACACCTGGAGCGTCAAGAATCTTACGAAGGTGAACTTGAGCACGTGAAGTACCTTGGTCATAATATGAAGCACCCACAATCATGACTGGTTTGTTTTCAAATGGATGAACTTCAAATGAAAGCCATTCAAGAACAGATTTAAGTGAAGCAGAAATGGTGTGGTTGTGTTCAGGAGTTGCGATAATGACACCATCTGCACGAGTGATTTTATTGTAAAGAAGGCGTAACTGGAAGCTATCGTCCCATTTTTCGTCTTGGTTAAACATTGGGACTTCATCTATTTCTAAAACTTCTAGTTCAAATTTAAATTTGAACTGACGTCGGATGAATTCCAAGAGTTTGCGGTTATATGATTGATCGTAGTTTGATCCAACAAGTCCAACAAATTTCATTCTTTCGATCTCCTATCTTACAATTTTTCCCAGTCAAAGTCTTCAGCATCTTTGCGAAGAAGTTCTTGTGCGTTACGCAACTTTTCTGTAACTTTAACAAAGATACGGAAGTCATCGAAGATGGCATCCAATTTCTTGATGACATCAAGATCTACCAAGTCACCATTTTGATCAAATGCTTGAAGAGAATGAGAAAGCAAGAATTCATCTGGGAGGACATTTGCTTTGATTTCAGGAGCATTTAGAATCTGACGAAGTTGCAATTGAGCACGAGATGAACCAAGTGTACCATATGAAGCTCCTGTAATCATGATAGGTTTGTTCAAAAGCGGGAATACACCATATGAAATCCAAGCGAGAGCGCTCATAAGAACAGCAGGAATTGAGTGGTCGTACTCAGGAGTACCGATAATCACACCATCTGCAGCTTCAATTTTAGCAACAATTTCACTAGCTTCTGCAGGAATCAATTTGTCAGCAGGTTTATTGAAGACTGGTAGGTCTTTAATTTCTACCAATTCAATTTCAGCTTTATCTGCAAAGTGTTTTTGCATATATTGAAGCAGTTGTCGGTTTGTGGAACGTTTTGAGTTAGTTCCTACAATAGCAATAAGTTTGAGCATGAGCTTTCCTTTCTCTATTTGCATTATTTTTTATTTATCGTTGGATACCAGATGAACAAACGACATGTCCATCTTTGTCAATGAGGATGGCTTCGATACCGTCGATATTTTCGATTTGCCACATGATAGAAGCACTCCGTTCGCCAAATAATCTTGTGGTCCATATCTCACCGTCGACTGATCGGTCAGATACGATGGTTAAACTGGCTAAATCCGTTTCAACTGGATAACCTGTTTCACTATCGAAAATGTGATGATAATCCTTGCCATCGATTTCAAGATGACGTTCATAAATTCCAGAAGTAACGACAGATTTTCCTGTAATCGATAAGGTCATCAGGTGATTACCACGTGGATGATTTGGATCTTGAATACCAATTTGCCATGGTCGATCATCTTTTGCCTGATTATTACCAATGGTGAGGATGTTTCCTCCAAGATTGATAAGAGCAGAAGTAACACCTTTATCTTTTAGGAAAGTGGCAACCTTATCAGCGCTGTAACCTTTTGCTAAACACCCCAAGTCAATTTTCATTCCTTTTTTTTCTAGGAAAACCGTAGAATCTATTGGATCAAGTTTAATAAAATGAGGGTCTATCAATGGTAAAACTGAAGCAATTTCTTCAGGACTAGCAACCCTTGCATCGGAAAAACCAATACGCCATGTTTGTACCAAAGGGCCGATACTGATATTGAGATGACTTCCAGGTGCTAAACTGTGTTCTAAACCTAAGGAAATCAGTTTAAACAAATCAGGATGAACCTTAACTGGAGCAATTCCAGCCAGATCGTTAATTTCCATTAATTCCGATTCGGTGCTATTGGCATTAAAACGAAATTCAAGCTCCTTCAGCAAATCAAAAGCTTGACGGAGAAGATTATCCGCTTGTTCATGTACCAAGGAAATAGTAATCGTAGTTCCCATTAATCGCTCAGATAATGAACTGAGAGGCAAAGGATCAACTCCCTTCAAATCGATAGGAATGAGCTTAAACCTTGAATTGATAGCAATCTGTAGATTTATATTTCATTTCCATATAAATAGAATATCATAAAGTCAGCGTTTTCACAAATTATTTTTTAAAAAAAGTCAAGAAATATGCTTATAGGGTTTATGCAACATTTTAAAAGATTGAGAATCGTTGAAGATGAATTAATATAAAATAAGAAAATTTACGAAAAAACATCAAACCAGTTAAAAATCTTGTAAACGTTCCCAGATAATGATATACTAGAAAGGTAAATAAAAAATTAAAGGTAGGAAGTATCTTATGAGTAAAATTGTAGTCGTGGGTGCTAACCACGCTGGAACTGCATGTATCAACACAATGTTGGATAACTTTGGAAACGAAAACGAAATCGTTGTATTTGACCAAAACTCAAACATTTCATTCCTTGGTTGCGGAATGGCGCTTTGGATTGGTGAACAAATTGACGGTCCTGAAGGTTTGTTCTACTCTGACAAAGAAAAATTGGAAGCTAAAGGTGCTAAAGTTTACATGAACTCACCAGTTCTTTCAATCGACTACGACAACAAAGTTGTGACTGCAGAAGTAGAAGGTAAAGAACACAAAGAATCTTATGATAAATTGATTTTCGCTACTGGTTCTACTCCAATTTTGCCACCGATTGAAGGTGTTGAAATTGTCAAAGGTAACCGCGAATTCAAAGCAACTCTAGAAAATGTACAATTCGTTAAATTGTACCAAAATGCCGAAGAAGTTATTAACAAACTTGAAGACAAGAGCAAACACCTTGATCGTATCGCTGTTGTCGGTGGTGGATACATCGGAGTTGAACTTGCTGAAGCTTTCGAACGTCTTGGAAAAGAAGTTGTCCTTGTTGATATTGTGGATACTGTCTTGAATGGATATTACGATAAAGACTTCACTCAAATGATGGCTAAAAACTTGGAAGACCACAACATCCGCTTGGCACTTGGTCAAACAGTTAAAGCTATCCAAGGTGATGGTAAAGTGGAACGCTTGGTAACTGATAAGGAAACATTTGATGTGGATATGGTTATTCTTGCTGTTGGTTTCCGTCCAAATACAGCTCTTGCTGATGGTAAGATTGAACTCTTCCGAAATGGTGCCTTCCTTGTAGACAAGAAACAAGAAACATCAATCCCAGGAGTATACGCTGTTGGTGACTGTGCGACTGTTTATGACAATGCTCGTAAAGACACTAGCTACATCGCTCTTGCATCAAATGCTGTACGTACTGGTATCGTAGGTGCATACAACGCTTGTGGACACGAACTTGAAGGAATCGGTGTTCAAGGATCAAACGGTATCTCTATCTATGGTCTACACATGGTTTCAACTGGTTTGACTCTTGAAAAAGCAAAAGCAGCTGGTTACAATGCAACTGAAACTGGCTTCAACGACCTTCAAAAACCAGAATTTATCAAACATGATAACTATGAAGTTGCTATTAAAATTGTTTTTGATAAAGACAGTCGTGAAATCCTTGGTGCACAAATGGTATCTCGTGATTCTTCAATTGCCATGGCTATTCACATGTTCTCACTTGCTATCCAAGAACATGTAACAATCGACAAGTTGGCATTAACTGACCTATTCTTCTTGCCACACTTCAACAAACCATATAACTACATCACAATGGCAGCTCTTACAGCTGAAAAATAATTTGACAATTAGTCAAAACAAAAAGTAACTTCGAAGATGAAGTTACTTTTTTTATATTTTTAAAGGTTTAAGAAGTCTCATCTCTTACTGGGAATGTAAAACCTTCTCCAAGTATTTCATGGGCTTCTGTAATAGTGATAAAGGCCATTGGATCGATTTTGTGAATCATATCCTTCATTTTGACCATTTCGTTTCGGGCTACAATACAGTAGACAATCTTTAGGTCATTTTTACTGTAGTATCCTTGACCAGAAATAAAAGTAACACCTCGCCCAAGTTCTTCATTGATTTTATCAGCTAATTCTAAGGGCTTTTGGGTTATAATCATAAATCCTTTACCCGCATAACCACCTTCACCAATTAAGTCAATGACTCTTGATATGATAAAGTCAAATAAGAGAGTGTAGGTTACGAGTCTTAAGTCTTGGAAAATGATTAGAATCAACATCAAAATGAAGAAGTCGAGTCCAAAAAGCAATTTTCCAATAGAGATATGGGTGTATTTGTTAAGGATACGAGCGACAATATCCGTTCCACCTGTTGTTCCACCAGCATTGAAAATGATACCGAGACCAATTCCCAAAAGGACGCCAGCGACTAAAGCTACGACAACCAAATCGCCTTGTAGGTTGAACTGGAGAGGAATCTTTTCAAAGATGGCTAGCCAAATAGATAATGAAATAGTTCCAAGGAGACTAGAATAGAGTGATTTTAGCCCGAATATTTTCCAAGCGAGTAGGAAGAGTGGGATATTAATCAAGATATTCATCACTGAAATAGGGATATTGAAGAGATAGTAGGTAATCAAAGTTATCCCGGTTGCTCCACCCTCAAACAAGTGATGTGGAACAACAAAATACGTGAGTCCAAAGGCGAAGATAGCAGCTCCGAATATAATAGTTAAAGTGGATTGAATATGCCGTAGCATTGAGTTCCCCCTTTAATTTTTTTAAAAGTAAAGTAGTAATTGTTTGAAAGCAGTAGTTATATTACAGTTTCATAGATTGGATTTTCTTAGAATCAGGTGTGACACGAAGAGTTTTTTGACCTGTATAAGTCACAAATCCAGGTTTTCCGCCCGTTGGTTTGTTGAGCTTTTTAATCTGAATCATATCTACTTGAACGAGGTTTGAGAGGCGACCTTTTGAAAAGTAGGCAGCAAGCTCTGCAGCATCTGTTTTGACTTCATCTGAAGGGTTAAGATTTCCCGTGATGACGACATGGCTTCCAGGGATATCTTTAGCGTGAAACCAAAGTTCGTCTTTGCGTGCAATTTTAAAGGTTAGTTCTTCGTTTTGAAGATTGTTTCGCCCAACAAGGATGATGGTTTTTCCATCGCTTGCTAAATATTTCTCAGGTTTTTTGCGTTTCTGAATTTTCTCGCGTTGACGTCTTCTGATGAATCCAGTTTGAATCAATTCTTCACGAATTTCAGCAATTTCATCTAGCCCAGCCTGGTTGAGGACTGTTTCGACACTTTCCAGATAGAGAATAGTAGATTTTGTTTCTTCGATTAATTCAGTTAGATATTTAACAGCCTCTTTTAACTTCTGATAACGTTTGAAGTATTTTTGAGCATTTTGATTTGGTGTTAAAGCCTTATCAAGTGCGATTGTAATTGGCTGATTGGTGTAGTAGTTATCTAATACGACTTGGTCTTGGTCATTTGGAACTTGATGAAGAAAAGTCGTTAGTAACTCGCCTTTTTGTCGGAATTCCTCAGCGTTTTCAGTAGCAAGCAGTTCTTTTTCTTGCTTCTTAAGCTTTTGACGATTCTTTTGTAGTTCGTTTTCAACACGACGAATGAGTTCACTAGCCTGTTGTTTGACGCGGTCGCGTTCTGCCTTATCTTTGTAAAAAATATCAAGAAGTTGAGATAGGCTTGAAAAATGTTCTTCAGTTTTATTTGAAAAGGGTACACAAGCAAATGACTTTTCAGTTAAAGAAGGTTTTGTTTCTTGGCTAAAAAAACAACGGAAATTAGCTAGTTTCTCACTAACTAATAATTTTTCCAACTCACTCGCCGTATCACGACCTAGACCTTGAAAAAGATTTTGAAGATTTTTTGCTGTCAGTTCCTGTGTTTGTAGGATTTCAAAGAGTTTTTCATCCTTGATTGTAAAAGGATTCAGAGCTTCTGTACTTGGTGGAGCAATGTAAGTAGCACCAGGTAGGAGAGTACGGTAGCTATTTTGCGAAAAGCCAATGTGTTTAATTACTTCGAGAATCTTGTGACTGCTTTTATCTACAAGAAGAATATTACTATGTTTCCCCATAATCTCTATAATCAGAGTAGCCCGAATATCGTCTCCAATCTCATTCTTGTTAGAAACAGTGATTTCAACGATTCGGTCGTTTTCAATCTGTTCAATAGACTCAATAACAGCGCCCTGTAGATATTTTCTTAAAACCATGATAAAGGTAGAAGGTTGCGCAGGGTTTTCAAAGGACGTTTCTGTCAACTGGATGCGGCCAAAGACAGGATGGGCAGAAAGGAGTAGACGATGACTTTGGCGATTGCTACGGATTTGTAAGACCAATTCTTGGTCAAAGGGTTGGTTGATTTTTTGGATGCGGCCATTAAGCAGATTGGCTTGCAATTCCTTAACCATGTGGTGTAAAAAAAATCCATCAAATGACATGGTTCTCTCCTTGTAAATGTATTCCATAGTATTATATCAAAAAGGTAGAATAAAATCATAGAAATATGGTATAATAAAGCCAAGTAAAGAGAATCGAGAAACACATGTATATTGAAATGGTTGATGAAACAGGAACGGTTTCACAGGAGATATTGCAACAAACTCAGGATTTGTTGGAGTTTGCTGCTAAAAAAATAGGAAAAGAAGACAAGGAGATGGCTGTCACTTTTGTGACCAATGAACGCAGCCACGAACTGAATCTTGAGTATCGCGATACAGATCGTCCAACCGATGTTATCAGCCTGGAATATAAGCCAGAACTTGATATTACTTTTGAGGATGAAGAGTTAGCTGAAAATCCTGAATTGGCTGAGATGATGTCAGAATTCGATGCTTACATAGGTGAGTTGTTCATCTCCATCGATAAAGCACATGAGCAAGCTGAGGAGTACGGTCATAGTTTTGAACGTGAGATGGGATTTCTATCGGTTCATGGTTTTTTACACATTAACGGTTATGATCACTACACTCCGGAAGAAGAAGCGGAGATGTTCAGTTTACAAGAAGAAATTTTAACGGCTTATGGACTCACAAGACAATAAACGAAAATGGAAAAATCGTGATCTTATAGCGAGTTTAGAATTCGCTATGACTGGTATTTTCACTGCTATCTTAGAAGAGCGGAATATGAGAAAGCATGTAGTTACAGCTATTGCTGTCATTCTTGCAGGCCTTCTATTTCAAGTATCAAGAATAGAATGGCTCTTCTTACTTTTAAGCATCTTTTTAGTGATAGCATTTGAATTGTTAAATTCTGCTATTGAGAATGTGGTAGATTTAGCCTGTAATTATCACTTCTCCATGCTAGCAAAGAAAGCCAAGGATATGGCGGCAGGCGCAGTTCTCCTTGTGTCCGTTTTTGCTGCGGTGACAGGAGCACTGATTTTTATCCCTCGAATTTGGGAATTGTTATTTAAGCATTAAAGAGGAAATTATGACTTTTAAATCTGGCTTCGTAGCCATTTTAGGACGCCCCAATGTTGGGAAGTCAACATTTTTAAATCACGTTATGGGGCAAAAAATTGCGATCATGAGTGACAAGGCGCAGACAACGCGCAATAAAATCATGGGAATCTACACGACCGATAAGGAACAAATCGTCTTTATCGATACACCGGGGATTCACAAACCTAAAACTGCCTTGGGTGATTTCATGGTGGAATCCGCTTATAGCACGCTTCGTGAAGTGGATACGGTTCTTTTCATGGTGCCGGCTGATGAAGCGCGTGGTAAGGGCGACGACATGATTATGGAACGCCTTAAAGCTGCTAAGGTTCCAGTGATTTTGGTGGTGAATAAGATTGACAAGGTTCATCCAGATCAACTCTTGGCTCAGATTGATGATTTCAGAAATCAGATGGATTTCAAGGAGATTGTTCCTATTTCAGCCCTTCAAGGAAACAACGTATCCCATCTTGTGGATATCCTGAGTGATAATTTAGAGGAAGGGTTCCAGTATTTTCCGGCAGATCAAATAACTGACCATCCAGAGCGCTTCTTAGTTTCAGAAATGATTCGCGAGAAGGTACTCCTCTTGACGCGTGAAGAAGTGCCACACTCCGTTGCGGTAGTGGTTGACTCCATGAAGCGAGATGAAGAGACAGATAAAGTTCATATTCGAGCAACCATCATGGTTGAGCGTGATAGTCAAAAAGGGATTGTCATTGGTAAGCAAGGTGCCATGCTCAAGAAAATTGGAACCATGGCCCGTCGTGATATCGAACTCATGCTGGGAGACAAGGTATTTCTAGAAACCTGGGTCAAGGTAAAGAAAAACTGGCGTGATAAAAAGCTAGATTTAGCTGACTTTGGCTATAATGAAAAAGAATATTAAGAAGAGGTAGGCATTGGCCTGCTTCTTGTTTTTAGAGAAGGAGGGGCTATGCCTGAATTACCTGAAGTTGAAACAGTCCGTCGTGGCCTAGAAAAACTGATTCTAGGGAAGAAGATTTCAAACATTGATATTCGTTATCCCAAGATGATTAAGATCGACTTGTATGAATTTAAAAGAGAATTGCCTGGTCAAGTGATTCAATCAATGGGACGCCGTGGCAAGTACCTAATTTTCTATTTATCTGATAAAGTTTTGATTTCTCATCTTCGAATGGAAGGTAAGTATTTTTATTATCCAGACCAAGTACCTGAACGTAAGCACGCGCATCTGTTTATCCAATTTACGGATGGTGGTACTCTTGTATATGAGGATGTGCGTAAATTTGGTACCATGGAATTGCTGGCTCCAGAGCTCTTAGAAACTTACTTCCTGTCTAAAAAGCTTGGACCAGAACCGACTGAACAGGATTTTGATTTGCCAACCTTTCAAAAAGCTTTACAGAAATCTAAAAAACCTATCAAATCTCATCTTTTAGATCAAACTTTAGTTGCAGGGTTAGGAAATATCTATGTAGATGAAGTACTTTGGAGAGCCAAGATTCATCCCTCTAGACTTTCTAACAGTTTAACTGCACAAGAGGCCAGAAAAGTCCATGATGAAACGATTAAGGTTTTAGGGCAGGCTGTAGAAAAGGGTGGTTCAACGATTCGCACCTATACCAATGCTTTTGGTGAAGATGGGACTATGCAAGAGTTCCATCAGGTCTATGACAAAGCTGGTCAAGAATGTTCACGTTGTGGAGCTATGATTGAGAAAATTCAACTCGGTGGTCGTGGAACTCACTTTTGTCCAACATGTCAAAGGAGGAAGTGATGGGGAAAATAATTGGCATTACTGGTGGCATAGCATCTGGAAAGTCAACTGTCACTAATTTTTTAAGACGGGAAGGCTACAAAGTAGTTGATGCAGATACTCTAGTACATAAATTACAAAATCCGGGAGAGCGTCTTTACCGTATCCTAGTAGAACACTTTGGACAGGAAATTATTTTAGAAAATGGTAGTTTAAACCGACCTCTTTTAGCCAAACGATTGTTCTCAAATCCTTCTGAACTAGAGTGGTCCAAGGAAACACAAGGGGAAGTGATTCGTGAAGAATTAGCTACTTTACGAGATCAGTTAGCTCAGACAGAAGGTGTCTTTTTTATGGATATTCCTTTACTCTTTGAACAGGGATATGATTCTTGGTTTGATGAGATTTGGTTGGTTTATGTGGATAAAAAGACACAGATAGAACGTTTAATGAACCGAGATCATATGAATGTCGAAGAAGCTCAAGCTCGATTAGAATCTCAGTGGTCTTTGTCGAAGAAGAAAAAATTGGCTAGTCACATTATTGATAACTCTGGAACTCAAAAAGAGTTAGTAGAGCAGGTTGCCAGTTTATTAGAAGGAGGGGTGTCTTATTCAACCGATTTCTTGGAAGGATAATCTTCGTATTGCCTGGTTTGGAAATTTTTTAACGGGAGTTAGTTTTTCTTTAGTCATTCCTTTTATGCCTTTATTTGTCGAGCAATTAGGTGTTCCTACAGACAAGGTAGCTTTTTATGCCGGTTTAGGGATTTCAATATCCGCCATATCTGCGGCATTTTTATCACCTATTTGGGGCATTCTAGCAGATAAGTTTGGCCGAAAACCAATGATGATTCGTGCAGGATTTGCAATGACTCTGACTATGGGAGGCTTAGCATTTGTTCCCAATGTTTACTGGCTTTTATTTTTACGATTTTTAAATGGCGTCTTTGCTGGTTTTGTGCCAAATGCAACGGCCTTAATTGCTAGTCAGGTACCTAAAGATAAGTCAGGCTATGCACTGGGAACCTTGTCTACAGGAGTTATTGCCGGTAATTTGATTGGCCCTTTTATCGGTGGTTTAATAGCTGAGATTTTTGGAATTCGAAATGTTTTCTTATTAGTTGGTGCTTTGCTCTTTTTAGCTGCTCTACTCACCATTTTATTTATCAAAGAAGATTTTCAACCAGTAGCAAAAGAAAAAGCTATCCCAACAAAAGAGTTGATTCATTCTCTTAAGTATCCTTATCTTTTTATCAATTTATTTGCGACTAGCTTTGTGATCCAGTTCGCAGCCCAATCGATTGCTCCAATCCTTGCCCTCTACGTTCGAGATCTCGGACAAAAGGAAAATCTCTTATTTGTATCGGGGCTTATCGTGTCTAGCATGGGATTATCCAGTATGATGAGTGCTGGTGTTATGGGACGTTTAGGAGATAAGGTGGGGAATCATCGCTTGCTCATCGGAGCTCAAGTTTATTCAGTCGTTATTTATCTCTTGTGCGCCAATGCATCAACGCCATTCCAGTTAGGTTTCTATCGCTTCCTATTTGGTTTGGGAACAGGTGCCCTAGTTCCGGGAATTAACGCCTTGATTAATAAAATGACACCTAAAGCTGCCATATCAAGGGTATTTGCCTTTAATCAAGTATTTTTTTATCTAGGTGGAGTGATTGGACCTATGGCAGGTTCAGCGGTAGCAAGTCCATTTGGCTATCACTCAGTTTTCTATGCAACAGCAGCTTGTGTAGCCCTTAGTTGTACATTTAACCTTATCCAATTTAGATCATTATTAAAAGTGAAGGAAATCTAGTGCGCGTAAAAATTCATTTAAAGTGCTCCTCTTGTGGTAGCATCAATTATCTAACCAGTAAAAACTCTAAAACACATCCAGATAAGATTGAGGTCTTAAAGTACTGTCCCAAGGAAAGAAAAGTGACTCTACATCTTGAATCTAAGTAAATTTTATGGTAAAATAGTAAAGATTTTAAGGAGTTTGATATGTATAACCTATTATTAACCATTTTATTGATATTATCTGTTGTGATTGTGATTGCGATTTTTATGCAACCAACTAAGAATCAATCCAGCAATGTATTTGATGCTAGTTCTGGTGACTTGTTTGAACGTAGCAAGGCGCGTGGTTTTGAGGCTGTAATGCAGCGTTTGACAGGAATCTTAGTCTTTTTCTGGCTAGCCATTGCCTTAGCATTGACGGTATTATCAAGTAGATAAGAAAATAATGGGCGAGACTGGGTCTTTGCCTATTTTTATTTTTATACTCTTCAAAAATCTCTTCAAACCACGTCAGCGTCGGCTTGTCGTACTCAGGTACTGCCTACGCCTAGCTTTCTAGTTTGCTCTTTGATTTTTATTGAGTATTAAATGATGTTTGAGAAGGTTTTACACCAAAAAAATTTAACAATCTAGAAAGAAAACATGAAAGATAGAATAAAAGAATATTTAGAAGAGAAGGGACAAGTTACTGTTAATGATTTGGCCCATGGTCTCGGAAAGGAGAGTTCTAAGGACTTTCGAGAGCTCGTGAAGACTTTGTCTATGATGGAAAGAAAGCACCAGATTCGCTTTGAAGAAGATGGTAGTCTCAGTCTAAGCAAAAAGAAAAAGCATGAAATTACCCTTAAAGGAACTTTTCATGCTCATAAAAACGGTTTTGGTTTTGTCAGTTTAGAAGGTGAAGAAGACGACCTTTTTGTAGGAAAAAATGATGTTAACTATGCCATTGATGGCGATACTGTTGAAATTGTAATCAAGAAGGTTGCGGATCGTCAAAAAGGAACTGCAGCTGAAGCAAAGATTATCGATATTTTAGAACACAGTTTGACGACGGTTGTCGGGCAAATCGTTCTTGATGAGGAAAAACCCAAGTATGCGGGCTATATCCGTTCAAAAAATCAAAAGATTAGTCAACCAATCTACGTTAAGAAGCCAGCTATTCAATTAGACGGTACAGAAGTTCTCAAAGTCTTTATCGATAAGTACCCAAGTAAGAAACACGATTTCTTTGTTGCCAGTGTCTTAGATGTGGTTGGACATTCTACAGATGCAGGGATTGATGTCCTTGAGGTCTTGGAATCTATGGATATTGTATCAGAGTTTCCAGAGGCTGTTCTCAAAGAAGCAGAGAGTGTTCCGGATGCACCATCAGAGAAGGATATGGAAGGTCGTCTGGACTTAAGAGATGAAATTACCTTTACCATAGATGGAGCAGATGCAAAAGATTTGGATGACGCTGTTCATATCAAACCCTTGAAAAATGGAAATATTGAACTAGGAGTTCACATTGCCGATGTCTCCTACTATGTGACAGAGGGTTCTGCTCTTGATAAGGAAGCTCTTAATCGTGCGACCTCTATTTATGTAACAGACCGTGTAGTTCCAATGTTGCCAGAGCGCCTCTCAAACGGTATCTGTTCTCTTAACCCTCAAGTGGACCGCTTGACCCAGTCTGCTATTATGGAAATTGATAAAAATGGTCGTGTTCGTAATTATACGATTACACAGACTGTTATCAAGACAAGTTTTCGTATGACCTATAGCGATGTCAATGACATCCTAGCAGGTGATGAGGAGAAGAGACGAGAGTATAAGAAAATCGTTCCTAGTATCGAGTTAATGGCTAAGCTACATGAAACTTTGGAAAGTATGCGAATTAAGCGTGGAGCCCTCAATTTTGATACCAATGAAGCTAAGATTTTAGTCGATAAAAAAGGCAAGCCAGTTGATATTGTTCTTCGTCATCGTGGCGTTGCTGAACGTATGATTGAGTCCTTTATGTTGATTGCTAACGAAACAGTTGCCGAGCACTTTAGCAAGCTGGACCTACCTTTTATCTATCGTATCCATGAGGAGCCTAAAGCTGAGAAAGTTCAGAAATTTATTGATTACGCTTCAAGTTTTGGATTACGAATCTATGGGACTGCCAGTGAGATAAGCCAGGAAGCTCTCCAAGATATCATGAGTGCTGTTGAGGGAGAACCCTATGCGGATGTATTGTCCATGATGCTACTGCGTTCGATGCAGCAGGCTCGTTATTCTGAGCATAATCATGGTCATTACGGACTTGCCGCAGACTACTACACTCACTTTACCAGCCCAATTCGTCGTTATCCTGACCTTCTTGTTCACCGTATGATTCGAGACTATGGACGTTCTAAGGAAGTAGCAGAGCATTTTGAACAGGTTATTCCAGAGATTGCCACCCAGTCTTCCAACCGTGAACGTCGTGCAATCGAGGCAGAGCGTGAAGTCGAAGCTATGAAAAAAGCTGAATACATGGAAGAGTTTGTGGGTGAAGAATATGATGCAGTTGTATCTAGTATTGTCAAATTTGGTCTTTTTGTTGAATTACCAAATACAGTCGAAGGATTGATTCACATTACTAATTTACCTGAATTCTATCATTTTAACGAACGCGATTTAACCCTCCGTGGGGAGAAATCGGGAATTACTTTCCGAGTGGGGCAGCAGATCCGTATTCGTGTCGAAAGAGCGGATAAAATGACTGGCGAGATTGATTTCTCCTTTATTCCAAGTGAATTTGATGTCATCGAGAAAGGTTTGAAACAGTCTGTCCGTAAGGATAGAGGGCGTCGTTCGGATAAGAAAGAAGACAAGAGAAAATCTGGTCGCTTAGGTGATAAGCGCAAGCATTCTCCAAAAGACAAGAAGAAAAAGAGCAAGAAACCTTTTTACAAAGAAGTAGCGAAGAAAGGAGCCAAGCATGGCAAAGGGCGAGGGAAAGGTCGTCGCGCAAAATAAAAAAGCGCACCACGACTATACAATCGTAGATACGCTAGAAGCAGGAATGGTCCTGACAGGAACTGAGATTAAGAGTGTTCGAGCAGCCCGCATCAATCTGAAAGATGGGTTTGCCCAAGTAAAAAATGGTGAAGTCTGGTTGAGCAATGTTCATATCGCTCCTTATGAAGAAGGGAATATCTGGAATCAAGAGCCAGAACGTCGTCGAAAACTCCTCCTTCATAAAAAGCAAATCCAGAAGTTAGAGCAAGAAACAAAAGGAACAGGGATGACGCTGGTTCCTCTTAAAGTCTACATCAAAGATGGCTATGCTAAGCTTCTTTTAGGACTTGCAAAAGGGAAACATGATTACGATAAACGTGAGTCTATCAAACGACGTGAGCAAGATCGTGATATTGCTCGTGTCATGAAAGCTGTTAACCACCGATAGAAAGAGTGAAGAATATGGAAAAACTAGTTGCCTACAAACGCATGCCTGTCTGGAATAAAGACACCATGCCAGAGGCTGTTCAAAGAAAACACAATACTAAGGTCGGAACCTGGGGCAAGATTACCGTATTAAAAGGAGCTCTTAAGTTTATTGAATTAACTGAAGAGGGAGAGGTACTAGCCGAACATCTCTTTGAAGCAGGTGCTGATAATCCTATGGCTCAGCCTCAAGCATGGCACAGAGTAGAAGCAGCCACAGATGATGTGGAATGGTACTTGGAATTTTATTGTAAAGCAGAGGATTATTTCCCTAAGAAATACAATAGCAATCCAGTTCATTCGGAAGTTTTAGAAGCTATGGATACAGTAAAACCATGTAAGGCACTAGACCTAGGATGTGGTCAGGGTAGAAATGCACTCTTTTTAGCTCAACATGGATTTGATGTCACAGCTGTAGATCAAAATGAGCTATCTCTTGAAATCTTGCAAAGCATTGTGGAGCAAGAAGACTTAGAAATGCCTGTAGGTCTCTACGATATCAATTCAGCTAGCATTGAACAAACTTATGATTTTATCGTATCAACGGTTGTTCTGATGTTTTTACAAGCAGATCGCATTCCAGCTATTATTCAAAACATGCAGGAACAAACCTCAATTGGAGGTTACAATTTGATCGTGTGTGCTATGGATACAGAAGATTATCCATGTTCTGTTCATTTCCCATTTACCTTCAAAGAGGGTGAGTTGGCAAATTACTACAAGGACTGGGAATTAGTGAAGTACAATGAAAATCCTGGCCATCTCCACCGCCGTGATGAAAATGGCAATCGTATCCAACTACGCTTTGCAACCATGTTAGCTAAAAAAGTAAAATAAATATGAACAAAGGTTAGGAATTTTCCTAACCTTTTCTTTTTTGCGAATAATAGAGTAAAGGAGAAAATCATGTTTGTTGCGAGAGATACTAGGGGACAGTTAGTGAATGTGCTAGAAGATAAGGTTGAAAAGCAAGATTATACCTGCCCAGCTTGTGGGGGAACGCTTCGTTTACGTCAAGGACCAAGTGTACGGCCTCATTTTGCCCATAAATCTTTAAAAGATTGTGATTTTTCATTTGAAAATGAAGGCCCAGAACATTTAACGAATAAGGAATCCCTCTATCATTGGTTAAAGAAAGATTCAGAAGCCCAATTAGAATACCCGATTCCAGAGATTAAACAGATTGCGGATGTATTCGTAAACGGGAAAATAGCTTTAGAGATTCAATGCAGTTCCTTGCCCCAAAAAGTATTGAGAGATAGGAGTAGTGGTTATCGAAGTCAAGGATACCAAGTTATTTGGCTTTTGGGAGAAAGACTATGGATTAAGAAGCGTTTGACAAGACTTCAAAAAGATTTTCTCTATTTTAGCCAAAATATGGGCTTTTACGTCTGGGAATTAGACCAGAAAAGGAATTGTTTACGACTGAAATACTTAATTCACCAGGACTTACGGGGCCATGTTCATTGCTTAATCAAAGAGTTCTCATTTGGGGATGGAAATTTGTTAGAAATCTTGCGTTACCCTTATCAACGTCAGCACTTGAGCAGTTTTTCTGTTAAAATAGACAAAAATATTTGTCAATACATCCGACAACAGCTTTATTATCAAAATCCATTTTGGATGACAAGACAAGAAGAAGCCTATAGAAAAGGAGAAAATTTACTAAATTATGGTGTAGCACATTGGTTCCCCCAAGTAAGGCCGATAGAACATGGTTTATTTTGTCAGATAACTGTAGATTTACAGGACTATTACTATAATTTTCAGGCTTATTATCAACTAAATCCCAAAATTGACACACAAAAGCTTTATCCACCTGCCTTTTATCAGCAATATTTCTTAAAAAATATGGTAAAATAGAAAGGATGGAGGAAACTTATGGTATTACAACGAAATGAAATAAATGAAAAAGATACATGGGATCTATCGACAATCTATGTGACAGATCAAGCATGGGAAGAAGCTTTGAAACAACTGACTGAGAAAGTACAAACAGCTTCTCAGTATGAAGGGCATCTTTTGGATAGTGCAAAGAGTTTGCTTGAAATTACTGAATTTTCTCTTGATATGGAACGTCAAGTCGAAAAACTCTATGTTTATGCACATATGAAAAATGACCAAGATACTCGTGAAGCTAAGTATCAAGAATATTATGCAAAAGCAATGACTTTGTATAGTCAACTTGACCAGGTCTTCTCTTTTTATGAGCCAGAATTTATGGCAATCACAGAAGACCAGTATCAAAACTTCTTAGCAGAAGAACCAAAACTCCAGCCTTATAAACACTTCTTTGATAAACTCTTGCAAAATAAAAATCACGTACTTTCACAACGTGAAGAAGAGTTATTAGCAGGAGCTGGCGAAATCTTTGGAGCTGCTAGTGAAACTTTCGCTATCTTAGATAATGCAGATATCGTCTTTCCATATGTCAAAGATGAAGATGGTAATGAAGTTCAATTATCACACGGTGTTTATATGCGTTTGGTAGAATCTAAGAATCGTGAAGTTCGTAGAGGTGCCTATGAAGCCCTTTACGCTACTTACAAACAATACCAACATACTTACGCTAAAACACTGCAGACCAATGTCAAAGTGCAAAACTATCGTGCTAAGGTTCGTAACTATAAGAGTGCGCGTGAAGCAGCTCTTGCAGCAAACTTTGTGCCAGAAAGTGTTTATGACAATCTAGTATCTGCTGTTCATAAGCATTTGCCGTTATTACATCGTTATCTTGCTCTTCGCTCAAAAATCTTGGGTATTCCAGACCTCAAAATGTATGATGTCTATACACCATTGTCTTCAGTGGAATACAGCTTCACTTACGAAGAAGCACTAAAGAAAGCAGAGGAGGCTTTAGCTGTTCTTGGCGATGATTACTTGAGTCGTGTTAAACGCGCCTTTAGCGAACGCTGGATTGATGTGTATGAAAATCAAGGCAAGCGTTCAGGAGCTTATTCAGGTGGTTCTTATGATACCAACGCCTTCATGCTCCTTAACTGGCAAGATAATCTAGATAATCTCTTTACTCTTGTTCATGAAACTGGGCACAGCATGCACTCAAGCTATACACGCGAAACCCAACCTTATGTGTATGGGGATTACTCAATTTTCTTGGCGGAAATTGCTTCAACAACCAATGAAAATATTTTGACAGAGAAATTATTACAAGAAGTCCAAGATGATGCAACACGTTTTGCAATTCTCAATAACTTCCTAGATGGTTTCAGAGGGACAGTATTCCGTCAAACTCAATTTGCTGAATTTGAACATGCTATCCATCAAGCTGATCAAAATGGTGAAGTCTTGACAAGTGAGTTCTTGAGCAAGTTATATGCTGACTTGAACCAAGATTACTACGGACTAAGCAAGGAAGACAATCCTCAGATTCAATACGAGTGGGCTCGAATTCCTCATTTCTACTATAACTACTATGTATATCAGTATTCAACAGGATTTGCAGCAGCTTCAGCCTTAGCTGAAAAGATTGTCCACGGTAGTCAAGAAGATCGTAATCGTTATATTGATTACCTCAAGGCAGGGAAGTCAGACTATCCACTTAATATCATGCGAAAAGCTGGTGTTGATATGGAAAAAGAAGACTATCTCAACGATGCCTTTGCAGTCTTTGAACGCCGTTTGGATGAGTTTGAAGCCCTTGTTGAAAAATTAGGATTGGCATAAGATGGTTGAGTCATACAGTAAAAATGCCAACCATAACATGCGACGTCCTGTCGTAAAAGAAGAAATCGTCGAATTTTTACGCCAACGTCAAAAGCAGGTGACTGGTTCTTTAAAAGAACTAGAAAACTTTGCTCGCAAGGAGAATATTCCAATCATTCCTCATGAGACTGTCGCTTATTTTCGTTTCCTAATGGAAACAATACAACCAAAAAACATTTTAGAGATTGGTACGGCGATTGGGTTTTCTGCACTTTTGATGGCCCAGCATGCCCCAAATGCAAAAATTAAAACCATTGACCGAAATCCCGAAATGATTAGTTTTGCCAAAGAAAATTTTGCAAAATTTGATAGTCGCAAACAAATCACTCTCTTAGAAGGGGATGCGGTAGATATTTTGTCAACATTGACAGGGACCTATGATTTTGTTTTTATGGATTCTGCAAAGTCTAAATACATTGTATTTTTGCCAGAAATCCTTAAACACCTTGAAGTTGGAGGAGTGGTCGTATTGGATGATGTTTTTCAAGGTGGAGACATCGCTAAGGATATCATGGAAGTTCGACGTGGGCAACGAACTATTTATCGTGGTTTGCAAAGGCTCTTTGAGGCGACTCTTGATAATCCAGGATTAACAGCCAGTCTAATTCCTCTTGGAGATGGGATATTGATGTTGCGAAAGAATCAAGCAGAAGTAGAACTGCCTGATATTGACTAATTTTAGATATTTTTAAGACAATTTAGTAAAATAGATAAGGTAAACAATTATCTAGTGAATAAAAAGGAGTAAACATGAAGAAAAAATTATTGGCAGGTGCCATAACTTTGTTATCAGTAGCTACTTTGGCTGCTTGTTCAAATAGCTCTCAAGGAGCTGACTTAATCAGTATGAAAGGTGATGTCATCACTGAGCACCAATTCTTTGAAGAAGTTAAAAACAATGCGACTGCTCAACAAGTCTTGCTGAATATGACCATTCAAAAAGTTTTTGAAAAACAATATGGATCTGAAGTTAGTGATAAAGAAGTAGAAGATGCTGTAGCAGAAGAACAAAAGAAATATGGTGATAGTTACCAAATCGTTCTTTCTCGTGCAGGTATGACAGCTGAAAGTCGTAAAGCTCAAATTCGTACAAGTAAATTAGTTGAATATGCTGTTAAAAAAGCCGCAGAATCAGAATTGACTGATGAAAACTATAAAAAAGCTTACGACGAATACACACCTGAAGTAACAGCTCAAATTATCAAACTTGACAGTGAAGATAAAGCTAAAGAAGTACTTGCAAAGGCAAAAGAATCTGGAGCTGACTTTGCACAATTGGCTAAAGATAATTCAACTGACGAAAAGACAAAAGCAAATGGTGGTGAAATCACTTTTGACTCTGCATCAACAGAATTGCCAGACGTAGTTAAAAAAGCAGCCTTCGCTCTGGATGTTAATGGTGTTTCAGATGTCATTACTGCCCCAGGGACACAAGCATATTCTAGTAGCTTCTATATTGTAAAATTAACTAAGAAAACTGAAAAATCTTCTAATATTGAAGACTATAAAGAAAAATTGAAGACAGTTATCCTGACTCAAAAACAAAATGATGCTACCTTTGTTCAAGGTGTCATTAGTAAAGAATTGCAAGCAGCGAATATCAAGGTTAAAGATCAAGCCTTTCAAAATATCTTTACTCAATATATCCAAAGCGATTCAGCTAACGCAACTACAACCACATCTTCTAACTAATGATAGAAACTCTATCTTTCTAATAAGAAAGATAGAGTTTTTTTCGTGAACATTTAAAGTATCAATTTTAAATTGAAAAAATATTAGAGAAGCTCAATAATCAGAAATTTAGTTCATTAATGGGTAAGAGTTTTTTTCTAATTTAAAAAATGGTATAATAACAAGAAAACTAGAATTAATTTAAATTTATAATTCTGATAGATGGTGACGTATGAAAATTAGTAAAAGGCACCTGTTGAACTATTCCATTTTAGTGCCCTATCTTCTCTTGTCTGTCTTGGGCTTAATTGTGGTATATTCGACAACAAGTGCATCCTTAATCCAAGAAGGTCAGAGCGCATTTCAATTGGTCCGAAACCAAGGTATATTTTGGGTCGTAAGTTTATTACTTATTTCGATCATTTATAAGTTAAAATTAGGATTTTTGAGAAATGAACGCTTGTTATTTATTGTGATGTTCGTTGAGTTAGTATTGCTAGCTCTAGCTCGTTTAGTTGGTATTCCTATCAATGGAGCTTATGGTTGGATCAAAGTAGGCCCTATTACCATTCAACCTGCAGAGTACTTGAAGATTATTATTATCTGGTATTTAGCACAAAGATTTGCCAAGCAGCAAGATGAAATAGCTGTTTATGACTTTCAAGTTTTGACTCAAAACCAATGGCTTCCAAGAGCGTTTAATGATTGGCGCTTTGTTTTGTTAGTGATGATTGGTAGTTTGGCTATTTTCCCTGACCTCGGGAATGCTTCTATTCTCATTTTAGTAGCATTGTTAATGTATTCAATCAGTGGAATTGCTCATCGTTGGTTTGCAACTATACTCGGAATATTGACTAGCGTATCCTTTGTGTCATTGACAGCCATTAAAATGATTGGTGTTGATAAGGTTTCGAAGATTCCTGTCTTTGGATATGTAGCTAAACGCTTTAGTGCCTTCTTCAATCCATTTGATGACCTTGCTGGTGCAGGACACCAATTAGCGAATTCTTACTACGCTATGGTTAATGGCGGATGGTTTGGATTAGGCTTAGGAAACTCTATTGAAAAGAGAGGCTATCTGCCTGAGGCACACACGGATTTTGTCTTCTCAATTGTCATTGAAGAGTTTGGTTTTGTCGGTGCCAGTCTAATCTTGGCACTCTTATTCTTCTTAATACTTCGTATTATCTTGGTTGGTGTTCGAGCAAAAGATCCATTCAACTCGATGGTAGCAATCGGTATCGGTGGAATGATTTTGATTCAAGTATTTGTCAATATTGGTGGAATCTCAGGCTTAATTCCTTCTACAGGTGTAACTTTTCCTTTTCTTTCTCAGGGAGGAAATAGTCTCTTGGTTCTGTCTGTAGCCATCGCCTTTGTTTTAAATATTGATGCTAGTGAAAAACGTGCACAACTCTATAGTGAATATGAAGCGCAACTTTAAGAAAAAGTAACAAGGAGAAAAAATGTCTCTTCAAAAGTTAGAAAATTTTAGTAACAAAACTGTCGTGCAAGAAGAAGTTCAAATCTTGACAGATTTACTTGAAGATATCACAAAAAATATGCTTCCTGCTGAAACCTTTGACAAGATTATACAGTTGAAGGAACTTTCATCAAAACTAGATTATCAAGGACTTGATAAAGTGGTAACGAGTCTATCAAATGATGAGATGGTATACATTTCTAGATATTTCTCTATTTTGCCACTTTTGATTAATATCTCAGAAGACGTTGACTTGGCATTTGAGATTAACCATCTTAACAATGTTGATCAGGATTATCTTGGTAAGTTATCAACAACTATCGAAATGGTAGCTGAAAAAGAGAATGCAGCTGAAATTCTTGAACATTTAAATGTCGTACCAGTATTGACAGCTCACCCAACACAAGTTCAACGTAAAAGTATGCTGGACCTGACCAATCATATTCACACCCTCTTGCGGAAATATCGTGATGTGAAGATGGGTCTGATTAACAAAGAAAAATGGCACAATGATCTCCGTCGCTATATTGAAATTATCTTGCAGACGGATATGATTCGTGATAAGAAACTAAAGGTAACCAATGAAATCACTAATGTGATGGAATACTACAATAGTTCCTTTCTTCAGGCTGTTCCAAATCTGATGTTAGAGTATAAGCGCTTGGCAAAAGAACAAGGAATTGATCTAAAACAAGCAAAACCCATCACTATGGGAATGTGGATTGGTGGAGACCGTGATGGAAATCCATTTGTAACGGCTGAGACACTCATGCGTTCAGCTACCATTCAAAGTGAAGTAGTTTTGAACTATTATATTAGTAAGATCTCTAGTCTCTATCGTACCTTCTCGCTTTCAACTAATTTATCAAAAACAAGCAAGGCTGTTGAAGAAATGGCGGCTCAATCTCGTGATACATCTGTCTTTCGTGAGAAAGAACCCTATCGTCGTGCTTTCCACTTGATTCAATCAAAACTGATTCAAACACTGTTGAATCTAAAAGAATGGGCAGTGGTTGGTTCTTCAGCAGATGAACGACATCATGTTGAGCGTCTTCTCGGTGCTCAAGGGCATCAACAGGGAGTGGTAACTGATTATATCAGCAATCGACTCTCAGGTGCCATTCAAGAATTGGCAGACGAACGTCCACCTTACTATGAAACAATTGAAGAGTTCAAGCATGATTTATATGTTATTAAGGATTCATTGCTTGAAAATAAAGCAGAAGCTCTATTGACAGGTGAGTTTGCAGAACTGCTAGAAGCAGTCGAGGTTTTCGGTTTCTTCTTGGCATCAATTGACATGCGTCAAGACTCAAGTGTTCACGAAGCCTGTGTAGCAGAGTTATTGGTATCTGCTGGTATTAATGACCATTATAGCGATTTGTCAGAAGATGAAAAGTGCGAGTTGCTTTTACATGAATTGTTAGAAGATCCTCGAATCTTGTCAGCAACTCATGCTGAGAAGTCTGAACTTCTTGAAAAAGAATTGGCTATTTTCCAAACAGCTCGTCAATTAAAAGACCGACTAGGCGATGATGTTATTCGTCAAACGATTATCTCTCACGCAACCAGTGTGTCTGATATGTTAGAATTGGCTATTATGCTGAAAGAAGTAGGACTCGTGGATTCTGAAAAATCTCGTGTTCAAATCGTACCTCTTTTTGAGACGATTGAGGACTTGGATCATTCTGAAGAAACAATGAGAAAGTATTTCTCTTTACCACTTGCTAAGAAGTGGATTGCTTCTAAAAATAACTACCAAGAAATTATGCTTGGGTACTCCGATAGTAACAAGGATGGAGGCTACCTCTCATCTTGTTGGACCCTTTACAAAGCTCAACAGCAATTGACAGCTATCGGTGATGAATTTGGTGTAAAAGTAACCTTCTTCCACGGTCGTGGTGGTACAGTAGGTCGTGGTGGTGGTCCTACCTATGATGCCATCGCATCTCAACCACTTAAGTCTATCAAAGATCGTATTCGCTTGACTGAACAAGGTGAAGTGATCGGCAATAAATACGGGAATAAGGATGCAGCTTATTACAACCTTGAAATGTTAGTTTCGGCAGCAATCAACCGTATGATTACTAAGAAAAAGAGTGATACCAATACATCGAACCGTTATGAAGCCATCATGGATCAAGTGGTAGAACGCAGTTACGATATCTACCGTGAGCTCGTATTTGGTAATGAGCATTTCTATGATTATTTCTTTGAATCTAGTCCAATCAAGGCGATTTCAAGTTTCAATATTGGTTCTCGTCCAGCAGCTCGTAAAACAATTACCGAAATCGGTGGTCTACGTGCTATTCCTTGGGTATTCTCATGGTCACAAAGTCGTGTCATGTTCCCAGGCTGGTATGGAGTAGGTTCTAGCTTTAAGGAATTTATCGACCAAGATCCTGAAAATATCGAAATCCTTAGAGAAATGTATCAAAATTGGCCATTCTTCCAGTCACTTCTATCAAATGTCGATATGGTACTATCAAAATCAAATATGAACATTGCTTTTGAGTATGCTAACCTTTGTGAAAGTGAAGAAGTTCAAGCAATCTACTATACTATTCTTGATGAATGGCAATTGACTAAGGATGTTATCTTAGCTATTGAAGGACATGAAGAACTTTTGGCAGAAAATACTTATTTGAAAGCTAGTCTAAACTACCGTATGCCTTATTTCAATATCCTTAACTATATTCAGTTGGAGTTGATTAAGCGCCAACGTCGTGGTGAGCTATCTTCAGACGAAGAAAGATTAATCCATACAACTATTAACGGAATTGCTACAGGATTGCGTAATTCTGGCTGATATTTATCTAAATTTTTTGAGAATCCGAAAGAAATTTACATTTTTATAAAAATAATTCTTGAAAAGTGTTGACAAGCTTTTGAAAAATGTTATAATTTAATCATTCAGAAAGTAATCATTGAAGTTTTATAGAGAGTCTGTGGTTGGTGAAAACAGATAGATGGAAGTGATGAAAATTGGGCTGAATGTTATTAAGAATTTGAAATCATAAGAATTCGGTGAGCACACCTTACAGTGCAACTCGTTTTTGCGAGAAAGAGCGATAGGGATATTCCCTATAATTGAGGTGGCACCGCGCATCGACGTCCTCACACAAGTATTTTGTGTGAGGACTTTTTCTATGGGGAGGCAATTTTATGGAAGTCAAACGATGGCGTCGCTTGATTAAGTGATTTAAAAATATTAAGAATAAGTTAAACAGAATAAGGAGAAAATTATGAAAAACAAACGTTTACTCGGTATTATCGTAGCGCTAGCAGTTGTAGTTGGAGGAAGCTTAGTATACTCTAACTTAACGAAACAAGAAACTAAAACCGAGACAGCTAACAAAACTGCTAAGGTAGGTGTTCTACAGTTCGTCAGTCACCCATCGCTTGACTTGATTTACCAAGGTATCCAAGATGGACTTGCTGAAGAAGGCTATAAAGGTGACCAAGTTAAAATCGACTTTATGAACTCAGAAGGTGACCAAAGTAAGGTTGCCACAATGAGTAAGCAATTGGTGGCAAATGGAAATGATTTAGTTGTTGGGATTGCGACACCAGCAGCCCAAGGTCTAGCAAGTGCAACAAAAGATCTTCCGGTTATCATGGCAGCTGTTACAGACCCAGTTGGCGCTAACTTGGTGAAAGATTTAGAAAAACCAGGTGGTAACATCACAGGTGTTTCTGACCATAACCCTGCTGAACAACAAGTGGAATTGATTAAAACTTTGACACCTGATGTCAAAACAATTGGTGCCCTTTACTCAAGTAGCGAAGATAACTCTAAGTCACAAGTTGAAGAGTTCAAGAAATACGCAGAAAAAGCTGGTTTGAAAGTAGAAACATTCGCAGTTCCATCAACTAACGAAATTGCTTCAACAGTTAACGTTATGACTGGAAAAGTAGATGCAATCTGGGTTCCAATCGATAACACCATTGCCTCAGCATTCTCAACTGTAGTATCAAGTAACCAAACGGCTAAAAAACCAATCTACCCAAGTGCGACTGCCATGGTAGAAGCTGGAGGTTTGGCATCAGTAGTTGTTGACCAACACGATCTTGGTGTTGCTACTGGTAAGATGATTGCCAAAGTCTTGAAGGGTGAAAAGCCTGCAGATACTCCAGTAAATGTCTTCTCAACTGGTAAATCAGTTATCAACAAAAAACTAGCTCAAGAACTTGGAATCACTATTCCTGAATCGGTTCTCAAAGAAGCTGGAAAAGTCATCGAATAAGAATGTAGGAGGAGTTGGAGACATCTCCTCCAATTTTTAAAATAAAGGAAACGAAACAAACATGCTAATATCTATTATTTCACAGGGATTGGTCTGGGCTATCCTGGGTTTGGGAATCTTTATGACCTTTCGAATCCTGAACTTTCCAGATATGACAACTGAAGGTTCCTTCCCGCTTGGAGGAGCAGTAGCAGTGACTCTGATTACACAAGGAGTCAATCCTTTTCTTGCTACTTTAGCAGCCATAGGAGCTGGTTGTCTTGCTGGTTTAGCAGCTGGACTATTGTATACCAAAGGGAAAATTCCAACTCTTCTATCAGGAATTTTAGTCATGACTTCTTGTCATTCTATCATGCTCATGATTATGGGACGGGCTAACCTTGGCCTTTTGGGAACAAAGCAAATCCAAGATGTTCTTCCATTTTCATCAGAGGTTAATCAATTACTGACAGGTTTAATCTTTGTGACTTTGGTTATCCTTCTCATGCTTTTTTTCCTAGATACTAAACTTGGACAGGCCTATATCGCTACAGGGGATAATCCAGATATGGCGCGTAGTTTTGGTATCAATACAGGCCGTATGGAGCTTATGGGCTTGGTTTTGTCAAATGGTGTTATCGCTCTAGCAGGTGCTCTCATTGCTCAACAAGAAGGTTATGCAGATGTCTCTCGTGGTATTGGTGTTATCGTTGTTGGTCTTGCTAGCTTGATTATTGGTGAAGTTCTCTTTAAGAGTCTCACGCTTGCAGAGCGTTTAGTTACCATTGTAGTTGGTTCCATCAGCTATCAATTCTTGGTATGGGGAGTCATTGCTCTTGGATTTAATACTAGTTATCTCCGTTTGTACAGTGCGGTTATTTTGGCGACCTGCCTCATGATTCCAACCTTTAAGAATAATTACATGAAAGGAGTCAAGTTAAGCAAATGACAGCTATTGTAGAACTTAAAAATGCGACAAAAATTGTGACAAACGGCTTTGATGAAGAAAAGATTATCCTAAACGATGTGTCACTTGATATCTATGAACATGACTTCATTACAATCCTGGGTGGAAATGGAGCTGGTAAGTCAACCCTCTTTAATAGCATTGCAGGAACTCTACCCCTAACAAGTGGGAGTATTCGTATCATGGGAGAAGATGTAACGAATTTTTCTCCTGAAAAACGCGCTAAATATCTTTCGCGTGTGTTTCAAGATCCAAAGATGGGTACGTCACCACGTATGACTGTTGCTGAAAATCTCTTAATCGCTAAATTTCGTGGTGAAAGAAGAGGATTGGTACCTAGAAGATTATCTAGTTATCGAGAAGAATTTCAAAACACTATCAATAAAATTGGGAACGGTCTAGAAAAACATTTAGATACACCGATTGAATTTTTGTCAGGTGGACAAAGGCAGGCCTTGAGTCTCTTGATGGCAACCTTGAAACGTCCAGAGCTCCTTTTATTGGATGAACATACAGCTGCTCTTGACCCTAAAACAAGTGTAGCCTTGATGGAATTGACTGATGACTTTGTCAGCAAGGACCATCTAACAGCATTGATGATTACCCACCATATGGAAGATGCTCTCAAGTATGGAAATCGCCTCATTGTCATGAAAGAAGGACGAATCATCCAAGATTTGAATAAGGATGAAAAAGCCAAGATGAATATTTCAGATTACTATCAACTATTTGAGTAAAAGATTTAAGTATTTATTGATTACGAAGAGCTTAGAGGTAGAATGTTACCTCTAAGTTTTTTAAGTTTTTGAAATGAATAGATAGATTTTTAACTATGAATTTTCATTTTTTTAGGGTAATTTTTGTTGAAATTTTTACAATTCAAAAGATACTAATCTATGAAATAGTAGCATGTAAAAGGTATGAAATGGTTTACTTTTTTTCAGAAATAAGCTATACTATATAAAGTAAACTGTGATAAAATGGAGGTATTGTCTATGGTTGACAAGCGAGTCATCGAAGAAATCAAAAACAATACCAATATTGTCGAAATCATAGGAGAAGTGATTTCCTTACAAAAATCTGGACGGAACTATTTAGGGCTCTGTCCTTTTCATGGTGAAAAGACCCCTTCTTTTAACGTAGTTGAAGATAAGCAGTTTTACCACTGTTTTGGTTGTGGTCGTTCTGGAGATGTCTTTAAATTCATTGAGGAATATCAACAAGTAACTTTTGCCGATGCTGTGAGGATTCTAGGCGAACGTCTAGGGATGCACCTTGAAACTCCTGTACACAATACTGCTCAACATACGTCCCCTCACCAAAATCTCTATGAGATGCATGACAAGGCCGCACGTTTTTATCATGCTATTCTCATGACGACAAAGATGGGTGAAGAGGCAAGAAACTATCTTTATAAACGTGGTTTGACTGATGATGTCATTAAACATTTTATGATTGGCCTGGCTCCTGTTGAACGTTCTTACCTCTACCAACGTTTAGCGGAGGACTATAGTGAAAAGGACTTGCTAGATTCAGGTCTATTTTATCTTTCTGAGACCAACCAGTTCTTTGATACTTTCCATAACCGTATTATGTTTCCACTTTGTAACGACCAAGGAAAGGTGATTGCTTTTTCTGGACGGATTTGGCAAGAGACGGATTCTCAAACTGCTAAGTATAAAAATAGCCGTGCGACAGCAATTTTTAACAAAAGTTACGAATTGTATCATATGGAGAGGGTAAAAAAAGGTTCGGGCAAAGCTCCTGAAATTTACCTAATGGAAGGCTTTATGGATGTTATTGCAGCCTACCGTGCTGGTGTTGAAAATGCAGTAGCTTCTATGGGGACTGCTTTAACTGCTGAACATGTTGAACATCTAAAACGCTTTACAAAAAAAGTGATTATCACTTATGATGGTGATAAAGCAGGGCAAGCAGCAACTGTCAAGGCCTTAGAAGAATTGACTGAGGTACCTGTTCAGATTGTTCAAATTCCCGATGCAATGGATCCGGATGAGTATTTACAGAAAAATTCTCCAGAGGAATTGGCTTACCTTTTATCCAATACTCGAATCAGTCCGATTGAGTTTTACATTCATCATTACAAACCTAGTAATAGTGAAAATCTTCAAGCGCAGATTGAGTTCATTGAGAAAATTGCACCTCTTATCGTCAGAGAACCCTCTATCACAGCCCAGAATACCTATATTCATTTGTTGACGGATCATTTACCATCTTTTGATTATCAACAAGTTGAGCACATTATCAACGAAAGTCGAGTTAGACAGAGACAAGAAAAGGTTAAACAGGTCGCTAATCCAACGCCAATCACCATGTCAGTTTCAAAGCAACTGACAGCAGTCATGCGGGCTGAAGCACACATTCTTTACCGTATGATAGAAAATCCTTTGGTGCTCAATGATTATCGTTTGAGAAATGATTTTGTATTTGAAACTCCAGAGTTTCAGACCTTGTATGGACTCTTGATTGATAATGGTTCGATTTCTTCTGAAGACTTGGCAAATCAGACTCGAGAAGTGGAAAATGCTTGGTACCAGGTGTTAGCCTTGGATCTACCTTCTGAAATGTCTCCAGAAGAACTAAAGGAAGTGGAGGAGTCTCGTAATCGTGCTCTTTTGAATCAACAAAACTTGCAAATTAAAAAGAAAGTTCAGGAAGCAAGTCATGTAGGTGATACAGATACTGCTATAGAAGAGCTTGAATGCTTAATTGCCCAAAAAAGAAGAATGGAGTAAGAATGGCAAAAAAACAAAATGAAGTAACGACTTTTGATGTCCAAGTCGCTGAGTTTATTCGTAACCATAAGAAGACTGGTACTGCGACAGATGACGAAATCAACAATGTCCTTGTAATCCCTTTTGCGCTTGATGTCGAAGGCATTGAGAATCTTTTGCAACGGATTCAAGATGCAGGTATTGCAATCACTGATAACGAAGGAAACCCAAGTGAACGTGTTCTAAGTACGGAAGAAGAACCAGAACTTAGTGACGAGGACTTAATTGGTTCAACATCTGCCAAGGTCAATGATCCTGTTCGTATGTATCTAAAAGAAATTGGGGTTGTGCCTCTTCTTACTAACGAAGAAGAAAAAGAGTTAGCCCTTGCTGTCGAGGCAGGGGATGTTGAAGCTAAACAACGTCTAGCAGAAGCCAACCTTCGCTTGGTAGTCTCTATCGCGAAACGCTATGTTGGACGTGGTATGCAGTTCCTTGACTTAATCCAAGAAGGTAACATGGGACTTATGAAAGCCGTTGATAAGTTTGACTATTCAAAAGGATTCAAATTTTCAACTTATGCAACTTGGTGGATTCGTCAGGCTATTACGCGTGCCATTGCTGACCAAGCTCGTACTATCCGTATCCCAGTTCACATGGTGGAAACAATCAACAAGCTTGTTCGTGAACAACGTAATCTTCTTCAAGAGTTGGGACAAGATCCAACTCCTGAGCAAATTGCAGAACGTATGGATATGACACCTGATAAGGTTCGTGAAATCCTTAAGATTGCTCAAGAACCAGTTTCTCTAGAAACGCCTATTGGTGAAGAAGATGATAGCCATCTTGGTGACTTTATCGAAGATGAAGTGATTGAAAATCCAGTTGACTACACAACTCGTATCGTTTTGCGTGAACAGTTGGATGAAGTTTTGGATACTCTTACAGATCGTGAAGAAAATGTTCTTCGTCTTCGTTTTGGACTTGATGATGGGAAAATGCGTACTTTGGAAGATGTTGGTAAAGTCTTCAATGTGACTCGTGAACGTATCCGTCAGATTGAGGCAAAAGCATTGAGAAAACTTCGCCAACCAAGTCGAAGCAAACCGCTTCGTGACTTTATCGAAGATTAGGTTATAGGAGACTGAATATGGCTTATACAGAAGAGCAAATTGAAAACATCAAAACACGTATTTTGACCGCACTAGAAGAAGTGATTGACCCCGAATTAGGTATAGATATCGTTAACCTAGGTCTGATTTATGAGATTCGATTTGATGGTGATACAGGTGATACTGAGATCGACATGACCTTGACAACCATGGGTTGTCCTTTGGCAGACCTCTTGACTGATCAAATCTATGATGCTATGACAGATGTGCCGGAGGTTACTAACGTTGAAGTCAAATTAGTTTGGTATCCGGCTTGGACGGTTGAAAAAATGAGTCGTTATGCACGGATTGCTTTAGGAATTAAGTAGAATCGTATAAAAAGAGAAATAGTATTAGTGTTCGGAAATTCCCTACCTTTTATGCTATCTCTCTTTAAATTTGCTGATTTTCTTTCAAGAAAATGATATAATGGATAGTATGGAAAAAGAGAAATTACGCATCAATATGCTAAGTTCAAGTGAAAAAGTAGCCGGACAAGGTGTTTCTGGTGCTTACCGTGAACTTGTGCAACTTTTGAAACGTGATGCGAAAGACCAACTAATTGTAACGGAGAATCTTCCTGTAGAAGCTGATGTTACTCATTTTCATACTATCGACCTTCCTTATTATTTATCTACATTTCAAAAGAAGCGTTCAGGTCGTAGAATTGGTTATGTCCATTTTTTACCGGATACCTTAGAAGGGAGTTTAAAAATTCCATTTTTCTTAAAAGGGATTGTTAAGAAGTATGTGTTTTCTTTTTATGATCGTATGGAACATTTGGTTGTGGTCAATCCTTCTTTTATCGAAGATTTAGTTGCAGCGGGTATTCCTCGAGAAAAGGTGACCTATATTCCTAACTTTGTTAACAAAGAAAAATGGCATCCACTTCCTGAAGAACAGGTAAGCCAACTTCGTAAAGATATGGGATTGAGTGAACATCAATTTGTAGTTGTCGGTGCAGGTCAGGTTCAAAAACGTAAGGGAATCGATGATTTCATCACTCTTGCTGAGGAACTACCGGATATCACCTTTATTTGGGCCGGAGGCTTCTCTTTTGGTGGCATTACAGATGGTTATGAACGCTATAAAAAAATCATGGATCATCCTCCAGAAAATCTGATTTTTCCAGGGATTGTTGAGCCAGAACGGATGAGAGAACTTTATGCTTTAGCAGATCTTTTCTTGCTTCCAAGTTATAATGAACTCTTTCCAATGACTATTTTAGAAGCTGCGAGTTGTGAAGCACCAATTATGCTTCGGGATTTAGACCTTTATAAGGTGATTCTAGAAGGAAATTATAAACCAACCACAGATGTGGAAGATATGAAAGAAGCTATCTTGGAATATCGCGAACATCCAGAAGCTCTTAAGGAATTGAAAGAAAAGGCTAAGGCTATTTCAAGAGAATATTCCGAAGAGCATCTTCTTGAAATCTGGCTAAAATTCTATCGGGAGCAGGCGGCTTTAGGAAAAAAATGAGGTAGTATATGCGGATTGGATTATTTACAGATACTTATTTTCCACAGGTGTCGGGTGTTGCAACCAGTATTCGCACCTTAAAAACAGAGCTTGAAAAGCAGGGGCATGCAGTCTTTATCTTTACGACAACTGATAAGGACGTAAACCGCTATGAAGACTGGCAGATTATCCGTATTCCGAGCGTTCCTTTCTTTGCCTTTAAAGATCGTCGTTTTGCCTATCGTGGATTTACGAAAGCTCTTGAGATTGCAAAGCAATATCAACTCGACATTATTCATACCCAGACAGAATTTTCTCTTGGTTTATTGGGTATTTGGATTGCACGTGAGTTGAAAATTCCAGTGATTCATACCTACCATACTCAGTATGAAGATTATGTTCACTATATTGCTAAAGGGATGTTGATTCGTCCAAGTATGGTTAAATACCTTGTCCGAGGTTTTCTCCATGATGTCGATGGAGTTATTTGTCCGAGCGAGATAGTACGTGATCTCTTATCTGATTATAAGGTAAAAGTTGAAAAGCGTGTCATTCCTACAGGTATAGAACTAGCTAAGTTTGAACGACCTGAAATCGTTCCAGAAAATATCAGTGACTTACGAGATAAATTAGGTATTAAGAAAGACGAAAAGATGCTTCTTAGCCTTTCGCGTGTTTCTTACGAGAAGAATATTCAAGCAGTTCTTAAAGCTTTACCAGATGTCCTAAAAGAAGAACCAAATGTTAAACTGGTTGTAGCTGGAGATGGACCTTATTTAGACAATCTTAAGGAGCAAGCAGAGGATTTGCGAATTCAAGATTCTGTTATCTTTACAGGTATGATACCTCCGAGCGAAACAGCACTTTATTATAAGGCGGCTAATTTCTTTATCTCTGCTTCTACAAGTGAGACTCAGGGCTTGACCTATTTAGAAAGTTTAGCTAGTAAGACACCAGTCATTACCCACGGCAATCCTTATCTGGATAATCTTATCAACGATAAAATGTTTGGAACTCTTTATTACGAGGAAAATGACTTGGCTGGAGCAATACTGGAGGCATTGCTTGCAACTCCACCGATGGATGAAAAACACTTGGCTGAAAAATTATATGAAATTTCTGCTGAGAATTTTGGTAAAAGAGTTCATGAATTCTACCTGGATGTCATTATTTCCAATAATTTTGTAAAAGAAATGACGTCTGAAGAGCCTGTTACAAAACGTATTTTAAAAACAGTCTTCTATATTCCGCAACAGGCGGTTACAATGCCAGTTAAGGGTTCGAAACGTATGCTAAAGGCATCTAGAAAACAATTGAGAAACTTGAGAAAATACTTGAATGATTAAGTGATTCCGAAGAGAGGAAATAAAATATGAATAAGAGATTGATGAGAAGTGGTCGAGATCAAAAGATTGGTGGAGTCTGTGCTGGAGTAGCAAATTATTTTAACATTGATCCTACAATTGTTCGAGTTATTTGGGGCGTTTTAGCCTTCTGTTATGGAGCAGGCATTGTTGCTTACTTAATTTTGTGGGCAATCGCTCCTGTATCAAATGAATTTTAAGAAAAAGATTAGAGTAAAAGCGAGACTAATAATATTCAATGATTTGAAACCTCAAATCGGTGAAATGGGATTCATTTGGGGTTGATTTCTGGTGCGGAATATTAAATTCCATTAAATAGATTTGACCGTTAAAGGAGTTGAGATAATGAAAAAGAAAAGATGGGCCAAAATCAGTGCGTTTGTAGGGATTCTAGGTGGGCCTTTAGCGCTCTTTTTCATATGTGCGTTTTTGGCAGCTGGGATTGGCGCCAGTCGTTCGGGGGTAGAGGAATCTCTCAGTTTATTAGTGCCGACATTTGGAATTATTTTTTTGGTAGCGTTGAAAAGCGCGTGCTATTATAAAAAGGATGAACGTGTGAATTCAGTGATGGCCAAGTTGTTTGCAGCCTCAAGCGCAGTAGGGTTCGTTGTCGCTTTGCTGATAGCTTTAGCAAATATTCCGACGATCAGTGGATTCGGTGATTGGATTATGCTCGTGCTATTCGACGGAAGTGATGGCTTTGAACGTGCGCTCGGTTTCATGTTTCTATCCGCTATTTTATCCGTTGCCTGGGGCATTTATTATGCGATTTGTCTAAGGAAATTTGAGAACTAACACATAAGGAGACGAGAACATGCAAAGTAAAAAATGGGCAATCTGTAGTGCATTTGTGGGCATTGCCGGAGGAGCATTTTTAATGGTATCTCCCTTGGGATTAATCGCAGCAGGAATCGGAGCAAATGCCCAGATGTTTGGTTCTATATTTATTCTAATGCTGTGTACGTATGTGGCGATTTTCTGTGTAGCTTTGAAGAGTAAGCTTTACTATAAAGGCGATGACAGAGTCTCTAAGTTAGTGACCAATACGTTTTTAATAGCAGGGACGATTGGATGTGCCCCAATCTTTTTCTCAATCTTTTTTTGGATTCTACGCCATATTCCCTTCTTAAATGACTTGTTAAATTGGTTGTTTAGTGCGGTTTTTTCTGGACAGGATGACTTCTCTCTATTTTTTATAGTGGTAGTGTTCGTCGACATCCTATCGATTGTCAGTGGCATTGGATATGCGGTCTGCTTGAAAAACTTCAGAAAATAATGTAAAGCGGATTTTTTCGAGGCTCTTATTGATAAGGGATTCGGAAATTACAAATAGAGAGGAAATGCGAATGTGACAGATTTAAAATGGGAAATCTGATGTGTTTTTGTTGGTGATACATCTGTATCAAATGAATTTTAAAATGTGAGTATTAATAGTAAAGGAGAAAATATGGCATTCGGTGATAATGGTAAACGCAAAAAAACTTTCTTTGAAAAACTAACAATGTTTGTCGTACTAGTCATGTTGTTTGTTACCCTAGCAGGTATTTTTGCGACTGCAATTGGTGTATTGAGCAGATTTTAAATGCTAGTTGTATATTCAATTTATATTAGTTGGTGACTGGGTTTTCCCAGCCCTTTTTTAAGTGAGAAGAGATTATGAGTATGTTTTTAGATACAGCCAAGATCAAAGTAAAGGCTGGTAATGGTGGCGATGGGATGGTAGCCTTTCGTCGTGAAAAATACGTCCCTAATGGTGGACCATGGGGAGGTGATGGAGGTCGTGGAGGGAACGTTGTTTTCGTAGTAGACGAAGGATTGCGTACCCTGATGGATTTCCGTTATAATCGTCATTTTAAAGCCCAGTCTGGTGAAAAAGGAATGACAAAAGGAATGCACGGCCGTGGTGCAGAAGACTTGATTGTTCATGTACCTCAGGGAACTACTGTTCGTGATGCTGAAACGGGAAAAATTTTGACTGACTTGGTACATCATGGTCAGGAATTTATCGTAGCTCACGGTGGTCGTGGCGGTCGTGGGAATATTCGCTTTGCGACACCTAAAAATCCTGCACCAGAAATCTCTGAAAATGGAGAACCTGGTCAGGAACGTGAATTACAGCTTGAACTTAAAATTCTTGCGGATGTTGGATTAGTTGGCTTCCCTTCTGTTGGGAAATCAACCTTACTAAGTGTCATCACATCTGCAAAACCAAAAATTGGTGCTTATCACTTTACGACAATTGTACCAAATCTTGGGATGGTGCGTACTCAGTCGGGCGATTCATTTGCAGTGGCAGACCTTCCTGGATTGATTGAAGGTGCTAGCCAAGGTGTTGGCCTGGGGACCCAGTTCCTCCGTCATATTGAGAGAACTAGAGTAATCCTACACGTTATTGACATGTCAGCAAGTGAAGGACGTGGTCCTTATGAGGATTACCTAGCTATCAATAAGGAACTTGAATCCTACAATCTTCGTCTAATGGAGCGTCCACAAATCATTGTTGCCAACAAGATGGATATGCCAGACAGTCAAGAAAACCTTGAAGATTTCAAGAAAAAATTGGCTGCAAATTATGATGAGTTTGAAGAATTACCAACAATTTTCCCAATTTCAGGTTTGACTAAGCAAGGTCTTGCACCTTTATTAGATGCTACGGCTGAACTTCTAGATAAGACACCAGAATTTCTTCTCTATGATGAGTCAGAAATGGAAGAAGAAGCTTACTATGGCTTTGATGAAGAAGAAAAACCATTTGAAATAAGTCGTGATGATGATGCTACTTGGGTCCTTTCAGGTGAAAAACTCATGAAACTCTTTAACATGACCAACTTTGACCGTGATGAGTCTGTTATGAAGTTTGCTCGTCAGTTGCGTGGTATGGGAGTTGATGAAGCTCTTCGTGCTCGTGGTGCTAAAGACGGTGATCTTGTCCGTATTGGTAAATTTGAGTTTGAATTTGTAGACTAGGAGACAGCTATGGGTGATAAACCAATATCTTTCCGAGATGCGAATGGAAATTTTGTTTCAGCAGCTGATGTGTGGAATGAAAAGAAGTTAGAAGAACTCTTTAACCGCCTCAATCCAAATAGAGCTTTGAGACTAGCTAAAGCAAAGAAACAAGCAGAAGGAAAAAAATCAGAATAAAAGAACCCGTGATGTATTCATCACGGGTTTTCTGGTTTACTGACTATTTTTGGAATGGAATTTCAAGACTAGATTGTGCAAGGTCTATAGTCAAGTGATAGTCTGTATTGTCGCGTACAGTAATTTCAAAGTCAGTAGTATAAAGAACGAGACGGACAGTGTCGCCTTCTTTTAATTTATAAATAGTTGGTTGAAGTTCAAATTGGAATTCAATCCATTCTTCAGGTTTAATTTCTTCGACTGTAAGTAAGTCATGACAGTTTTGTAGATTCATATAACCTTTAGTGATAACTCTTTGTGCATTTTCCCGGAAAGGAAGTTCACAGAGATGGTCAAGCATATGGTAGCGACCGTTATCTAAGGTACGAGCAGATATGACTCCAGGATAAGGTTGCAAGTATTTCTTTTGTCCTAATTCCAAAAGTTGGGCAGAAAGTAAGCCTTTATTTGTACTTGATTTGACACGTAAGTTGAGTTTGACGCGTCCGTTAAGTTGTATTTCTTCTGAAATAGGAAGATCAATGGTAATCTGATTGACCTTGTCTTGATATAGTTCATTATTAAAGGTTTGGTAGGTTTTACCATAGCGTTCAAAGTCTGAGTCTTCATAGTGATTCTCAATCACTTTTTCTTCAGATCCAAGAGAGAAGGTTTTGTGTTCCTCTTGATTTCCAAAATCTTCAAGACTATACCATGTTTGAGGAGCAGTATTGTCTTGCCACACAACCCTTGGAAGTTTGTAGGCTGTTTCTTGCCCCAATAATTTCTGAGTCAAAAGAGCATTCATGGATTCACGGAAATCAATAGATTGCCAGTTGTTCATATAAACATGGGCGCCGTTATGGTAAAAGAGATGTTTCTTAATATTGCTTGGAAGAGCATTGAACATTTGATAGACATGAAGTGGTTTTACATTCCAGTCTTGCGAACCATGTGTAAAGACAACTTCAGCTTTTACCTTGTGGGCATTGAGCAGATAATTGCGATCATGCCAAAATTGGTTATAATCTCCGGTTTTACGGTCTAGATTTTTCTTAACTTTCTCTAAGTCAGCTTTGTGAGCTTCATTTCCACGAATGTAATCACCAGCCAAGAGATTACGAGAATAAGTCAATTCAGCCAGAGAGTCAAAATCTTCACCCGGGTATCCTCCAGGGCTAGTTACAAGACCATTTTCACGATAGTAGTTGTACCATGAAGAAATACCGGCCTCGGCGATGATAACTTCTAAGCCATCGACACCTGTTGTAGCAAGCCCATTTGACATAGTTCCTAGGTATGAGATACCTGTTGTTGCAACTTTCCCGTTTGACCAGTCAGCCTTGACTTGATGAGTTCGGGTATGGTCTGTAAAAGCACGGCAGCGTCCATTGAGCCAATCAATGACATTCTTATAACCTTCGATTTGTTGGTAGCTACCATTCGGCATAAGACCCTGAGAATCCTTGGTACCAAGTCCTGATACATAGAGATTAGCAAATCCTCTTGGAAGGAAATAATCGTTTAGTGTATAGCTGCTATTGATATGAGTCAGTTTCTCTTCAGCTTCAGAGACTATTTTAGAATCTCCTACAGATTCAACTAAATCCAGCGTTGGTTGATTTAATTGAATCTTGTGAGGAGGTTTCACCTCAAGCTCAGCTTCCATTTTGTAGAGAGAGGCATCACTAGCTTTGACGTTGGTTCCTTGATGGTAGGGACTAGCAGTCATTACTGATGGAATTTTTCCTTGATATTTTGGACGAATGATGCTTACTTTCACAAGGTCAGGAAGTCCGTCTTTATCTGTATCTACACGGCTTTCTACGTAGACCACTTCCCGAATAACATCGTTACTAGAGAAGGTTGCAAGACTTTTTCCGTTAAAATAGTGATAGTGATTATCTTCAGGGATTAAACCATCACTGACCAACTGATCGATAAGGGTATTTCCTTTTTTTGTGCGAGTATTGAGAAGTTGGTAAAGATTGGTTACAAATTCTCCAAATTCAATAGGAAATCCAGTCTCTTTGCGAAAGGCTTGAACATCGTCAAAATCTACAAGGTAGCTAAATCCTAAGAGTTGGAAGGCAACGGTATAAAAAATATCCGCAGTCAACTCTTGATCAGAATTAAAGATGTTGAGAAGATCAGTCTTTTTGTCCACAGCTAATGTAGAGAGTGGATAGTCAGTGTTTTGATAGTTAAAAAAGCAAGTTCTAATGAAGGACTCAAACTGTTGTTTGGGTGAATCTGCTGGATTAAGCTTAAATCCTAGTTGTGCGAGTTCATCTAATGATTCTTGAGTTGATACAGGGTAATAACTAAATTGATTGAAACGCATAATATTCTCCTTTATAAAATATCACTGAGGTTATTATATCAAAAAAAACATCAAATTAACAGAATCTCTATTCTAGAACAAGACATTAGAAAGTGTGCTTTAAATGCTCTATTTTCCTTACTATTTTGATTTTTTGAGTATCCTAAAAGGATATGCTATACTAGTTATATGTTAGATTTGGAGAAATATGGCGTGTCTATGTGGGAAGAGGAGAAAATCCTTTTGTTTCGCCAGAAGTTGCTGACTTGGTATGATGAGAATAAGCGGGATTTACCATGGAGAAGGAGCAGAAATCCTTACCATATCTGGGTGTCTGAAATCATGTTGCAACAGACTAGAGTCGATACCGTCATTCCTTATTATGAACGTTTTTTAGAATGGTTTCCAACTGTAGAGAGTTTAGCAAATGCACCTGAAGAACGTTTATTAAAAGCTTGGGAAGGTCTTGGATATTATTCCCGTGTTCGCAATATGCAAACTGCAGCTCAGCAGGTTATGCATGAGTTTAATGGAGAATTCCCAACAACTTACGAAGGTATTTCTAGTTTGAAAGGAATTGGCCCTTATACGGCTGGAGCTATTTCAAGTATTGCCTTTAATCTACTACAACCAGCAGTCGATGGAAATGTTATGCGTGTTTTGGCACGTCTATTTGAAGTCAATTATGATATTGGAAATCCTAGCAATCGTAAAATATTTCAAGCTATGATGGAAATCTTGATAGATCCAGAAAGACCTGGAGATTTTAACCAGGCTCTCATGGATTTGGGATCAGATATTGAAGCACCAGTCAATCCAAGGCCAGAAGATAGTCCAGTTAAGGAATTTAGTGCTGCCTATCAACACGGGACTATGGATATTTATCCCATTAAAGCACCAAAGAAAAAGCCAGTTCCCATTTATCTAAATGCTTTAGTTGTGCAAAACGACCAAGGACAGTTTTTACTAGAAAAGAATGAAAGTGAAAAGTTACTTGCTGGATTTTGGCATTTCCCCTTGATTGAGGTTGATGAATTTTCAAAAGATGAAGAAGAACTAAATCTTTTTAATCAGGTTGCTGAAACATCCCTACAACTTGGACCCTCACCTCAAGAAAGTTTTGAGCAAGATTATGATTTAGAGGTTGACTGGCAGGATAGCCATTTCGAAGAAGTGAAACATGTCTTTAGCCATCGAAAGTGGCATGTCCGAATTTTAGCCGGGCAGGTAGTTGATGCCAAAGAATATAGTGATAAAGAAGTCGTTTGGTTAACTCCAGAAGAGTTTGACCTCTACCCACTAGCAAAACCTCAACAGAAAATTTGGCAAGAGTATTCAAAAAGATACTGATAGTACAGTCTTTCGTGTCTTCTCTCCATTTTTTTGGTATAATTGATATAAGGAAAAAGGTGACTAAATGAAAAAAATATTGATTGTTGACGATGAAAAACCAATCTCAGATATTATAAAGTTTAACATGACCAAAGAAGGTTATGAGGTTGTCACAGCATTTAATGGACGTGAAGCTATTGAACTGTTTGAAGCTGAAAAACCAGATATTATAATTTTGGACTTGATGCTTCCAGAGATTGATGGTCTTGAAGTTGCTAAAACGATTCGTAAGACAAGTAGTGTACCAATTATCATGCTTTCAGCCAAAGATAGCGAGTTTGATAAGGTTATTGGTCTTGAACTTGGAGCGGATGATTATGTGACAAAACCATTTTCAAACCGTGAACTTCAAGCGCGTGTTAAGGCGCTTCTTCGTCGTACGGAGTTAATCGCAGTGGACAACCAAGAAGAAGATTCAAAATTACAAAGTCTTCAAATTGGGGATTTGGAAATTCTTCCTGATGCTTATGTAGCAAAAAAATATGGCGAAGAATTGGACTTAACTCACAGAGAATTTGAGTTATTGCATCACCTAGCTTCTCATATTGGTCAAGTTATTACCCGTGAACATCTCCTTGAAACTGTTTGGGGTTATGATTATTTTGGTGATGTTCGAACAGTCGATGTTACCATTAGACGTCTACGTGAGAAAATTGAAGACACACCAAGTAGACCTGAATATATCTTGACTCGTCGTGGTGTGGGTTATTACATGAGAAATAATGATTGAAATAATTAAACAAACGATTCTGACAAGAGATTTTATCTTTGTTCTAATCTTAATCGGTTTTATCATGCTGGTGACCTTTCTTTTACTTGAAGGTCGTAGAGATAACATCCGACTAAAACAGTTAAATCAAAAGATAAAAGATTTAATTGCTAGTGATTATTCTCAGGTATTGGATATGCAGGGGAATACTGAAATCACGAATATAACGAATAACTTAAATGATCTTTCTGAAGTAATTCGCCTAACACAAGAAAACCTAGAACAAGAAAGTAAAAGACTTCACAGTATTCTTTCTTATATGACAGATGGAGTTCTAGCAACCAATCGTCGTGGTCAAATCACTATGATTAACGATATGGCTAAGAATCAACTTGGTATTGAAAGCGATGAAGTGTTGAATAAGAATATTCTTGAGTTGCTCAAGATTGAGGACGAGTACGAGCTTAAAGATCTGATTACTCAGAGTCCAGATCTGATGATTTATTCCCAAAATCTTAATGGTGAGTACATCAGTCTGCGTGTACGGTTCGCACTAGTTCGACGGGAATCAGGTTTCATTTCTGGTCTAGTGGCTGTACTTCACGATACGACTGAGCAAGAAAAAGAAGAACGCGAGAGACGGCTCTTTGTTTCAAATGTTAGTCATGAGTTGCGAACTCCTTTGACTAGTGTAAAATCCTACCTAGAAGCTCTGGATGAAGGAGCTCTTTCAGAACCTGTAGCACCAGACTTTATTAAGGTTTCGCTTGATGAAACAAATCGAATGATGCGAATGGTGACGGATCTCCTGCATCTATCTCGTATCGATAATGCAACCAGTAATTTAGATGTTGAATTGATTAACTTTACAGCTTTCATTACTTTTATCCTGAATCGTTTTGATAAAATACGAGCCCAAGATGAGGAGAAGAAATACGAAATCGTTAGGGACTATCCGATAAATTCTGTATGGGTTGAAATAGACACGGATAAGATGACTCAGGTCATTGATAACATTCTCAATAATGCAATCAAGTATTCACCTGATGGTGGTAAAATTACTGTCAGCATGAAAACAACTGATGACCAGATGATTTTATCTATTTCAGACCAAGGACTTGGGATTCCTAAAGAAGATTTACCTAAGATTTTTGACCGTTTCTATCGTGTTGATAAGGCTAGAAGTCGTGCTCAAGGTGGTACCGGTTTAGGACTTGCTATTGCAAAAGAAATCGTCAAACAGCATAATGGCTTTATCTGGGCTAAGAGCGAATATGGTAAGGGGTCTACCTTTACTATTGTGCTCCCTTATGATAAAGAAGCTGTGAAAGAAGAAATATGGGAGGATGACGTAGAAGACTAAAATGAGTGATAATGGATTTAAATACAGCATTTTAGCATCAGGTTCTAGTGGAAATTCCTTCTATTTGGAAACTCCTAAAAAGAAGATTTTAGTAGATGCTGGCTTATCTGGAAAGAAAATCACTAGTCTGCTAAGTGAAATTAACCGCAAGCCAGAAGATTTGGATGCCATTTTGATTACACATGAACATACGGACCATATTCACGGAGTTGGTGTTTTAGCACGCAAGTACGGTATGGATCTCTATGCAAATGAGAAGACTTGGCAGGCAATGGAAAATAGCAAGTATCTTGGTAAGGTTGACCCGTCTCAAAAGCATATCTTTGAAATGGGTAAGACCAAGACTTTTGGAGATATTGATATCGAAAGCTTTGGAGTGAGTCATGACGCTGTTGCTCCCCAATTTTACCGCTTTATGAAGGACGATAAGAGCTTTGTATTATTGACAGATACGGGATATGTTAGTGATCGTATGGCTGGTATTGTTGAGAATGCTGACGGTTATCTGATTGAGGCCAATCATGATGTGGAAATTTTGCGAGCAGGATCGTATGCTTGGCGACTCAAACAGAGAATTTTGTCCGATCGAGGGCATCTATCCAATGAAGACGGTGCGGAAGCGATGGTGCGAACACTTGGCAATCGAACCAAAAAAATCTATCTAGGTCATCTATCCAAGGAGAATAATATCAAGGAGTTGGCTCACATGACTATGGTTAATCAACTAGCTCAAGCTGATTTGGGGGTTGGAGTTGATTTTCAAGTTCATGATACTTCACCAGACACAGCAACACCATTAACAGAAATATAAAAAAGAAGGCATATGCCTTCTTTTTTTAGACTATTTTACAATCCGGCGAATTCTTTGATTTCTTGAGCTGACATAGAAGAGTCACAACGGACTTTGATTTCCCCATTAGCAACATGTACGAATCCTGGTACAGTAGGGATTCCATAGCGTGAGCGGAAGTCTTGCAAAGCGTCAAGTTGACTTGGTTCTTCGCTGTTGATGAAGTAAACGTGTGCTTTCGTTTCAGCCACTACACCAGCCAATGTACCAGCGAATTTACGGCAGTAAGGGCAAGTTTTGCGTCCGATAAAGAAAGTTGCTGTTTCTTTTTTATCAAGTGCTTCTTGAGCACGCGCAACTGTAGTCACTTCAAGATCTTTAATATTTTCTAAAAACTGTTCCATGAGATTACCTCGCTTTTTTTGATAAGTCTAGTATGCCATAAAGTGCTTAAAATTGCTTGGATTTGATACGAAAAAAAGATGAGATTATTTTATCTCATCTTTAAATTATTTATTTTACGAAGGCATTGATTTCAGCTTCGATATTTGCAATTTTAGCTTGTGAGTCCTCTTTTGAATTTCCAACTACAGCGATGTAGAATTTGATTTTTGGTTCTGTACCAGAAGGACGAACAGCAATCCATGAACCGTCTGTTAATGTGTATTTCAATACATCGCTTGGAGGTGTTGTCAATTTAGTAACAGTACCATCGGCAGCAGTAGAAGTTTGTGCTTTGAAGTCTTCTAAGACAGAGATAGGAGTAGCGTTAAATTCTTTTGGTCCATTATCACGGAATTTAGACATAATTGCTTTGATTTGTTCAGCACCGTCAACACCTGAAAGAGTCACTGAGATTGTCTTTTCTGCAAAGTAGCCGTATTCTTTGTAAATTTCATCGATACCATCAGCAAGTGTCAATCCACGAGAGCGATAGTAGGCGGCAAGTTCAGCAACGACAAGTACTGCTTGGATTGCATCTTTATCACGTACGAATGGTTTAATCAAGTAACCAAAGCTTTCTTCAAATCCCATCATGTAAGTATGATTGTGTTTTTCTTCAAATTCTTGGATTTTTTCAGCGATAAACTTGAATCCAGTCAAGACGTTAAACATCGTTACGCCATAGCTTTCAGCGATTTTTGTAACTAGGTTTGTAGATACGATAGACTTACAGATTGCTGCATCTGCAGGAAGAGTTCCTGCATTTTTGTGAGCTTCTAAGATATACTTAGCCATGATAGCACCGATTTGGTTTCCTGAAAGGTTTAGGTAGCTACCATCCTTTTGAAGCACTTCAACACCAACACGGTCAGCGTCAGGGTCAGTTGCGACAAGAACATCTGCACCTACTTTACGTCCAAGTTCTTCAGCAAGTGCAAAGGCTGATTGGTTTTCAGGGTTTGGTGATTTTACAGTTGAGAAGTCTGGATCAGGAACAGCTTGAGCTTCTACGACTTGAACAGAATCAAATCCAGCTTGAGCAAGAGCGCGGCGTGCCAACATTTCTCCAGTACCATGAAGAGGAGTGTAGACGATTTTCATATCTTTACCATATTCTTCAATGAGAGCAGGGTTGATGTTAACGTCTTTAACTTCTCTGAGGTATTCAACATCAACTTCTTCGCCAATCACTTGGATGAGACCAGATGCTTTTTCTGTTTCAATATCTGCAATTTCAATCGCAAAAGGATTTTCAATTGCACGAATATAAGTAGTCAAGGCATCTGCATCGTGTGGAGGCATTTGTCCACCATCTTCGCCATAAACTTTATAGCCGTTAAATGGTGCAGGGTTATGACTGGCTGTGACCATGATACCTGCGAAGCAGTTGAGATGACGAACAGCGAATGAAAGTTCTGGAGTAGGACGAAGACTTTCAAAAACGTAAGACTTAATACCGTGTTTTGCAAGCACAGCTGCTGATTCAAAGGCAAATTCAGGAGAGAAGTGACGGCTATCGTAGGCAATGGCTACACCACGTTCTTTTTCATTTCCACCTTTTGACTCGATTAAACGAGCCAAACCTTCCGTCGCTTGACGAACAACATAGATGTTAATACGATTGGTACCTGCGCCAATCAATCCGCGCATACCAGCTGTACCGAATTCAAGATTTGTGTAGAAAGCATCTTCTTTGGTTTTTTCATCCATGTTTTCCAAATCTTTACGAAGGTAATCTGGAAGTTGAGCAAAATCCAACCATTTTTGGTAGTTTTCTTGGTAAGCCATAAGAATTCTCCTTTTTTAATATAAATTTTAACCGTTTTCATTATAGCATTTTTTAATATTTTAGTAAAATGTTAGCATGGATTTAACAAGTGAAATCAGCTTTTAAAAATATATGAATTGCTATAATTATTTTGTGTTTTCTGTTATAGATGATAGATTCAAAACGATTTCCTTATTTTAGTTTTGCTGCTTTAGTATTGGTAGCTTGTGGAAATAGTAAAAAAGCAAGTGATACACAGTTTAGCTTTATTAGCCAAGGTATTGCACTTTATAAAGAAAAAGTTGAACTAATTCAAATTTATGAGTTAGACACGAAACAATTAATTTGGATAACTTAAATAAAGAGTTCGAGTTTTAAATATAGAGCTTTTTTTATTAAAATTGTTAAAAATAGAAAAAGATAGTAAAATAGGAATATGATTATTTTACAAGCTAACAAAATTGAGCGCTCTTTTGCTGGAGACGTTCTATTCGAAAATATCAATCTACAAGTTGATGAGAGAGATCGAATCGCCCTCGTTGGTAGAAATGGTGCTGGGAAGTCAACCTTATTGAAAATATTGGTAGGAGAAGAAGAACCAACTTCTGGTGAAATCAATAAGAAAAAAGATATTTCTCTATCTTATCTAGCACAGGATAGTCGCTTTGAGTCAGAAAATACTATTTATGACGAGATGTTGCATGTTTTTGACGACTTACGTTCTACAGAGAAACAGCTTCGCAAGATGGAGTTAGAGATGGGTGAGAAAACTGGTGCAGAACTCGATAAGCTCATGTCAGACTACGATCGTCTATCAGAAGAATTCCGTCAGGCTGGTGGTTTTACCTTTGAGGCGGATATTCGTGCCATTTTAAATGGATTTAAGTTTGATGAATCTATGTGGCAGATGAAAATCGCTGAACTTTCTGGTGGGCAAAATACACGTTTGGCACTGGCCAAAATGCTCCTTGAAAAGCCTAATCTCTTGATTTTAGACGAACCGACCAACCACTTGGATATTGAAACCATTGCCTGGCTTGAGAATTATCTTGTGAACTATAGCGGTGCCCTCATTATCGTCAGTCACGACCGTTATTTTCTCGATAAAGTAGCAACCATAACGCTCGACTTAACCAAACACTCTTTGGAAAGATATGTAGGGAACTACTCCAGTTTTGTTGAGCAAAAAGAGCAGAAGCTAGTGACTGAAGCCAAAAACTATGAAAAGCAGCAGAAGGAAATAGCTGCTCTTGAAGATTTTGTCAATCGCAATCTTGTTCGAGCTTCGACAACAAAGCGGGCCCAATCACGGCGCAAACAACTAGAAAAGATGGAACGTTTAGACAAACCTGAAGCTGGAAGTAAATCTGCCAATATGACTTTTCACTCTGATAAAACATCTGGCAATATTGTGCTAACGGTTGAAAATGCTGCGATTGGCTATGATGGAGAAATATTGTCAGAGCCTATCAATCTTGACCTTCGTAAGATGAATGCAGTAGCGATTGTCGGTCCTAATGGTATTGGTAAGACTACCTTTATCAAGTCTATTGTGGACCAGATTCCCTTCATTAAGGGTGAGAAGCGTTTCGGTGCCAATGTTGAAGTTGGTTACTATGATCAAACTCAAAGTAAGTTAACACCAAGCAATACTGTTTTGGATGAACTTTGGAATGACTTTAGATTGACTCCAGAAGTAGAAATCCGTAATCGCCTAGGTGCATTTCTTTTCTCAGGCGATGATGTTAAGAAATCAGTTGGGATGCTTTCAGGTGGCGAAAAAGCTCGTCTGCTTTTGGCTAAATTGTCTATGGAAAACAACAACTTCCTGATTCTTGATGAGCCGACAAACCATTTGGATATTGATAGCAAGGAAGTTTTGGAAAATGCTCTGATTGACTTTGACGGAACTCTCCTCTTTGTCAGCCACGACCGTTATTTTATCAATCGTGTAGCAACTCAGGTATTAGAATTATCCGAAAATGGCTCAACCCTTTATCTGGGTGGTTATGACTATTATGTTGAAAAGAAGACGGAACTAGAAGCGACTCAGATGCAGGAAGTTTTGCTTACGAATCAAGAGAAGGAAACTTCTCCAGTTAATGATTACCAAGCCCAAAAAGAGAGTCAAAAAGAACTTCGGAAATTGATGCGTCAAATCGAAAACTTGGAAACCGAAATTGAAGAATTAGAAACTCAAAGCCAAGCCATCTCTGAACAAATGTTGGAGACAAACGATGCCGAAAAACTGATGGAATTACAGGTAGAACTGGACAAAATCAGTCACCGTCAGGAAGAAGCTATGCTTGAGTGGGAAGAATTATCGGAGCAGGTGTAGAATGGAAAATCTTGGAAAAGTCTTTCGTGAATTTCGAATCAGTAAAAATTATTCTCTAAAAGAAGCGGCAGGAGATGCTTGCTCTACTTCCCAATTGTCTCGCTTTGAATTGGGGGAGTCGGATCTGGCTACATCTCGTTTCTTTGAAATATTAGATAATATTCACGTGACGGTTGAGAATTTTATAGATAAGGCTAGAAATTTTCACAATCATGAACATATTGCTATGATGGGGAAGATTATTCCTCTTTACTACTCAAACGATATTGCAGGTTTTCAAAAGATTCAAGAAGAACAGCTTGAAAAAGCGAAGTGTTCGACCAATCCCCTCTATTTTGAGCTAAACTGGATCTTGTTACAAGGTCTGATTTGTCAAAGAGATGCTAGTTACACTATGAAACAAAGCGATCTTAATAAGGTAGCGGATTATCTTTTTCAAACAGAAGAGTGGACTATGTATGAGTTAATTCTCTTTGGAAATCTCTATAGCTTTTATGATGTCGATTATGTCACTCGGCTAGGTAGAGAAGTGATGGAGCGTGAAGATTTCTACAAGGAGATTGGTCGCCACCGAAAGCTGGTCTTGATTCTGGCGCTGAATTGTTACCAGCATTGTTTAGAACACCGTTCTTTTGAAAATGCTAGCTATTTTGAGTCTTGTACAGAGAAAATTATTGGTAAAAATATTAATCTGTATGAGCGAAATATTTTACATTACCTCAAAGGTTTTGATTTGTACCAAAAAGGACAGTGTAAAGAAGGCTGTAGCCAGATGCAGGAAGCCATGCATATTTTTGACTTACTAGGTCTTCCGGAGCAAGTAGCTTACTATCAAGAACACTATGATAAGTTTGTAAAAGATTAATTTCCCAAATAAGGGAAAAATAAAGAAACTTCTTTCAGTTTTGATACAATAATTTCAAAATTTGAGAGGAGTTTTTGTATGAATCGATATGCAACACAATTGATTAGTCGTGGAGCCATTAACAAGATAGGAAATATGCTCTATGATTATGGGAATAGCGTCTGGTTGGCCTCAATGGGGACTATTGGACAGACAGTTCTTGGGATTTATCAGATTTCTGAGCTCGTCACATCCATTCTAGTCAATCCCTTTGGTGGGGTAATTTCGGACCGTTTTTCTCGTCGTAAGATTTTAATGGCGACTGATTTAGTTTGTGGGATTCTCTGTATGGGCATTTCTTTTATCAGAAATGATAGCTGGATGATTGGAGCTTTAATTTTTGCTAACATTGTGCAGGCTATTGCTTTTGCCTTTTCTAGACCTGCAAATAAGGCCATTATCACAGAAGTGGTAGAAAAGGACGAACTAGTCCTCTACAATTCTCGTTTGGAGTTGGTCTTGCAGGTTGTCAGTGTGAGTTCTCCTGTGCTTTCTTTTCTGGTTTTACAATTTGCAAGTCTTCATATGACGCTCTTACTAGACGCTTTGACTTTTTTCATTGCTTTTGCTCTAGTGGCTTTACTTCCAAAAGAAGAACTAAAGGTTCAAGAGCAGAAGAGTTTCACTGGGAAAGATATATTTGTGGATATCAAAGATGGTCTACACTATATCTGGCATCAAAAAGAAATTTTCTTTCTTCTGTTAGTAGCTTCTAGTGTGAATTTCTTCTTTGCAGCTTTTGAATTTTTGCTTCCTTTTTCAAATAAACTCTATGGAGTAGAAGGAGCTTATGCGACTATCTTAACCATGGGTGCAATTGGCTCAATCATCGGAGCACTCATAGCCAATAAATTTAAATCGAGTATGAATACACTTTTATTCTTACTGATTTTAACAGGAGTAGGAGTTTTCGTGATGGGCTTGCCACTGCCTAATTTTCTAACTTTTTCAGGAAACCTAGTTTGTGAACTTTTCATGACAATTTTTAATATTCACTTCTTCACGCAGGTACAGACCAAGGTTGACGGAGAATTTCTAGGTAGGGTTCTCAGTACGATATATACATTAGCTATCGTATTTATGCCGGTTGCAAAAGGCTTAATGACGTTTCTTCCAAGCGTTCAATTAGCTTCCTTTTTAATCATCGGACTTGGAGTAGTTCTACTTTCATTGATATCCATGCTCTATATTAAAAGATAAGGGTAACACAGAAAAAAACAGCGAAGTCGCTGTTTTTTTGTTTAAAATTATCCACCCTGAGGGAATCGAACCCCCATCTCAAGAACCGGAATCTTACGTGATATCCATTACACTAAGGGTGGAAACTCTCATCATTATACCAAAAATAGGAGTTTTGCTCAAGACTAATATAGGACTAAATAAAAGTAAAAAAAGGATTTAGATATTTTCTAAACCCTTTTACAATCTTAGTTTTTTTCAAGAAGTGCTTTGATTTCTTGAAGAACTTCCAATTCAGTTGGACCAGCTGGAGCTTCTTCGGCTTCTTCTTTCTTACGAAGGTTTTGAGCTTTTTCGATTCCTTTAACAACAAAGAATAGAACAGTACCAACAACTACAAAGTTGATGATAGCGCTCAAGAAGCTTCCGTAAGCTACACCATTCCATGAAAGTTCAGCGATACGTTCAACGTGCGCAGCCTTCAAAGCTGGGTTCAATAAAAGTGGAGTGATGATATCGTTAACGAATGAAGTTACGATAGCACCAAAAGCAGTGGCGATGATCACACCGACAGCAAGGTCAACGACGTTACCGCGGAGCAAAAATTCTTTAAGATCCTTTAACATAATCTTTTCCTTTCAAAATTTTACGAAATATATTATATCGTAAATTCTTAGGTTAAGCAAGAGAATTGTTTAATGATTAAAACAAATTTTTACGGTAGTTAGCATATTCATTTTTTATGAATGCTATCAGCTACGGTGTTTATCAGTTCGGTATTTTTGAAACGATGAACTGCCTTGACAAATACGTTTATAATAGTGGTATAATAATTAAAGAAGCTGGTTTTATAAGGTTATTTAATTATGATAGATTATTTTTTGATTGGGCTAAAATCGATGATGAAAAGCTCGGTTTTGACTTTTGCTATTTACTTTATTTCCTTCCTTCTTTTACTGATTCTATGGCGTCGTTATGTCATTGTGAGTCAAAGTGGTGGAAACTTTTTTGCCCCGTTTCATATTGCTAAGGGAAGATTCTATATCCATAATGCTTATGTTTTTAGAAAGCGTATTATACCTCTCAATGATATTAAAAGGATTGAGGTCAAATTTATTCCGAGTGTTAAATTGAATGGAGCTAGATATTTTTTGTGTATCGAACAAAAGAGAGGAAAATCTCTAGCATTTTTCTTTGGCAAATCTAAACAAAATGATTTACTTGTTAAGAGTTTGAAAAAGGAGACGAAAAAGTATCATATTAAAGTTATCATCAATTGGTAGGACTTTAGTCTAAGGATAGGTGAAAATGGAAAAACTAGAAGCAATCAAAGACAATAATCATTTAAGAAACTTGCTATTGGCAGAGTGTGATATTTACTTTTATGATCACATCAGAGAGGTGCAGTTTTCTGACAGTAATGAGGAATATTCTTTAGCTTGTCAGGCATTTGCCCAGGACGGTAGTGGGGGAGAATTTGTAATTCTTGAGGATAAGAGTGTCGGCTTTATAGGGAGTGAAGGTCAAGTTGGTCGGGTAGCAGAAAGCCTTGATGACCTGCTTACTTTCTTAATTCATGCTGGTTCTATCTCTGATTTTTCTTGTCGTTTGCTCTACCAAAACAAGGATTTGTTGGTAAAATTCTGTCAAGGCTTTATCAAAAAAGTTCGTGATAACTATCGGTCAAAAGGAGAAGACTGGGATAAAGTAAGAGCGGGCATTGCACAAGAGTTGGGACTCGAATTTCAGCCAGAAAAACTGCATGAGTTAGCGTTCAATTTTTATCAATCAGCGATAAGAACCCCTCTATTCACTTGTAAATATGGTCATGGTGAGAATGAATATGTCTGCGATTCAGTTTTGTCAGATATCATTGGTTTGTGGGTTTTAGAACTTGTGGGAATGACTCGAGAAGAAATTATGAACTATACTCGTACCGGAAACATTGATGAAAGAGGTTCTATTTAATTAAAGGATTGTGTCTATTTTAAGTATCTTGATTAGAAATTTACTTCTGATTGTAATTTTAAAGATATTTATAATCAAAGTTTTCTCAAGTAATGATGGAAAAATAGGTAAAGATTTGGAGCCGATAGTAGTCAACCAAATTATCAATGAAAAAGAAATCTTAATAACTGATAATGCTTGTCTGAAGGGGAAAGAACAACGATTACCTCTTGAAAGATTTGATCTTGAATATGACCTTGTGTTTTAGCAAATTAATATTTCTTATATCAAAAGATTTTAAAAAAGTTTTATGCTAAATTAAAATAGTAACAAGAATTTGTATGTTCTATGATGATTGCTTTCGACTTTCTATTAGAAAAAGTGACACTAGTAAGGAGTCTATTCATGATACGATATCTTAAACCGCTTCGTTGGTATCTTTTTTTTAATTTCCTTTTTGCTGGAATATCCAATGTTTGTACCGCCTTACTTCCATATTTTACGCAGGAATTAATTAGAGGAAATTATCGATTGGCTCTCTCTGGTTACTGCTTATCGGTTATGGGTTACCTTATTTGTAACTATATCCAGATGAAATTAGACTGGAAACAGGCAATCCTTTTTTCTACAAACCTGAAAAATGACTGGTTTCAGTCGCTATTAGGGCTTGCGCATCATGATTTCAAAAAGAAAACGGTGGCGGAGTATATTTCCTATCAGTCCAATGACTTAGATTCTCTAGAAAAGGATTACCTCCCACCATTGATGAGTTTTTTTAAGCAAATTCTGCGAATTTTGATTTACACTTTTATTATTAGTAAGACTATCAATCTTGTTGTTGCGCTTATTTTACTTATTTCTACAGTTATTAGTATTCAAATTCCTAAAATAGTTGGACAGATGACTGCAAGACGTCGGACAGTCTATTTAGAAAAGCAAGGTGATTACTATCGAACATTGGAAGATTTGTTTAGAGGTCACCATTTGGTTAACAAGCTGACGCTTCCTCATTTTATTGAGCAACAAAGAAGTTCTCTTAAGGATTTACAAGACAAGTATCTTAGCTATGGTTTAACTAAAATCAAGGGTATCTTGCTGACGGGAGTTTCCTTTGAGTTTATCAGTGCTGTTCTCTTTACCTATCTAGCTTATTCTTTATATCACCAGCAGATTGGTATTCCTGAGGTAGTGGCAAGCTTTGGCTATATTAACGCTTTTTCAGAACCAATTCAAGAAATTCTTTACGATTTGCAAATGCTAGAATCTGTAAAACCAGTTGTCAAAAGTTTTCGATTGATGATTGAACGTCCCTCCTCTCTTCAGGATCCCCAGCATTCTTTTGGTACGCTTACTTTGAAACAGATCTCTAAGCAACTGGGAGAATCAAACTTGACTGTTTCCTCTGCCACAATTCATAAGGGAGATAAGATTGCACTTATTGGTGATAATGGTTCTGGTAAAAGTAGTCTTCTGAATATTTTAAATGGAACAGACGAAGATTTTCAGGGAGAAATTTTACTTGACTCTCTTTCCTTAAATCAGCTTTGGGGGAAATTTGGTATGATTTTACAGCAGGAGCATACCTTTATTTCAAGCTATGAAAATAATGTGACCCTATTTAATACTTTTGAGGCGGAGTTTCAAGATGAGGAGTTGGAAAAAATAGCTCCCCAGTCTCTCTCAGGAGGTCAGCAACAACTCATGTACCTAAATCGTGAGAAAAATCGTAAGAGTCCATTGCTGATTATGGATGAACCCTTTTCCGCCTTAGATGCTAGTCAATTTGAGTTGGAATTAAAAAAAGTCCTAGACTTGCCGTGTGCAGTTATTGTGACTTTACACCGACAGCATGAAGCTCTAAAAGACTTTGACCAAGTATGGGAAATCAAAAATTGTGAACTCCTTGTTTTGAAAGACAAATAATACTTTTACTGAAGTTTTTTTAGAAGGGAATCAAAGTGATTCTCTTTTTTAATTTAAAAGATTACCACGTATTTGTGTGAACGATGTATTGTGAAAAAAACTAGAAAATAGGTTAAATATTTTAGATAGAAATTTGAAAGTTCTAGGTGATGATAATATCAAAACTTGGAATCCCCTGATATTAAGGTGTTGCTAGGATTATTAGAAATAAATAAATAGTGCTCACCGATTCAAGAAAACGCTTCCCATAAATGTAGTTTTATGTTATAATATTCACAAATAAAAGTTTTAGGAGTTTTTATGGTTTCATCAGAATTTATCTCAAAAATTGAATTTGCTTGTAAAAAGAAAGAAAGTCTTTATTCAAATAGCAAATTCAAGTATGCTATCCGTTCAATGTTTGCGGGTGCTTTCTTTACGTTCAGTACAGCGGCTGGTGCAGTTGGAGCTGACTTGATTAATAAGATTGCACCAGGTAGTGGACGCTTCCTTTTCCCATTTGTTTTCGCTTGGGGGCTAGCTTATATCGTGTTCCTGAATGCTGAGTTGGTTACATCAAACATGATGTTTTTAACAGCTGGTAGTTTTTTGAAAAAAATTAGCTGGAGAAAAACAGCTGAAATTCTTCTATATTGTACTTTCTTTAACTTAATCGGAGCTCTTATTGGTGGCTGGGGATTTGCTCATTCAGCCGCTTTCGCTAATCTAACACACGATAGCTTTATTTCTGGAGTCGTGGAGATGAAGTTGGGCCGTTCAAATGAACTAGTTTTGCTTGAAGCAATTTTGGCTAATGTCTTTGTAAACATCGCGATTCTTTCATTTGTTTTAGTTAAAGATGGTGGTGCCAAACTTTGGTTGGTTCTATCAGCCATTTACATGTTTGTATTCTTAACAAATGAGCACATCGCCGCAAACTTTGCATCATTTGCTATTGTGAAATTCAGTGTTGCTGCTGATTCAATCGCAAACTTCGGTATTGGAAATATTCTTCGTCACTGGGGTGTAACCTTCATCGGTAACTTTATCGGTGGTGGTCTACTCATGGGATTGCCGTACGCCTTCTTAAACAAAGACGAAGATACATATGTGGATTAAAAGTTGGATTGATTCCAACTTTTTCTTTTTGTTTATCCATGCTATAATGAATGTAGAATAGTATGATATAGAGGAAAATTATGAACGAAATTAAATGTCCAAATTGTGGGGAAGTTTTTACAGTCAATGAAAGTCAATATGCAGAACTGATTTCTCAAGTTCGTACTGTAGAGTTTGACAAGGAATTGCACGAGAGAATGAAGCAAGAGTTGACATTGGTGGAGCAAAAGGCCTTGAATGAACAACAGGCAAAACTCGCTCAAAAAGACCAAGAGATTACCCAGCTACAAAGTCAAATCCAAAATTTCGATACTGAAAAAGAATTGGCTAAGAAGGAAGTAGAGCAAAGTGCTAGCCAAAGTCTGTTAGAAAAAGAAAAAGAGGTTCAAGCTCTTGAGAATCAATTGGCTACCTTGCGCTTAGAGCATGAAAATCAACTACAAAAAACTCTTTCTGATCTTGAAAAAGAACGCGATCAGGTCAAAAATCAGCTCCTTTTACAAGAAAAAGAAAACGAGCTTTCTCTGACTTCAGTTAAGCAAAATTATGAAGCCCAACTTAAGGCAGCAAATGAGCAAGTTGAGTTCTACAAGAATTTCAAAGCCCAACAATCAACAAAGGCAATTGGAGAAAGTTTGGAGCAGTATGCAGAGAGCGAGTTTAACAAGGTTCGTAGTTTTGCCTTCCCAAATGCTTATTTTGAAAAGGATAACAAGGTTTCAGCACGTGGTTCTAAGGGCGATTTTATATTCCGTGATTTTGATGAAAATGGACTAGAATTCATCTCCATCATGTTTGAGATGAAAAATGAAGCTGACGGGACTGAGAAGAAACATAAGAATGCTGATTTTTACAAGGAGTTGGACAAGGACCGCCGTGAGAAGAACTGTGAGTATGCTGTATTAGTATCGATGTTAGAAGCCGATAATGACTACTTTAACACTGGAATTGTGGATGTTAGTCATGAGTATGAAAAGATGTATGTTGTCCGTCCTCAGTTCTTTATCCAGTTAATTGGTCTCTTACGAAATGCTGCCCTTAATTCCCTAAAATACAAGCAGGAGTTGGCACTTATCCGAGAACAAAACATTGATATTACCCATTTCGAGGAAGATTTGGAAGCTTTCAAGGTAGCCTTTGCTAAAAACTACAATTCAGCTTCTGTAAACTTCGGTAAGGCTATTGACGAAATCGACAAGGCCATCAAACGCATGGAAGAGGTCAAGAAATTCTTGACCACATCAGAAAACCAACTCCGCCTCGCCAATAATAAGTTGGATGATGTTTCTGTTAAAAAATTGACTCGTAAAAATCCGACCATGAAGGCTAAGTTTGAAGCATTGAAAGGAAATTAGAAAGCAACACATGAACGGTATTATCAACTTAAAGAAAGAAGCAGGGATGACCTCGCATGATGCGGTTTTTAAATTGCGTAAGATTTTAGGGACTAAAAAAATCGGTCATGGTGGGACCTTAGACCCAGATGTGGTGGGTGTTTTGCCTATTGCGGTTGGTAAGGCAACACGTATGGTCGAGTTTATGCAGGATGAGGGCAAGGTCTATGAGGGTGAAATCACTTTGGGATATTCTACAACAACCGAAGATGCCAGTGGAGATGTCGTTTCTGAAACACCTGTTTTAGCTCTATTGGACGAGAAGTCTGTTGATGATGCTATTGCTGATTTGACAGGTACGATTACGCAAGTTCCACCCATGTATTCCGCTGTTAAGGTCAATGGTCGCAAGCTCTATGAGTATGCGCGTGCTGGTCAGGAAGTCGAGCGTCCAGAACGTCAGGTGACCATTTATAGTTTTGAAAGAACCAGTCCCATTTCCTATGATGAGGAACTTGCGCGTTTTACCTTCCGAGTAAAATGTAGCAAGGGAACCTATATCCGTACCTTATCGGTTGACTTGGGAGAGAAGCTTGGTTATGCAGCTCACATGTCTCATCTTACACGGACTAGTGCAGCTGGTTTACAGTTAGAATATTCCTTGACCTTAGAAGAAATTGCAGAAAAAGTAGAGGCTGGTGAATTAGACTTTCTCCATCCGCTTGAGATTGGTACAGGAGATTTAGCTAAAGTTTATCTTACTCCGGAACAGGCAGACGAAGTCCATTATGGTCGTTTTATTGAGTTAGAGTGTAGCGAGAAAGAAGTTGCCGCTTTCGAAGGAGAAAAGCTACTTGCTATTATGGAGAAACGTGATCATCTCTACAAACCAAGAAAGGTTTTCTCTTAAAATTATACTGAATAAACGATTTTTATCTACTAGTCTAAAGATGAGATGTTCTCATCTTTTTAAAATATTAGCCGATAAATAGTTTTTACATTTTATGTTTTAAAAAACCATTGAAAATACAGTGTTATTTGACAGTTTTGCTTACTTATGATAAGATTTAATTTAAGAAAAGCTAGAGAAAAATAGAGGATATTATGAGTATTGAAATGACTGTCAGTGAGATTGCTGAGGTCTTGGGGCTGTCCCGACAAGCAATCAATAATCGTGTCAAAGAATTACCTGAAGAAGATATTACAAAAAACGACAAAGGTGTTACTGTTGTTACTCGCAGTGGATTGATCAAACTTGAAGAAATCTACAAAAAGACTATCTTTGAAGATGAACCGGTTAGTGATGAAGTTAAGCAACGAGAACTCATGGAGATTCTTGTTGATGAAAAGAATGCTGAAATCATCCGTCTTTATGAGCAATTAAAAGCTAAAGATAAACAACTGGCTGAAAAAGATGAACAGATGCGAGTCAAAGACCGCCAAATCGCTGAAAAAGATAAGCAATTGGATCAACAACAACAGTTGACTCTTCAGGCAATGAAGGATCAAGAAACACTTCAGTTGGAGTTGGATCAAGCTAAGCAAGAAGTACAAGCATCGAAGAAAGGCTTCTTTGCTCGCTTATTTGGCAAATAAGAAAAAACTGCTTGGTTTCTATGATTAGACCAGGTGGTTTCTTTTTACAAATCAATAAGGAATGATAAGATGGAAACAGTAAGAGATTATATCTCCTTTGACTTAGAATTCAACAAACACCAGGAAAAGACTCATTTGATTCAAGTATCAGCCGTTCATTTTAAAGACGGTGAAGAAGTAGGAGCGTTTGACTCTTATGTATACACTGATGTACCTTTGAAGAGTTTTATCAATGGTTTGACCGGTATTACTTCAGAGACTCTCAAGGATGCACCAAAGGTAGAAGAAGTACTTCAAAAATTTCAAGAGTTTATTGGAAATTTGCCACTTGTTGGCTACAATGCAGCAAAGAGTGATTTGCCGATTTTACAAGAATATGGATTGGACTATCGAGAACAATATTTAGTCGATCTCTATAATGAGGCACTGGAGAGACGCAGTTCTGATCTACATGGAATTGCTAATCTTAAATTACAAACTGTAGCTAGTTTTCTGGGATTTAAAGGGCAGTCTCATAATAGTTTAGAAGATGCCCGTATGACCGCCCAAGTTTATGAAGCTTTCTTAGAATCAGATGAGAGTAGACTATTACTCAATTCTCAGAGTAGTCTCAATTCTAACCCATTTGGTGCTTTAGATCTATCACAGCTTTTTGATTAGGAGATTTTATGAAACCTGAAAAACCAAAAAAATTGGGAATAAAGAAGATTTACCTAAATCTTGATAAGATCCTTTTTCTATTCTTTCTAATCTTTATGCTGGTTGATTATATTTGGCTGCCATTAAACTCAGTGATAGCTGGATTTTTACTAAGTCAGACTGGATATTTGTTTATTTCCTACAACAATATTTTTGCGATTATAAAACATGCGCCAATAGTCAGTCTTGGTTTCGTAATTTTAATTGCTATTAATCTGCTGGTCGCCTATTTTCAACTCAGTATTCTCTTTATAGGAGCTCGTCACCTTCTTTATCATGAAAAAAGAACCCTTCTAGAATATAGTCGAAAAGTCTTTCGTGAAAGTCTTGCTTTTATGAAAAAGTTGACTATTTCTAAGGCCTTGTTTATCTTTCTTTTTGTAGCTATGCTATTTCCATTTATTAGAAAGATATTTAAGATTTATTATTTCAATAAAATAGTAATTCCAGAGTTTATTCAACTATACTTAGAAGGTAAGTACTGGATGTGGTGGGTAGCAATTATTACTTTATCACTCTTATTCTTCTATATTTCTGTTCGATTGGTATTTACTTTACCAAAAATCTTTTATGATAAGATGACCGTGAAGGAAGCGGTTATCTATAGTTTGGATAAAACCAAAAATTTCTTTTGGTTTTATGCCTGGCATTTATTCTTAATTATAGTAAAAACCAATTTATTCTTCTATTTACCACTCATACCATTACTATTAACTCAATATTTAGTAGATGGTCTTACCCATAGGGAGTCTCTAATTCTTGCGGTTTTAAACTTCGTTTTCATCAAGAACCTTAACTACATGGCGCTGACCTATTTTCTTGTGAAATTTACCTCTTTTTTAACAGGAGAAGAACTGGATATTATGCCAAGACGGGAGAAAGATCATATCATGAGATGGGGTGTGATGGTCTGTGCAAGTACCTTCTTTGCGATTGAAGGATATAATTATTTAGAAGCTCCTGTAATCAATCCTCCACTTGTGATTTCCCATCGTGGTGTATCCAATGGTAATGGTGTGCAAAATACCATCCAATCCCTAGAAAAGACTGCTCAGTTAAAACCAGATTTAGTCGAGATGGATATACAGGAAACAAAGGATGGTCAATTTGTCATGATGCATGATGCTAATCTTAAAGGGTTAGCAGGCATCAATAAAACACCACACGATTTAACATTAGAAGAATTAAAGCAGATCGACATTCATGAGCATGGTTATGAAACGAAGATCTCAAGTTTTGATGATTATCTGAATCGTGCAAATGAACTGCATCAGAAACTACTCATTGAAATTAAGACCAGCCACAAAGACAGCCCACAAATGATGGATCATTTTCTAGAAAAATATGGTGCAAAGATTAAAATCTATGGTCATCAGATGCAATCTTTGGATTACCATGTTATTGAAAAAGTAACCCAGTATGATAAGGAGATCCCAGTTTATTTCATTCTACCTTACAATTCGGTTTTTCCAAGAACAAATGCAACGGGTTATACTATGGAGTACTCTACATTGGATGAATATTTTGTAACCAAACTTTGGAATACCGATCAAAAACTCTATGTATGGACGATTAATGGTTCGGAGTCTTTCGATAAGTCTTTTCGTTTGGGTGTAAATGGGATGATAACTGATAATTTGGAAAAAATTAAAGGTGAACTCGAAAAAGCTCAGGAGGATCCTGAGTATACAGACTTGCTGTTAAAGAAAGCAACTGAATTCTTCACTTTCTAATCAAAAAAGAGGCTGTGAATCAGCCTCTTTTTATACGAGTTTAAAAAGGTAATTTTCCTGCAAAAGCGCCAAGTTTTTTCTTGGTTGTTTCATCAATTTGCTCAAGAGCAGCATTGAGGGCTTGAACCGTCATATCAGATAGGGTCTCGATATCTTCAGGATCTACGACTGCAGGATCAAAATCAATTTTTACGACTTTCTTGTCCCCTGTCAAAGTTGCAGTTACAAGATTTTGAGCAGAAGTTCCAACAAATTCAGTAGCAGCAAGTTCAGCTTGGCTTTGCTCCATTTGTTTTTGAAGTTTTTGAGCTTGACGCATCATGTTTTGCATATTCATCATGGCGGTAGTTAGCTTCCTTTTCTTTTATTTTCCCTATTATTTTAACAATTTTAACTAGAAAAGTCTATGTTAATTTTCTTTAGCAAATTTCTATTTAAGATTTATTTAAGGTTTCTATACTATCCTGAAGAACTCAATATTTACAGAAACATAGATAAGTAAGACTTCTGAGTCAAGTTCTCTAATCACAGATGTTTCGCGACGCCAGATTCTAGCGGGATGGAACTAGTATTTATTTCAAGATAGTACCAGATTATGATATAATAAAAAAGAATGAGTTTTTAGTACAAACCAAAGGAGAATCATTATGATTTACGCTGGAATTTTAGCAGGTGGAACCGGCACACGCATGGGAATTAGTAACTTACCCAAACAATTTCTTGAGTTGGGAGATCGCCCAATCTTAATCCATACAATTGAAAAGTTTGTCTTGGAACCAAGTTTTGAAAAAATAGTTGTAGGAGTTCATGGAGACTGGGTGACACATGCAGAAGATTTAGTCGAAAAATTTCTTCCACTTCATAAAGATCGTATCATCATCACAAAAGGTGGTGCAGACCGTAATTCTAGTATTGAAAAAATTATTGAAGCTATAGATGCATACCGTCCACTGACAGAAGAAGATATCGTAGTCACACATGATTCTGTTCGTCCTTTTATCACACTTCGCATGATACAAGATAATATTGCTCTAGCACAAAGTCACGATGCTGTTGATACAGTTGTTGAAGCAGTCGATACCATTGTAGAGAGCACAAATGGTCAATTCATCACAGATATTCCAAACCGTGCTCATCTCTATCAAGGACAGACTCCACAAACTTTCCGTTGTAAAGACTTTATAGATTTATATGGTTCTTTATCAGCTGAAGAAAAAGAAATTTTGACAGATGCATGTAAGATCTTTGTCATTAAGGGGAAAGATGTAGCCTTGGCTAAGGGTGAATATTCAAATCTTAAAATTACTACAGTTACAGACTTGAAGATTGCTAAAAGCATGATTGAGAAAGACTAAAACATGATTAATCAAATTTATCAATTGGCAAAACCAAAGTTTATCAATATCAAATATCAGGAAGAAGAGATTGACCAAGAGAATCATATCCTCATTCGACCAAATTATATGGCGGTTTGTCATGCGGATCAACGCTATTACCAAGGAAAGCGTGATCCCAAAATATTATCTAAAAAGCTTCCAATGGCTATGATTCATGAGTCTTGTGGAACTGTTATTTCTGATCCAACAGGTACCTATAAGGTTGGTCAGAAGGTTGTTATGATTCCAAATCAACCACCTATGCAAAGTGACGAGGAGTTCTATGAAAACTACATGGCAGGTACCTACTTCTTGTCAAGTGGTTATGATGGATTCATGCGTGAGTTTGTTTCTCTTCCAAAAGATCGTGTAGTAGCTTATGATGACATCGAAGATACGGTAGCTGCTATCACTGAATTTGTCAGTGTTGGTATGCATGCCATGAATCGTTTTTTGACAGTTTCTCATAGCAGAAGACAGAGAATAGCTGTCATTGGTGATGGTAGTTTAGCATTTGTTATGGCTAATATTATTAATTATACCTTGCCTGAAGCTGAGATTATTGTTATCGGTCGTCATTGGGAGAAATTAGAACTTTTCTCGTTTGCTAAAGAGCTTTACATTACTGATAGTATTCCTGAAGATTTAAGTTTTGACCATGGTTTCGAATGCTGTGGTGGTGATGGATGCGGACCTGCTATTAATGACTTGATCCGTTACATCAAACCACAAGGGACCATTTTGATGATGGGTGTTAGTGAGTATAAGGTCAACATCAACACTCGGGATTCATTGGAAAAAGGCTTGTTACTAGTCGGCTCTTCACGTTCAGGAAGAATTGACTTTGAAAATGCTATCCAAATGATGGAAATTAAAAAATTTGCCAATCGTTTGAAGAATATCATTTATCTAGAAGAACCAGTCAGAGAAATTAAAGATATTCACCGAGTTTTTGCAACTGACTTAAATACTGCTTTTAAGACTGTATTTAAATGGGAAGTCTAATGGAGGATGATTGTGGAAAAAATCATTAAGGAAAAACTTACCTCTTTACTATCAACTGATGAAGATATTCTAAGTGTTGAGCAATTGGGGGGGATGACCAATCAAAACTACTTGGTCAAAACATCTTCAAATCAGTATATTGTTAAGTTTTTCGGAAAAGGTACAGATAAATTAATCGACCGTCAGAATGAAAAGTTCAATCTTGAATTGTTGAAAGATTTAAAATTAGATGTAGAAAATTATCTTTTCGATATTGATGCAGGTATCAAGGTCAATCAATATATTGAAAATGCAGAGACACTTGATTCAACTACCATTAAAACTAAATTTAAAAAGATAGCTCCGATTTTACAAACGATTCATGCTTCGGGTAAAGAATTAAAAGGAGAGTTTGCTCCTTTTGAGGAAATTAAAAAATATGAATCATTGATTCAAGGGGAAATTTCCTATCTGAACTATGAAGATGTCAGAAAATCTGTATTTTCTCTTAAAGATCAACTTGAAGAAATTGGAATGGATAAGAAATCGTGTCACATTGATTTGGTTCCAGAAAACTTTATAGAAGGACCAAATGGCCACCTTTATCTCATTGATTGGGAATATTCATCTATGAATGATCCTATGTGGGATTTGGCAGCCCTCTTCCTAGAATCTGAATTTACAAGTGCAGAAGAAGAAGACTTTTTAAGTCATTACGAGAGTGACAAGACTCCAGTTTCAAGGGAGAAAATTCGTATTTACAAAATCTTGCAAGATATCATTTGGAGTCTTTGGACTATTTACAAAGAAGAAAATGGTGCAGATTTCGGAGATTACGGAATCTCTCGTTACAATAGAGCAGTAAAAGAATTAGAGTCTGAAGGAGATTTAAATGAAAACTAAAAATGGAGTTTCTTTTGGGCTACTATCAGGTGTGTTCTGGGGATTAGGATTAACTATTAGTGCTTATATCTTTTCAATATTCACGGATTTATCGCCCTTTGTAGTAGCAGCAGCGCACGATTTTCTGAGTATTTTTATCTTGCTAGGATATCTTCTATTTAAAGAAGGTAAAGTACGTTTTTCAATCTTTTTGAACATTCGAAATGTCAGTGTTATCATTGGAGCTTTACTAGCTGGTCCGATTGGTATGCAGGCCAATCTCTACGCGGTCAAATATATAGGTAGTTCCTTAGCTTCGTCTGTTTCAGCTATTTATCCTGCAGTATCTGTCATTCTTGCTTTCTTTTTCTTAAAGCATAAGGTTTCTAAGAATACAGTATTTGGAATCTTATTAATCATTGCAGGGATTATTGCTCAGACTTACAAGGTTGAACAAGTCAATTCCTTCTATATCGGAATTCTTTGCGCCTTGATTTGTGCTTTTGCTTGGGGAAGTGAAAGTGTTCTGAGCTCCTTTGCTATGGAAAGTGACCTCAGCGAAATTGAAGCTCTCTTGATTCGTCAAGTTACATCCTTCTTGTCTTATCTTGTTATTGTGCTTTTCACGCATCACTCATTAGCAGAAGTGGCAAATGGCCAATTGTTTGGTCTATTAATTGTCTTTGCAGCATTTAATATGATTTCTTATCTTGCCTACTATATGGCTATCAATCGATTGCAACCAGCAAAAGCAACTGGTTTAAATGTCAGTTATGTAGTTTGGACTGTCCTGTTTGCAGCGATGTTCTTGGGGACACCTCTGACTGTCTTGACCATTATAACTTCATTTGTTGTAATGGCTGGTGTTTATATTATCATTAAAGAATAAAGGAGAAAACGCGTGAAAGCGATCATCTTAGCAGCAGGTTTGGGAACTCGTTTACGTCCTATGACAGAAAATACTCCCAAAGCCTTAGTTAAAGTCAATCAAAAACCTTTGGTTGAATATCAAATTGAATATTTAAAAGAACGAGGAATTGATGACATTATCATCGTCGTAGGTTATTTGAAAGAACAGTTCGACTACCTTAAAGAGAAGTACGGTGTTCGCTTGATCTTCAATGATAAGTATGCTGATTACAATAACTTCTATTCACTTTACCTAGTAAAAGAAGAGTTGGCAAACAGCTACGTCATCGATGCGGATAACTATCTTTTCAAGAATATGTTCCGCAATGATATCAAGCGTTCTACTTACTTCAGCGTTTACCGTGAGGACTGTGACAATGAATGGTTCTTGGTTTACGGTGATGACTATAAAGTACAAGATATCATCGTTGATAGCAAGAATGGACGTATTTTAAGTGGAGTGTCGTTTTGGGATGCCCCAACTGCTGAGAAGATTGTTGATTTTATTGACAAAGCCTTTGCAAGCGGTGAATTTGTTGATCTCTATTGGGATAACATGGTTAAAGATAATATTAAAGAACTTGATGTTTATGTAGAAGAGTTGGAAGAAAATAGCATCTACGAAATTGATAGCGTCAAAGATTACAATAAATTAGAGGAAATTCTCTCATCGCAAAAGAAGTAAACTAAAATTCGTCAGACACCGTACCTATTTTTACTTGACTTTTTATGTTGGTTACAGTATACTAGTGAAAATTTAACCTTTAAGGGAAGTCCAGAGAGGCTCACAAGGTGTCAGATAGAAAATAGATTACACAAACTTCGAGTAAACACAGTTTATTTGATTCTTTTCTGTAAGTATCTTAACTGAAACCTTGCGATTGCAAGGTTTTTCTTTTTCTGAACCCCTTAAACTTTAAGGAGGAAAAGGTATGAATCCAAATTGTAAAAAACGCATGGGTTCTATTCGATTAGAAACTATGAAAGTTGTTGCCCAAGAAGAGATTGCACCAGCAATCTATAAGCTAGTACTAGAAGGAGAAATGGTGGAAGCTATGAGAGCTGGACAATTTCTTCATTTACGTGTACCTGATGATGCCCACCTCTTGCGTCGTCCAATTTCAATCTCATCCATAGATAAATCTAAGAAACAATGCCATCTGATTTATCGTATCGAAGGTTCTGGTACAGCAATCTTTTCAACCTTAAAAGCAGGTGATAGCCTGGATGTCATGGGACCTCAAGGAAATGGATTTGATTTATCAGATTTAGACCAATGTAGTCGTGTTCTCCTAGTTGGCGGGGGGATCGGAGTTCCGCCCTTACTTGAAGTAGCTAAACAACTAAATGAGCGTAGTGTAGAAGTTACAACTGTTCTAGGATTTGCTACTAAAGATGCTGTCATTTTGGAGGCCGAATTATCCAAATATAGTCAAGTCTTTGTGACGACCGATGATGGCTCTTATGGAATCAGGGGAAATGTCTCAGTTGTGATTAACGAATTAGATAGTGAATTTGACGCTATTTACTCTTGTGGAGCACCTGGTATGATGAAATACATCAATCAAACCTTTTACGAACATCCCAGAGCTTATCTATCTTTAGAATCGCGTATGGCTTGTGGTATGGGAGCTTGTTATGCTTGTGTGCTTAAAGTGCCAGATAGTGAAACAGTTAGTCAACGTGTCTGTGAAGATGGGCCTGTATTTAAAACAGGAACAGTTGTTTTATAAGGAGAGTATCATGACTACAAATCGATTACAAGTTTCTCTACCAGGCCTAGAATTAAAGAACCCTATCATTCCTGCTTCAGGCTGTTTTGGTTTTGGTCAAGAGTATGCTAAATACTATGATTTAGACCTCTTAGGTTCCATCATGATAAAGGCTACTACGCTTGAGCCACGTTTTGGGAATCCTACTCCAAGAGTGGCAGAAACCCCTGCAGGTATGCTCAACGCTATTGGTCTACAAAATCCTGGTTTAGAGGTCGTTCTTTCTGAAAAGTTACCTTGGCTTGAAAGAGAATATCCAAATCTCCCTATTATCGCCAATGTTGCTGGATTTTCAAAACAGGAGTATGCAAGCGTTTCTCATGGAATTTCAAAGGCAAATAACGTAAAAGCCATCGAGCTCAATATCTCTTGTCCTAATGTCGATCATGGAAATCACGGTCTTTTAATCGGGCAAGACCCAGATTTGGCTTTTGATGTGGTTAAAGCAGCTGTAGAAGCGTCAGATGTTCCAGTTTACGTGAAACTAACTCCAAGTGTGACTGATATTGTAACCATAGCAAAGGCAGCAGAAGATGCCGGAGCTAGCGGTCTTACCATGATCAATACTCTTGTTGGTATGCGTTTTGATCTCAAGACAAGAAAACCAATCCTCGCAAATGGAACAGGAGGCATGTCTGGACCAGCAGTCTTTCCAGTAGCTCTCAAATTGATTCGTCAAGTAGCTCAATCAACCAATCTTCCTATTATCGGTATGGGAGGAGTTGATTCAGCAGAAGCAGTAATTGAAATGTACTTAGCTGGAGCGTCTGCTATTGGAGTCGGTACAGCAAACTTTACCAATCCTTACGCTTGCCCCGATATTATTGAAAATTTACCAAAAGTCATGGACAAATATAATATGGAAACTCTGGAACAATTGAGAAAAGAAGTTAAAAGCAGTTTATAATCTTTTTAAATCCGTATTATTTTGAATGCCTTCTTATTTTTGGTATAATATGACTATGATTGTAACAATACCTATTAAAACAGAAAAAGACATTGCAACTCCAGAACCAACTGTCCTTGTTTTAGGATATTTTGACGGTATTCATCTAGGTCATCAAAAATTATTTAGTATTGCAGGAAAAATTGCTGAAGAGAAAAGACTAAGTGTTGCTTTAATCACTTTTCATGAATCTCCAAAGTTAACATTAAAACCCTATTCTCCAGAAAATTTACTACATATTCTAAATCCAGACGAACGGGAACGTAAGTTTAAAAGAGCTGGAGTTGAAAATCTCTACTTGATGGATTTCTCAAGTCGTGTAGCAAATATGACGGCACAAGAGTTTGTAGATACTTTTGTTAAAGAAGTGAAAGCAGACACCATTGTAGTAGGATTTGATTATAGTCTTGGTACTGATAGAAAATCAGCTGAAGATCTAAAAGAAATTTTCGATGGAGAAGTGGTTGTAGTACCACCTGTAGAAGATGAAAAAGGAAAGATCAGCTCTACTCGTATTCGTCAGGCAATCCTAGAAGGTGATGTCAAAGAAGCAGGTCAATTACTTGGAAGCCCACTTCCAACAAGAGGAATTGTCGTGCATGGAAATGCTCGCGGTCGAACAATTGGATATCCAACTGCCAATCTAGTACTTTTGGATAGGACCTATATGCCAGCAGATGGTGTCTATACTGTTGATATCGAAATTAAGAGAAAACTCTATCGCGGGATGGCCAGTGTCGGTAAGAACGTAACCTTTGATGGAGAAGAAGAACGTTTTGAAGTGAATATTTTTGATTTTGATGAAGACATTTATGGTGAAACTGTTACTGTCTATTGGTTAGATCGTATCCGAGATATGGTGAAATTTGACAGTGTTGAAAAACTGGTAAAACAGCTTGAAGAAGATAAAAAAGTTGCACAAAAATAATCAAAAGTTCGGATGTGAGTTCGAACTTTTTGTTTTATTTAGGTAGGTAATAAGTAAAAAATTTAAGGGAAAATACATTTTTAACTTGACATCCTAAATTTTAAACGATAGAATGTTTACTAGTTAATTAAATGGTTAAGTATCGGTTAAGGAGTTGTGATGAAAAATAGAAACATCCTTTGGTTTATGATTGGTTTGTTTGTTCTAGTATTAGGTGCTTGCGGACAAAAGACCAGTCAAGATAGTAAGGAAGCTAAGGGAATGAAAATAGTAACCAGCTTTTATCCTATTTATGCTATGGTCAAAGAAATTTCTGGTGACCTAAATGATGTTCGGATGATTCAGTCTAGTTCTGGTATCCATTCCTTTGAACCTTCTGCAAATGATATTGCAGCCATCTATGATGCCAATGTTTTTGTCTATCATTCTCATACACTAGAGTCATGGGCAGGAAGTTTAGATCCAAGTCTACAAAAGTCCAAGGTTAAGGTTCTAGAAGCATCTGAGGGTATGACCTTGGATAGAGTATCTGGCTTAGAAGATATAGAAGTAGGAAAAGGTGTGGATGAGAAAAGTCTTTATGATCCCCATACTTGGTTAGACCCTGAAAAGGTAGCTGAAGAAGCACAAATTATTGCTGATAAATTATCGGAATTAGATAGTGAGAATAAAGAAATATATCAGTCGAATGCGAAGAAGTTTATTGATCAAGCTCATGAGTTAACAAATAAATATAAACCTATCTTCGATAAAGTGGAGCAAAGAACGTTTGTGACACAACACACTGCTTTTTCTTATTTAGCAAAGAGATTTGACTTGAATCAACTTGGTATTGCTGGTATTTCTCCTGATCAAGAACCAAGCCCAAAACAACTGACTGAAATCCAAGAATTTGTTAAGACCTATAAAGTTAAAACTATTTTTACAGAGAGCAATGCTTCGTCTAAAGTAGCTGAAACGCTTATCAAGTCAACAGGTGTGAGTCTTAAAACTCTCAATCCTTTAGAGGCAGACCCACAAAATGATAAGTCTTATTTAGATAATTTAGAAGAGGATATTGCAATACTAGCAGAAGAATTGAAATGAGGAAATTATGAATAAAACAAAGAAATACTTAGCTGGATCAGCAGTAGTTATTGCGCTTAGTGTTTGTGCTTATGTTTTAAATCAGCACCAAGAAGCAGAGAAGAAGGAAGATAATCGTGTATCTTATGTTGATGGGAAAAAGAATGAGTCTAAAAAGAACGAAAATTTGACTCCTGATCAAGTTAGCAAAAAGGAAGGCATTGAGGCCGAACAAATTGTTGTGAAAATTACTGATCAGGGATATGTGACTTCTCACGGAGATCATTTCCATTACTATAATGGTAAAGTTCCTTTCGATGCGATTTTTAGTGAAGAACTAGTCATGAAAGATCCAAGTTATCAATTGCGCGATGAACACATCATTAACGAAATTAAAGGTGGTTACATCATCAAAGTTGATGGAAAATATTATGTATACCTAAAAAATGCTAGCCAAGCTGAAAATATTCGTACCAAAGAACAAATTGAAAAACAAAAACAAGAGCATACATCTGACCAAAAAAATGATTCTAAGGAAGTTGTGGCAGCTAGAGCTCAAGGACGTTATACAACTGATGACGGTTATGTCTTTAACGCTTCTGATATCATCGAGGATACAGGAGATGCTTATATCGTTCCCCACGGAGGTCACTTCCATTATATTCCTAAGAGTGATCTGTCAGCGGGTGAATTAGCTGCCGCAAAGGCTTATTTATCTGGCAATAGTTCAGCTCTCAGTCAACCCTTGTCACTGACACCGAATAATGGTGTTTCTGCAGCAGATGATGGTTATGTCTTTAACCCTAATGATATTGTCAGAGATACTGGCGATGCTTATATCGTACGACATGGGGACCACTATCACTATATCCCTAAATCATCTCTTAACAATCATCAAGCACAATCTAACACTCCAAGCTTAGAAAGTCCTTCTAATTCTACACCAAATAATCCGTTACCACATGTTCACCATGAAGAAGAGGAACACGATCATGGTTTTGATGCAAATAGAATTATAAGTGAAGATTCAGAAGGTTTTGTTATGAGCCATGGCGATCACAATCATTACTTCTTTAAAAAAGATTTATCACCTGATCAAATTAAGGCCGCACAAGATCACTTGTACGGCAATAAACATTCAGAAACTATCCCAGATAATCATAGCAGTCATAAACCAGAAGAACACCATCATGATAACCATGGAAACCATCATGAGGAAGAACACGATCATGGCTTTGCAGCAGATCGAGTGATAAGTGAAGATGAGCAAGGTTTTGTAGTTTCACATGGAGACCACAATCATTATTTTTACAAGAAAGATTTGACGGCCCAACAGATTAAAGAAGCTCAGGAACACTTGAAAGGTAAAACCGAAGTTAAACCTAATCCATCAGATGATCACCATGATGAAGACGGGCATGATCACCACCATGGTGAAGACCACGATCACGGATTCGATGCTGACCGAGTGATAAGTGAAGATGAGCAAGGTTTCGTAGTTTCACATGGAGACCATGCCCATTATTTCTTTAAGAAAGATTTATCAGCAGAGCAGATTAAGGCTGCACAAGACCATCTTCATGGCCATCAGCAGACAGAACCTGTTAAACCTCTTGCCAAGACGGTTGAAAGTTTCTCTCGAGATGCCAGCGATGAAGAAAAAATAGCTTATATTTCTAAAACATATGGCGTTCCTCTTGAGGCTATCAGAATTTCAAATGGATTCTTTGTATTTGGTAATCCAGACCAAGCTTATGATCCAACTCACATTCACCCTTACGCTGTTCGTAAGGAACACGTTCGTATTCCGCTTCAAACTGGAGATGCAGAGCTTGATTTCCTAAACGAACTCTATACAACGGCTCTACGTGATGGTGTTTCTCCTTATAGCTTGCAGGTTGAAAATGGTAGCTTTGTTATCCCTCATGGTGATCACAACCACTACATCAAGGTTCAAACTAAAGGTTATGAAGTCGCTTTGAAAAACAAAATTCCTGCATTACAGTCAACTTACCAACCTGGTGCCTTTGATGAAAAAGCAGTCCAGTATAAGATTGATCAACTTTTGGCAGAGAGTCGTGAAGTCTATAAAGATAAACCAATTTTACAAAGACAGATTGAACTTGCTTTGGGGCAATTTTCTGAGAATATGAAGAAGCTATCAACCAACTCTACTGCAGGTTATTTGGCAGCTTTGGATTTGTTTGATAAGCAGTATATTCACATTGACTCAAGTGTCAAACCAACAGAAATCAGTCCTTTAGACAAGAAATATCAAGCTTTAGTAGATAAGATTAATACCTTAGACACAGATGCTTATGGACTTCCTAAGAAGGATTTATTGACTCAGCTTCAAGAAAATAAACTTGCCCAAGATGAAGCAGGTTTAGATGCAGTTGAAGCTAAGTTACAAGCTTTGCAAGATTTTAATGACCGTACTGGAGTTACAACAGTCGAGTACATTAAGTATTTCTATCAACATTTATCTGATAATCACTTAAATGACACTCTTAGAAATAAAGTTGCGAACTTAACTTGGACACTTTATCAATCACAATCCTTCCTTAAGGCGACTGACTTGAACAAACTCTTCCCGGAAATCTACCAAACAAAACTGGAAGTAGAAGAAGCACTGAAAAATGAGCCGGTTGCAAGCAAGGCTTCTGAAACAATCTTAGATACAGAAAAAGTGGATGGCCATAGTGCTAAAACTGCAGTCTATGAGTTCTTGAAAGGTTTGTATGATGATATTAAACCTGAGGAACAAAGTAATCATGTCTTAAAAGGGCAAGTAGAAGAGTTACTAACAAAAGCTGAAGAATTAGTGAATCAAGTCAATGAGGAAGGGGTTAAAGCTTCACTCTCTGACGAAGTGAAAAATCTGAAGGCTGCTTTGGAGAAAGAAGACGCAGACCTTGATGAATTAAATACACAGGTCCAAGATCTTTTGAAACGTATTTCACTAACAATCCAAAATGAACGTGATAATTCGAAACAAGACCCAGAGGTTTTAGTTCTTTACCAAAAACTCTATAACGGAGTCATTGCTCTCCATAGCTATTTGGAGATGAATAATGGTTCAGATGCTGACTTTGAAAAAGTAGATGCTCTGTTTGATAAACTAGCAGCAGCAAGTAAGGATAAGCAGGCTCTTCTAGCAGTTGCCCAAGAAATAGTCTTGTTAAATCAAGAGCTTAGATCTAAAGTAACGCCAAGTCAAGAAACACCTGTTGAAGCAAAACAAGAAACACCAGGTCAAGCAAGTACTGATGAGCAAGTAGAAGCTAGCTCAGTACAGACAACAACAGAAAATACTTCTGAAACAACAACTGAACTGAATCCTGAATCAACAGAAAAAGTCGCAGAATAAAAAAAGACGAGGTAGCTAAGCTACTTCGTCTTTTTTTTAGTCTTTATAAGCTACAATTCCAATAATAGTATCAACTGCACGTTCCATGGTTTGTAGGCTAACGTATTCAAAACGGCCATGCATGTTTTCACCACCAGCGAAGATATTCGGAGTTGGAATTCCCATAAACGAAATCTTAGAACCATCTGTACCACCACGAATTGGTTCGATAATTGGTGTAATATCAAGACTTTCCATAACCGCTTTGGCAATGGTTACTGGAGTCATATCCTTTTCGATGACTTCTTTCATGTTGTAGTACTGGTCAGTCAATGTTAAAGTGACACGATCACTACCAAGTTCTTGGTTCATCTTATCAGCGATAGCTTGCATAGCAGCTTTACGCGCTTCAAAGTTTTCTTTTTCGAAATCACGAATGATATAGCTAGCACGCGCTTCCTCAACACTACCAGATACATCCATGAGGTGGTAGAAACCTTGATAGCCCTCAGTCAATTCTGGGCGGTCACCAGCTGGGAGTTGATTGTGGAAGTCAATCGCTAATTGAAGGGCGTTAACCATTTGTCCTTTAGCTGTTCCTGGGTGAACATTACGACCTTGGAAGTGAAGCTCGGCACCTGCCGCAGAGAAGGTTTCGTATTGAAGTTCACCAAGAGGTCCACCGTCAACTGTATAAGTAAAGTCGACATCGAAATCTTCTGCATCAAATTTATTGGCGCCAACACCGATTTCTTCATCAGGTCCAAAGCCGACACGAATTTCGCAGTGTTTAAGCTCAGGATGAGCAGTTAAGTATTCAATAGCTGTCATAATCTCAGCGATACCAGATTTGTCATCAGCACCGAGAAGGGTAGTTCCATCTGTAGTAATTAAAGTTTGGCCATGATATTTCTCTAAGCTCTTAAAATCCGCTGGATCTAGCTTGAAACCAGAATTACCTAGTTCGATAAGGCCACCGTCGTAGTTTTCAACTACTTGTGGATTGACACCTTCAGCATTAAAATCAGCCGTATCCATGTGGGAGATAAAACCAATCTTGCGAGTTAAACTTGGATCGTTAGCTGGAAGTGTACCGATAGCAAAACCGTTTGGCAAATAATAGACATTTTGCAAACCGACACGTTTCATTTCTGGGATGAGGACATTAGTCGCAAAGTCTACCTGACTCTGAGTGCTTGGTGTAGTAGTAGAATTTTCGTCTGAACGTGTGTTAACCTTAACATAAGTTAAAAAACGCTCTAGTAATGTTGGATATTTCATTATAACTCCTTTTTTTCCTTCTTTAAAACCATTGTATCATAGAAAGAAGAGAAAAACAAAAGTCGGAAGGAAGATAAAATCCTTATGTTAGCGTTTACTTATGGCTTCTTTAGTGATACAATAAGAAAGATAAAAATATCACAAGGATGCAGAGATGAAAAGAGCAATTTTAATGATGACATTTGGTTCACCAGAAGAGATTACCTTTGAAGGAGTAGCCGACTTTTTTACCAACATTCGTCGAGGAGTTCGACCTCAAGACCACGAGATTCAAACCCTTTATGATAATTATGTTCGAATTGGAGGAACTCCACTTCAAAAAATTACTCGTGAAGAAGTTGCCTTGGTAGAAGCTAGGTTAGGAAATGAATATAGTGTCTATTTTGCCAATAAATTTTCAACCCCTTTTATTCCAGATGTAATTCGGCAAATGGAAGCAGATGGAATTGAAAAGTGTATTTGCTTGATTTTGGAGCCACACTATTCCTTTTACTCTGTCATGGGGTATGAAAAGTTTCTGGAAAGCAAACAAATTCAGTTTTTAGTTATTAAGGACTGGTATAAAGAAGAAGCACTATTAAACTATTGGACAGCTGAAATTGATAAAATTTTAAAAGAAAAGGTGAAACAGGATAGCTTTAAAGTCATCTTTTCTGCCCACAGTGTACCTATTTTTGCCTTGGATTTTGGTGATCCCTATATCGACCAGATTTTCGAAAATAGCAAGTTAATTGCTGAGAAATTAGGCTTGAAACCAGAGCAATATACGAACACTTGGCAGAGCGAAAGTGATATTGGTATTCCTTGGATTAAACCAGATGTATTGGAGTATCTTAGAGAACAGGAAGAACATCCAGAGCATTATATTTTTGTGCCTATTAGTTTTATCAGTGAGCATATTGAAGTCTTGTTTGACAACGATGTGGAATGTCATGACTTGTGTCAGGAATTGGAGGTGAACTATCATCGTCCACCAATGCCAAATACAGATTCTCGTTTGATTGATGCCTTGGTCAATATTATCCGAGCTAATGAACATAAAGAATTTAGAGAATTCCTCCCAGAAGAAGAAACCTTTGATGAATTAGTCCCTTCGGAGGAAACTAAGAATATTTTAGATGAATCACAAGACTTACAAATGCCAGAATTTGTTAAAAAATTAATTGAGAAAAAAGGTCGTGAAAATGTCAAGATGCCTTATTTAATCAAAAAAATGCTTGAAAAAGCTGGCAAATTACCTAAAGACTAAGTGAAAATAGAAAAGAACTGGTAATACTCTTCGAAAATCAAATTCAAACTGCGTCAACGTCGCCTTGGCGTACTCAAGTACAGCCTGCGGCTAGTTTCCTAGTTTGCTCTTTGATTTTCATTGAGTATAAGGTTTGTTTCAGATTTCTGCTAAGGCAGGATATAACTTAGAAGGTGAAAGAAAAGGCGGTGGGACAGAAATCGATAGACAAAGTCTTGATTTCGTAGTCTCAGCCCCGCGAGGATGATTAGGAGCTTTTTGGAGTCTAAAAGACGAACAAAAAGTTCAATCAGCTACCGCGTCAAATTATGATTGATAATAAAAAGTGAGGTCGGGATCTTTTTGTCCCAACCTCTTTTTAGGTGACTAGCATTTTTTGACCTAGTTTTTATGTTATTTACCTAAACAGAATTGACTAAACAACTGGGTAATCAGCTCATCTGGCGCAGCATCACCAGTGATTTCTCCGAGGATTTCCCAAGTACGAGTCAAATCAACTTGAAGCAGATCAACTGGCATACCCAGTTCAAGACCTTCGTTAACTGCCTGTAGACTTTCAACTGCCTTTTCAATTAATGAAATATGACGGGCGTTGGATAGATAAGTAGCATCTTGTTCGACCAAGCCAGCATTTTCAAAGAAGAGGTTATTGATGCGTTCTTCAATCTTATCAATGTTTTGATTTTTAAGGACTGAAATACGGATGACATCATCTGGAAGCTCAGCAGTTTCGATCGCTTCTGGCAGGTCAGTTTTGTTGAGAAGAATGATTCGATTAGTATCTTGACTAATTTCAAGAAGTTGTCGGTCTTGGGCAGTTAGAGGTTCGCTAGCGTTTAGGACTAGTAGTACCAAGTCAGCTTCCTTAAGGGCTTTTTTCGAGCGTTCAACACCGATTTGCTCAACAATATCATCCGTCTCACGAATACCCGCTGTATCAATCAATTTAAGTGGAACACCGTTGATATTGACGTATTCTTCAATGACGTCACGGGTTGTACCTGCAATATCGGTTACGATGGCCTTGTCTTCGCGCAGGAGGCTGTTGAGTAGGCTTGATTTTCCAACGTTTGGACGACCGATGATAGCCGTTGAAATCCCTTCTCGGAGAATCTTCCCACGACGTGCCGTTTTTAAGAGATTGGTCAAGAGTTGTTCAAATTCTAAAGTTTTTTCACGGACAACAGCAGTAGTAGCTTCCTCAACATCATCATATTCAGGGTAGTCGATATTCACCTCAACTTGTGCCAGAGTATTGAGAATCTCCTGGCGCGTATTGTTAATGAGGTCTGATAGAGAGCCATCTAACTGTTTGACCGCGATATTCATGGCCTTATCAGTCTTAGCACGGATGATATCCATGACGGCTTCAGCCTGAGTCAAGTCTACACGACCATTGAGGAAGGCACGCTTGGTAAATTCACCAGGCTCTGCTAGGCGAGCCCCTTCACGGATTGCTAGTTGTAGGATTTCATTGGTTACGGCGATTCCACCATGAGTATTAATCTCGATAATATCCTCACGAGTGAAGGTTTTTGGAGACTTCATTGCCCCAACCATGACTTCGTCCATAACCTTACCTGTCTGAGGGTCAATGATGTGGCCGTAGTTAAGAGTATGGCTAGCAACCTTACTCAAATCCTTACCTTTAAAAATTTTCTGAGCAATCGCAAAGCTATCGGTTCCGCTTAGGCGAACAATCCCAATGGCTCCTTCCCCAAGCGGTGTCGAGATTGCTGCGATAGTATCAAATTCACGAGTAATCATTTCATTTCCTTTTTACAATTTATATACAAATATCACTTAAAATTGTAACAAAATATGGCGTTTTATTCAACGAATGCCACTTATAAAGAAAAGCCTAAGCAGATTGCTTAAGCTTTACTTAGTGCGCATTTCACCTTGTGGGAAATAAGTTCCTTCAGGCATATCGTTAATAATAACGTGAACAGCTGACTGAGGAGCACCAGTGTTGCGAACAACAGCTTCTGTTACTTCCTTGGCTAGGGCTTTCTTTTGCTCTAGCGTTCGTCCTTCAAATAAATCGATGCGTACAAATGGCATAATGCCACCTCCTAAATATGTTATAGGACTATTTTATCACATTTTGGGATACAAAGGTTGAAAAAATTATGGTAAAATAGAATGTAATACAGTTTAGAGAGAAACAGAAGGAAAATGGCACAATTATATTATAAGTATGGGACCATGAACTCGGGGAAAACCATTGAAATCTTGAAAGTGGCCCATAATTATGAAGAGCAAGGCAAGCGTGTGGTGATTATGACCTCGGCAATCGATACGAGAGATGGAGTAGGAGTAGTTTCCAGCCGGATCGGTATGAAACGGGAAGCTATTGCAATTGAAGACGATACAGATATCTTTGGTTTTATTCAGAACCAACCAATCAAACCCTACTGCGTCTTAATCGATGAAGCTCAGTTTTTGAAACGCCACCATGTGTATGACTTGGCTAGAGTTGTGGATGAACTGGATGTGCCGGTGATGGCTTTTGGCCTGAAAAATGATTTCCGAAATGAACTCTTTGAAGGTTCTAAACACCTCCTCTTGTTAGCTGACAAGATCGAAGAAATCAAAACCATTTGCCAATACTGTTCCCGTAAGGCGACCATGGTTTTGCGCACCCAAGCGGGCAAACCTGTCTATGATGGAGAACAAATCCAGATCGGTGGACACGAGACCTATATCTCGGTTTGCCGCAAGCATTATTTTAATCCAGACATTAAGCAAGAAAAGAAATCTTAAGGAGCAAACATGAATATCTATGATCAACTACAAACTGTAGAAGACCGTTATGAAGAGTTAGGAGAGCTATTGAGTGACCCAGATGTGGTTTCTGATACTAAACGCTTCATGGAATTGTCCAAAGAAGAAGCTTCAACTCGTGACACGGTAACGGCTTACCGAGAATACAAGCAAGTCCTTCAAAACATCGTCGATGCTGAAGAAATGATCAAGGAAGCAGGCGGCGATGCAGATTTGGAAGAAATGGCCAAGCAAGAGTTAAAAGATGCCAAGTCTGAAAAAGAAGAGTACGAAGAAAAACTGAAGATCTTACTTCTTCCCAAAGATCCAAACGATGATAAGAATATTATCTTGGAAATCCGTGGCGCAGCAGGAGGAGACGAAGCACAGTTGTTTGCGGGTGACCTCTTGCAGATGTACCAAAAATATGCGGAAAGCCAAGGCTGGCGATTCGAAGTCATGGAAGCTTCCTACAATGGTGTTGGTGGAATAAAAGAAGTCGTAGCCATGGTTTCTGGTCAATCTGTTTATTCAAAACTTAAGTACGAATCAGGTGCCCATCGGGTACAACGGGTTCCTGTGACAGAAAGTCAAGGTCGTGTCCATACATCTACAGCGACCGTTCTCGTCATGCCTGAAGTGGAAGAAGTCGAGTACGACATTGATCCAAAAGATCTTCGGATTGACATCTACCACGCATCTGGTGCGGGTGGACAAAACGTCAACAAGGTTGCGACAGCTGTTCGTATCGTCCACTTGCCTACCAACATCAAGGTAGAGATGCAGGAAGAACGGACCCAACAGAAGAACCGTGATAAGGCCATGAAAATTATTCGCGCGCGTGTGGCTGACCACTTTGCTCAGATTGCCCAAGACGAGCAAGATGCGGAGCGTAAGTCTACAATCGGTACGGGTGACCGTTCAGAGCGTATTCGTACCTATAACTTCCCACAAAACCGTGTGACAGACCACAGGATTGGCTTGACTCTTCAAAAATTGGATACAATTTTAGCTGGTAAATTAGATGAAGTAGTGGACGCCTTGGTTCTTTATGACCAAACACAAAAATTAGAAGAATTAAACAAGTAATGAAATTAGCTCAAATTTTTAAAGATTTTGAGGAACAATTAATGACACAAGGAGAGGAAGCTGAAAGCCTCTCTTTTGTCTATCGAATCCTCAAAAATCTCTCTTTTACAGACTTTATTTTTGCTATCCAGCAAGAAATCACTCCAGAGGAGAAAGAGTTTGTAGAAAGTATCTACAAACAACTGGTAGCACATGTACCTGCCCAGTACATCATCGGACATGCTGAATTCTATGGGATGGAGCTAAAGGTGGATGAGCGAGTCTTGATTCCACGCCCTGAAACAGAAGAGTTGGTTGAGCTCATCTTAACTGAAAATCCTAATCCCAATTTGTCAGTTTTGGATATTGGGACAGGAAGCGGGGCTATCGCCCTTGCTTTAGCGAAAAACCGCCCAGATTGGTGCGTTACAGCAAGCGATATTTCTCCAGATGCACTGAACTTAGCAAGCGAAAATGCTAAGTTGCAAGACCTAAAAATATCCTTTAAAAAATCTGATTGTTTTGAAGAAATTACTGAAAATTATGATATAATTGTATCCAATCCCCCCTATATCTCTCGGGCAGATGAGTCGGAGGTCGGCTTGAATGTCCTACATTCAGAGCCCCATTTAGCGCTCTTTGCCGAGGAAGATGGTCTTGCAATCTATCGCAAGATTGCTCAAGAAGCGAAGCATCATCTCCGTGAGGGAGGTGAAATTTACCTTGAAATTGGGTACAAACAAGGTCACAGTGTTCCAGCACTGTTTAGGAAATATCTTCCTGAAAAGCGTGTGAGGACACTCAAGGACCAGTTTGGTCAAGATAGGATGGTTGTCGTGGATGATGGATAGAATGAAGAAAGAGTTGGAAAATGGTGGAGCAGTTGTCTTGCCGACGGAAACTGTTTACGGCCTTTTTGCTAAGGCCTTAGATGAAAAAGCTGTCGAACACGTCTACCAGCTTAAGCGTCGTCCAAAAGACAAGGCGCTCAACCTCAATATTGCTTCCCTCGAAGCTATCGAATTCTTTTCTAAGAATCAACCAACCTATCTCAAACGATTGGTAGAAGCCTTTTTACCAGGTCCCTTGACCATTATCCTAGAAGCTAATGACAGAGTTCCCTACTGGGTCAACTCCGGTCTAAAAACAGTCGGGTTTCGGATGCCCAGTCACCCTATTACTCTGGACTTAATTAGAGAGACAGGGCCTTTGATTGGTCCCTCTGCTAATATTTCCGGTCATGTCAGCGGTATTGTCTTTAAAGACATTTTGAAGGATTTTGATCAAGAAGTTTTAGGACTAGAAGATGATGCTTTTCTGACAGGGCAGGATTCGACCATTTTGGATTTGTCTGGTGATAAGGTCAAGATTCTACGACAAGGTGCAATTACGCGAGAAGATATTCTTGCTGAGCTACCTGATATTCCTTTTGAGAAGGTATGACATGATACGAGATTTGAAGACTAGAGATGCTGAAGCTATTTATGAGATTAACAAAGAAGCTTTAGGATATGATTTTAGTCCTGAAAAAACAGCGAGTCAGCTGGCCAAGTTATCTCAGGACGTGCATCATTTCTTAGTTGGGTATGAAGATTCAAGCAATCATAAACTACTTGGTTATGTGCATGCTGAGGTTTACGAATCGCTGTATTCACAGCCAGGTTTCAATATCTTGGCTTTAGCTGTTCAGCCAGATCATCAAGGTCAAGGTATTGGTAAAAGCTTGCTAGAGGGGTTGGAAAAAGAAGCAAAAAGACGGGGTTATGGGTTCATTCGTTTAAACTCTGCCGATCATCGTCTGGCTGCTCATGCATTTTATGAAAAAGTTGGCTATACTTGTGATAAGGTGCAAAAGCGGTTCATACGTATCTTTTAGTCAGGAATTCTAAGCAAATTAACTATTTAAAAAATTTATAAGCGCAATCTATACATAGATTGTTGGCTTTCTTTTATATGAGGACGAATCATTTTATGGATATCTATATTCAGAAAGCAATCATTCATCAGTTCCGTCCAGATGATACAGACTTGGTTTTAGCAGATAAGTTTCTCAATATCACTCCAAAAATTGAAGAATATCTACGAAGAAAAGTGGAGCGTGTCTATTCTGATGAAGCTAAGACTGGGATCTTCGAAGAAGGAAATCCCTTCTTCCATTACATCACGGATGATCTATTAGAAACATCTGTTACCCTAGCCAATCTTTGGAAAGAAGAGTTCAGTATTTCTGAAAATCAAAAGACAAATGATTTGGTCTTTGTCCAGTTTTCGAAAGAAGGAGTGGCACATTTTGCCTTCCTACGAATTGCATTGCGCGAAACTTTGACACACTTAGGTGGTGAGGTGGACAATCCAATCAAACTCACTCAGAACAATCTCCCAGGTTTTGGAACTGGAGCAGATGAAGCTTTAGTAGTCAATCTTCAAAGCCGTAAGTACCATTTAATCGAGAAACGCATCAAGTACAATGGCACCTTTTTGAATTATTTTTCTGAGAATCTCTTGCAGGTTCAGCCAAAGATTTCACCTAAGAAATCTATCAAGGAATTGGAGAAGACAGCTCAACGCATTGCTGAGAATTTCAATGCTGATGATTTTCAGTTCCAATCCAAGATGAAGTCAGCCATTTTCAATCACATAGAGGAAGACAATCAATTGTCACCTGAAAAATTGGCTGATGATCTCTTTGACAATAACCTGACTGCCCGACTTACCTTTATCGATCAGGTCAAGGAAGCTGTTCCAGAGCCTGTCCGTTTTGAAGAGATTGATGCTAGTCGCCAGCTCAAGAGATTTGAAAATCAGAAACTTTCCTTGTCAAACGGAATTGAGCTCATTGTTCCAAATAATGTCTATCAGGATGCGGAATCCGTGGAATTCATCCAGAATGAAAATGGCACCTATTCCATTCTGATCAAAAATATTGAGGATATACAAAGTAAATAATGTTTAAATTTATACGAAGAGTGTTGGTAGTAGCAGTCTTCCTTTTCGTCGGCTATAAATTGTATCATATTCACCAAGATGTAAAACATGTGATGAGCTACCAACCGTTAGTTAGAGAAATCTTGAATGAGAAGGATACACCTGCAAACGAAGAGCTAATACTGGCCATGATTTATACCGAAACCAAAGGAAAAGAAGGCGATATCATGCAGTCTAGCGAATCTGCTACTGGAGCGACAAACACTATTTCTGATAATACGAGTAGTATCCGCCAAGGAGTTCAAACTTTGACAAATAATCTCTATCTGGCTCAAGAAAAGGGAGTGGATGTCTGGACTGCTATTCAAGCTTATAATTTTGGGCCTGCTTATATTGATTTTATTGCGCAAAATGGGAAAGTAAATACTCTTACACTAGCTAAGAAATATTCGAGAGATACAGTTGCGCCGACCTTAGGAAATACAAGTGGGAAAACCTATCGCTACATCAATCCCATTTCTATCTTTCAGGGTGGAGAACTCTATGTGGATGGTGGAAACTATTATTACTCTAGACAGGTTCAACTAAATCTCTATGTCATGAAAATTTTTAATCTATTTTAAGCATCTAGAACTTCTAGGTGCTTTTATAAGTTTTCTTTAAGGATACTTTAATATTCTAGAGAAGAAAAGGAGGAACGTCTCATGCGAAAGAAATTCTTTCTGACTAGCGCTGCAGTACTTTTAGCAGTTGTAACACTGCAAAGCGCTCAAGCAGCCACTGATGTTCAAAAAGTAATTGATGAAACCTATGTTCAACCTGAGTATGTCTTGGGTTCTTCACTAACGGAAGATCAAAAAAATCAAACACTGAAAAAACTTGGCTACAATGCCTCTAAAGATACTAAAGATTTGAAGACTATGACACCAGATGTCTACTCAAAGATTATGAATGTCGCAAATGACTCTAGTCTTCAACTTTATTCGTCAGCAAAAATTCAAAAATTGGGAGAAAAATCTCCACTTGAGGTAAAGATTGAAACGCCTGAAAATATCACTAAAGTGACACAAGATATGTATCGCAATGCGGCTGTTACCTTGGGTGTAGAGCACGCGCGTATTTCCGTTGCGGCACCAATCCCAGTTACTGGTGAAAGTGCCCTAGCAGGTATTTACTATTCCCTTGAGTCAAACGGTGTTCAATTACCTCAAGAAAATAAAAATTTGGCCCAGGAAGAGCTCAAGGCCTTGTCAGACATTAACGACGAAAACAAGGATAAATCAGGATATGATGCCAATAAACTCAATGTAGCCCTTGCTGATATCAAATCAGCTGTAGCAAAGGCTAAAGAGACCAAAGGTGAACTTACAGAAGATGATGTTCGTAAGATTGTTGAAGACACCTTAAAGAACTACAAACTAGATCAAGTTGTTACGGGTAACCAAGTTAATGTCATTATTAACTTTGCCTTCAATCTTTCAAAGAGCGATATTCTTAATAACGAAGACTTTGCAAAGACGCTAAAAGATTTGAAACAAAGTATCGTTGCGCAAGCAGGTGACAGTTTCAGCAATATCGACTTAAACTTTGATGCCAATAAAGCTATTCAAGACGGTGGAAACATCCTTAGCTCAATTTGGCAAGCTATCCTTAACTTCTTCAAGAGTTTTGGTGCTTAGGTCAATTCATGGTATAATAGATGGTAACAGGGTTGTTGCCGTCTTTTTTTGTCGGCTTATAGAAAGTGAAAAATATGTTAAAGAAAAATGATATTGTAGAAGTTGAGATTGTCGATTTGACCCATGAAGGAGCTGGTGTTGCAAAGGTTGATGGCTTGGCCTTTTTTGTAGAGAATGCATTACCAACAGAAAAAATCCTTATGCGAGTACTCAAAGTCAATAAAAAGATTGGTTTTGGTAAGGTCGAGGAATATCTTACACAATCTCCACATCGTAACCAAGACTTAGATTTGGCTTACCTGCGTTCAGGAATTGCTGACTTGGGTCATTTAGCTTATCCAGAGCAACTCAAGTTTAAAACCAAGCAAGTAAAAGATAGCCTTTATAAAATTGCTGGAATCATGGATATAGAGGTCGCAGATACTCTTGGCATGGAAAATCCTGTCCAATACCGCAACAAGGCCCAAGTCCCTGTTCGTCGTGTCAATGGTCAGGTCGAAACAGGCTTCTTTCGGAAGAACTCTCATGATTTGATGCCACTAGAAGATTTTTATATCCAAGATCCAGTGATTGACCAAGTTATTGTGGCTTTACGTGATTTGCTTCGTCGCTATGACTTAAAACCCTATGATGAGAAGGAACAGTCCGGCTTGATTCGTAACCTTGTCGTTCGTCGAGGACATCATTCTGGAGAAATCATGGTCATTTTGGTCACCACTCGTCCTAAAATTTTTCGAGTTGAACAGTTGATTGAACAAGTCATCAAGCAGTTCCCAGAAATCGTATCAGTTATGCAAAATATCAATGACCAGAATACTAATGCCATTTTTGGAAAAGAATGGCGAGTTCTCTATGGTCAAGATTACATTACGGACCAAATGTTGGGGAATAGCTTTCAAATCTCTGGACCAGCCTTTTACCAGGTCAATACAGAAATGGCAGAGAAGCTCTACCAGACAGCCATTGACTTTGCGGAGTTAAGTGAAGAGGATGTGGTCATTGATGCCTACTCAGGAATCGGGACTATTGGTTTATCTGTCGCTAAGCATGTTAAGGATGTTTATGGTGTCGAAGTCATCCCAGAAGCGGTAGAGAATAGCCAGAAGAATGCTAGTATAAATGGCATCACCAATGCCCACTATGTGGCTGATTCAGCTGAAAATGCCATGACTAAGTGGAGTAAGAATGGCATCAAACCAGACGTCATCATTGTGGATCCACCACGTAAGGGCTTGACTGAAAGCTTCATCAAAGCCAGTGTTGCCATGCAACCTGAGAAGATTACTTACGTCTCATGTAACCCAGCAACCATGGCGCGTGATATCAAACTCTACCAAGAATTGGGATATGAATTGAAGAAAGTACAACCGGTTGATTTATTTCCGCAAACGCACCATGTTGAGGCGGTAAGTTTGCTAGTCAAGGAGTAAAACGACGAAGATTAGCATTTACTTCCGCCCATGCGATAGCTGTCCGTGATTGACAAGTGCTAGCACGCAGACAGAACGGAGATAGCGAACCGCTGAGTGTGTCGCTTTGCTCGTAAAAGCCTAGAACCTTTGAACGAAAGGGATAATGAAAAGCCTTGATTGCAAGGCTTTTTGCTTTATGGTGGGGAAGTATTAGAGTAAGTAATTTTTGGAGTGAGTGGAAGTGATAGTTAGGAATTCTCAAATTCTATTTCCATTTACACTGTGGGTACGTTTTTATTTCCATTGACAAGGAGTTTGAGGGAATAGAAACGTACCCACCTATATGAAAAAATCACGAAAGGTTTGATCTATGGAAATCAGTAGAAATTAGGTGATACAATAACACGTTATAAAAACCTTGAAATCAGTATGTTTCAAGGTTTTAAGTACTCTTACGGATAGCATTGGGAACATCTAACTTTCTTGAGGAGTAAAGTTTGTTTCTCAATATAGTAATCGTTAAATTGTGTCGAAGCGTTATATGATATGATAATTCCAAATAGTCCTTTGGGCTTTTTTGGCATTGTGATATTCTCTAAGAACACGAGATTGCTTCAATAATTTACAAAGTTATGGGGATTTCTCATAGCTTTTTTACTTTCTTCCTTGACAATTGAGCAACTGTTCAACTATAATGGTAATAGTTGAACAGTTGCTCAACTATTATCGATTATTGAGGTATAAGATGTCATTTTTTTCATCTCTATCACCAGTAATGCAAGCTTTATTAGCTGGCTTATTCACCTGTTTTGTACCATTATCGGTGCTAGTTTGGTCTTTTTTGTCAAAACCATTCATCAAAAATTCATGGATATGATGATGGGCTTGGCAGCGGGTATTATGACGGCAGCTGCAGTCTGGTCTTTGCTTGTCCTTTCATTTGGCTATAGCCAGTCAATGGCTGCAAACAGATTTTACTGGTTGCCGACGGCTGTTGGTTTTTATTGTCGGGGGCTTAATTATCCGCTTTATTGATTATTTGGTTCCCCACCTGCATTTGAATCAACAGATGAGTGATAAGGAAGGGATTTTGAATCCCCAAAGACCCTTATCAAAGACCATGCTACTTTATCTGGCGGTAGTGATTCATAATATACCAGAGGGCTTAGCAGTTGGTGTGGCAAATGCCACAACTGGACTTTCCTTTACGTGGATGAGTGCCCTTGGATTAGCCTTGTGAATTGGTATCCAAAATATTCCAGAAGGCTCTGCCTTGTCCTTGCCGCTACGGGCAGAAGGGCGAAGTAGGAAATCAGCTTTCTACTATGGCGCCATGTCAGCGATTGTTGAGCCGATTGCAGTTGTTTTAGGGGCCTATGCTGTTATGTCTATGCCCCAGCTACTATCTTATGCTCTCTCATTTGCGGCAGGAGCCATGATTTATGTTGTAGTGGAAAAACTTGTGCCAGGTGCTCAAGAACACAAGAATACCGATATTGCAACAGGTGAGTTTATGGACGGATTTCTAATTATGATGTTACTTGATACAACTTTAGGATAGGAGGAATACAAAATATGTCACAGTGTTTAACAGCTTGTAATCCAGATTTAATTCAAGGGGTCCATGAGACGGAGTTTGATACCGTTACATTGCTAAATATGTCCAATTTTTTTAAGGCGATTTCTGATCCAACTCGTTTGCGGATTTTACAAGCAGTACGGCAAAAAACAATTTGTGTCGGAGACTTAGCGATTGCGTTACAGATGACCAAATCTGCTATTTCTCACCAACTACGCTATCTGCGGGACTGCCAATTGGTCAAGGGGGAGAAAAAAGGAAAGATGACCTATTATGAACTTGCGGACGATCATGTCGCAGCAGTCTTGTCTTTGACACTGAAACATTTGAAAGAGGAAAAACATGAAGAAAGAGTATGAACTTCGAGGAATTGACTGTGGCAATTGTGCTGCTAAGATTGAACGTGCTGTCAATCAATTGGAGCAGGTAGAATCTGCCACTGTCAATCTGATAGCTCAAAAGCTGATTTTGGAAACAAAAAGCGAAGATGGGATAGATAAGGAAATTATTGACTTGGTGGATGCTATTGAACCTGGAATCGAAGTTATCAGTGAGAAAAAGGAAGAGGCACTTCCAGAAAAACGAGATTGGGCGAAAGAGCTGCTACTTGCTGTTATGATTCTATTTGCCTTCGGCTTTTTCCTGCCAGAGGAGTATTTCTGGATTCGTCTGGTCTATTATCTGACCCTATATATCATTATCGGCCATAAGGTTCTTATCAAGATGGTTCAAAATATTCAACGTGGTAATCTTTTTGATGAAAACTTTTTGATGAGTATCGCGACCTTAGGAGCCTTTCTCTTGGGAGAATTTCCAGAGGCAGTAGCCGTCATGCTTTTTTATCAGATTGGGGAGTATTTCCAAGATAAGGCCACCTCTCAATCTCGTCAGTCCATTGCACGATTGATGGATATTCGGTCGGATAAGGCTTGGAGACTAGAGGGGGGAGAAACAGTTCAAGTAGACCCTGAAACAGTAAGGGTTGCGGACCATATTTTAGTTAAGCCTGGGGAGAAGGTGCCCCTAGATGGTCTGGTCAGAGAAGGTCGTTCTATTCTGGATACGTCAGCCTTGACAGGAGAATCACTGCCTAGGGAAATTGGCGTTGGTGAGGACATTACAAGTGGTGTGATCAATTTGACTAGTCCATTGGTAATTGAAGTGAGTAAGACTTTTTCGCAATCAACGGTCAACAAAATTTTGGAATTAGTTGAAAATGCAAGCAATAAAAAAGCGGAGACGGAACGGATGATCACACGTTTTTCGCGTGTGTATACACCAGTGGTTGTCGGAATCGCTTTTCTGCTTGCAAGCCTGCCTCCCTTGCTTGGTTTAGGGGAGTGGTCGACTTGGCTTTATCGGGCACTTACCTTTTTAGTCATTTCTTGCCCTTGTGCTCTTGCGGTTTCGGTACCAATGAGTTTCTTTGGCGGGCTAGGGGGAGCATCTAAATTAGGTGTCTTAGTGAAAGGTGGGAATTATTTAGAGGCTCTTGCCAAGTTGGATACGGTCGTATTTGATAAGACGGGGACAATTACAAAAGGTATCTTTGCGGTGGATACCGTTGTCAACGCAGAAGGTGTCGAGGATGATATTCTGTACCTCGCTGCCCATCTGGAAAGCTATTCCAATCATCCAATCGCAAACTCTATTCGAACAGCCTATGGACAGGAAGTGGACGAGAATAGGGTGAGTCAGATTACCGAGCTACCAGGGCAGGGCATGTCCGGTAGGGTAGATGGCAGACAGCTCTATCTTGGGAATGCTAGATTAATGGAAGTTCAAGGGATTGCTTATCCAGCTATTGACAGCACAGGAACAGTTCTCTATTTGGCAGAGGACAGTCATTTTCTAGGCTATTTCCTTATCACAGACCAAGTGAAGGAGACGAGCATCGAGGCCTTGAAGGATTTACAGGCAGTCGGAATTAAAAAGACGGTTCTCCTTTCAGGCGATCGTCAGGCAGTGGTTGATGAATTTGCACAGCAATTTGCCTTTAATGATGCATTTGGAGATTGCTTGCCTCAGGATAAGGTGAGTACATTTGAGGAAATTCTGACTCAGTCTCAGCAGGCTGTTGCCTTTGTTGGAGATGGGGTGAATGATGCACCGGTTCTTGCTAGGGCAGATGTTGGTATTGCTATGGGAGGGCTAGGTTCGGACGCAGCCATTGAATCAGCAGATGTTGTACTGATGGATGATGACCTTGGAAAACTTCCTCAAGTCATTCGACTGGCTAAAAAGACAGTCAGAATAGCTCGGCAAAACATGACCTTGGCTATTGTAGTTAAACTAATTTTCTTGGTTCTAAGTGGATTGGGAATTTCTAATATGTGGGAGGCAATCTTTGCAGATGTTGGTGTAACGCTACTGGCAGTATGGAATGCATTGAGGACCTTGAGGATAGATACCTCCACTTTGTCAAAGTAAGTGAACAAACAGAGCGATATACAAGTTTTTGTATAATCGCTTTTTTAAACTATGATATGGGCTTTAACGATTTTAACCTAAATCTAGTAACCGTTGAACGTGCATCAATAGAACACACTATGACCATCAACAAGAACTACGTTACTTTCATTAAGGGTATTTTCTGGTAAATTTCAAAAATAAAACCTTGATTTTGCGCCATTTCTTTTTTTCCTTCCCGAAGGCGCGGGAGTACACCCCTTTTGTTAAGGATTTATCCCTTTTTAAATATTTTCATTCTAAAGTTTAATTTTAAACAACAACTCTATCACTTTCGTTATATAATATAGATGTTGACTAACTCCACATGTTGAGTGTGTGAGCTTATTGGTAAAACGCAGTTAAACATCTCGCTTTAACATTTCAAGGCGAGATGCTTCAAAGCTCCACTGGAGCTTTGAACTCCCACAAACGCACCAAGTTGAGGCAGTATCACTGCTCTTCCAATCTGAGACAGCGATAAATAGAAGGGGATGGTATTGGTGTCAATCAATGAGTAACAAAGTAACAGCATGATTTGAAACATTTGCCTGTAATTTGCGGAGGAACATCAATATGGATGGAATAACAAAAGATTCTATAAAAACGGCTAAACTAATGAAACAATTATGGCCCCAATTAACCGATAAAGAAGCTATTGATGAAGTAAAAAGATATACGAATGGCAAAAATACTGCAATCTTTACTGAAGTTGAAGGTGACACAATTGTAGGTCTAGCACTATGTTCACTCAGATTTGATTATGTTGAAGGTTGTAAATATAGTCCTGTTGGATTCTTAGAAGGGATTATTGTCGACGAGGAATATCGTTTAAAGGATATTGCTAAAAATCTCTGTACAAAATGTGAGGAATGGGCGAAAAATAAAGGATGTAAGGAATTTGCAAGTGACTGTACTTTAACGAATACGGATTCTATAAGATTTCATCTCAATATTGGATTTCAGGAGGCAAATAGAATTATTCATTTTAAGAAGAAATTATAATTTCAGTACGTGGTCAAAATTTATGTATCTTTAGGAAGTGTGAAAGATTGGACGAACAAATTTTTTTGATGGGTGGAAATCCGCCGATAAAGAACCATACGATTGTTCATAAAATTGTGTCATCAAGGAAGATCGAAAGAATTGTCATTTTTACAGTTTATCGAGAAAATTGGGAACCGTATATGAATAAGTACACGGAAGTTTTCCAAAGTCAACTTCCTAATCTAAACACTGATTACTTACTCTTGGACACTGAGCAGATTAATTTTGATAGCTATCTAGATGCTGATCTAATTATTATCGGTGGTGGAAATACGGAAAAGTATTTAGCTACTTACGTCAATCAGCAGTTCAAAAATTATATCGATCGTATGCTGAATAAAGGGGCGAAAGTTATTGGATTTTCTGCAGGAGCCCTATTATTAGGAGAAAAAGTCTATGTTTCACCTAATGATAATTCAGATCATCAGATAAAGATAAAAAATGGATTAGGACTCTTTAGTCAGTTTTTAATTAGTGTTCATTATGATTCCTGGAATGATAAAGCTAATAAGGATAGAGCTGAAGAACTCGTTAATGTTCCCATAATTCCACTAAATGATCATTCATGTCTTGTATTGGATAAACTTGGAAACATCACAGAGAAAATTGACTAGTTTTTATTATCTAAATCTTGATCTAGGTGACTAAAGTGTAGACGAACTGTTTAATGAAAAGCCTTGATTGTAAGGCTTTTTTGCATTTTCCAATAAAGAACTTGACATTATTAGTTACTTCCACTACAATAGAATTACATACCGTCGGTATGATAGAAAGGGACTAAAATGGCAAGGAATAGAAACTCACATGAAACTAGAAAAAAAATACTAGAGGTCTCTAAAAATTTATTTTTAGAAAAAGGATTTGATAATACGTCAATACAAGATATCATAGATGGCTTAGGTGGATTAACAAAAGGTGTTATCTATCATCATTTTGAGTCTAAATATGATATACTGCAAACAATCATTAGCGAAAATAATCAAGAAATTTTAAATTATAATTGGAGAGGAAATACTGGATTAGAAAAGATACAAAATTCTTTGATGGACTCTTTCTCTAATTTTGAACACCAAAGGCTCGTTTACTCTGCCTCAATCATGCTAAGAAGTCCACGTTTGTTAGGAGAGCAGTATCTAGGTCTATTTTCTGATTTTTTACCCGAAATTAGAGAAAAAGTTTACGAAGGAGTTGAAGATGGGTCTATTAAAACAGAATATCCAGAAGAGCTAGCAGATTTAATTGTTTTAACTCTGAATATTTGGATTGGTTTTCAAATTTCCGTTTTTTCATTAGTAGAATTAAAGCGTAAAATGAATTTCATTAAACTTACTTTTGAAGGTCTAGGGGTACAGTTAATTTCTGATGATATGATGGAGGTGATTTTCAACTTATTTGATCACTTAAAAAAATAGTAAATAAGTAGTCGCATGACATTCATGTTAATACTAATTTCTATTTATGTGTTATCAATTCAATAAATTATCTTACATAATTTATAGTTAAAAAATAACATACTTTAAGTGTGTTATTAAAAATCTATTATACATACCGAAGGTATGTTTGTTTTTAGTGTATACATACCGATAGTATGTATAGTAACATTGTCTGAAGAATAAGCTTATTTTTAAATATTTGTCGAGATTAGTCTGAATAGTTTATTCTTTATTTACGCTTTGGAGGAAATAATCTATGTTGTCGCTTATTAAAATTGAATTAAATAAAGTTTCTAAATCTAAATTATTTTTAGCCTGGTTGTGTACTATATTTATAGTGTTAGGTATTACAGCAATCATTATTATGGGTTTAGGTACTGACAATAAACTAGGAGAATTTACTGGACAGGATTCTAATGTTATTAGAATTACTGGTAAATGGGAAGGTTGGGCAATTGTAGCTTCATTGTTTTCATCTTTATTTACAAAAGCAGCATTTTTGATTTTCGAATCTTATTTATTATCTACGATTATTATTGATGAATTTAAACGAAGAACAATTTTTCAGTTGTTTTCTTACCCTATTTCTAAAATAAAGTTACTATGGGGAAAAATTCTTTCAGTCATTCTAATAGCATTTATTGCCCATTTTTCTGCACATTTAGTGATTCAATTATTCATTAGATTCATGGCTGTTGTAACTGAATCTAGTTATATCCCTCTAGCTAGTCAATTAATTAACTTAGCTGGAATAACGTTTGCAACAGTACTAATAGGGTTACTACCATTTGTTTTAGGTATGATTAAACATTCAACAGCTATAACAATGCTTTCAGGACTTGGTTTAGCAGCATTACTTTCAAATGTAAGTCCAGGAAGTTTATCTAATAATATTGCTGATAACTTATTCTTTTTGATATTTGCAAGTTTCATAAGTTTAATGATTACTTCATTTTCAATTTTTAATATTTCAAGACAAGATATTAGTATCAAGTAGCATACCTAAGTTTAATTGAAGGAAAGTGATAATTCCTTAATGATTTCTATAAAAAAAGAGACTGTATAAATTAGTATTTATGCTCTGGGAGAAAAATTCTTGCATTTAAAACTGGATATAGAAAGAGAGATAGAAATGAGAAATATTGTTGAAATAAAAGAAGTTTTTAAAACAATTGATAAAGAAGAAATTTTAAGTGGTATCAACCTTCAAATTGCTGAAGGAGAAATCTATGGTTTTTTAGGACCGAATGGTGCTGGAAAAACAACGTTAATGAAATGTATGTTATCCTTATCAACAATTACATCAGGTAGTATTGAGATTTTTGGGAAAAATTTACAAGAACACAGAGAAGAAATCTTAAGTCAGATTGGAAGTATTATTGAATCACCAATTTTTTATGATAATTGCACTGCAAAAGAAATTTTGGAAATTCACGCTCAGTATATGGGGAAAAATATTATTGAATCAGATATAATAAGAGCCTTAAGAATGGTCGGATTAAAGAATACGACTAAAAAAGTAAAAGATTTTTCGTTAGGAATGAGGCAAAGGCTTGGTTTAGCTCGTGCCTTTCTAACAAAACCTAAATTGTTAATTTTAGATGAGCCAATCAATGGTTTAGATCCAATAGGAATTCAAGAAATTCGAAATCTTTTGTTGTCGCTTTCTAAGGAGCATGGTATTACAATACTAATATCGAGTCATATATTATCGGAAATTTCACAGATAGCAGATAAAATTGGTTTTATCAAAAATGGAGAAATTGTAGAACAGGTCTCTATGAAAGAGATTAGGAGAGAGAATATTAACTTAGAAGAATATTTTATGTCTCATTTTCTAAATGAAATTAAGAATTATGAGGTAGATTAAGGATGAAACAATTGATAAAGAATCATCAGAAGGCTTTTTATGCTTTCATGATATTTAATATACTGGTCCCTTTAACTAATATTGCTTTTGCTTATTCTATTAAAGGTATTATTGATAGTGGTATGTCCCAAAATGAAGTTGCCTTAACTCAAGCGGTACTAGTAGGAGCTAGTGTTATTTTCATCTATGCAGGACTGAACTTTATATCTCTTCGATTGAGAAATAAACTTGTTAGGCAAATCATGTCAAGATACAAAAACAAGGTGTTCCAATCTATTTTAGATAGCGATTATAGAGACTTTTCTAAAGAAAAATCAGGGAAGTTTATTTCTGTATTAACAGAAAATATGAAGAAAATCGAGCAAGATTATCTACACCAGTATTTTAATATTTCAAAAAACCTTTCCTTAATGATTTTTTCACTCCTAGCTATGTTTATAGGTAATTGGTTTTTGACCTTATTAGTAATCATTGCTAGCATTATTCCAATGATGATATCAGGATTTATTGGGCAAAAATCAGCTTCACTTCAAAAAACAGCTATGATTACCGATCAGAAGTATTTAGCTAAGGTTAAAGATATTTTAGCAGGATTTCTGGTTATTAAAAGTTTTAATGTGAAAGATGCTATCTGTAAGGATTATAGTCATGAAAGTGAAAAATTTGATGAAATAAATTTTATAAAAGGGAAATTTGATGTTTTAGCTAATGTTATTTCGCAGCTTTCAGGGATGATTGTTTTTTTGGTAGCCTTTGGTGGAGGAATGTATCTTGTTTTTAATGGCCATACCACAATTGGAAGTGTAACAGCTATTGTTCAACTGGTTAATTTTGTAGTAATGCCACTAAATGAAGTTGGTATGGGAATGAGTAAATTCCGTGAAGGTCAGGCAACACTAGATGCATTTGAAGTAAAAGATGTAACCGAACTTCAGACTGGTGAAACGAAAGAATATTTCGATGATGTTATTTCTTTTTCAAATATAGATTTTTCTTATCCTAATACTGAAGAAAAGATTTTTAATCATTTATCTTTGAAGATTCAAAAAGGGGAAAAAATTGCAATTGTAGGAATGTCAGGGAGTGGAAAATCAACTTTGCTCAATCTATTGCTACGTTTTTATGATGTAACAAGTGGACATATTTCAATTGATAATCAAGATATACAAGCTATTTCAGCAGAGAGTCTTTATAACTTAATGACTATTGTTCAGCAAGACGTTTATATTTTTGATGATACTTTAAGAGCGAATATTACTCTTAATCAATCCTTCACTGATGAGGAAATAAAGCAAGCTGTACATCAGTCAGGTTTAGAAAGTTATGTTTTAGAAAATGAATCTGGCTTACAAACTTTATGTGGAGAGAATGGATCAAATCTATCTGGTGGACAAAAACAAAGATTTAGTATTGCGCGTGCCTTGATTCGAAAAACACCAATCTTATTATTGGATGAGGCCACCTCTTCTTTGGATAATCAAGTAACTACTGAAATTGAAAATTCAATCTTGGATATTCAAAATTTGACTGCACTTGTAGTAACCCACAAGTTGAATAAGAACATTTTGAAAAAATACGATAGAATTCTCTTTATGAAAGATGGCATCATTGTTGAAGATGGCTCTTTTAGTGACTTGATGGATAGAAGAGGTGAGTTTTATAAGTTGTTTGAGTTGAGTGTATAATTCTCTTTCATTTTATAGTATAATTTTATAAAACATTCTATCACTTTCGTTCTATAATATAGAAGTTTGCTATCACGATACGTGGAGTGTATAAGTTTGTTAGTAAAACGTTGTTAAATATCTTAATTATAGATTTTCGCTTACTGTATTTGGATTCTTTTCAACAAATCTATTTAGGGAGAGGTTATGGCAAATAAAGTTAAAAAACCTAAGAAGTTAGTTTCCCAATTAATTTTAGAAATGAAAAATAATAGAGGCATTACATTTAATTATATTGATGAATCTGTAGCTGCCAATTATTTATCTAATATTAATAACTATCTACGAACGGCTTCATATAGAAAAAATTATCAAAAATATCAAAAAGGAGCAAAACAAGGTAAGTACATACAACTTGATTTTTCTTATTTGGTTGAGATGAGTATACTGGACATGCATTATAGATTTTTAGTACAAAAAATGTGTTCTGATATTGAACATAGTATGTGTGTCAACTTGATTCATGACGTGGAGAAAGATGTAACAACAGATGGCTATGATTTAGTAAAACAGTTTTTAAAAAAACACCCTCGAGAAATTAAAAAAATTCAAGGAACAATCTTATCACCACATACTGGAGATCTTTTAAAGAAATATTTCACCATCAAGCAAACAACAAAAAATCGTTCAGTCTGTTATGAGATTACAAACTATGAGGATTGCCCAGTATGGGTTTTGATGGAATTATTGAGTTTTGGATCTATTATAAATTTTTATTTAGACTACTACACCAGTAAAAAATACCCTCATATTCAAAGTCAGATTTTAAATCTAGTACGAAGCTTAAGAAATGCCGCTGCTCACAACAATTGTATCTTATATGACTTGAATCCTGGAACAACTGTACCCCCTCAAGAGATTATAAAATTTGTTAAAGGAATTCCTGGTATAACAACGTCTAGCAGAAGGAAAAGGTTGTCATCTCGCGCTATTCTGGAATTTGTTGCATTGATTTATGTTTATGACCAGATTGTCTCAGGAAAGGTCAAAAAGCATCGATTCAAAGAACTGGACGATTTATTCAATAAAAGGATGAAAGAAAAAGATGGTTTTTTCAAAAATAATCAATTGATTAATAGTACTTACACATTCATTCAAAAGATTGTAAATGATACTATAAAGTAAATAAAAATTTGACAAAATACCAGAGTGATGGTAGAATTACTTTATTAACTAAAAATTGTAATCAATTTTTGACGGGGCAACGTTACGACGGTGTCCTATTTTTTGTATATAAGAATAGCATACAAATTAAGTTAGCCCACTCTACTTGTTCAAACTGATTGAACAAATATTTATCTAGTGAAAGTCCTACAGTAAGGAGTTTAAATATGAAATTCCATGAATTTGGTGATAAGAATTTGCCTTCTATCTTGCTGATACATGGCGGTGGCAGTTCTTGGTGGAATTATCTTCGTCAAGTACGGATCTTGTCAGGGAAGTATCGTGTTATTTTACCTACTTTGAATGGCCACGGCGAAGAATATCAACTTGATTATGTTTCTACTGAAGATTCTGCTTTGGAGATTCTAGACTATATCAAAGCAAACTGTGGTGGGAAATTGTTTGCGATTGGTGGCGTTTCACTTGGTGGTCAAATTGCCATGGAGCTTTTGTCATTAGACAGCGAGATAGCTGAGAAGGCCATCATAGACGGAAGCCTCTGTATTTCTCAACCAGGGTTAGCTAAAATCAGTATCTTTCTAGTGTCTCTATTTGGTAAATTGATGTTCAGTAAATTCTCTTGCAAACTTCAATTAAGCATGATGAACAAATTCTATCCTAAACTGGCTTATCCAGATGAAATAAAAGCTTATTATTTAGAAGATCTGCCAAGAACTCCTATCGAAACATTGGTGACCATTTACAAAACCTATATGGGGCATTACAAGCTGAAGGACACGATTTCTGCTAGTAAGGCTCAGGTTCTGTATATCTACGGTGAAAAAGAATTGAACTGTGTGAAAGCATCGGCGAAATTATTTCAGCAGCTCCATCCCAACACGATCCTGTATGAAGCAAAGGGCTATAACCATGGCTATTTATCAGCTTACCTGCCTCAAGAATGGGTTGATTTGGTGGAGACATTTTTTAAGAACGATTCATTGGAAATGTGTATTGAATCTGATATGTAATAAGGAGGAATCTTATGCTAGGAGCAGTAGTTGGAGATATTGTAGGTTCTGTTTATGAATGGAACAACATTAAAACGAAAGACTTTCCATTATTTCGTGAGGATTGCTTTTTCACGGACGATACGGTAAGTCCGAACCGCTGAATGTGTAAGCTTGTTAGCGAAACGTAACTAATCCTCAGAATAAAGAATCTAAAACTCCATTATTTAGAAATGAAAACCTAAACTGTTTTTAAGGAGGTGTTATATTGATAGAAAGCAGACCTGAGTTTGAAAAAATCACATCCTTTGATGAGTTTAATAAATACTATTGGTATCGGGATGAACTTTCACAGATATGCAAGTCATTAGGGCTTGAATATAGAGGGACCAAACAAGAACTCAATCATATTATTGAGCAGTACTTTAAGGGTAATTTGATTAAAAAGTCATCAATAAAAAGGAAAAAGAAACAAGTAGAAGTCGTTACCTTAAATACGCCCTTACTTGAATGTGGATTCTCCTTTAATGCACACTTTAGAGAATATTTCTCAACTTTAACAGATGTTTCGCCCTTTAAGTTTACTGCCGATATGGCTACTGCTTGGAGAAAAGTAAAAAGCGACAATGATTTGAGTTTCACAATCCAAGATATGCTAAAAGTTTATTATGGAAATTCAGATTATGCCAAGTATGATCATTCGGTTTGTCAATGGAACCAATTTTTAAAGGACTTCTGTGCAGACGAAAATAGTGGCAACTACTCTAATAAACTAAAAGTAGCTTCTATTCTTTGGAAAGAAGTTAGAAATTCAAGTAATGAAAAAATTTATTCAAAGAATCTTTTGACCGAATATGCTGGTAAAATAAAAGAGTATGGCAAGTAGAAATGTCAGTCTCAACCAAAAGTTTGTATGGAGGAATAGCATGCTAGGAGCAATAGTTGGAGATATTGTAGGTTCTGTTTATGAATGGAACAACTTTAAAACGAAAGACTTTCCATTATTTCGTGAGGATTGCTTTTTCACAGATGATACGGTTATGACCTGCGCTGTTGCTGAAGCCATTATGAATGGTGGTCAGAAGGATGACTTTATTGATGCCATGAAGAAGTATGGTAGGATGTATCCTGATGCTGGTTATGGTGCTAGGTTTGATGTATGGATTCATAGCAATGACCGCGCCCCTTATAATAGCTTTGGCAATGGCTCTGCCATGCGTGTTTCTCCCTGTGCTTGGGTCATGGCTTGTTGCTTTTGTGCACGAACAGGTACCTGGCCAACTAGCAGAGCTCTTGCTCGACTTTCCGCAGAGGTGACTCATAATCATCCAGAGGGGGTCAAAGGAGCTATGGCGACGTCTGATGCTATCTTTATGTGTCGGTATTACTTTGGGGGCTACTGTAGTGACTACGGGCAACCAATCAATGATAACCCTATAGAGTGTAAGAAACGTATCAAGGAAAAAATAGAGAAGGAGTATGGCTATAATCTTTCTCAATCTCTGAATGAAATTCGTCCTAGCTATCATTTCAATGAAACTTGTCAGGATACAGTACCTCAGGCTATCATTGCATTTCTTGAAAGTACAGATTTTGAAGATGCAATTCGAAATGCCATTTCTCTTGGTGGGGATAGTGATACTCTTGCTGCCATCACAGGTAGTATAGCAGAGGCAGCTTATGGAATTCCTGATTGGATTAAGGATAAGACCTATACCTATCTTGATGAGCCCTTAAAGGATATCCTCAGACGCTGGGAAACTGAAATTCACATAAGTTAACTGTGTTTTATAATTCGTGGAACTATTTATTGTCTTACAATGAAAATGAATTGCGAGGAAAGAGTAAAAAACTGGAGAGGAAGTTTGATGCTAAAATCAAAAAAGTGGTTGTATATCGCTATCTTGTTGCCTTTTGTGCTTGTGAGTTTACCTTTTTTTATCAATGGGAATATACGCAATGGCAATCTAATATATAGTGATAGTACTAAGTTTATCCTTGATCATGAAGAGTCTATTAAGAGTGAGATTGTTACCCATTTGAAAGATGAGGGGCAGTCCGTAGACTCTGTAAAGCTTTTGCCTAATACAGCTCGGGGACACTATGATGATAGTGGTGATATGGGTGGTCATTATCATATTTACTTTTCAGCCTATGTCAATGATAATCCCAAGCAGTCCTTAAATGTCGAACTGTATTTTCCAGATGCAAGTATTCATGCTTTTACCGTTGTCCACCCCAATCCCTATAAGGATAAAAAGAAGATGAAGAGATGGTTTATAGGTGATATTAAAATATCAGATGATCCTTCCTGGGATGGACTGCGAGAGAGAGAAAGATAAAATAATATCACGGGGAGTCAGTATTATTTTGGGAATAATTAATGATTAAAGCCAAGTAGGAATAGCAGAAAAGCCAGTTAGTATTTTTAGGAGAAAGTTATTATGAAAAAAACAGTCGGGAAAACCTATCAATTTCTGTTTACTGCATCTGTTCTTGGGTTTGTTTCCTTGTGTATTAGCTTTAATTTCAGGTGTTTTGTACCTAACAGATTATGTGAGTTTATCACAGAAAGACGTATAGAAGTTAAGATATTGTAGAACTAGTCTTTTTAATGGGTTGTTTAATTGCCTCTCCAAGTTTATAGATGGAGTTTCAATACCACAAATGATAAAATTAGTTACTAGACATTTTGAGATATCTTTAAGGAGAATTATAAATGAAAAAAATTATGGTAATCATCAATCCTACATCTGGTAGCGAAAAAGCTCTGGATTATAAGGTGAAACTGGAGAATAAAGCTAGAGACTACTTTGAAGATGTGGAGATTAAAATTACAAAGAAAGCGCAAGACGCCACAAACTTTGCAGAAGAAGCGTCTCGGGAGCACTATGATGCAGTTCTTGTTTTTGGTGGAGATGGGACTGTCAATGAAGTAATCTCTGGTATCGCCGAGAAAGACTATATTCCTAAACTGGCGATTATCCCAGGAGGAACTGGAAATCTCATTACGAAACTGTTAGAAATTAATCAAGATATTGATGGTGCCATTGACGAACTAGATTTTAATTCTACGAATAAGATTGATATCGGAAAATCAAATGGAAATTATTTTGGTTATATCTTTAGTATTGGCTCACTACCAGAGGCCATCCACAACGTTGGGATAGAGGATAAAACAAAATTTGGCATGCTCGCCTATGCGATTAATACTATGAAGTCTGTCGTAACAGATCAAGCATTTAATATTACTGTTGAGACTGAAAAAGGAAATTACATCGGCCCTGCCAGCCATGTTTTAGTTCTTCTTACCAATTATTTCGCTGACAAGAAGATTTTTGAAGAAGACAAGGATGGTTATGCCAATATTTTGATTTTAAAAGATGCCTCAATCCTTACTAAATTGTCAGTTATCCCTGATTTATTAAAAGGGGATGTCGTCGTAAATGATAATATCGAGTATATAAAAGCTCGTCATATAAAAATTTCTTCTGATTCTGAATTAGAAACGGATGTTGATGGTGACAAATCTGATGACCTACCAGTAGAAATCAAAGTGCTAGGTCAGCATATCGAAGTCTATTCTCAACCGAAACAATAATAAAATATGTTTTAAATCAATTTTTGAAGATTCGAAAACTATATAGGTGAAGCTCTTGCAAAACCATTTATTATGGACAATGACAAGTAGGTTCAATTTTATAGGAAGTCGTTAAAATGGAAGCAGTTCTAGCATAAATAATGTTTGTCTGAGTCGGAGTATGGGCTGTTTGGGTTATCTAAGCTAACCAAATTAAAGCAAGGAGAAATGAGAGATTTATTGGTTATATCAATAAATATGATAGCGATGGTGAACCCTACTTGAGAAATTACATAAGATGAGGACCAGTGTGATTAGAGCTGAAGGTTTTTGTTAGGTCGGATTTTCAAATAATATATTTGTTCTTTTATCATGCTTGGTCTATAATGAAATAAATGATAAAAATAGGAGACAAATATGAAATTACAAGATTTTACAGAAAAAGAACAAGAAATGATTAAAAATGGACTTACAACGTCCAAGATTAGTGACAAGGAAACAGCAGATAAGATTATCGCCTTGGTTCCCCAAGATTACATTAAACGGATCCCATTTTTCGTAAGAAAACATGCGATAACACGGACCATTAAAAGAATTTCACTTGAATATCCTGAATTATACGCTGTTGCTGCGCAAAAAGGAGACCTTCCGGAAAAAGAAAGAGAAGAATTACGTCAAATTATTACGGGTATTTTCCAAGAGAAAATGAAGAAGCATAACATCAAGTAGATGCTTAAATCTGTCGTAATAGCAACTTTATATGATGCTTGGTGAGTTGAAAGGAATAGAATGGATTATCAAAAAATACGAAACAAATATATTCTACCTGCTAGAGTGGTGTCTATTTTGGTAGCTTTTCTCATCATTTTTTTCCATTGGATGATAAAAGATTTAACTTTACAAACCTTGTCTATACTTCTATTGATTGTTTGCTTGTCTATCTTTGTATGGTTTAATAACACAAAATATCTGAAGAGAGTTGAAACATTAATCTATGTGGATATGGATTTAGCCTCTTTGAAACAATATATTCAAATTAACGAGAACGCAAAATCTTCAAAGCTACAAATTGACGCGAAAACCATACAGGTAATGTACTTTTACATGATTGGAGATTTTGATAGAGCCATACAAAATTCTCAAGAAATTTTGAATGATAACAAAGTAAAACAACAGTACAAAAATATTTTGCAGAACTATATGATTCGCTCGACGATTCTTTCTCGTCAAAATATGGATAGGGAAGAATTGGACTCTTTGCTAAGAGGTTTGACTATCTCCGATGCTGCGTTTGCAGAAAAAACTAAAAATTTGAGTAGGGCTATCTACGATTTAACAATCGCGCATCAAAGCAATGATTACTTTGAAAATGATAGCCATGATTATAAATACCAGAAACTAGAAATAAACTACTTCCAGGCAATGAATGCCTCTATCAAAGGAGACATTACAAGGGCTACTGACTTGCTCAATCGACTATCAAAAGAAGATGATACGCTCTATATTGTACGAATGGCTAAAAGCTTACTCGCTTCAATGTAGTTGTTGAAGAAGTGAGGCGCTTGTTATAAAAAGGGATGTTACTATTTAGTGTAAATGAAAAAGCATAACATCAAGTAGATACTAAAATGAGTAAATAGCTACTTTATATTATGCTGACTGATCGGAGATTAAAATCATTCCCACATACTATGCTGGACTCTGACACCATAGCTATCTACGGAACCATCTCTATTAAACTTAGCTTCGATCCTGTATCTTTTCCAGAGGTCGTAATCTTCTGTTTGCATGGTTAGAATGAAGTTATCATCGGTATCGGAGATATTATAATCAGCAGGATTGACTTCAAAGATATCGATTAATTTTCGTGTTTGAAAATCCTGGAGTTTGAGGTTTACTAGATTGACATGATTGATAGAAATTTCCTGCAGTTGATGGGTATCTTTGGGTGTTCTATAGTAGGTAATGACGCAGTTTTTTAGTTGTTCAGTATCCTTTCCAGTGGGAGTAAGGCTCATAAAACCATAAGCCTGATTGTCACGCTTGATTTCAAGAAGCTGACCGTAGTAGAAATGGTCGTTTTTTTGGTTGGTAATGAGGCTCTCTGGACTTTTATCTTCGAAGGTAAAACCTTGGTCCAAAAGCTCGGAAGCCTTGGTCTCTCCAATAATAACATTGGTATTTTGAAGCGTTACTAGAACAGGTTGAGCTGGGAGTCCACTCATCATGATGCAAAACATAAAAATATAACTCGTGAAAAAAACAGATCCGATAATAGCATTGGTTGGTGCATAAACATGACTGTTTTGAAAATTTTTTCTTATTGCTGTTACAATTAATTTGCCAATACTTTTGAAAATCATACTAACAAGTACGATGAAAAATTGTTTTTTCAAACATTCATAGATTGCTTGAGGTTGGCTATAACCATGATAATAAAATCCAACGAATACTAGAAGATTTACAATTAGATAGATTAAAAAGAACCAATGAACCTCTTTAAGAGCATTGGAGTCAGTGATTTCTTCATAGTCAACGTGAATTCTTCCTTGAAATGCCTGCCCAAGCTTATAGATCCATTTTGGGAGATTTTTACCATGTCTGACTGCGACTACAAGTCTGAGATAGAGATAGATGGTAAAGAATAAGGATAAAAAGAAAATAGCATAAAAAGCCAAAACGATATTAGTGAACATGACTGTTTCCCCTGTTTTTCAATTGCTAGAGAACAATTTTCTTAGCTCCATTATAGCATTTTGTAGGGAAATAGAGCTAGAAATAATAGCAGTTTCCTTAAAGATAAAAAGATGAGAATCATTGTCATTTAAGCTTTACCGATTGTACTGATAGAAGGCGACCCCTTCTTACTTATTGTTTTATTGATTGGGAATTTGACAATAAAGAGAAAGATAAGATTTGAGAGAGAACATAAAGGAGTAGAGAGCCATGGGTAGAACGGTGATTATAGGTACTTTAATTGCTTTTACAATCTTTAATCTGCTGCTAGGTCTGGGCTTTTATCTTTTTCTCAAGAAGAAAAAAGAGAATGGGCAGGCATTGTACGAAACGTCTGTAAACCAACAAACTCGAACGGATAAGCTAGGGTTAGGTGAGTTTTTGATTTACCTGACATTGATTGCAATTGCAGGGATGTTTGCATTTCAGACCTTAAATAGAGGTGGTGTTGGGAATTCTATTTTAGCTAAAATGATTATTTTCCCAGCTCTAATGGCCCTTTTCAATGCTCGAAAGCGGACTGGGAAGTCTTTGCTTGCCCTCCTTATAACCTTTATGGTCTTTCTAGTAGGAGTCATGTTTAATCTCACGATTGGTTTCCCGCCTCAAGCACCGATTTTGCAGATTAATGAAAATAAAATTACTCTAGCAGAGACCAAAGCAAGTGATCTGATGGAAGCTGGATTTGATATCTATGTAAAACAGGGTGATGGTGGTAGGGACTACGAAGATCTCCTGACAGATGGAAGTTTCCAGAAGTATTCAGGAGATAAATCAATCACCATCGGAAAAGGCTTTAAGCTGGATAGCAATGCTGTGTCCTATGCTCCCTATCTTCTAGTAAAAGACGGCATTGTACTGGGGAGTATCTCCTTTTATGGAGCTGAGGACCAGGATGTGGCTTTAGAAGATTCCAAGGTTATTCAGGTTCGATTTAACAAGGAGAGCATTGAAGCAGCCAAAAAACATTCTATAACATTGAAATTGGATGAACTCAACTTGACTACTAGACTAGATGTTCCAATTGTTCAAGAAACTTTCAAAAAGCATCTATGGTCAATTCCCCCATCCAATACAAACGATGTCACTCAGCTATGGTATGGATTAAAGTGGAAAAGTAATAGCGATCATCTATTTTGGAATGAATATTATAGTCTCATCCGCTTAGATGAAAATTACCACATGATAGATTTTGAATTATCAGCTGAGATTGCAAGAAATGATTGAGAACTGGACCTTATAAAAATAAGGCAAACAAATATTGAGGATGAAACAAGGAGAAAAAATGAAGACTTATTTTATTGGTGGTTTAGGAAGCAATGAGTACCATGCTTTGGATTTTTTTAACGAGTTGAATGAGCCAGTTACGTTTTTAAATCCCTACCATTCAGAAATTACCAGCAAGGAAGATTTAATAGCTTGGTTTTCTCGTGAACTTCATAATGAAACAGAAGTTTGTCTAATTGCTCATTCCTTGGGTGCTGATATGGCTCGCTTTTTGGCAGCTCAGTGTCCACAAGTTGCTTTCTTGATTTTATTAGATGGTGGCTATTTGGACTTGGATCAATTGATGTCTCTTGAGGATGAACTAAGGTCAACGGATGATTACTTTAAAACACAGACCTTTACCGATATAGAAGCGGTCATTTCCGAGGAAAAGAAAGGTGCTCCTTATTGGTCGAAAAATTTGGAGAGGGCTGTAAGAGAGTCCTTTAAATGGAATGAAAGAGATCAAAAATTTGAACTGGCACTCGATCGAGAGAAAGTTTTTAATCTACTAAGGTTAAGACGAGAGCTTAAGGCTAGTGACATTAGATTGGTTGCTACCAAGGTATTGTTGATTGTCCCAGACTTTCCTAAGGATCAAGACTGGCGAACTCAAGCCCTCAATCAAGTACCAGCTTCATTTGAAATGAGGTTTATTGAAGATTGTGGGCATGACCTCTACACAGAACGTCCCAATGAACTTGCGCGTATGATTCACCAGTGGTTTGAAAAATCAGTAAGGTAAATGATTCAGTTTCGATTTCTTGAAGTTGCTATACAGAAATTTTCTTTTTAAATCGTAAAGAATAGACGAAACTAGCGAAGCAAAAAATAGCCGAAAAGTATTTACAAGCCTTATAAAATATGATATAGTGATAATGCTTAGAAAATGGGATTGATGTTTTCTAGCAAATATAAACCCGAGTAAAAAATACCTACGGACAGGTTGGGTTGAATGCCGAAGCGTGGCTGGGAAGCCACATTATTGATAGGGTTAAAAGCCTACTTTTATAAGTTGATGTTAGGATGAAGATCCTAATTCGTATACATTTGTTAGTGTGGTGAAAGCACACGTCATCTTGTGAAACGATCAATAAAGTACGTAATATTTGCTACTAGAGAGTTTGGAAACATCAGGAACAGAAATACTCAACAGAAACAAAGTAAAAAACGTCAGTAGATTGTAGAGCGGGTGGAAACCTGCTCTTTTTTCATGAGTTCATAAAATGAAGTAGCTCATATGTAAACGAGAAAAATTCCTAAATGAAGTAAAGGAGTTCTATTTGTATCATTTGGATCAAAGTCAAGCCCCGATTTATGAGGGTTTGGTAAAATTACGAAAGAAAAGAATCGTGCCTTTTGACGTCCCGGGCCATAAACGTGGACGTGGAAATCCAGAACTGGTCGAATTGTTAGGCGAAAAATGTGTCGGTATCGATGTGAACTCGATGAAATCTCTAGATAATCTAGGGCATCCCATTTCGATTATTAGAGAAGCAGAGGAGCTAGCAGCAGAGGCGTTTGGTGCAGCCCACGCCTTTTTAATGATTGGTGGTACAACTTCCTCTGTACAGTCGATGATACTAGCCACTTGTAAGGCTGGTGATAAGATTATTTTGCCGCGAAATGTACATAAGTCTGCTATTAATGCTTTAGTCTTATGTGGCGCCATTCCCATCTATATCGAAATGAGTGTGGATCCAAAGATTGGAATAGCCTTGGGACTTGAAAATGACAGACTGGCACAAGCCATAAAGGAGCATCCAGATGCCAAGGCTGTTTTAATCAACAATCCGACTTACTACGGGATATGTTCTGACCTTAAAGGATTGACCAAGATGGCCCATGAAGCCGGAATGAAGGTATTGGTTGATGAAGCTCATGGAGCTCATTTGCACTTTACAGATAAACTCCCCCTATCTGCCATGGATGCAGGTGCAGACATGGCAGCCGTTTCTATGCATAAGTCTGGTGGGAGTTTGACTCAGAGTTCCATTCTGCTCATAGGAGAGCAGATGAGCCCAGAGTATGTTCGGCAGATTATCAATCTTACGCAATCTACGTCAGCTTCCTACTTATTGATGGCCAGTCTAGATATTTCACGACGTAATCTGGCCCTTCGAGGAAAAGAATCATTTGAGAAGGTGATTGAGTTATCTGAGTACGCTCGACGCGAAATCAATGCCATCGGTGGCTACTATGCCTACTCAAAAGAGTTGATTGATGGAATCAGTGTTTGTGATTTTGATGTTACCAAGCTATCTATCTATACTCAAGGGATTGGTCTGACAGGTATTGAAGTTTATGATCTCTTACGTGATGAGTATGACATCCAGATTGAGTTTGGCGATATTGGCAATATCTTAGCCTATATTTCTATCGGAGATCGAATCCAAGACATTGAGCGTTTAGTCGGCGCTCTGGCTGATATTAAGAGACTCTACTCACGTGATGGAAACGATTTGATAGCGGGTGAATATATCCAACCTGAACTCGTTTTATCTCCCCAGGAAGCCTTCTATGCTGAGCGCATTAGCCTTCCAATTGCTGAAACTGTTGGTAGAGTCTGTGGAGAGTTCGTGATGTGTTATCCTCCAGGTATTCCAATCCTAGCACCAGGTGAACGAATCACTCAGGAAATGATTGATTATATACGTTTTGCCAAAGATAGGGGTTGTTCCTTGCAAGGAACGGAAGATCCAGAGGTCAATCACATCAATGTCATTGAGAGAAAGGAGAACTAGATGGACTTATGGTTTTCAGAAGTTCACACACCAGATGTTAAATTGTCGCTACGCACAGTTAAGCAACTCTATGCTGGAAGAAGTGAATGGCAAGATATTGAGGTTTTAGATACGCCAGCTTTTGGGAAGATATTGATCTTAAACGGGCATGTTTTGTTCTCGGATGCAGATGATTTTGTATACAATGAAATGACGGTTCACGTTCCTATGGCTGTCCATCCCAATCCCAAGAAAGTCTTGGTCATTGGGGGTGGTGACGGAGGTGTTGCCCAGGTTTTGACACTCTATCCTGAATTGGAACAAATCGATATTGTAGAACCAGATGAGATGCTGGTTGAGGTTTGTCGAGAGTATTTTCCTGACTTTGCATCTGGATTGGATGACACCCGTGTTCATATTTATTATCAAAATGGGTTACGTTTTTTGAGAAATTGTGAGGACACTTACGATATTATCATCAATGACGCGACTGATCCCTTTGGTCATACAGAAGGTCTCTTTACCAAAGAGTTTTACGGTAGTAGTTATCGGGCTCTCAAGGAAGATGGCATTATGATTTACCAACACGGAAGTCCCTTTTTTGATGAGGACGAATCCGCTTGTCGGAGTATGCACCGCAAGGTCAATCAAGCCTTTCCAATCAGTCGGGTATATCAAGCCCATATTCCAACTAGCCCTGCTGGTTATTGGTTGTTTGGATTTGCATCAAAAAAATATCATCCTATTGAAGATTTTGATAAAGAAGGCTGGAAAAAACGCCAGTTATTTACGGAATACTACACTGCAAACTTGCATATTGGTGCCTTTATGTTGCCTAAGTATGTAGAAGACATTTTAGAAGAAGAGGAAGGAAAAAAATGAGTCGTTTATTAGTTATTGGATGTGGGGGCGTTGCCCAAGTTGCTATTTCAAAGATTTGCCAAGATAGCGAAACGTTTAAAGAAATTATGATTGCTAGCCGTACTAAGTCAAAATGTGATGACTTGAAGGCTAAATTAGAAGGCAAAACAAATACTAAGATTGAGACAGCTGCTCTTGATGCTGACAAGGTAGAAGAAGTGATTGCCTTGATCGAAAGCTACAAACCAGAAGCTGTTTTGAACGTAGCTTTGCCTTATCAAGACTTGACTATTATGGATGCTTGTTTGGCAACAGGTGTCCACTATATCGATACTGCCAACTATGAGGCCGAGGATACAGAAGACCCTGAATGGCGTGCGATTTATGAGAAACGTTGCAAGGAACTTGGTTTTACAGCCTACTTTGACTACTCATGGCAATGGGCTTATCAAGAAAAATTCAAGGAAGCAGGCTTAACAGCTCTTCTTGGTTCTGGTTTTGACCCAGGTGTAACCAGTGTCTTTTCAGCTTATGCACTCAAACATTACTTTGACGAAATTCACTATATCGACATTTTGGACTGTAATGGTGGTGACCACGGTTATCCATTTGCGACAAATTTTAACCCAGAAATCAATCTACGTGAGGTTTCTGCACCAGGTTCTTACTGGGAAGATGGAAAATGGGTAGAAGTCGAAGCTATGTCTATCAAACGTGAGTATGATTTCCCTCAAGTTGGTCAAAAAGACATGTATCTCCTCCACCATGAAGAAATCGAATCATTAGCAAAGAATATTCCAGGAGTTAAACGCATTCGCTTCTTTATGACTTTTGGCCAATCATATCTAACGCACATGAAATGCTTGGAAAACGTTGGTCTCCTTCGTACAGATGCGATTAACTTTAACGGCCAAGAAATCGTACCAATCCAATTCTTGAAAGCCTTGCTTCCAGATCCTGCAAGCCTTGGCCCACGTACTGTTGGTAAAACTAATATTGGATGTATCTTTACCGGTGTCAAAGATGGCGTTGAAAAGACCATCTACATCTACAATGTTTGCGACCATCAAGAATGTTACGCAGAAGTTGGTTCACAAGCCATTTCTTATACAACGGGTGTTCCAGCTATGATTGGTACAAAATTAGTGATGGATGGCACTTGGAAACAACCAGGAGTTTATAACCTTGAAGAATTGGATCCAGACCCATTCATGGAAGCTTTGAATAAATTCGGTTTGCCATGGGTTGTGGTTGAAAATCCACAAATGGTGGACTAATGAAGTTAGAACAAGTACCAACACCAGCCTATGTCATTGATTTAGCAAAACTAGAAGAAAATTGTAGTATTCTGCATCAGGTTCAGGAAAAGGCTGGCTGTAAGGTTTTGCTAGCTCAAAAGGCTTATTCTCTCTATAAAACCTATCCCTTGATTAGCCAGTATCTCTCTGGTACAACGGCTAGTGGACTCTATGAAGCGAAGTTAGCTAGAGAAGAGTTTCCGGGGGAAGTCCATGTATTTGCACCTGCTTTCAAGGAGGCTGACATGGAAGAGCTGCTTCAAATATCGGATCATATTGTCTTCAACTCAGAGAGACAACTACGAAAATATGGTCAACGTTGTCGTGAGGCTGGTATCAGTGTAGGCCTACGCCTCAATCCTCAGTGTTCAACACAAGGAGATCACGCGCTTTATGATCCTTGTGCTCCTGGCTCTCGTTTTGGAGTGACTTTGGATAAGATACCAAGTGATTTATTGGAATTGGTTGATGGACTTCATTTTCATACCCTCTGTGAGCAAGGGGCAGATGATTTACAAACAACTTTGAAAGCAGTAGAAGACCAGTTTGGTGCCTATTTGCATCAAGTTAAATGGCTCAATATGGGTGGCGGACATCATATTACAAGAGATGACTACGATGTGGACTTGCTGATTTCTGAAATTAAACGGATTCGAGAAACCTATGACCTTGATGTCTATATCGAACCAGGTGAAGCTATTGCGCTTAATGCTGGATATTTAGCTACTGAAGTCTTAGACATCGTTGAAAATGGGATTGAGACCTTAGTGCTAGATGCCTCAGCAAGTTGTCATATGCCAGATGTCCTTGAGATGCCTTATCGCCCACCATTGAGAAATGGTTTTGAAGCCCAAGAAAAGGCCTATACCTATAGACTTTCTTCCAATACCTGTCTAACAGGTGATATCATTGGTGACTATAGTTTTGAAAATCCAGTTAATATTGGGGATAGACTTTACTTTGAGGATATGGCAATCTACTCCTTTGTTAAGAATAATACCTTTAACGGGATTGGACTCCCAAGTTTGTATCTCATGGATAAAGAGGGTGAATGCAGTTTAGTCAAGGCCTTTGGCTACCAAGACTTTAAGGAGAGATTATCATGATGGACAGTCCAAAGAAATTAGGCTATCGTATGCCTGCAGAGTATGAACCTCACCATGGGACCCTCATGATATGGCCTACTCGACCGGGTTCGTGGCCTTTTCAAGGGTTGGCTGCTAAAACAGCTTTTAGCCAAATCATTAAAACCATTGCTCAAGGAGAAACAGTTTATCTTTTGGTGGAGGAGGACTATCTATCTGAAGCACAATCCTATCTTGGAGACCAGGTTGTTTATCTAGATATCTCAACAAATGATGCCTGGGCACGTGATACTGGTCCAACTATTCTCCTTAATGATAAAAAGGAAAAGTTGGCAGTCGATTGGTCTTTCAATGCCTGGGGTGGTGCTGTTGACGGTCTCTACCAAGATTATGAAGCAGATGACCAAGTCGCGTCTTCCTTTGCTAAAGAATTAAATATACCTGTTTATAGCGCCAAACCTTTTGTACTAGAAGGTGGGGCTATTCACAGTGACGGTCAAGGAACTATTCTTGTGACCGAAAGTTGCCTTCTAAGCCTTGGTCGTAATCCTCACATGACTAAAGAGGAGATTGAAGAGACCTTACTAGAGAGCCTTGGTGCCGAAAAAGTCATTTGGTTACCTTACGGTATTTATCAAGACGAAACCAATGAACATGTCGATAATGTTGCAGCCTTTGTTGGTCCAGCGGAGATTGTTTTAGCTTGGACGGACGACCAAGATGATCCCCAGTATGCCATGTCTGCAGCGGATCTAGCTTTTTTAGAGACGGAAACCGATGCAAAAGGCCGGAGCTTCACCATTCATAAACTTCCAATTCCAGCTCTTCATCAAGTAGTGACGGAAGAAGATTTGCCGGGCTATACTTATGAAGAAGGCGAAGAGGAGCGTTATGCAGGTGAAAGACTAGCAGCTTCCTATGTGAATTTTTACATTGCTAATAAGTCTGTCTTGGTGCCGCAATTTCAAGATGTAAACGACCAAGTGGCCCTAGATATACTCAGCCAGTGTTTTCCAGACCGTGAAGTCGTAGGAATCCTGGCTAGAGATATTCTTTTAGGTGGTGGGAATATCCACTGTATTACCCAACAAATTCCAGAATAGGAGAAAAAGATGAGAAATGTAACGGTTGCAGCCATTCAGATGCAATGCGCTAAGGATGTGGAAACCAATATCCAAACAGCTGAACGGTTAGTTCGTCAAGCTGCTAAGCAAGGAGCCAAAATTATTCTCTTGCCTGAATTATTTGAACGTCCCTATTTCTGTCAGGAACGTCAATATGACTACTATCAGTATGCCCAGTCGGTGACAGAAAATACGGCTATTCAGCATTTTAAAGTGATTGCCAAGGAACTAAAGGTCGTTTTACCAATCAGTTTCTATGAAAAAGATGGTAATGTTTTGTATAACTCTATCGCTGTCATTGATGCAGATGGAGAAGTACTAGGAGTTTATCGTAAAACTCATATCCCAGATGACCATTATTATCAGGAGAAATTCTTTTTCACACCTGGAAATACTGGTTTCAAGGTCTGGGATACTCTCTATGCCAAGATTGGTATTGGGATTTGTTGGGATCAGTGGTTCCCAGAAACAGCCCGTTGCCTTGCCTTAAATGGTGCAGAATTGCTCTTTTATCCAACAGCTATTGGTTCTGAGCCAATTTTAGATACAGATAGTTGTGGTCATTGGCAACGTACCATGCAGGGACATGCAGCAGCAAATATTGTGCCAGTTATCGCAGCCAATCGTTATGGTTTAGAAGAAGTCACTCCTTGTGAAGAAAATGGGGGACAAAGTTCCAGTCTTAATTTCTACGGTTCATCCTTTATGACCGATGAAACAGGAGCTATTTTAAGTCAAGCCGAACGACAAGGAGACGCTGTTTTATTGACTACCTATGATCTTGAAACAGGAGCATCTGAACGCCTAAACTGGGGCTTGTTTAGAGACAGAAGACCGGATATGTATAAGGAGATTGTGAAATAATCGTTTGTATTCTTCGTTTAGGCTATTAATGTTTTAGAATAGATAGGAGTTCTTTCAATGAATCAAGCTTGGGAATTATTATTTGAGGGAAAGATTGATGAAGCAAAGCAATTGGTTCAAGCGGATTTTTGCCTAGCAAATTGTAAAGATTATAGTCTTTTAAACTTGATGGGCTATATCTATTTGTACGAAAAAAAGTACGAGGACTGTTTAGAGGTTTACCAACGTTATCTCCACTTGGCTATTACAGAAAAGGATCGTGAGAATGAACACATCGCCTATCATCAATTGGCTATGGTCTATCGTGAAATGAATGATTTTCAAACAGCTCTTAGCTATATCGAAAAAGAGCGAGAAGTTATTGAACAAGATTTTTCAGAGGATGATCTCAAATCTTCTGTTAATGACTATGAGCAAGGTTATTTACGATTAAAGTTAGGTAAAATTTTTGAAGCAAATACATATATGCAGCAGTCGCTAGATTCAGCCTTAAAGACAGATGACCTTATCGCTCAGGCCTGCGCTTATAGAGGGTTAGGAGAGATTTATCAAAACCTTGATTCGAGTAAATCCCATGATTGTTTTAGTCATGCTATTCAACTCTTTGATAAGGCTGGGGATGAGATTGGAGCGGAAGAAGTCAGAGATTTAATATTTAATAAAAAGTAGCCCATTTAGGCTACTTTTTTAAAATTCTTTATAAACATATGGATTCTCTGGTTTGTCGACTTTTACAAAGGATTGAAGCTCGAGTGTTGGGAGGACTTGGTTGAGTTCCTTGTGATAGTGATTCCTAATCTTGCCTTTGACTCTGACCCAAGTGTTATTTTCGTACTGATTGGTGTTTCCTGTGGTCAAGAGTCCAAAAACTCCTGAATCAGCGATACAGTGCATGATACCAAAGCGAAATACAAATTGACTATTTGCGTGATTAGGATCATTATAGACAAAGCCAATAAACTCGATTTCCTTGCCTTCAAATTCATTTGGATAATCATAAATAGCTTCCATGACCTCCAGGTAATTTTCATCATTGATAACTATACTAGATTGAGCTAAGTATTTATCAGCACTCTTTCGAATAATATTTTCATGAGCTGTTTGTGAATAAAACCTGCTAGTATCTGGTTTAAGATACTGACTGCTCGTTCCTTCACTTGCTTGGATTGCCTTGTCAGTTCCTTCCGACAAAGGGAAATAATATCCTTTTGCGGATACAGTTTGTGAGTCCAGTGCAACAGTTGGAAATGTAAATCCAACTAACAAGGGTAAACTTAAGAGGACAAAACTAGCAAGCTTGGCTGAAATAGTATGTAAGTGACTATGTTCTTTCAAACGCTTGAAGCAAATATAGGCTTGAACTAAGGCTAATAAGAAAGACAGAACCATAGTAATATAAGCCAGATAAGAATAGTGGAGGTTTAGATACTGATTGAGCTTACCTGATAGGTGCAGATAAAGGGTTAAGATAAAATAGCCAAATAAGATAAAAAATCGAATCATAGCATCACCCCGACTAGATAAGAATAGACAAGCACAACAAGAGTTACAATTGTCATGAATTGCCAAATAAATCGCGTTTTAAGATAATTCTTCATCATGAGGAGGTTCTTGACATCAAGCATTGGTCCAATAACCAGAAAGGCAAGAACTGGCGCAAATCCGAAACTAGAGAGCAACGAAGAGCCAATAAAGGCATCCGCTTCACTACAGAGTGATAGTAGGAAGGATAAGAGCATCAATAGAATAATAGCAAGCAGTGGGGTAGCGCTGATAGTTGTCAAGATTCGAGTTGGTACATAGACTTGTACTAGGCTTGCAAAAAGACAGCCAAAGACCAAGTAACGCCCCATATCGAAGAACTCATCAATAGCTTGGATAAAGACTTGAAGAAGTTTCTGACCTTTCGTTAAATGAGAAAAATCATGTTCATGACAAGCCAATCTATTTTCCTTTTGAATAGGTTCCTCCCAGAAAAATCCAAGAAAGATACCCAATATGGTAGCTACAAGAATTGAACCCAAAGCGCGGAGCAACACCATTTTAAGTGAATGACTAAAAGCTGAATAAGTGGCAAATAGGACGATTGGGTTAATGATGGGAGCTGTTACCAGAAAGGGAACAGCCGTATAGCTTGGTACTTTCTTCTCCAAGAAGCGATTGATGATAGGAACAATGCCACACTCACAAGAAGGAAAGAGAAACCCTATGAAGCTACCAAAAAAGATTCTCCCCAAACGATTTTTAGGGAGAAATCTATATACTTTTTCAGGAGTCACATAGACTTCAATGGCACCAGAGATGACGCTACCGATTAGAACGAAGGGTAGAGCTTCAATAATGATTGATAGAAAGATAGCACCAGCTTGTAAAACACTTGAAGGCAGGTTTTGAAAGAGTGTCATCTAT
>NZ_GL732463.1:756903-833035 GCF_000187585.1 Streptococcus peroris ATCC 700780
CCTTATCTTTCTTTTTTTGTCGTCTGGAAATGTTACTTGTTTCAAATCAGGAAGTTTAGCGAATTCTTCGAACATCTTATCTAAGTCATCAGTTTTTGTAAATTTAACAGCCATACGGCATACCTCGATTCTTTGTGTTATCTCTATTATACTATTATTTCTGGGAAATGGTTGAAATTTAAAACAAACATGGCTCTTCTCTTTATAAAGTTGAATGAAAGCAACAAATTAATGAAAACAAGCTTTCCTGCTTATGGTATAATAGTTTCATGGATAAAAAATATGAAAAAATTTCCCAAGATTTGGGTGTAACTTTAAAGCAGATTGATACTGTATTGTCTTTGACAGCAGAAGGAGCAACTATCCCCTTTATCGCTCGTTATCGGAAAGACATGACTGGTAGTTTGGATGAGGTGGCTATTAAAGCTATTATCGACCTTGATAAAAGCCTGACTGCTCTCAATGATCGAAAAGAAGCAGTTTTAGCCAAAATCAAAGAACAAGGTAAGTTGACTAAGGAGTTGGAAGAAGCTATTCTTTCCGCCGAAAAACTAGCAGATGTAGAAGAACTCTACCTTCCCTATAAGGAAAAACGTCGCACTAAGGCAACCATTGCGCGTGAGGCGGGACTATTTCCTCTTGCTCGCTTAATCTTACAAAATGTATCTGACCTAGAAAAAGAAGCAGAAACATTTGTCTGTGAAGGTTTTGAGACTCCACAAGATACTTTAGCGGGTGCAGTTGATATCTTAGTTGAAGCTCTATCTGAAGATGTCAACTTACGTTCAATGACTTATCAAGAGGTTCTTAGACATTCTAAAATTACTTCAAAAGTCAAGGACGAAAGTTTGGATGAAAAGCAAGTCTTTCAGATTTATTACGATTTCTCAGAAACAGTTGCCAATATGCAGGGTTACCGTACACTTGCCCTTAATCGTGGTGAGAAGCTAGATGTTTTGAAGATTGGATTTGAGCATGCAGTTGATCGTATCCAAGCCTTCTTTGCTGCTCGTTTCAAGGTTAAAAACGTATATATTGACGAAGTTATTCAGCAATCTGTTAAGAAAAAAGTTTTACCAGCTATTGAGCGTCGTATTCGCACTGAACTAACAGAGAAGGCAGAAGAAGGAGCTATTCAACTCTTCTCCGAGAACCTTCGCAATCTTCTCCTTGTTGCTCCTCTTAAAGGGCGCGTGGTCCTTGGTTTTGACCCAGCATTTCGTACAGGTGCCAAGCTTGCAGTCGTTGATGTGACTGGGAAGATGCTAACAACGCAAGTCATTTATCCAGTCAAACCAGCTTCAGCTCGTCAGATTGAAGAAGCTAAGCGTTATTTGGCTGATTTGATTGGCCAATACGGTGTTGAAATTATTGCTATCGGAAATGGAACTGCCAGCCGTGAGAGCGAAGCCTTCGTCTCTGAAGTTCTTAAGGATTTTCCAGAAGTAAGCTATGTCATTGTCAATGAGAGTGGGGCATCTGTCTACTCAGCTAGTGAACTTGCTCGTCAAGAGTTTCCTGAGTTAACCGTTGAAAAACGTTCAGCCATTTCTATCGCTCGTCGTTTGCAAGACCCGCTTGCTGAGTTGGTTAAAATTGATCCCAAATCCATCGGTGTCGGTCAATACCAGCACGATGTTAGTCAGAAAAAATTGTCTGAAAGTCTTGACTTTGTTGTTGATACAGTCGTTAACCAAGTTGGTGTCAATGTCAACACAGCTAGTCCAGCCTTACTTTCACACGTAGCTGGACTTAACAAAACAATCTCTGAAAATATCGTCAAGTATCGTGAAGAAGAAGGCAAAATCACTTCACGCGCCCAAATCAAGAAAGTCCCTCGTTTAGGTGCTAAAGCCTTTGAACAGGCTGCAGGTTTCCTCCGTATCCCTGAAAGTAGCAATATCCTTGACAATACAGGTGTTCACCCAGAAAACTATGCTGCTGTTAAGGAACTCTTCAAACGTTTGGACATTAAAGACCTAAATGAAGAAGGACAAGCCAAACTTAAATCTATTTCAATCAAGGAAATGGCTCAAGAATTAGACCTCGGTCAGGAAACCCTTAAAGATATTATTGCTGATCTTCTCAAACCAGGTCGTGATTTTCGTGATTCTTTTGATGCTCCAGTCCTTCGTCAGGATGTTTTGGATATCAAAGACTTGAAAGTTGGACAAAAACTTGAGGGAGTGGTTCGGAACGTCGTTGACTTCGGTGCCTTTGTTGACATTGGTATCCATGAGGATGGTCTGATTCATATCTCTCACATGAGCAAGAAATTTATCAAACATCCAAGTCAAGTAGTATCGGTCGGCGATTTGGTAACTGTTTGGGTGAAGAAAATCGATGTTCAACGTGAAAAAGTAAATCTGTCGCTCCTTGCACCAGATGAATCTAACTGATTACGTTAGGCAAGTTTCTTTAGAAGACTTTGGAAAACCTTTCAAACACCAGGCTCAATGGAATACTCGCCTACGTTCGACAGGTGGACGATTTTTCCCTCAGGATGGCCATTTGGATTTTAATCCTAAGGTTTATCAAGAACTTGGGTTGGATGTTTTCCGAAAAATTGTTCGTCACGAACTCTGTCATTATCATCTATACTACGAGGGTAAGGGTTATAAACATAAGGATTTAGCCTTTAAGGAATTGTTAAAAGAAGTAGATGGGCTTCGCTTTGTACCTCCTTTACCGAATGCTAGTCAAAAACCAACTCTAGTCTATATTTGTCAAGCGTGTAGTCAGACCTATCAGCGAAAACGCCGAATCGACACGAGACGCTATCGATGCGGTCTTTGTCATGGTAGACTTATCCTACAAAATCCGACTAAGGACTGATGCAAGCTGTTTTGGTTCATGTTATACTCATATCAATAATACCGAAAGAGGTACAAATCATGAATACAAAATTTTATAAAATGAGGCGAAATCGTATGGTGTCAGGAGTTTTGGCAGGCTTATCAGATAAGTTTAATTTTGATGTAACCCTAGTTCGTTTTCTATTTGCAATCTTCACTGTAGCAAATTTTGGACTCGGAATCATCATCTACATCATCCTAGACTATATCTTACCTACCAAGGAAGATATCGAAGCTGATATGTACGGAACTGGCCCTCGCAAAATGAAAGAAGCTGAACCAATCGATGATGACAAAGGTTGGTTTTGGTAATCACCTTTTCTATTTAATTAAAGTTTTAAACCCTTGTAATTACAGGGGTTTTTCTTTTGCTTGAAAATTTATGGTAAACTAATAGTAGTTCATTTCAAAAAAATAATCCAATCTTACAAAAATGTAAGATTAAAGCTCCAAATGTAAGGTTATGTTATGGAACCAACTCTTTTTTTAGAGTACACTTATATCATAAAGATAAAGGAGCAAAACTATGAAAAATATTTTACAAAAGAAACAAGCAAGTAAACCGAGTCCAAAGGATATCGAGCGAGTTGAGCTCGGCATTCAAATGATGCAGGCTCAGTTTCAATTAATGGGATATTAAAAAGGAGATTATCATGACACTACTAGATGTAAAACACGTTCAAAAGATTTATAAAACTCGTTTCCAAGGTAACCAAGTAGAAGCCCTGAAAGATATTCACTTTACCGTAGAAAAAGGCGACTACGTTGCCATCATGGGTGAATCAGGTTCTGGGAAATCAACCCTACTCAATATTCTTGCCATGCTTGACAAACCAACTCGTGGTCAAGTCTTTCTTAACGGAACTGACACAGCGACCATTAAAAATTCAGAAGCATCAAGCTTCCGTCGAGAAAAGTTAGGCTTTGTCTTCCAAGACTTTAATTTGTTAGATACGCTTTCTGTTAAAGACAATATCTTACTCCCTTTGGTATTGTCTAGAAAGCCTATTACAGAAATGATGAAAAAATTGGTAGTAACAGCTGAAAATCTAGGTATCAATCAATTGCAGGAGAAGTACCCTTATGAAATCTCTGGAGGACAAAAACAACGGGTTGCAGTTGCACGGGCTATCATCACGGATCCAGAAATTCTCCTCGCTGACGAGCCAACAGGAGCCCTAGACTCTAAATCTTCTGCAGCCCTCCTTGATATCTTTGATCAGATCAACGAGCAAGGGCAAACTATTCTCATGGTGACCCACTCAACAGCTGCAGCCAGCCGTGCAAAACGTGTCCTTTTCATCAAGGACGGCATCCTCTATAATCAAATTTACCGTGGTGAAAAGACTGATCGTCAGATGTTCCAAGAAATCTCTGACACCTTGACTGTTATGGCAAGTGAGGTGAACTAGTATGTTTCGATTAACCAATAAGTTGGCCATCTCCAACTTAATCAAAAACCGCAAAATCTATTACCCTTTTGCACTAGCAGTTCTCCTTGCAGTTACCATCAGCTATCTATTTTATTCATTAACTTTTAATCCTAAAATGGTAGAAATGCGAGGTGGATCTTCTATTCAATTTACCCTTCAACTAGGTCTCATCGTAGTGACACTTGCATCTGCCATTATCGTACTTTATGCCAATAGTTTTGTCATGAAAAACCGTTCCAAAGAACTGGGTGTATATGGTATGTTAGGCCTAGAAAAGCGCCATTTAATTGGTATGACCTTTAAGGAGCTTCTGATATTTGGTTTAGCAACGGTCACTGCTGGGATTGGGTTAGGTGCCCTCTTTGACAATCTGATTTTCGCTTTACTGCTCAAACTTTCAAAGATGAAGGTAGAGCTGACTGCCACCTTCCAATGGTCCGTAGTGCTTTCGATCCTTCTGGTATTTGGTCTTATCTTTTTAGTCATTGTCTTCCTAAACGCTATCCGAATTATCCGTATGGATGCCCTCCAACTCTCTCGCGAGAAATCAAAAGGTGAAAAGAAAGGGCGCTTCCTAGTCCTTCAAACTTTAGTGGGGCTAATTACACTAGGTGGTGGCTACTACTTAGCACTAAGCGTAACAGATGTTTTCAAAGCTATTGCTACTTTCTTTATTGCGGTTATGTTAGTTATTGTAGGAACCTACCTCTTGTTCAATGCTGGGATTACAGTTTTCTTGAAAATGCTCAAGAAAAACAAGAAATATTACTACAAACCTAACAATCTCATCTCTGTTTCTAACCTCATTTTTCGTATGAAGAAAAATGCTGTCGGTTTAGCAACCATTGCCATCCTTTCAACCATGGTTTTGATCACCATGTCAGCAGCAACCAGTATCTACAATGGTTCTGAAAATATTAAAAAACTCCTGTATCCTCACGATATGTCAATTTCAGGACAAAATGTCGAAGTTGAGGATTTAGACCAACTTTTAACTCAGTATACCAAGGAAAAGAAGCTAACCATCAGCAATAAGGATGTTCTTAGCTATGCAAGTTTCGGCCTTTCTAGTCAAAATGGGACCAATTTAACCACCTTTGAAAAAGGTCAAAACAATGTTATTCCCAAAACAATTTTCCTAGTTTTTGATCAAAAAGACTATGAAAATATGACTGGACAAAAGCTGAACCTTACAAATGGTGAGGTGGGACTATTCGCTAAGAATGAAAATCTCAAAGGTCAAAAATCATTCAGTCTTAACAATCAGAACTATACGATCAAGCAAGAAATCCAGCAAGATTTCCTCAGAGACCATGTTGCAAACCAGTATGTACTATTGATTTCAGATTATAACTACCTTGTTGTCTCAAATCTACAGAACTTTTTGGACAAATACCATGATTCTGCTATCTACACTCAGCTCTACGGTGGTGTGGATGTGACGGCAAGTAAAGAGGAACAACTCAAACTTGCCGATGATTTTGAAAACTACTCTGATAATTTCAGTCACAATCTCAAGAACGAGAATGGTATGATTTACGGTGCAACCATTGCGAGTGAGTCAACTGTCGAAATGAACGCTCTCTTTGGAGGAGTTCTCTTTATCGGTATTTTCCTCACTATCATCTTTATGGTAGGTACTGTACTCGTTATCTACTATAAACAAATTTCAGAAGGTTATGAAGACCGTGAACGTTTTGTCATTCTGCAAAAGGTTGGTTTGGATCAAAAACAAATCAAGCAAACCATTAATAAACAAGTTTTGACTGTTTTCTTCCTACCTCTGGCCTTTGCCTTTCTTCATCTGGCCTTTGCTTATCACATGTTGAGCCTGATTCTCAAGGTCGTTGGTGTTGTTGATTCAGTCATGATGTTAAGTGTAACACTTTCTATTTGTGGTATCTTTGCCCTTATCTACGTACTAATCTTTATGATAACTTCAAGAAGTTATCGCAAAATTATACAGCTATAATAAAAATGCCTCGATATCATCGAGGTATTTTTATGTTTTAAATACTAAATAACTGACCCAATAGATAGGTCACTCCCATGGTTAAAAGACCGATACAAAGGTTACGAATCATGGCTGTTTTAGTTGGGGCTTTTCCAAGTTTGGCACTGGTGTAGCCGGTAACTAATAGAGAAACCGCTACAATAACAACAGTAGCAGAGATTCGATAGTCGCTTGGGAAGATGGTTATCGAAAGCACAGGAGGCAGGCTACCAAGTACAAAAGCGACGAAGCTAGATGCTGCAGCATGCCAAGGATTGGTAAACTCTTCATACTCGATTCCGTATTTTTCCTCAACTAAAGCTTTTAGTGGATCTTTCAAAAAAGCTTTGTTAACTAATAATTGAGCTGAAGTTTCACATTCACCATTTTGTAGATAAGCAGCATAGAGAGATTTCTTTGCAGCCTCGATATCCTTATCCAAAAGTAATTGCTCACGAGCTACAGCGGCTTCTTCAGTGTCTTTTTGAGTAGATACTGAAACATATTCACCTCCAGCCATAGAAAAGGCGCCAGCAAGAATAGCAGCCAATCCCGAGAGGAAGATAATCAAGATATTATTAGTAGCACTGGCAACTCCGATAACAACACCAGCTATAGAAATAATTCCATCATTAGCTCCGAGCACACCAGCACGTAAAATATTTAAACGACCAGCGAAGTTTGAATCAATTTCATGTGTAATTTCTGACATTCTACTCTCCTTTATCATTCAATAACTCTATTATAAAGGAGTAAAAAGTCGAAAACAATTATTTTGAACTATCTTAGAAAAGTTGCACAATTCTAATTATCAAATTAATAAAAAGCTCCATAACCATTTCTTATGTCAAGATGTAACAAATTTATATTTGAAACCCAGTTCATTTGGCAATACAAGGAACATAAATGAATCTTCTCAAACTACCAATATTGCAGATATAAAATCATTGGTAGTCCGTTCAGCTACAACGATCCATGCAAAGTTTTTAATTTAGATTTAGAAGCAGCAGGAGTAAAAAACAAATCCGTCTTTCAATCGGTCTTGAAAATGTCGACGATTTGATTGAAGATTTGCGACTAGCACTTGAAAAAATCTAAAAATAACTAGTTTTTATTAAATTAAGCATCCTTCTCACGAATAATAAAGTGAGGAGGATTTTTATGTATAGTATTTCATTTCAAGAAGATTCGCTTTTACCAAGAGAGAGACTAGTAAAAGAAGGAGTAGAAGCGCTCAGCAACCAAGAATTACTGGCAATATTACTAAGGACAGGCACAAAGCAGGCCAATGTCTTTGAGATAGCACAGAAGGTCTTAAATCAGCTGACATGTTTAACAGATTTAAAAAAAATGAGCCTACAGGAATTACAGACTTTATCAGGTATTGGACGTGTTAAGGCAATTGAACTACAAGCCATGATTGAACTAGGATGCCGTATCCATAAGAGAGAAACAGTAGAAATGGAGAGCATTCTCAGTAGTCAGAGATTGGCTAAGAAGATGCAAGATGAGCTCGGAGATAAAAAACAAGAGCACCTAGTGGCGCTCTATCTGAATACTCAAAACCAAATCATTCATCAGCAGACTATTTTTATCGGGTCTGCCACGAGAAGCATTGCTGAACCGAGAGAAATTCTACACTATGCCCTAAAGCATATGGCAACATCCGTGATTCTGGTTCATAATCACCCATCAGGTGCAGTATCTCCTAGTCCCAATGATGACCATGTTACGAAACTTGTAAAAGAAGCCTGTGAGTTAATGGGTCTGGTCTTATTGGACCATCTAATCGTCTCACATTCCGATTATTTTAGTTATCGTGAAAAGACGGATCTAATATAAAATTGTTCATTGTAATAGTATCATTATTCTAACTGCTTTACAGTTCATTGACGACATAGTCGAAAAGTTTTTTGTCTTTGGGGCGATTTTCAAAGAGAAATTCTGGATGCCATTGAACACCGAGATAAGGAAAACCATCTGTAGTTGTAACAGCCTCAATAATACCGTCTTTAGGATCATGTGCTACAACCTTTAGATTCGGAGCTAGATCCTTAATACTTTGATGGTGGAAAGAATTGATATGAGAAATTTCCCCATAGATTTCTCGAAGAATGGTATCTGGTTCGGTGGTAAGTCGCTGAGTTGTATATTCAGCAGAAGTGTCTTGCCAATGGTCTTCGATATCTTGATAAAGGGTTCCACCCATAGCAACGTTAAAGAGTTGAGTACCTCGACAGACAGAAAAAATTGGTTTATTCTGTCTAATAGCTTCTTTTATAAGTGCTAGCTCAAAAATATCCCTTTGAAGGTGGTAATCATCGCTATCAATAGTTTTTGATTCGCCATAGTACTTTGGGTCAACATTTTGACCACCTGTTAGGATAAGTTTATCAATCAAGCGGATGTAATAACTAGCCATTTCTTCATCACCAATTGGTAGGATAATGGGGATACCTCCAGCTTCCTTAACTCCTTCAACAAAGCCTTTGGCCGCATAACTCATCATAAGCTCATCATCTGGATGGGCTTTTTCGTTTCCTGTAATCCCAATAATTGGTTTGTTCATAAATATTTACACTTTCTAATCTTCTTTCCTCATGAAATAGAGGAGAGTTTGAAGTTCGCTTGTAAGATCGACATATTGAACAACCACATCTTTAGGAAGATGTAGGTGAACAGGTGAAAAACTGAGAATACCTTTGATACCAGCATTAACTAATAATTCAGCAACTTCTTGAGATTTAACACTAGGAACGGTAAGAATTGCTGTCTTGATATTAGCATTCTTTATTTTTTCGTTTATTTGAGATATTCCATAGATTGGAACACCGTCAGGAGTCTGAGTGCCAACCTCTGGATGATCATCTAGGTCAAAAGCCATAACAATTTTCATCTTATTACGCTCGTGAAAACGGTAGTGGAGGAGGGCATGTCCCATATTACCAATACCAACCAGCATAACATTGGTAATAGAATTATCATTTAAGAGATCGGCAAAAAAGTTCATGAGCTTCTTGACATCATAACCAAAGCCACGTCGTCCAAGTTCGCCAAAGTAAGAGAAGTCGCGACGAACAGTTGCAGAATCGATACCAATCGCCTCTGCGATTTGTTTGGAATTAGCTCTTTCGATTTTTTCAGCATTAAATCTTTTAAAGATACGATAGTAGAGAGAAAGTCTCTTCGCTGTTGCTTTAGGAATAGTAGAGTCTTTTTCTTTCACATTATCACAACCTTTCTATTTACTATTTTATAGAAAGCTTGTGAAAAAATCAACAATAACGAAAAAAAACTAAGAAAAATCTTAGTTTAGATATTATTTTGGTACTTTGTTAAAAAATGGTATAGGTCACCAAGAAGTCCTTGATAGATTTCAGCTCCATTATGCGTTAGAGATGTTATAACAGTTGTATCTGGAAGCGTCACACAGCCTGAAAGGGATAGCATAAGGGATTCAAGGTTTTCAAATTCTTGGACACGCTCTACACGATAGGCGTCCTTGTAAGTTAATCGAAACATAATGACCTTCTATCTTTCACTTTTGGTAAATATTCCACGTTCAACAAGACTATCCATCAAGAAGTAGAATTTCTCTTGGTGGATATGAGTTTCTTCTGATTTGAAGATATCAACTAAACGTAGGCCAAATTTATCTGTAATATTTATTTTAGCGCCTGTTAAGTCTTTGTTGATAATAATTTTCAGTTGGAAACCTTCTCCACTATTTGGAACTTTTTCAAGAAGACGTGTTAATTCATAGTTACCGACTTTAGTTTCAAAAAAGGTATTATCTTTTAGAGTAAACTTTTTCACAGTTGGGCTAAGTGTATAATCGTAACGGCAATTTTTTAGTTTAATGGTTTGTTCGAATGCCATTGAGTTATCCTCCGATGATATTTTTAAGAATTTTAGCAAGAGTTATCATTTCTTGCTCTGTGTTTTGAGGTGAGATACTGACGCGAACGGATTCGTATAAGCGAGGAGAGTTTTCTCCGTAGAGTGCCTTAAGGACATGACTGACCTGAACGACACCTGCAGTACAAGCAGAACCAGTTGAAATAGAAATACCTTCAAGGTCTAGGCGGAGTAGTAGTAGATCATTTCGTTGACCTGGAAATCCGATATTGAGGACATAAGGGAGTTGGTCTTTCCCTTGATTGAGATAATAGTCAATCTCAGCAATTTCATTTAAGAATGTGTCTTTTAGTTTTTGAACCTTTTTAAAATTTTGTTCTTGGTTTTCAAGATCATCCTTTAGAGCTGCTACCATTCCCAGAATTGCAGGAAGATTTTCTGTTCCTGCTCTTTTTTTCTGCTCTTGATCTCCACCATGAAGATAGGAATCAAAATCTGTAGAAGCAGCGTAGAGAAAGCCGATACCTTTTGGACCGTGAAATTTATGAGCCGAAGCACTGAGAAAATCAATCCCTAATTCTTCTGGTTGAATTTCTAATTTACCAATTGCCTGAACCGCATCTACATGATAAACAGCTGGATGATTTTTTAGAACTTCACCAATTTCAGCAATAGGTAATAGAGTTCCTGTTTCATTGTTTGCAAACATAGTTGAAACTAAGATGGTATCTTGACGAAGCGCTTTTTTGACCTGTTCTGCTGTGATTTCATGATTCTCAGGTTTTAAAATAGTTACTTCAAACCCGAAATTTTCAACAAGATATTGGATTGGTTCAAGGACAGCATGATGCTCAATAGCAGTAGTAACAATGTGTTTGCCACGATTTTGGTGACGAAGACAATAACCGATGATAGCAGTGTTATTACTTTCTGTCCCACCGGAGGTGAAGAAGATCCGTTGTGGCTTTGTTCCTAATATATTTGCCAACTCTTGACGTGCTTCACGTAATAATTTACCTGCTTGGCGTCCATGACCATGGATACTAGAAGGGTTCCCATATGTTTCTTGCATGACTTGAGTCATCGCTGAGATAGTTGCAGATGACATGGGTGTCGTAGCAGCATTATCCAAATAAATCAAAAACTCACCTAATTTCTATTTAAATTTAAATAGGGGACTAACTGGTTTTCTTTCATGAATACGAACCATGGCATCACCAATCAATTCGCTTGCAGTAATGTATTGTACGTTTTTAGGTTTTTTGCTTTCTGTCACAACAGAATCTGTAACCAAGATTTCTTTGATGCTAGTTGCATCCAGTAACTCTGCAGCACCGTCAACAAAAAGTCCGTGACTTGAGACCGCATAGATTTCAGTTGCTCCATCTCGTTCAACGATTTTAGCTGCTTCAGAGAATGTACGGCCAGTATTAAGAATATCATCGATTAAGATTGCTTTCTTACCTTCAACTTCACCGATGATGTAACCTTGGCTGCGTTCGGAATCGTCTTGAGCATAGTCAATGATTGCAATCGGTGCATCGAGGTATTCAGCAAGGCTACGAGCCCGTTTTACACCTGAGTTTTTAGGACTTACGACAACAACATCTGAACCTGTCAACCCTTTATCACAGTAATGTTTTGCAAAAAGTGGAATTGTATAGAGGTTGTCAACTGGAATATCAAAGAATCCTTGAACCTGAACAGCGTGAAGGTCTAGAGTCAATACACGGCTAACTCCAGCTTTTACCAACATATTTGCAACTAACTTAGCTGTTAGAGGTTCACGAGAAGAAGCGATACGGTCTTGACGGGCATATCCAAAGTATGGAAGTACAACATTAATGGTATTTGCACTAGCACGGACGCAGGCATCTACCATAATTAAAAGTTCCATTAAATGGTTATTCACTGGGAAGCTCGTTGATTGGATGATATAAACATCATATCCACGAACACTTTCTTCGATATTAACCTGGATTTCACCATCGGAGAATTGACGGGATGATAGTTTTCCAAGTGGAACACCTGAAGCATCTGCAATTTTTTGAGCTATTTCATGATTGGATGAAAGTGAAAAAAGCTTCATATTTTTTGTATCTGACATCGATAAACCGTCCTCTATAAACTAAGTAAATCAGCGAAAAAAACAATTTCAAAGGAAGTGTTTTCTTTCACAGATTTTATCATTTTTTGTCTACTCTATTTTATCAAAAAAAGGAGATAATTTCAGTATTTTTTCATATTTTTGATAAATCGTACTAATTTAGAAGGTGCTTTCTTGTATTGGATATCATTTGCCTTTAAAAACTCTTGAAAATCACGACTTCCTTGCTCTCCATCTTCAACTTCCAATTCTAACTCATAATCAATAACATCAAAGTAGCTACTTTGATCGAGAGCCATGAGTCCTATGGCTGTTTCTTTCTCATAACGTAAAGTTGTTAAACAACCTAAAACAATCCAGCCACTTGTTGAAACACCTCGATTTGATAACTCATCAAGAATCATTCCTTGAGGAAGTTTACATTCTTCAAGACAAGCATTGGCTTCGTCAAGAGTGAGGGCTTGATTGTATTCCATATTACCAACTTCTTGAGGGATTTTTATGGTTAATTCTGCACTTGTAGCAAAAGTACGAATACGCATGGCGATTTTATGTTGACGAAGGTAAAAATCAGGCGTATCTAGGTAGTAATTTCTTTGTGTGACGGGCTTAACTTCTGAAAAGTGATCTTTCAATTTTTGATATTCTTCCTCGGTCAGAAGTGTTTTCATTTCAATTTCTAAATGTTTCATTTTTATAACCTTTTCTTTATATTTGAAAGCGATTTATGGTATAATAAGTATTGTATTTATTGTATAAGATTTTCAATGGAAAATCAAAAATTAGATCAATTAAAGTGTAGAGAGTTGGACCTTATAGTTATATGATTACAGAATGGGAAGAATTTTTAGATCCTTACATTCAGGCTGTCGGAGAGCTGAAGATAAAACTCCGAGGTATTCGAAAACAATACCGCAAACAAAATAAACATTCTCCAATCGAGTTTGTCACAGGTCGTGTTAAACCGATTGAAAGTATTAAAGAAAAAATGGCGCGTCGTGGGATTGGCTATGATACGTTGGAACAAGATTTGCAAGATATTGCAGGTTTACGTGTGATGGTTCAATTTGTAGATGATGTACATGAAGTGGTTTCTATCCTTCGTAAAAGACAGGATATGCGAGTTGTTCAAGAACGTGATTATATCACTCACCGTAAGGCCTCTGGCTATCGCTCTTATCATTTGATTATAGAGTACACGGTTGATACGATTAATGGCGCAAAAACAATTCTTGTTGAAATTCAGATTCGTACCTTGGCTATGAACTTTTGGGCTACGATCGAACATTCACTCAACTATAAATACCAAGGAGATTTCCCGAAGGAAATCAAAGAAAGGCTAGAAATTACGGCGAGAATTTCTCATCAACTGGATGAAGAAATGAGTAAAATACGTGCGGATATCCAAGAAGCACAAGCGCTTTTTGATCCCTTGTATAGAAAGTTAAATGACGGGGTAGGAAACAGTGACGATACCGATGAAGAATACAGGTAAACGAATTGACCTAATTGCCAACCGTAAACCTCAGAGTCAAAAAGTTCTTTTCGAATTAAAAGAACGTCTAAAAAAGAATAATTTTATCCTCAATGATAAAAATCCAGATATTGTCATCTCTATTGGTGGAGATGGCATGTTGTTATCTGCCTTTCACAAGTACGAAAACCAACTAGATAAGGTCAGGTTTATTGGAGTTCACACAGGTCACTTAGGTTTTTATACGGACTATCGAGATTTTGAATTGGACCAATTGGTCACAAATTTACAGTTAGATAATGGGGCTCGTGTTTCTTATCCACTTTTAAATGTCAAAGTCTTTCTCGAAAATGGTGAGGTCAAGTCTTTTAGAGCCCTAAATGAAGCTAGTATTCGTCGGTCTGATCGCACTATGGTTGCAGATGTTATTATTAACAATGTTCCCTTTGAACGTTTTCGTGGAGACGGTCTTACAGTTTCAACACCAACAGGAAGTACAGCCTATAATAAATCACTTGGTGGAGCAGTCCTACATCCGACCATAGAAGCTTTGCAATTGGCTGAAATTGCTAGTCTAAATAATCGTATTTACCGAACGCTTGGTTCATCAATTATTGTACCTAAAAAAGACAAGATAGAATTGATACCAACTCGAAATGACTATCACACGATTTCGGTCGACAATAGTATCTATTCTTTCCGAAATATTGAGAAAATAGAGTATCAGATTGACCACCACAAGATTCATTTTGTAGCTACACCGAGCCACACCAGTTTTTGGAATCGTGTAAAAGACGCCTTTATTGGCGAGGTGGATGAATGAGGTTTCAGTTTATTGCTGACGAACATGTCAAGGTCAAAACCTTTCTGAAAAAACATGAAGTTTCCAAAGGTTTACTTGCTAAGATTAAGTTTCGAGGCGGTGATATTCGAGTCAATGGACGTCCGCAGAATGCAACTTATCTCCTTGATGTTGGAGATGAAGTCGTCATTGATATTCCGCCGGAGGAAGGTTTTGAGACTCTGGAAGCAATTGATTATCCTTTAGACATTTTATTTGAAGATGATCATTTCTTGATTATCAACAAACCCTTTGGTGTTGCATCAATTCCCAGTGTCAATCATTCTAATACGATTGCCAACTTTATAAAGGGTTACTATGTCAAACAAAACTATGAGAATCAACAAGTCCACATCGTGACGAGACTTGATAGAGATACATCGGGCTTGATGCTTTTTGCTAAACACGGCTATGCGCATGCCAGATTAGATAAACAGTTGCAAAAAAAGGCTATTGAAAAGCATTATTACGCCCTATTCAAGGGAGATGGTCATCTGGAACCTCAGGGAGAAATCATTGCACCCATAGCCCGTGATGAAGACTCTATCATCACTAGGCGGGTAGCAAAGGGAGGTAAATATGCCCATACGTCCTATCAAATCGTGGCATCTTATGGGAATATTCACTTAGTTGATATTCGTCTCCACACCGGAAGAACCCACCAGATTCGGGTTCATTTCTCGCATATTGGTTTTCCGTTACTTGGAGATGATCTTTATGGGGGAAGCTTAGAACATGGCATCGAACGCCAGGCTCTACATTGCCATTACTTATCGTTCTATCATCCTTTCTTAGAAGAGCAGTTGGAGCTAGAATGCCCACTGCCGGATGATTTCGACACACTTATTACACAGTTATCAAATAATAATTTATTTTAAAAAAGGAGTCAAAACTCATGGAAGTTTTTGAAAGTTTGAAAGCCAACCTAGTTGGTAAAAACGCACGCATTGTTCTACCTGAAGGTGAAGAACCACGTATCCTTCAAGCAACAAAGCGTTTGGTAAAAGAAACAGAAGTTATTCCTGTCCTCCTAGGAAACCCTGACAAGATTAGAATTTATCTTGAAATTGAAGGTGTTACGGATGGTTACGAAGTTATCGATCCAGAACATTACCCACGATTTGAAGAAATGGTCGCTTCACTTGTTGAACGTCGTAAAGGAAAAATGACAGAAGAAGAAGCGAGAGAAGTTCTCGTCAATGATGTTAACTACTTTGGTGTTATGTTAGTTTATATGGACTTGGTGGATGGTATGGTTTCAGGGGCTATTCACTCAACAGCTTCGACCGTTCGTCCAGCTCTTCAAATCATCAAGACTCGTCCAAATGTGAGCCGTACATCAGGTGCCTTTCTTATGGTTCGTGGAACAGAGCGTTACCTCTTCGGTGACTGTGCTATCAACATTAACCCGGATGCTGATGCACTTGCTGAAATTGCGATTAACTCAGCAATCACAGCTAAGATGTTTGGTATTGAACCTAAGATTGCTATGCTTAGCTATTCAACTAAAGGCTCAGGTTTTGGCGAAAGTGTTGATAAGGTTGTTGAAGCAACTAAAATCGCACACGACTTGCGTCCAGACCTTGAAATTGATGGTGAATTGCAATTTGATGCTGCCTTTGTTCCAGAAACTGCCGCTCTTAAAGCTCCAGGAAGTAATGTAGCTGGACAAGCTAATGTCTTCATCTTCCCTGGTATCGAAGCTGGTAACATTGGTTACAAGATGGCAGAACGTCTTGGTGGATTTGCTGCTGTTGGACCTGTTCTACAAGGACTTAACAAACCGGTAAATGACCTTTCTCGCGGATGTAACTCTGACGATGTTTACAAATTAACTCTTATCACAGCAGCACAAGCTGTTCATCAATAAAAATGTTATCCCTCTTTTCCTATCGATAAAGGGGGATTTCTCTTTTTAAAAGACACAAATCATCTGCAAAAACAGCTAAAATATGGTAAAATAGTCAGTAATCATCTATGTTTTATAGAATAAGTTTGTATGAAGAAAAGGAAATAGAATGGCAACTATTCAATGGTTTCCTGGGCATATGTCCAAGGCGCGTCGTCAGGTCCAGGAAAATTTAAAATTTGTTGATTTTGTGACAGTTTTAGTGGATGCACGTTTGCCCTTGTCCAGTCAAAATCCAATGCTGACTAAAATCATCGGAGACAAACCAAGACTATTGATTCTAAACAAGGCAGATCTTGCAGATCCAGTATTAACAAAAGAATGGCGCCAGCACTTTGAATCACAAGGCATTCAAACACTTGCAATCAATTCTAAGGAACAAATCACTGTAAAAGTCGTAACGGATGCTGCTAAGAAACTCATGGTAGAGAAGATTGCTCGTCAAAAGGAACGAGGAATTCAAATTGAAACCTTGCGTACCATGATTATCGGGATTCCAAACGCTGGAAAATCAACACTGATGAACCGTTTGGCTGGTAAGAAGATTGCTGTAGTTGGTAACAAGCCTGGTGTGACAAAAGGTCAACAATGGTTCAAAACAAATAAGGATTTAGAAATTCTGGACACTCCAGGGATTCTTTGGCCAAAATTTGAAGATGAAACTGTTGCTCTTAAACTTGCACTCACTGGAGCAATCAAGGATCAGTTGCTTCCAATGGATGAGGTAACGATTTTCGGTCTCAATTACTTTAAAACGAATTATCCTGAAAAGCTTCAAGAACGTTTCAAACAAATGAATCTGGACGATGAAGCTCCAGAAATTATCATGGATATGACGCGTATCCTTGGTTTCCGTGATGATTACGATCGTTTTTACAATCTCTTTGTCAAAGAAGTTCGTGATGGAAAACTTGGTAATTACACATTAGATACGTTGGATGATCTCAATGGCAACGATTAAAGAAATAAAAGAATCATTAGCAAAGATAACTGAACTTGAAAGTCCCTTATTTAAGGAATTTGAAAAAGATTCTCGTTCAGGAGTACAAAAGGAAATTCAAAAGCGTAAGAAAGTCATTCAAGCTGAAATTGATGAAAATCTTCGCTTAGAAGGTATGTTATCTTATGAAAAAGAGCTTTACGCACAAGGCCTTAACCTAATTGCAGGTGTCGATGAGGTTGGACGTGGCCCTTTGGCTGGACCTGTCGTTGCTGCAGCAGTTATTCTGCCGAAAAAATGTAAAATTAAAGGTCTAAACGATAGCAAACAAATACCCAAGAAAAAGCATAGAGAAGTTTTTCAAGCTGTTAAAGACAATGCCCTAGCAATCGGTATTGGAATTATGGATAATCATATCATTGACCAAGTTAATATCTATGAAGCGACTAAATTAGCCATGAAAGAGGCTATTTCTCAACTTGAATCTCAACCAGAACACCTTTTGATTGATGCTATGAAATTAGATTTACCGATTTCTCAGACATCCATCATCAAAGGAGATGCCAACTCCCTATCCATTGCTGCGGCTTCTATAGTTGCTAAGGTTACCAGAGATGATCTTATGGTTACCTACGGACAGCAATTTCCAGGTTATGATTTTGAACACAATGCTGGCTACGGTACTGCAAAACACCTAGAAGGAATAAAACAATACGGTATAACATCCATTCATAGACGAAGTTTTGAACCAATCAAATCATTCATCTCAGAAGAAGGGAAAAGTGACTTGTTATGAAGATTAAATCAGAAATACTACGCCCTAAAAAAGAATTTGAATTTGCTTCTAGTTCAATATTGTCACAAGTCGTACGTGGAATATTAGTAGGGCTTGTGGTAGGAGCTATAGTTGGTTCGTTTCGCTTTTCAATTGAAAAAGGATTTCATGTTATTCAAGGACTATACCAAGATAAACAGCATCTTTTGCAGAATATTGGCATGATTGTTCTCCTGTATGTTTTTATTATTTGGTTAGGAGCAAAACTAACTCGTTCAGAAAAAAATATAAAAGGTTCTGGAATTCCTCAAGTAGAGGCTGAATTAAAAGGACTCATGTCTCTTAACTGGTGGAGTATCCTCTGGAAAAAATACATCCTTGGGATTTTAGCAATTGGTGGAGGACTCATGCTCGGACGTGAAGGTCCCAGTATCCAACTAGGCGCCATGGGGGGAAAAGGAATTGCAAAATGGCTAAAATCAAGTCCATTAGAAGAACGTTCTCTCATTGCAAGTGGTGCAGCTGCTGGACTAGCTGCTGCATTCAACGCCCCTATAGCCGCATTATTGTTTGTCGTTGAGGAGGTTTATCATCATTTTTCAAGAGTCTTTTGGGTATCTGCTTTAGCAGCCAGTATCGTTGCTAACTTTATCTCACTCTTGATTTTTGGATTAACGCCTGTATTGGATATGCCTGATAATATTCCTCTGATGACTCTTGATCAATACTGGATTTATCTGGTGATGGGTATTTTCCTTGGATTATCTGGTTTTCTTTACGAAAAGGCAGTTTTGAATATTCCACTTGTTTATGAGTGGATCGGAGAAAAAATCCACTTAGACCGAGCCTATTATCCCATTATAGCTTTTCTTTTGATTATTCCGGTTGGGGTTTATTTTCCAAATGTTCTCGGAGGAGGCAATCAACTAGTCCTTTCTTTAACGAGTCAAGATTATCCGTTTAAAATATTATTGCTATACTTCATCATCCGATTTGCTTGGAGTATGATTAGTTATGGTAGCGGACTTCCTGGAGGAATTTTCCTACCTATCCTTGCTTTAGGTTCTCTATTAGGAGCTCTTGTTGGAGTAATCTGCGTGAACTTTGATCTTATTAGCCCTGAACAATTTCCTATTTTCGTGATTTTAGGTATGAGTGGTTATTTTGGTGCAATATCAAAGGCTCCACTGACAGCTATGATTCTTGTTACTGAGATGGTAGGAGACATTCGTAACCTCATGCCGCTCGGTCTTGTGACACTTGTAGCTTATATTGTCATGGATTTGCTTAAAGGCGCTCCAGTATACGAAGCTATGCTTGAAAGATTGCTACCAGAAGAAGTAGCTGCAGATCAAGGAGAAGTAACCTTAATCGAAATTCCAGTTTCAGAAAAAATTTCAGGAAAACAAGTCCATGAATTAAACCTCCCACACAATACCTTAATTACAACGCAAGTACATAACGGTAAAACGCAAACAGTTAACGGAACGAGCAAATTATACGTAGGAGATACGATTCACCTTGTCATCCCAAAAAATGAAATTGGAAAAGTTAAAGATTTGCTACTATAAAAACATAATTTAAGTTATGTAATTTTTAAGAACAAAAAGATTAGAGAATGTATTTGTTACATAATTTAATTTATGTTAAGTATTTATTTTTTAGGATATTTAAAATAATTAAAGGGAGATGATATGAGTAGAAATAAAGCTCTTGCAGTTTATTTACTGGGGACTTTTAGCCAATTATTATTAGTTTGTTTAGTTGTATTTTTCTGCAATTATTATGCTGTTCATTCTGATCTAATAAATGTTTTCGGAGTAATGATAGGTGGTATTTCTACAGCCTTATGGGGAAGTATTGTTGCTATTTGGTATTATGAGATTGACTTAAAGAAGATAATAAAAGATTTTTTTAACATTCAGACCAGTTACAAACATTATTTATTAGCATTTTTTCTTATTATTCTTGATTTCTCTTTTCTATTTTTTGGGGGGAAAATCGTACAATTTATCTGGTATCTTCCTATTCTGATGTTTTTTAAATTTATTATATTTGGAGGTTTGGAAGAAATTGGTTGGAGATACGTATTTCAGCCAATTTTACAAGAAAAGTTTCACTATTTTCAAGCGACAATTTTAACATTTATCATGTGGTCAATTTGGCATTTATTGTTCTTTTATATAGATGGTTCTCTAGCCAACCTTCAAATAGTACCTTTTTTATTTGGATTACTAACAAATTCCTTTATTCTTTCAGCTCTTTATTTAAAAACAAAGAATCTCTGGATTTGTGTAATGACACATTCAATGATTAATATGTTTTCTCAATTGACTATCAGTGACGACCATTACGGAATGTATCTAATCAGAATTATTGTTATTGTTGCATCGTGTTATCTAGTAATGTCTAGCAAAGTAAAGTATAAAACATATTAAATAGTATTTAGAATAATTTTGAACATTTAATAGAGTGTTAAAAATCCAAATCACTTTGTTGATTTGGATTTTATTGATTTTAGAGAAAATTATAAGTTTATGTAAAAGTTATTTAAACATTGATAGAAAAAATAAAAGTTAATGTACATTTGAACGATTTTTAGTTTTCACTTAAATAAAGTACATAATTGAGTATAATTGGCTTAAAAATTTTTTGGTTTTTTTATCCATTCCTATATATCCCCTATAACATCTTTCCGAAAAACTATAATTTTCTTGAAAAATATATCTTGCTATGCTATACTACTAGTATAGAAAGATTTGGAGAAAAATATGAAACGCGAGATCTTATTAGAACGGATTGATAAACTCAAACAAGTCATGCCCTGGTACGTTCTGGAATACTATCAATCGAAACTGGCTGTTCCTTACAGTTTTACGACCTTGTACGAATATTTAAAGGAATACGATCGATTTTTCACCTGGGTTATGGAATCTGGAATATCGAATGCTGACACCATGGCCAAGATTCCTTTAGACGTTCTGGAGCACATGACCAAGAAAGACATGGAGTCCTTTATTCTTTACTTACGTGAACGTCCTCTGCTCAATGCCAATACGACGAAAAATGGGGTTTCTCAAACAACCATTAACCGTACTCTTTCGGCACTTTCTAGTCTCTATAAGTACTTGACTGAGGAGGTTGAAAATGAGCAAGGGGAACCTTATTTCTACCGTAACGTCATGAAGAAGGTTGCAACCAAGAAAAAGAAAGAAACCTTGGCGGCCCGAGCTGAAAATATCAAGCAAAAGCTCTTTTTAGGTGATGAAACAGAGGGATTTTTGAATTATATAGATGAGGAATACCCTCAAACACTCTCAAATCGAGCCTTATCGTCCTTTAACAAGAATAAGGAGCGAGATTTAGCCATTATCGCACTCCTTCTTGCCTCTGGTGTCCGTCTTTCTGAGGCAGTTAACTTAGATCTTCGAGATCTTAACCTTAAAATGATGGTGATTGATGTTACTCGAAAAGGTGGAAAAAGAGACTCAGTCAATGTGGCTGCCTTTGCTAAACCCTATTTAGAGCAATATCTTGCTATTCGAGACAAACGTTATAAGACAGAAAAGACCGATACAGCCCTCTTTCTAACCTTATATCGAGGTGTTCCAAACCGTATCGATGCTTCTAGTGTTGAAAAAATGGTCGCCAAGTATTCAGAAGATTTTAAAGTCCGCGTAACTCCCCATAAACTGCGCCATACTCTTGCAACCCGTCTCTATGATGCAACCAAATCCCAAGTTTTGGTCAGCCACCAGCTGGGACATGCTAGCACACAGGTAACGGACTTGTATACGCATATCGTTAATGACGAACAGAAAAATGCCTTGGATAGTTTATAATATTACATAATATAAATTATGTAATATTTTAGTGTTAGAAAAAGAGCGTAGGTTTTTTTATCGAATCTTACGCTCTTTTATTCTTTCTATAAAAATTCAATCCAATAATTTCTGTGAGGTTCAATAATGACTGGTTTCCTCCAGAATGATTTTAGATAGGCCAAGTTTGCAGGGGTGACAGGTCTTTTTTCACCATTGAACTTCTCTGCGCTATCTTTTGTTAGAAAGCATTTAACAGCTTCATAAGGAGTACCGTCACTAGCTGTACGATCGATACCCATATAAGCAATTTCATCACCTTTCTGTGGGTTATCAGTCAGAAGTTTACCAATAAAGTAGACCGTTTTATCTTTCATTAATTCATAAGCCTTACTATTTTCAAGACGGTTATTAGCTGCAGCGTACATAATGCAAAAACTATCAACAATGTCTTTTAGAGGCATTAACGCTTCTTTGCTTACGATGATTTCCTCAGGAGCAAGACCACCAATAATCAATGCTTTAAAATGTGCTTGCTGAATAACATTATCTAAAGCCATTCCTAATGGTAGTTGGACAGCTTGATAACCTAATGGCTCTAACTCTTGTTTTTTCTTATCGAAATGCTCTTGTGTGATACTAATGTTTAAATCATAAGGATTTGTAGTTTCTTGATTCTTAAAAAATGCTACCACAATACGATCTAACTGTTCAAATAGACCGAGATTTTCAATTGGAACCTCTATCATTTTTAATTTTTCCTTCCTTATTTAAAAATTCAACTACATTATACTCTCATCATGGATGATTATCAAGTTTAAAAAAAGAAATCCATATTACATGGATCTCTTTTGATTTTATTCTACAACTGCTTCAGCAATTTCTTCTGCAGTGATTCCTGCGAAGTAACGACCTAGGTTAATGGTTTGAAGGGCTTTGAGGACATCCTCACGTTCGTATTTGACACCACGAAGAACATCTTCTACTGCTGCAACGTCTTCGATACCGAAGAAGTCACCATAAATCTTGATGTCTTGGATTTTTGATTCAATGACGTTAGCGAAGATTTCAACCTTACCGCTTGGGAATTTAGTTCCACGACGGACATTGTATTCAGGTGATTTCCCATAATTCCAGTCCCAAGTTCCAAACTTAGTTTCTTTGATTCGATTGATTTCAGCCAATTCTTCATCTGAGAACACATACTCTGTCATTTCAGGGTATTCTTTTTTCATGTATTCCAAAAGCAAGTCACGGAACTCTTCAACAGTGATCTTTTCTGGTAACTCATCGATAATATTAGTTACTCGAGCACGGACTGATTTAACACCTTTTGATTCAAACTTATCTTTAGACACTTTAAGTGCATTAGCTAGGACTGACAAATCCACGTCAAAGAGAAGACAACCATGGTGCATGATACGGCCATTGATATAGGCTTGTGCATTTCCACAGAATTTCTTACCGTCGATTTCTAAATCGTTACGGCCTGTAAATTCAGCTTTAACACCAAGTTCAGCTAAAGTATTGATAACTGGAGTAGAGAAGCTCTTGAAGTCAAAGGCCTTGTTTTCATCTTCTTTTGAAATGATTGTATAGTTAAGGTTGTTCAAATCATGGTAAACAGCTCCACCACCACTGATTCGACGGACTACTTCAATTCCATTTTCACGAACATAGTCACGGTTAATTTCTTCAATCGTATTTTGGTGACGTCCTACAATAATAGATGGTTTGTTAATCCAAAGAAGGAAGATTTGATCCTCGTCCAAAAGATGTTTAAAAGCATATTCCTCTAAAGCAATATTAAAGGCAGTGTCATTTGAATGATTGATAATGTATTTCATAAGATACCTTCTAATACGATAGAGACTGGAAAATAATTCCAGTCTAGTCTATCTATTTTTATTTTTTCTTAGGTGAATGGATGGCCATTCCAAGAACATCCGCAAACGCTTCGTACATAACTTCAGAGTATGTTGGGTGTCCGTGGATTGTCTTAAGCATTTCTTCAACAGTGATTTCCATTTCGATGATGCTTGACGCTTCGTTGATCAATTCTGCTGCTGCAGGACCAATGATGTGAACTCCAAGGATTTCGCCATATTTCTTATCGGCAATAACCTTAACGAATCCTTGAGCTGCATCTGATGCAATGGCACGTCCGTTTGCAGCAAAGTTGAATTTACCGATTTGGACATCGTATTTCTCACGAGCTTGTTCTTCTGTTAAACCAACTGCTGCTACTTCTGGAAGTGTGTAGATAGCTGCAGGAGTCAAGTTCAATTTAGCAACAACGTGGTTTCCTTTAAGAGCATTTTCAGCTGCTACTTCACCCATACGGAAGGCAGCGTGAGCCAACATCTTAGTACCGTTGATATCACCTGGCGCATAGATACCTGGAACAGAAGTTTCCATGTATTCATTAACCTTAATACGACCACGGTCTAATTCAAACTCAACATCTCCGATACCTTCAAGATCTGGAACACGACCGATTGAAAGAAGGGCTTTATTCGCGATAATATCATCTTTTCCTTCAACCTTGATACGGAGTTTGCCATCTTCTTCAATGATTTCTTGGAGTTTAGTACCTGTCAAGATAGTCATACCTTTACGTTCTAGGATTAGACGTAGGTTCTTAGATACTTCAGCATCCATAGCTGGTACAATGCGGTCCATCATTTCGATAACAGTAACTTTTGAACCAAATGTCATAAAGGCTTGACCAAGTTCGATACCAACGACACCACCACCAATAATCACAAGGCTTTCTGGAACTTCATTCATTTCAAGAATATCGTCACTAGTCATCACAAGTGGTGATTCCATACCTGGAACATTAATCTTGCTGACTTTAGAACCACCAGCAAGGATGATTTTCTTGGTTTCAAGCAATTCAGAACCATTTACCAAGACATTCTTATCTTTAGTAATAGTACCGATACCTTTATGAACATCAACTCCATAGCTACGAAGAAGTCCTGCAACACCACCAACAAGGGTATTGACAACTTTAGATTTTGTTTCTAAAAGTTTCTCCATATCAACTGTAAAATTAGGATTTTCAATTACGATACCACGATTAGCTGCATGACCGATATTTTCAATAATTTCGGCGTTGTGAAGGTAAGTCTTAGTTGGGATACATCCACGGTTCAAACAAGTTCCACCAAGTTCAGATTTCTCAACAAGAGCAACCTTACCACCTAACTGAGCTGCTTTAATAGCAGATACATAGCCAGCAGGTCCACCACCGATTACAACAACATCATAAGCATCATTGCTCTTACCATCGTCGTTTGAGGCACTTGCTGCAGGTGCTGGGCTAGCTTCTGGTGCAGCTGCTCCAGCTGTTGGGATATTTTCCCCTTCTTCACCAAGATAACCGATAACTTCAGTAACAGGGACAGTTTCTCCATCACCTTTAAGGATAGCGATCAAGTAACCGTCTTCTTCTGCTTCCAATTCCATGCTGACTTTGTCAGTCATGATTTCCAAAAGGATTTCTCCTTCTTTTACAAATTCTCCGACTTTCTTATTCCATTGGACGATTTGTCCTTCTGTCATATCCACGCCGGCTTTTGGCATAATTACTTCTAAGGCCATATCTTACTTCCTCTATCTATATTTCTAAAACAAATATTTTAAACCAACATTGAGATTGGGTTTTCAATCAAAGCTTTTAAGTCTTTCATAAACTTAGCACCAGCCATGCCATCTACGACACGGTGGTCAATTGTCAATCCAAGACTCATAATTGGACGAATTACGATTTCACCATTTACTACAACTGGTTTCTCAACTGTTGAGCTAACCCCAAGAATTGCTGAGTTTGGTTGGTTAATGATAGGACCAAATGATTGAACCCCAAACATTCCCAAGTTACTGATGGTGAAAGTTGAATTTTGCAATTCGCTAGGAGCTAGTTTACCATCTAAAGTACGTCCAATGACATCTTTAAATGCAACAACCAATTCAGACAAGGTCATCTTTTCAGCATTGTAGACAACTGGTGTCATAAGACCGTTATCCATACCAACTGCCATCGCAAGGTTGACATAGTTGTGAGTGATAATAGTCTTACCATCTTCTGTCAATGAAGCGTTGATGTAAGGGTGTTTCATAAGCGTCTTAACAACTGCGAGTGAAAGCAAGTCTGTCACAGTGATTTTCTTACCAGTTGCTTCCATAATTGGATCAAGAACTTTCTTACGAAGCGCAAGCATTTCAGACATATCTACATCGTAGTTAAGCGTGAAGGTTGGTGCAGTTAAATATGATTCAACCATACGTTGAGCAATAACCTTACGCATAGGAGTCATCGGAATGCGTTCGATTTCTCCATAAGGCGTTACGTTGTCTGGAACTTCTTCCACTTTCTCAATTTGAGCAGGTGATTTAATGGTGTCATTTTCGATATTTTCAGGAAGATAGGCCAAAACGTCCTTCTTCATGATTTTACCACGGTGACCAGTTCCTTGGATTTCCTGCCAAGCAATATTATGCTCTAGTGCAATTCGTTTTGCGAGTGGTGAAATGCGAACCACGTTAGTGTCTTTATATGTTTCCACGTCTTCTTTGTGGACACGACCGTTTGCGCCTGAGCCAGAAATGTCGTAGAGATTAATCCCTAAATCATCCGCTAATTTTCTAGCTGCAGGAGTCGCTCTTAGCTTATCATCAGCCATGACCTCTCCTATTCTATACTAAGATATTAAGGACGAAGAGGGCAATGAAAAAATAGGAGATTGACGATGTGTTCGATGAACACAAGGAAATCTATCTTTTTTTCACAGACCTCCGTCCGAATTCAATTACATGATACTAAGGGCGTTAAAAGACAAAGTGAAAATAGGAAACTTGACGAAGAAACTTTAGTCTCTAGGAAAGTTTATCTTTTTCACACAGACTTTAGCCCGAGCTCTAATCTAAGATATCAAGGACGTAGAGAACTTTGCATCTATAGATACAAGCTTCTCGTCTGATTATTTTTTACATAATTTATTTTATGTTCTATTGTTTGTTATATGTTTTACGGATTGCATCTTTGATGCTTTCGACCGTCGGAATCATTGCATTTTCAAGATTTTGTGCATAAGGCATTGGTACATCCTCACCTGCACAGCGACGGATTGGTGCATCCAAGTAATCAAATGCTTCTGATTCTGAGATAATAGCTGAGATTTCTCCGATAAATCCGCTTGTCTTGTGGGCATCATTGACTAGAACTACTTTTCCAGTCTTCTTAACTGAATTAATGATGATGTCTTTATCAAGTGGAACCAAAGTACGTGGGTCTACTACTTCTACTGAGATGCCTTCTTCAGCCAATTCTTCAGCAGCTTGCATAACACGACGAAGCATTTTACCGTATGTTACGACAGTTACATCAGTTCCTTCGCGTTTGATTTCCCCGACACCAAGTGGGATAGTATAGTCTGGATCAACAGGAACTTCACCTTTTTGGTTAAATTCTGATTTGTATTCAAGAATGATAACAGGGTTGTTGTCACGGATAGAAGACTTAAGAAGTCCCTTCATATCAGCTGGTGTACCTGGAGCTACAACCTTCAATCCTGGGATATGAGTGAACCAAGATTCCAATGATTGTGAGTGCTGAGCTGCAGAACCTACTCCGTTACCAGCGGCACAACGGATTGTAATCGGCACTTGACCTTTACCGCCAAACATGTAACGAGTTTTAGCTGCTTGGTTGACGATATTATCCATGGCAATAACAGAAAAGTCCATGAACGTCATATCAACGATTGGGCGAAGTCCAGTCATAGCAGCACCAGCAGCTGCACCAGAGATTGCAGCTTCGGAAATCGGACAGTCACGTACACGTTCTGGCCCAAACTCCTCTAACATACCTACAGAAGTTCCGAAGTCTCCACCAAAAACTCCGACATCTTCACCCATCAAAAGCACATTTTCATCACGACGCATTTCCTCAGACATTGCAAGGATAATGGTATCGCGGAAAGACATTAATTTTGTTTCCATATTTCTCTACTTCTCCTTAGTCTGCGTAAATATCTTCAAATGCTGATTCAAGCGGAGGGAATGGACTTTCTTCAGCAAATTTAACAGATGCTTCCACTGCTTCCTTAACTTGCGCTTGAATTTCTTCGAGTTCTTCTGCACTAGCAATATTATTTTCAACAAGGTACTTACGAAGATTTTCAATTGGATCTTTTTGTTTCCACTCATCGACTTCTTCACGTGTACGATATTTACCTGGGTCTGAAGATGAGTGACCAAGCCAGCGGTAGGTTACACTTTCAATCAAGACAGGACCTTTACCAGAGCGGACATGATCGACTGCTTTCTTAAATCCTTCGTAGACATCGATAACATTGTTTCCATCAGGGATAAACATACCAGGAATACCGTATGCAGCGCTACGTTCATGGATATGTTGAACATTTGTCATTTTCTTAATATCTGCTGAAATTCCGTATCCGTTATTGATGCAGTAGAAAATAACAGGAAGATTCCAGATTGAAGCCATATTCACCGCTTCGTGGAATACACCTTCGTTTGTTGCACCATCACCGAATAAGCAGACGACAATCTTACCGGTATTTTTCATTTGTTGAGTGAGGGCAGCACCTACTGCAATTCCCATACCACCACCTACAATACCATTAGCACCAAGGTTACCAGCGTCAAGGTCGGCGATATGCATTGACCCACCTTTACCTTTACAAGTTCCAGTGTATTTACCTAGGATTTCAGCCATCATTCCATTGAGGTCGATACCTTTGGCAATGGCTTGACCGTGACCACGGTGATTCGAGGTAATTAAGTCATCTTTGTTTAGAGCCAACATAGCCCCAACGTTTGCCGCTTCCTCACCAACAGAGAAGTGCGTCATTCCTGGCACTTTCCCTTTTTTTACCAATTGAGCAATCTTCAAATCCATACGACGGATTTCTTCCATCTTACGGAACATCTCAAGTAGAAGATTTTTATCTAGAGTTGACATAATTTTGCCTTTCTAAGTTTAAATTCTTGTAATTCTATTTTACTTTATTAGTACATCAGAGTCAAAAAAAATGTCTATATTTTTCACAATATAAAAAAAGAAAAGTCAATAAAATCAAGACTTTTCTATACATAGAATAAATATTTCACAAACTAATTCGTTTAAGTATTATTTCATTTTATTTATAATAACTTGTAAACGCCACTGATAGAGGAGACCACTGACTACTAAACTTATAATGAGACCAATCCAATATGAGTAAGGTCCTAAACTTGTCGTATAATCCAAGAGCAATCCAAGAGGAATAGCTACGCCCCAGTATCCAATGAGGCCAAGATAAAAGGGTATAACCGTGTCCTTGTAACCTCGCAAAATGCCTTGTAAGGGTGCTGCAAATGTATCAGCTAACTGGAAAAACAAGCTATAGGTCATAAAACTAGCAGTTAAGTGAATGAAATCGGAATCGTATCCATATAGTTTGGCAACATTTTCTCGAAAAATATACAAAAAACTGAGAGTTAACATTGCGAACACCATAGCGGATAGTCGACCAATTTTAATAAATTTCTTAGCATCTTCTAAACGCTTTGCACCTACTTCATAAGAAACAACTATAGCCATAGTCGTTGAAATACTCATAGGAACAGCATACATAAGTGACGAAAAATTCATAGCTGATTGATGACTAGCAATGATCAATGATGAGAATTTTGCCATAATCAATCCAACTGCTGAAAAAATAGCAACCTCTGCAAATACTGTTCCGCCAATGGGTAATCCTAATCTGATTGCTTCTTTTATCTGATTCTTGTCTAAAGGTAAACGATTCTCTAAATGAAATTCTTTTAGTTTTTCTTGTTTAAGAAGGACTAGTATTGAAATTAGTAACAAAGCCCAATAAGCCAAGGAAGTCCCAAGTCCAGCTCCAGCTCCTCCTAACTCAGGAAAGCCAAGAGCCCCGTAGATCAAGAGATAGTTGAAGCTACTGTTTAAAGGTAATAAAAGGAGCATCAAATACATGGATAGCTTGGTTAATCCCAGTGCATCCAGTAATGAACGAATAACGCTAAAGAGTAAGAGAGGAATAATTCCAATTGCTAAAAGCCATAGGTAACGAATTGCTATATCTGTTACGGCTGCTTCTAGCCCCATGTTGTTTAGAATAAGTGGTGCCACAAAGAAAACTAAAACAAATAGAAAGATGGATAAACCAAGCGAAAGATAAAGAAATTGATAGAAGTCAGAAGCTACTTTCTTCTGTTTTCCTCGACCCAAATGATGTCCAATGATAGGAACTAGAGCTGAAACAATACCAGTTAAGAAGGTAAAAAATGGATTCCACAAACTAGTAGCCATTGTTACTCCAGCCAAATCAATAGTATTGTACTGGCCGGTCATGGTCGTATCTACAAAGGAAGCAGAGTAATTTGCTAATTGATAAATCAAAATGGGAAAGAAAATCTTGAGAAACAAGACAAACTTATCTTTAGATTGATGTGTTGGGTACATACAGACCCTCTCTAAATTTTGTTTTTATAGAGTAGCTTTTCACCTAGTTTTTGTAAACAATTTGTCCACTACAGATAGTAAATTTTACCTGCCCTTTTAATTGCTCACCGATAAATGGTGAATTAGATGCTTTTGATGCGAAATGTGTGTCTACGATTCGGTCCGCCTTATCATCAAAAATGGTAATATCAGCTGGACCATTTTCAGCCAAATAACCTGCTTCAAGTTTATACAATTTGGCTGGATTTACTGTCATTTTTTCAAGCAATTGCATCAAACTTAACTCACCAGTTTCAACCAAATAAGTTAAACCTAGTGACAAGGAAGTTTCCAATCCAGTCATACCTGATGGTGCCTTGGTAATATCTTCGACATTCTTTTCATCAGCGTGGTGTGGCGCGTGGTCAGTTGCAATTACAGAAATGACTCCAGATTTAAGCCCTTCAATAACTGCACGACGGTCAGACTCCAGACGAAGAGGTGGATTCATCTTAGCGTTACTTCCTTTAGTCAAGAGAAGCGCTTCAGTCTTAGAGAAATGTTGCGGTGCTACTTCTGCAGTTACGTTTGCTCCCAAGCCTTGAGCGAACTCCACAACTTTGACACTTTCTTCTTTTGACAAATGCTGGATATGAACGTGAGCCTTAGTCGCATAGGCAATCATGACATCTCGAGCAATCATCGCATACTCTGCGACACCAGTAGCTCCGCAAATATGGAAGTGCTCTTTAGCAATGTTTTCATTAAAACCTAGCGTACCATTCAATCCAGGATCCTCTTCGTGAAGACTGATAAAGGTATTCAACTTTTTAGCCGCTTCCATGGCTTCCTTGACAACTTTGCTACTTTCGAGAGGAATCCCATCATCAGAAAATCCAACAGCACCTGCTTCTAAAAGTGCTTTAAAATCAGTTAAATCTTGTCCATTAAAGTTTTTGGTAATCGTTGCTACAGATTTAACGTTAATCTTTTCCTTGGCCGCAGACTGAAGAACTTCCTCTAAAGTCTCAACATCTGAGATGGTTGGATTGGTATTCGCCATCATAACAACCGTCGTAAAGCCACCCGCAGCAGCTGCTAGTGCACCTGTATGAATATCTTCTTTATGAGTCTGACCAGGTTCACGGAAATGAACATGGATATCCACCAAACCGGGTGCAACGACAAGACCAGTTGCATCAATGACCTCTGCATCTTTTTCACTAATTTGTGGTGCAATTTTGACAATTTTACTGTCTTCAACCAAGATATCACACACTTGATCCAAACCAGACTTAGGATCCATTACTCGACCATTTTTAATTAGTAACATCTGCTTTCTCCTTTATTCGTAGAAATCCACTTGGGTATCCAATAACTTATCACCATCATAAACAAACTTTGCTGAAAAGAAGGGCTTATCTTCTAAAAGCCACTCGACAAAGGTATGGTCCCCTTCCCAGGTCGGCTTGCTGAGAACTTCATCATAAGGAACCCATTCCAGAGTTCCCTCATCGCACTCTATCAATTCACCCTCAAACTCAGTTACTTTAAAAACATAAGTATACCAGTCCAAGTCTGGTGTAAATTCAGGGAAAGTAATAATACCTTTGAGTACAGGCTTTGCTTTTAACCCCGTTTCTTCGAAAATCTCACGGGTCGCACACTCTTGAGGAGTTTCACCCTTTTCAAGTTTACCTCCTACTCCTATCCACTTCCCTTCATGGACATCATTGGGCTTTTTATTTCGATAAAGCATCAGATATTCTTTTCCATTATCAATGTAACAAATCGTCGCTAACTGAGGCATAATATCTCCTTATCTAAGCCAATCAATTGGCTCTTGTCCAGTTTTTTCTAAGAATGAATTGGCTTTGGAAAATGGTTTTGAACCCCAAAATCCTCTGTAAACAGATAAAGGACTAGGGTGAGCAGATTCTAAAATTAAATGTTGAGGGTTGGTTACCAGCGCTTTTTTCCTGCGAGCATAAGAACCCCACAGTACAAAGACTATTGGTCTATCCAAATTATTGACAACCTTTATAACAGCATCCGTAAAAGGTTCCCAAATTTGACCAGCGTGCCCATTTGCTTGACCAGCTGGAACTGTTAGACAAGCATTTAGAAGCAAAACACCTTGCTGAGCCCATGAAGTCAAATCATGGGACTTTTTAATACCAATGTCATCAGAAAGTTCTTTCAATATATTTTGCAAGGAAGGAGGAGCTGGAATACTATCTGGAACAGAAAAACTCAACCCCTGAGCCTGACCAGGCCCATGATAAGGATCTTGCCCCAGAATCACCACTTTAACCTCTTCTAGAGGAGTTGACAAAAGAGCCTGAAAAACCTTTTCTCTAGGTGGATAAACAATTCCTTGTGAGTAGACATTCTCCATAAATTGATTGATTTTCCCAAAATAACCTTCAGGTAATTGCTCCTTAATCAAAGCATGCCAAGATGAGTGTTGCATCTTTCTCCCCTTTATCGTATCCATCTAAAAGCACGTCTTAATTCATCCGTACCATTTTTAAAAAAGCATAATCCATGTGCAAGTATAATCTTATCCGGTTTCCAGTTTAGCATACGGAAAAAAGACATTTTTGCTTCCCCTTGTCTTCCTAAAAAAGTCATCCGATAATCAATAGGAGTTTGACCATCAGGGGCTGTTACACGAGCTAAACGATAGAATCTTCTTCGGATTGGACTAGCTATCTTTTCCGGTTCAAAATTCTCTATAAGGTCTGTTACTATGAGTGTTTTAGTTGATTTATGAAAAAAGACCACCTCTTCGATGACAGAACTTCCCTTAAAAATAAGTTGATCAATCTCATCAGACCATAAATCAGGAGCCTTATCAGTTAAGTCAATATCAAATACTACCTTGACATTCTGACTTTTCGCTCTCTCTTCAACTCCTGGACTAGACCATGCTTGTGCATGAGGATATCTTTTTTTCCAATCTGCAATATAGGCGTAGTGAATCTTATTTGGTGAAACCAGGTAAGCGACTCTGCCCAAAGCATCCAGTTCAGTAAAGAGTTCCTCATTTGGCGCAATAGGAGAATGAATCCAAAGTTTGCCATCATTTAACTTAATCACCGTCATACGTGTCTGAAAAGGAAGTTTGAAGATCTTCATGTCCATTTGAATCAAATCACCATCTACTATCCAGATATTTTGATCAACTTCCTTTAGTGTATACAATGGTTCATAAAGAGAAAGTTCTGGCCTTAACATTGTTATCTATTCCTTCGTTTTTACTGCCTCTATTATAGCAAAAAGTGGCTATCTAAACCACTTTTTACAGTTCACATATATACTGTTATTTATTCGAATATTGGACATCAGTATTTATATAAAAGATAGAGGATTAGTCAGCCATTAAAAACTTTCCGATTGTATCAATCGCAAGCGAAAGTTTTTCATTAACAGACTTCATCCGCTCCTCATTTACATCCATATAATAAAGTTCAGACAAGCCACCCCTAGGAAGAAAGAGTGAATGATGGATGTTCATCTTCTCTCGAGTACTTAATTCTATATGATTGCTTATGAAGTACTTTAACTCTTTTAACGAATTTACTTGAGCAATCACACCTTTTAACTGATACTCCTCAACGAGGATTAGCAAGTTGTCAATCGCTTCAATCACTTTAGTTTCCATATCATCACCTCTTAGGAAAATCACTACATAGCATCTAAACAATTTAGTAAGTCTTGGTAAGAATGGACTTCGTAAGTCGGTTGAGCGCCTGTTTTATTTTCTAGATGATGTGGATTGTACCAGATTGTGTCAATCCCTGCATTATTGCCACCCTGGATATCTGCTGTCAGTGAATCACCAATCATAAAGGTATTTTCTTTGGAAAATCCAGGTATTTGTTGACCAATTCTTTCGTAGAAAAGAGCGTCAGGTTTCTGTGTTCCAAGTTGTTCTGAAATAAAAACATGATTAAAATAAGGAGCTAGGCCAGATTTTGTCAAACGCCCCGTCTGAATTGAAATGATTCCATTTGTAGCTGCGTAAACTTCATAGCCGCGATCGATTAGAGTATCTAAAAGCTCCATAGCACCTGAAAATATTTGACCCTGTTGCGATAAATAAAACTGATAGCGATTTGCTAAATAAGAACCATCTTTTTCAACACCAAAGTGCTCAAACAATCTAGAAAAACGCGTATTGACTAATTCATGTTTTGTAATTTTCTTCTGCTCTAAGTCCTTCCAGAGAGCTATGTTCATGGGTACATAGTAATCCTTATAAGCCTGAATATTATCAACTCCTTCTTCTTTCAGAAGTTGTGTCAAGGCTACATCCTCTGCTGTATCGAAATCAAATAATGTATGGTCTAGGTCAAAGAGTAAAAATTTATATCTCATTAGCTTTTTATCCTTCTGTCGATAAATCTATTCAATAAAAGTATAGCATAAAGAAGAAAAATCCCCAAATAGACTAATTGAAAGAATATAAAATTTTCAGCTAAAAACTTATAAAATACATAAAAGATAAATAAATATTCCATTAAAATCAAAACTTGTTTTCATTAAAACAACTAGGGTATATCTTGTAATTATATTGAAAATTTTCAGGAAATATCGTGTTTTTCTTTCATAAATCATCTCATCTATTTAGTTCGTATATATTGATAAAACACTACTGTTAAAATATTTCAAAAATTTATATTATAACAGTAATTTGATATATTTTTATTTGTTATTTAAAAATATTTGTGATACAATTCACAGTATAGGTAATTTAAGTCTAAGACTAGAAAGAGGCTTGGGTAAGATTTGTCTATAAATTAACCTATATTTCTAATTTTTCTCCCATTTAATATAATGGTAGATTCTAATTTAAAATATACATAGAAATTATTTTAATTCTATTAGAAAGAAGTATATTATGAACAAAAAGAAGAAGTTTAGTATTTTCTCGTTTTTGATTTGTGTGCTAACAACTATTTTCGTATTTAGTTTAAATAAAACTTTTGCGGAAACTCCTGGTGTATCTGTTACAGGTAAATTTGTGGATACAATCAAAAATGTCAAAGTTAGCAATAATGAGGGCGGAAACCTCGATTGGGAATTAGGACAATGGGCAACATTCCGAATTAATGCAGACTATGATTTAGCTGGAAAAAATGTAAAGGCAGGAGATACAACAGAAATCACTGTTCCTGATGCATTGATTATCACTTCGGATAGTTTTGATATTAGAGATATTAATACCAATCAAGTGATAGCACATGCTACTGTTGATAAAGATAACAAGAAACTTTCATTAACTTATACGGATTATGTGGAAAATCATTCTGATACAAACGGAAAATTCTACTTCTATGCCCGTATCGACTTTAAGAAACATCCACAAAAAGGGGAGGTTCCTGTTGAAATAACAGTTAATGGGAAAACAACAATTGGTGGTAAGGTTGATTTTAAAGGGGTTGGTGATGGTAATCCTAATGAATTAAAGAAAACTAGTTGGGTTCATTCAGATAATCCTAGAATAATTACCTATGGAATCTCAATTAACCAAAAGAAACAAAACATCAAAGAAGTAACAATTGAAGACCACTTGAAATTCACGAATGCGTCCTATGTAAAAGATAGCTTCCGTGTGACAAAAGGAGAAATGTCTTTTGTCGATGGCGAATGGCAATTTAATAACACTTCTGATGTAACCAATGAACATCCGGTTACTGTTAGCGCTGATGGACAATCATTCTCTGTTAGTCTTGGAGATGTTGCTGAAACGGATCAGTACCGTATTACTTATGATGTTCAGTTAAATTATTCACCTGTTGATGGAGAAGTTTTAAGAAATGAAGCTACATTAAAAGGTAAAGGAATTGTTATCAAAGATGCTGTGAATGCAGCTGCAGTTCAAATTGCAGGTGGTTCTGGTGTCGGTTATGTCTTTACCATTAATATCCATAAAGTAGATGACGCTAATCAACCTCTTGCTGGAGCAAAATTCAAAATTGTTCGTCAAGCAAACAATCAAGTGATTGGTGAATATGTTACAGATGCCAATGGTAATATTACAGTTAACGCTCTTTTGAAAGATAAATATATCTTAACTGAGTTACAAGCACCTGCAGGTTATACCATTACTGCTGCAGATACAGTTGTAAATGCTGAAGACTTTAGTGGAACGAATCGTTCAGTGACTAAGACAATTGTAAATCCAAAAGAACAAACAACTACAACAACTACTACGACTACAACAACTACTACTACAACTACAACTACAACAACGACGGAAGCTCCTACGACTACCACAACAACAACAGAAGCTCCTACTACAACCACCACAACAACAGAAGCTCCTGCAACAACGACAACAACTACAACAAAAGCGCCTACTACAACAACAACTACAACTGAGGCGCCTGCAACTACAACAACTACGACAACTGAAGCGCCTGCAACAACGACAACTACGACGACTGAGGCACCTACGACTACAACAACTACAACAGAAACGCCTACGACAACCACAACAACGACTGAGGCACCAACAACAACGACTACTACTACAGAAGCACCTACTACTACAACAATTACAACTGAAGTTACAACTCCTCCATCATCAACTGAAAATACAACAACGGATGATAAACCAGGACTTCCAGATACTGGTGAAGGTAAAGGAACTTTGGTTACAATTATTGGTTTTGTGATTTTAATTGCTTCAATTGTACTATTAGTGATTTTACATAAATCAAAAAAAGATTAAAGCAAAATAATGTATAAAAAGGATTTACCATAAGAGAGTAAATCCTTTTTTAAAGCTATTCTTTTAACATTCCTAATTAAAAAATCGATAACTATAAAAAGTTATCGATTTTAAAGTACTTTAGTCTTTTTCACCAAGTTCACTGTTGATAGTCATCATAATACTTGCTATCTTTTCACCCCAGTATGGATCTGAAGCGTAAAGAACGTTCATACCAGATGATTTATTCCCAAGATAGGTTCTTCCATAGCCAATATAATTATCTCGAATCCACTTAGCTGCCCCTAAAATTCCCTTATCGACATCGTCGAAACTCTTTGCTGAATCATATGGGGTTGTATCATAGGCAGCAATACCAAAGAAATTATTTTTATCCTTGGCTATCTGACTACGTCCCCATGCACTTTCTAGAGCACTATGAGCCATTAGGTAGAGTGCATTTATCTGATAGAGATCTTCTGCTTCTTTAAAAATAGCACCCTTACCAGCTAGACGACTTCCTTGAATATTCATTAACGAATATACTTTATCTAATTCCTCAGCTGAATAATTAGTGGGTTTTCTTAAGTCTCTAAATAGAAAAGGATTTTCAAGTGTAAAGTCTTCAAAGTTAATACCATCAGCTGAATAATATTTTTTACCGATTTCCATTGATGAATTATACGGAGCAACACGAATACTTGTAGATGGTGACAACTCGTGATAGAGATATTTACCATCTGTCACATAATGAGGAATAAAGTCGCTATCAGAGCTGACGGCAACTAAATCACTTTTGTTCATATAACCTGAAAGACCTGAAATTTTAACTGGTAGGCGACCATCGATTTCTTCGGATCCGTCAATTGATACTATACTTCCTTGAGAAATATAACTGAGTTTTTCACCAGAAGCATTATATACATTGGCTGTTATTGGTTTTACTTTATAGTAGGCTGATGAATCGGAAATCCATTTTCCATTACTTAGGAAAGAATATTCTTTTCCGTTAATGGTATAGGTACCTGTTACATAAACCCCATCTTCTTTGAGGTAATACCAAGCATTATAGTGCGGATCGAAAATCCATTCATTCTTAGCCATGTATCCATATGATTTAAGATAATAGGAGCCTTGCCACTGATTTTCAGCATAAGAGCCATCAGATTTCAAATAGAACCAACTATTATACTTTTTATCAAAGAACCATTCGCTTTGAGCCATGGCGCCACTATCTTTTAAGTAGTATTTATCCTTCCATTGACTACTCAACATGACCCCATCTTTGTCAAATACATACCAAGAGCCGTTGATTTTTTCCCATTTATTACGGATGACTTTCCCAGAATCAGAAGCATAATACCATTTCTCGTTTATTTTAGCCCAATCCTTCTCAGCCATGGCCCCGCTAGTTTTAAGAAGGTAGTCATTATAAATAGTCTCATTTAACATGCTCCCATTTTCATCAAAACGATACCAGGAACCGTTAATCTTTTCCCATTTATTACGAATAATTTTCCCAGAATCAGAAGCATAATACCACTTCTCATCCATTTTAACCCATCCTTTTTCATGCATAGCACCGCTACTTTGAAGCAGGTAATCATTATGAATGGCTTTACTTAACATAGCACCAGTATCGTCGAAATAATACCAGGAACCGTTAATTCTTTCCCATTGATTGCGGATCATTTTTCCGGAATCAGAAGCATAATACCACTTCTCACCAATCTTTAACCATGAATCCTCAACCACAGCTCCACTTTTATTTAAGAGGTAGCCATCATAGATAGTATCACTGAGCATCACACCGTTCTTGTTAAAATAGTACCAGTGGCCAGCTATTTTTTTCCAATTTGTGATTGCCTTGTTATTTTCATAATAGCGCCATTGGTCGTTTTCTTTTTGCCAACCTTCTTTGTTAACTTCTTCAACATTTGCTTTAGTTGAAGCTTTTTCTTTGTTCTCAGACGACTCTTTCTTTGATCCGTCTTGAGAAGATTCTTTTTCTGTTTTATTTAAACCTTCGTTAGCACTTTGGTTAGGATCTTTATCGCGACTGCTTGATTGCTTTTGTTCTTCTTTTCCAACGCTATTAGATACAGTTTGTTCTGAAGTTTGAGTTCTATTTGTAGCCTTGTTTTCCTCAGCAAATGCCGGTGATTTTGCTATCCCAGCCATAGAGAGAGCAATTGTACTTGCCAGCAATATTTTTTCATGACCAATTCCTTTCAAATCCTAAACTTTTATTTAATTTTTCCCTAAATTATGTCTAAATAGGTATTTATCTTTTATATTATACAATATAATTTTAAATATAAAAGCACTATCTCAAGAAGAAAGAAAGATGTAATATTTTTAAAACATTTCAGAAATAAAAGTTCAAAAAAGTAGTCAAACAGAGACTGAATGACTACTTTTTATACCATGTTGCTAATTTAAACTAAGTTAACTTCTTGTTGACGGTCTTAGGAAAATGGAAAGAATAGCGAGTATCGTAAATCCTATTCCCACATACCAGTAAGGCTGATCCAAAGTTGTAGAACGGCCGGATAAATTGACAATTCCTCGGAATAGTGTCCCTGTTGTAATAATAGCTACTGCCGAATTCCATAAATTAAGGCTTAATCTTGAAAAATACGCAAAGGCTTTGAGCAAGATTGCTAGTATTATCCCACCTACCAAAGGTACGGCGAACAAGTAATGCATATGAACTGATGTCTCTCCAAAACTAAATGCTTCATAAATTCTGGAAAAAGCAAAGAAGAAAATCGTAATTAGTGTATAAGAGATGACAGTTTTTTTAAAACGTTTTTTGTTAGGATTAATAACCGATGTATACAATATCACTCACCGCCCTTTCTGAAATTTTATTTCCTCCAGTCGTTGGTTTATTGATAACCTGACTGTTAAAGTAAAGCGTAGATGATCCACCACCATCAAGGTTATAGGCGGTTTTTACACCGTATGATTTCATGACTTCAGCCATTTGGTACAGGGATAGGCCTTTGCTTTCAGATGTCCGTCCGTCAGAAACTACGATAATATAGTGGTTTGCATCAATAATTCCAATAGCAGTACGAGGATTCGAAGCCATAGCTTGGCCAACTTCTTCATTTGTTCCTACTGCAATCTCACCATTTTCAACCAAGGCTGGTCCAAAAGCTAAGAGATTGACAACACCATCTTTAACTAGTTGGTCAGCTGAAATTTGATCTTCGTAGATAATCTTGAAGCTACCATCTTTATAGATAGCTAAATCACCATTGCTTGAATCTTCTCGTACAGTATCACGATAGACGACACCATTACGGATAACATAACCAGTTGAGTTTGCACCGTAGTAATCTCCGTTAACCGCTAAAATAGCATTGTTGTTTTTAGCTGTTTCAGAAGTTTTTGCAGTTACGTTGGTCCCAAACGCATTTTGAGCGAAGGCTGTTTTTAGATAATCTGATGAGCTTACTGTAACATCTGCAACGTAGACTTGCGTACTATTAACTGTCGATTCAGACAAATTGATGGAGATATTATCATCCTTATAACTTGAGTCTGTTACTGTTGCTGTTTTTGCTGCTTGATTTGCCGTCGCAGTATTTGGACTAGTGCTAGTTGTTGCTACTGTCGAAATAGTCTCAGCAAGAACAAAAGTCTTCAACATGGAATAAGTAAAAGAACCTGTTAGTAATAGGCCAAAAACTGAGGCGTAAGCATAGTATTTTTTCAGAAATTTCATCATACGATTTCAGCCCTTTCCTTAAAAATAAATTTCTTCTGTACCAACCATGAAACTGCAAAGAGAAGAATTCCTACGATAATCTTAGAAATTAGGAGACTAATTCCAAATACAGTAAAGAATAGACGAATAAGCAGAGTATCTAAAACAAAGAGTCCGACTGCTAGACCAAAGTATTCCATTCCTGTCTTAGCAAGACTATCTTCATTTTTAAAGACAAGTTTCTTATTTGTAGAGTAGTTAAAAACGGAGCTTGTCACACGAGCTAGTCCGTTAGATAGGAAAATCCGGAAATTTGTTGGCACTGTTGGTAAAAACAAGATTGCTAGGGCGTAAACGACATAGTCTACAACAAAGCTACTGAGAGATGATAAGGCAAATTTGAAAATATTTTTATAAATCATAAGCCCATCTTGAATAGGACGGAAGTGTGAAGCCTCATTATCATTAATATAGACAGTTTCAATGGGAACTTCTAAAATTTGATATTCTTTAGTAGCTTCAAGTAGCATATTCATTTCATATTCATAACGTTGTCCTTCGATTTCTAGCATAAAAGGAATAAGATTTGTTGTAAAGGATCGAAGTCCTGTCTGAGTATCTGCTACTTCTATCCCAGTTTGAATCTTAAAAAGTTCTTTTGTTAAGCTATTTCCGAAACGGCTACGAAGGGGTACTTTACCTGTGAAAGCCCGCACACCCAGGATTAGCTTATTAGGATTTTCAGAAGCTTTGTTAGCCGTACGGAGAATATCCCAAATCTTATGCTGACCATCAGCGTCTGCCGTTACAACCGTTCCATAGCTATTTTGTTGTTGGATATAAGTAAAGGCCGTTTTAAGTGCTTGGCCTTTACCTTGGTTCACTTGGTGACGGAGTACCGTAGCATATTGTTCTGCTTTATCAAAGATATTTTGACACTTTGATGAACTACCGTCGTCGATAACTAGAATACGAAAATCACTCTTTTCGTGAATTTTTTCGATGAGTGTGATCAGTTTATTATCAGGTTGATAAGCTGGAATTACTATATAGTTCATACCGGCACTCCTTTCTTAGTGATGGTATAACTATACAGAACATCGCTTAAAGATACCTTATATCAGTTTTCTTTAAGAAAAAGTTTAAGAAAGTTTAAGAAACTTTAAGCTTATTATTTGATTTCTTTGATATAAGATTTCAAAAGAAATTTTAAAATTAATTATAAATATACAAAAAAGAAATAGAGAAAATTATTTTTTCGTAAAAAAGCCATCCCATCTGGGATGACTACATCAATACTCGTTAGCATTAAAAAATTATCTTTCACTTTTTCTTTTTTTAAGAAGAGCAAATCCGAAAATACCCACTAAAGATCCTAAGAAACTAAAGAATGGAGTGTTTGAATTCCCTGTATTAGGTAATTGTCCTTGTTCTGGAGACACTTCTGATTGATTCGCTAAATCCTGATCCAGTTGAGGTTTTGAAATTTCTTTATGATTGGAAGATTGTTCTTCAATCGAATTTACTTTTATATCTTCATTTTGACTTGATTGAACTGGTTTTTGAGCTGGAATAACTGGTGGGATAAACGTTGGGGCTGGAGTTACTGTGCTAAGTTCTTCCTTCACATATTCATAAACAACTTGAGTTGTTCCTTCTTTCATCAAACCGTATTCAGGTGCAGATGTTGTTGAAACACCAACTAGATGATATGTTTGACCATTAAAAATAATAAACTCTGGACGTTCCTTATTATTTTTTGAAATATCATATGTTTTAAGAGCTCCATCCATTCCATAAATAGATGTTAGAGGAGTATCTGTATAAGTAGATTTTATCGATTGACTAGAATCTTTGATAACATAATCAACAAGAACATTTCCTTGATAAAACGCGGATACATCTTGGTCAGCCATATCTTCAAACTCTGAAGCATAATAAGAAACAACTGGATTATATTTTAAATTAAATGTTTTTACATAATTGAAGAAAGTTTCTGGATTGATATTGATATCATGTGGAATCCTGGTCCAATCACCATTATTCGGTGTGATATAAGTACTAGGGTTTGAGACCGACCTAATCAAATGACCGTTTTGTACATAACTATCGTCGATTAAGGAAGGATTTTCTAAACCACCATATGAGAATTCTCCGTTTTCATTATAAACACCTACTTGGTGATTCTTATAGTCTTGAAGGTTTTGAGAGCCTTCTTCGTAGGAACCACCACCTTCTTGACTAGATTTCCAATCCATGCGAGTGTCAATAGGTAAGTATTTAATTTTCTTTGCTTCTTCTAAAGGGAGAGTGACATTTACCCGAACTGCTTGACTTTTAGAAAAAACTGTAAAAATGGAATAAGAAGTGATTTTTGATTCGTCAACTCCACCATAGGCACCATAACCCTTAAATCCTACGATAAAAGGTATTTTCCCTGCTTCCAGTTCCTCGGCTCTCGGAATCACAGTTGGATATAGCCTATTCTCATCGTCAAAATTGATTAATTTCATTGGAACATTTACAGAGATAGGACTTTCTTTGGCATCCCTCGTTCCTACCAATGTAAAATCTACTTTTGCATTTGGTAAATTTGGAATTCGGATTGCAAGATCACTTACTGACTGCCCATGGTCGCTCGAATGCATTGCTTGGTAAGCAACTGTATAAGAGTAAGTAACATTTTTACCGTCTTCACTTGAGAATGCTGGTTGTCCTTCCACATTAACATAACCACCTTCATCAATGATGTTTCCATTTTTTGGAGTAACTGCTCTTGTATTACTTTCTCTACCATTTTCAGAAACTGAAGTATTTGCAGTATTGCTAGTAGACGTTGCCTCCTCAGTAGTAGGAGTAACATTACTAGCAACTGTAGAATTTCCATCCTGTTGTGCGTTCACTGACGAGGTACTACTACTAGATGAGTTTGCTTGACCTGCTGATGATGCTAGTGCTACAGGAGTACTTGTATTTACATTTTCATCAGCCTTCACAATAGTCTGTGAGTAAACATTTAACACAAAAATAGAAAAGGATGCAACACCTAATTTCGTTAACTTTTTCATTTAATAAAATCTCCTAAAATAAATACTGTATTTGTTTGGTTTAGAGCAGATATTTTATCTAAAGTTTTGATTCTAGTATAAACTAAAATCAATTTTGTTACCAACTTTTACATAACTCTTTTATTTACAAACTATATACGAAAATAAATAATAGTTATCTATAAATTTTCTCTCTTAATCTTTCAACAAATAGATAGGCAGCTGGACAAGTTAAAGTATTTTTGATAGTCAAATTATTGATTTGATAAATCTTTTTACGGTCGGTATGCGGAAATTCTCTACAAGCTTTGGGTCGGACCTCGTAAATAGAGCAGAGGTTATCGCCACCTAAGAAAGGACAAGGCATAGATTTAAAAACCTTATCACCATCTTCATCGACTTGTAAAAATTCAGCTTCAAAGGCAGGAAGTTTCATCTTAAAATATTTGGCAATCCTTGTGATATCAGCTTCTTTAAAGTCAGGACCAAGGGTTTTACAACAATTAGCACAGGCTGTACAATCAATCTCTTCAAAAACCTCTTGGTGAATCTCAAGGGCAATTTTATCTAAATTTTTTGGTGCTTTTTTCTTCAAATTTCCTAGGAACTTACGGTGTTCCTTTTGCTTTTGCAATGCTAATTGGTGATAATATTCGATATCGATTTCTTTTGACATAGATTCTGTTTCATCCTTTTCTGAAACTAGTATACCACAACTGAACATAAATAAAAACTACTGCCAATAAGGCAATAGTTTTAAAAGATTAGGTAACTTCTACTACTTCTACAGCATCTTTACCAAGTAAAATCAGATATTTTTCAATCTTATCTATCTCATAAGAACGGGATAAGGCTTCTGCATATAGAGATAATTGGCCTCTATAACGTTCAATCAGTTGACTTGGATATTCATAATGATCTGTCTTGTAGTCAAAGAGAACAATTTTATCCTTATAAACTAGATAACCATCTAAAATTCCACGGACAACAAAGTCTTCCTGACTCTTAGAATCTCTTTTTAACATAGAGAAGGGGTGTTCTCGATAAAGTTTATCTTGATTTGCAAGAATCTCTTGACCAAGAGCTGTATCAAAGAAGGACAAGATTTTTTCTAGATTAACTTTATCTTTAACAGCTGAAGTTGCCTGAACTTGCTCCAAGGCTTCTGTCAAGGTTTCCAAAGTAGGTTGCTTAGCGAGATTGATTCGTTGCATGAGTTCATGGGTGGCACTACCAATCTCGGCTCCAGTAACTTTTTCTGTTTTAGAGAAGTCTGGAAGATCAAACTGAATAATAGTTTCTTTTGGTTTAGATTGACCAGCTACTACTACACCTTCCATATCCATGACTGGTTCATAGAACTTTTTAAGCTGACTCGGTGTCTGAACACTCGGAAGATTAATTGCTGCACGGTGAATTTGATTATAGACTTCCACCTCTTTCAGCATTTGTAAAGCTTCCCTGATGGTATCAGATTGACGGTTATCTGCCTGAGAAAGGTCTTGGAGCTGACTTTTATTTTCCAATTTTCCAATTGCTTCCTTGGTTAGTTCTTCTTCACCTTCAAAGCGTACACTAAAGTGCAAATCCTCTTTAGAAAAGGCTTGATAAATCGCCCAAATCCAAGCTTGGAAATTACTAGCATCTAGTCTAGTTTCTCGAGTCAAAAGCCCTTTTCCGTTTGTCGGATATTCTTTAGCCTCCGATTTCTCACGTGAACCTTTTCCGACTAGATATATTTTTTTCTCTGCACGTGTCATAGCCACATAGAGCAAACGCATGAGTTCAGAATAACTTGCTAATTGGAGCTCTTCTTCGTTTTGGGTATATGTCAAGCTAGGAATGGAAAGCTTAATGGTAGATGGAACGTATTCCTCTTTGGCATTTGTAGCTACTCTAGCTACGTACTTAAGACCAAGGCCATTTTTACGACTTAGGATAACTTCAGACATGGAATCTTGCTTGTTAAATTGTTGATCAATATTGAGAATAAAGACATAAGGGAACTCAAGCCCCTTACTCTTATGAATACTCATAAGCTCCACAGCATCCTTAGGTGGAGCTACAGTGACACTGGCAAGGTCGTGCTTGACTTCCAAGACTTGATCAATCATAGTTATGAAACGTGATAAGCCTTTAAAATTACTCTTTTCAAACTGGTCAGCTCGTAGTGCTAGGGCATAGAGGTTGGCCTGTCTTGCCTGACCATTTGGTAAAGCACCAACATAATCATAGTAGAAACGTTCGCTATAGATTTTCCAAATAAGGTCATAAAGCGAATGCGTTTTTGAGAACAAACGCCAAGTCTGGACTGTTTCCATGAAAAAGTTTAGTTTCTTTTGTAATTCATCTGTGATTAAATTCTTTTGAAGACCAGTATTTTCTTGAGCATTGACTAGTTTTTCATAAAAGTTTTCTTGAGACTTATCCTCGGATTTTTGGAGAGCTAGACGTGCTAATTCATCCTCATCAAAGCTAAACATTGGAGACTTCATTAAAGCAACTAAAGCGAAATCTTGAAGAGGATTATGGATGACACGAAGAGTATCCAACATCACCTGCACTTCTAAAGATTGCAAATAACTTTTTTCTGCATCGTCGGTCTTAACCGGAATACCATACTCAGATAGAGCAAGCAGAACTTGATTATTTCGACTTCTAGCAGCAGTCAAGAGAGCAATGTCCTTGAAAGGTACACCCTTATCATTATGAAGGTGTAAAATCTCCTTAATGACCATTCGCATTTCACCAGTCAGTTTGTTGGTTGCAAGTTCCTCCTCATCAGAGTCTCCGTCATCATCCTTATCATATAAGAGAACTTCTGCCTTGTTTTCAGGATTTGCTTGAAGATCAGTGTTTCCAAAAATAAGTTGATGCATACCGTCATAAGATATCTCTCCAACTTCCTCATCCATGAGATGCTTAAAGACGTCATTGGTAGCATTTAGTACTTCTGAACTACTACGGAAATTTTCCTTGAGCAGTATTAACTGACCTTCTTCACTATTTTTAGCAAATCTATGAAATTTTTCATTGAAAATTTGTGGATCTGCCTGTCTAAAACGATAAATAGACTGCTTAATATCTCCCACCATAAAACGGTTATTGCCGTTCGAGAGGAGTTCCAACATTCTTTCCTGGATATGGTTGGTATCTTGGTACTCATCGACCATGACTTCGTGGAAACGTTCCTGATACTCTTGACGTACCTGAGGGAAGTTTTCCAGAATCTCAATAGTATAGTGGCTAATATCCGCAAATTCAAAGGTATTCTCTTCGCGTTTACGCTTTCGATATGCATCAACAAAATCACTCATGAAAACTTGAAAAGTCTTTGCTAAGTCCCAAGACTCTTGATGATATTTTTCCTGGAATTTCAATAAAGTAATTTGGTCATTTAGTGCAATTAGCTTTTCAAACTTGTCTTTTCTCTCTTGGTTGTAGGCTTCTTTCAGTTCTAGGAGTTCAGCCTTGCGACTAGCATTTGTGAGAGCACGGCCACCCTTATCTTTAGAAATACTCACAACTCGCTCTAGAACTTCTTGGTATTGTTCAAAAGTAGATTCGTGAGTTAAAGAGATGATTTCATCAAGTACTTGTTGAACAGACTCTAAATAAGCTGCTTTACCAAATTCCTTGGCATCATTATCCAAATGATGACGGAAAAAATCTTCTATGTCCCAGAGATTTTCCTTTATAGCCTCTGCAAGTTTTTCTTTAGCAATTGGAAAATTAGCCTTTTCGAAGCCTTTTAAGAACGATGCTTCTAGCCAAGACTGAGGATTACTTGTAGATTGTAAGAAATCATAAATCATATAGACCTGTTTACGCAGTCCACGCGCGTCTTTGCTTCTACCTGCAAAGTTCTTAACCAATCGACTAAAATTATCTTTATCCTGGCCTTGGTAATGACTTTCAAAAACTTGTCGAAAAACTTCATTTTTTAAGAGGAGTTGCTCACTTTCATTCTCAAGAATCCGAAAGTTTGGAGATAGATTAAGGAGATAGCCATGCTTGGTCAGGAATTTTTGCGTAAAGGAGTCCATAGTTCCTATCGCAGCATTGGGTAAATCAGCTAGTTGTCTGCCGAGGTGTTTTTTTAGTTCCAGATCTTGAGTTTCTTGGATTTGTTGACTGATTTTCTTTTCCAAGCGTTCTTTTAACTCGGTTGCTGCCTTAACAGTAAAGGTTGAGATAAAGAGTTGTCGAATTTCTACACCACGCGCTAACTGGTCAAGAATGCGTTCAGCCATAACAAAGGTCTTCCCTGAACCAGCTGAAGCTGAAACTAGGATATTTTGTCCAGAGCTATAGATTGCTTGAATTTGTTCAGTGGTTCTCTTAGTTTTCTTATTAGACTGAGCTTCTGCTATTTGCAAGGCTGCAATCTCTTCTTGGGTTAAAAATTTCATCGCTCCAACTCCTCTCTAATTTTATTCATCCACGCATGCTTAACTTTCTCGCCTCTTGGTTGTTTACCATCTTCCGACTCAATCTTTTCTAAGAAACGAGCTTGCCCTAAATGGTAATTGGCTTCAAATCCTGTAATGGCTTGATATTGTTGGACATAAGGAGCAATACTTCTGCCATCTTCTGTGTAAGGATTGATAGCAAATCTACCAGATAAAATCTTCTCTGCTGCTTTCTTATAAATAAGGGCGTTATAGTCCAGCAGTAACTGGAATTCCTGATCAGACAACTGATAGGTCTTGTTTTTATTATAGAATTCACCAAGGTTTTTCATTTCTTTTTCAAGAAATAGGCCTTGGTATTTCATACTCTTAGAAGTTTCCGCTAAAGCCTTTGAAAGAGTTTTAAACTTTTGTAAGGACTGGACTGGCTCAGCCATCTCTAAATACATAGCACCGAAGAAGTCTGAATTTCCTTCTTTTTTAAGCGCTGCTAGGTAGGTCGGTAATTGCGAGTTCAGGCCGTTATAAAAGAGAGGGAAGTTAAACTGAGTCACAGAAGATTTGTAATCTACAACACCAATAGCTTCACTGCTCTTTAAGCGATCGATACGGTCCACTTTACCACGGACATAGACATTTCTGCCATTATCTAACTGAACAAAAGCTTGTTCCTTGCCACCAAATACTGCTTCTTCCTGAATAGTTTCAATTTCAGAATTGTGACGCAAAATGTGTCCTGTAGCGCGTGCAACATCCAAGAGGACTTCCTTGGTGAATTGAGCTTCTAAACTTTCTTGATAAATAGCTTGAAACTCTCGTTCCTGACTAGTTTCAGAAATGGCTTGTTCTAAACGTCGGTCAAAAGATGTATCAGCAGGAAGTTTCATAGCTCGTTCAAAGATGCGATGCAAGAAATTCCCATGGCTTCGAGCATCAGGTCGCAAACGTAATTCTTCCTGCAATCCTAAGACATAACGAAGGAAATAACTATATTCGTTTCGATAAAACTCTGTCAATCCCGAAGTTGATAGATAAAAATCTTGATTTTTAGGATACAAGACTTCCAAAGTTTCAGTAGCTAAGGTCTTACTCTTTGGACTTGTTGGTAGTACTGGATTATCAAGACCTTGATCTTCTAATTTTCTCCCCATAACACGAGCTAGAACCTTAATAAAGGTCAAGTCCTGCTCACTTGTCTCCGACTCACCTTGCTGGTGATAAGCAACAAGACTAGACAAAAGACTGTGATAAGAACCAATATCATCCTTTGATAGGTTTTTTCGATTGATTCTCTTTTCAATCTTGGTAAAACCAAAATCCTGTAATTCTTTCAGATAAACTGACTCTTTGCTCTCATTTTCATTGAGTAAACTTGGCGCTGATAAGACTAATTGCTTCTTGGCAGAATTTACCAAAGAAAGCATGGTATAGCGATTCTTCTTAAGATTTTCATGACTAGCAATCAGTAATTGCGAACCATCTTGAGTCGTTTGGTTTAAGACCTCTCTTTCTTCGTCACTCAATAAACTTGTATTTTGAGCGATTTTTGGCAAGTGTTCTTGAGTCAAACCAATTGCATAGATGAGATCTGATGTTAAAGGTGCAATCAAATCATAACTTTGCACCAGGACAGTATCCACTGTTGCTGGAATTGTACGGTAATTTGACAATGACATCCCTGAATGAAGGAGAGCTAAGAAATCATCTAAAGCAACCTGAGTCCCCTCAAATACGGTCGCAAATTGTTCCATTACGTGGCAAAAGGCTTTCCAGACCTCTTCTTGTCTTTCTTGATCTGCCACTTCCATCGTTTCAGATAAGTTTTGCAGTTTCTTAGTCACAAAGGAATCCTTCAAAAAGTTATTCCATTTTGCAAGGATATTTTCAGCATTTTGTTTACGGCTGGATAATAAAGTTTCTAGAGGACTTAGTACACGAACACGAAGCTCATTTAATTTGACTAAGTCAAATTTTTCACGATGGTTTTTTGTAAATTCTTGTTTAAAACTAGAAAGACCATCAATGCCTAGATAGCGGAGATATTGTTCAAAACTATCGATTTCCTCTTGGCTAAGATCGGTATACAATCCAGTTCGTAGGAGATTAATCAAATCTTCTTGACGGAAATAGTACCGTTTGAGACGTCCGATGGATTCTACAAATTGAGTCAAAGGATGATGAGCCATGGACTCACTCTTACCTAGATAAAAAGGAATTTGATATTGATTAAAGATGGTTTGCAAGGACAGTTTATAAGACTCTACGTCTCCAAGTAAGATACGAAAATTCTTATAGCTAAGTTCTGACTCTTGGTGCAATTTTTGGCGAATGCTGCGAGCAACTAGCTCCAGCTCTTCTTTATGTGTCAGACAAGACCAGATTTGCAAATCTTCTCTATCCTTAGCATCCACTTCTAAGCTAATTTCAGAATAATCATAAGCACTTTCCAGTAATTTTGAGGCTTTGGCAAAAGCATCAAGGTTTTTATGTTCTTGACATGCATCTCCTGCCTTGGTCTGATATTTAGAGGATAAATGACGCAAAAACTCAACACTGGCTTGATAGAGGTTCCCTTCACTAAAAGAGCTATTATAGGCTTTCTTAGTCGCATATACGCCTATAATAATCTCAACACCCTTACGATGAAGCAAATCCACTAGATGTTCCTCTTCTGCAGAAAAACGGGTAAAACCATCAATGACTAGGGCAATCTTACTAAAATCACTACTTACATTGTTTTTTTCGATAGCATCAATCAGATAGGATAATGGACTCCCCTGTGAAACTTGACCTTGATTTAAATACGCTGTTATCTTTTCAAAAATCAAGAGCAAATCAGAACGTTTATCAGCATCTGTCAAACTTTCCAAGTCCAAAAAACTCATCTTTGCAGTTGAAATTTCATGATAAATCTCAATCAGTTGCTGGATGAATTGCGAATCTTGTTTAATAGCCCCGTAAACACGTAAATCCTTAGGATTAATCTCGGACAGACACTTATAGAAAGCCATACCAAGTCCGATATCATCAAGATTTGACCTCTCAGGAATATCATTTAAAACAAGATAACGTGCCATTTGAGCGAAGCGTGTGACTGTAATCGCAAAAGAAGCCTGCTGGCTTAAACATTCCAGCACGGCACGTTCCTTTTCAAAAGAAAGTGAGTTAGGGGCTATGTAAAAGACTCGTTTACCTTGGGCAACCAGTCCCTGAGCCTCCTTGGTCAGGATTTCTGTCAAAGAAGTCCGAATATCGGTATAAAGTAGTTTCATCGCTGCCTCGTTTGTTTTTTCATTCCCTTTTATTATACCATGATTTAACAGAAGATTCTGTCTCTGATTCTCAAAATATGCTATAATATAGGCAAAACACGAGAAAAGGAAATACTATGATTAAATTACTTGCCCTAGATATGGATGGTACTCTTCTCAACGAAGTCAAAGAAATCCCTCTAGCTCATATTGATGCTATTCATAAAGCTATCGACAAAGGCGTCAAACTGGTTCTCTGTACTGGCCGCCCTCTCTTTGGAGTTCTTCCCTACTACAAGAAACTCAGTCTTGATTTGCAAAATGAATACGTCATCGTCAACAATGGTTGTTCTACTCATCAAACAAGCGACTGGAGCCTTGTTGACTGGCGGGAACTTAGCAAATCCGATATCGAATACCTCAATGAACTTGCTGAAAAGAGTGAAGTCCAGTTGACTCTCTTTGATGAGGACCACTACTTCGTTCTTGGAGGCAAACCAAATCCTATCGTTCAATATGATGCCACACTTGTCTTTGCTGACCTGACTGAAATCTCACTTGAGGAGGCTACCAGTGGTAAATATCGTATGTTCCAGGGAATGTTTTTAGGGACAAAAGAACAGACAGATGACTTTGAACAACGATTTGCTGATGAACTTTGTCAGAGATTTAGCGGTGTTCGTTCTCAACCTGTTATCTATGAGGCAATGCCACTTGGCACGACCAAAGCTTCTGCTCTTTCTCGTTTGGCTGAGATTTTGGATATCCAAACTTCTGAAATCATGGCCATGGGTGATGCCAATAACGACATTGAGATGTTAGAGTTTGCAGGGCTTGGGATTGCCATGGGAAATGCCAGCGACCACGTAAAATCTCTCGCTGATGCCGTAACTGCTAGCAATGAAGAAGATGGTGTTGCACGCGCTATTGAGAAATATATTTTGTAAATATAAAAAAGCAACTAACAGATAACTCTGCTAATTGCTTTTTATTTTTAGAATATAGAGGTCAATGCAGTTATAATTCCTAAAATTATCCCAGGGATATTTGCTGCAACAATAGGAATATCTCTCTTTTCCTTAAAGAAACCATAGTAACACCAGAGGCAACAGTTTAGAGCTGCAACTGCTGGTTGGATAAAATTCCCCTTATGACCTGCTAGATTATCTAAAATTTGTGGAATATAAGAAACATACATCATAATGGACATAAAAGTTGCAATCCAACCCACAATTTTCATTTGTTTTTCAGACATTTATTCTCCTTTATCTGTATAACAATATTTTGTCTTCATTTTTGCCTTAAGATTTTTTCTCAATCGGGGCAACACTGGCCAAAAGTTTTTTGAGACCGACTTCTGGGAAGTTGATTTTTAATTCCTGGGTAGCTCCACTACCTGATACTTCAAGGACAGTCCCTTGACCCCATTTTTTATGAAGGGCAATATCACCGATAGACCAGTTGGTTTCACTGGAAGACGATTTACTAGTAGATGCAAATTGTCCAAATGGTAAACCACTTGATTGGATAGATGTAGGCGCAGTATTCCGTTTTCGTTCTTGAAGAGCCTGTGCCAGACTCATTCCTTGCCCAAATGTAGTGTTTCCACTTGTGTAAGAAGCTTTAAAACTTGTATTAGCTGGACGAGCCAAACCTTGATAGGTCAACAAATCTGAACTAATCTCGTTGATAAAACGGGTCGGACGATTGTAACTTGTACGCCCGAAAAGCAAGCGAGAGTTGGCGTTGGTTAGATAGAGAATTTTCTCGGCGCGCGTGATACCGACATAGGCTAGACGGCGTTCCTCTTCCAATTCATCCATGTCTTCTGCTGCACGACTAAGTGGAAAGACATTTTCTTCCATCCCAATAATAAAGACAACTGGGAACTCAAGTCCTTTGGCAGCGTGTAAGGTCATCAAGGTTACTTCTGACGTCTCCTGACTACCAGAGTCAGTATCTGCAATCAAAGCAAGATCATTCAAGAAACGACTAAGTTTATCTAGTCCTGTTTCCCCTTCTTGGCTTTCAGGGTTGTCATCGAAGTTTTTGGTAACCGATAAGAATTCCTCGATATTTTCAACCCGTGCCTTACTCTCCAATGTTGCTTGTGCATTTAGAATATCAACGTAACCAGTCTTTTCAAGGACAGCCTCAACCAACTCTGTAATTTTTAATTGGTCTAATTGCTCCCTCAAATCCAGAATCATATTGGCAAAGTCCCAAATAGACTGAGCCACTTTTCCTTTGATGCCGGATAACATGATATTGGCAGAAGCATCCAGCATAGACATTTCTTGCATATTGGCAAAGTCACGAATCTTTTCAACAGTTCCAGGTCCAATACCACGCTTGGGTTCATTGATAATACGCTCAAGACTGATGTTGTCACTTAAATTTGCGATAAGATTAAGGTAAGCAATGATATCACGAATTTCCTTACGGCTGTAGAACTTGGTTCCACCGACCATAGTATAAGGAATGTTAGACTTGAGCAGAGCCTCCTCAATAGTACGTGACTGGGCATTAGTACGGTAAAGAACTGCAAAGTCCTTGTGAAGGAAGTTATGAGCGCGACCAAGTTCATCAATGGTTTTAGCTACAAAGACGGCTTCATCCTGTTCATCATTGGCACGGTAATAGACAATTTGCTCCCCATCCGCATTTTGAGTCCAGAGATTCTTAGGACGGCGATTTTTATTGTTTTTGATGACATCGTTGGCCGCTTGAAGAATAGTTTTGGTTGAACGGTAATTTTCTTCAAGCAATACAACCTTAGCATCTGGATAATCCTTTTCAAAATCAAGGATATTCTGCATATCAGCCCCACGCCAACCATAGATAGACTGGTCTGCATCCCCAACTACACAGATATTTTTGAAACGAGAAGCTAACAGTTTGACCAGTTGATACTGAGCATGGTTGGTATCTTGATACTCATCAACATGAATGTACTGAAACTTCTGCTGGTAATAAGTCAAGACATCAGGATTTTGATCAAAAAGGCGCAAGGTCAACATAATCAAGTCATCAAAGTCAACAGATTCTGACTGACGAAGTTCTTTCTGATAGGCCGTATAACACTTAGCAACAATATTTGTATACAAGTCTCCTGATTGAGAAGCATAAGCCACATCATCAATCAGGTCATTCTTAGCATTGGAAATGGTTCCCAAAATGGTCCGTTCATTCCATTTTTTAGGATCCAAGTTTAACTGCTTGAGAATGCGTTTCATGAGGGTTCGCTGTTCTCCGGGATCTACTATGGTAAAATTGCGGTTGTAGCCAATATGATCTGCATCGCGACGCAGGATACGAACACACATGGAGTGAAAGGTCGCAATCAGACAGTCCTGAGTAGCTGGATTGAGCCCATAGGCACGCTCCTTCATCTCACGCGCAGCCTTATTGGTAAAGGTAATGGCCAAGATATTCCAAGGATTAACCATTTTTTCATCAATCAAGTAGGCGATTCTGTGAGTTAAAACACGAGTCTTCCCAGAACCGGCTCCTGCCATGATTAACAAGGGCCCTTCTGTTGTTTGCACCGCCTCAGCCTGACGGTCATTCATTCCATTTAATAATGCGTTCATCTTCTCTTCCTTACTCTTGAAGTCAATGTTTCTATTATATCAAAAAAGACGAAAAATAACTTTAACTGAGACAAGCTCGTTTTTTACTAAAAAAAGAACACCAAGCAGTGTTCTTCTTATTTTAATCATGAATAGACTCTAGGAGAGTCAAAAGTGCTTTCGCTGAGCGACGTCCAGCTTCTATGATAAATTCATCAAAGGAAATAGAAGCTTCGTGATTGGCGTTATCACTCATTGCACGAACAACCAAGAATGGTAGGTTTAAGGCGTGGGCTGCTTGAGCGATAGCTGCTCCCTCCATTTCTACAGCCAGAACTTGAGGAAAGTGACCTTTAATTTCTGCAATTTTACCCTCATCAGCGATAAAACTATCACCTGTTACGATTAAGCCCAAATGCCAATTCTGATTTAACTTCGATAAACTTTCTTGAATCAATTTGACAAACTTTTTGTCCGATTCAAAGTAGAGCGGTTGTTGTGCCATTTGACCATATTCATAGCCAAAGGCGGTAACATCCACATCATGATAGGCGAGTTTTTCTGCAATAACCACATCACCTACTGAAATACCTTCTGCAAGAGCACCAGCTGAACCGGTATTGATAACTGCATCCACTTGAAAATGGTCCGCTAGAACTGCCACGCTCATAGCTGACATGACTTTCCCAATCCCGCTCTCTACTAGCACAAGCTCAACCGTACCAATTTTTCCAGTATGATAGCTATTATCTAGAACTTTTTCCTCCTTGGCTTCCTCCAAATGTTGAAGCAAGTAAACAAGTTCTTCCGGCATTGCTGCAATGATTCCAATTTTCATGATATCCCCTTAAATAAATCTCATAGCTAAAACTAGCAAAATCAAGAGAAAGATAACTGTAAATAAAATCTTGTTCAATTTAGAGTTAAAAACATTTCTCTTGGTATTTTCAATACGACGACTCTTATGAATGCTTGGTTCAACATCAATAGCCAGCGTATCTTGACTAAAGCCATGATCTCGCACGCGCGAATAGCCAAAATCTTGAGAGGATGTCGGTAAAATTTTTGTCTCCTCATCATCTATCAAGGGAGGACCTGAAATTTTTTCTCCGCGATTTGCACGTTCAATAATTTCATCTGTTAATAAAGGCTTACCCATAGATTCTCCTTTATCTTTTTTGTAATTGCCAATACTGAATGGCCATAATAGTCTTGGCATCGCAAATATCACCAGACTGAATGAGAGATAAAGCCTCTTCCATTGTTACTTCAAGTAACTCCAAGGTTTCGTCTTCATCTTGAGGACGAGGATTTTCTACTTTCTCTAGATTACTAGCTACATAAAGTCTCAAACGTTCATTGCAAAAACCAATAGCTGAGTAAAAATCATAGAGCAGTCTCAATTTCCCAGTATAGGCTGTTTCTTCTTCCAATTCACGGAGGGCGGCAGCTTCTGGATCAGCATTTTCACCAATTTCTAGTTTTCCAGCTGGAATTTCGTAGGAAACTTTTTCAATTGCCTTACGATATTGTTTGACTAAGACAATCTTGTTTGTTGAAGTTACAGCTAACACGCAGACTGCACCATTGTGAAAAATCAAATCACGTTGAGCCCTTCCTTTACCTTCAGGAAGCTCAACTTGGTCTTGTACTAATTGAAAAATAGGACCTTTATAAATTTCTTTACGACTGATTGTCTTTTCTTCAAATTCCATAAGAAACTCCTATTGATTATTCGGATGGTGAGGTAGTCTAAGTGCGTATTCTTCTTTATTTACCTGACGTCCACGACCAATGGCAATCGCATCAGCGGGAACATCCTTGGTAATCGTTGAACCTGCACCGACAAGACAATTATCACCAAGTTCTAGTGGCGCAATAATAGTAGAATTTGAACCAACAAAAACATTATTTCCAATAACAGTTTTGTACTTGTCTTTACCGTCATAATTGACAGTAATGGTTCCCGCACCAAAATTAACCTTGCTACCAACTTCACAATTTCCGATATAGGTCAAATGTCCCGCCTTGGTTGCTTCACCAATGGTTGAACCCTTCACTTCCACAAAGTTTCCAATATGAACATCTTTAGCGAGGCTTGAACCTGGACGAATATGAGCGTATGGTCCTACTGTCACGCCATCGGCTACTGTACTCTCTTCAATCATGGAATTGGTGATGACAGCACTTGCGCCAATCTCACTGTCCACAATATAGGTACCATTAGTTAAGATGGTTTCAGCACCGATTTTTGTGTGGCCTTTTAGGGTAACGTTGGCTTCTATCTGCACTTCAGGAGCTATTTCAACATCAACATCAATGTATGTTGCATCTGGATTGACAAAACTAACACCATTAACCATATGAGCACGATTAATACGGCGACGCATAATTCCTTCTGCCGTAGCCAGAGCTACACGATCATTTACTCCTAAGCTTTCATCAAAGTCTTTGAGGGTGTATGCGCCGACTTTTTCACCGGCTTCACGGAAAATACCAATCACATCCGTGATATAGTACTCACCTTGAGCATTATTGGTATTGATATTCTTAAGCGCTTCAAAGAGACGTTCATTATCAAAGACGTAAGTACCTGTATTAATTTCCTTAATTTGCTTTTCAAAGTCTGTCGCATCTTTTTGTTCAACAATGCGTAGTACTTCTGCATTTTCATTACGGATAATACGTCCGTAACCAAATGGATTATCTGCTTCGGCAGTTAATATGGTCGCAACATTTTTGTGGTTTACATGAAAATCAATAAGGTTTTTCAAACTATCACCTGTAATTAAAGGTGTATCGCCTGCAATGACCAAGGTGTGACCAGCTAAACCTTCTAAAATAGGCTCAGCCATCATAACTGCATGACCAGTACCCAATTGCTCGGATTGTCTTACAAAGTCAGTCTGTCCATCTAAAACTTGTTCGACCAGCTCAGCCTTATGGCCGACTACTGTTACTGTTTTCTCAGGAGTAATAGCTCCAACACTACGAAAGACATGTTCCAACATTGAAATTCCTGCAACTTTGTGCATGACTTTTGGAAGATCAGACTTCATACGAGTACCTTTACCCGCTGCTAAAATAATTGCATAATTTGCCATATCTGTCTCTTTTCTAATAGATATTCGTTTTCATTATACCATAATTTAGTTTACGATACACGAATTTGGTGAAGTCAGCACCACTCTAATTGCTGTCAATACTCAATTTAAAGTAAATATTTTGATTTTTTTCATTATTTACGATAAACTATAGAGGTATGAGAAAAAAAATTCGTCCAGCTTTTATAGTTACTATATTTGCTATCTTTATAGGGATCCTATTTCTCAATCGACCTCGGTTTGAAGAACACCCTATAAAAACTAAACAAAATCCATTACAAATAGAAACACAGGCTCTACATAATTTGGATAAGCCTGTCATAGATATATCCGGTTGGCAACGGCCATCAGAAATCAACTATGATGTTTTATCTCAAAACATCTCTGGCGCGATTGTTCGAGTTCACAGTGGAAATCAGATTACTACTGAGAATGATGCATCGTATACAAATGGAACAGATAAAGCTTATAAAAGTCATATTTCAGAGTTCCAAAAAAGAAATGTTCCCGTTGCTGTATATGCATATGTTTCTGGAAAAAATGTTGAGGAAATGGAAAAGGCTGCTGAGTCATTTTATAATTCAGCTTCACCTTACAACCCTACCTACTATTGGTTAGATGTTGAAGAAAAAACCATGTCAGATATGAACAAAGGGGTTGAAGCTTTCCGCGCGAAACTTGCATCACTAGGTGCTAAAAATATCGGCATTTATATTGGTGTGTATTTCATGAAAGAACACAGCATTAGCACTGATAAGTTTTCTGCCGTTTGGATTCCTTCTTATGGACTTGATTCAGGTTATTTTGAAAGTTCTCCTAATACAGATCTTGACTTTGATCTTCACCAATTCACTTCAAAAGGAAAATTAGTCGGTTTTGATCACCACTTAGATTTAAACATTATTTCCTTATCAAAAAATAAAGAGGAAACATTTAGAAAACTATTTTTAAAACCTTAAATTCATTAAGCAAGTCAGGATTTTCTTCCACTTGCTTATTTATTTTTCTTAGTTTGTGTTATAATTAAATGAGTATTGTATTTAAAAGAAAGGACGGAGAGAGTTTATGTTATCTTGGATTTCAAAAATCATTAAAGGAATAGTTATTGCGCTAGGCTTTATTTTACCAGGTATCTCAGGTGGTGTTCTAGCAGCTATCTTGGGTATTTACGAGCGAATGATTCGATTTCTCGCCCATCCCTTTAAAAATTTCAAAGAAGATGTATTTTATTTCTTACCAGTTGCTATCGGCATGTTACTTGGAATTGGTCTATTTTCATACCCCATTGAGTATCTCCTTGAGCATTATCAGGTTTATGTCTTATGGAGTTTTGCGGGTGCCATTATTGGTACAGTTCCAAGTCTTGTGAGGGAAGCTACACAGGATTCCGATAGAGATAAGATTGATCTAATCTGGTTTTGGGCAACTTTTATCGTTTCTGGGATTGGACTTTACGCTTTAAACTTTGTTGTTGGTTCACTTAACGCAAGTTTCATAAGTTTTATCTTAGCTGGCGTTCTTCTTGCTCTAGGTGTTTTAGTTCCGGGATTGAGCCCTTCAAACCTACTCTTGATTTTAGGTCTTTACAGTCCAATGTTGACCGGTTTTAAGAGTTTTGATTTAATAGGAACTTTTCTTCCAATTGCAATCGGTGCTGGAGCTACTCTAATTATTTTCTCAAAATTGATGGACTATGCTCTCCGTGTCTATCACTCCCGTGTCTACCACTTTATCATCGGAATTGTTCTTTCAAGTACCCTTTTGATTTTGATTCCCAATGCTGGTAATCCTGAAAGTATCAGCTACAGTGGCTTATCACTTGTGTCCTATGTCATCATCGCTTTCTTCTTTGCTCTCGGCATTTGGTTAGGTATTTGGATGAGTCAGTTGGAGGATAAATATAAATAATGGCTAAAAAAGTTAAAGTTAAAAAGACACTAGTCGAACAAATTTTGGCTAAGGCAGGTGTTGAGCATCAAGGTATTCAAATCAACGCTTTAGAGGGAGAACTTCCTTCGGATTATGATAGAAAACATATCTTTAAAACCTTAGCGCTATTTGGTGACAAAACTGGTCCAGTTATTGGGATTGTACCCATAACAGAACATCTTTCCGAAAAGAAATTAGCAAAGATTTCTGGCAATAAAAAAGTGACTATGATACCTCAAAAGGATTTAGAAAAAACAACTGGTTATATACATGGAGCTAATAATCCTGTCGGTATCCGTCAAAAACACAACTTCCCTATTTATATTGATGAAAGATCATTGAAATTAGAAAAAATGATAGTCTCTGCTGGAGAAGTTGGTCATAGCATCATCATAGCTCCACAAGATTTAGCAGACTTTGTTAAAGCCAACTTTGCAGATATTTTGGAGGATAGCAAGTCATGAAACTTTACTTTGTCCGTCATGGCCGAACAGTTTGGAATTTAGAGGGTCGCTTTCAAGGCGCTGGTGGAGACTCACCTCTTCTACCTGAGTCTATTGATACATTAAAGAAACTTGGGCAATATCTTAAGGATATCTCATTTGATAAGATTTATTCGAGTGATTTACCAAGAGCTGTAAAATCAGCTGAAATCATCCAAAGCCAACTGACAAACCCTTGTCCCTTGGAAAGTGTTCCAGATCTCAGAGAATGGCATCTTGGTAAACTAGAAGGGTTAAAAATTGCTACTTTAAATGCAATCTATCCGCAGCAGATTCAGGCATTTCGAACCAACTTAGCTAAGTTTGATACCACTATGTTTGAAGCTGAATCACTCTACAGCACAATTCAACGCACTACTCAATTTATCAAATCTTTAAAGGATTCTAAGACTGAACAACTCTTACTTGTTGGTCATGGAGCTAACCTTACTGCAAGTATTCGAACACTTTTGGGTTATAATGAAGCTCTTCTTCGAAAAAATGGAGGATTAGATAACGCAAGCCTAACAATTTTAGAAACTGACGATTTTAAAAAATTTACTCTTAAGAAATGGAACGACACCTCGTATCATAAAAAATGATAGAACTTGATTTGCAGCATCAAGTTCTTTTTAGTTTTTATAGAATATCCGTGAATTTCTCGACTATTTATGATAAAATGGGAGTATCGTGAAAAAATGATTAATTATTTCAAAATTTGAATTTCATTAGGAGGAACACATGTCAACAGAACATATGGAAGAACTAAATGACCAGCAGATTATTCGTCGTGAAAAAATGGCTGCACTCCGTGAACAAGGAATTGATCCATTCGGGACACGGTTTGAACGCACTGCTAATTCTCAAGAATTAAAAGATAAATTTGCTGACCTTGATAAAGAACAATTACACGAATTGAACGAAACTGCTACTATCGCAGGTCGCTTAGTCACAAAACGTGGTAAAGGTAAGGTTGGATTTGCTCACCTTCAAGACCGTGAAGGTCAAATTCAAATCTACGTTCGTAAAGATGCTGTTGGTGAAGAAAACTACGAAATCTTTAAAAAATCTGACCTCGGAGACTTCCTTGGCGTCGAGGGTGAAGTGATGCGTACAGATATGGGAGAACTTTCTATCAAAGCCACTCATATCACCCACTTATCTAAAGCGCTTCGTCCTCTTCCAGAGAAATTCCATGGTTTGACTGACGTTGAAACTATCTACCGCAAACGTTACCTTGATTTAATTTCTAATCGCGAAAGTTTTGAACGTTTTGTAACTCGCTCAAAAATCATCTCTGAAATTCGTCGTTATCTTGATCAAAAAGGTTTCCTAGAAGTTGAAACACCTGTACTTCACAATGAAGCCGGTGGTGCTGCTGCTCGTCCGTTCATCACACACCACAATGCCCAAAACATTGATATGGTGCTTCGTATCGCGACTGAGCTTCACCTCAAACGCCTTATCGTCGGCGGTATGGAACGTGTCTATGAGATTGGCCGTATCTTCCGTAACGAAGGAATGGATGCCACACATAACCCTGAGTTTACTTCTATCGAAGTTTACCAGGCTTATGCAGACTTCCATGATATTATGGATTTGACAGAAGGTATTATCCAACACGTTGCTAAAGCTGTTAAAGGCGATGGTCCAGTTATCTATCAGGGAACTGAAATCAAGCTTAACGAACCATTTAAGCGAGTGCACATGGTGGATGCTATTAAGGAAATTACAGGTGTTGATTTCTGGAAAGATATGACTTTCGAAGAAGCTAAAGCTATCGCGTCTGAGAAGAAAGTTCCTGTTGAAAAACACTTCACTGAATTTGGTCACATTATCAACGCCTTCTTTGAAGAATTTGTCGAAGAAACATTAATCCAACCAACTTTCGTTTATGGACATCCAGTAGCTGTATCTCCACTTGCTAAGAAAAACCCTGAAGATCCACGCTTTACAGACCGTTTCGAACTCTTCATCATGACTAAAGAATACGGTAATGCCTTTACTGAGTTGAATGACCCAATCGACCAGCTCAGCCGTTTCGAAGCACAAGCTAAAGCAAAAGAATTGGGTGACGACGAAGCAACTGGTATTGACTATGATTACATCGAAGCTCTTGAATACGGTATGCCACCAACAGGTGGACTTGGAATCGGTATTGACCGTCTCTGCATGCTCCTCACTGATACGACTACTATCCGTGACGTCCTTCTTTTCCCAACTATGAAATAAAACCAAAACTCCTAGAATACTTCTAGGAGTTTTTAGAAACTAAAAGACAACCCTAATCTTAAGGTTGTCTTTTAAAAATTCTATTAGAATAATCCTACAACTGTACCATCACTTTCAACATCCATGTTGAGAGCAGCTGGTCGTTTTGGAAGTCCAGGCATGGTCATAACGTCACCAGTAAGAGCAACGATGAAGCCCGCACCCAATTTTGGTACCAATTCACGAATGGTAATTTCAAAGTTTTCAGGCGCACCAAGAGCATTTGGATTATCTGAGAAGCTGTATTGAGTTTTTGCCATACAGATTGGCAGTTTATCCCAACCGTTTTTCACAATTTGAGAGATTTGTGTTTGAGCCTTTTTCTCAAAGTTAACCTTGCTACCACGATAGATTTCAGTGACAATCTTCTCAATCTTTTCTTGAACAGAAAGTTCGTTTTCATAGAGACGTGTGTAGTTTGCTGGGTTTTCGTCGATTGTTTTTACGAGAGTTTCAGCTAGAGCAACTCCTCCTTCAGCTCCATCAGCCCATACGCTAGCTAATTCGACTGGTACATCGATTGACGCACAAAGTTCTTTCAAGGCTGCAATTTCAGCTTCTGTATCAGAAACAAATTCATTGATAGCAACAACCGCAGGAATACCGAACTTACGAATATTTTCAACGTGGCGTTTCAGGTTTGCAAATCCAGCACGTACTGCTTCCACATTTTCCTCTGTCAGAGCATCTTTAGCAACTCCACCATTCATTTTAAGGGCGCGAAGAGTCGCTACAATGACTACTGCACTTGGAGCTGTTGGCAAGTTTGGAGTCTTGATATCCAGGAACTTCTCTGCACCAAGGTCTGCACCAAAGCCAGCTTCTGTTACAGTATAATCAGCTAAACGAAGAGCTGTTTTTGTCGCCAATACAGAGTTACAACCGTGGGCAATATTTGCAAAAGGACCACCGTGTACAAAGGCTGGTGTACCATAGATTGTTTGCACCAAGTTTGGTTTAATAGCATCTTTCAAAATCAATGCCAAGGCACCCTCAACCTGTAAATCACCAACTGAAACTGGTGTGCGGTCATAACGGTAGCCGATGACGATATTAGCCAAACGACGTTTCAAATCTTCAATATCAGTTGCCAAGCAAAGGATAGCCATGATCTCTGAAGCAACTGTGATATCAAAACCATCTTCACGTGGAATACCATTAAGTGGACCACCAAGACCAACAGTTACGTGACGAAGAGCACGATCATTCAAGTCAACAACACGTTTCCAGAGAATACGACGTTGGTCGATTCCTAGCTCATTTCCTTGGTGTAAGTGATTGTCAATCAAGGCAGAGAGAGCATTGTTGGCAGTTGTAATAGCGTGCATATCTCCAGTAAAGTGAAGATTGATATCTTCCATTGGTAAAACTTGGGCATAACCACCACCAGCAGCTCCACCTTTAATCCCCATAACAGGGCCAAGAGAAGGTTCGCGGATGGCAATCATAGTTTTCTTACCAATCTTGTTCAAAGCATCAGCAAGACCAATGGTAATGGTTGATTTTCCTTCACCTGCTGGCGTTGGGTTGATAGCTGTAACAAGAATCAACTTACCAACTGGATTGGTTTCGACTTCACGAATTTTATCAAAGCTTAGTTTAGCCTTGTACTTTCCATACAACTCCAAATCATCATATGAAATACCAAGTTTCTCAACAACATCAACGATCGGTTTTAACTCAATACTCTGTGCAATTTCAATATCTGTTTTCATAAAAAACTCCTCTAGCCTCTAATGTGTTAATTCATTATATCATAAAACAAGATTTTTAACAGTCATTATGATTAGTAACGTTCGTAAATATGGCTAAATAACAGACTTTCTTTATCTCTATTTAATTTTTTATATGCCTTTATAGATTTTAACTATGGATTAACATCCTATTTTCGGCCCTTGTTACATCGCTTTCATTTTACTTAATGCTCATTTTTTTGTACAATAGTTCTATGAAAATTTTAGTTACTTCTGGTGGTACTAGCGAAGCGATTGATAGTGTTCGTTCAATAACTAACCATTCTTCTGGTAGACTGGGTAAAATTATCACAGAAACCTTACTTAAGGCTGGACATGAAGTTTGCTTGATTACCACATTTCAAGCAGTAAAGCCGGTTAATCATCCAAACTTAACCATCATCGAAATTAAAAATACTGCTGATTTACTGCAAGTGATGAAAGACAAAGTTATGAATTACCAGGTCTTAATTCACTCTATGGCAGTATCTGACTACACTCCTGTCTATATGACTGGCTTTGAGGAAGTACAAGCCAGTCAAGATTTAACTGAGTTTTTAAATAGGAAGAATCAGGAAACAAAAGTCTCATCTAAAGATGAAGTACAGGTGCTATTTCTCAAGAAAAATCCTAAAATCATTTCACTTGTCAAAGAGTGGAATCCTTCAATTCATCTGATTGGATTTAAATTATTAGTTGATGTCAGCCAAGAACACTTGATTGGGATCGCTCGGGAAAGTCTTGAAAAGAATCAAGCTAATTTAATTGTCGCAAACGACCTTACTCAGATTAGTAGAGAGCAACATAAGGCTTACTTAGTTGAAAAAAATTCCTTCCAAACTGCTACTACTAAAGAAGAAATTGCGGATTTACTCCTCGAGAAGATCCAGAGTTATGACTAAAAGAAAGGAATATTATGGCACGTATTACACTCGCTATTACCGGTTCCATTGCTGCATATAAGGCAGCTGACTTAGTTAGTTCTTTGAAAAAACAGGGGCATTCAGTAACTGTTCTTATGACCCAGGCTGCAACAGCATTCATTCAGCCATTAACCTTACAAGTACTATCACAAAATACCGTACACCTTGATGTCATGCACGAACCTTCTCCAGATCAAGTGAACCACATTCAAATCGGGAAAGAAACAGATTTATTTATCGTAGTTCCAGCAACAGCTAATACAATCGCTAAACTCGCACAAGGCATAGCTGACAATATGGTGACTGCTACTGCTCTTGCTTTGCCACACTTTGTATCTAAATTATTGGCTCCAGCTATGAACACAAAAATGTATGATCATCCAGCTACTCAAGCTAATCTAAAAACCTTAGAAAGTTACGGTTATAGTATTATTTCTCCCAAAGATTCTCTTCTAGCTTGTGGAGATATCGGTCGTGGCGCTCTCGCTGATCTTGAAACTATTTTACAACAAATAAAGGATAAACTTCATGAACAAACGCTCTAACATTGCTCCAATCGCTATCTTCTTTGCTTGTATGATTGTTATTCATCTGCTCAGTTCTATCTTGTTTAATGTCTTGCCTTTTCCTATTAAACCAACTATCGTCCACATTCCAGTCATTATTGCAAGTATTATCTATGGACCAAGGATTGGAGCAACATTAGGTTTCTTGATGGGACTGATTAGTTTAACGGTTAATACAATTACAATCCTACCCACAAGCTACCTCTTCTCACCTTTTGTACCAAATGGAAACCTATATTCAGTCATCGTCGCTATTGTACCACGTATCTTAATCGGTTTGACACCTTATTTTATCTATAAACTTCTAAGAGGCAGAGCTGGACTCATCTTCGCAGGTGCTCTTGGTTCACTCACGAATACGATTTTTGTTTTAGGCGGGATTTTCATCTTCTTTGGCAATGTCTATGATGGAAACATTCAACTTTTACTTGCAGGTGTTATTTCTTCCAATTCTATCGCAGAGTTAATCATCTCTGCTCTCTTAACCCTTATCATTGTTCCAAGACTTGAAAAAATAAAACAATAAAAACTGTATCAAAAGATACAGTTTTTCTATTTATTATTGAGCTAAACGAGCTTCTTCTAAAATCTTTTCAATTTTTGTTGTTAACAAGTCAATCGCAACTATATTTGACACCCCTTCAGGAATCACAATATCTGCATAGCGCTTTGTTGGCTCAATAAACTGATGGTACATCGGTTTCACTACACTTAAATATTGTTCAATAACACTATCCAGGCTTCTACCCCGTTCCTCCATGTCCCGTTTAATCCGGCGAATGATTCGAACATCATCATCTGTATCCACAAAAATCTTGATATCCATAAGATCACGGAGACGCTTATCTTCAAGAACTAAAATCCCTTCGACAATAAAAACATCCTGTGGTTTTTGACGATAAGTCTTTGAACTTCGTGTATGTTCTGTATAGTCATAGGTTGGAATATCTACAGGGCGTCCTGCTAGCAATTCCTTTATCTGCTCAATCATCAAATCTGTATCAAAAGCAAATGGATGGTCATAATTTGTCTTGATTCGTTCCTCAAAGGTTAAGTGAGACTGATCCTTGTAATAAGAATCATGCTCAATCATGGCAATCTTTTCATTAGGAAAATGCGATAAGATAGCTTTAGAAACGCTTGTTTTTCCTCCTCCAGATCCCCCTGTTACTCCGATAATGATTGGTCTGTTTTGCATAGTTGCCTCCGTATTTTTCCTTTGTCTATTTTACCATATTTTTTAGAAATTTTACAGAAAGAGTTTTCTATATAAAAGATCAAAAAACCTTGCAACCAAAGTTACAAGGCTTAAATTATTAATCGAAGTTAACGTATTCTTTTGATAGCTCAATAACTTCTTCCATTGTTGAACATTCAGTAAGAGCACGGTTAGCATATTCTTGCATCTTAGCTGTGTCAAGTTTCTTCATCAAGCTACGAGTACGAAGTACTGAAGTAGCTGACATTGAGAACTCATCCAATCCCATTCCGACAAGAAGCGGAACAGCTGTTTGGTCACCAGCCATTTCACCACACATACCGGCCCATTTACCTTCAGCATGCGCTGCTTTGATCACGTTATTGATCAAACGAAGGATTGATGGGTTATATGGTTGGTAAAGGTATGAAACTTGTTCGTTCATACGGTCAGCAGCCATTGTGTATTGGATAAGGTCATTTGTACCAATTGAGAAGAAATCAACTTCTTTCGCGAATTGGTCTGCAAGCATCGCAGCAGCTGGGATTTCAATCATGATACCAACTTGAATATCATCAGCAACTGTAACTCCTTCAGCAAGCAATTTAGCCTTTTCTTCTTCCAAAATACCTTTAGCTGTACGGAATTCTTTCAACAAAGCAACCATTGGGAACATGATACGCAATTTACCGTGAACAGATGCACGAAGCAAAGCACGCAATTGTGTACGGAACATTTGGTTACCAGTTTCAGAGATAGAAATACGCAAAGCACGGTAACCCAAGAATGGGTTCATTTCTTTAGGTAGATCGAAGTAAGGAAGTTCTTTATCCCCACCAATATCCATTGTACGAACGACAACAGGTTTACCGTTCATACCTTCAAGAACTGCTTTGTACGCTTCATATTGGTCGTCTTCAGTTGGGAAATCTTGAGAGTCCATGTACAAGAATTCTGTACGATAAAGACCAACAGCTTCTGCACCATTATGATTAACACCTTCTACGTCTTTAGGTGTACCAATGTTGGCAGCCAACTCGAAGTGTTTACCATCAGCTGTTACTGTTTTAGCATCTTTAAGGAGAGCCCATTCAGCTTTCTGTTTCGCATAAGCTTCACCAGCTGCTTTAAATTCAGCAATTTGCTCTTCACTTGGGTTGATAACAACTTCACCAGTAATACCTGAAACTGCCAAAATGTCGCCATCTTTCACAAGTTCAGTAATGTTGTTTGTCCCCAATACAGCAGCAATTTCAAGTGTACGAGCCATGATTGCTGAGTGGCTTGTACGACCACCAATGTTTGTTACAAAAGCTTTTACGAAATTTTTGTCCAATTGAGCAGTATCAGATGGAGTCAAGTCATGTGCAATCACAATCACTTCTTCATTAATAGAAGCAGGGTTCGGTAATTTCTTACCAAGAAGGTTTGCCAAAACACGTTTTGTAACGTCGCGGATATCCGCTGCGCGCTCTTGCATGTATGGGTTATCTTCCATTCCTTCAAAAATCGTGATAAACATGTCTGTTACTTCTTTCAGACCTGCTTCAGCATTTACTTTTTTAGCACGAATTGTTTCTTTAATTTGACCAATCAATTCTGGGTCAGCAAGAACCATTAAGTGAGCGTCAAATACTTGCGCTGCCTCTTCACCAAGCGTACCTACAGCCTTCTCGCGGATAAGAGAAAGCTCGTTTTGAGAAGCTTCAAGAGCATCATCCAAACGAGCCTCTTCTGCATTTGTATCTTCGACTGTAACAGTCTCGAATGATAAATCCGGTTGAACGAGTAGATATGCTTTAGCAACTGCAACACCATCAGATGCTGCGATTCCTTTAAGCATTTCTGTCATATTCTTATGCCAATCCTTCTTTTTCCATTGTTTCTGAGATTGCAGCGATAGCATCATCAGCGTCTGCACCTTCAGCAGAGATTGTAACGTCTGCACCTTGGCCAACACCAAGACTCATAACACCCATGATTGATTTAAGGTTAACTGATTTACCTTTGTATTCAAGAGTAATATCTGAAGCAAATTTGCTAGCAGTTTGTACCAACAATGTTGCTGGACGTGCGTGAATACCTGTTTCTGCCACTACGTGGAAATCTTTAGAAGCCATAGTTTGACTCTCCTTTTGTTCTTTCTTTTTTGAGTTATATGTGATAACCCTTACAATTTTGTATTATATCACCTTCTGGGATTTTTTTCAAGTATTTTATGGGATTTCTTCTTTTTCCTTTCAGATAACTTGCTGAAAATCTTCTGTTTTAAGTATCAAAATACATCATATAGTTTTTTAAATTTCTCGCAATAAAAAAACGTTGTTATTTAAGGACTTTATTTTTTGCAATCACTATATATTGTGTTCCGATACCACTCATCTAAAAAAAATCTACAATATTTAGTTTTTCTTCGTTGACAAAGTTTTTTTTTCTGATATACTTAAGAAGTAATTAAATTTTTAAAGAGGAGTTACAGAATGGTAACCGTTTATTCTAAAAATAATTGTGTTCAATGTAAAATGACCAAACGTTTCTTAGATAGTAACAACATCGCATATCGCGAAATCAATCTTGACGAACAACCTGAATTTATTGAACAAGTTAAAGAGCTTGGCTTTAGTGCTGCTCCTATCATTCAAACACCAACTGAAGTTTTCTCTGGATTCCAACCAGCAAAACTTAAAAAACTTGCTTAAGTATCAGGATTAAAAGCTTCTATGTCAATCTTAGAAGCCTTTCTTTTGTAATAAATTAAAGGAAATTTTATGGGATTAAAACAACTTGAGGATGTAACATACTTCCGTCTAAACAATGAAATAAACCGTCCAGTGAACGGACAAATTATGCTCCACAAAGATAAAGAAGCTTTAGATGCTTTCTTTAAAGAGAACGTTGTACCAAATTCTATGGTATTTGATTCTATCACTGATAAAATTAATTACCTTATTGAACATAATTACATCGAAACAGCCTTTATAAAAAAATACCGTCCAGAATTTTTGGAAGAGCTCTATCAATTTATCAAAGACCAAAACTTCCAATTTAAGTCATTCATGGCTGCCTACAAGTTTTACAACCAGTACGCTTTAAAAACTAACGATGGTGAGTACTATCTCGAAAGCATGGAAGATCGTGTCTTCTTTAACGCACTCTACTTCGCTGATGGAAACGAAGCTATTGCAACAGATATTGCCAACGAAATCATTCACCAACGCTACCAGCCTGCTACACCTTCTTTCTTAAATGCAGGTCGTGCACGTCGTGGTGAATTGGTTTCTTGTTTCTTGATTCAAGTAACAGATGATATGAACTCGATTGGACGTTCAATCAATTCAGCTCTTCAACTTTCTCGTATCGGTGGAGGTGTTGGAATTTCCCTCAGCAACCTTCGTGAAGGCGGTGCACCCATCAAGGGCTATGAAGGAGCAGCTTCCGGCGTTGTACCTGTTATGAAGTTGTTCGAAGATAGCTTCTCTTACTCAAATCAACTCGGCCAGCGTCAAGGGGCAGGGGTTGTTTACCTCAATGTTTTTCACCCAGACATCATCGCCTTCCTTTCTACTAAGAAGGAAAATGCCGATGAAAAAGTTCGTGTGAAAACTCTCTCTCTTGGTGTTGTAGTACCTGATAAATTCTACGAATTAGCACGTAAAAATGAAGAGATGTACCTCTTTAGCCCATACTCAGTAGAACGCGAATACGGTGTACCGTTCAACTACATCGACATTACTGAAAAATATGACGAATTAGTGGCAAATCCAAATATCCGCAAGACCAAAATCAAAGCGCGTGATTTGGAAACTGAAATTTCTAAATTGCAACAAGAATCTGGCTATCCTTATGTAGTCAACATCGATACTGCTAACCGTGCAAATCCAGTCGATGGTAAAATCATCATGAGTAACTTGTGCTCTGAAATTCTTCAGGTCCAAGAACCAAGCTTAATCAACGATGCTCAAGAATTCCTTAAAATGGGTACTGACGTTTCATGTAACCTTGGTTCAACAAACGTGGTCAACATGATGACTTCACCTGACTTTGGTCGCTCTATTCGAGCTATGGTACGTGCTTTGACTTTCGTTACAGATAGTTCTCATATCGTTGCTGTTCCTACTATAGACCATGGAAATAGCCAAGCACACACCTTTGGTCTTGGGGCTATGGGACTTCACAGTTATCTAGCTCAACAACTAATTGAGTATGGATCACCTGAGTCTGTTGAATTTACCAGCATCTACTTTATGCTCATGAATTACTGGACTCTCGTAGAATCAAACAATATCGCACGTGAACGCGGCATTACCTTCCACAACTTTGAAAAATCAGACTATGCCAACGGTACTTATTTTGATAAGTATGTAACTGGAGAGTTTGTTCCAAAATCTGATCGTATCAAAGAACTCTTCAAAAATGTCTTTATCCCAAGTGCTGCTGATTGGGCTGAACTTCGTGATAAAGTTAAAGTGGATGGTCTTTACCACCAAAACCGCCTTGCTGTAGCACCAAACGGTTCTATCAGCTACATCAACGATGTTTCTGCTTCTATCCACCCAATCACTCAACGGATTGAAGAACGTCAAGAGAAGAAAATCGGTAAGATTTACTATCCTGCTGCAGGATTGTCAACAGACACCATTCCTTACTATACTTCTGCATACGATATGGACATGCGTAAAGTAATTGATGTTTACGCTGCCGCAACTGAGCACGTAGACCAAGGACTTTCACTCACACTCTTCATGCGCAGTGATATTCCACAAGGACTTTACGAATGGAAATCAGAAAACAAACAAACGACACGTGACCTTTCTATCCTTCGTAATTATGCCTTTAATAAGGGAATTAAATCTATCTACTACGTTCGTACCTATACAGATGACGGTGGAGAAGTTGGCGCTAACCAATGTGAAAGTTGTGTGATTTAAGAACTCACTAAACCTTATTACTGGGATTCATTATTATTTTATTGATTAACATTAAAGAAAGAGATTTGTAATGGAAACTTACTACAAAGCCATTAACTGGAATGCCATCGAAGATGTCATTGATAAATCAACTTGGGAAAAGCTGACGGAGCAATTTTGGCTCGATACTCGTATTCCTTTGTCAAACGACTTAGATGATTGGAGGAAGTTGTCTAATAAAGAAAAAGACTTAGTAGGAAAAGTCTTTGGTGGTTTAACACTTTTGGATACTATGCAGTCTGAAACTGGGGTTAATGCTCTACGTGCTGATATCCGTACTCCTCACGAAGAAGCAGTTTTTAACAACATTCAATTTATGGAATCAGTCCATGCTAAATCTTATTCTTCGATTTTCTCAACCTTGAATACTAAATCTGAAATTGAAGAAATCTTTGAGTGGACTGATACAAATCCATATCTTCAGAAAAAAGCACAAATCATTAATGAAATTTATCAAAACGGTACTCCTCTTGAAAAGAAAGTAGCCAGTGTATTTCTTGAAACATTCCTCTTTTATTCTGGTTTCTTCACTCCGCTCTATTATCTAGGAAATAACAAGTTAGCTAACGTTGCTGAGATTATCAAACTCATTATTCGTGATGAATCTGTTCATGGTACTTATATCGGTTATAAATTCCAACTAGGCTTCAATGAATTACCTCAAGATGAACAAGAAAAGTTAAAAGACTGGATGTATGACCTTCTCTACACACTTTATGAAAATGAGGAAGGATATACAGAAAGCCTTTATGATACTGTTGGTTGGACTGAAGAGGTTAAAACTTTCCTTCGTTACAACGCCAATAAAGCTCTTATGAATCTAGGACAAGATCCGCTCTTTCCTGACTCAGCAGACGATGTCAATCCAATCGTTATGAATGGTATTTCGACTGGCACATCCAACCACGACTTCTTCTCTCAAGTTGGTAACGGATATCTACTTGGTGAAGTTGAAGCAATGCAAGACGACGATTACAACTACGGTTTAGATTAATTTAAAAACAAAAGAGCATCTATGTTTTTTTAACTTAGATGTTCTTTTGTTTTTGTTTATTTTTGTTTTCATTAAGTTGCTTTGATGTTTAAAATATGATAAAATAATATTAGATTATGGGGGTGATTCAATGCTAAAAAAAGAAAAACTAGATACGATTTTAGAAATTGTAAATACAAGAGGAACAATCACAGTTAAAGAGATAATGAATCGGCTAGATATTTCGGATATGACTGCTAGACGTTATTTACAAGAGTTAGCTGATAAGGATCTACTTATTCGAGTGCACGGAGGTGCTGAAAAACTTCGTTCTACTTCACTTTTAGTAAACGAACGCTCTAACATTGAAAAACAAGGTTTACAAATCGCTGAAAAACAAGAGATTGCTAAATTTGCTGGTCACTTAGTTGAAGAAAGAGAAACTATTTTTATCGGTCCTGGAACCACTCTCGAGTTCTTTGCTCATGAACTTCCAATTGATAATATCCGTGTGGTAACAAATAGCTTACCAGTGTTCATTATCTTAAATGAACGAAAATTGACAGATTTAATTTTGATTGGTGGAAATTATCGAGAAATTACTGGGGCCTTTGTTGGAACTTTAACTCTTCAGGGCATCGAGAGCCTTCAATTTTCTAAAGCTTTTGTTAGTTGCAACGGAATCAAAGACCATGCTATTGCTACTTTTAGTGAGGATGAAGGTGAGGTTCAAAAATTAGCATTAGAAAATGCAAATAAAAAGATTCTTTTAGCTGATCATAGTAAGTTCGATAAATTTGATTTTTACAACTTTTATAATATTTCTGATATCGATACTATTATTTCAGATTCAAAACTTAGCGAAGAAACCCTGCAAGATTTATCCAAACAAACTAATATTATCAAACCTTAATAAAGCATTCGTTAGTCGAATGCTTTATTTTTTACTCCAAAATAATTTAATACTCTCACAAAAAATAAGCCCATCGTCTTGATAGGCTTATTATATTAGTGTTGAAATGGCATAAAATCCGAATCAAAGGAAATGTTATCCGTTTTATCTGAGTTGACAAAACTTAAAAATAGCTTTTGAAATTCTTCAAGTTCATAGTCTGAGTGACAAAGCCACTCCTTACCCGTCGAGACATACCATTTCCCAAGACTTGCAAGTTGTTCCTTGGTCAAAGATGGTATATGAGAGCACTGTTCAAAGTTAATAATATAAACTTTTTCATAGAGTGATTTAATAAAATCTTTGAGCATGAAATTTCCTCACTTGAATTCTATACATAATGACTGTTAGTACTATTCAATCACTTGAGTTTCAGCTAGTTTCTTGTACCAATGTGCAGATTTCTTAGGATAGCGTTCTTGTGTATCGAAATCAACATAGAAGAGTCCATAACGTTTTTCATAACCATTAGACCATGAGAAGACGTCCATCAATGACCAGATGAAGTATCCTTTGACGTTTGCTCCATCTGCAATCGCATCAGACAATACTTCCAAGTGTTGTTTCACATAATCAATACGGCCATCATCGTAAACAGTGTTGTCCACAAATTCATCTTTGTATCCAAGTCCGTTTTCAGTGATGTAGATCTTCTTGTAGTTTGGATAGTCTTTCTTGACACGCATGATTTGGTCATACAAACCTTGAGGGTAGATAATCCAGTCCCAGTCAGTACGAGGCACATAGTCCGGAGCTACACGACGACCAACACCTTTGATTTGGTATTTAGAACTTCCTTTTTCACCTTTACCGTTGTGGATGATTTCAGTTTCACCATCAAAGGCTTCCATCCAGTCACTCATGTAATAGTTAATTCCAAGGAAGTCGTTCAAATCTTTAGCTGCTTCAAGCGCTGCAAAGTCTTCGTCACGAAGATCCAAGATACCACCATTAACTGAAAGAATGTGGTTTACACCTTCCATGGTTGCATCTGAATAGTGTCCAAGGTAAGTAGCATCCAAGATAAATTTGTTGTGGATGATATCTTCCAACTCCGCAGCACGAACGTCTGCAGGATTTTTAGGATCCAATGGATACTTAGTTGGAAGGGCGTGAACAACCCCGATTTCACCTTTATAGCCTTTGTCTTTGTACAATTTCACAGCACGAGCATGAGAAACCATCATATTGTGGTGAGATTGGAAGACTTTGGCAAGGTCGTATTGAATACCTGGTGGGAATTTACCGACCAAGTATTGACCATCACCGATTGGGCCGATTTCATTGAAGGTTGTCCAGTAGTTTACTTCTGGGAATTCTTCAAAACAGAAGGCAGCATAATCTACAAAGTGTTCGATATTTTCACGATTCAAGAAGTCTCCGTTTGAGTGAAGTGCTTCAGGTGTATCAAAGTGGTGAAGAGTTACGAATGGTTCTACATGACGTTTATGGCATTCTGCAAATAACTTATGATAGAATTCTACCCCTTTTGGATTTACTTCACCATAGCCAGTTGGGAAAATACGAGACCAAGCAATAGAAATACGGATTCCATTTACACCATATTCTTCTGCTAATTTTAAGTCTACTGGATATTTATGGTAGAAATCACTCGCTGGTTCAGCAGTATACCAATAGTTATCTGCTAAATATTTATCCCATGCAACTGGTCCTTTACCATCTGTATGAGTTGCACCTTCTGCTTGATAAGCTGCTGTTGCGCCACCGAAAATAAAATCTTTAGGTAATGTTTTAGACATAAGTTTCCCCTTATCAATCATAAAATAAAAACAAAGCAAGATGGAGAGGAGTCAGTGAGCAATCC
>NZ_GL732463.1:833085-890574 GCF_000187585.1 Streptococcus peroris ATCC 700780
GAGCAATCCTTCTCCATCTCACTTCAATCAACAGTATATCTTATTATTATTGAAATTGTTCTTGAACGAATGCAAGAGCACCTTTACCATCACGAGTCAACTTGATGTATTGAGCTCCTTCAGTCTTAGCCAATTTAATTCCAAGTTTATCTGTTTCAGCCTTCATATCTTCATAGTTTGAAGCTACTTGAGGAGCAAGGATAACAAGGTCAAATTCTGGCAACATTTCACGGTGAGCACCGTAACCACCAGCGGCAGCCTTCACAGGAACATTGTATTCTGCAGCAGCTTTGTTCAAAGCATTTGCAAGAAGACCACTTGTACCACCACCTGCACAAAGTACAAGTACGTTTGTTTCTTTAGTAATTGTGTTTTGAGCACCTTCAACTCCAGCTTTTTCAAGAATAGCATCAGCTTTTGCTGTGTTAAAGTTTGCAGCTACTTTTTCTTTCAATTCATCGTTAGATTTACCAGAACGTTCTTCTTCAAGAATTTGTTCATCATAAACTTTAAGGAATGGGTAGTAAATAACTACGTCTACTACAATTAGTAATGCAGCCAGAACGAATGATAAAAATTGGAAGTTAGTACCAAGAACTAGACCAAGTGGGGCTGGAGTTGTCCATGGTAGGTTAGCAGTAAATGAGTTCATTCCAAGTGTATCAATAAAGAATTTGAAAATCCAAACGTTTGCAATTGGAGCAAAGATAAATGGAATGAAGAAGATTGGGTTCAATACCAATGGAGCACCGAACAAGATTGGTTCGTTAACACCAAAGAATGTTGGAACTACAGATGCACGTCCAATTGCACGGTTACGTTTTGATTTCGTTAACCACATGAACATGAATGGAACGACAAGAGTCGCACCAGTACCACCCATAGTAACGATAAACATTTGAGTACCTGAAGTAAGGATCTTATCAGCGTGCATTCCTTGTTGAATCAAGTTCAAGTTTACTTCGGCATTAGCATAAGTAATCGCTGCGATAGCTGGTTCAACGATTGATGGACCATGAATCCCTACGAACCAGAAGAAGGCGAAGGCACCAAAGATGATTGTGATTCCGAGGTAACCATCAGCAGCAGAGAATAGAGGAGCAAAGAACTTACCAATTGATTCTGCAACACTTGCACCAACAAAATGACGTGCTAATAAGTCTAACGCATATAATGAGCAGACTGATAAAGTGAATGGGATAACGTCTTTAAAGACTTGTGAAATATTTGGTGGAACTTCGTCAGGCATACGAATTGTCACATTGTTTTTCACACAGACTTTATAAATTGCTACTGTTACAAATGCAGCGAGGAAAGCTGAAAGCAAACCTTTTGTTCCTAAGAAACCAGTAGCAAGACCATCTTTAGAAACAGTTTCAGTTACTACTTCTTTAATAGGGTCAGCTGCCAACATCAACAAACCAACAATAGCTGCCAATAGTGTTGACATGTAGTTGATTTGATTTGTTTTTTCCATGCTACGGTTAACAGAGTCTGTTAACGATTTAGCAGTTGTACCAGCTACCAATACTGCTAAAATCCCCATTGAATAGCTGTAAGGTTTCATAAGAAAAGCAACAGTTTCATCAGACCATTTGAAGCCCCATGAGTTTGGTACAAATGCAATCAAGATAAAGATACTTGAGAAAAGGATAACTGGCATTCCAGCGATGAAACCATCACGAATAGCACGCAAATAGATGTTACGCGACAGTTTCTCAAAGAAAGGTTTCCCTTTCTCGATAAAAGCGATTAATTTATTCATTATTTAACTCCCCGTTTGTAAAGTTCGATTAAGTGATGCATTAAATCTTTTAGCAAGATTGTTGTCATCAAGTGGTCTTGCCCATGTATCATAGTGATACTATAAGCAATATCCTCACCCGCAGCTTCCTTAGTCAATAGACTTGTTTGAGCATGGTGGGCATCTGCAATGCAACCATTAGCTTCTTCGACCAAAGCATCCGCTTTATCAAAATCACCATTTTCAGCTGCTTTAAGAGCTTCTAGTAACTTTGATCTAGCATCACCAGCGTAGGCAACGATTTCGAAACCTAGCAACGCAACTTCTTCTCTATTCATAATAGAGACCTCCTTATAAAAAAATTTTTAAAGCAATCTTTGAATATGTAAGACTATGTAGACCCGTTCACTTCTATGAAGAGCTACACCAGTCTCACTTGCAATTATCCGATAAATTTTATCACCTATCTCATAGGCTAACGGATAAACTGTTTCAATATACTCTTCCATGTCGAGCAAGGAAGTATTATCGCTTCTCGATTGATCAAGGTATTCTAAAAAGTAATTTAGGTGAACCATAAAGCGATCAAATAAAGGAGCATTTTCCTTTGTTCTCAAGATATTATGGGTTTTTAATTCGCGCTTAATATGCTCAATGATTTGTTTTGACTGATCAATTTGTAAATTTACAACTTGATTATCTCCACCTTTTGCATTGATAAAATGTAGCGCTATTCTTTCAGTCTCGTTATCTGGAAAACTATCCAATAACCTTTCCTTAAATAGCCCAAGTGCATATGCCGCCATTTCAAATTCTAATGGGTAATCCGCAGAAATATCAGGAAGTTTACTGTCTTCGTAAATTCCTTTGTGAATAGCTTGATAAGCACTATAGATATGGTCGGTTAAAGTTACATATAAATATTCTTGAAAAGGATACTGATATTTAGATATCAAAGTATTGATAACGTCATATGTTACAGTTATAAAATCAAGAGGAACATCTTGCAATAAGGTTAGAAAATTTTTCTTAGATTCTTCAGTATTCAACCTAAAAATCTTTTCAATCTTACTTTGAATAATGATATCACCCTTTTTCTTTTGAAAAGCAATACCACTTCCAGTTATCATTACTTCCTCATGATTTTCATTTTTCGCTAAAGCAACATTATTATTGATGACGTTAACAATGCGAAACATCCAAAACCAACCTTTCCATAGTGCATATCCATATAATAAACTAGACAAAAGAAAAGAGACCACAAATGATCGTAAAATCAACCTACGGAAGTTACTTCTCTCACTTGCAGTCTCGCCTAATATTACTCAGTAACGATCCACCTTATTCAATCTATAAGAAGAGTATAACACTTTTTTCATCATTTGTAAACCCTTTCTTAAACTTTTTATACATTAAATAAAAGAATTTTCCAGGGACAGAATGGTGAAGGATATTTTTCTATAAAAACCAGTAAAGTCATGAATAAATTGACTAAATTCATGACTTTAAAACCGACTAAATGTAAAGATTAACTAAAGTTTAGCAAATTTTGATTTCAATTCTATTAGATTATAGAATAAATCATTAAACTCTTTCTTTCCAAGAAGTTGCAGTTGTTTGAAGAACCTTGTTCAATTCATCAATGTTTTGGAATCCAGTAGTACGCAACCATTCACGAGCTGCTGCTTCACCTTCTTTGATATAAGGTTCAACAGAACCTGCCCAAGTAGCACGTCCACAAAGTACTCCGTTGAAACGAGCACCTGAATCGTGTGCAAATTGCAATGTTTCTTGGAACAATTTAGCAGATACACCAGCACTCAAGTAGATGTATGGCAAGTTAGTTGCTTCGTCTTGAGCTTTGAAGAATGCTGCTGCTTCTTCACGGCTGTAAACAACTTCTCCATCACCAAATCCTTCAACATATTTCACGTTTACTGGAACTTCAACTTTCAATACATCAATGTTGAAACGTGGATCAGAGAATACTTTCATAGCTTCGATAACTTTACGAGGTTTTACTTTCGCATATTCTACAGAACCAGCATCTGCAATTTTTTCATCGTAAGCCAAAATTTCCAAGAAGAAAGGAATATCTTCAGCAACACATTCAGAACCAACACGTTCGATGTATGCTTGTTTTTGTTGGTTCAACTCATCTGAACTATCTACATCATAGTAAAGCAAGAATTTAACTGCATCAGCACCTTGTTCTTTGATACGTTTTGCAGACCAAACATCCAAGCAGTCAGGCAAACGTTTTGTGCTTGAAGTATCATATCCTGTTTTTTCATAAGCAAGGAGAAGACCAGCTTCTTTATCCAAAGCTTTAGTTGCAGGAAGTCCGTATTCAGGGTCAAGAAGCATAGATGAAGCATATTTTGTCAATTCATCAGCTACCAAGACTTTCAATTCTTCCATTTGTGCAACTGTTGGTGCTTCATCTTGGTATTGAGCCATCAAACGTTTCAAAGCTCCACGTTGGTCAAAAGCAAGAGCTGAAATAATACCATTTTTGTCAGAAAGTTTTTCTAAATATGCACGTTTTTGTGTTGATAAAACCATTTTATACCTCTTTTACTGTTAATTGATTAAATAGTGTTTGATAATTGGACATGTTTACATGACCAGTCATTTTTTCTTGAGCATTTAGCATTCCAAGAACATTAGCTTTTTTAAGCAAATCTTGGTCAGATTCTTTGTGGAACAAACCTGAAGAAATCCCTGCAACTGTAGAATCTCCTGACCCAACAGGATTAACCACTTGAATTTTTGGAATATCTACTTTATAGAAAGTATCTCCATGTTTTGCAAAGGCTCCATTCGCACCTAACGATACGATAATCCATTCAATTCCTTCAAATAAAGGTTCTTGAAGAACTGCCTTTAACTCTTCCAAATCTTCAGAAATCTCTCTTCCAAGGAGTTGAGATAACTCTTCATTATTTGGTTTGATGACTGTTGGCTTGTGATCTGATTCCAAAACTGCTTGAAGTGCAGCACCTGAGCAGTCGAGAACTACCGGTTTACCTGCTTGATTCGCTAGATGAACAAGATTAGCATAATAATCTACTGGAAGACCAGCTGGTAGACTTCCTGAAATTGCAACAACATCAACAAGGTTCAACAATTCTTTAAAATGTCCAAGGAAACCTTGACCTTCTTTTTCTTGAATTTTTGGACCTTTTTCAAGGATTTCTGTTTGATTGTCTCCGTGGAGAATAGCAATACAGTTTCTCGTTTCACCAGCAATTGTATAGAAATGTTTTTTGACATCTCCACCAATATTTTCTAGCAAATATTCTCCGAGTTTACCACCAACTAGACCAGTTGCGGCAACAGGATCACCAAATTCTGATAAAACGCGTGTTACATTGAGTCCTTTACCACCAGCGGTTTTCGTAACATCAACAACACGATTGACTGTATCAATTTTCAACTCATCCAAAGGATATGAAATGTCAATGGATGGGTTCATTGTGACTGTTAAAATCATAGGTCACCTCTTAGTCGTGATATTCACCGCGATCCCATTTTTCAAGGAATTCTGTAAAGAAGTTAGCATCTGTTTGATGAGCATTATGAGTTTCAACATGCTCGATTTTAGCAATCAATTTTTTGTTTTCTTCAGTTGGTTTGTATTCTGCGTGGATGAAAGCTTCAATAATATCGCACATCAACAATTCACCAGTGATTTTACCACCGAAACCAATAACGTTTGCATTCAATTGTTCTTTCGCATAAAGAGCTGTAGTCATATCACGTACCAAAGCTGAACGGATACCAGGAACTTTATTAACAGCGTTATTGATACCAACACCAGTACCACAGATACAAACACCAAGATCAGCTTGTCCGCTTGTTACAGCTTCCCCAACTTTTTTACCAAAGATTGGGTAGTGAGTACGTGTATGGTCGTAAGTACCGAAGTCGATAACTTCATAACCTTTTGATTTCAAAAATTCTGAAACCGCCATTTTTTCATCTGTTACAATATGGTCACATCCGATTGCAATTCTCATTTTTCTGTTACCTTCCTTTTTAATACTCTAATTAACACATTTTGTTCAACATATCAACACGGATTTGGTGACGACCACCATCGTATTTACCGTTAACAAATCCTTTAGCAATATTTTTAGCCAATTCATCACCAACGATTTCAGCACCCATAGTAATCATGCGTGAGTTATTGTGTCCACGAGTCATATAAGCTGAACGTTCGTCAGAAACTTCCGCTGCAACCATTCCTTTAAGTTTAGTAGCTACCATAAATGGACCAGCACCATAGGCATCAATAACAATACCAAGATTTTGTTCTTCTTTGTTTACTTCTGCAGCAACAGCAAGAGTCACATCAACAAAGTCTTGACCTTCAGCTGTTACATCCACAACGTGGAAGTTTTCTTTTTCCAAGAAGTCTTTTACAACTTCTTTCAATCTTAAACCTGCAGCATCTGCACCGATAACAATAGACATATTGTATACTCCTTTTTATATAATAGACCAGTAACAATTGCTTGGTGCTGGATATCAAAATCACCTTAACCAAGTAGTTACTAGTAGTTTTGTTGACTGTTTAATGTAAGAATGAACTTTTCATTCACCCTTAATAACTTCTCCTTAGAGAAAGTTAAAGAATTATTTGTAAAACAAACACAAATTTTTCTTTATAAACATAATATACTACTATTGTTTAAAAAAGTCAACATTTTATGTTTGTTTTTGTTTATTTTTTTATAGAATTTCAATATCAAAACCAATTTGATCATCTTGACCTGGTTTTAAAATACGAACATCCTTTTTATCCTCTAAGTGGTCACCTTCTTCCAAAGAAGTAGATAACCCTGACCATGGTTCCAATGCAATGAAAGGACCTTTATTAAGTGTTGACCAAACGATTAAGTATGAAAATTCACTAAAATCTAACTTCAATCCTTTTTCGTGCTTACGCGATTTCAAGTATACGATTCGTGAATTTAATTTATCTAGAGTAACAGCGTCATGACTAAATAAATCATAACTCAAGTCGAGCTCTTTTTGATTATCTAACCATGGACTTCTATCTTGAAAATCGAGTAGCCCTGTTTCAGGGAAGGAACGTGGAACTGTGCAAGATTCGACCTTGTCAAATTCTAAGTAATAATCTTCATATGCTTCGTCGGTTAGCAACGGACAGTTAAAACCTGGATGTCCTCCGATAAAGTATGGCATTTCCTTAGCAGTTTCTTTATTTGTCACATGATACTGAGTTCGAATTTTTTTACTTGTCACAGTATAAGTGATTTCAAGACGGAAATGATAAGGATAATTTTGATACATTCCTTCATCATCTTCAATCGCAAATGTCACAGAATCATTTGTTTGACTGACTAATTCAAATTCCTTTTTGCGAACTAAACCATGACGTGGAATTTTCCCAGTTAATTCCTTTTGATCATCTGATAAATACAAGTATTGGTCATCTCTAATGGAACCACAAATCGGGAAAAGAACAGGTGCCTGTCCACTCCAATAAGTTGGATCTCCTTGCCACAAATATTCAACTCCATCCTTGTCTTTTATGGAAGATAGTGCTCCACCAAAAGTTTGAAATTGAACAGTTAACTCATCTGATTTTATTTCAATTGTCATGTATACCTCCTTTTTGAATATTTAGAAAAAACTAGGCCGCCCACTCCACCTTTCGGAAATTGACAACCTAGTTTATTCAATTTACAGTTTATTGGAGTGAGTTATTTTGCTTTTGCTGCATATTCTTCGTTACGTTTAATCATTTGTTTTCTGTACCATGCAAAGATACCGATATAGAAAACAAGGAAGACTACTGCACCAAGAATCGCTTTAACATCACCTGTTGTTGCATTACCAATAGTCCAACCAAGAAGTTTTTCGATTGGTCCTTCAAGTGTTGAGTGAGTAATCAATTGAGTTTGATCTACACCTGCTGGGAATGCACCTACACCTTTAGCAAGTTCTGTTGCGAATGGTGCAATAAGTGTACCTGAAAGAAGGAAGAGTGGCAATAAGAGTGTTCCGAAGATAATCATACGGAGCAATTTACCACGTGTAACTACCAAGAGAGCTGGAGTTACACCCATAGCGATGATACCTGCAAGTGGTAAAATACCATTACCTACGTGAGAAAGAAGCACAGCTTCTACCAACATGATTGGAGCAAGTACGTTTGCACAAGCCCAGATTTCAGCACGACCAGCAATGAAAGGCCAGTCAAGACCAATGTTGAATTTACGTCCTTCAAGACGTTTAGTAGCAACGTTTGTAATACCTTGTGAAAGTGGTTCTACGGCTGCGATGAACCATGAACCGATAAGTGAGAAGAGCTCCAAGCAGACACCTGCAGTCAAACCAAGAGACAACCAGCCTTTAACAACTAATTCCCATGACCCTGCATCTTCTGTTCCTGGAACTGGATGTGGAGTACCCATCAATCCAATGACAATACCAAGAATGAAACCGATAAAGAATTTAGATCCCCAGAAACCGATTTTCTTGTTCAATTTTGCAGCATCAAAGTCGTATTTGTCAAGACCTGGCATAACTTTATCAAAGATCTTGTCCAAAACCATGATAACTGGGTTCATCATGTAGTTCATGTGAGTTGAAGTCATTGGTGATGAACTTGGTGCATTAAGCAAATCATCAAATGTTGGTTTCATCAAGTCAGAGTTAATAATTTTCATAACACCAACAAGAACAACTGCTGCAGTTGCGATGAAGAGTGATACTCCTTGACTTACACCGTGGTTATCAGCATACCATTTAATCAAAAGACCTGTGATAGATAAGTGCCAAATATCAAAGATATCGACATCCAATGTATCAGTTTTCTTCATTGCTAGCATAATAACGTTAACAATTAACATGACAAGCAAGAAGTATAGAGTCCAAGCAGAACCCCAAGTGATTGTAGCAAGTGGTGCCCAACCTACGTCAGTGATATTCAGTTGAAGTCCTGTGTTTTCAACGAATTTTTTAAGTGATTCTGAGAATGCACCATTTAACATACCGATGATAGCACCGATACCAGTAAGAGCGATGGCAAGTTTAATACCACCTTCAAGAGCTTTGGAGAATTTAACTCCGAACAATAGGGCCAAAACTGTCAAAATGATTAACATGATGATAGGGCCACCCATAGCCAAAATTGGTTTGAAGAAATCATTGGCTAATTGAATAATGACATCCATAATAGAACCTCCCTTTTTTATAGTTTTATGAATGTATACAATAAAATAAATATTAGCTTAATCCGCGCTCTTTAATAGCAGCTTCAATGCTGTCATAAACAGGTGCACTCATAGCCGGAATACGGAATAAGATTGGACCAGCTTCAATAACTGGAATATCTGGTTCAAAACCTAAGTCAGTTGCAGCAATTGGAGTGAATAAGTCATAACCTTTGATAAGGTCTTCATTGACATCTTTTACCATTACCGCATCACAATGAACATCATAACCACGATTTGAAAGTTCTTCTTCAAGAGCACTCTTAATTTGGTGGCTTGAGTTAACACCTGCACCACAGGCAGCGAGAATTTTAATCATTTGGATTTCCTCCATTTTTTTATATACGTTTTAAGCAGTTGCCTCTGTTATATATTGAAACAGAGCTTCTGGTTCTGTAATCTTAGCCAAATCTTCGAGATGACCAGGCCCAGTAAAGAAGTCCATTAACTGAGCAAGAATATTTGTTTGGCTTGAACTTGAATTATTAATGATGAAAAAGAGTAATGATACTTCAACTTCCTTGTCAGGAGCAATCATATTATGAAATGTAACTGGTTTTGGTAAACGAACTACCACTACTTTTTCAGCTAAATTGTGAACTGTGTCCGTGTGAGGAATAGCTACATTAGGAAGATCTTTCCCTAAAAATTCCATATCTAGACCAGTCGGAAATGATTTTTCACGTTCAATTAAGGCCGATCGGTAGGTATCCGTAACAATTTTTCGTTCTTCCAATAAGGAAGCAACCTGATCAAAGAGTTGTTCTTGATTATCCGCTTCTAAGCAAAATACTAAGTCTTTGTCAAAGAAATGATCTAATCCCATAACATTCTCCTTCCATATTTAACTTTTATGTTCTAAGTATAACACTATATGAAATCGTTGTCAAGTTTTTTTATTATCGTTTTCTGTTTGGTTTTCAATGTTTTTTGTTTGGTTAGAGGATTATTATGAGTGTATGAAACATCTTTCATATAAAATACGACAAAAAAGCAGGATAGCTATCCTGCTTTTATTTTAATCTTTTTTAACAGTCCAACTTTGCTCAATCAACGGAAGCATATCCTTTAATACTTCAGGTGTTCCCTCTAATGAGACGTATCTGAACTTACCATCATCTGACTTAAAGATCCAGATAACTAAATATTTTCCATTTTTAGCAATACAGTTTACGACATAGGCATCATAGCCACCAATTTTTGACTTAGATCCCCATACTTTTGAGAAATCTTTACTCTGTTTTCTTGTTTGATAAATGCTTGTCGAAACTTGAACAGCATCAAGAGCAGCGTATTCACTTTCACTAACACCTAGGTGCTCTGGTTTAAGGGTATTTAAGGTAACGATATTGACATCAGTTCCATCACAATACTGAATATCATCACCGCCCTCAATTTCCGTGAAATGAATCCAAGATTTTGGAACCTTTACATAGCCATATGCATCCGATCCGATTACTTGTGTATCTTTAATGGTTGATTCAGCTACCGTTGTTGAATCTTGAACTGTAGTAGTTTCCTGAACTGTTGTTGCTTCTTTTTTAGTTTTTAAAGTATTACAAGCAGCGAGGAAAAGACAACACACCAAAAGCGTGGTCAAACTAATTCGTTTTTTCATAACTGTTCTCCTTTTGCATTTTTTTATGTATGTACAGAGAGATATAAAATAATAACTTAATGTAGAAAAATACTATTCTTCATCCATGCTCAAAACGCTAAGGAAGGCTTCTTGCGGGACTTCTACAGAACCGATAGCTTTCATACGTTTCTTACCAGCTTTTTGTTTTTCGAGGAGTTTACGTTTACGCGAAACATCTCCTCCGTAACATTTGGCAAGGACGTTCTTTCGAAGAGCTTTAATATCAGTACGTGCGACAATTTTTTGACCAATTGCTGCTTGGATAGGGACTTCAAATTGTTGACGTGGAATGATTTTCTTTAGCTTATCCACGATGAGTTTCCCACGTTCGTAGGCAAAATCTTTGTGAACGATAAAGCTGAGAGCATCAACCTTGTCACCATTCAAAAGAATATCCATTTTCACAAGTTTAGATGGACGATATTCTGATAATTCGTAGTCAAAGCTCGCATAGCCACGTGTCGAAGACTTGAGCTTATCAAAGAAGTCAAAGACAATTTCAGCTAATGGAATTTGATAGATAACATTGACACGATTTTCATCAATATAATCCATGGTTACAAAATCACCACGTTTACGCTGAGCCAGTTCCATAACTGCTCCCACAAATTCCTGTGGTACCATTATTTGAGCTTTAACATAGGGCTCTTCAATGGTTGCAATCTTAGTTGGGTCTGGAAATTCAGATGGGTTAGAAACATCCATAAACTCACCGTCTGTTTGGTTTACCTTGTAGATAACAGATGGTGCAGTCATGATGAGGTCGATATTGAACTCGCGCTCTAATCGTTCCTGAATAACATCCATATGAAGAAGTCCAAGGAAGCCACAACGAAAACCAAATCCAAGAGCTTGAGAGGTTTCCGGTTCAAACTGCAAACTAGCGTCATTGAGTTGTAATTTTTCAAGAGCTTCACGGAGATCATTATATTTGTTAGACTCAATTGGATAGAGACCTGCGAAAACCATTGGGTTCATCTGTTTGTAACCATGTAATGGTTCATCAGCTGGATTAGAAGCCAAAGTTACAGTATCACCAACACGTGTATCCTGAACAGTCTTGATTGATGCAGCAATATAACCGACATCACCAGTTGCCAAGAAATCACGACCTACTGCTTTTGGAGTAAAAATCCCAACTTCAGTAACATCAAAGGTCTTGCCATTACTCATGAGCTGAATCTTATCACCTGGTTTGACAACTCCGTCCATGACACGAACTTGTAAGATAACACCTCGATAAGCATCGTATACGGAGTCAAAGATCAAAGCCTTAAGAGGAGCTGTTACATCACCAGTTGGCGCCGGAACCTTTTCAACGATTTGTTCAAGAATCTCTTCGATACCAATCCCTGCTTTGGCTGATGCTAATACTGCCTCACTAGCATCTAGTCCAATAACATCCTCAATCTCTGCACGAACGTGCTCTGGATCTGCTGCTGGTAGGTCAATTTTATTAATAACTGGAAGAATTTCCAAATCATTATCCAAGGCAAGATAGACATTTGCAAGCGTTTGAGCCTCAATCCCTTGGGCAGCATCGACAACCAAAATCGCACTTTCACAAGCTGCTAGTGATCGTGATACTTCATAGGTAAAGTCAACGTGTCCAGGTGTGTCAATCAAGTGAAAAATATAAGTCTCACCATCTTTTGCTGTGTAATTCAATTCGATAGCGTTTAGTTTAATGGTAATCCCGCGTTCACGCTCCAAGTCCATGCTGTCTAATAATTGATCTTGCATTTCACGACTAGAGACTGTTTCCGTCTTTTCTAAAATACGATCAGCTAGAGTTGACTTCCCATGGTCGATGTGAGCGATAATAGAGAAATTTCGAATCTTCTCCTGTCGTTTTTTTAATTCTTCTAAGTTCATGCTTCTCTTCCTTTCAGGGTATCTATTATTATAAGTTGTTTTAAACATTTTGACAAGATAATACCCTGCTAGGAGTATTAATCTTCAGCAACAAAGCCATCATTTTCAATGAAATAGTGCTCAGTCATTCCTTGGTCTGCAAAGATAATACCATGAAGAACACCACCAAAGACAGCTCCTCCATCCATACCGACTTTTCCATCTTTTGTAATCCACAAATCAGAAGTGCCTGGTTCTTGATCTAACAACCCATATACGGGTGTGTGTCCAAATACAATGGTCTTACCAGTATGATTTTCTGCTTCATGGAATGGTTTTCGTAACCAAACTTTTTTATAATCGGTTGTGTCATGCCAATCATCAAGCGTCAAGTCAACACCTGCATGAACAAAGATATACTTATCCGTTTCAATCACAAAAGGCATTTGGCGAATAAATTCAACTAAATCTGCTGCTTCTGTTTTTACTCGTTCAGCATCCTTTATAGCATCTACTGGTGCATCTAGGGGACGCCCTAAAATAGAGTTAATTGTAGTATCACCACCATTTCGGCGATAATGGTCGTAACTTTCCTCTGGATTATCAAGCCATGTTAAAAACATATACTCATGATTTCCGGAGATACAAGTAGCTCCTTTATGATCTACCAAGTCTTTGACTATTTCTAACACACGTCGGCTATTTTCACCTCTATCGATTAAATCCCCTAAAAAGAGTAACGGTGTCTGACCATCCCAAGTTTTGAGGAGGTCTTCTAACATACCTGCTTTTCCGTGCACATCTCCAATAACGTAGTAATTTGACATTTAATTTACCTTGCCTTTCAATAATTCTCTTGCTTGTGATAAGGCAGCTTCTGTTACATCATCACCAGCCAACATCTTGGCTACTTCTTGTATGCGTTCTTCAATGGTTAATAGTCGAACAGTTGAAACGGTCGAATGAGTGTCACTAATCTTCTCAATGAAGAACTGATAATCAGCAATAGCGATGACTTGTGGAAGATGCGAAATGGCCAAAACTTGACCATGTTGCCCAATCTTATATATCTTTTGTGCGATGGCTTGAGCCACTCGACCAGAAACACCCGTATCTACCTCATCAAATACGATACTCGTTTTGCCTTCTCTTCGAGAAAAGGCTGATTTAATAGCCAACATCAAACGAGATAACTCACCACCAGAAGCTACTTTTACTAATGGTTTAAAGTCTTCCCCAGGGTTGGTTGAAATATAAAATTCAACTGCTTCATTCCCTTCACGACTAAATTTACCTTTGGTAAATTGAACCTGAAAACGCGCCTTATCCATGTAGAGGTCTTTTAGTTCTTGCTGAATTTCATTTTCTAATTGTTGGGCTAGCTTGTGACGAGCAGAGGAAAGCTGGCCTGCTAAATCAACAAGACTTACTTCCAATTTTTTGAGTTCTGCTTCCATATCTTCTGAAGATAGATTATTCCCAGTCAGAAGATTGTATTCTTCAGTTATTTTAGCCAAATATAGCAAAACATCGTCGACACTTCCACCATACTTACGAGTGATAGCATGAATGAGATCTAAACGACTTTCAATTTGCATTAAGCGATTCCCATCGAAATCGAGATCTTCAATAATATCCTCTAAACGCTTCGTGACATCCTCTAAAACATAATAAGATTCAGATAGAGATGTAGAGATTTCACGGTACTCTGGGTCATACTCTTCTAGGCTTTCCATATCATTCATAGCAGAACGAACATTTGCCAGACTAGAAAACTCTTCATTATCCAACATCGCATAAGCATTGGTTAGCGTGTCCGCTATATTTTTATAATTTAGAAGTTTATCTCTTTCTTGAGTTAGTTTGATATCTTCTGATGGTTGTAAGGCTGCTGACTCAATTTCAGCCATCTGAAATTCAAGCATTTCAATACGAGCCTTGTGTTCCTCTTGATTTTTTTTAATCTCAAAAAGTTGCTTACGCATTAGTCGGTAAGCATCAAAATGTTCTTGATAACCTTGCTTGAGTTCCAAAAAATCTGCATTTCCAAACTCATCTAACATTTGAATATGCAATTGTGGACGCATTAACTCTTCTTGGTCGTGCTGACCATGAATATCAACTAGGTGCTGTCCTATTGAGCGTAGAACAGAAAGATTGACCATCTGTCCATTGATTCGACTAACACTTCGCCCGTTTTGTAAAATTTCACGACGGATAATAATCTCATCGCCTAACTCAAGACCTTGCTCATCAAAAATCTCTTGTAAAGCTCGACTATTTTCAATTGAGAAAAGACCTTCAATTTCTGCCTTGGCCGCACCATGGCGAATGACATCAGTAGTAGCTCTGGCTCCTAACATCATGTTCATAGCATCAATGATGATAGACTTCCCAGCACCAGTTTCACCTGTTAGAACGGTCATTCCTTTTTCAAAATTAAGGGAAATAGCCTCGATGATAGCAAAGTTTTTAATTGAAATTTCAAGTAACATAAGCTTCTACCACTTTTTAACTTGTTCAACAATTTCTATAGCTGCTTCTTCAGTTCGCGCAACAATTAAAATCGAATTATCATCTGCTAAACAGCTAAAAATTTTATCTGCAAATGTTTGGGTTAATTGACTTTTAACAAAAATTGAATTTCCAGGAATGACATCTAAATTGATGAGATTTCCCATTCTCTCAAAGCTTTCGATATTGTCCTCAGCTAAACGTAAACTTTTAACCACAGACTTCGGTAATTCGTAGACATAAGTGTTGTCTTTCAATGGGATTTTTACAATTCCTAATTCTTTGATATCCCGTGAAACGGTTGCTTGTGTAGCAGTAATTCCCGCTTTTTTTAAGTATTCAACAATTTCTTCCTGTGTTCCAATTTGATAATCTGAAACAAAGCGTCTAATTTTTTCAAGTCTTTCTTTTTTATTCATCTTTAAATTCTCTATGTGCCTTTTCTACAATTTCTTCTATATTGCCAGATATACAGCTACCGGCTTCTTCTTCCTTCCGCAAATAGGCTAAAAATTCAATATTTCCGTGTCCACCTTGAATAGGAGAGAAATCCAATCCTAAGACTGAGAATCCTTCATCAACTGCCATTTTAGTAACTGATTCTAAAACATGTTGGTGAACTTTGGCATCTCTGATAATTCCATTTTTACCAATCTGTTCTCGTCCTGCTTCAAATTGAGGTTTGATGAGAGCTACTACCTGACCTTTATCTGCTAAAACACGATGCAAGGCTGGTAATATTAAACTCAAGGAAATAAAACTTACATCGATACTTGCAAAACTTGGCTCTTCTTCAAAGTCAGTTTTTTCAGCATATCGAAAGTTAAACTGTTCCATGCTAACAACCCGTGAATCTTGACGCAATTTCCAAGCAAGTTGATTGGTACCGACATCAACAGCATAAACTAGCTTAGCAGCGTTTTGAAGCATGACATCCGTAAATCCTCCTGTAGAGGCACCAATATCGATAGTTGTTTTACCTTTAACTGATATATCAAAGTTTTCCAAGGCTTTCTCAAGTTTCAAACCTCCACGGCTCACATACTTCAGCTTTTCCCCTTTGAGTTTTAATTCAGTATCATCTGGGATTTTTTCTCCTGGTTTATCAAAACGTTCACCATTTAGAACAGCAACAACCAAACCAGCCATTACGCCCCGCTTAGCCTGTTCTCTTGTTTCAAATAAACCTTGTTTGTAGGCAAGTACATCTACTCTTTCCTTAGGCATTGATTCTCAAACTTTCTACTATTTTTACAATTGGTTCTTTATCAAAATTCACTTGCTGAGCGATTTCCTCCAGCTTGATATTGGCTTGATCCAAGGTTTGGTTACAAAACTCTTTTGCTTCATCTAAGCCTAGCAAGGCAGGATAGGTTGATTTTTCTGCTTTCAGGTCTTTCTGAGGTGTCTTACCAATCTCTTCAAAACTTGCAGTGACATCAAGGACATCATCTCTCACTTGAAAAGCGAGACCAACCAACTCTCCAACAGTTTTTAGTTTTGCTTGTAATTCTGGTGTTAATTCAGCAATGATTGCAGCCGCCTGGAAAGGATAGGCTAAAAGTTTACCCGTTTTATTAGCATGGATGGTCTGAAGTTCTTCTAGGTTTAAATGTTTACCTTCACCTTCCATATCCAAAACTTGGCCAGCGACCATCCCCATACTTCCAGAAGAAAGGGACAAAGAAGCTATTAAATCTATCTTAATTTCGTTTGGCAAGTCTGCTTGCGCTATCAAAGCATAAGGATCAAAAAAGAGGGCATCTCCTGCTAAAATTGCTAGTGCTTCACCAAACTTCTTATGGTTGGTTAAACGCCCACGACGAAAATCATCATCATCCATAGCCGGAAGATCATCATGAATTAAGCTACCTGTGTGAATCATCTCAAGCGCTGCTGCAACCTGGGCATGAGCTATAGTGATTGGCACCTGCAAAGACTCCAAAACTTCTAAAAGCAGATAAGGACGAATTCGTTTACCCCCTGCATGAACTGAATAAAGAACTGCTTCTCTCAAGCTTGATGAAACTTGTTTGTCGCCATAAAATTTCTCTATTGCAGACTCAACCAGAGTTAGTTTTTCCTGCTTGTTCATTCTAGTTCACTTTCTGTACCATCTTCTTGCATAACTTTAACCAAGGTCTTTTCAGCTTTATCAAGAGTTTCTTGTAACTCTTTTGATAAGAGCATTCCCTTTTGAAATGCAGTGATTGCTTCTTCAAGAGTAATGTCTCCATTTTCTAAACTTTGGACAATGGTTTCCAGTTCTGCTAGGTTTTCCTCAAATTTCTTTTGCTTTGACATCTTTTACCTCTAATTTTACTTGACCATCTCGCATAAGGAGAGTTAACTGGTCTTTTTTCTTTAGAATTTGTACAGAATCTACTACAGTATCTTCTTTTTTTACAATCGCATATCCACGAGCTACAATACGACCAGTGTCCAACATCATCAGTGCTTCTGACAATCGTTTCACTTCAGCAACTTTGGCATCGTAAACCACTGCCATCTGACTACGGAGTAACTTTTCCAATTGTAGCAGGCGGTCCTGGTAACGTTGAATCTTATTAATTGGTGATAACTGTTCTAAACGATGAACTTGTTCCAAGACCTTTTGTTGTTGCCTTACAAGTTCTGTATTTACACTTTGTTTAAGACGAAGTTGCAACTGATCCAATCGTTGTAAATAGCTATCATACAAACGCTCTGGTTGCCTGAAGATGACAGATTGACTTAGCACTTTTAAAGCTTTTTCTTTTTTGATAAAGTATTTTGTACGGCCGTAGCCATCCGTTTTTCTTGATTTTTTAGATAAGTCAGAAGGTCAAACTTACTAACAGGTGTTGCTAATTCGGCTGCAGCTGTTGGTGTTGCCGCTCTCTTGTCCGCTACAAAGTCTGCCAAAGTTACATCCGTTTCGTGCCCTACGCTTGAAATAACGGGTAAGCGTGATTCGAAAATAGCACGAACAACAATCTCTTCGTTAAAAGCCCAAAGATCTTCGATGGAGCCACCACCTCGACCGATGATCAGAACATCTAAATCTTCTCGTTCATTTGCTCTTGCAATATTACGAGCAATTTCCTCTGCAGCACCGTCTCCTTGAACTTTTGTGGGATAAAGGATAATCTCCACACCTGGAAAGCGTCTGCCCACAGTAGTAATAATATCTTGAATAACAGCTCCACTACGACTGGTTACTACACCAATGCGTTTTGAAAACTGCGGAATTGCTTGTTTAAAACGATCTTGAAACAGCCCTTCTTCCGAAAGTTTCTTTTTCAGTTGTTCAAACTGAATAGCAAGCGCACCGACACCATCTGGTTCAGCCTTTTCAATGATAATGGAATAACTACCACTCGGTTCATAGACTTGGACACGGCCGACCACATTGACCTTCATACCTTCTTCCAAATCAAAACCAAGTTTCTGATAGATACCTGACCAAATGGTTGCTTGGATAACAGCACGATCATCTTTTAGAGAAAAGTATTGGTGAGTTGGACGCTTCCGGAAGTTAGAAACCTGACCAGTTAAATAGACCCGTTCTAAGTATGGGTCTTTATCGAATTTCATTTTTAGATACTTGGTCAAAGTTGTTACCGATAAATACTTTTCCATCTCAGCCTCCCTCTTTCTAAAGTTTTTCCTGAGTATTATTATACCAAAAAACCGTTTAAAAATCTCTTTTTTCACCTCTAGAATACGAAAACAAGACTAGATTTCTTTGACCTTATCTTATAATATACAAAAGCCCTCGGAAAAAATCCAAGGGCTTTAATTAGTTCAATGAACTATTTTATTTTTTCAAGTTGTAGAATGATTCCAATCCACGGTATTCAGCCACTTCACCAAGTTGATCTTCGATACGAAGTAATTGATTATATTTAGCGATACGGTCAGTACGTGAAAGTGAACCAGTCTTGATTTGTCCTGCGTTTGTTGCAACTGCGATGTCAGCGATTGTTGAATCTTCAGTTTCACCTGAACGGTGTGATACAACAGCAGTGTAACCAGCTTCTTTAGCCATTTCGATAGCGTCGAATGTTTCAGTAAGAGTACCGATTTGGTTAACTTTGATAAGGATTGAGTTAGCACATCCTTCTTTGATACCACGTGAAAGGTAGTCAGTGTTTGTTACGAAGAAGTCGTCACCAACCAATTGAACTTTACCGCCAAGACGTTCAGTAAGAGCTTTCCAACCTTCCCAGTCGTTTTCATCCATACCATCTTCGATAGTGATGATTGGGTATTTGTCAACCAATCCTTCAAGGTAAGCGATTTGTTCTTCAGCAGTACGAACAGCAGCGCCTTCACCTTCGAATTTAGTGTAGTCGTATACTTTACGTTCTTTATCGTAGAATTCTGATGAAGCACAGTCAAATCCGATAAATACGTCTTTACCTGGAACATAGCCAGCAGCTTCGATAGCAGCAAGGATAGTTTCAACACCATCTTCAGTTCCTTCGAAACGAGGAGCGAATCCACCTTCATCACCTACGGCTGTTTCAAGACCACGAGATTTAAGGATTTTCTTAAGAGTGTGGAAGATTTCAGCACCCCAACGAAGAGCTTCTTTGAATGATGGTGCACCAGCAGGTACGATCATGAATTCTTGGAAAGCGATTGGAGCGTCTGAGTGAGAACCACCGTTAACGATGTTCATCATTGGAGTTGGAAGAACTTTAGTGTTGAATCCACCAAGGTAGCTGTAAAGTGGGATTTCAAGGTAGTCAGCAGCAGCACGAGCTACAGCGATAGACACACCAAGGATTGCGTTAGCTCCCAATTTACCTTTGTTAGGAGTACCGTCAAGTGCGATCATAGCATGGTCGATAGCTTGTTGGTCACGTACATCGTAGCCGATGATTGCTTCAGCGATGATGTTGTTTACGTTGTCAACAGCTTTTTGTGTACCAAGACCACCGTAACGAGATTTATCACCATCACGAAGTTCAACTGCTTCGTGTTCACCAGTAGAAGCTCCTGATGGAACCATACCACGTCCGAAAGCACCTGATTCAGTATAAACTTCTACTTCAAGTGTTGGGTTACCGCGTGAGTCTAGGACTTCGCGAGCGTAAACATCAGTAATAATTGACATTTTTTACTCTCCTTTTGAGTTAAATTTTTTACACCTCTATGATACCTCAAAAAGAGACCTTTTTCAAGAAAAAACGTTATCTTTGTGCAAATTCTCCTTATCTATATAAAGTAACCGTTTTCTTTTGCAAGTGATATTGAGACTTTTATGATATACTATGATTATGACTGATTTATCAAAACAAATCCTAGAAAAGGCCAATGGTGGTCTTAAATTAAATCCTGATGAACAAAGACGCTTCCTCGGTACCTTTGAAGAACGTGTTCTTGGATATGCAGACCTTGAAACAGCTAATGATGATAAATTTGAAAAGGCTTATGTATCTATTTTAGAGAGTCTAAAAAAAGAAACTGAACAACTTTTTGTCAAAATTTCTCCTCAAGTAGTATTTGAAAAGCAGGTCTATTATCTAAAACAAGCCAAAGATGCTGACTGCCAAGCAACCATCGTTTCTGAAGAACATAACTCTTCTCCTTTTGGTCTAGTTATCCATAGCGATGCTCCTGTTCAAACAAATGAAAAAGACCTCAGAAAGGCCTTTTCAGACTTATGGTTGGAAAAAGAGAGTAAAGCTCCTACTTCTCTCTGGAAAAAATGGTTTGGTTAATTTTTTTCAAAGCTAAGACTTGACCGATGTTTGCAGCTGTATTTTCTAAGTAGACAGCTGCTTTTTTTAGACTCTCTTCCAATGGTTCGCTTTTTTCTAGTATGGAAAAAGCAGCGACGATATTCTCAAATGGTAAGGGAGGTAAATCATCTGCCAAACTACCACAAATAGCAAGAACTGGAACACCCCTAGGTGTTCTTTTTGCTACACCGATGGGAGCTTTACCGGCTAAACTTTGTGAATCCAGTCTACCTTCGCCGACAATCACTAGGTCTGCATTAGTCACTTTTTGATCGAAGTTTATCAAATTTAAACAAGTTTGAATACCAGATACAATCTCTGCTCCAGCAAAGGCACACAAGCCAGCTGCAATCCCACCGCCTGCTCCTGCACCATCCAATTGTAAAATTTCAGGTGCAACTTTACCATAAAAGTTTTTAATTGCAACATCAACTTCTTGAAATTTAGATGGATCCAATCCCTTTTGTTTCCCAAATGTAAAGGTAGCACCATGAGGTCCACAGAGAGGATTGGTCACATCGGCCAGTATTTTTATATTTACATCAGAGGGAATTTGAAGTACTCTTTCCTTCGAAATCTTTCTGATTTCAAACAAAGATTGGCCACAAGCCTTAAGTTCCATTCCATTTTTATCATAAAACTGATAACCAAGACCTGATGCAATCCCAAGTCCGCCATCGTTACTAGCTGTACCACCAACACCAACGTAGATATCTTTAATCCCTTGGTCTATTAAATGCAGAATCAGTTGAGCAATTCCCTCTGTTTGAATTGCTATAGGATTTCGTTTTTCAATAGGAATTTTAGCAAGACCTACTAAATCTGCAACTTCAAAAAGAGCTAGTTTTCCTTTTTGAAAGTAAGGCATTTGAACCTCATCACCAAAAGGACCAGTAACCTGTACTGTTTTCTCTTCCAAACCTAGAGAACTTTTAATGGCGTCTACTGTTCCTTCACCTCCATCACCAACGGGTAAAAGTAAACACTCCACGTTAGGTATGGCCCTTTCGAATCCTCTTTTTATAGCTTCTGCTACTTGTTTTGCAGGTAGACTCTCCTTAAAAGAGTCAGGTGCTATAATTATTTTCATATTGATTTCTCTTTCTACCTAAAAGAAGTCTATCTTATCTAATGCTTTTAGTAAATCTCTATCATCTACCTGAAGATTTATTTGCTTTTTCACAATGTCCTTAGCACAAAAAGCTATGCCAGTCCCTGATTTTTTAAGCATTTTTAAATCATTGGCTCCATCACCGATTACAATAGTTCTTTCGATTGGCACCTCTAATTCATCAGCCCATCTTACAAGAGTTTCTTCTTTGACTTCTCTACTGATGACTTGACCAACCAGATTTCCAGTTAAACAACCATCTCTAATTTCCAGTTGATTGGCAGCAAACAATGAAATTCCTAAATCTTTTGCCAATCTTTCCACGATAGTGGTAAATCCACCTGATACCAAGCCGACTTCTATCTGATTTTCTTGAAGAGTTTCAATAAACTGCTCAGCATTTTTACTAAGGTGTAGTTCGTGATAAATCTTATCAAAAACCTCTATAGAAAGCCCTTTCAGAAGAGAAACACGTTTTATCAAACTAGATTCGAAGTCTAATTCACCTTTCATAGCTTGGGCGGTTAGCAAAGCTACTTCTTCTTCACAATCCGCCTCTTTCCCTAATAAATCAATAACCTCTTCTTCTATCAAGGTTCCATCAACATCTAAGACACAGAGTCCTCTGACTTTATTCATCTATTTCCCTTACTTTCATCATCTCAAAAAATCGTATGAAAACTTCATACGATTTTAATGATTTAGTTTGCTAAGCTGTGATACAAATCAAGGTAAGACTGACAAGCAGTATCCCATGAGAAGTCACATTCCATGGCTTGAACTTGCATATTTTCCCAAACATCTGGATGGTTGTGATAAACATCCAAGGCGGTTTGTAAAGCCCAGTTGAGCCAGTAAGGAGTTAGGTTGTTAAAGCTAAATCCTGTACCAGTTCCTTCAATCGGATTGAATGGCTGAACAGTATCTCTCAAACCACCAACCTCATTGACAAGAGGCAAAGTTCCATAGCGCATAGCCATCATTTGTGAAAGTCCACATGGTTCAAAGCGACTTGGCATAAGGAAAATATCACACGCTGCATAAATCTCTTGTGCGAGTTTTACATCAAAGGTAATATTGGCAGACAATTTTTCTGGGAATACTTGTCCAAACCAGGAGAAAGCTTGTTCGAAACCAGGATCTCCTGTACCCAAGAGAACGATTTGAAGGTCTTCTTGAAGCATACGATGCAATCCTTCAACAACGACGTCAAAACCTTTCTGTCTTGTTAAACGTGATACAATACCAATCATTGGAACATCCGGACGGACAGGAAGACCAACTTTTTCTTGAAGTTTAGCTTTATTTTGAGCCTTACCTGACAAATCAGTTTTATCAAAATGGTACTCTAACAAAGCATCTGTCACTGGGTTGTATAAATCAGTATCAATTCCGTTTACAATACCAGAAAGCTTACCAGATTCCATTCGGAGAATTTGATCAATACCACACCCAAACTCTGTTGTCATAATTTCATGAGCATAACTTGGTGATACAGTTGTAACACGATCAGCATAGAGAATACCAGCCTTCATCCAGTTGAGGCAATCATTCCAGCGAACTGTACCATCCGCATAACGTTCAAAACCAACTCGGAACAAATCCCAAAGCATACCTTCAGAGAACTGACCTTGAAATTCCAAATTATGGATAGTCAAGACAGTTTTGATGTTTTGGTAAGCTTGAATCCATCTGTATTTTTCTTTCAACAAGAAAGGAATCATAGCTGTGTGGTAATCATGAGCATGGAGGACATCAGGGATAAACCCAATACGTTCCATAGCTTCTAGGGCAGCAAGTTGGAAGAAAGCAAAGCGTTCACCATCATCGAAATCTCCGTAAACATGCCCACGGAAGAAATAGTATTGATTGTCAATAAAGTAGAAAGTAACACCGTTTAAAACTGTTTTCTTAACTCCACAAAATTGTTTGCGCCAACCAACATAGACTTCAAATTGAAGAACATCTTCGATTTGATCACCGAACTTAGCCTCTACCATATCATAATACGGTAAGATAACAGCAACTTCCTGTCCTGCTTTTACTAGTGATTTAGGAAGAGCTCCGATAACATCTCCCAATCCACCAGTTTTTGAAAAGGGCGCACCTTCTGCTGCTACAAATAAAATTTTCATGAAAAGATATCCTCTGTTACTTTGTCGCCTTTTTTGATGATTACAGGGTTTTCTACTGTACCTCGAATCACAACTCCCGCAGCTATTTCAGCACCCTTATCTACGATAGCATTTTCAATTTGTGCACCTTCTCCGATGACAACGCGAGGGAAAATGATAGATTCTTTTACAAAGCTATTTTTATTGATACGAACATTACGTGAAATAACTGACTTAACGACTTCACCTTCAACGATACTACCAGAAGCAAATTGTGAGGTGTTTACTTTTGAACCAGGTGCATAGTAAGTAGGCTCTTCATTTTTAACCTTTGTATGAATCTTTTGATTTGGTGAGAACAAAGAGTAGAATTTATGCTGATCAAGCATATCCAGATTAGCTTGATAGTATGTTTCCACTGAGTGGATGTTTGCTAGATAGCCTGTGTATTCATACGCAAAAGCACCCTCTTTTGCCGCCAAATCCCGCAAAACATACCGTAATTTTTCCGGAAATTCCTTTTGAGCTTCTTCTTCCAATCTCTTAATCAACCACGGAGTGTCTACAACAAAAATATCAGTAGACATGTTGTAGTACTCTTGGTTTGATTTTTTATCAAAGAGTTTGTGGGAAACCACATGATCAGTTTCATCTATATCAAGGATTGCATTTACTTCTGAAATTTCCTTCTTAGGCAATTTCTTATACACAACTGTGATTGGTGATTTTGTTGTATTATGCAGGTGGAAAACTTGAGCAAGATCAATATTCACCAAAACATCACAGTTCAAGGATACTGTTTGATTTGAACCAGAACGTTTCAAGTAGGTCAAGAGTTGTTGATAATACTCTTTACCAACCGTACTGCTTTCTACACGGGTATTGTAAATTCCAAGGTAGTAGTGACTAAGAAGCGTATTCAAGCCCCATTCACGTCCTGATCGAATATGGTCAAAAACAGAGCTGATATTATCTTGTTGAAAAATTCCGAAGATACTACGAACACCAGCATTGGCTAGACTTGAAAGTGGGAAGTCAATCAAACGATACTTTCCTCCAAATGGCAAACTTGCCACAGGACGATTACTTGTCAAGGTTGACATATCATGAAAACCAACGGTGTTTCCTAAAATCGCTGAATATTTATCAATCTTCATCTGTTGCTACCCCCACTACTTCATTATATCCGATTACTTGTACTTCTTCTGTACCATCAATCTCTACACCATCAGCAATGACTGCTCCTTCTCCGATAATCGCACGAGTAATTTTAGCGCCTCTTCCGATAACTGCTCCACTCATGATTACAGAATCAACAACTTCAGCTCCTTTACGAACCTGAGCAGCTGTTGATAAGATAGAGTGTTTAACTGTTCCATTTACATAACATCCATCTACTACAAGAGAATCTTCTACATGTGCGTGTTCTCCAAGGAAGTTTGGTGGAGCGATAAGGTTACGTGAATATATTTTCCATTGACGGTTACGGCTATCTAGAGCATTCTCTGGGGAGATATATTCCATATTTGCTTCCCAAAGTGATTCAATCGTACCAACGTCCTTCCAGTATCCATTAAATTCATAAGCATAGACACTTTCACCAGTTTCAAGATAGTTTGGAATAACGTTTTTACCAAAGTCAGACATGTCAATGTTTGCTTTTTCAGCTGCAACAAGCATGTTGCGTAGACGTTTCCAATCGAAGATGTAAATACCCATAGAAGCCTTCGTTGATTTTGGTTCGGCTGGTTTTTCTTCGAATTCGACAATACGATTGTTGGCATCGGTATTCATGATACCAAAACGACTTGCTTCTTTTAATGGTACATCCAAAACAGCAACTGTCAAGCTGGCGTTATTGTCCTTGTGAGATTGGAGCATATCATCGTAATCCATCTTGTAGATATGGTCACCTGAAAGAATCAATACATACTCAGGATTGATGCTATCAATATAGTCGATGTTTTGGTAAATTGCATGACTTGTACCTTCAAACCAGCGATTTCCCTCACTAGCAGAATATGGTTGAAGGATAGAAACTCCTGTGTCAATACCATCTAAACCCCAACTAGAACCATTACCAATGTGACTATTTAGAGCTAGCGGTTGATATTGTGTAATAACACCAACATTATTGATACCAGAGTTAGCACAGTTTGAGAGAGCAAAGTCGATAATGCGGTAGCGCCCGCCAAATTGCACAGCAGGTTTTGCAATGCTTTGAGTGAGTTTACCGAGACGAGTTCCTTGCCCACCAGCAAGGATTAAGGCTAGCATTTCATTCTTCATTTTCTACTCCTTTATATGTTTTATTTAATTCTTTTTTAGTAGGTTTCAAGCGACGTTTCATTTTCCAGATACTTGCCCCCATTGCTGGTAAAGTAAAGGTTAATGTCTGCTTATAATCCTTCCATAATCCTTCTTGAGTTTGAACTGTTTGGTTGTGTTCCTTCCAAACACCACCCCATTGTTCTAACTCTGTATTCCAAATTTCTTCATAAACACCTGCGACAGGAAGACCAATTGTGAAGTCAGGGCGTTCAACTGGTGCCATATTGAAGACACAGACTAGCATATCGCCTTTCTTTCCTTTACGGATAAAGGATAGGACACTTTGATCTCTATTATCGGCATCAATGATTTCGATACCATCATAACTCATATCTACTTCCCAGAGGCAACGATTCTCTTTATAAAGTTGATTCAACTGAGATGTGAAGTATCTCATCTTAGCATTCATCGGATCTTCAAGGTTAGACCACTCTAATTGTTCTTCTGATTTCCACTCTAAGAATTGGCCAAACTCGCTACCCATGAAAAGTAATTTCTTCCCAGGGTGACAGATTTGGTAGGTATATAGATTTCTCAGACCCGCAAATTGATTGTACCTATCTCCCCACATCTTATGCATCATACTCTTCTTACCATGGACAACCTCATCATGTGAAAATGGCAAAAGGTAGTTTTCGCTAAAGATATACATGAAGCTGAAGGTCACAAGGTTAAAATCATACTTGCGATAGATTGGATCTTCCTCGTAGAAACGGAGAATATCATTCATCCATCCCATGTTCCACTTGTAATCAAATCCAAGTCCACCCATCTCCCTCATTCCAGTTATCTTAGTTCCTGAAGAAGACTCTTCAGCAATCATCATAACATCAGGGTGAGCAAGTTTAATAACAGTATTTAGACGTTGAAGGAAATAATAACCTTCGTAGTTAAGATTGCCACCATCTTTATTTGGCGTCCATGGAGCATTATCATAATCAAGATAGAGAATATTACTTACAGCATCAACTCGAATACCATCCAAATGATAAAAATCAATCCAGAACTTAATACTTGAAATCAAGAAAGATTGGACTTCGTTTTTACCAAGGTCAAAATTCAATGCCCCCCAACCATAGTTGTGTGCTTTATCATGGTCTTGATATTCAAAAGTTGGTGTTCCATCATAATAGGCTAATGCATCATCATTGATGGTAAAGTGGCCTGGAACCCAGTCTACGATGACGCCGATATTATTTAAGTGACACTCCTCAACAAAGTCCTGAAACTCTTCTGGGGTACCATAAGTATGCTCTAAAGCAAAGTAACCCATGAGTTGATAACCCCAACTCAAGCCTAGCGGATGCGCCATCAACGGCATAAACTCAATATGAGTGTAATTCATCTCAACTAGGTAAGGTATCAATTCTTCTTTTAATTGAGCAAAACTGTATGGTGTTCCATCAGGATTTGTTTTCCAAGAGCCCGCATGAGCTTCGTAAATATTAACAGGTCTCTCAAAGAATCCTAAACGTTTTCTTCGAGCTAGCCAGAGCCCATCCTTCCATTTCTTCTCAGGAATTTCTGTTAAAACAGCCCCTGTTCCCGGACGAGCCTCATAGCGAATGGCTAGAGGATCGAGCTTCATAAGTTGATGACCATTAGCGCGAGTAATATTATATTTATAAATATGTCCCTCTTTGGCTAAAGTGGTAAAAACTTCCCAAACTCCAGATTCATTCCGAACCATGGGGATTTGGTTTTCAATCCAATTGGTAAAATCACCGACTAGATGGACTGCCTGCGCATTTGGAGCCCAAACACGGAATGAGTAGCCCCATTCCCCATCTCTCTCCTCAAGGTGTGCGCCCAAATAGTGTTGAAGATGGAAATTTTCGCCAGTTGTAAAAGTTCTTAAAGCTTCAAATTTATCCATAAATCCCCCTTTATATTGTAAGCGTTTTCTATAATTCTATTATACTATCTTTTAAGGAAACTTTCAACTAATTTCCGAATTAATATAAATTTTTTTCAAAATTTCCTTAAATCATTTTCTTATTATTTTAGTAATCTTCTTTACTTATCATTATCCTTGCTTGATTTTATTTGTTGTAGTAACAAATTACTTACTATAAAGATTTCAGTTCTTATTTTATGAATTACACCACCCAGAAACTTAACGTTTTATGATTAAATGTTATTTTTTGTTCGGTTTAATCATATATGATATCATTTTACCAAATTTTCTGAAATTTTCAACTATTTATTGTAACTTTTTTTATTTTGATATATTCTTACATTTTACGCAAAAAAAACTCAAGATTAAATCTTGAGTTTTGCTTGATGATTTAAGATAAAATATTCATGACAGCTACGCTTACATTGTCAAGAGTATTTTCTTGGTTTGATCGACTATTAGAAATCAACACTTCAAGGTTACCTGCATTCTCATAATAGTGAGATTCTCCTTTGGCGTTAAAAACGACTAAGAAATGCTCGTCCTCATCATGAATTTCATAGACAATCCAACCACTATTTTCAACCGATGTATGAACAAAGACGTGACGGTAAACTTCCTCATATGTAGGATATGAAAAGGCACCACACTTTGTTTTTAGGCGTATTATTTCACGAATAAATTCAATACTATCCTGACGTTCGTTCATCAAGTTCCAATCTACCTGGTTCACTGCATCTGGAGCATTGTAACTATTCATAGCACGTTCGCGGTCGTCATGAGTTAGCTCACCATTTTCCCCTGTAGGTACCAATTTGGTACGACCAAATTCTTGACCGAGTTCCATAAAGGAGATACCTTGCATAAGCAGATTCATGGCAGTTGCTGTTTCTACCTTTTTCATGATGCTTTCTTGGTCTTCCGTTATATGAAGAGTCGCCAGCAAATCATGCAAGTTATAATTATCGTGTGCTTCTACGTAGTTAACAACCTGATTAGGGCTTAAATAAGAACCCAACTCACGGCTACCAAGGATAGCTTTAGCAACAATCGGTTCAGTAGCAGCTCCACTGACAAAACCAGATTTGATATCTCCATAGACTTCGCCACCTTTTACAGCATCACGTTGGTCATCATTGAAAAATCCAATATTTGGCAACTGATAAGCATTGTCCTTCTTAGCCTTATCATAGGGAGCAAGACCTGTCCCCATATCCCAACCTTCTCCGTAAAGGATAATTTTAGGATCGACTTCATCCATTGCCCAACGAATCATCTGCATGGTTTTAACATCATGGATTCCCATTAAGTCAAAGCGGAAACCATCAATATTAAACTCATTCACCCAATAGAGCAGTGAGTCGATCATGTACTTACGGAACATTTCGTGCTCACTGGCTGTCTCGTTGCCTACACCTGTTCCATTTTGATAACTACCATCACGATTCATTCGATAATAGTAGTCTGGAACCGTTGTTTGGAATGGAGCATCAACAGTTGAAAAGGTATGATTATAAACCACATCCATGATAACGCCAATACCTGCATCATGATAAGCTTGAATCATCTTTTTCAAGTCACGAATAACTTGACCAGGATCATTAGGATTTGTAGAAAGGCTAGTTTCTGGTGCATTGTAGTTTTGTGGGTCGTAGCCCCAGTTGTAAGTTACATTTCCATCTGCATCATACTCTTTGTGACGATCAGCTATTGGCTGTAGTTGAACATAGTTCACACCCAATTCCTTGATGTAGTCAAATGCAGTAGACTGGCCGTATTGGTTGACTGTTCCAGTTTGGGCTGCACCCAAGAAAGTTCCTCTTAATTCAGGAGCAACACCAGAAGTTTCAGACTTGGTCAAATCACGAATATGCATTTCATAAACAACAGCTTGACAAGGATTTTCCAATCGCCAAGTTGCTTCTGTTCCGTTTTTAACTTCAAATCCTTCAACTTGACGTTCTTCTTCTGAAAGAATTGCTGAACGTTTACCATCTGGACTCGTTGCAGTCGTATATGGATCGCGCGTCAATGATTGGTGATGAGGAAAATCAATCTGATATTGATAAGCACGACCTGCAAGACCTTCTGGAACTGTTAAACTCCAAACACCAATTGTATTATCCTTGTGACTATAAGAATAACTATTCCCACGTTTCATCTCATAAGTTTTCAAGATAGGAGCATCATTGCTGGCTGATTCATAAACTACAACTTTTACAGTTGTTGCTGTAGGCGACCAGAGTTTAAAGCTCGTTTCGTTAGCAGAAACTCGGCAGCCCAATTCTCCTTGATAACCCCAGTGGTGATCAAAGCTTGCACTATTAATCGCTTTATCAAAAGCAAATGGATTTTGATCTTTATAGTGTGGACTTGCAATGGCTGGATTTTCAGAATAATAAACTGTATCATCTCCATCCAAAATCCAAACTTCTGTCAAAAGTGGATAATAGTTGAATCGGATAGGATATTCTCTTGTCTCCCCGTCCTTTTCTACTCTAAAGATAAACTGTTCAAGAGGTGTTTCACTTGCTTGAGTCAATGAAAATGTAGTTCCAAAATATTCTTTTACTCTATTAAGTTTTTCTGTGTCTATTGGATCTTTACTATAATTGCATGCGTCATAATCTTCATCTTTACGATGGTAATGAATAAGTACAGGATAATTGTACATAAATTTACCTAATTTCTAATTGTTGATTTTATACCATTTCATTTCTTGTTTAAATGATTCGAATGATATCAAGAAATAAAAAACGGATATTGTAAAATATGTGCTGGTTACAAACCCTCTAACCAAGCTTCATCTCGAATCTCGATTCCTAGTTCTTGTGCCTTTTGGAGCTTGCTTCCTGCATCTGCTCCAGCAACTACAAGGTCTGTTTTTTTCGATACACTACCTGTAACCTTGGCTCCCAGACTTTCTAATTTAGATTTAGCTTCTGAGCGATTGAGGCGCTCTAGCTTTCCAGTCAATACGACAGTCAGACCAGATAAAGCTGCATCACCTGCAACTACCTGTCCCTTGTAATCTAGACTAACACCTAATTCTTTCAATTCCCTTAAAAGAATTTTTGAGCCTTCTGTTGCAAAATAAGTTTGCAAACTTTTTGCGATGACACTTCCTAAAGTTTCAATGTTGGACACTTCTTCTGGATCTGCTTGAGCTAGTGTCTCGATAGAATGAAAGTGTTGGACTAATAATTTGCTAGCTTTACTTCCAACATGACGGATTCCCAATCCAAATAAGAGTTTTTCAGCAGAATTTTCTTTGGAAGCTTGAATAGCTTGATAGAGTTTTTGAGCTGTTTTTTCTTTCACACCCTCTAATTGGAGGAAATCATGTTCAGTCAAGCGATAAATATCGGCTACATCCTTAACTAAATTGGCTGCAAAGAGCTTTTCAACCATTGATGGGCCAAGACCTGAGATATTCATGGCATCACGTGAAGCAAAATGAATTAAACCTTCCATGATCTGAGCAGGACAACGCGGATTGATACAACGTAGAGCCACCTCATCTTCAAAATGCAAAAGCTTGCTCTCACAACTTGGACAGTTTGTTGGAATGTCGAGTTTTTCTTCAGAAATTCGCTTAGATTCTACGACACGCAAGACTGCAGGAATGATATCTCCAGCTTTATAGACGATAACTGTATCATCCTTACGAATATCCTTTTCAGAAATATAATCCACATTATGGAGAGTCGCACGACTAACAGTTGTACCAGCAAGTTGCACCGGTGTTAGATTAGCCGTTGGCGTCACTACACCCGTACGCCCTACTGTCCAATCAACAGAAAGTAGTTTAGCTTCTTTTTCTTCAGCTGGGAACTTATAAGCTACTGCCCACTTTGGAGCCTTCACAGTAAAACCTAACTGCTCTTGACCAACTAGATCATTGACTTTTATCACAACTCCATCGATATCATAAGGCAACTGGTCTCGTTCTTGACCGACTTCTTGGATGAATTGCCAAACCTCATCCATACTGTGAGCTAATACACGTCTAGGATTGACAACAAAACCTAACTGTTCCAAGTGTTTTAAAACTTGTTCTTGACTATTTCGAGTAGAAGGACTAGCTTCCTGATAGAGGAAGGTAGCGAGATTACGCTTAGCTACTACTGCTGTATCTAATTGGCGTAGGGTTCCTGCAGCAGCATTTCGTGGATTAGCAAACTCTGGCTCTCCATTTTCTTGACGAGATTGATTAACCTGGTCAAAGGAAGCTCTGGGCATATAACATTCACCACGAACAGTCATATCGAGCGCTTCTGGCAATGTCAATGGAATATCTTTAACGCGTTTTAGATTTTCTGTAATATTTTCACCGATTGAGCCATCTCCACGCGTCGCTCCAACTACTAAAACTCCTTGTTCATAGGTTAATGAAATGGAGAGACCGTCAATCTTTAATTCACAAATATAGGTAACATTCGGTAATTCTTTTCGAACACGCGCATCAAATGCAAGTAATTCTTCACGAGAAAAAGCATCCTGCAAGCTATATAGAGGATACTGGTGACTATATTTTTCGAAACCATCAAGAATCTTTCCCCCCACACGATGAGTCGGACTATTGGGTAAGACTTGTTCTGGATGTGCTTGCTCCAACTCCACTAACTCACGATACAAGCGGTCATACTCACTATCAGATACAGATGGATTGTCACTTGTGTAATATTCTGTCGCATAACGATTTAGTAACTCTACTAACTCATTCATTCTTTCGTTCATAGAACTATTTTACCATAAAAATGGGCCTATAAGGTAGATAGAACCTTAAAAACAAAAAGTGAGAAGAGATTTTTATCTCTTCTCACCTAATTTTTATTTTTTACGATTTAAAATTGCATTTAGTAGGATAGCAAGTACACTGGCAACCACAATCCCATTTGAAAAGAACATTTGGAAGGCAGTTGGTAAACTATTAAAGAGATTGCTTCCATTTAACCCTACACCAGCTGAAATTGATACAGCAGCAATCAGGAAATTATGTTCATTGTGTGCAAAATCAACACGTGACAAAATTTGCATTCCTTGGATAGAAACAAAACCAAACATAATGAGCATAGCTCCACCCAAAACTGGACTTGGAATAATCTGTGCCAAGGCTCCAAACTTAGGTAATAATCCTAAAAGAATCAGGAAACCAGCAGCGTAATAAATTGGCAAACGTGTACGGATACCAGATAATTTCACCAAACCTACATTTTGTGAGAATCCAGTGTATGGGAAGGTATTAAAGATACCTCCCAATAATACTGCTAGACCTTCTGCACGATAACCGTTACGTAGTCTAGTACTATCAATCGGATCTTTTGTAATATCTGAAAGGGCAAGATAAACTCCGGTTGACTCAACCATAGATACTGTAGCAATAATACACATCATAACGATGGAAGAAATTTCAAACTGAGGAGCTCCGAAATAGAAAGGACTTGGAATATGAACGAGAGGTGCTTTTGCTACTGGAGAAAAATCAACCAAGCCTAGAAAAGAAGCGATTACAGTACCTGTGATTAAACCAATCAAAATCGAAATGGATTTGATAAATCCTTTAGTCAAGATGTTGACCAAGAGAATAATAAGGATGGTAATAGCAGCTAGGGCAAGGCTTTCTCCTGTTGGCTTTTCAACATTGTTTCCCATGTTTCCGATAGCTACTGGAATCAATGTCAAACCAATTGTTGTAATGACGGAACCAGTAACAATTGAAGGGAAGAGATTGGCTACTTTAGAAAAGACTCCTGCAACCAAAATCACATAAATCCCTGAAGCAATCAAGGCACCAAACATGGCACCACTACCATGACTCTGACCAATCATAATTAAGGGAGCCACTGATTGGAAAGCCACACCAAGAACAACTGGAAGTCCAATCCCAAATTGTTTATGCAGTTGCACTTGCAAAAGAGTTGCAAGACCACACATGAAGATATCTGTTGAAATTAAATACGTCAATTGCTCGGTGGTATATCCCAAAGCACCTGCAATCATGATAGGAACCAGGATTGATCCTGAGTACATCGCCAATAAATGTTGCAACCCTAGTATGGCTGCTTGTGAATGTTTTTCTTGCTTGTTCATTAGATGTCTGCCTCCTTAAAAATTACTTTTCCATCTTCAAAACGTTCCACACGAGCTAATGATACGACTGTTTGTCCAGCATTTTCTAGCAATTCACGGCCCTTTTGGAAAGATTTTTCAATCACAATCCCAACCGCTTCAACACTAGCACCAGCCTGTTGAATGATTTCAATCAACCCTTTAGCAGCTTGACCATTGGCCAAAAAATCATCAATAATGAGAACATGATCCTCAGGGGATAAAAATTTACCAGCGATAGACACTGTGCTTGTCACTTGCTTGGTAAATGAGTAAACTTCTGCTGTTAAAATACCTTCATTCATGGTAATATTTTTAGCTTTTTTAGCAAAAATCATCGGCACATCTAGTTGCTCTGCTACATAAAGAGCTGGAGCAATTCCTGATGCTTCAATGGTTACAACCTTGGTGATACCAGCCTCTTTAAAATGTTGAGAAAAAGTACGCCCAATCTCACGCATCAAAGAATAATCTACTTGGTGCGTTAAGAAAGAATCCACTTTGAGAATATCTTTACCCAAAACATTCCCATCTTTTAAAATCCGTTCTTCCAATAATTTCATAGTAACCTCCAAAAGAAAAAGGGACCTACAAAGTAAGTCCCCAATAAGAAATATAGTCCAGTAACCATACTTCCCCGTGACTTACTCATTGTTAGGTATTTACGGTACCTTGTAGAAACACCACGCCAATTCGTGATATAAATGAGTAAAAAATACGATTTAGTGAGCGTCTCCATTCCAGATGGAATTTTTCACAATGACATAATCAACATGTCTAAGATCAGCTACCTTGCGACCACCTGCATAAGAGATAGCACTTTGCAAATCCTGCTCCATTTCAGTTAATGTATCTTGTAAGTGACCTTTTACTGGTAAAAGAATCTTTTTACCCTCGACATTTTTATAAGCGCCTTTTTGATATTCAGAAGCTGAACCATAATATTCTTTGAACTGTTCTCCATCAATCTCAATCGTTTTTCCTGGACTTTCAATGTGTCCAGCAAACAGAGAACCAATCATAACCATTCTAGCACCAAATCGGATTGACTTAGCAATATCTCCATGTGTCCGAATGCCACCGTCAGCAATAATCGGTTTACGAGCAGCCTTAGCACACCAACGAAGAGCTGCTAACTGCCAACCACCAGTACCAAAACCTGTTTTAACCTTAGTAATACATACCTTACCAGGTCCAATTCCAACTTTAGTAGCATCGGCACCCGCATTTTCAAGTTCACGCACAGCTTCTGGAGTTCCAACATTCCCCGCAATGACAAAGGTCTCTGGCAATTCTTTCTTGATGTGTTGAATCATGGAAATCACACTATCTGAATGGCCATGAGCAATATCAATGGTGATATACTCTGGAGCGTCATTCTTGAGTTGACTCACAAAATCATACTCGTACTCCTTAACTCCAACAGAGATAGAAGCAATCAAGCCTTTATCATGCATGCGTTTCACAAAGGGGATTCGTCCTTCTTCATCAAAACGGTGCATAATGTAGAAATAACCATCCTTAGCAAGTTGTTCTGCCACATCTTCGTCCAAAATCGTCTGCATATTTGCAGGAACGACAGGTAACTTAAATGTATGATTTCCTAAAGTAACATGAGTATCAACCTCAGATCTACTTTTGACCACACATTTATTTGGAATAAGCTGAATATCTTCATAGTCAAAAATCGGAAATTCGTTTAACATTTCGATATCTCGTTTCTTTTATGATGACCTACCTACGCTTTCGCATCACTACGTCTTTTCCGACGTTTCCTTTTACGATTATAAACTAATGTAAAGTTTTTGTCAAACATTTTGAAGTATTAAAATTATTATGTTCGGATTTTACTCGTTATTTCACAAAAAATAGAGAGTTTATAGGCCCTCTATTTTTGTTTTATATTATTTTGAAAATTTTTTCTAATATCTCTAATTTTTTATTGCTACATTATAATGTTACTTGATAGTTAGTACCTCTCAGAATACAACCAATCATCATAAAATTCATTTCCAAACCATATATAAAGTTCCTACTGTTACCACCATCCCCAAAATCCATACCGTTTTAAAATACCATTTTCGAGTTTTATGATGGAACATTAGTCCTGCCATCCAGGCTCCAAAGCCACCAAGTATAAAAGCTCCTAAGAGTAAATACTTCTCTGGAATTCTCCAGTATCCGCGTTTGGCCTTATATTTATCTATTCCATATAGGATAAAGATAAAGAAATTCCATAGCAAGAGTAAAATGCTAGCAAGTTGTTTTATATCAATCATCTGTGTATAAGCCTCCTTGTCAGTTGTTTTATCCTATTTCTTTTTTTGAAGTCAAAGACCAACTTATTTCAAATAGTTCAAGAACCCTTTCGTCAGTTAGAGTATCATCAAGTGGAACGCTAATCCAATAGTGTTTATTCATATGAAAGGCTGGGTAAATTCCGTTTTGTGAAAGCAAATCAGCTACTTGGTCGTGTTTGAGGTTGACTGCTTCCACTAGCCCATCTCTCTCCTTATCTAGCCTATCCCAAGGAATTCTCATTAAAATAGCATACCACTTCTGATTATCTTCATGGCGCAAAACAGCCGTATCAGGCGATTTCTCCCATAGATATTCCAGCTGATTGCCATACTTTTCTTGAACAAGCGCCATGATTCTCTTGGTCTGTGGACAGAGAAATTCCTGTACCTCAAAACAAGCCTTTCGAATGCCATAAAGAACTTCTAAACAAGCCTCTCGAACGCTTCCGACAAAAGTTCCTCTCATGCTTTCCATGTGGACTTGAGGATAAAGATCTCCTGTTTCTTGGTCATAAACTTGAAAAGATAAGTCTCCATCTTCAACTGTAACTACCATTAGAAAGTCTCCCTCCAAGATAGTCAAATTATAGTTCCATATTCCTTGATTTTCTACAAATCCATATTCTTTAGCCTTCTTAGTATTAAATTGATAGGACTTAAAAATTTCAAACATAAGCGAAAACTGCTACCAAAAGCTAGCAGTTCCTTTCTATTTTTTAAAAGACAACCTTTGTTCCATGTAATTGTGTCACACCTAGTTGATCGATAAAGGTTTGACGGTTGTCCATGTCAATACCTCCACCTGGTAGGATTTCAATTTTACCTGCAGCGTGTTCTAGAATTCTACGATAGTGAGCAAATCGTTTCTCTAACGAATCTCCAGATACACCAGCGCGAGTCAAGATGCGTGTCACTCCAGCTTGACTAAGCCAATCAATGGCTTCCAACTGATCTTCATCGCTTAATTCATCAAAAGCCATGTGGAAAACAATTTCCATGCCTTTAGAAGCAGCAATCAATTTTTCAAGGTTGACCTTATCCAGCTTCTTATCCGCTCTCAATGCACCAAAGACAACCCCTTGGCTACCTGCTTGAGCAGTTAGACAAATATCCTCGAGCATAATAGAAATCTCGAGGTCATTGTAAACAAAGTCACCACCACGTGGACGAATCATAGTCATAATAGTCGTATCGTAGTTAGATGCTAGTTCAACAGCTGCCTTGGTTACTCCGTAGCTTGGTGTCGTTCCACCAACAGCAAGGTTATCACAGAGCTCAATACGTCGAGCTCCAGCCTGCATGGCCTTTTCAATCAAGGTCACATTTTCAGCACAAAATTCATAAATCATTTGATACTCCTCGACGATTTATTTAATGTTATTATATCATATTGTTTTAAGTAACCCTATTTTTTAAAAAATACGACTTTTTAAAGCTATTCCTTATCTGGAATCACCTTAAATAGATAATAGGTTATAAATACTGTTAAACAACCTAAAGCAATTTTTACGGGTAAAAGCGGAGCAAAATAAATCGAAATTCCCATCAAGATATAAATCGAAACAATGATTTTCTTCTTGCGTTCACGCGCAATAGACTTAGTTTCTCTAAAGTCAGCAACATAGGTTTGATAAAGTTTGGTCTGATAGAGCCAATCTTCAAAACGCTTAGAAGATTTAGAAAAGCAAGCGATTGACAATAAGAGAAAGGGAGTTGTTGGTAATAGCGGCAAAACAACACCAATGATTGCCAGAGCTAATGAGATGAATCCAATACTGAGATAAATGATACGCATGTCTACTCCAAGGTCAGTATAATCTTCTTCTAGTTTCGCATAAAAAGATGAAATCTGTCAAGTTTAAATTAGAAAAGGACTAAAATATCTACTTCAGTCCTTTCACTTTTATTTAACTTTTTCTTCTTCGTAGTCACCATTGCTACATACAATTTGTTTACCACCACCACGGATTTTTTTCTCCATCAGGAAGTGACCACACTTAGGACAATCACGTCCAACCGGTTTATCCCAAGAAGTAAAGTCACATTCTGGATAACGATTGCATCCATAGAAAATGCGATTACGTTTAGTTTTGCGTTCGATGATTTGCCCTTGATGACAACTTGGACAAGTAACACCGACTTCTTTGACAATGGCCTGTGTGTGTCGACAATCTGGGAAATTGCTACATGCGTAAAACTTACCAAATCGTCCAATCTTAATCACCATCGGACTACCACAGACTTCACAGTCAAATCCCGCTGGTTCATCCTTGATTTGAATCTTTTCCATCTCTGCTTCAGCTTTTGCGACCTCTTTAGAGAATGGTTTGTAAAATTCATCAATAACCCGTTGCCACTCTTCTTTTCCAACCTCAACATCATCCAGTTTACCTTCCATTTCAGCGGTAAACTTCACGTTAACAATATCTGGGAAGTATTCGACAATCAGCTTGTTTACGACTTGACCTAGATCAGTTGGCTCAAAGCGTTTAGATGCTAGTCTTACATAGTAACGTTTTTGGATTGTCTCAATGGTTGGAGCATAGGTAGATGGACGTCCAACTCCGTTTTCTTCCAAGGTTTTAATCAGTGTTGCTTCTGAATACCGTGCAGGCGGTTGTGTGAAATGTTGTTCAGGTTTGCTATTGACCTGTTTGACCACATCTCCTACTTTCATATCTGGCAGCATCTTATTTTTATCAGAATCGTTGTAAATGGCTAAATAACCATCAAACTTAACCTGACTACCATTGGCTGCAAATTGAACTCCATTTTGCGACAATTTAACAGCCATGGTATCGAAAATCGCACCAGTCATCTGACTAGCCACAAAGCGGTTCCATATGAGTGTATAGAGTTTAAGCTGGTCTTTATCCAAATACTTAGCAATCTTTTCTGGTGTATTGAAAACACTTGAAGGACGAATAGCTTCGTGGGCATCCTGAGCACCAGAAGCATTTTTTACGCGACTGCCATGCTTAGAATAGTTACTACCAAAGCGTTCGGTAATGTAGCTTGCAGCTTCGTTTTGCGCCACAGGACTAATACGAGTAGAATCGGTACGCATATAGGTAATCAAACCTTGAACACCTGTACCAATATTGATTCCTTCATAGAGTTGCTGGGCTACCATCATGGTTTTGCGTGTACGGAAGTTAATCTTGTTAGCCGCATCCATCTGCATAGAGGAGGTAGTATAAGGAAGTGGAGCGTTTCGCTTGCGTTCTTTCTTATCAACATGATCCACAATAAAGTCTTTACTGGTTAGCTGAGAAAGAACTTCCTTAACCTCATCATTGGTGGTGACCTTCATCTTTTTACCATTCAAGCCAAAGAAAGAAGCCTGGAATTGCTTGGTTCCTTTTTTGAAGGTACCATCAATAGTCCAGTATTCTTCTGGCTGAAAGGCATTGATTTCATTTTCACGGTCAATGATTAATTTAAGTGCGATAGATTGCACACGACCAGCTGACAAGCCCTTCTTGACCTTCTTCCATAAAATAGGCGAGATGGAATATCCTACCAAGCGGTCAAGAACACGCCGAGCTTGTTGAGCATCTACCAAGTCCATATTAATTTTACGAGGTTCTTTAAAAGCGTTTTTGACCGCATCCTTGGTAATCTCATTGAAAACAACACGGTTTGTATCATTTTCATCAAGATTTAAAATATGAGCCAAATGCCATGAAATCGCTTCTCCTTCACGGTCCGGGTCACTTGCAAGAAAAACTTTATTGGCTTTTTTTGCTTCTTTTTTTAAGTCATTAATTAGAGGACCTTTTCCTCGAATATTGATATATTGCGGTTCGTAATTATTTTCCACGTCGACTGACATACTTGATTTTTTCAAGTCACGAATATGACCGACGCTAGCTAAAACCTTATAGTTACGCCCTAGATATTTTTCAATCGTTTTAGCCTTAGCAGGCGATTCCACGATTACCAGATTTTTTTTAACTGTTGATTTTTTCTTCTTTGTTGCCGTAGCCACAGTATCACACCTTTTCAAAGTAATAAACTTTATAAAGTGTAAACCATTTTTAAAAACCTGTCAAGACTTAACACCCATATAATAGAAGAAAAGTTTGCTAGATGAAATGATTCTATGTCTAAAACTCAAATTCGCCGAGAATATCCTGCCCACATGTTGCCAACTTTGCTCCCTCCTGAATCAAATGATGACACCCATCTGAGCGCCCATCCAAAATAGAACCTGGGATAGCAAATACATCTCTACCTTCCTCCATAGCACGTTCACAAGTGATCAAACTTCCTGATCTCATCTTGGCTTCAGCCACAATGACTCCTCTACACAAGCCTGCAATAATCCGGTTTCTAGCTGGGAAATGATATTTCAAGGGTTCTTCACCTGGACCGTACTCGCTTAATACTAAATGATTGTCTCCAATATATTCCTGTAAACGTTTATTGGCTCTAGGATAGTAAACATCTAGACCCGTCCCGATAACCGCAATCGTTTTACCACCTTTTTGTAGAACTGACATGTGGGCTGCTGTGTCAATTCCCTTAGCAAGTCCGCTTACTACAACCAATTCATTTTCAAGTTCTTCAATAACTTTTTTCACAGATTTTGTACCTACTTGACTACAAGAGCGACTACCCACAACTGCAATCTTTGGTAATTTTAAGAGATTTAAATCTCCTTTATAAAATATCAATACAGGAGCATCATAAATTTCACTTAGCGCAATTGGATAAACATCATCCAAAATAGAAAATGAAGGAAACTTTTCAAAATCCTTTTGCAATCGTTCCATACTTTCAAAGGTAAGTTTGTGATAACGTTCCATAAAAGCCACTGGATTTCGACACTCTGAAGCTTCTGCGATGGTCTCTAAACTCAATTCTTGATCATAAATTTCTCCATATTGAAGAACATTTAACACTTGTTGATTACTTAATCCTGCCTGTTTTAACTTATAAATTTCAAAATTATCAATCTTAATTTTCATGATCGACTCCTTTTTTTCTATCTATTTATTTATTCGTAAAAAAAGAAAAAAACTTCCCAAAAATTTAACTTTTTTAGGAAGTTTCCATTATTAATAATGATGATTTTAGTAATCAGGACGAAGAACTCCTGTGACAGTTGCCTTGGTTGCCTCATAGTCCCCATCAATAACAACCTTGATAATGCGTTTGGCATCCTCTTCAGGGCAAGGAACTAGCGGTAGGCGAGTTGGCCCAACTTCAAATCCCATATAGTTGAGAACTGCTTTAACGGGTGCAGGACTTGGATAAGAGAAAAGAGCATTGACTTTAGGGATGAATTTACGTTGAATAGCCGCTGCTTTCTTCAAGTCACTTTCTTCAATAGCCGTAAGCATTTCATGCATCTCATCACCATTGGTATGTGATGCAACAGAGATAACCCCGTCAGCACCAAGATTCATCGCATGGAAGGCATCTCCATCTTCACCAGTATAAACCAAAAACCCTTCTGGCTTATGCTCAATCAAGTAGGCCATATTCGCAAGACTCGTACATTCCTTGACACCAATGATGTTTGGATGTTCTGCTAAGCGAAGTAAAGTTTCTGGAGTCATTTCGACTACTACACGTCCAGGGATATTATAGATAATAATTGGTAAATCAGAGGCATCTGCAATAGCTTTAAAGTGTTGGTACATTCCCTCTTGAGAAGGTTTATTGTAGTAAGGAACAATCGCAAGACCAGCCGCAAAACCACCAAACTCTGCTACTTCTTTAACGAATTCGATAGAGTCACGTGTGTCATTTGTCCCCACACCAGCGATTAAGGGGACACGGCCATTGACAACCTTCTGAACGGCGGCAAATAATTCCAACTCCTCATCGTGGGTCAAGGTTGGACTCTCAGCGGTTGTCCCTGCTAGAAGGATACCATCCGTATGGTGAGCCAATAAATGCTCAATCAAATCTGGAATCGAATCGAAATTTATAGAACCATCCTCATGGAAAGGAGTAATAAAAGCCGTGATAATTTTACAATCTTTTAAATCTTGATAAGACATACAAAATACCTCTCTACTTTAAAGAAGGAGTTCAAAAGAACTCCTACACATTATTTCAATTCAAATTTTAATTCAGCAGTTGGATGAACTAATCCGCGTTCATGTAAAGTTTCTGCGATTTGAACTGAGTTCCAGGCAGCACCTTTAAGGAGGTTATCAGAAACCACCCACATATGGATTCCTTTTTCTGCATCCAAGTCCTTACGGATACGCCCGACGAATGTATCACGTGAACCAACAGCATTTACTGCTTGAGGATAGATTTGGTGAGCAACATCATCTTCAAGAACTGCACCTGGGAAGGCAGCAATAGCTGCTTTCACTTCTTCAATTGGGGCCACTTCTTTTGTTTCAATATAGACTGACTCAGAGTGAGCTGACAAGACCGGAATACGCACACAGGTTGCTGATACGGCAATGCTATCGTCTTCCATGATTTTTTTGGTTTCGTTTGTCATCTTCATCTCTTCGTAAGTGTAGTCATTGTCAGTGAAGACGTCAATCTGAGGAAGTGCGTTGAACGCAATTGGATAATGTTTCTTGTCCCCACCACATGGCAAGATGTTTGCTTGGACATCACGTGGATTCACACCTTCATTCAAAACTTCTTTCAACTCACGCTGTGTTTCAAGAATAGCACCCATACCAGCACCTGAGACAGCTTGGTAAGTAGATACGATGATACGTTCCAAGCCCCATTTTTGGCGAACAGGCTCAAGAGCTACCATCATTTGAATAGTTGAACAGTTAGGGCAAGAAATAATTCCGTTGTGAGCATCAAGTGCGTGAGCATTCACTTCAGGAACAACCAGTGGCACATCTGGATTTTGACGGAAGTAGGAAGTATTATCTACAACAACTGCTCCTGCTTTAACAGCATAAGGTGCGAATTTTGCAGAAGTTGAACCACCAGCAGAGAAAAGAGCAATATCAACACCTTCAAAAGAATCTTCTGTGGTTTCTTCAATGGTCACATCTTGACCCTTGAATTGTAAGACCTTCCCTGCAGAACGTGCAGACGCAAGGTAGCGAATATTTTCAATTGGAAGAGTTGATTCTTCTAACATTTTGATCATTTGAGCACCTACGGCACCTGTAGCACCGACAACAGCAACTGTGTATCCCATAACAAACCTCTTTTGGAATTTTCTAAAAATTTCTGTAATAGAGCTATTATACTACTTTTTAAGAAAATTGAAAAGTCTTTACCATACCTATTTTCTGAAAATGACAAAAAAGGCCGCTAATACTAGCGAACCTTTTATTACTATTCGTAAAATTGCTTGTATGGCTTATTAAAAGCGTTTAAAATATCTGATGGAGTATCTGCATATGATTTTGTCTCTATCAAATTTCCTTTAACGATAATTCTTTCAACAGCATTAGCATCTTCACAGGTCACCAAGGTAACCTCACTAACACCATCTCGTTCATCAATTACATCTACTCGATCAGGAGTTACAATTTTGACTTCTTCAATCTCGTATGTATAGACTTTTTCTTTATCAGTGAGATAAATTTTCATTCCTTTTTGAGCACGAGCAAGAGGTGAAAATAACTTCTTATCCGCATTTTCTCCAGCAAATATCCGGTGACTCGCCAAAGAATAGTTTCCTTCTCCCATTACCTGATTTGGTTTCATTGTCCCAGCACCATAGAAAAGGTTAACATTTGCGAGTCCTTTAAATATAGGCAAGTTCATTTCAAGTTCTGGAATTGCAATTCCACCAATAACAGGAAGCTGTTGGGAATCCCATTGAGCTGATAGCACTGCCTCTGATGATAGAGCTTTAACTGAGTTAAAATCAAAATTTCCATCCGCAGAAGCATTTTTATCAAGTGTTTCTTTAGAAACTTGTCCTACCTGATACTTATTGGTATTTAAAATCATAAAGAAATTTCGAATCTGTGAATTAAAAATTAAAGCTAGAGACAAAAGGATTAAAAACCCGGATATAATATTAATCAGCAGATTCTTATGCTTATTCTTTTTTCTTTTAGTTCTTTTTTGAGACATTATTCTTCACTTTCTATTTCATTTTCTGCCCCAACTTCTTCTTTCTCTGCTGCCGCAACTGTCGTAAAGGTCACAATTTTAGCATCCTGATCAAGACGCATCACTTTAACTCCCATAGTTGAGCGTCCTGTTTGCGAAATATTGGCAACGTTTGTTCGAATCATCACACCTTTATCTGTAATGATCATCAAGTCTTCATCACCCGTAACAGTCAAAAGACCGGCAAGTGGACCATTTTTATCGGTAACATTGGCTGTCTTCATACCTTTACCACCACGGCCCTTGGTCGGATATTCTGTAGCGACCGTTCGCTTACCATAACCTTTTTCGGTGATAATCAGAACCTCATCCTGATCAGTAATAACACTGGCTCCAACTACTGTATCACCTTCACGAAGGTTCACCCCTCGAACACCAGTAGCACTACGGCTCATACTGCGAACAGTTGATTGGTTAAAGCGGACTGCGTAGCCTAGTTTTGTTCCGATGATGATGTCCATATCTTCTTGAGTAAGGAGAACATTAATTAACTCATCTTCATCTTTCAGATTTAAGGCTTTGAGACCGTTTTGACGAATGTTTGCAAATTCTTTGACGCTCGTTCTCTTGACAATACCTGCTCGAGTTGTGAAGAAGAGGTAAGCATCATCACTACGTTCTGAATCAACATTGATAATGGTTTGGATACTTTCTCCTTCATCCAGCTTCAAGAGATTCACAACAGGCAATCCTTTGGCTGTACGACCATACTCAGGGATTTCATAACCTTTAAGTCGGTAAACTCGCCCTTTGTTGGTAAAGAAGAGTAAGTGATCATGGGTGCTAGTAGATACCAACTCACGCACAAAGTCATCATCCTTGACGCCAGTACCTTGAACACCACGTCCACCACGTTTTTGAGCAGTAAACTCGTCTTGATCCAAACGTTTGATATAACCTTTGTTTGATAAAGTGATGAGAACATCAGATTCTTCAATCAAATCTTCATCTTCGAGTGTCAAGACTTCACCGACCATCAACTCAGTACGACGTTTATCACCAAACTTACGTTTGACCTCATCCAATTCTTCCTTGATGATTTGTGCCACACGATCTGGCTTAGCAAGAATATCTGCTAAGTCAGCAATCAATGCTATGAGTTCATCATACTCAGACTGAATCTTATCACGTTCCAAACCTGTCAAACGACGGAGACGCATATCAAGAATTGCTTGACTTTGACGCTCAGAAAGCTTGAACTTGCTCATCAATTCTGCTTGAGCCTCTTCATCAGTTTCACTGGCACGGATGATACGAATGACTTCGTCAATATGATCTAGTGCAATCAAGAGACCTTCTAAGATATGCGCACGCGCTTCAGCTTTCTCTTTATCAAACTGAGTGCGTCGAGTCACCACTTCTTTTTGGTGCTCAATATAAGCATCTAAGATTTGACGCAGAGAGAGAATCTTTGGAACACCATTTTGAATGGCCAACATGTTAAAACCAAAGCTAGTTTGCATCTGAGTCATCTTGAACAAGTTATTTAAAATGACATTGGCAGACGCATCCCGTTTCACTTCAATGATGAAACGTACACCTTCTCGGTTTGACTCATCACGAACAGCTGTAATACCTTCGATACGCTTTTCTTGTACTAATCGTACAATGTGCTCATGCACTTTCGTCTTGTTAACCATGTATGGAAATTCTGTAACAACAATACGCTCGCGACCAGTTTTAGTGACCTCGATTTCAGTGCGAGAACGAAGTACGATAGAGCCTTTTCCTGTTTCGTAGGCTTTATAAATACCTGATTTCCCCATAACGAGAGCACCAGTTGGGAAATCTGGACCAGGCAGTACTTCCATCAATTCTTTGGTTGTAACTTCTGGATTATCCATGACCAACTTAACAGCATCAACGGTCTCTCCTAAGTTGTGTGGCGGAATATTGGTCGCCATACCAACTGCGATACCCGTTGCTCCATTGACCAAAAGATTTGGAAAACGTGCAGGCAAAACTAAAGGTTCACGCTCATTGGCATCATAGTTATCAACAAAATCAACTGTATTTTTATTGATATCACGAAGCATTTCAAGAGCAATCTTGCTCATACGTGCTTCGGTATAACGTTGAGCAGCAGCTCCATCACCATCCATAGAACCAAAGTTTCCATGTCCGTCTACAAGCATGTAACGGTAACTCCACCATTGTGCCATACGGACCATAGCTTCATAGATTGAGGAATCTCCGTGTGGGTGGTATTTACCCATAACATCCCCAGTAATACGAGCGGACTTCTTATGAGGTTTATCAGGAGTAACTCCTAATTCATTCATCCCATATAAAATACGACGATGAACTGGTTTCAATCCATCACGGACATCAGGAAGAGCTCGAGCAACGATAACACTCATGGCGTAGTCGATAAAGCTAGTCTTCATCTCCCTTGTCAAATTGACATTCACTAAATTTTTATCCTGCATTAACAAATGCCTCATTTCACTATTAATAACTAGTTTTATTATACCATAAATTCTTGTCTATTTCAGTGTTCTGAAACGTCTAAAACGTTTACATAAAAAAGTAAATAGGTTATTCGTGACAAAGCTTTTTAAAAGTGCTAAAATGAAGATGAACGGGAAATCCCACAATAAAAATAAAGGAGATGTTTAGGCAAATGACAGCAACTAAACAACACAAAAAAGTTATCCTCGTTGGTGACGGTGCCGTAGGTTCATCTTACGCTTTCGCTCTTGTAAACCAAGGTATCGCTCAAGAACTTGGTATCATTGAAATCCCTCAATTGCACGAAAAAGCTGTTGGTGATGCTCTTGACCTTAGCCACGCCCTCGCTTTCACTTCACCTAAGAAGATTTATGCAGCTGAATACGCAGACTGTGCGGATGCTGACCTCGTTGTAATCACAGCAGGTGCTCCTCAAAAGCCAGGTGAAACTCGTCTTGACCTTGTAGGTAAAAACCTTGCAATTAACAAATCAATCGTAACACAAGTTGTTGAATCTGGATTTAACGGTATCTTCCTAGTAGCTGCTAACCCAGTTGACGTTTTGACATACTCTACATGGAAATTCTCTGGATTCCCTAAAGAACGTGTTATCGGTTCAGGTACTTCACTTGACTCAGCTCGTTTCCGTCAAGCCCTTGCTGAAAAATTGGATGTTGACGCTCGTTCAGTTCACGCCTACATCATGGGTGAACACGGTGACTCAGAATTCGCCGTTTGGTCACACGCTAACATCGCTGGTGTGAACCTTGAAGAATTCTTGAAAGATACTCAAAATGTTCAAGAAACTGAATTGATCGAATTGTTTGAAGGTGTTCGTGATGCTGCTTACACAATCATTAACAAGAAAGGTGCTACATACTATGGTATCGCAGTTGCCCTTGCTCGTATCACTAAAGCAATCCTTGATGATGAAAATGCAGTACTTCCACTTTCTGTATTCCAAGAAGGTCAATACGGAATTAAAGAAGTCTATATCGGTCAACCTGCTGTTGTTGGAGCACACGGAATTGTACGTCCAGTAAACATCCCATTGAACGATGCTGAACTTCAAAAAATGCACGCTTCTGCTAAAGAATTGAAAGCAATCATTGACGAAGCATGGAAAAACCCAGAATTCCAAGCAGCTTCTAAAAACTAAGTTCACATAGAAATAAAAAGTCTAGACAAACTTGTCTAGACTTTTTTATTTCAAAATAGTTTAATCCATTTTAGCAAATGCTGCTTCAGCATCTGCATTACTAATTACTCCTAATTGAATCTTAGCAATTTTACCATTGGAATCAATAAGATATTCTGTTGGGATACTTCGGATTTGGTAAGCTTGGAAAATGCTTCCTTTTGTATCATACAGAACAGGAATATTCTTATAACCTTGTTCTTCAAACCATTTTGGAAATTGGTCTATAGTTTTTTCACCTTGGATCCCTGGTGCAATAACTGATAAAATTTCAAAGTCACGATCTTCCTTAGCAGCAAGTTCCATCAATTCTGGCATACTTTTCTTACATGGTCCACACCAAGAAGCCCAAAATTTAAGATAGACTTTTTTACCTTTATAATCAGACAATTTGACTTCTTTTCCATCCATTGATTGAAGAGTGAAATCTGGTGCCTCTGCTCCCACAGCCACTTGCTTCACAGTCGTTTGTTGCTGTGGTTGACTCTGAGTTGTTTGGCTTGGTTTACTCTCTTCTTTGCCACAAGCAAACAGAAGAAATAGCGACAAGAAACTAAATCCGAAATAAATAATTTTTTTCATATGTAACTCCTTTTATCCTAAAATACCCGATAATATATTTAACTGTCCCAACATTAATAAAATTCCCATGAGAATGATCAGCAAACCACCAATTTTCTTTAATAAGAGTATATGGGATTTGATTCTACTAAAAAACGGCATGATAAGACCTGATGCCAAGGCCAACACTAAAAATGGAAGTGCCATTCCAAGAGTGTAAACAAGAGTTAGTAAAGCTCCCTGAAGTGCTCCATTTCCTCCTGATGCAGCCAATGCTAAAACAGAACTTAAAACTGGTCCGATACAAGGAGTCCAGCCAAAACTAAAGCTAATTCCTAATAGAAAGGCTGATAGATACTTGCTGGACTGTTCCTGTTTAAACTTTAGTGTTTTTTGTACCTCTAATTTTTTTAGATGAAGGATTTCCATCTGATGTAATCCCAATAGGATAATAACAACTCCCATAGTATAACGGAACCAGTCAGCATAGAGTATGTTCCCAAGAAATCCAGCTCCGAAACCAAGGATAAAGAAAATAAGAGAAATACCTGCAATAAAACAAAGAGTGCGAATCAATCCAGACCAGGAAACATCTTTACCCAAAAAACGAAATGTCTTCGACTCCTCTTGATCATCTAACAAAATTCCAGCGTAGACTGGTAACAAGGGAAAGATACAGGGAGAAAAGAATGACAAGACCCCAGCTATAAAGACAGAAATAAAAAATAAAATACTTTCCAATTCAGAACCTTCTTTCATTTAGTTATATTTTATTTTACTATAAAAGAAAACGTTTGTAAGATATCTGCTACGCAAATTTATTTTCAACTTTAAAAGATCAAAAAAGGAGCTTAGCTCCTTTTTACTTAATAAGTTCTTTCTTCACCCTGACTAGTTAAGATAACTGGCCCATCCTTTGTAATCACAAATTGGTGTTCATATTGACAAGAAAGGCCTCCGTCAACCGTTTTATGAGCCCATCCTGTTTTCATATCAGTATCAATTTCCCAATCACCTGTGTTAATCATCGGTTCAATTGTTAACACCATACCTTCTCTTAAACGAAGTCCTCGGCCTGCAATTCCATAGTTGGGAACCATTGGTTCTTCATGCATGGTTGGTCCAACACCGTGACCTACCAAGTCACGAACAACACCGTATCCACGACTTTCTGCATATTCTTGGATAGCAGCGCCGATATCACCAATACGATTTCCGACAACTGCTTTCTCAATGCCTATATACATAGCTTCTCTAGTGACTTCCATCAAGTTCTTTACTTGCTCAGAAGGTGTTCCAACTGCATAAGCCCAACAAGAGTCTGCCAAACCGCCTGTATAGCTTTGAGTATATTTCTTCACTTGTTGGACTTTGTCAAAGTTTAACTTAGAAACGTCTAATTCAGACTTGGCAATAGGACCTCCTAAAACCATATCTACTTTTAGTAAGTCTCCGTCTTTAAGAATATAATGTCGCGGAAATGCATGCGCAACCTCATCATTTAGAGAACAACATGTTGCGTAAGGATAATCCATCACCGCTCCGTCAACCCCAATTTGTAAGGGAAGGAAGTTTTCTTCTTTACAACGGCGACGTACATATTCTTCGACTTCCCACATATCTACACCTGGTTTGATGATTTCACGCAAACCGATGTGAATACTTGCAAGAAAATCACCCGCCTTATCCATTGCTTCGATTTCTCTAGCTGATTTTAATGTAATCATGTTTTCTCCTAATTCTAATTAATTTTTACAGTTACATTTGCTTTTGATACTATTTGGTGATTGAGATAAATGTCATAATCAATAATTGCTGACCGTCTCGTATGATGGATAATTCGTGCCTGAATCCGTAAAATATCATCAATCTGAACAGCCTGTAAGAAATAAATCAACATCTGTTCAATGATAAGATTACGTCCACTATTAACAACCAAATCCTGCGTCATATGGGTTAAAATTTCTGCAAGAACTCCATTAGCAAGGACACCATTTTTTTCAAGCATGAATGGTTCAACCGTAATGACAACTTCGTCATGATGGTATGATAACTTCTGACCAATCTGCTCAGAAAATGTTGGGAGAGCTGAGACCTGAGAACGACTCATTTTTTCCATAACATCACGTCTAGTAATGACACCAAGCAAGGTTTGATTGCTCCGTACAACAGGTACCATTTCAAAATCTTCAGCAATCATTCTCTGGCTCACGTTAGCAATATTTGTGGCTAAACCTGTCATGTAGACAGTTCTTGTCATGACCTTATCAATGGTAGTCCCTGGTGATTTATCTCCGGCATCACGCATGGTCACAACACCAACAACAACCTTGTGCTGATTGATAACAGGGAATCGACTACTTCTATTCTTACGAACTAAATCTAAATAATCTTTTACAGTATCCGTTTCTTGTAAAAAACCATATTCATGACAAGTGCGATAGATTTTTTCAACCGTTAAAATATCTGTCTTTATTTGTACATTTGACAAAGCTCGGTTAATCATGGTTGCAATGGTAAATGTATCATGTTTACTGCGTAACACTGGGATATTTTTTTTATTAGCAGCATCCAAAACATCTTTATGAACTTCAAATCCACCCGTTACCAAGACAGCATTTTCATTTTCAAGTGCCAATAATTGGATCCGTGTTCTATCACCGACAATAAGTAGACCACCATCATGAAGATAAGAAAGAATATTTTTTTCTGTCATGGCTCCAATGGAGAATTTACTGAATTCTCTCTCCAAACCTGCTTGGCCAGCTAAAACTTCTGAACCAGTGACTTCTGCAATTTCTGCAAAGGTTAATCTCTCAATGGCAACTTTTTTGGACTTGACACGGACAGTTCCACTTCGAGGACGTGTTTCAACCAATCCTCTATTTTCAGCTTCTTTGATAGCACGATAAGCTGTACCATCACTCACTCCCAGCCTATTTGAAATACTTCGAACACTGACCCGTTTTCCGACTGGTAATTCTTCTAAATAAGCTAAAATTTCTTGGTGTTTACTCATTTAGCTCTCCTTTTGTATAGCGAAATTCTAGATAATCCCGCATCTTACGAGTATATCGATCACTACCCTTGAAACGACGATATAGAACGAAGCCTGATTTTTGTGCAACCTTTTGACTAGCACTATTTTCTAAATGCGTCACAATAGAAAGTTGCTTTAATTCAAACTGATCCATAGACAAATCGCGTAATTTAGTCACTGCTTCCGTCATATATCCTTGAGACCAATAATCTTTCCTTAAAAAATAGCCAATTTCTGCTTCTTTACGGATTTCATCCAGCTTTTCAAACTTGATGGCTCCAATCATCTTCTGTGCTTTCTTATCACAAATCGCCCAAATTCCCAAAGGTGATTTCATAAAGTAGTTAGCAAGAGCATATTGACTTTCCTCAATGCTGGCTTGCGTAGGAAAAATAAATTGGAGATTTTCAGGGTCTGATGCTAGAGCATGAAAGTCATCTACATCCGTAAAAAAGAATGGACGGAAATACAAACGTTCCGTCTCATAGAAAGAATACATTGCTAATTTTGTCCAGATATTCATTGTGTTCCTCAAAATGTCTAATCTTCGATTAGCTCAATATCTGCTCCAAGGTTACGTAATTTCTCAATAATATTTGAGTAACCTCGTAAGATATACTCAACACTAGTAATCTCAGTTCTACCTTCAGCCATAAGGCCTGCAATAACTAGGGCTGCACCTGCACGTAAGTCAGTCGCTCTTACACTTGCACCGTGTAAAGAATTACCACCCTTATAGATAATGTGATCATTAGTCGTTGTAATATCTGCGTTCATTTTAGCTAATTCAAAGACATGGTTCACACGTTTTTCATAAATGGTATCAATCAGTGTTCCTCGTCCTTCTGCTTTCAACAAAAGTGGTGTAATCGGTTGTTGAAGGTCTGTAGCAAATCCTGGATATGGAGCAGTTTTGATATTAACAGCTTTTAGATTTTTCTGCTCTTCAACAAAGATACTATCTTCAGAAACAGTCATATGAACACCCATTTCTTCTAACTTAGCAAGAAATCCTTCAAGATGTTCATAAAGTACATTATTAATAAGGATTCCCTTCCCTACGGCTGCAGCTAAGGAAATATAAGTTCCAGCTTCAATACGGTCTGGAATAACTTGATGCCGAGTTCCGTGTAAGGATTCAACACCATCAATGGTAATCATATCTGTACCTGCACCACGGATATGAGCTCCCATATTGTTTAACAATGTTGCTACATCAATGATTTCAGGCTCACGAGCAGCATTCTCAATAACTGTACGGCCTTGAGCTTTAACCGCAGCAAGCATTGTATTAATGGTCGCTCCGACACTGACAGTATCCATATAGATATGTGCGCCATGCAATTTAGAACCATTTGTGGAGAGATTCATATTGTCTCCCTCGTAAGTTGTAACGGCTCCCATCGCTTCAAATGCTTTTAAATGCAAATCAATCGGACGAGGTCCCAAGTCACATCCACCAGGCAAACCTACTGTTGCCTCACCGAAACGACCTAGAAGACTCCCATAGAAGTAATAAGATGCACGAAGACTATTAATCTTACCGTATGGCATTGGTTTATTTTGAACTCCACGAGGATCTATTTCTAAAACATCGTCATAGCGTTTAACACTAGCTCCCATGATTTCCATTATATCAATCAAACTAGCCACGTCTGAGATGTCTGGTACACAGTCCAAGATGACAAGATCATCTGATAAAATAATAGCTGGAATCAGAGCAACCACACTATTTTTTGCTCCGCTAATGGTTATCTCACCCTTTAATGGACGGCCACCGTTAATGACAATTTTTTTCATTAATTACTATAAACTCTTTCACTATTTATTCATGAGGTCTCACCTTATATTATATCATATTTCTTTCTTTTTTTCTATTGATGTTGATGAAATATATTGCTAAAGACTATACTGAATCCAAATAATTTCCAAAGTATTCTTAAAACATTACTTTCTCTAATTTTATGGAACAAAAAAGCCTTCCGAGAATCTCGAAAAGCTCTATTATATGCTAGTTAAAGCCTACTAACCTTCCATTTTAAGGCTAGAGATAAAAAGGTTTACTAACCCCTTTTATTTTGCGATAGGGTATACAGAAACTTGTTTCTTATCGCGACCTTTACGTTCAAAGCGTACTACGCCTTCAACTTTAGCGAACAAAGTATCGTCTCCACCACGTCCAACGTTTACACCTGGATAGATGTGTGTACCACGTTGACGGTAAAGGATTGATCCACCAGTTACAGTTTGTCCGTCAGCTGCTTTAGCTCCAAGACGTTTAGCTTGTGAATCGCGTCCGTTTGATGTAGAACCTCCACCTTTTTTGTGGGCGAAAAGTTGCAAGTTGTTAAGAGTCATTTTTAACATAATGTTTTCCTCCGTGTTAGTTTTCTGTGATAACTCTGGTTTGGACGAACTCAGATGAGTTCTCCGATAAGTTTGCCATACCTAAGAAAAATGATTCAAAAAATAATTGTGTCATTTCTCTCTGGTGAGAAGGAAGATCTTTTGGAATTTCAACCATCAGATAACCCCCTTCATCTTCGTTTAATTCTAAGATTGGTTCATAGCCTGCAAATTTCTCAATGGAATTGATAAAGTTTATGGCAAGCGTAGAAACCGATGCACACACGACATCTAGGCCGTATTCGCCACTCTCGGCGTGTCCACTAATCTCCGCACTCCTCAGCTCGCCATCTTCGGCTCTCTCAAAGACTGCTTGTATCATGTGTTCTCCTTAAAATTAAGCGTTGATTGCGTTGATGACAACTTTAGTGTATGGTTGACGGTGACCTTGTTTACGGTGGCTACCTTTTTTAGGTTTGTACTTGTAAGTAACAACTTTCTTTTGTTTTCCTTGTTTTTCAACAGTTCCAACTACAGTAGCTCCAGCAACAAGTGGAGTTCCGACAACAGTGTTTTCACCACCAACAAGAACAACTTCGTTAAAAGTAACTTCTTGACCAGCTTCAACGTTCAATTTTTCAACGTAAACTGCTTGACCAACTTCAACTTTAACTTGTTTTCCGCCAGTTTTGATAATTGCGTATGTGCTCATTATGCACCTCCTATGATTTTTTGGGGTTTCCCCGAATTTTTGTGAAGACTCGCCTAGCATCGTGGGACGAACCACTTAAAAGAAGAGCTCCAAATAGAACAAAGAATAAACTAGGAATGAAGCCTAAGACATAACTTATGTTAGGCAAGGCGATCATGACGAAGTTTAAATTTGTTATAAAACGAGCGACGATGTTCGAGCGGTTGCACAGGCATGTGCATAGTCAACTCTACAAGTATAGCATGATTCCAAATTTTTGACAAGTATTTTCAATCAAAATGATGCTTTTCTTTGCTTTTTTTAATTTATGAATATCTATCTTGTTCAGTATTTATCTGTGAGATAAAATCATTGTTCTAAAAAAGCTCAAAGAGTGACTACTAATCTCAAAAGAGCTCTCTAGCTAGTTCACCCTATCTGTGATATAATAAACACAATGAATCGTTTTTAAAAAGGAGTCTCTATGCTTAAACTCGGCATTATCGGAACTGGCGCAATCAGCCATCATTTTATCGAAGCAGCTCATACAAGTGGAGAATATCAACTGGTTGCAGTCTATTCAAGAAAAATCGAAACTGCAGAAAGGTTTGCTTCTCAATATTCAAATGTAACATTATTTGACCAGCTAGATGAATTTTTCAAGCATCCATTTGATGTGGTTTATGTTGCTAGTCCAAACTCCTTGCACTACAGCCAAGCTAAAGTTGCTTTATCTGCTGGAAAACATGTTGTCCTTGAAAAACCAGCCGTCACTCAACCACACGAATGGCAGGAATTAATTGAAGTCGCTCAAGAAAATCAACGGTTTATCTTTGAAGCAGCACGTAACTATCATGAATATGCTTTCGCTACAATTAAGAACTTTTTAGCTGATAAACATGTTTTAGGTGCAGACTTTAACTACGCTAAATACTCTTCTAAGATGCCTAACCTACTTGCTGGCGATACTCCTAATGTTTTCTCAGACCGTTTTGCAGGTGGTGCACTTATGGATCTTGGTATTTATCCTCTCTACGCTGCTGTTTGCTTATTTGGAAAACCGACTCGTGCAACCTATCAAGCTCAGAAACTAGATAATAGCATTGATTTAAATGGGGATGGTATTCTCTCATATCCTAACTATCAAGTACACATCAAAGCAGGAAAGAATATCACTTCTAATCTTCCTTGTGAGATTTATACTACTGATGGAACCTTGACACTTAATACAATCGAGCATGTCCAATCAGCTACTTTTACAGACCATCAAGGAAATGAAGTTCAACTTCCTATCCAGCAGGCTCCTCATACCATGACAGAGGAAGTCGATGCTTTCGCACATATGATAAATCAACCAGACCAGACACTCTATCAGCAATGGCTTACTGATGCAACAGATGTACATCAAGTTCTCTATGCCATGCGACAAGATGCTGGCATTAGATTTGAGGCAGAAAAATGAAAACCAAACTACCTACCGAATGGCAAGAATTGATTGATCAACTGGGATTCCAAGAATTCACTCCCATTCAAGAACAACTGTTTAATCCTATTTTAGAAGGAGAATCACTCCTTGGAGTCAGTCCTACTGGAACAGGAAAGACTTTAGCTTATCTCCTACCTAGTCTTCTCAAACTGCAAAAGAAAAAAGCACAACAATTATTGATTTTAGCACCTAATACTGAGCTTGCTGGACAAATTTTTGAAGTCACTAAAATCTGGGGTGAGGCTATCGGATTAACAGCTCAGCTATTTCTATCCGGTTCGAGTCAAAAACGCCAAATTGAACGACTAAAAAAAGGACCAGAAATTTTGATCGGAACTCCCGGTCGTATCTTCGAACTCATTAAATTGAAAAAAATCAAGATGATGAACGTGGAAACAATCATTCTTGATGAATTCGACCAGTTGCTAGATGATTCTCAAATCCACTTTGTAGAAAAGATTACCCACTACGCACCTCGTGACCATCAACTTATTTACATGAGTGCCACTACCAAATTTGACCAAGATAAGATTGCACCTAACACGCGCATCATTGACCTATCAGACCAAAAGTTAGACAACATCCAACACTTCTACATGCAGGTGGACCAACGTCACAGAGTAGATATGCTTCGTAAACTGGCACAGGTTGAAGATTTCCGCGGCCTTGTCTTCTTTAATAGCTTGTCTGACCTTGGAAGCGCCGAGGAAAAATTACAATATCGTGATGTTTTAGCAGTTTCGCTAGCTAGCGATGTCAACGTTAAATTTAGAAAAGTTATTCTAGAAAAATTCAAAGATAATCAACTGACACTACTTCTTGCCACAGACCTTCTCGCTCGTGGTATCGACATTGATAGCTTGGAATGTGTTGTCAATTTCGACGTCCCTAGAGATATGGAAACCTATACCCACCGTGCAGGACGTACAGGTCGTATGGGTAAAGAAGGATATGTCATCACTCTAGTAACGCATCCAGAAGACCTTAAAAAGCTGAAGAAATTTGCAAGTGTACGTGAAATTGTCTTGAAAAATCAGGAACTCTATATC
>NZ_GL732463.1:890624-1010037 GCF_000187585.1 Streptococcus peroris ATCC 700780
CTTTTTCTTATCCCCAGGTAATTTCTAAGCGGTAGTTCGCAAATGGAACTCCTTCTTTGTTTTGTAATTGATAAGCTAGTTCAATCTTCTCTCCACCAACTTCATAGTGGCTTGTTTGGATAATAAACTCCTGCAAGCCCATAGGTGTTGGAATATAGGCTAAACTATCAGTTCCCTTTAGAAAACGCATGATGGTCTTTGGAGTTGAGAAACGCGTCATAATCAGCTCTTTATCATCAAACTTGAGGACTACTTTTTCTTTCTCCTCATTATAAAAAAGCAGGTATCCATAGTCGCCCTTTTCACGTAATTCAACATCATAAAGTTGGTCCACTACTTCCAACTGCTCATCGAACTGGATGGTATTTCTCATTCTAATCTTCACAAGTCTTCCTCTTTCTTCTCACTTATCCCTACTATTTTACCAAAAAGGCAAGGAATTTGCTATAATGGTCTTATGAATGAAAAAGTATTTCGTGACCCTGTTCACAACTATATCCATGTTAATAATCAAGTTATTTATGACCTGATCAATACAAAAGAATTTCAACGGCTACGTCGCATCAAACAGCTTGGGACATCTAGCTATACTTTCCACGGTGGAGAGCATAGTCGTTTTTCTCACTGTCTAGGAGTTTATGAAATTGCACGTCAAATCACTGAAATTTTTGATAGAAAATATTCTGACGAATGGAATCCAAATGAATCTTTGTTGACCATGACTGCAGCCCTTCTACACGACCTTGGACACGGTGCCTACTCACACACTTTTGAACATCTCTTTGACACGGACCATGAGGCTATTACAAGAGCAATTATCCAAAGTCCTGAAACAGAAATTCATCAAGTTTTACTCCAAGTAGCTCCTGACTTTCCTGAAAAAGTAGCCAGCGTCATCGACCACAGCTATCCGAACAAGCAAGTCGTTCAGCTAATTTCCAGCCAGATTGATGCTGACCGCATGGACTATCTTCTTCGTGACTCCTACTTCACTGGCGCTTTTTATGGGCAATTTGACCTGACACGTATTCTTCGTGTCATCCGACCTGTTGAAAATGGTATCGCCTTTCAGCGTAATGGGATGCATGCCATCGAGGACTATGTCCTCAGCCGTTACCAGATGTACATGCAGGTTTATTTCCACCCAGCCACACGCGCCATGGAAGTCCTTTTGCAAAATCTTCTCAAACGTGCCAAGGAACTCTATCCTGAAAATAAAGACTTCTTTGCCCTTACTTCACCACATCTACTACCATTTTTTTGAGAAAAATGTAAGCTTGTCTGACTATCTAGCACTAGACGATGGGGTTATGAATACTTATTTCCAACTCTGGATGACAAGTACAGATAAGATTCTAGCTGATCTATCGCAACGTTTTATCAACCGTAAAGTCTTTAAGTCCATCACTTTTTCTGAGAAAGACCAAGACAAACTTGAAATCATGCGGAACTTAGTAGAAAAAATAGGATTTGACCCCAACTACTACACAGCTATCCACAAGAATTTTGACCTTCCATACGATATTTATCGACCTGAGTCTGAAAATCCTAGAACACAGATTGAGATTGTTCAAAAGAATGGTGAACTAGCAGAACTTTCTAGTCTGTCTCCTATCGTTCAATCTCTTGCAGGAAGCCGTCATGGTGACAACCGTTTCTACTTCCCTAAAGAAATGCTAAATCAAAACAGTATTTTCACAAATATCATTCAACAATTTTCACATTTGATTGAGAATGATCATTTTACTCCAGACAAGAAATAACAGAGGAAATTTATGAGTATAAAACTTATCGCCGTCGATATCGATGGTACCCTAGTCAATAGCAAAAAAGAAATTACTCCAGAAGTTTTTGCAGCTATCCAAGATGCCAAAGCAGCTGGAGTCAAGGTTGTGATTGCAACAGGACGCCCCATCGCTGGTGTTGCCAAACTCCTTGACGAATTGCAGTTGAGAGATGAAGGAGACTATGTTGTGACCTTCAACGGTGCCCTTGTCCAAGAAACTGCCACAGGACAAGAGATTATCAGTGAATCCTTGACCTACGAAGATTATCTAGATATGGAATTTCTCAGCCGTAAACTGGGAGTCCATATGCATGCTATTACCAAAGACGGCATTTACACTGCCAATCGCAATATCGGAAAATACACCGTACACGAGTCAACTCTCGTCAGCATGCCAATTTTTTACCGTACACCTGAAGAGATGGCTGATAAAGAAATCGTCAAATGTATGTTTATCGACGAACCTGAGATTCTCGATGCTTCTATTGAAAAGATTCCAGCAGAATTTTACGAGCGATACTCTATCAACAAATCTGCTCCATTTTACCTAGAACTCCTTAAAAAGGATGTAGACAAGGGTTCAGCCATTACGCACCTAGCTGAGAAACTTGGACTAAGCAAAGATGAAACTATGGCGATCGGTGACGAAGAAAATGACCGCGCCATGCTAGCAGTCGTTGGAAACCCCGTTGTTATGGAAAACGGGAACCCAGAACTCAAAAAAATTGCCAAATACATCACCAAAACAAATGATGAATCAGGCGTTGCCCATGCTATCCGTACTTGGGTCTTGTAACATTATTAGAATATAAAAAACACCTCAGAAGTTAGATATTAAAAACTAACTCCTGGGGTGTTTTAATTACAGATTACTCTTCCTCATCAAACATAAGCGCATCCAGTTCTTCTCTTTCAGCTGCAATCTCTTCATAGGTCGTAATAATATTATTTAATATTTCTAATGTGATGACACCAGTCGAATCATTCATTGTAACCATGGTTCCAATGCTACTTAAGTCATGAATAAGGGCTCTTACTTTTTTTAATTCGTCCAAATCTAGAATATCCACTTCCATAACTGTATCATGATTTTTTATTCTTGATTGGATTAGAGAAAGAGACAAGGATGAATAGTTTCTTAACAACTTATAGGTCATTGACTTGTCGCCTATAGTATCAATACAAATGGCTAACATCGTCCGTACTCCTTTACTCACTTTTTTGTATGTTCTACCTTCAATCTCATATCAGTATCTTATAGGTCTTTATAAGCAGCATTAGTCCAGTGACTCCTGTTGTAAATCTTTGATAAACTCCACAACTTGATGATTCTCAATCTTCACATAATATCTACCGCTATTATTAACAAGTTTATCCCCTTCATATCTATCAATCTTTACAGCATAAAGACCACTAGGTAAGGGTTGATTGTTAAAAAACTCTTTCAATTGCGATTCAAGGTCTTTAAGATAAGCATCATATAACTGATCCTTCTTGTCTTCTGGAGTGTAGTATCGAAATTGAAATTCTGGTATAAAAATATCTTTTTGGAAAAGATATTGAGCATCCATAGGATACATCCCTTGTAATGCTTGTCCATTTTTTTATTTTCCTCTAAGATTTCATCATAAAGATACATGTTGCCAGATTTACTATTAAATTGAAAATCAATCCCTTCGTACTTCAAAGCAGTCATTTTAGGATCTGTTATTGAAGTATCCAATTTTTTTAAAAATTCGCTAGTGCCTGGACTAATCTCAATTCCTAAATAAGCTAATTCTGGAAAAGCTTGATAAATTTTTTTGTTTTGTTTATAATCTACTTCCGCATCAGTCTTTCTATACGTTTCTTTTTCCGAAGGACGAGTATAGTATTCAAAACGAGTCTTAGCCTGATAGGTTTTACCATCTATATTTTCACTGTAAGTACCATGGATTAGATATCCTCCTACACTTGTATAGTTTTTCTCATATTTTTCTAACTCAAACTGACCTGTAAGACCGTAGTTCTCATAAGAGCGATGCACTGCTTGCTCAAGTTCATTCCGACTTGCATGGGCAAATAGACCCCACATATCCATCATAGCAATAATAGGACTAAGTACTATGAACATTGCAAATAGTATAACTATGGATAAACAGCCGATTAATAAGCCTTTTTTCATCTCTTTCTCCTAAACATTCTATGCCTATTATATCATAAAAAAGAGAGCGGTTTCGCTCCCTTTATCACTCCGGCAATTCCACTTTCAAGCTCATATCCGTCGGTTGTAACACCTTCTGAACTGCTGCAAGAAAGGCTAGTCCTTTATCCGATGGAGAATACTGGAAGGTAATATGGATGACTTTTTTGTCAAAACTATCGCCATATCGTTCTACATACTGCTTACTTTCGAGGAAATGAATGTAATTGTTGATTTTTTCTTGCAGAATTTCCAAATGGACTGCTTCTATCTCTTCCTGCCAGCCGACTGGATCCACCAGAAGAAGCTCTAAATGATTATCAACTATACCAATTGCATCAAGTTCAGTTGGTTTGAGCTCTGAGGAAATTGCTTTTTGTAAAAGTTCTTCGAATTCTTGATTGGAAAACAATCGTTTAATAGATGATGGATTTACCAAAATCCGAACTGGTGAGGATCTAAAATAATTTTGTCTGGCTACTTCTTTACTTTCTTTAGTCACCCATTCCCCAGTTTGTAAGAATAACTCAACCTCATAAGCATCCTGTTCTGACCTTAAAGCCTTGTCCACTAATTCTTTACTAACTGGATAAGTAACTTCTCTATCTTGAAGACCTCCTGTCATCCAGGACATTGTATAATTGCCATTTTCTTCACTTATAATGAACCCATTTCCCTTTATCTGATTCATTTAAAAATAAACCCTTTCTATTTTCCCCATAAGCTATTTCAATGGTGATACATAATCATCTGGAAGTTTGCCTCTCCAGTCAATCCACATTTGCTCAGCAATTGGAATTAATCTTTCAAGCTCTTCCTGAGTAAATAACTCTCTAGTTTCAGGTAAATCAATTAATGATGTAGGACTCTCTTCTATGAATCGTTTCTCATTAGCTTTCTTTTCTTCTTCCGTCGGTGGCCAACGATCAGTCTGAAGCTTATTTAATACTTCTAACTCCGTTCTTTCCCCACTCTCTAGTAATGCAAATAACTCATTTGGTAATTCATAGACTACTAACCAAGAAGCCACAGTTCCCTCTTCTGAAACTAAATAATATTTATCCTTATCTCTCCAGATATGCTGACCGTAACCTTTTACCTCTTCAAACTGGATAACATCTTCCCATTCTAGGTTTGTTGGTTTCATTTTATTTGTCCTCTAAAAATAAAGTTATTGGTGCTTTTCTTTTTCCAACCGGTAAATACTCGTGCATATTCAAGCCAATAGAAGGGAAGGCAGACTATGCTCGCTACAACAAGGCTAGGGACAACATACGCCGGCGACGTAAATAAATATGCTATAACTATTACAATTGCTGAAATCAATAGGTAAACAACCGAAGGAAGAAATAAAATATTCTTTCTATACTCACCAGCTGGTAATTTCTTAGCTATAGGGACAATAAACAACTGGTAAACAAAGGTTAGTAGTTGAAACATAATGCTTAGGACAATCAACATCATGAAGACAGACCAGTAGTTCTTCCCCAAAAATAAAGAACTCCAGAAAAGAAACTCAACATGAGAAATTAAAATAGAACTAGCTGGAATCAATTGCAATAATCTTGATTTGGAAAACATTTGAAATAGCAAAAACATGAATAACAAAGCCAATAGATGAAAAATGGTTATGTAAAATACAAGCATACTCACATCATGTTTCTCACCTTCTATAAAAATAGAACCTATTAATATTAGTAAAGTAAAAACAACCTCCATTGCACAAGCTCTTATATAATCAAAATGCTTTATAGGACTAGTATCCACAACTGCCATATTCAAAAATTCATAATATCTTTCTTTCATTTCTCTCTCCAAAACAACAAAATCTATGTCTATTATAACACAAAAGAGAGCCCCTTTCGCTCTCTTTATCGCTCTGTAAGTCCTGCCCTCAAAATCATATCCTTAAATTCTCCATTAGATTATCTGCATCGTTTTTTTTGATTGAGATGAACTAATCTGCGATTGAATTGCAGCTTCTTGACTAGCATTTGACATAATTTCTCCCCTTAAATTTACTATTTATAAAATGCATTCAATATAAATACCATTGTCAACAAGATGGGTGTCAAAATTAATGCTGCCATACATATCCATACTTGATGCTTATACACTACTTCCATACCACTGTATCTCTCAACAAAGGACTCTTTGGGACAAGCAGGATTATACCAAACCGTCATCTTTGAGCCCTTTGGAAAAGCATCTTCCAAAACACGTGTAACAGAAACGACCGAATTTCTATAAATTGTTATCTTTTGAGCTAATAACTCCGACCTAGAAGTGGCTTGTACACTCTTCCAAGGAACTGATATGAGAGTGACTCTATAGTAGTCCAAATTTCTTTGATAAGTTCGCCCATCAACTTTATATTCAACAATTGGAGGACCTGCTGGTTTTGAATACTTGTATCCTACTACAATTCCCTCAACGCATGCCGTAGATAAATTTTTTATCCTTAGTTCTCTTTTGTAAAAATAACGGAAAAAGAAAAGTACAGATGAACAGAGTAATAAAATTCCAAATAGCAACAAAAAATAAAGCTTTAAATCTGACATATAGTTCCCCTACTTCATTTGAATATCTGATATACTTAGGTTCATTATTTATCTAACAAATAAGCAACTACTAAAATAACGTACATCATAATTAATATTACAGCACTCCCAATGCCCAACCATTTATAAAGCTTGTTAATCCCACAATATCGTTCTACATAGGCTCTGGTAGGTTTTTCTGAATCATACCATACTGTCATTTTCGAATAGATAGGAAAATGCGTACGCATTAAGTTGTTAAAAGATATAAATGAATTACGATAAAGGGTTAGCGAATTTGCTAACATGCCTTCTCTTGTAAATTTATCTGATGCACTTAATGGTCCCCAAGGAAGTGAAACTGTTTTGATTATAAAATACTGTAAAGATTTCCTATAACTGGTTCCGTCGACCACATACTCGACAATCGGAGGATTTCCAAGTTTAAAACTACTATAGCCCACAACCGTTCCCTTAACAGACGATTTGGCAAGACGTACCATTTTTTTATCTCTAAAATAAAGATATAAATATGTGCCAGACAATAAAAATATGGATAAAAGAATAACAACTGTAGCAAATAAAAATATTATGGTTTCTGTTGTCACATTCTCCTCCTAACTTAGTCGATACTCTTCACATCTGACATTGAAAGTTTCATCTTGGAAGGTTCTGACATCGAGTCAACAATCTCCAATTGCTCTGAGTTAAGTGGTAACAAAATTAACGTGGTTGTATAAGAGGGTAATTCTCCGCTATCCTTGATAGCATAACTTATTTTTTGATTATCAAAAATATTTTTTCCATCATAAGACCAACTCAGTGAAAACTCTAAATCTTTTTTGATATCTTCATCGGTCTTGTTAACCAACATTAGCGCTGCTCTACCATCTGAGACTGCACCTGTAAAATAGATAGCCATATTTCCTTTGCTACCAATTTCAGGATGTTCTTCAATTAATTTCTTTCCAAACTCTATTAATTCCGATGTTTTACCTTCATATTGTGGTGCTACAACAAATTTCAATTTTTTATCCTCAGTTACAACTGTATCACTTTTACTAGTCTCATTTTTTCCAGTTTTATTCCCGTTTGAACACCCTCCGAGTATTAGCAATAAAATTATTAAAAGTACTTTCTTCATTTCTCTCCTCCAAAAACAACAAAATCTATGCCTATTATACCACAAAAAGAGAGCGGTTTCGCTCTTTATCTATTTCCATGTACTTTAATCTCACATGATTAGCATCTTATAAGGTAGAAGATAAAGAAAAAGCAAGCCTAACAGCTTGCTTGATAGTTATGGAATTAAGAATTGATTTTCATAATCTTTTGGGAGATTATAAGATATTTCTCCATTGCCATTACCAAATCGACTTTGATTAAAAATAGGAAATAGTTTGGAGTCATACTCAGTTTTTTCAGTTTTTATAGAAAAACGTTCTCTATCAAAACTAATAGTTGCAGCTACTGACGGATCCTCAAAAACCGTTTGTTTCCCTTGGGAATGCAAACTACAGTTTATAATAGCTACTTCTTCAGGATATTTCTCAAATCGAACATCAAAACGAATGTCTCTATCTATCGAAGGAGTGTATATTTGATGTTTACTTACACTTACACTGATACTTTGAATCTTTCCTAATTTCTGTTCCAATTCTGGGTCGTTTCTATACAGGTTGGTTTGGATAGCTAGTTTGAAATTTTCCTCATGTTCTTGTAGCCATCTGTTAAGTAAACCAATCATAATCTCTTTTTGAACTTTCCAGGATACATCCTTGCCTTTGCGAACAGCAACATTCAAAAGATTATTCATCGTTTCATTCAATTTATCTTGCTCACGCTTCCAATCCCACGAGGGATCACTTGATACCTCTACTACTGATAAGTACCATCTCCTCATAGTTTCAGGAGATTTATAAGGATTGGGTTTTATAAATGTAAAAGGACCTATACCAGCATCAGGAAAGAATAATTCTACTTTCATTGACTGCTTGCTATTATTATTAGCATAGGCTGTAAAGGAAATATGATAATTTCCACCTACATCTCCACCATTATCAAAGCCTCCTCTGGCAGAACCTGGTAAAAGTGTCACTGACTTTATATATTGCCCTTGACTGTCTATGTCTGCAATAATTTCTCTCTTGATAGAATCCTCATGATCATGAATAAACTTACCAGTGTTCCCAATCGGTACCCTAATAAACAAATAAGACAAAGCAAGAATCATAAAGGGAACGGAAATCGCAAGGAATATCCACTTGTTCGATTTTAACATAATATCTCCTAATGCTCATTAAAAATCAGTTATAAAATAGTATTCATGTTTCTTTTTAACTTACAACTTTTCTATTTTTTCAAAAATGAGTTCTTGTTTTTCGTAACTTTCTCGGAGTGGTAACATACCTAAGATCACCGTAAAGAAACCCAAAAATAAAATACTGTTAATGATAAGGATAGAGCCCTCTGTTCCATTATCAGTAAATATATAAAATCCTAAACATCCTATAACAGCGACAAAAAGAATAGGCAAAAGTTTATACAGTTTTAACTGACGTTGTGAGCTTGCTAGTTTGAAAACTATTTGATACTTCGTTTCTTTACTTGAAAGCTTTTGTTGAAGATTACGACGAACCACAAAAGCAATGAACCTGAAAGTAAGATAAGCTAAGACAATAGAGAGGAAAAACAATCCTAATTTAAAAGAAATATTATGGCTAATGTCATAACTCTTAAAGGCATTCGTAACAATCCCATAACAAGCTCCACCTATTGCTACACCTACTCCAATACCAAGAGATTTGCTCATAGTTGGAGCTAAGCTCTCAAAACTCGTATCTCTTTTATCTAACTTTAAGCATTTAGCTGTGATTTCACTAGGAAGAGAACCCCAGAAATAAGTCTTAGGACTAATGCTGGTCATATCCAAAAGATATTTTTCACCTTTAAATTCTACAATTTTATGAAACGTTTTATTTGTTTCTTTAAATTTTAATTCCATATTTACAACTCTTCAATCTCAGTCAACGTCATTGTTTTATAGTAATCTGGAATTTGTGGCATTCTTGATAGTACAAAGGCCCACCACGAAATTATACCATTTATGACCAATACAGCACTTTCATATCCACTATTAAGTCCCATAAAAAATGCCAAACATATAATGTTAATTCCAAGTGTGAAAAACAACCAATCAATTATTCGTTTCCCTTTTGGTTCAAAAACAAGTCGACAACGTTTACTATTTGGCGGGATTCTTGATTCGAACTTTCGTACTGCAACTTTTTCATACCAGACAGCCATGAGATAAGACAAAAATACAGAGAAAGCAAACAACACTAATTTCAGTAAAATTTGCTCACTAATTCCCCAACTAATAAATGCATCTTTCATCAATCTATGAGAAAAAACCACAAGTGGTTGAACCATGATGACCAAAGCAGTAGATGCGTTCAAGGGTGTCTTAGGTTTTATTTCAAAACTATCGTTTGATGGAGATAGCTCAACCATTTCAGCAGAAACCTCTTTAGGAAGTAAGCCGAAAAAATAGGACTTCCCTTTTATAGTAGTAGAATCTAAGATATATTTTTTATTTTTAAACTCAACGATTCTAAAAACTGCTATATTCGAATATTTAAATTTTAATTCCACATTTACCACCCAAATGCTCTCTGAATTTTTATCAGAGGCTCTATTATACCTTTTTCAATTCTTTATATTGTAGGTATTTCTGTTGATAAGCATATGTCAACGGAATAACGCCAGATTCTATCCAAATGAATAGATATGCCAACATACCATTTAACACTAGGACAGCAGCTTCTGTTCCATCATCTAGTCCCATATAAATAGCTAAAGCAATTACATGTAAAATAATAAAGAGATAGGCATGGAATTGTCTTTTTTTCTTATTATTCTGAAAGACTATTTTATATCTCTTCTTTTCTTGGGGTAAACGACTTGAAATTTCCTTTCGCGACTTCATTAAAATACTTTGGTAAACAATATAAGCTATCAAAATAGATATGAGAAATAAAAATACCTTTAAATACGGAGAATGACTAATATTGTAATATCTAAAAATCGACGTTACTAGTTTGTACAGAACAAGGCCAAAACCAATACCTACCATACGCATTCCTGAAGAACCTGTCTTAATTTTTTTATCAAAATTTTTATTATTGCTATCAAGTTCTATCAAATCAACTTCAAGATTTCCGGGGGAAAATCCCCAGTAATAACTCTTTGGTGTCGTGGAGTTGGAATCTAAAACATACTTTTTTCCTCCCATCTCTAACACATCAAAATAAGCAACATCTAATCCTCTAAAATTTATTTCCACATTTACCACCCAAACTACATCCATTCAGTGCAAAAAGTGTCAAAAACATTAGCATTACACTGACAACCCAAAATAAGTATTTATTTTCCTTCATCTCTTTCTCCCAAACATTCTATGCCTATTATAACATAAAAAAGAGAGAGTTTCCGCTCCCTTTATTACTCTGGTAATTCTATCTTCAAACTCATATCTGTGGGTTGTAACACCTTCTGAACCGCAGCGAGAAAGGCCAATCCGTTGTCTGATGGAGAATACTGGAAGGTAATATGGATGACTTTTTTGTCAAAGTTATCGCCATATCGCTCCACATACTGCTTACTTTCGAGGAAGTGAATGTAATTATTAATTTTTTCTTGCAGAATTTCCAGATGGACTGCTTCTATCTCTTCCTCCCAGCAAACTGGATCCACCAGAAGAAGCTCTAAATGATTATCAACTATACCAATAGCGTCAAGTTCGCTAGGTTTCAATTTTGAGACGATGACTTGAGTGACAATTTGAGTAAATTCTTCAGGAGAAAATATTTTTTTGTTATCAGGTAAATCATTAAAAATTAAATCAGGATTATTTCGTAAAAAAATTTTATTCGACTCTTCTTGTGTATATTGTTTTTTAGATTTCCAAAAACCATAATCTGCATAATTCATCAATTCTTTACCAGTATGCTCTCCTGAAATATAGCTATCCACAGCTTCTTTAGGAATTTCTTGAACCACTTCTGGGCAAGTAATATTAAAAGTTGGATAACGCAAGAAATACTTATCACCATCTTGACAAATTTCCAACATATCTTTTTGACTTACATAAATTGATTCCATTCTTATCTCCTTTGTCTTTTACCAAACATCTACTAATGATACCTTATCTTTATAATCTATTTTTTGTATCATGAACCTTTTTGTGAATTTCCCCTACAGACTTCTTGGCCGTTTGAAGAGGTTCCAACTGCACATCAATAGTCGTAATCCGTGATTGCGCAGATGAGATGCTGGAGTAGTGTTGATTCACTTGGCTTTGAAGAGAATTCTATTTAAAGCAAGAGTTTACCAATGGTTTATCGGTAAACTCTTGTTTCATTTATTCTATCATAAAAGGGAGAGTTCTTCTGATTATTGCCCAATAATAAGAACTATTTACATTGTTTATATAAGTGTTCCAGTAATTGCAGACATTTTTCGTCAATCAATTCTCTATTAGCCAGCTGTTGAATCCATTTTTCTGGGATGCCATCCAGTTGATAGTGGGCACCAGCTAAAGTACCTGTAATGGCACCGATGGTATCGGTATCCCCTCCAAGATTAACGGCTTTTAGAACAGCTTCTTCAAAACTATCTGTTGTACCTAAACACCAGAGACAAGCCTTCAAGGTATCAACAACATAGCCTGTGGAAGCAATATCTTCCCTAGATTTTTGATAAAATTCTCTATCAAATATTTCTCTAAAATGTTCCTGATACTCTTCCCAGTATTCTGGTTTTTTCTTGAAATAATCTTCAAGATAAGGTTTTGATTGACAAAGTAATTTTTCTAAACGAATGTTAAGAAGAAAACCGATTAAAAGCTGGACATAAAGAATAGATGCCACGATAGACCTTGGATGAGCATGAGTCAGCTTAGTATATTGCTCAATTATTTTTGATCTATAACTGAAATCAAAATTTTCATATAAGAGCAGAGCTAAGGGAGATATCCTCATCAGAGCTCCATTGCCATTATCTCTCTCACTAGTTCCTCCACACTTCTCTGGAGAGATTCCTGCCAAATACCGTTCAATCGCCTGATTAGTCGCAACACCAATATCAAAGCAATATCCAAAAGGTGTGAGGTAGCCCTGACGATAAGCTACAAATTTATCCATCAACCCATTCAAATCAGAATCCTCACACAGGTGTTCAATAAGTGCTAAGGATAAAGAAGTATCATCTGACCAGGTACCAGCTGGTTGATTATAGGTTCCATAACCCACCATATCTGAAACATGATAGGTATCTCTATCTCTGAACTCTACAGGGACTCCCAGTGCATCACCTATAGCTAGACCAAAGATAACCGAATTTATTTTTTGTTTAAGATTATATTTTCTATACTGATTTGAATCATCTTCCCATTTATCTCTTAATCTCATAGCCTTCTCCTATTCTATTAAATCCATTTTTAGAATAATTTTATGATCAACTTTATCTATACCCTTTATTAAGAATTTCAATTTCTTGTCTACAATAACTCATTTTCATTAGGGAACATACTGAAAGCAGTAACCATCCCTCCTTTAGAACCTTTTGGTTCGTTGATTTCTCATCTTACGTCATCATCAAAAGGCGTAACAACTGAAGTACTAATAAAAGCTCGATCTTCAAAAATTTTTCTAACTAACGAATATTTTTCGGATTTCAAATGTAGAAGATTTTATAATTTCACCATTTTCTATTAGCTGATGTTTTTTTATATTCTAGCATTGTATCAACCTTTCATCTGAGAATACCTACGTTAATCAGTCTTTTAATGATTTCTTCTTATTCTTGTTAAATCAATATCTTTTCATCACACTGCTAATCCTGTAGCATATCTAAAAACTCTGTAAAGTTATTAGCTACAAACTCTATAGCAGGTTCTAGCTCGTAGGATTCTTCGTGATACCAGATACAAATGCTTGGATTTTCGGAATCCTCTATATAATTTAAACAAAGAAAGTCGCCACCGAACAATGCTGCTATGGGGACCAACTCAAACCCCAAAATATCTTCATGGACAAACAAACGTTCATCCAGTTGGGACATTACAACATCAATGTCATACACACCTAGTGGATTGTCTTTTGTGTTTTCTAATACACACAAGAATCCTTCAATCAAAAATGACCTATTTTTTAAAGAAAATAAATTTTTAGGAGGACGAAAACCATTTTTTCTCATTATAAAATTCTTATAATCGTCAGGTAATCGAACTTTCCACGCTACTTCTCTTTCCTGTAATAGCGCATCAGTTGGCAAAGGATAGATGATTGATTGATCTTGTTGGGGCATAGCTTCTTCTCCTATAGTTGCTTGTTTTTTACTTCCTCAAACCATTTTTCAAACTCTAGACGTGGAATCAATTCCTCATCCTTGTCATAACGCCCTTCATAACTATAGCGACTATCAAGACTGTTTTTCTTGGCATCATAAATCAACCACATTTCAGTTGGATGTTCACGGTCATATTCTTGGCAAACATCAAGCATTTTCTGTATATCTTCAAGACCAAACCGTTGTACTGCTACCATCATATTTTTTGAAGTATCTACTTTTTTATTTAAAATTTCATTCACCGCATACATTTTTGTCACAGTTCCATTAATTTTATAAAAAACATCAAAAGAAAGTAATGCTTCTTCAGATATGCAATAAATATATACTTTTTCTGCCTGATTTTGGACATATTCTAGTGCTAACGAAATCATGCTAGCTTGAACTTCCATAAATTTATCTTCAAATTGTATCATCATCTTCTCCTACAGTTGCTTGTCTTTTACTTCTTCAAACCATTTTTCAAACTCTAGTCGTGGAAGCAATTCTTCATCCTTGTCGTAACGCCCTTCATAGCTATAGCGACTGTCAAGGCTGTTTTTCTGAGCATCATAAATCAACCACATTTCAGTTGGGTGCTCGCGATTATATTCTTGGCAAACATCAAGCATTAATTTTACATCCTTGACACCTTCTTTCAACAAGAGAGATTGTAAACTGGTATCAATGTGTGATTTTGTAGGTAAAAAATCATTTACTAAGTGTTTGTGTACAATATTTCCTTTAATCTTATAAAATACATTAAAACTATACAAACTGTCCGCTATGGCATAGATATATACTTTTTCTGCGTGATTATGGACATATTCCAGCGCTAACGAAATCATACTAGCCTGAACTTCCATAAATTTATCTTCAAATTGTGTCATTTGTAACTCCTACAATTCCTGTGCTTTTACTTCCTCAAACCATTTTTCAAACTCTAGACGTGGAAGCAATTCTTCATCCTTGTCGTAACGCCCTTCATAGCTATAACGACTGTCAAGGCTGTTTTTCTTGGCATCATAAATCAACCACATTTCAGTTGGATGTTCGTGATTGTATTCTTGGCAGACATCAATCAATTTCTGTATGTCTTCAGCTCCGTATTCCAATAAAGCGAATGCCATATTATCGGAATCATCTATTTTATTTGTCGCAACTTCATTAACTTTGTCCATTTCGATTACAATACCATTAATCTTATAAAAAACTTTATATGACTGCAATGCTTCTTCAGAGATGCAATAAATGTATACTTTTTCTGCTTGATTTTGGACATATTCTAGTGCTAACGAAATCATGCTAACCTGAACTTCCATGAATTTATCTTCAAATTGTGTCATGTTACTCTCCTACTCTAACTCAGATAAATTCGATCTGTATTGTTTGCTCAGTCATCATGGAATCCACTTCCTCGACAAGTTTATCTATCTCGTTCTGTGTGATACGAATGTGGTTGTATGGTGGCTCCCAATTCTGTATACTTGACCTATATACAGTAAAACTTCCATCGGTCAACAATTCTCCCTTTGCTTTTAAAACATAACCATTTTCATAGTCAAATGTGATGATAGACCTTGTACCAGAAATTTTCATTTTTCTTCCTTTTCTTATATCCCTTTTAGATTAAACTTGTAGAGCACTCATAATCTTTTTTATTTAGTGTTCAAAGATGTTAGAACTACCTTAAAAATCAATGTTAACGTTTTCCATTATTATACCATACAAGCGCTTGATATGAGGGGTTTGCTAACGAAAACTAACAAAAAAAACACTGAGTTTTCAGTGTTCCTTTTGTTTCTTTACGTTTCTTTACGCTTCTTAAAATGCTCCCTGCAGGAATCGAACCTGCAACTACTCCTTAGGAGGGAGTTGTTATATCCATTGAACTAAGGGAGCTAGAGAAAAACCCTGCCGAATGAGCAGAGTTTTATTGTCGAATTAACGACGGATTTCTTTGATACGAGCAGCCTTACCTTGAAGAGCACGCAAGTAGTACAATTTCGCACGACGTACTTTACCGTAACGAACAACCTCAATCTTTTCAACACGTGGAGTGTGGATTGGGAAGATACGTTCAACACCGACACCGTTAGAGATTTTACGAACTGTGTAGTTTTCTGAGATGCCAGCACCTTTACGTGCAATAACAACACCTTCAAAGATCTGAACACGTTCACGGTTTCCTTCGACAACTTTCGCGTGTACACGAACAGTGTCACCAGGACGGAATGAAGGGATATCTGTACGAAGTTGACCTTCAGTCAAGCTTTGGATTAATGGATTCATTTTATTCTCCTATCTTTGTCAATCTTGAGGAACCTTCCTCAGCGGATAAACTGTATTTTTGTGCGTCCATTACACACAAAGTCTAGTTTATCAGATTTCTTTGAAAAAGTAAAGAAGTTTATAGCAGATTTGCTATAAAAAATGCAAGAAAACCAAGCAAGTAGGTTACTAGTAAATAACTAAAAAACGCCTTCTTGTCACTTAGGAGCCTTTGGAGCTCATCATTCAAAGTTGAAAAAGTCGTCAAACCGCCACAAAAACCAGTTGCAAGGACAGTATAGACTTCTTTTGACTCCACATGACTGTAAAATAATCCAATCAAAAAACAGCCTAGAATATTAGCTATGAGAGTTCCTAGAGGTAGTACTGAACCTTGATTATAACGTGAAAAGAAATAACGCACAAGGGCACCCAGTCCACAAGCAAGCATTAGATATAATACTACCATTTCTTCCTCCCTAAAATATAGGCCAATACGAGCCCACCACCGACACTCAACACTAGATAGATAACCAAACTGACATATCGCTCTGTGCTCATCAATCGATCAACGTCTACTATTAGACTAGAAAATGTCGTTAAACCGCCACAGAAGCCTGTTCCAAGAGCTAGAACAAGGCCTTTACTGGTTCCCTTATAAACTAGATACCCCTTTACGAGATAGACAAGACAGAAAATCCCTAGATAGTTGACAACTAATGTTCCCCAAGGGAAGTCTGGACTAGCTGGTAGCCATTTGGAAATCAGATAACGGACGAGTCCTCCTAACATACCAGCTAGAAAGATTCCTAGTGTATAGAATTGTTCTTTTTTCATTTGATGTTTTTATCCTGATAATCACGCGAACGTTTGAGAATATCTGAAAAAGTCTCAACGATTGTTTCTTCGTATTTTTTATTGCTGATACGACTTCTGACTTTTTTAAAGATAAGTTCTTCTCTTTTGGTATCCAAGATTGGTTTTCCTGTAGCCTTTTTATAAGCAACTACGTCTTCAACTAGATGCATTCTTTCTTCCAACAGTTGGACGATTTGGCTATCTATTTCGTCAATTTCTTGTCTAATCTTATCTAAATCCATCTTGTCTCCTTCTTCATTTCTGTAATGAAAACTATAAATCCTCAAACAGTCCGAAAAACAAAACTCCTCGAAAATAAAAACTGTGCCAACCTTTTCCAGTCAGCACAGTCAGAGGTCTATCCTACTTTAGCAGCTAACTCTTCTGCGAATTGCTCCAAGCGTTCGATATCTTCTTCTTCAGCAGAAAGATCTACTTTGACACATTCTGAACCCTTTTCAGCTCCTGTTGCGACAAACACACGATCAAAGTCGTCAACAGCTTTACAAAATTCATCGTAGAAGGTATCACCTGAGCCAACTACTCCATAGATTTTACCATTCAAGTTGAGATCTGCTAGGTCTTCGTAGAAGTCCATCATCTCATCTGGCAATTCTCCATCACCATAAGTATAGGTCGCAACAATAGCGATATCTGCTTCTAAAAAGTCAGAAGCGTCCACAGTTGTACACTCATCAACATCGACATCTAAACCTAATTCTCTTAATTTATCTGCTACAATATCTGCGATTTCTTCGGTATTACCGGTCATGCTGGCAAATACAATTTTTGCTAATGCCATATCGTCCTCCTCAATTAATCTTTCTCCATTATATCACATCTTTTTCATTTTAAAAATAAAAATTCTTATGCTACAATGAAATGAGAAAGAAACGAGGTTACTTATGGAAATTTGTCACCAAATTTTAGAAAAAATCAAAGCATACGATACGATTATTATTCACCGTCATATGAAACCAGACCCTGATGCTCTAGGAAGTCAAATGGGACTTAAGTATTTACTTGAAAAACATTTTCCAGATAAACACATAAAGGCGGTAGGTTTTAATGAACCTACACTTACCTGGCTAGCTAAGATGGATACTGTTGAAGATAGTGATTACCAAGGGGCCCTCGTGATTGTCTGTGATACTGCAAATACTGCACGAATTGATGACAAACGCTATGACAAAGGTGATTACCTTATCAAAATCGATCATCATCCAAACGACGACCAGTACGGAGATCTCGCATGGGTTGATACAAACTCTAGTAGTGCGAGTGAGATGATTGCTCTTTTTGCTGAAGCTACAAATCTTGATTTATCAGACTTTGCTGCTAGATTACTATGCGCTGGAATTATTGGCGATACAGGACGTTTTCTATATCCTTCTACCTCAGTCCGTACCTTGCGTATCGCTAGTCGCTTGAGAGAGCACAATTTTGATTTTTCCGAATTAACACGGAAAATGGATACTATCAGCTTTAAAATCGCTAAATTGCAAGGCTACGTTTACGATCACTTGGAAGTGGATGAAAATGGCGCTGCTCGTGTCACTCTTACTCAAGAAGTATTACAAGCTTATAATGTAACTGATGCTGAAACAGCTGCCATTGTAGGTGCTCCTGGTCGCATTGATAGTGTGAGCCTTTGGGGAATCTTTGTGGAACAAGCAGATGGCCACTATCGCGTACGTCTCCGCAGTAAATTTGTCCCAATCAATGGTGTCGCAAAAGAACATGATGGTGGTGGTCATCCACTAGCAAGTGGCGCCAACTCCTACAGTTTAGAAGAAAACGAACAAATCTATCAAGAATTAAAAAACTTGGTAAAAAACTCATAAAATACTTGCCAAATCTTTTAATATCTGATAGACTAGTAAGGTAACAATCTATGGCTCGCAAAGAGACCATGGCAGAAAGGAAATATTGCAAAATGAAAAAAGATATCCATCCAGAATATCGCCCAGTTGTCTTCATGGACACTACTACTGGTTACAAATTCCTTAGCGGTTCAACAAAACGCTCTAGCGAAACAGTTGAGTTCGAAGGCGAAACTTACCCATTGATCCGTGTGGAAATTTCATCAGACTCACACCCATTCTACACTGGACGTCAAAAGTTCACTCAAGCAGATGGACGCGTGGATCGTTTCAACAAAAAATACGGTCTCAAATAATCAACCGCATTACATACATAAGGTTGAACAAAAACAACTTCGATTCGGAGTTGTTTTTTTATTGCTTTCATGAGTTTCATCGACTGACAATTTCAAGTATAGTCCCACGGGAAATACTATTTTATCTTCTCCTGCCCTTTTTTGCCCCCTACACACAAAAAAAGCCTGTCACACAAGCTCAAGTGCTTGATATGACGGGCTTTTTATAAAATCATTATTTAACTGCTTCTTTAAGAGCTTTACCAGCTTTGAATGCTGGAACTTTAGAAGCTTTGATTTTGATTTCTTTACCAGTTTGTGGGTTGCGGCCTTTACGAGCTGCACGTTTACGAACTTCAAAGTTACCAAAACCGATCAATTGAACTTTTTCACCAGCTGAAAGGAATTCAGTTACAGCTGCGAATACAGCGTCAACTGCTGCTGCTGAATCTTTCTTAGTCAATTCTGTAGCTTCTGCTACTTTAGCGATCAAATCTTGTTTGTTTGCCATGTTAATGAATCCTCCAAAATTATTTCTAATTAACACTTATAATCATAACCTAAAATTCCTTTTAGGTCAAGTCAAAAAGTTCCATTTCTTTGATTTTTCTTCATTTTTTTAGGAATTATAGTGAATTAAGATAGCCCAAGCGTTTTCACCAGTGTGAGTTTGGATAATTGATCCTGTTTCAAGGACTGAAATTGGCTTTTCAACATAAGGTTGAAGAACAGCTTTCATCTCATTTGCCCATTCGTTTGTACCGGCATAAGAAATACCAATCTCTGCCACCGAACGTTGTGACAGAGTCTCTACTAACTCATCCAACCATTTCTTAAAGGTTTTGGCACCTCGTCCCTTAACAATCGGTTGAAGTTCATCATTTTTCATCTGCATGACTACACGAATATTGAGTAACGAGCTTATTAGACCTGTTACACGACCAATGCGCCCACCCTTAACAAGGTTTTCCAAAGTAGAAACACCGATGTAGAGTTCTGTATTATTTTTTACTTCTTCTACACGTGACAAGATGGATTCTAACTCTTTTCCTTCTTGAGCTAATCTAGCCGCTTCTACTACTTGAAACTTTAATGCCTGATCCGTAAATGAGCTATCCAAAACAGTCACATCAGCTGTTGATAGACTTGCTCCTTGGCGAGCTGCTTCTACAGTCCCTGACAAAGCATGAGACATGTGAATAGCTAAAATCTGACTACCGTCTTTACCCAAATCATCAAAAATTTCTGCAAAAAGTCCCACAGGTGGTTGACTAGTCTTAGGAAGATTTTTACTTGCTTGCATCAAGCGAAGAAATTCTCCCTCTTCAAGATCTGCATCTGAATAAAGGACACTATCAATCATTACAGATAGAGGAACAATAGTAATATCTAATTCTTTAACCACTTCTGGTTCTATGGTAACAGACGAATCCGTTACAATTTTTACTTTTGTCATCATTCAAATCTTTCTATTTTTACATATTGTAATTATTCAACTTTACTATAACAATTATATCAAAAAAAATAAAAAATTCACACTCTACTTATCTATTTTAATTACTTATTCTATAATTATTCTTTCGAAGTGTTTCCCAAAAAAATAATCGCCTGTTTAAGGGCGATTACAATCAATATCTTAGAGTAAATGATCATATAATTCCTGCATTTGCATATCGTCTGGTACTAAGTGAAGATAAATTTGGATGTATTCTTTTGCCTCTTCTAGCTTACCTAGTTCTCTGAGTAAATAGATAAATTGTTCCAAAAATTCTGGATTATCCTTGAGTTCAGGAACAAGTTTCTCATATAGATCGTATGCTGCATCTAACTCTTCTGTCTCTTGGTAGCTTCTTGCAATTATCCATTTCGTTAAAAGATTTTCAGGTTCATACGTTTCTAAAGCTAGAATATCTTCGTATCTTTCTTGTTCTTGGTAGATGGTAGCTAAGCGTAGCAAAATTTCTTCCTGGTCATCAGCATTCTCTTGTGCTTGTAGTAGATATGCTTCTGCTTGTTCCGGTTGATGCAATTCATAAGATAGCTGAGATGCAAGGAGTAAAAGCCGAGTTTCAAAGGGATTTTTTGACAAGCCCTGTTGAGCTATTTTAAGAGCCTCTTCTGTCTGATGTTCTTTATGGAGTGCCTGACTATAGCCGTATTCATATCCTTCAAAATCTGGAGAAATCGTATCTAACTGTTTAAAGTATAAGGTTGCTTTTTGATAGTCCTCTTGGTCGAAATAGATACTTGCAAGCTCAAATGCTGTTTGGTCATCATATTCTAACTCTAGGGATTTTTCTAAAAATTCTATTGCAGATTCAAAATTACCTAAACGTGCATAAGCAAGACCAATTCTCTGATAGGTCGAAATTCCAGTTTGATCGTAGATAACTCGATTATCTAATTGAGCATAGCCCTTAATGGCTTCTATATCGTTTCCTAGCTCGCTGTCTAGTTCAGCCAGTCCAAATATCAAGAGAGGATCATCAGAGTAGCTACGAGCTTCTAAGAGCTTCTCACGCGCAACATCAGTCAATCCTTCCATCTGATATAAATCTGCTTTTAAGGCAAGTGCTGATACATACCATTCGCTTTCTGGACCGATATTTTCTAAATAATCAAAAGCCTCCTCAATCAATCCATCCTCACCAGCTATTGCAGCTAGATTGATGTATACTTCTGGAAATTTTGGTGCTAGTTTCTCGTAGATTTGTGCTGCCTGAGGATAGAAGCCGATCCCTTCTAGATATGCAGCCAGTTCCAAAAGAACATTATCTGAATCTTCTTTTAGCGCCTTTTGAAAAAAAGAATCTGCACTTGATAAGTCTTGTTGTTCTAAAGCCTCAAGCATCTGTTGACTATTATTCACGATCAGACTCCTCTTTCGGTTGTTCATAAAGTCCACTTACTTCTGTGTACCAATCAAAAATAGCTGAAATGACTACTTTTGCAGAAGCATAGATTGGAATCCCAAGTAGTACTCCCCAGATACCAAACATAGAACCTGAAGTCAATAGAACAAAAAGTATGGTAATTGGATGAATATTCAATTGGCTTCCTAAAATCAGTGGTGAAACGAAACGACCTTCAATGGTTTGTTCAACAATAAAAACTACAATAACCTTTAGAAGCATGATTGGTCCTGCAATTAAGCCAAGGACAAGTGCAGGAATCATGGCAAGGAAACTTCCAAGATAAGGAACAAGATTTAAAAATCCTGCTGTAATACCTAGCACCACTCCATATCGAAGCCCTATTATCTTAAAGAAGATGATGAACATGATAGCTACAATAACAGCAACAGTAATTTGCCCTCTAACGTAGTTAGCAAGTTGTTGGTTTACTTCCGATAGAACCTTACCTACTGGTTCTCTCAATTTATTTGGTAAGAACTGAGTGATATAATTTCTTAAACCTTTTCCATCTCTAAGAAGATAAAAGAGCATAAAAGGCATGATAATCAAAGCGACAATTACTTGAGACGTTCCGCTAATAAGAGCACTCACCCAGTTAACAGCTTTGGAAGAAATATTACTTGCCCAAGCAGTTGCTTGTGTTGAAAATTGAGCTAAAACCTGTTCCAATTGGGGTCTAAAGTCATCTGGCAAACGCTTAGTTACAAGGTCATCAATAACTTTATCAGCATCTTCCAAATAACTTGGCACATTTTGCGCAAAAATGACTACTTGACGTTGCAGATTTGGGATTGCAACAGCTAGACCAACAATCAAGAGTATGGCGATAATGACGAAAATAATACTAATGGCTAAGACACGATTTATCTTGTGCTTCTCCATGAAATCTACTAATGGATTTAAGAGATAGAAAAGCAATCCTGATAAAATAACAGGCAACATCACAACAGATAAAAAGTCTATAACAGGTATAAATAAAAAGCTAATCTTACTGAGAATAAAAATATTGAGACCTAATAATAAGGTTACTAAGAAGACTGTGATAGCTTTATTATCTAAAAACCATGTAAAAAACCAAGATAAGTGAAATTGTTTCTCTTTTTGTTCCATATTTTCTTCCTTTCCTTTGTCCTAACATTATACCATTTTTTAAGAAAAATAAGGGGTTTTTATAGTGTTTTCGTTGAGGAGAAATTTATATTTTCCTAATCTGGATGCTCACTATTTTCACCTGAGAATTTTCATCTAGTAAACCTTTTTATGTTATAATGGAAGTATATTTTTTTAGAGGTATGTACATGAAAAAAACAGTCTATTTTGGAACTTATACTCGTCGTATATCCCAAGGGATTTACAAGGCTGAATTTGATACCGAGACAGGTCAATTAGCAAATTTAGAACTCTTTGCAGCAGAACCAAGTCCAACCTATTTAGCATTTGACAAAGACCAACATTTATACACTGTTGGAAGTCACGATGGCAAAGGTGGTATTGCAGCATTCAAAACTGATGGTAGCCTTATCAATCATGTAGTTGAAGAAGGTGCTCCCCACTGTTACGTTGCAGTTGATGAGAAACGTAGCCTAGTTTATGGTGCCAACTACCACAAAGGTCAAGTTTTGGTATACAAACGAAACGAAGATGGCAGTCTCGAATTGGCTGATAAAGTTCAACATGAAGGCCATGGTCCACATGAAAACCAAACTTCTCCCCATGTTCACTTTACAGATTTAACACCAGATCAATACTTAGTCACTTGTGATCTAGGTACTGACGAGGTCACTACCTATGATGTTGATTCAGAAGGAAAATTAAGTCCACTAGCAACCTACAACTGTAACCCTGGTGCCGGTGCTCGTCACCTTGTTTTCCACCATCACTACAAGATTGCTTATCTCATTTGCGAACTCAATAGTACAATTGAAGTGTTGATTTACGATGGAGTTGGAGCATTTGAAAGAATGCAAACTATCTCAACACTTCCAGAAGGCTACAATGATTTTAATGGTACTGCTGCTATTCGTCTATCAAAAGATGGTAAATACCTCTATGCTTCTAACCGTGGGCATGATTCTATTGCTGTGTATAGAATTTTAGCAGATGGAAGCTTGGAGTTATTAGAGATTGTACCAACTCATGGACAAAACCCACGTGATTTTGATTTATCTCCTGATCAAGAGTTCCTCATCGCGGTTCACCAAGATTCGGATAATGCGACTGTCTTTAAGCGTAATCCTGAAACTGGTCGACTTGCAGAACTTTCTAATGACTTCCATGTACCTGAAGCAGTCTGCATTAGCTTTACTAACTAACCAATAACAAAAAAGAACTTGAACAAACATCAAGTTCTTTTTTAGTTTATAGTTTATTTCCGACATTGATACGGTTAATGGCACGTTGCAATGCAATCTTAGCACGGCGCTCTTGGTCAATCAAATGTTTATCTTGTGCTTCTTCGATTTCACGTTCAGCACGAAGCTTCGCACGTTCTGCACGACTAACATCGATATCACGAGCTCGTTCAGCTGAGTCTGCAATGATAGTAATGACATCATTTGCAATCTCAATGATTCCCCCGTTTACTGCTATCCAGTTCACATGAGTATCATCATCGATACGTTTGACTTTAACTTCATCAACTGCTAATACCGCAATCATATTTTGATGTCGTGGCAAGATCCCCATCTCACCATCCAGAGTTCGAACTGATACAAAGCTGGCATGGTGATCATAGACGAGGCCATCTGGTGTCACGATCTGGACAGTTAACTGAGCCATAGATCACCTCTTAAAATCCCATTTTTTCAGCCTTAGCAATAACATCTTCGATTGAACCTACTCCACGGAAGGCGTCTTCTGGGAGATGATCGTATTTCCCTTCAAGAATTTCCTTAAATCCACGAACTGTTTCCGCTACTGGAACATACGAACCTGGTTGACCAGTAAATTGTTCCGCAACGTTGAAGTTTTGTGAAAGGAAGAATTGAATACGACGTGCACGAGCAACCAAAGTCTTTTCTTCATCAGAAAGTTCATCCATACCAAGGATAGCAATAATATCTTGCAATTCATGGTAGCGTTGAAGGACACGTTTCACTTCAGCAGCAACTGCATAGTGTTCTGCACCAACGATTTCAGGTGCCAAGGCACGTGAACTTGAAGCAAGTGGGTCAACGGCTGGGTAAATACCCAATTGAACCAATTTACGTTCCAAGTTAGTAGTAGAATCCAAGTGAGCGAAGGCTGTTGCTGGCGCTGGGTCAGTATAGTCATCCGCTGGCACATAGATAGCCTGGATAGAGGTTACAGAACCTTTCTTAGTTGAAGTAATACGTTCTTGCAATTGACCCATTTCTGTTGCGAGTGTTGGTTGGTAACCAACGGCTGATGGCATACGACCCAAAAGGGCAGATACTTCTGAACCAGCTTGTGTGAAACGGAAAATGTTGTCAATGAAGAGAAGAACGTCTTGACCTTCTACATCACGGAAGTATTCAGCGATTGTCAAACCAGTAAGGGCAACACGCATACGTGCTCCTGGTGGTTCATTCATCTGACCAAAGACCATGGCAGTCTTTTCAATAACTCCAGATTCCTTCATTTCCCAGTAAAGGTCGTTCCCTTCACGAGTACGTTCCCCAACACCAGTAAATACTGAGATACCACCGTGTTCTTGGGCAATGTTATGGATCAATTCTTGAATCAAGACAGTTTTACCAACTCCGGCACCACCGAAGAGTCCAACTTTACCACCTTTAAGATAAGGGGCAAGAAGGTCGATAACCTTAATCCCTGTTTCGAGGATTTCTGAAGAGGTAGACAACTCATCAAAAGTAGGTGCTTTTTTATGAATTGGCTGGCGTTCTGCGTCTTCTCCAAAAGGAGCTTCCAAGTCAATGGTATCTCCCAAAACGTTGAAGACACGTCCCAAGGTTTCTTTACCTACTGGTACAGAGATTGGACGACCTGTGTCCAATACTTCCATTCCACGAGTCAAACCATCTGTTGATTCCATGGCGATAGTACGAATCATACCATCCCCCAACTCTAAGGCTACTTCAAGGACGATTTTTGTTTTCTTTTCGTCATTTTTGTAGACGACAAGTGCATTGTTAATCTCAGGAAGTTTTTCCCCTGCTGCAAACAAAACGTCTACAACGGGTCCGATAACCTGAGCAATTTTACCTGAACTCATCTCCTTCTCCTATTCTATATAAGATACTGTCGGTTCCTAGTTTTGCTAGGTCCTAAGTTCATTGATATGAGCAGGACGGCTTTATTCTAAAGCACTAGCTCCCGCCACGATTTCTGTGATTTCTTGTGTAATCGCCGCCTGTCTGGCACGGTTATACTGGATTGTCAAATCATTAATTACTTTTTTAGCATTATCAGTCGCTGTTTGCATAGCTGTCATACCAGCAGCATTTTCAGCTGTTTTGGCATCAATAATAGCACCATAAATCATGCTCTCTGCAAACTGTGGTAGCAATTGATCCAAGATTTCTTCTCGACTTGTTTCAAGATCAAAGGTCAAGCTATAGTTATCATCCGCTTCATTTGGGTCCAAGTCCACGATAGGAAGCATCTGTTCCACACGCATTTGACTGGTCAAAGTATTCACATGGTGGTTATAGCAAACATAAAGCTCATCGAAAAGTTCATTTTGATACATTTCAATTGTTTTAGTGATAATCTTATGAACCTCATCAAAGCTTGGTTGACTTGCAAGGCCACGTAATTCATAGATTGGTTGAATTCCACGAGCTTTAAAGAAGTCAGCCCCCATACCACCGATACAGATGACTTCAAAGTCATCACCATTTGGGTGGTATTCCTTCTGAAGTTCCATGACAGCCTTCAAGATTGAGGAATTATATCCTCCAACAAGACCACGGTCAGAAGTTATGACGATATAGCCTGTTTTCTTGACAGGGCGACTAATCAACATAGGGTTTGTTGATCCAGCGGCACCATCACCATGAAGGATATCTGTAACTAGCTTACGCACCTTTTGAGCATAAACCTGGAAGTTACGAGCAGCTTCTTCCGAACGACCTAACTTGGCAGCAGAGACCATCTGCATAGCATTTGTAATTTGACTAGTATTTTTCGTTGAGGCGATTTTCGTTTTAATATCATTTAGAGATACTGCCATTTGACACCTCTATTCTTATTGGAAGCTTGATTGATTGAGAAACTCAGTAATCGCAGCATCCAAGACTGCTTCATCTGGCAAGTCTTTTGTTTCACGAATGGTTTCCAAAATCTCAGGATGTTGAGCATCAAAGAACATATGGAACTCTTCTTCGAAACGAACGATATCGTCTACAGGAATTGTATCCAAGAAACCATGGGTCAAAGCATAGAGAATAGTAACTTGTTTCTCAACAGGTAATGGTTTGTGAACGGGTTGTTTCAATACTTCTACAGTACGACGACCACGGTTCAATTTAGCCTGAGTAGCCGCATCCAAGTCTGAACCAAATTTAGTGAAGGCTTCCAACTCACGATATGAAGCAAGGTCGATACGAAGTGTACCAGCAACCTTCTTCATAGCTTTAATTTGAGCAGAACCACCAACACGAGATACAGAAGAACCCGCATCAATGGCCGGACGAATACCCGCATTAAAGAGACCATCACCAAGGAAGATTTGTCCATCAGTGATAGAAATTACGTTAGTTGCGATATAGGCTGAGATATCTCCCGCTTGAGTTTCGATAAACGGCAATGCAGTGATTGACCCACCACCAAGTTCATCTGAAACTTTGGCAGAACGTTCAAGCAGACGACTGTGAAGGTAGAAGACATCCCCTGGGAAGGCTTCACGACCTGGTGGACGACGGAGCAAGAGAGAAAGTTCACGATAAGCTACCGCTTGTTTAGATAAGTCATCATAAACGATCAAGACATGCTTACCTTGGTACATAAATTCTTCTGCCATTGCAACCCCTGCATAAGGTGCAAGGAAAAGCAATGGAGAAGGTTGTGAAGCTGATGCTGTCACAACAATTGTGTAATCCAAAGCTCCGTACTGGCGAAGTGTTTCTACTTGTGTACGAACTGTTGATTCTTTTTGACCAATCGCTACATAGATACAAATCATATCTTGGCCTTTTTGGTTCAAGATTGCATCGATAGCGATGGTGGTTTTCCCTGTTTGACGGTCACCGATAATCAACTCACGTTGACCACGTCCGATTGGAACAAGGGCATCAATAGCTTTCAAACCAGTTTGCAATGGTTCTGATACTGATTTACGTTGCATTACCCCAGGTGCTGGTGCTTCAACTGGACGAGTCTTGTTTGTGTCGATTGGACCAAGTCCATCTACGGGACGACCAAGTGGATCCACGACACGTCCAATCAAGCTATCACCAACTGGAACTTCCATGATTTTTCCTGTACGACGAATGGTGTCGCCTTCGCGGATATCTGTAAAATCTCCAAGGATGATAATACCAACATCTGTTGATTCTAAGTTTTGCGCCATACCATAAGAGCCGTTTTCAAAGATTAACAACTCTCCACTCATGGCATTTTCAAGGCCATGAGCACGCGCAATTCCGTCCCCGATATAGGTTACAACACCTGTTTCAGTCACATCAAAATTGGGTTTGAAATTTTCAATTTGTTGCTTAATTAAAGCGCTGATTTCTTGTGCGTTAATTGCCAAAAGAACACCACTTTCTATTTCAAATTTTCCTTAACAACTTTAAGTTGTTGTTTAATACTAACATCAATTGTCTTATGATTGGCGATAATGACAAAACCACCGATTAAACTATCGTCGATTTCTTCTTTAATGCTACGCACTTTTAAAGACATCTTTTTCTCTATAATAGGAAGTAGACGGTCTTTCTGTTCATCAGTCAGAGGATGAGCAGACATAATCGTTACTTCAAAACGATTCGTTTCTCTCTCAAGACGGTTTAAACAATCTACAATCACATCGTAAAAAAGATTTGAGCGATGATTGTACAACAGAACTTGAATGAAGTTTTGTACTAATGGTGATGTAGAGTCTTGGAAATAACTGACTGTTTTTTCCTTATCAGACTCATCAACATCTACCTGAGCCAAAAAAGAAGGTAAGTCTGTTTCTTCAGCAACTTGTTTGATTTGAGTCAAGTCTGAAAAGATACGGTCTTCTTCTCCTTTTTCAATCACCAATTGGACAAAAGGCATGCTGTATTTTTCAATTACCTTTACTGTCTTTTTGTCCATTAAGCTTCTCCTAGCTGATCGATATACTGATCAATGAGTTCTTTGTGGGCATGACCATCAAGGTTTTTTGAGATAATTTTTCCAGCTAGACTTACTGTTAAATCTGCTACCTCACCTTTAACGCTTTGCAAAGCCTCAGCTTTATTTTGAGCAATTTCTTGGTTTGCTTTATCTTTTAAGCGTCCAGCTTCAAGCTTAGCTTCTGCTAAGATATCAGCTTTACTTTTCTCAGCTGTATCCTTTGCATTATCAATGATGGTCTTAGCTTCCTTACGGCTTCCAGCCAATTCATCTTCACGTTTTTGAGCAAGAGTTTCCGCTTTTTGACGGGCTTGTTCAGCTCCATCAATATCAGCAGCAATTTTCTCAGCTCGTTCTTCGAAGATACTTGTCAAATTTGACCACGCGAATTTTTTGACTAAGACGATCAAAAGGATAAAGGAGCCAGCAATTAAAATAAAGTTACCAATTAATTCACCTACTGTTACGTGCATCAGTTACTCCTTTCTACTCTTCTTCATCATTTATTTTATGTCCTAAATACATAGAAGACAATACTGTGAACACATAAGCCTGTACACAGGAGATGAACACAGAAAATGCCGTCCAGACAAGATTGGTAACAAATGCGACTGGATACCAATACAGTGCCTGATGAGAAAGAATAATTAGCAAGCTTGCCATCACTTCTCCGGCAAAGATATTCCCGAACACCCGCAAAGCAAGTGATAGGAAATTTGTGACTTCTTCAAGGAGATTCATCGGTGTCATAAAACCTGGGGTTGCAAAACCTTTCAGATATTGTTTAACACCACGACGACGAATTCCTTCGATATGGGTCATCAGGATAATTCCAAATGACAAAGCCAAGTCAAACTGGAGATTTGCTGTTGGCGATGTCCAAAGGTTTGTCCCATCTGTAGTTTGAATTTTTGCCATCAAACCAAGATTATTTGCGATGACCATAAAAAGAAACAAACACAAATAAAAGAGTGAGTAATCTTTCATGTACCGTGAACCTACATTAGGTTCTGTAAAACCGACTACAAAGTCATAGAGATACTCTAGTACATTTTGCTTTCCCTTGGGTTTTACCGTCATGTTGCGACTTGCCCAATAGATAAAGCCAAAAATAACTGCCACAGACAACAAGGTCAAGGCTGTCAAGGTTAAATCAAAGGTAACAGGACCAATATTGATGGTTGGATTGATACTTTCTTCCATCTAGAATCCTCCCTTTTCCAATTTATACTTCTTTTTATTTGATGATAAATGAAAAGACAAGAGTTACAAAGAAAGTTCCTTCAATAAAGGCAATCCCCATGATCATCAAGCTACGTAATTGAGGGATGATATCTGGTTGGCGTGCTGCAGATTTGAACAAACCGTTCATCAAAAATCCTTCTGCAAGAGATACCCCCATACAGGCAAGACATAGACCAAAAAATGTTAAATTCATGACGAATTCTCCTTTTTATTTAATTTTTACTTAATTAGTTTAGTCCTAAAATTTTGATTTGTCAACTTTTTACTAATGTTGAAAGCGTTTCTCATTACTAATTTCCATTTTTTCGATTTTCAAGACTATCATATAGAAAATGTTATCGTATTTTCAGACCTATTTCGCTTTTTTCTTTATTTTCTGAAAATGAAAACCCGAGTTTTACAACCCGGATTTATCGTCTCTTATTTAAAATAATAGGAATGGTGACTCTGACAAGCTGGATTAAATGCAGCATTACAATATGGACAGCTACTTTTCTTTGAATATTCCTCATAAGTTAAGGTTTTCTTACAGGAACCACATAAGATAGGTCTGTCCTCTTTTAGACTTAAAGGATAAGGAGTAAATGTGTGTGTTTCTAATGCATTGTGGCATTGATAACAGGCATAGTATTTCTGACACTCATAACACTGAAGTGCTACGATGTCTTTATCAGTATGGTAATGAACACATCTGCTTTCATCATCTACCAGCAATCCCTGAGCTTGAACCATGATTTTTCCTTATCTAGGCACGAATAGTAACGCTTGTTCCATCTTCTTTATAGAGGTTAATCAGACCTTCTTTCAAAGCACGGACCATATCACCTGCTTGTACTGGTTGAGGAACCTTGATGGTCAAGAGTTCCATTGGGTTTGGTGCACGGTCGATTTTATTTCCTTTTGAGTCATGAAGGTCTTCGATGTAGGTTTCAAAATGACGGAAACCTGGACCGTAAAACTCAACTTGGTCACCTTCGTTGATAACGTTACGTTGGCGAATAGTTGCTGTTTGTGTCGTATCATCATAAGCTACTACTTCAGCAACAAACTTATATTCTGGAATCTTGCGACGAGCACCGAACAGTTGTTCGTTTTCAGATGGTGTTCCGTAGTAGAAACCTGTAGCCAATTCACGTTGGGCCACCTTCCACATTTCATCAATCAAGTCTTGCTTGATTGCTTCAAACTTTTCAGGGCTCTCAAGGTAAGCATCAACAGCAGCCTTGTAGCAGTTTGTAACTGTTGAAACATAGTGGATTGATTTCATACGTCCTTCAATCTTCAAACTGTCCACTCCATTTTCAATCATATCTGGAATATGGTCAATCATAGACATATCAACCGCAGACATAGAGAATTCTTCAGGAATTTCTCCCTTGAGGCTCTTACGTTCCTTACCAAATGGCATATCATAAAGGTCGTACTTCCAACGGCAAGATTGTGAACATCCACCACGGTTGGCATCACGCATGCTCATGTGGTTTGAAAGAGTACAACGACCAGAGTATGAGATACACATAGCTCCATGTACAAAAGCTTCAATCTCAACGTCTGTACGTTTGCGAATCTCTGCCAATTCTTCCATAGAAACCTCACGCGCCAAAACGACACGCGTCAATCCAAGTTCTTTCCAGAATTCAAGAGTTTCATAGTTGGTCGCACTAGCTTGTGTTGAAAGGTGGATTTCAAGTCCGGGTGCTTCTGTTGCTGCAATCATGATTAGGGCTGGATCAGACACGATAACCGCTGCAATTCCGATATCACGCAATTTACGGAACCATTCTCCAGCACCTTCTTCATTTCCCTCGTGCATAACCATATTAGCCGCTACATAAACCTTAGCGCCATACTTAGCCGCAAACTGAACTCCTTCTTCCATTTGTTCGAAAGTAAAGTTACCAGCACGGCTACGTAGACCATAGGCCTGACCACCAATAAAGACAGCATCTGCACCGTATTGAACAGCTACTTTTAGTTTTTCAAGAGTTCCTGCAGGTGATAAAACCTCAGGACGTTTCAAAGTTTTTGTCATGTTTTCTCCTATTTGCAATATAAAAGTTTGACACTAATCTTTACCATTTTATAGCAAAAAGGTTCTAAAATCAAGTTTTGATTGATTGTTTAGACAATTTTAATGTTATTCTCGTTCATGAGTTCAGCGAACTGTTTCTATTTGCCAAGAACTCCAACCTTTGAAACGAATGGCTCCGTTTTGGTCCGTTTTATAAATCGAATTCCCAAGTTCTTGGTTACTTTCCTCATTTTTCTCTTTGAATTTTTTCTTCTTGTCTACCGAAATGATAGTGGCTTTAGCTTGTAAAGTTTTAAAGATCTCAACATCTGTCTTTTGCTTAGATGATTTCTGATGGGTTATCACTATATCTGCTTGGAGTTTTGGATAAGAGTTTGCTAAGAACTTCTCCTCTGTATTCCCGGTAACTAAAAAGGTTTGATTTAGTAACTTTCCATATAAGGCCATTGAGTCTTTATTATCACTATTTTGGCTAGAAATTACTTCCAAACTATTCCCAAAAATAGATAACTGCTGTCCTGTTTTGATAGCAGCTACCTTGACTTTGCTTTTCTTCAGCTTATCCATAAATTCTCTTTTAGATAAAGTTTCTTCAGTTACTAGAATCTCTTCAAGCTCGAAGGCTTTACTGATTTCTAACACATGATCTAACTGCTTAGTATCACTAGTCGTTAGCACAAGCTGATCAATCTTTGCAACTCCTCGACTTTTTAAATAAGGGATTAAACTCCGTTTGGCATTGCTAGAGGAAAGCCTCTCCTGCCAGGCTTCTTTCTTGTCACGTTCAGATTTTTCTCCGACATCCAGTAGTATGATCTTTCCTGTCATGTCTCTTAGGAAAATGCTCCGCCCCTGTTCCGTATCTAGGACTGTGATTTCATTCTCCAGTGGATGTTTGGTTACTAAAAAGAGTGAGATAGCAACTATGACAAGCATAGATATTTTTTTCAAATTCTTTCGATAATCGTAGATGAGAGCTAAAGTAATCAAAAGAAGGATTAAAATCCAAAGACTCGGCTGACCAAAAACAAGAGGCCTCGTAGATAGCTGAGAAATATAGCGAATGATGTTTTCAAGCCATTCAAAGAGAAAGTTGAACTGGGTGATAGGATATATAAATGACAGACAAAAGAGAATCGATAAAAGCGGCAACAGGACCATATCAAATAAGAATGAAAAGACAAATGTCAAGAGAATGGACCACGGTTGGAATTCAGAAAAGTAAAAAGATAAAATTGGCAGAACTCCCAAGGAAATAATGCAACTCTCTCTAACCAGACCTTTTATCCCTGCTACTTCCTCACAAGTCATTGTCAGGATAAAGGCATAAGCACAGGAAAGAATTCCCCCAGCAGTTAAGAAAAAATTCGGCATGATAAGAAATAGAATAAGAATCGTTAAAGCAAAATTATCCAGTGACTTAAAGCCATGCTGAGCCAATAGCTTTTGGAGGAGACTACGAATAACAGAGGCTGAAAATCCTGTCAAACCTGCATAGACAAAGGACAAGGGATAGGCTAACCATTTGAACTTCTCTTGCGTCAAACCCAAACGCAAAAGTAACTTTTTGAAAGCATCCATAAAGAATCCGACTTGTATTCCAGACAAAGCAAAAAGATGAATAATTCCTAGACTCGAGTAGAGTTCATTCATTTCCTCAAAGTCTGTGTCTAAATGTCCCAACAAAAGACCGGTCATATAGTTGCGCATGGGATCGGGAAATTTCCTTTTTATCCAGACAACTGCTTTTCTCCGCAAGCTGGATAGATTTTCACCTATATCCCAGCTGGATGCTTTCTTTAATTCAACAATTTCCGAGATAGTTAAGCTCTGATAAATTCCCTGCGTTTTGAGATAGTTTCGATAATCAAATCCAGCAAAATTATTTGCTCCTTGAGGAATAGCTAGCTTTCCTTTTACTACTATCTCATGCAGTTCAGACAACTGCTGAAATTTTTCTTTTTCAGATTCTGACTGGAGTTTATAATAGACCTGAAAAAGTCTACCATCAGCCTTACCACGAAAAGAGAGACTATCACCATTCACCTTGATGGTATCTGGTAAGACTCGGACTGTATCAACTGTATTGACTAGATGTTGACTCGATTCTTCTTGCTGCCATTTTTGAAATACAAACCAACTCCCAAATAGGCTACAAACCAATAGAACCTTGACCACAGTCTTCCACGGAAATTGCAAAAATAGACAGATGACTAGAAAAACAAGTCCTAGCAAAGCAAGAAAGGAAGCTGAAAAAATAGCATAGTAAAGCCAAAGCAACAGAAAACTGAGATAGATTTTTGGGATGGGAAAACTATTAATCCACTGTGACATACTCTTTTAACTTTTCTATCGTTTTTGCACCAATACCAGAAACCTTTTTGAGATCATCAACTGACTTAAACTTACCGTTAGACTCACGATGGTCAATAATATCTTGCGCACGTTTCGCACCTAATCCTTTAACTTGTTTAAGCTCCTCTAAACTGGCTTTATTAAGGTTGACTTTCTTATTTTCTTTGGTGCTGGAAGCATTTGACTGCGCCTCTTGACTAGTAGCTTCTTCCTTGGTCGGAACATAGACTAGTGCTTCGTCACTAATTCTCTGGGCTAGATTGATAGACTTACTATCAGCATTATCTGTCAATCCACCAGCTTTTTGAATAGCATCATTGATCCGACTACCTACTGGCAAGTCATAAATCCCTGGTGATTTGACAGCACCTTTGACATCGACAGTAATTAAATCTTGCTCCACTGCTTCTTCCTTCTGATTCCCATCCTCCTTTTCATCCAACGAATCCTTCGAAACAGTTGTAACTTCTGTCTGCAAATTACTTTCCTTAGCAGGTGTTTGAGTGATAGGGTTTAGGAGGAAAAATCCACCCAAGACCAAACCCAAACTAACACAAATAACAATGATTTTATATTCTTTAATTTTCTCAATAAGTTCTTCCATATTTACTCCTCTCTTAGCTTATTCGTAAGAGAAAGAAAAAAACAGCTGAAAATCTTTTCAACTGTTTACTTATTTGCAAAATAGCCTATCTTGGTTACGATTTCTGAAAATAAGTTTACAAGTTTTTCTTGCAATTTAAAGCGGTTTCATATACAATAAAAACATCACAAAAACTCAAAAATGTGATATCTAAACTGAATCGTCTGATAGAAAGTGAGTTATCTTTATGCTAATTGGAATTCCTAAGGAAATTAAAAATAATTAAAATCGTGTCGCTTTGACACCAGCTGGTGTACAGAGTCTTGTGGGTCGTGGTCACCGTGTCCTCATCGAAACAAATGCTGGGCTTGGTTCAGGATTTACAGATGCCAACTATGAAAAACAAGGTGCTGAAATTGTCGCTACAGCTGCTGAGGCTTGGGCTGCAGAGTTGGTTGTTAAAGTGAAAGAACCACTTGCTAGCGAATATCAATACTTGCGTGAAGATTTACTTCTCTTTACATACTTGCACATGGCTGCTGCTCCTGAATTAGCAGATGCTATGTTAGCAGCGAAAACAACTGGTGTCGCTTATGAAACTGTTCGCGATACTGAAGGACAATTACCTCTTCTCGTTCCAATGAGTGAGGTTGCAGGTCGTATGGCTGTGCAAATCGGTGCTCACTTCTTGACGAAACAAGCTGGTGGTTCTGGAGTTCTTTTAGGTGGTGTCCCAGGTGTACCAAAAGGAAAAGTAACCATTATCGGTGGTGGTGTCGTTGGTACACACGCAGCTCGTATCGCTCTTGGTTTAGGAGCTCAAGTAACTATTCTTGATATCAGTGCTAAACGCCTAGCAGTCCTAGAAGACGTCTTTGGTCACCAAATCCAAACTTTGATGTCTAACCCATTTAATATTGAAGCAAGTGTGCGTGAAGCAGACGTTGTTATCGGTGCTGTCTTAATTCCTGGTGCCAAAGCTCCAAAATTGGTAACAGATGACATGGTTCAACAAATGCGTCCTGGTTCTGTCATCGTAGACGTTGCTGTAGACCAAGGTGGTGTTATTGCAACAGCTGATCGTGTGACAACTCACGATGAGCCAGTATATGAAAAACACGGGGTCCTTCACTATGCGGTTGCCAACATTCCTGGAGCAGTTGCACGTACATCTACCATCGCCCTCACAAATGTGACCCTTCCTTATATCGAAGCCTTAGCAGGAAAAGGCTTTAAGAAAGCAATCCTTGACGATGCTGGTTTACGTGAAGGTGTCACAACTTATCAAGGTCAATTGACTAGTCAACCAGTTGCTGAAGGTTTAGAACGTGACTATACACCTATTAGTGAGCTTGTTTAATATTAGTTTTTCTTAAGAACAAAAAAATTAAGAGCAGTTTTTCAACTGCTCTTTTTTCTTATTCAGTTTCTTCTTGGTTTTCTTCAGCCTTAACAGCTAGCGGTTCATAGGCTCTAATAATCTGAGCAACGACCGGATGACGAACCACATCCTTAGCCGAGAAGTGTACAAAGTCAATCTGGTGAATGTTCTTAAGCTTTTCCTGGGCATCAATCAAACCTGACTTAACGTTTCGTGGCAAGTCAATCTGACTGATATCCCCATTGACAATCATTTTAGAATTGAATCCTAAACGTGTCAAAAACATCTTCATCTGCATGATAGTTGTATTTTGCGCTTCATCGAGAATGACAAAGGCATCATCCAAGGTACGCCCACGCATATAGGCAAGTGGAGCGATTTCAATGATTTCACGTTCCATGAGACGAGTTGTTTGGTCTTTTCCGAGAATCTGATACAAGGCATCGTAAACAGGACGAAGGTAAGGATCTACCTTTTCCTTCAAATCACCTGGAAGAAATCCTAGACTCTCGCCCGCTTCCACTGCTGGTCGAGTCAAGATAATACGCTTGACCTGTCCACGCTTGAGAGCTGTAACAGCCAAAGTCACTGCAAGGAAGGTCTTCCCTGTACCAGCAGGGCCAATTCCAAAGGTTACATCATGGTGCTTCACACTATCGACATAGAGTTTTTGCCCCAAGGTCTTCACACGAATTGGTTTACCAGTATTATCCTTGATAATTTCTTCTTCGTAAAGGGCGACAAATTTATCAATTTCATGATTTCGAACCATATTGATAGCTGTCACCACGTCAGGAGTTCCGACAGTCATCCCACGATTGACCAAAACCATCAAGGCTTGAATTACTTGCCGGGCTTCCTCACACGCAGACTCCTCTCCCAAGACCTGAACAATCTCTGTACGGGCATGGATGATGACATCTAACTCATCCTCCATCAAGCGAAGATGGCGTTCATTAGAACCAAAAAGGTGAAACAAGTCATCAGGATGACTCAGCTGAATATCTATTGAATGTTCCTTCAAATAAAGAACCTCTCTCATACTTTAATTTCTTTTTATTATAACAAAGGCTTTTAGAAATTGCTATCCCTAACATCCCCAGCAGGTTTAATGTTCTACATATTCTTGCCAGATACGGTCAAAATCACCTAAGTTAAAGGAAAAACTAGCATGTTCTTCTAAAAAACGACTGACTTCATCAAAATCATCCGTATGTTTCGGAAAAGCTGATTCCTGAAAGGCTAGGTCGGCCAAGATAGCTTTGGGACTATTACTTTTAGGATTGCGTTCAGTCATAAGCCAGGTATAAAATGATTTTCTCATAAGCCTCCCTAAATCAACTCTGTACCAAACTGGTCTTGCTTAACCTTTCCAGCTTTCATTAATCCGCCGAGAGCTTTTTTGAACTGACCTTTTGAAATACCAAAAGTAGCCTTGATATCGTCAGGTGATGACTTATCGTTGAGAGTCATGAAACCACCATTGCTTTCCAAGTAAGTCAAGATCATCTGGGAATCATTTTCTAACATCTCAAAAGAGCGTGGTTTTAGTGATAGATTAAGCGTTCGGTCAACCTCACGGAAACCAATAACTCGCGCATCTAACACTTGTCCCAAACGCGGTTCTGCATAGCGCTCACTTGGATGGATAAATCCAAGCATGTTGTTCTCTGGTAGATAGACAAAAGTTCCTGATAGCTTAAGACGATAAACGATTGCAGGCCAATTTTGATTCTGCATGTTATTGTAAGCAGGACGTGCCAGTCGTTGGAAATCTTCCTGATATGCTAAGATTCCCCAGATACGATCTTTCTTATCTACTTCTAAACGAATATAAAGTTTATCGCCCTTCTTAGGCCAGAGCTCTTTGAGTTCAGGCAGGATATCAAGTGACACAACGATTTCCTTATCAGGAAGCCCTGTATCAACAAAAACACCCAAGTCCTTACGCACTTCTGTGACAGTTCCCCAACCAAATTGGTCCTGAGTTGCAGTCACTTCTAGAGTTGTCAAGCGTAATTTTTGCTTCATATCTGTGTAGGCAAAACCTTTGACCGTATCACCAACCGCATGCTGACCTTCTTCCTTAGCAAGAGCGTATGTTTGACCATCCTTTTGAACAAAGTAAAAACGGTCATTTTCATCGATGATAAGTCCAACGATAAAACTTGCAAGATTTGTATTCATGTTTCCTTCTTTCGAATAAAACTCAGCCAGCAATGCCAACTGAGTTTTTCTGTTTATTTCTTAGACTTCCAAGATTTCTTTTTCTTTATTGGCAGTCATATCGTCGATGTGTTTAACAGCATCGTCTGTCGCTTTTTGAATCTCTTTCTCGAGAGTTTTCAACTCATCTTCAGTGATTTCTTTAGCTTTTTCTTGTTTTTTAGCTTCATCCATAGCATCACGACGGATATTACGGATAGCTACTTTAGCATTTTCACCAACTTTTTTCACTTCTTTAGCGAGATCGCGACGAGTTTCTTCTGTAAGAGCTGGGATAACCAAGCGAATAACAGAACCATCGTTAGCTGGTGTAATACCAAGATCTGAAGCGTTCAAAGCACGCTCGATATCCTTCAATGAAGATTTATCAAATGGTGTTACCAATAGGACACGCGCTTCAGGAATTGTGATAGAAGCGATCTGGTTCAGAGGTGTTTCGACACCATAGTATTCAACAGTAATACGGTCAAGCAAGCTTGCGTTTGCACGTCCTGCACGGATACCACCAAACTCACGAGCAAGTGAGTGGTGAGATTGAGTCATTCTCTCTTTAGCTTTTTCTACAATTGCGTTAGCCATAATTTTTCCTATTCCTTTTCTTCGATATTGTTTGAAACTGTTGTACCGATATTTTCACCAAATACAACACGTTTGATATTACCAGGTTGGTTCATATTAAAGACTACCAAGTCAATGTCGTTATCCATTGACAGTGTTGAAGCTGTTGAGTCCATGATACGAAGGCCTTTATTGATGACATCACGGTGAGTCAATTCTTCAAATTTAACAGCAGTCTTATCTTTCTTAGGATCGGCATTGTAGACACCGTCTACACCATTCTTAGCCATCAAAATAGCATCTGCTTCAATTTCAGCTGCACGAAGAGCTGCTGTAGTATCTGTTGAGAAATATGGTGAACCGATTCCTGCACCAAAGATAACGATACGTCCTTTTTCAAGGTGGCGAAGGGCACGCCCGCGAATGTAAGGCTCTGCTACTTGTTGCATAGCAATAGCTGTTTGTACGCGAGTATCAACACCTACTTGTTGCAATGAATCTGCCATCACAAGAGCATTCATGACTGTCCCAAGCATTCCAGTGTAATCCGCTTGAACACGATCCATACCAGCTTCTGCCGCAGGTTCTCCACGCCAAAGGTTTCCACCACCGATAACCAAGGCAATTTCAATTCCTAGCTCGTGAACTTCTTTGATTTCTTGGGCCATGCTTTGAACGGTTTTGATATCAATTCCGACACCACGTTCGCCAGCAAGGGCTTCACCAGATAGCTTGATTAAGATACGTTTATACTTAGGTTCTACCATTTTCTCTCTCCTTTTTTCATCCTACCTATTTTATCACAATTTCAAAGATTTTTATAGTATGATGAGCGATTCTTTCAAAAAAATTAGACAGATAAAAATTCCTCTAAATCAGACAAGGCACGTTCCGCGATTTTCTCATAACGAGTCTTTTTATCACGGATTCGTTCACCTTCTAATTCCTTGATAATACCGAAGTTGACATTCATAGGTTGGAAGTGTTTGCTATCAGCATGGGTGATATAATGAGCTAAACTTCCGATTGCAGTTGTCTCTGGGAAAATAGCTTCGCTTTCTCCCTTGAAAAGTCGAGCTGCGTTAATACCTGCTACTAATCCTGAAGCAGCTGACTCAACATAGCCTTCCACACCTGTCATCTGACCAGCAAAGAAGAGATTTGGCTGTTTCTTAGAACGGTATGTTTGCTCAAGAAGATTTGGCGAATCCATATAGGAATTACGATGCATGACCCCATAGCGAACAAACTCAGCATTTTCAAGACCTGGAATCATTTGGAAGACACGCTTCTGCTCTCCCCATTTGAGGTGAGTTTGGAAACCAACGATGTTATAAAGACTCCCTGCAGCATTATCCTGACGAAGCTGGACAACTGCATACGGTGTTTTAAAGTCACCATCACGAGGGCCTGTGTAGTCATCTGGATACTCCAGACCAACTGGTTTCATAGGACCATAAAGCATGGTTTTAATACCACGTTTGGCCATGACTTCAATAGGCATACAACCTTCAAAGTACTTCTCTTTTTCAAAAGAATTAAGGGGTGCTTCTTCCGCATTGACCAAGGCTTCATGGAAATCCATAAACTCTTGCTTGGTCATGGGAGCATTGAGGTAGGCAGCTTCTCCCTTGTCATACCGAGACTTGAGATAGACCTTACTCATATCGATGGTGTTGACGTCGATAATAGGCGCTGCCGCGTCGTAGAAATAGAAGCCATCGCCGTCATTAAGGGCATGAATTTTCTCAGCCAGGGCATCACTAGTCAAAGGACCAGTCGCTACAACTGTAATAGCATCTGTCGGCAATTCTGTAATTTCATCACGAACCACTTCAATTAAAGGGTGATTGGCAATTTTTTCAGTAACCATTTGGGAGAAACCGTCACGATCAACCGCAAGCGCTCCACCAGCAGGAACCCGCGTTGCTTCTGCTGATTCTAAAATCACAGAACCAAGACGACGCATTTCTTCCTTGAGGAGCCCGACAGCATTTGTAAGAGCATCCCCTCGTAATGAGTTGGAACACACTAATTCTGCAAAATTATCTGTTTTATGCTGAGGTGTTGATTTGACACCACGCATTTCATAGAGTTTAACTGGAATACCACGTTCTGCGATTTGGTAAGCTGCTTCCGAACCTGCTAAACCAGCACCGATAACATTGATATAAGATTGAGACACGACACTAATACCTCTTTGGATGTAACATAAGTCCATATTAAAACAAGTCACTAGACTGTTTGACACCCACAAATCTTTCTAATTAATACTTGGTCCATTATACCAAAAAGCTAAGTAAAAAGACAGACAGGAGTATTCCTGAATGTCTTTCCAAAATTATTGTTTAACAAAACTGAATGTCTTATAAGCATACAGATGACTATTATCTTTATAACTGATACCAAATCCTACTTCAGTATTTCTAGGTAGTTTTTCAATTTCAACTATTTGAGCAAGTAAATATTGGAAATCAGAGTCTGTCCAATTGTCAATATCTTCATTCGTTACTTGGAGGTTTTGTTTTCGTACCTGTTCTATGTCAGTGTGTATGTGAATACTAAAGGTCGAACGATTATCAACAACTCTTTTTAAGAGTGTATCTCGATTGCGAATAAACGTCTCTTCATCGAGATTGTTGACTCTACTTGGGTCTAAATCCTCAATTAAGGGAGTTAGTTCTTCTATATCCGTCTTCAAAATTGCCTCTCTTTTTTCTTGTTCTTCAAGACGAGTTTTGGGATTACCATTATATTCTTCTTTCGGAACCAAAGAATAAATCGAGTTAAAGTAGTCTAATTCAACTGAGTTTTTAATATAAAGCTTCCTAAGATTATCATCTTTTATATATGTAAAAGTCAAACTATCACTTTGAAGTATCGTATTGTAAGCTTTTTTAAATCGGTCATAGTCGTCATCACCAGAATCATACTTCATTTCTAAACGATAGACTGTTTTCTTAGGAAAAACAAAGAAAATTTTCTTTTCAACTTCTTTAAGCTCCGGATTGTATTTAAGGACTGGAGTTTTCTCAACATAGTCTTTTTCAAAATCCACATAGACATCAACTACTCGTCTAGTTCCTTTAACGTAATTCGGATATCTATTATAATCAATGGCAGCTGTCGAGTATTCTTCTGCTTCTAGTTCTGCAGCTTCTACTACGGAACGGATATTTGAAATAGCTGTTTTAGCTAAATCACGATCGACTCTGTAGTTGTTACATGCCGATAAAATAAATAAGGTGAGAGTAGGCAACAGTAGCCCAATTACTTTCTTCAACACTTTGCTTTTCATTTCCCCTCCAAATAAGCAATCTTAGCAGAATGTTTATGATTGTTATTTTTGTTTCAGGAAGAAGGCAAACTTACCTGTTTAGTCATTAGATTGATTCTCTTCCCATTCATGATAAGCTGCGTAGAGCTGACTTTTGTTCCACTGGTAAATCTTTGCGACTTCCTTAATGGCTTGATTTTTCTTAACACCTTGTTGGATACGTTCTTGTATCTCAGAGAATAAATCCTCTTCATCCTTATCTTCTACTTCTTGACTAGCCCCTTCTACGATGAGAAGACACTCGCCCTTGAGCGGTGTTTCAGATATGTTTTCCAATAACTCTGTAATATGCCCTCGCTGGTATTCTTCATAAATCTTAGTCAATTCTCGAACTAGAACTACTGGACGGTCACCATAGACTTCTAGCATATTTTCCAACGTATCTGCCACACGGTGAGGTGATTCGTAGAAAATCTGGGTTTCTGGATAAGCTTTTTTATCCTCGAAAAACTGCTTTTGTTGCCCTGTTTTTCGAGGCAGAAAACCATAAAATATGTGAGGTTGTGGTGCTAATCCACTGGCAATCAGAGCAGAAATTCCTGCACTAGCACCTGGAACTGTGACGACAGCAATATCTTCTGCAATGGCTGCTTTAACCAAATCGTGACCAGGGTCTGAAATACTAGGAAGGCCTGCATCAGATACTTGAGCAATATTTTGACCTTGTTTCAACAAATCAATCAAATCTGGAATCTTTTCCTTGGAATTGTGCTCATGAAAACTGATTTGTTTGGTCGAAATATCAAAATGCTTAAGCAAGAGTCCAGTATTACGAGTGTCCTCTGCAGCAATCCAATCCACTTCTTTCAAAGTCTGAATAGCACGAAAGGTCATATCCTCTAGATTCCCAATTGGAGTTGCGACAAGATATAACTTACCATAAGGTGACTGACCTTTAAAACTTTTTTGAATCTGCATGCTTACTCCCTAAACAACAATTCATCACAAAACATGCATTCTTCGTCTTGTTCACGACGTTGGCCATAAAAGTCGCGACACACATGAAATCCGTCGTCATAGATTCGGCTTACATTTTCTCTGACATGTTTGGTCTTCGTTGGAGCTGTCTCTTCTTCCTCACTCAAGCGCTCTCTCAGTTTATCGTTCTCTAAACGAAGAGCTGTATTCTCTTCTACAACACTCTTGAGATTTTTTTTGATGGCTTCGACATCAGCCAAGGTTGCCAACAACTGTTGAGAAAAATCATCTAAGGCATCAAATAATTCTTTCTTGTTCATGAACAGCCCTTTCTTTTATTTTTCCATTTTCTTATTATTGTAAAGCGAGGTATTCCAAAGCATTTTGGAAGGAAACATTTGCCTTCCACATTCTTCGAGCTTCAAGGAGATTTTGTAAGATTGTACGTGCTGCATTTTTTTGAACCTCTTGGCCTGCTAAAACTTCTAAAATTCTAAAGACTTGATCTTGCTTTTCTTTGTCGTCCGCTAAACTAGATAACTTTGCCACCTGCAAATACGATTCCTTTTCCCCAGCTTCTAACCAAGTATAGAATCTCTCACATTCTTCAACTAAAGTCCAAAAACTTGTTTGATTTGTTAGCTTTTCGGCTTCTGCTTGCGATTGACTAAACTCAGCTAAAAGTCTTGCCTTATTTTTGACCAAGCCTGATTTTTCAAGCTCAGCCATAAGATTTGCAACTTGTTTCTGAAATTGGAAAATCTGTGTCCGACTTCGAATGGTTGGTAACATCTGCTCTTGATCATTGGTTAAAAAGAAAATATAGATTTCACTCTGTGGTTCCTCAATAACCTTTAGTAGCGAATTAGCAGCATTAACATGCATTTTTTCTGCTTGTTCAATGATAAAAACCTGACGTTGGTTTTCAATCCCTGATTGAGAAAACTGCCCAACTAATTCTCTAATTCTCTCCGTTTTAATGAGTTGATTCATCGGACGAATAATGGTGACATCAGGAAATTCTTCTTGATCAATCAACTTACAATTTCTGCAAGTCTCGCAGGGTAAAACACCCTGTTTTTCTGTACAGAACAAACTCTTTGACAGGAATAAAGCCATCTCCATACTTCCAAAAAATCCTGAAAAAAGATAAGCATGATTGAGCTGTTTTTGTTCCAAAATATGAACAAACCGTTCAAATTGCTGAGGTTGAGAGACTTTTAATTGCTCTTGATTCATTCTTGAATCCCCATTCTGTCAAATAAGACCTGCTTAGTATTTTCAACAACTTGATCTAGTGGTAAGCTGGCATCAATTTTAACAATGCGTTCACCCTCTTTTTCAAGAAGAGAGAGATATCCCTGGCGAACTTTACGGTGCAAGTCTAGGCCTTCCAAATCTAAACGATTGACTTCTCGATTGCTATTTGCAGCGATTCGTTCAAGGCCTTTTTCCACCTCAATATCAAAATAAAGTGTCAAATCTGGTTTAAGACCATCAGTCGCAAATTGATTGAGCCAATCAATAGCCTCAATATCCAAACCACGACCAAAGCCTTGATAAGCAACTGAACTATCAATAAAACGATCCATGATGACCAGTTTCCCTGCTGCAAGGGCTGGTAAGACCTTTTCCACTAGGTGTTGTCTGCGACTAGCAATATAGAGTAAAAGCTCTGTTTTGGCATCCATTTGAGTATGACTTGGATCTAAAATAACTTCTCGTATCTTTTCACCAATCAATACGCCTCCTGGTTCACGTGTTGTTAAAACCTCTATATTTTTCTCTTCTAACACAGGAAGGATAGCTTCAAGCACGCTTGTTTTCCCAGCTCCCTCGGGCCCCTCTATAGAGACTAAAAATCCTTTTGACATGACGAACTCATTTCTTTTTTTCTTCCTTCTATTTTATCAAAAAAATAGGCATTTGTGAAAAGCTTTTTAACCTTATAAAAATTTATTCTGAAAAACTAGGATATACATTCGTTAATAAATAAGATAATTATTTAATTAAGTTTCTATATTCGTAATCAACTACCATACTGTCTTATTTTGTTTTTGTATAACTAGAAAAAAAGAACCTTGCATAGCAAGGTTCTTTGATTGTCTGACTTAAATAATTGTTCTTCTGGGAACTAAATCGAATTAAGCTTCGATTTCTGTAACCATACCTGAACCAACAGTACGTCCACCTTCACGGATTGAGAATGTAGTACCTTGTTCTACGGCGATTGGGTGGATCAACTCAACGTCGATAGTCACGTTATCACCAGGCATTACCATTTCTGTACCAGCAGGAAGTTCGATTGAACCTGTAACGTCTGTAGTACGGAAGTAGAATTGAGGACGGTAGTTGTTGAAGAATGGAGTATGACGTCCACCTTCTTCTTTAGTAAGGATGTAAACTTCACCTTTGAATTTAGTGTGTGGGTGGATTGAACCTGGTTTAGCGATAACTTGTCCACGTTCGATTTCATCACGTTGGATACCACGTAGAAGCACACCAACGTTATCTCCTGCAAGACCTTCATCAAGTTGTTTACGGAACATTTCAACACCAGTAACAACTGCTTTTTGAATTTCTTCTTTGATACCAACGATTTCGATTTCGTCGTTGACTTTAACAGTACCACGGTCGATACGTCCTGAAGCAACAGTACCACGTCCAGTGATTGAGAATACGTCTTCGACTGGAAGAAGCAATGGTTTATCAGTATCACGTTCTGGTTCTGGAATGTATTCGTCAACAGTATCCATCAATTCCATGATGATGTCTTCGTATTTAGAATCACCTTCAAGAGCTTTAAGAGCAGAACCTTGGATAACTGGAAGTTCGTCACCTGGGAAGTCGTATTCTGAAAGAAGGTCACGGATTTCCATTTCAACCAATTCAAGCAATTCTTCGTCATCAACCAAGTCAACTTTGTTCATGAAGACGATCAAGTGTTTAACACCAACTTGACGTGAAAGAAGGATGTGTTCACGTGTTTGTGGCATTGGTCCGTCTGTTGAAGCTACTACAAGGATAGCTCCGTCCATTTGAGCGGCACCAGTAATCATGTTTTTAACGTAGTCCGCGTGTCCTGGAGCGTCGATGTGAGCGTAGTGACGTTTTGCAGTTTCATATTCAACGTGCGCAGTGTTGATAGTGATACCGCGTTCGCGTTCTTCTGGTGCAGCATCGATAGACGCATAGTCTTTAGGTTGGTTAACTGCTGAAGGCAAGCGACGTGCCAAAACAGTTGTGATAGCTGCAGTTAGGGTAGTTTTACCGTGGTCAACGTGTCCAATAGTACCAATGTTAACGTGTGGTTTACTACGATCGTATTTTTCTTTTGCCATTTGAGTAAAAGCCTCCAATAAAATATATTTTATAGATAGACAGTAGGCAATACAGTCTAACTTCCTTACTATTTTATCAAATTTTAGCTAAATTGCAAGTGTTTTACAAAGTTTTTGTGAATTATTCTCATCCTTACACTTGCTTTTAGGGAGACTCTTTTAAGGTTATGAATCAAAAAACGAATCAGATAAAATCCGATTCGCTTATTCTGATAAATATTTTTCTACTTCTTTAGCTTCCTTGTGATTTTCATACAAACGAGCTAAAAATTTTGAAATTTCTTTTAAAATTGAGTAGGTAGGTACTGCTACAATCATTCCAACCACACCGTAAATATTACTTGATAACAACAGTAAGACTAAAATTGTAATTGGATGAACCTTCATGACTCCACCAACAATACGTGGATAAAGGATATTTCCATCTACTTGCTGGATAATCAACATATAAATGACAGCTATGATCATTTTTTGTGGGTCTGTGAATAAATTTGAAATAACCATAGGAATCAATCCGATACTTGGTCCAACATAGGGAATCAAATTCGCTAAACCAGAAAAAATTGCAAAAACCAATGCATATCTAAGCCCGATAACACTATAACCAATATAAGCTAAACATCCGATGATGAGAGCATCAATTGATACACCACTAATATAACGAGAAATAGTTGAATTCAGATTTTTTAATAAGCCAGAGATATTTCGCTTATCTCTTTTTAAAACAGATCTTTCCAGCATCGGTAAAAATTTATGCCCGTCCAGAAGGAAATATATCAAGAAGACCGGTGTCATAATAATAATTAAAACAGTACTTACTAAAGCTGAAAGAACACTACCGACACTATTCGTCACACTATTTAAGATATTCTGTAAAATATCAACATAAGAAAGGTTTAATTGTTGAATGGTTTGCTGGATATCAATCTCTTGGAAAGTAGGATATTTTGATAACTCAATCACTAGATCTTGGAGTCGACCATAGATACCTTGGCTAGAACTGATCAAGCTACTCAACTGATTGATTAAAATCGGTAAAAGATAGACAACACCAATGACGATTGAACCAAAGAGAACAAAAAGAGTCAACAAAATCCCAATGATTCGGTTGATTTTACATTCTTTCTCTAAAAAGATGACAATTGGATTGGTTAGATAATACAAAAATCCTCCTAATAAAAAAGGAATCATGATTGTATTTACAACACTTACAAATGGCGTTATAATAGCCCCCATTTCCCTCCATAGGTATAAAATTAAGGTTATAAATAAAATTTCAGTTGTCCAGAAGAATAATTTATTTCTCCGAAACATAGGCCACCTCCTCTTTTTCCTATTTTACCATAATTCGAAAAAGATTGATAACCTTCATCATAAAAACAAGAATATTTTTAGTCTTTATGATAGAATAAAGTTACTATGAAGAAATTATTTTTAGCATTACTAACACTTATTTTGTGTGCTTCTACTACTACTGTTTTTGCTCAGGATTTTAACGTCCCTGCAAAACACGCCATTGCTGTTGAAGCTACTACTGGTAAAATTTTATATGAAAAAGACGCGACTCAACCTGTTGAAATCGCATCTATTAGTAAGTTACTTACTGTTTACCTAGTCTATGAAGCCCTAGATCAAGGAAAAATCACTCTTTCTACCCCAGTAGAAATTTCAGATTACCCTTACAAGCTCACGACCAACTCTGAAGCAAGTAACGTTCCTATGGAGGCTAGGAACTATACCGTTGAAGAGTTGCTAGAAGCAACTCTGGTATCGAGTGCCAATAGTGCAGCGATCGCTTTAGCAGAAAAGATTGCTGGTTCTGAAAAAGACTTTGTTGACATGATGAAGGCTAAACTTCTTGAATGGGGAATCCAAGATGCTACACTCGTCAACTCAACTGGTCTCAACAATGAAACCCTTGGAAACAATATCTATCCAGGTTCTAAGAAAGACGATGAAAATAAATTGAGTGCCTACGATGTTGCTGTTGTAGCTCGTAATCTGATTCTCAAATATCCTCAGGTCTTAGAAATCACGAAGAAACCTTCTTCTACTTTTGCAGGAATGACCATTCATTCTACAAACTATATGTTAGAAGGATTACCTGCTTATCGTGGTGGAGTTGACGGTCTTAAAACAGGAACAACGGATAAAGCAGGAGCATCCTTTGTAGGTACAACCGTAGAAAAAGGAATGCGTATCATCACAGTTGTCCTTAATGCAGATAACCAAAATACGAATCCTTACGCGCGTTTTACAGCAACCTCTGCTCTCTTAGACTACATCTCTTCTAATTTTGCACTTCAAACAATCGTCAATCAAGGAGAAAGTTATCAGGATAGCAAATCACCTGTCTTAGATGGAAAGCAAAATACTGTTGCAGCTGTCGCTAAAGAAGATATAAAAATTGTTCAACGTCTTGGAAGTCGAGCTCAATCATCTGTTACCTATACAGCGGATACTACTGAACACACTGCTCCACTTGAGGCAGGTACTGTCGTTGGACATCTAACATACGATGACAAGGACTTGGTTGGCCAAGGTTATATTACATCTGATAAACCAACCTTTGATATGGTCTCTGATAAAAATATCGAAAAAGCTTTCTTTTTAAAAGTTTGGTGGAACAACTTTGTACGATTCATAAATGAAAAATTATAAAAAATCGCGAATAATCGCGATTTTTTTGTATTGTTTAGAATTCGTAGTATGGGAACGGACGGTCACTATCTAAAGGACGATTTGAAATTTCTTGTTTCAGAATAGCGCGCCAACCAGATACCAATTCTTCAAAAGTCAATTTGACTTCAGGAGAAGCTGTTGTAATTTTCCGTCCAAACCAAGCCATGGTTGCAGTTTCAAACTGAAGCATAGCGTAGTCGATTACCGGTACGTTTGCCTCTTCATAATTCTCATTTACTGCTTGGGCAACTTCTGATGCTTGTGGAAGAAGTTGATTGCTGATTTTATCTACAACACTTGCGTCCATCTCTCTCCAAGAAAGTAATTGACCATCTACCTGATAAAAGAGCTCAAAGGTTTCTTGATTTTCCTTGAAATTAGCAAGGACAAAAGCACGTTCTACTGCCTCAGGACCACCAGCAGCTTTTACAGCGTTTATCAAGAGAAGCTCTTCCGTTTGTCTCCAATAATCATCTGCTTCTTCTTCAAGATCAAAAACAAATGCCTGATCCAATTCTTCAATCGGTGCTTCTCCCTTATTCACTTTTTCAATCGTTCCAAACAATCGCTTTAAGAATCCCATTTGCGTCTCCTTTTTGTCCTTATCCGACTGATCCTTCCATTTCGTAGCTAATCAAACGGTTAAGCTCAACCGCATATTCCATCGGAAGTTCTTTGGTAAAGGGTTCGACAAATCCCATGACAATCATCTCAGTTGCTTCGGATTCTGATAAACCACGACTCATAAGGTAGTAGAGTTGTTCTTCAGAAATCTTAGACACCTTAGCTTCGTGCTCCAAAGCTACTTGTGAGTTGTGGATTTCATTAAATGGAATAGTATCTGATGCTGACAAGTCATCCATGATAATGGTATCACACTCGATGTGAGACACAGATTTTTTAGAGTTCTTGTTGAAAGTCACTTGTCCACGATAGTCTACCTTACCACCGCCTTTAGCGATTGATTTAGAGACGATAGAGGAACTTGTGTGCGGCGCATTGTGGATCATCTTAGCACCAGTATCTTGGTGTTGCCCTGCATTGGCAAAGGCAATCGAAAGCATAGTCCCACGCGCACCTTCTCCATCAAGGTAAACAGATGGATATTTCATAGTTGTTTTGGCACCTAAGTTTCCATCAATCCACTCAACAGTCGCATCTTTCAAAGCTTTAGCACGTTTGGTTACCAAGTTATAAACGTTGTCAGACCAGTTTTGAATAGTCGTATAACGCATATAAGCTCCGTCCAAAGCAAAGATTTCTACAATAGCAGCGTGCAAGCTGTTGCTTGAATAAGTTGGCGCTGTACATCCTTCTACGTAGTGGACACTTGCTCCCTCATCAACGATGATCAAGGTACGTTCAAACTGTCCAGTATTTTCGTTATTGATACGGAAGTAAGTTTGAAGTGGAATATCTACTTTGACCCCTTTTGGTACGTAGATAAAGGTTCCGCCAGACCATACTGCTGAGTTGAGGGCCGCCAACTTGTTATCTGTAGGCGGTACCAACTTAGCAAAGTATTGTTTAAACAAGTCTGGGTATTCCTTGAGGGCAGAATCTGTATCTGTAAAGATAATTCCTAACTTCTCAAATTCTTCCTTCATGTTATGGTAAACCACTTCTGACTCATACTGGGCAGAAGCTCCAGCTAGATAGGCACGCTCAGCTTCAGGAATCCCGATTCGTTCAAAGGTTTCTTTGATTTTTTCAGGAACGTCATCCCAAGAACGGGCTGGTTTATCAGATGGTTTTTGGTAGTAGATCAAGTCGTCAAAGTCAATCTCTGACAAGTCTGCTCCCCAAGTTTGCATGGGCATTTTTTTGAAGGTTTCATAAGATTTCAAACGGAATTCCAGCATCCACTCAGGTTCTCCCTTAGCAGCTGATAGTTCACGAATGACATCTTCATTCAATCCTTTTCCTGTCGATAGGACAGGCTCTACATCGTCATGGAAACCAAATTTATACTCACCAAGATCAATTGGTTTTGGTTCTACTCTTTCTTCAGCCATAATATCCTTTCTTTCATTCTTCATTTCTAATAATTCATAAGACAAAAGAAGCTTGTCTTATTGGTTTTCTTGGTCTTCAATTGTTTTCTTCAGGGCATTCCAAGCTAGGGTTGCGCATTTAATTCGTTGAGGGAATTTGGCAACTCCTGATAAAAAAGCTGCATCTCCAAGTTGATCTTGACGCTCATCCTCTTGCCCTTGAACCATTTCAGAAAAAATGGTCGCAAGCTCTAGGATTTCTTGCTTTGTCTTTCCTAAAACAACGTCTGTCATCATACTAGCAGAGGCAGTTGAGATGGTGCATCCTGAGTTTAGAAAAGCAATATCTTCCAAACGATCCTCTGCATCAAACTTGACAGAGAGATTGATGACATCGCCACAAGTTGGATTATTGAGACTGATTTGCTCAGCATCTTCTAACTTCCCTTGATGATGGGGATTTTTTGAATGGTCCGCTACCACTGCCATATAAAGGCTATCTAGTTTAGAAAGTGCCATTGAAAAACTCCTTTGTCTTTAGTAAAGCATCGACTAGTTTGTCGCAATCTGCCTTGGTATTGTAGATATAAAAACTAGCGCGAGCTGTTGCAGGGACTTCCAAATACTGGAGCAATGGTTGGGCACAATGATGACCGGCACGAACTGCTACTCCTTCATAATCCAGGGCTGTCGCAAGGTCATGAGGATGAAGGTCACCTAGGTTAAAGGCAATGACACCTGAACGTTGAGCCAAATCTTGCGAACCGTAAATGGTCAAACCCTCAATTGCCTGCAATTTTGGAAAGACGTATGCGATCAATTCTTGTTCATGGGCTTCAATCGCTTCCATACCAAGATTTTCAAGATAATCTACTGCAGCAGCCAGTCCAATCGCACCTGCCATATTGGGAGTTCCAGCCTCGAATTTCCAAGGTAATTCCTTCCAGCTTGCAGATTGTTCATAAACAAAATCAATCATCTCGCCACCAAATTCAACTGGTGACATTTGTTCCAGATACTTTTCCTTCCCATAAAGGACACCGATACCAGTCGGACCAGCCATCTTGTGACCTGAAAAGGCAAAGAAGTCAACGTCCAAGTCCTGAACATCAATCTTCATATGAGGTGTAGACTGAGCACCATCTACCACCATAATAGCTCCAACTTTATGAGCCATTTGCGTGATTTCTTTGATAGGATTGATCACTCCAAGAACATTGGAAGCATGTGCTAGTGAAACAAATTTAACCTTATCAGTCAATTTAGCTCGCAAGTCATCCATATCGAGAGCGCCATCTTTGAGATAAACATAGACAAGCTCAGCTCCGGTCTTTCGACAAGCTTCCTGCCATGGGATAATATTGGAATGGTGTTCCATGACTGAAATCAAGACCTGATCTCCCTCAGTCAAGGTTTCCTCAGCGAAACGTGCCACCCAGTTGAGACTAGTCGTAGTTCCTCTAGTGAAGAGTACTTCCTTTGTCGAACCTGCGTTGATGAACTTGCGAATGGTTTCGCGAGCAGCTTCATAAGATGCTGTCGCACGCTCTGCCAAAGTATGAACTCCTCGGTGGACATTGGCATTATCCTGCTCATAGTAGCGGTTAATGGCTTCCAGAACAGCTAGTGGTTTTTGTGTCGTCGCAGCATTATCCAAATAAATCAGAGGTTCGTCATTAACAATCTGATCTAAAATTGGAAAATCCTTGCGAATCGCTTCTACATCAAACATAGGCTTCCCCTTAGCGTTTTGACAATTTTTCTTCGATCGTCGCAATCATCTCATCACGAACTTCTTTGACTGGAATCTCAACGATTACAGATCCAAGGAATCCGCGAACAACCAAACGTTCTGCAGTTGCCTTGTCCAATCCACGGCTCATGAGATAGTACATGTCTTCTGGATCCACTTGACCGATTGAAGCTGCGTGTCCTGCAGTAACATCATTTTCATCAATCAAAAGGATTGGGTTAGCATCTGAACGAGCCTGGTCAGAAAGCATGAGAACACGGCTTTCTTGTTGCGCATCTGCTCCCTTAGCGCCCTTGATGATGTGTCCAATACCATTGAAAGTCAAAGTTGCTTTTTCAAGGATAACTCCATGTTGAAGGATATTACCAATAGAGTTGCAGCCATAGTTCGTCACTCGCGTATCAATCCCTTGAATCTGACGCCCACTTGATAAGGCAATGGCTTTAAGATCTGCATGGCTACCATTTCCAAGTAAATCACTATCAAAATCAGCAATGACGTTTCCTTCATTCATAACTGCAATTGCCCAGTCAATGCTTGCATCGTTGCCGAGTTTACCACGACGGCTAATGTAGGCCGTAACATTTTCACCTAGACGGTCAATAGCTGCAAATTTCACTTGCGCACCTGAACGTGCAATGACTTCTACTGTGATATTGGCAGTTGCTTTAGCACTACCTTCACCACGTGACTCTAGACGTTCAAGGTAACTAATCTTACTATTCTTCCCAGCGACAATGAGGATATGCTTGTTAAAAGGTACGTCGCTATCACTATCTTGGTAGAAAATCCCTTCAATTGGCTCTGTGATTTCTACGTTATCTGGAATATAGAGAACAGCACCACTGTTAAAGTAAGCTGTGTGGTAAGCTGCCAATTTGTCATCATCGTATTTCACAGATGACATGAAGAATTCTTTAATAATTTCCGGAATTTCTTCTAGTGCTGAATGGAAATCAGTAAAGACAACACCCTGTTCAGCTAACTCAACTGGAGTTTGTTCAAAAACAGTTTGAGTTCCTACTTGCACCAACTTCAAATGATTGTCCAAAGCAGTGAAGTCAGGGATATTTGTTGATGGTTCACTTTCTGTTATTGTTCCATCACCAAGATTCCAACGATGAAATTTTACACGTTCAATAGCCGGTAATTCCAAACTTTCAATTTTATCAAAAGCTTTTTGACGGAGTTCAGATAACCAACTTGGCTCAGCGTGTAATTCTGAAAAAAGTTTAATAGTTTCTTTAGTCATTTATGTCTCCTAAAAGATACGAGCGAATTACAGTTCTTCCTTATAGTCGTAGCCAAGTTCTTCAGCTAATTTTGCGTATCCTTCACGTTCCAAACGTGCAGCCAATTCAGGACCTCCAGAAAGAACGACACGCCCTTCCATCATCACATGTACTACATCTGGTGTGATATAGTTCAAGAGACGTTGGTAGTGAGTAATAATCATAGCACCAAAGCCTTCACCACGCATAGCATTGACGCCTTTAGATACAACTTTAAGAGCGTCGATATCAAGACCAGAGTCAATCTCATCAAGTAGGGCGAAAGTTGGTTCCAACATCAAGAGTTGAAGAATTTCATTACGTTTTTTCTCACCACCGGAGAAACCTTCATTGAGGTAACGCTCTGCCATTTCTTCTTTCATATTGAGCAATTCCATTTTTTCGTCTAATTTTTTCAAGAATTCACGAACTGAAATTTTTTCATCATCTTCTTTCCCAGCATTCATAGCTGCACGAAGAAATTCCGCATTGGTAATCCCAGGGATTTCTGATGGATATTGCATGGCAAGAAAAAGCCCCATGCGCGCACGTTCGTCTACTTCTAATTCCAAAATATTGACACCATCAAATAGGATTTCACCCTCAGTGACTTCATAGTTTGGATTTCCCATAATCGCTGCAGAAAGTGTTGACTTACCCGTTCCGTTTGGCCCCATAATCGCAGCAATTTCTCCAGTTTTAAGAGTTAAATTAACCCCTTTTAAAATTTCCTTATCTTCAATCGCAACATGAAGATTTCTGATTTCTAATACTGACATGATAATTCCTTTCTTTTCAATCTTTTTTACTGTTTTTACTTAAAACTAAATCTTTTTAAAGTCCTAGGAAAACACAGTAAAATGTCAATAAATATACTTTATTAGTATAACAAAAAAAAGCCTAAAAGGCTTTGATTTTGTCTAAAAACTAGTGTTACTCTTTTCTCTGAAAATGTTCATCTATAGCGCTCACAATTTTACCCATGATATAAGAGACACGAAAATTTCGGAGAATGAGAATTGCCCAGAGAAGAGCCATTAAATACTGTCCATTCATCATTGACTCATTAAAAAAGTAAGTTTCAGCAGCTGTAAATAGAGCCATGATAATAAATTGTTGTCTGTTCATCGTCTTTTACCAAAAATTCCTTTTAGTCTTCTTCAATGATTACTTTATCCTCTAAAAATTCAAAACCTTGAGGTAGTATAGATTCATCGGTCGCTTCCTGAACTACCTGTTCTGGAGAAGATTTAACCTTTGCTGAGAAGTCTGCTCGAACTTCTTTCCACTCTTCCATTGAGATTGCAAGAATCTCTGGAGAAAATCCAGCGGCTTTACTGAGAATATTTCCGAACACAGTATTCAGATTGTCTCGTTTCATAGTTTGACCAGCGTTAAAGTTAGATTCAAAAGCCAAAATCGCATGGTGTTCATTTGCTGCAACAGGTTGAGAACCAGCTAAAAGTGCCTTATCTGGTCCTGATAAGCTTTCGATGACTTCTCCCCAAGCATTTTGAAGTCGAATTAAGTTTTGACGGGCTAAGTCTGGATTTTCTATCGCTTCTTGCAAAATAGACTGAACCTTGTTTCGGTCTACACGATAGATTGACTTACTGTTAGACGGACGACTTGGTGTAGAAACAGTTTGCTTGGGATTAGAACCAACATTAGCAAGAGCTTGTTTCAATCGTGCAACTTCTTCTCGAAGAGAAGACAATTCCTCAGCCACTTCACCTGAAAGTTCTGGTTGGGAATCAATTTCTGCTAAACGAATAGTCATCATTTCGGCATAAATTTTAGGTTGTAGGCTAGCCTTAATATCAGCTAGACTTTTAGTAGCAAGGCTAATCATCTCAAACAAGACATCTTGTGGAAGTTCTAAGTTACCCTTGAATACATCACTATGATGCGAATTTTCTCCACCTGCTTGAACAATTAAGATATCACGCAAATATTGTAGTAAATCGACTACAAATCGTGTCATGCTTTTTCCATTCTCAAAAATCAGGTCCAGATTTTCCAAAGCACCTGTTACATCCTTTTGGACTAAAGCTGCTACATAATTATCCAAAGCACTTAAACTAATGGTTCCAGTGATTTCTTCTGAGACTGCAGTTGTCAATGTTGCTTCTTGGGTTAAGCTTAATGCCTGGTCTAGAATTGACAAGGCATCCCGCATACCACCTTCAGCTCGACGAGCAATAATTTCAACAGCTTCAGTCTCGTAATCAATCCCTTCCTTTTCTAAAATATAGAAGATGTGATCTCGAATATCCTGAGTTTTAATGGACTTAAACTCAAAACGTTGAACACGAGATAAAATCGTTGCAGGAATTTTATGAAGTTCTGTTGTTGCCAGAATAAAAACAACATTTGGAGTTGGTTCTTCCAGTGTTTTCAAAAGGGCATTAAAGGCACCTGTCGAAAGCATATGAACCTCATCAATGATATAAACCTTATACTGAGCTATACTTGGAGCATACGTTGATTTATCACGAATATCACGAATTTCATCAACCCCATTATTAGAAGCAGCATCCATTTCGATAACGTCTTCTAAACTTCCATCCGTAACAGCTTGGCAGATATAACAGTTATTACAAGGTTCTCCCCCTACTTGATTAGGGCAGTTCATCGCCTTAGCAAAAATCTTAGCCACACTGGTCTTACCAGTTCCACGAGGCCCTGAAAATAGGTAGGCGTGACTAATTTTATCTTGTTCCACAGCTTGTTTAAGCGTTCGAGCAATAACTTCCTGGCCCACTAGTTGTGAAAAATTTTGACTTCTATACTTTCGATAAAGCGCCTGATACATTATGCTTTCTCCTCAAACATTGAAAATACCCATTCTGTCTTTTCTAACAAGATGGTAACAAACTCTTCTAAATATCGTTGATCGATGTAATCATAATCATCTACATGAGATGAATCTAAGTCAAATACTCCCAGAAGCTGTCCATCTTTTACCATTGGAAGAACAATCTCACTACGAGCACTACTATCACAAGAAATATAGTTTGGATAGGTTTTTACATCACCAACAATAACCGTTTGACGGCTTGCTGCAGACTCTCCACAAACCCCTTTCCCAAGAGCGATTCTTACACATGAGACTCCACCCTGAAAAGGGCCTAAAATAAGCTCATTTCCGTCATATAAATAGAAACCTGCAAAAACAGTATGCGGAAAGTTCATTTTTAAGAGAGCACTGGCATTTGATAGATTAGCCAACACATTGGTCTCACCTTCTAAAAGACTAGAGAGTTGTTCATTTACAATTTGATAAATTGATTCTTTTTCGGAATGTAACATAAATCCATTATATCAAAAAAAACTAGTTGAAAAAAGAAAAATCCCTTGTTTTAACAACAAAGGATTTGTAATTAAATCTGATTGATTAAAGTTCGATGTCTCCGAACAAGTCAGCCATTGAGAATCCTGTTTGAGTTTCAGGAAGTTCAAAGTCACGTTTTTCTTGACGTTTTGGACGACGTGGACGTGGAGCACGTTTTTCTTCGTTTTGTCCTTCTTCTTGAGCTGGACGTTCTTCAAGAGCTTTGATAGAAAGTGATACACGTTCTGCATCAGCATTAACATCAAGAACTTTAACAGTAACTTCTTGACCAACTGTAAGAGCTTCTTTTGGATTTTCAATACGTTTGTGTGAAATTTGTGATACGTGAACAAGTCCATCGATACCTGGCAATACCTCAACAAATGCACCGAAGTCAGTCAAACGTTTAACTGTACCTTCTACAACGTCACCTTTAGCCAATTTTTGCTCAACGCCATCCCATGGTCCAGGTGTTGTTGCTTTAAGTGAAAGTGATACACGTCCTTCTTCTTCGTTAAGATCAAGGATTTTCACTTCAACTTCTTCACCAACAGTTACAACTGATTTTGGTGAAACGTTACGTTCGTGAGACAATTCAGTCAAGTGAACCAATCCATCAACACCACCAAGGTCGATGAAAGCACCGAAGCTTGTGATACGTGCAACTTTACCAGTTACAACATCACCAACAGCCAATTTACCGAAAACTTCTGCACGAGCTGCTGCAGTAGCTGCTTCTACAACTTCACGACGTGAAAGGATGAAGCGGTTTTCTTTAGGGTCAACTTCTTTGATTTTAGCTTCAAATTCTTGACCTACAAAACGCTCAGTGTTACGTACGAAACGAGTATCCAACATTGAAGCTGGAATAAATCCACGCAAACCTTCAAATTCTACTGAAAGTCCACCTTTAACAGCGCGAGTTCCTTTAACTGTAACAACTTCTTCTTCGCGTCCTACAAGTTTGTCCCATGCTTTGCGAGCTTCAAGGCGTTTTTTAGATACAAGGTATGTTACTGTATCAGTATCTTTACCAACTACTTGACGAAGTACAAGAACATCAAATACTTCACCTACTTTTACAAAGTCATTGATATCTGCATCGCGATCATTTGTCAATTCGCGAAGAGTCAAGACACCTTCAACACCAGTTCCTGAGATTGCAACGTTAGCTTGATTAGCATCAACTGTCAATACTTCGGCACTAACAACATCACCAGGTTCAACTTGGCTAACGCTATTTAGCAAATCTTCAAATTCATTCATCTAAAAAATCCTCCAACAATCAAGTTTTTTTAACTTGACATACTTATAATTTTTTTCCTAAGCACCCGCAACGACATGATAATCCCGAACGTCCTTCAATTATAAAAATAAAATACCCTAAGATATTTTCTTTTTATCTTGAATTTATTACCTAGAAACTGGGGTAGCTGGATTCGAACCAACGCATGAGGGAGTCAAAGTCCCTTGCCTTACCGCTTGGCTATACCCCATTAATGAGATGGAGAGAGAGGGATTCGAACCCCCGAACCCGAAGGAGCGGATTTACAGTCCGCCGCGTTTAGCCTCTTCGCTATCTCTCCGATAATGAACAAAGTCTATTATATCATGAAAATTTTCAAAAAACAAGCATTATTTTGCCAAATTATAGTTCTCAATCAAGATTTCCACAGCTTTTTCTAAATCTTTATAAAAACTTTCGACATTTCCATTTTTTACAATTGCAAATTGATTATCTAGTTCGACAATTTCACCGATTAGCTTCTTCCCAATTGTTAACGTGTAACCATCGTAGTTGTCTTTTCCGACAGCTATTTTAGCATCCGATAACTGAATCTCTATTTTTTTATCTTTTTTGCTCATACCATACCTCTTTTCACTTTCTCTATTTTACAAGAATTTCCCTAATCTAGCAAGAAAAAAACTCTCTACCAAGCCAATCTTGATAAAGAGTTTTCTGGATCATATGTGGGATTTTATCCTGAAATTTGAATGATTAGTGAGTCGTTCCACCTATTAATTTCAAGTCTTTATCTTTGTAATCCACGATAGCGCCAATCGCAGCTTCGATACCCCTGATAATGTCTGTAAGGTTCATAGATGCTGTATTGGGTTTATTTATCACTTGTTCTGTCATATAGGGAATATGCATAAAGCCTGCTCTCATGTTTGGAAACTTTTTATCCGCTAAATAGAGTGCCTGATACATCAAATGGTTGCAAACAAAGGTCCCTGCTGTATTAGATACTGTGGCAGGTAGGCCTTCCTCTTTTATGGCCTGCACCATTGCTTTGATAGGTAATTGGCTAAAGTAGGCTGCTGCTCCATCTGTACGAATCGGCGTATCAATTGGTTGATTTCCCTCATTATCAGGTATGCGAGCATCATCTTGATTGATGGCAACTCGCTCAGGAGTTAAACTCGCTCTTCCACCTGCCTGACCAATACAAAGCACCACATCTGGTTGATATCGTTTGATTTCTGATTCTAAAACCTCTGACGATTTATGAAAGACTGTTGGAATCTCTGCCCAACGAAGTTCTGCACCTTGAATTTCAGATGGTAATAATTTAACAGCTTCCAGAGCTGGATTGACCTTTTCACCACCAAAAGGATCAAAACCTGTAACTAATATTTTCATTTTATTTCCTTTACTAAAATGCCAAAAAGTACATCAGAAATACATGTAGGATAATCATGACAATAGCAACTCCCACTTGTGCTTTAATCACACCATTTGGATTTTTCATATCCAAAAGGGCTACCGGTAAGGTATTAAAATTCGCTGCCATAGGTGTCAACAAGGTTCCACAACAACCCGCTGTCATTGCTAGAGCAGAAGCTATAATAGGATTAGCTCCTAAAGAAAAAACAAAGGGAACACCAACTCCAGCGGTAATAACTGTAAAAGCTGCAAACGCATTCCCCATTATCATGGAGAATAGAACCATTCCAAGAACATAAGCCAAAACTCCCATAAAGCGACCACCTGAAGGAACAAAATCGCTAATCAGATGAGAAATTAAATCTCCGACACCTGCAACCGTAAAAATTGCCCCCAAGGCTCCCAACAATTGAGGAACAATCCCACTAGTTGAGACTTGCTGAACCATGCGATTATTTTCAGATAGTAAACTTTTGGGATGACTCTTGGTAATCAACAAAAGAGAGATGGTTGCTAATAAAGTTGCGAGGCTGATAGAAATCTTACTAAACTCAGGAATCACTTTAGCTAATACTAGCGCAATCAAAGCCATTAGCATTACTGGAATAAAAATTTTATTCTTCAATCTTTTGGCTTCAATGTTTGCCTTAACTTCATCCACAGTGGGTAAGCTTCCGATACGAACCTGTTTAAAAAGTGTAAGTAGAGCTAATATCACTACGATAGCACCAATATAGAGAGATGGTAGATAAGAACCACCAATAAAACTGATGCCCAACAAAGTCCAAAATCCAGCTGTTCCAAATCGAACTGGGTTCGTTTTGTCTTTACAGCTACAATAGGCTGTATGAAGGAATTGACAACCAATCACAATATAGGTCCACTCTAAAATCTGGTTTGCTATATCTGTCATTTTTGTGTCCTTTTTCTAACCTTTTTTGCTAACAGTTTTCTATCAAATAGATAATTGTAAATCCCAACCACAAGAAGGGCAATTCCTGCAACTATAAGAGAGGCTGAAGCAATTCCTGCATAATTGCTTTCGTAACCTAATTGGTCCAGTGTGCCCCCTATTAAGAGGACACCACCCGCACCAACGAAAGTGTTTTGAGCAAAGAAGTTTGCAAAATTATCATTTGCTGCAGCACGAGCTTTTATAGCTTCTTCTTCACTTTCAGTTAATTTTCGACCTAATTGTGATTCTGCAGCTGCCTTTCCCATGGGATGAACCAAGGGTCTTACAAATTGGGGCTGTCCTCCAAGACGAATAGCAAAGAAGCTATCTAGCTCTCGAATAAAGAAATAAACTGTATAAAAGCTTCCTACGGTTAATCCTTTAATCTTTTGAATCAAGTCAATCGAGCGTTTCTTGAGACCAAAAGTTTCAGATAAACCAACCAGTGGCAAGGTCACCATAAAAATCGTCAGAACACGTTGATTGCTAAATTCTCTTCCTAAAATTTCTAAGAATTCAGCAAGTGAAACTCCAGAAACTAGAGCTGTAACTAAACTAGCTAAGACTACCGTTGCAATGGTATCCAGTTTATAGATAAAACCAACCACAATGATAACGATTCCTATTAGTTTAATCCATTCCATATAGTCCCCTTTATACCAAAGATACTACCCTGTTTTATTGAACATGATTTTCTAGTTCTTTTTGGTATTTAGTATTTGATTCCAATTTTTCTTTTTGCCATTTTTCAAGGGCTGCTTGATATTCTTTAGCAGTTACAATCTCTTTTTGCAATTTCATTCCCTTAAAGATATATGGATCACCTTTAATACCAACTTGTGAGTATGGTTTAGAGAATGGAACGATATTGCTGACAACTGGTGAGCCACCTGATGAAGCTGTTGGCAACAAGAGAGAACTGTCAGTGAGCCAGGCTTGAGCTTTGGCATATTTTTCATATCTTTTATCCAAATCGTTTGTCTCAGAAACTGCATCATCCAAGAGTTTCTTATATTCGTCAAGACCTAGTTGAGCTACTACTTCCTTATCTTTCCCTTTAGTAATACCAAAGTGTTTCATAGCAGAACCTGTCTTAGGATCCATGATATTGAGATAACTTGCAGGGTCCTGATAGCTTGGAGCCCAACCAGTACTGTTCAAATCATAGTCTTTTTGAGAAGGGACACGTGCTTGTGATGTAATGGTTTCCTTTTCGTTATCTGTCATCTGAAGGACGTCAATCACAACATTTTCAGAACCAAGAGTTGACTCGATTGATTGTTTAAAGGAATTGCTTTGTTGAACGGCAATGGTATCTGTTTGTTGTACTGGAACATCTAAGTGAATTGGGAAATTAACACCTTTTTCTTCCAATTCTTTCTTAGCTTTTTCAAATGCAGCTTTGGCTTTGTCAGGATTATAAATGGTATCTTTTCCGTCTACAAGCTCAACGCCTTTCCATTGGTCTCCATAGTTAACCAATTCTGCTTGAGCGATATCACCAAAGTTTTTGCCACCAGATTGTACAAAGTTATCTGGAACTAGACTGTTACGAATAATCTTGTCCGCACCATCTTCACCATTGAGCTGTGCAGCATAAGAATGACGGTTGAAGGCAAAGTTGATTGCTTGACGGAAGTCCTTGTTCAACATGGCTTCTTTTGTAGAAGTTTTCTGTTCTTCACTTGTTTTCGCAGTCTTATTGTAAGATTGACGGTTTACGTTAAAGGTGAAGTAATAACTAGTTGAATCCTGTGGACTGTATGTGATTTTGTCTCCGTATTGCTCTAAAGTAGAGGCAAAGTTTGAGCTACTTGGGAAGATACGAGCTGTTGTATAAACACCTGAAGAGAAGCTACGGATTAATGATTCTTGGTCTGAACCATCATAGTAAGTTAATTTAACTTTCTCGATTTTAACCTTTTCTTTATCCCAATAATTTGGATTCTTTTCGTATTCGATTAAAGATTTTGAAGTCAAAGTCTTCAAGATATATGGACCGTTATAAAGAATACCAGATGGGCTAACTGCTCCGTAGTTCTTGCCAGAAGCTTTGAGGAATTCTTCATTAACAGGTAACATAGTTGCAGAAGTAACTTTTGAATTCCAGAAACTTTCAGGCGCATTTAGAGTATACTGGACTGTATAGTCGTCCAATACCTTAACCCCAACTGTAGAGAAGTCGTTAGTCTCACCAGTCACATATTCATTCAAGCCTTTGATTGAGTTTTGAATAAGGGTAATACCATCTGATTTGCCATCTGCTACGTGTTTCAACCCGGTAACAAAGTCATGTGCAGTTACTTCAGCGTATTCTTCACCTTCTGACGTGTACCATTTAACCCCTTTACGAAGTTTATAAGTATAAGTCAAACCGTCTTGTGAGACACTCCAATCCTCAGCGAGGGAAGGAATCAAATTCCCATATTCATCGTTTTCCAACAAACCATCAACGACGTTACCGATGATATCTGTTGTTGAAGTACGAGTTGCAATACTATAGTCCAGAGATGATGGATCCACACCATAAACGTAAGAGAAGGTTTTAGGTGCGTCCGCTTCTTTATCAGTTTTTCCACAAGCTGCTAGAAGAACTGTTGTGCTCAGGGCTACTCCTGCTGTTACCATCCATTTTTTCAATTTCATCTTAAAACTCCTTTTATTTTCTTAATCTACTTTTACAATCCAACCTTCAGGTGCTTCTATATCACCAAATTGGATACCGGTTAATTCATCGTAGAGTTTACGAGTGACTGGTCCAACCTCTGTCTCACTGTAGAAAACATGGAAAGCATCACCGTGTTGGATTCCTCCAATTGGTGAGATCACTGCTGCTGTACCACATGCGCCTGCTTCTACAAAACGATCCAAGTTATCAATTGGAACATCTCCCTCGATTGGAGTCAATCCTAAGCGACGTTCCGCAAGATACAAGAGGGAATATTTAGTGATAGAAGGCAGGATAGATGGACTAAGTGGTGTTACAAATTCATTATCTGCAGTAATTCCGAAAAAGTTTGCGGAACCTACTTCTTCAATCTTGGTATGTGTAGACGGATCTAAATAGATTACATCTGAGAAGTGACGGGATTTGGCAATCTTACCTGGCAAGAGACTAGCTGCATAGTTCCCACCGACCTTGGCTGCTCCTGTTCCGTGTGGTGCAGCTCGGTCATACTCATCTTGAATCAAGAAATTAGTTGGGACTAATCCACCTTTAAAGTAATTTCCAACAGGCATCGCAAAGACCGTGAAGATATATTCTTCAGCTGGTTTCACGCCGATAATATCACCAACACCAAGCAAGAGTGGGCGAAGGTAGAGGGTTCCACCTGTACCATATGGTGGCACATACTCTTCATTGGCACGAACCACAGCTTTACATGCGTCGATAAACATAGCAGTTGGCACTTGAGGCATCAAGAGACGATCACAGGTGCGTTGCAGACGTTTTGCATTTTCATCTGGACGGAAGAGTTGAATACTACCATCTTTGGTACGATAGGCTTTCAATCCTTCAAATGCTTGCTGACCATAGTGAAGACTTGGAGATGACTCTGAAATATGGAGAGTTGCATCTTCTGTTAGTTCTCCTTCATTCCACTTACCATTTTGGTAATGTGCGATATAACGATATGGTAATTTCATATAGGAAAAACCAAGGTTTTCCCAATCAATAGTAACTGTCATGTGTATCTCCTTTATTCTATTCAAACTATGTGTTCTATTCTACACTATTCTCCCAAAAATTCAAGCATTATTTGTAATTTTCTGAAAATTTTATCGATAAGAAATCAGCCCTTACGGCTGACTTCTAATGTTATTTATTTTTCATCCCTTAAAACTTCTTTGAGATAGGCGTCAAATACCTCTTCGTCTGAAATTGTTTCAGAAATGAAACTACCGTTGCTTGTACGCTCTGATAAATTCAAATCTTGTAAGATGGTTTCGTAAATTATTCCTTTATTGGACTGAACAACTAGAGTCTGGTCACCATCTTCTACTTCTGTACTAAAGAGATCTCCAATGAAACCTTGCTCTGAAACCGTACCAGCCAAGAAGACGCGATGAGGTTTGTTCTTTAATTCTCTCAGAACTTGAAGACCACGTTTAGCACGGCTGGTAGCTGGGATTTCCTCTGTTGATACACGTTTCAAGCTTCCACGTTGCGTTAAAAGATAGAAGGATGAAGTATTGCAGATAAAGGCAACTTGAATCTCGTCATCTGCTTTCAAGTTCATAGCTTTAACCCCTGCAGCCTTAGCTCCTACAACTGGAACCTCCTCGATGTTGAAACGCAAAGCGTAGCCGTTTTTACTGATTAATAGAACATCATCCAATTTGATAGGCGCTACTGCAACAATCTGATCGCTATCGTCTTTTAGCTTAGCGTACTTAACAGATTTAGACTTATAGGTCCGCCACGGAGTGAATTCTTTGCGTTCGACACGCTTAATCTGCCCAAGGCGAGTCGCTGCAAAGTAGGTCGTTGCATCATCAAACTGATCCACAACTTCTGCATAAAGGATTTCTTCATTGGTTTCAAAGTTGGTAATGGTCTGACTCAAGTGCTCCCCAATATCCTTCCAACGAATATCTGCTAGTTCATGGATAGGTCGATAAATAACATTTCCAAGAGTCGTAAACATCAGCAAGTGCTGAGTTGTTTTGGCTACTTGTGTAAAAATGAGTCGATCATCTTCTCGCTTACCGATTTCTTCTAAGGTTGAAGCCGCAAAAGAACGAGGGCTAGTACGTTTGATATAACCCGCCTTGGTTACACTCACATAGGTTTCTTCTTCCGCAATGAGACTTACAGTATCAATCTCAATAACCTTAGCAGTATCTTCTAAAGAGCTGAGTCGTGGAGTTGCAAATTTCTTTTTGACCTCACGGAGTTCTTTTTTCATGAGATTATACAAGGTACGTTCATCACCAATGACAGCTGCAAGCATAGCAATTTTTTCGCGAAGTTCTGCTTCTTCTTCTTGCAAAACAACCACATCTGTATTTGTCAAACGGTACAGTTGCAAGGTAACGATGGCTTCTGCCTGTTCCTCAGTAAATTCATAGCTAACTTTGAGGTTTTCCTTGGCATCAGCCTTGTTCTCAGAAGCACGGATAAGAGCAATGACTTCATCTAAAATAGAGATGACACGAATCAAACCTTCCACGATATGGAGACGTTTTTCGGCCTTTTCCTTGTCAAAACGAGAACGTGCCAAGATAACTTCACGACGGTGGGCAATATAGCTAGATAAGATAGGCACAATTCCAACCTGACGAGGGGTGAAATTGTCAATCGCAACCATGTTGAAGTTGTAGTTGATTTGCAAGTCAGTATACTTGAAAAGATAGTTGAGAACAAGCTCTGTGTTCGCATCTTTCTTGAGTTCGATAGCAATACGAAGACCGTCACGGTCGGATTCATCACGAACCTCAGCGATACCTGCTACCTTATTATTGACACGAACTTCATCAATTTTCTTGACTAAGTTAGCCTTATTAATCTCATAAGGAATCTCAGTGATAACGATTTGTTCCTTACCACCTTTTAACTTCTCAATTTCAGTCTTGGAACGAACAACCACGCGCCCCTTACCAGTTTCATAGGCCTTTTTGATCTCGTCACGACCTTGGATGATAGCTCCTGTAGGAAAGTCTGGCCCAGGCAAGAATTCCATGAGCTTTTCAACCTTAGCAGTTGGGTGATCAATCATGTAGACTGTCGCATCGATAACTTCAGCCAAATTATGCGGTGGAATATCTGTGGCATAACCAGCTGAAATACCTGTTGAACCATTGACTAGAAGGTTTGGAAAGGCTGCTGGTAAGACAGTTGGCTCTTTCTCGGTATCGTCAAAGTTCCAAGCAAAGGGAACTGTCTTTTTATCGATATCCTGAAGAAGATAACCAGCAATCTCTGATAAACGAGCTTCCGTATAACGCATAGCTGCTGGTGGATCGCCGTCCATAGAACCATTATTCCCGTGCATTTCAACTAGAATCTCACGGTTTTTCCAATCCTGAGACATACGGACCATGGCATCATAGATAGAAGAATCCCCATGTGGATGGAAATTCCCCATGATATTCCCGACTGACTTAGCCGACTTACGGTAGCTCTTGTCAAAAGTATTGCCATCCTTATTCATCGAATAAAGAATACGGCGCTGAACCGGCTTTAATCCATCACGAATATCTGGCAAAGCACGGTCTTGAATAATGTACTTGGAGTAGCGACCAAAGCGCTCTCCCATGATGTCCTCCAAGGACATATTTTGGATATTACTCATATAGGATACAAAGCCCGTGAAATACAAAGTGAAAATAGGAAATTCTTGCAGTGAGCGATGCTCACAAGAGAATTTATCTTTTTCACACAGTATTTAGGGCGTGTTCAACTCCTTTCAAAGAATGTAGAGTAGTTTTTATAGAAAAGGATTTCAGTTACTTTATCTAACCAAACTATCCTCTCTGTAGTTTAAAGTTTTGAATTGTGTTCTTTATTTTCTTAGTGATTTAGAAGTTTTTCCTCAGCATACTCAATCATCTTCTCGACTGTTTCTTTCTCGTAGTCAAAGCCCATCTTTTGAGACTGAGTTAGGTATAGCTGTCCCTTCTTTTCTGGAGAAGTTTTCGAACTCTTTTTCTTTCAAGCATCCAAAGTAGGAATTGAATTCCCGAAAAAAGGCCTTGCAAAAAAATAAGTATATAAATTTCTTTCGTTTCTCTAAATAATACAAAAATATTTACAATTGAGAGGAGAAATATAATCGTTACGTTGCATATTAATATCCAAGCAAACTTACTAGGAAAGTACTTGATGTGTTTGATACTTTTATAAAGAGTAGTAATCGCATAAGTTAAACTTAAAGGTATATGGGTTAGTATGTAGAATATCTGTAAAAATACTTCTAAGTAGGGTTCGTCTATAGACGGATTAAATAATACGAACACACCAATATTACACGCCATAAATACTAAGGAACTTAATGAGTTTGAATAGTCTATTTCCTCTCTATTGGAGATTGCATCAAGAATTATACCAGCGATAACAATGATCTCGAAAAAGAAAAATATCATTATTAAAGGACTGTTCACTGTTCAACCTCCTTTAGCTTCTGAACTCTTTTTCTTTCAAGCTCTCCGACTATGAATTGAAAGATAAAACTAATACCAAAAATTGGTAATAGCAAAACAATTCCCATTTCTTGCGTCAGCATTATAAATAGTAGGTTCATACCTGATAAGATTGCTATTAGCCAAGCATTTATTCTAAGAAGTTTTGAGTAACTACTAGAGTAATACTTGAGATGTTTAGTACTCTTATAAATAGCTGTAAAACTAAATGCTAAGCTAACTGATGTGAAAATATAAAAGTCAAAAACATAGAAGAGCAAACCTGCATAAGGATTAGACCTTAAAGGATTATCAAATAAAAAGACACAAGTTGTTACTATGGTTAATAGTAAAAATTCAAGATAGCGACTTTGCTCAGGTTTACCTTGTTTAGCAATCATATATGTAATCGCGCCTATAGCTAGGACTATCACAGGAAAAGGAGAATTAATTAATAAACTAATCATTATTTATACCTCTTTTAGAGAGCTAAAATTATTAATTACGGAACATATACTTAAAACACTGTTGCTTCTTCCAATGTAAACTTGACATTATCTTCAATCCATTTACGGCGTGGTTCAACCTTATCACCCATAAGGACATTGACGCGACGTTCTGCGCGTGCTAAGTCTTCGATCGTGACACGAATGAGAGTTCGAGTTTCTGGATTCATGGTTGTTTCCCAGAGTTGGTCCGCATTCATCTCACCGAGACCTTTGTAGCGTTGAAGAGTCGCACCTTTTCCAAATTGACTACGAAGTTTCTCCAACTCACCATCTGTCCAAGCGTAGGCCACTTCTTCTTTCTTTCCTTTGCCTTTGGACATCTTATAAAGAGGCGGAAGGGCGATATAGACGTGTCCTGCCTCGACAAGCGGACGCATATAACGATAAAAGAAGGTCAAAAGAAGGGTCTGGATATGGGCACCATCGGTATCGGCATCGGTCATGATAATAATCTTGTCATAGTTGGCATCTTCGAGAGAGAAATCTGCTCCAACTCCAGCACCTATCGTATAAATCATAGTGTTGATTTCCTCATTTTTGAGGATATCAGCCATCTTGGCCTTTGCTGTATTGATAACCTTACCACGAAGAGGCAAAATAGCCTGGAACTTGCGGTCACGTCCTTGCTTAGCAGAACCACCGGCAGAGTCCCCTTCGACTAGGTAGAGTTCGTTCTTAGCTGGATTTTTAGACTGGGCTGGCGTTAATTTACCTGAAAGCAAGCCCTTGTCTTTTTTATTTTTCTTACCATTACGGCTCTCATCACGCGCTTTTCGTGCTGCTTCACGGGCATCACGGGCTTTGATGGCCTTGCGAATAAGGTTAGAAGCTAGTTCTCCATTTTCCATGAGGAAGAAGGTTAACTTATCAGCTACAATCCCATCTACAACTGGACGAGCTAGTGGACTACCAAGTTTATCCTTAGTCTGTCCTTCAAACTGAAGGTGTTCTTCAGGAACGAGAATTGATAGAACAGCTGACAATCCTTCACGGTAATCAGACCCTTCAAGATTTTTATCTTTTTCCTTAAGAAGACCCGTCTTACGTGCATAGTCATTCATAACCTTGGTAATGGCTGACTTAAGTCCCGTCTCATGCGTCCCACCGTCCTTGGTACGAACGTTATTAACAAAGGACAAGATATTATCTGAAAATCCATCATTGTACTGGAGGGCTACTTCTACTTGAAAACCATTGTCTTCCCCTTCAAAGTAGAGAACTGGTGTCAAGGTTTCCTTGTCCTCGTTAAGATAAGAAACAAAATCTTGCACCCCATTCTCATAGTGAAACTCAATAGTCTCATCTGTTCGTTTGTCCATTAATGACAAGGTGACATTTTTTAAAAGAAAGGCTGACTCATTAAGACGCTCTGAAATGGTATGGTACTTGAAGTCTGTCGTAGAAAAAATGGTTGCATCCGGCATAAAGGTAACCTTGGTACCTGTTTTAGATTTTGGTGCTGTTCCTACCTTTTCAAGAGTTGTTACTGGCTTACCACCATTTTCAAAACGTTGCTTGTAGACTGCACCATCACGCGTAATTTCTACTTCAAGCCAACTAGAGAGGGCATTGACGACTGAAGATCCAACCCCATGGAGACCACCAGAGGTCTTGTAACCACCTTGACCAAATTTCCCGCCGGCATGAAGAACTGTAAAAATAACCTCAACAGTCGGAATTCCCATAGCGTGCATTCCCGTTGGCATTCCACGCCCATGGTCTTCTACGGTTAAACTACCATCTTTATTGATTGTCACATCAATGCGGTCACCAAATCCAGACAAAGCTTCATCGACTGCATTGTCGACGATTTCCCAGACTAGGTGATGGAGACCAGCACCATCGGTTGATCCGATATACATTCCTGGACGTTTTCGGACCGCATCCAACCCTTCTAGCACCTGAATGGCATCATCATTGTAGTTATTAATATTGATTTCCTTTTTTGACACAAGGAACCTCCTATTTGTTCATCTTTACTATTTTACAGGTTTTCTAACAATTTTGCAAAATTTTTTCTAATCGAATAAATCCACATTCTATGGAGTACTAGACCCCAAAAATTAGAAGACAGACTTACAAAAAAGAAACCAAGACATAGGCCTTAGTTTTCTTCTCCTTTAATTTGTTCTGTTGCAACATCTTCACCAAACCATTTCTGGCTGATTTCTTGAAATTTTCCTTCTTGATAGAGTTCCACAAAAGCTTTATTCAGATTTGCTAACAAAGTCTGATCAGCTGGTCTTACTCCAACTGCAAAAGATTCACTTTCAAAACCTGCTGGAAAGATTTCGTACTGTTCTAAAATCCCTTCTGTTTGCAAGTAATAATTAGCATAGACACGGTCAATCAGCAGTGCATCAATCCGATCATTTTGCAGGTCAATCAAGGCTTCGTTGAAACTTTGATATTGATTGGCCTTCTGATCTTTTACGATATTTTTTAAAAGTTCTGGTTGACCTTCAAAGTCCAAATAACCTGATGAACCTGCTTGGGCACCTAATACCTTATCTTTCATATCTGAAACTGACTGGATATTCTGAGACTTTTTAGAAACAATCACTTGCTGGTTTTGCATATAAGGAATCGTGAAAGCGACCTTTTCTCTTCGTTCATCCGTCGCAGAATAGCCATTCCAAATAGCATCAATGGTTCCATTTTGAAGTTCTGTTTCCTTCATATCCCAATCAATGGGCTGGAAATGAACCTTGATGCCGAGCTTTTCAGAAACTGCTTGCGCTAGGTCAATATCAAATCCAACATATTGCCCATTTTTCTCTTCAAATCCCATAGGAACAAAGGTATTATCAAAACCGATAGTGATGGAATATTGTTGTTTATACTTGTTCCAATTATCTACTTTAGGATTACTAGCCTTTTGGGTACATCCCACGAGGAAAAGACCCAGTAGAAATACCAAAAAAAGATTGATCTTTTTTAGAATCATAGACACCTCCTATTTTGGATCCACTTTGAGAATTTGATCAGCAATATTTTCTGCAAACTGGAGATCGTGGGTTACGACAATCTGAGTCATGCCCAATTCTCGATTTTGTAGAATCAATTTTTCTACTTCCAATCGTAACTCTGGATCTAGTGCTGAGGTTGGTTCATCATAACCAATCACTTCTGGATCAATCATCATAGCACGCGCTAGGGCAACACGTTGCTTTTGACCTCCAGACAAGGAGTAAGGATAGGCATCCGCATGAGCTTCAAGTCCTAAACGTACTAACAAGTCCCTAGCCTTCTTTTTTGCATCTGCTTCTTCCATTCCCATGGTTTTAACAGGTGACAAAATTAAATTTTCCATAACGGATAAGTGAGGAAATAGCTGAAAATCTTGAAAAACAAAGCCCAACAAGTTTCGCTTTTCAAGTTCATCTAAGGGAAGGGATTCCCCATCGTAAAAAATTTCACCGGAATCAATCGTTTCAAGACCAGCTAACATTCGTAGAAGTGTCGTTTTTCCACCACCAGAAGGACCAACAATTGCTAAAATCTGCTTTTCCGGAATGGTTAAATTAAAATTGGACAGAATTTGCTTATTTCCAAATCTTTTGCTGATATTTCTTAATTCTAACATAGTTAACCTCCTATCTATAGTAGCTGAACTTCTTCTCAAGTTTCTTAGCTACGATCGTAACGATACCAATCATAAGAAGATAGATAGCGCCTGCTAGAAACATTGGAATCAAGCTAGCATCACGATTAGCGGCAGTTCGACTGGCTAGGATCAAGTCAGAAACTCCCAAAGCATAAACCAGAGATGTATCCTTAACCAAGCTCATAATTTCGTTAAAGACACTTGGCAAAACAATCTTAGTCACCTGAGGTAAAATGATATAACGAACTGTGGCAAGTGGTGTAAATTTTAAAACCTTAGCTGCCTCATATTGTCCTTGCGGAATGGTTGCAATACCACCACGGAATATTTCTGCAAAGTAGGCTGCATAATTAAGCGTAAACGCAATGATCGCAGCTGGGACACGATCAAAACGTATCCCGACATTTGGAAGCACATAATAAATAAAAATCAACTGTAAAAGCAAGGGTGTGCCACGCATCACCCAGATATAAACATCAATCATGTAATGGAGGAGTTTCCAATGAATTTGTAAACAAAAGGCAATCAAAATACCTAAAGGAATGGAAAACACTAAAACGAGTGCAAAAACCTGTAAAGTCATCGCCGCACCATTCAATAAACTTGGTAATATCTCAAGTAAATAAGACATACTGCACCTCCTAAAAATAATTGTTCCCATTATAGCATAAATAAACATATATTTAAAGCTTTTCTGAAACTTTCATGAATTTTTATAACTTTCTAAACCATTATAGAGTTTATAATAAACTTTTCTATTTGTACAAAGTATCCGATGTCACAAATCGAGATAATCTTCCTTTTCGTTTCTATCCTATTTCATGGTATAATAGAAACATGATGACAATAGTATTATTAATTTTAGCTTATTTATTAGGTTCAATTCCTTCAGGTTTGTGGATTGGACAAGCATTCTTTAATATTAATCTAAGAGAACACGGTTCCGGTAATACTGGGACCACTAATACCTTCAGAATTCTAGGGAAGAAAGCTGGTATGGCAACCTTTGCGATTGATTTCTTTAAAGGTACTTTAGCTACTTTACTTCCACTAATCTTTCATGTGCAGGGAGTTTCACCAATAGTCTTTGGGCTTTTAGCAGTCATTGGCCATACCTTCCCTATCTTTGCGAAATTCAAAGGTGGTAAGGCTGTTGCAACCAGTGCTGGAGTTATTTTTGGTTTTGCTCCGCTTTTTTGCCTTTACCTTGCAGTCATTTTCTTTGGAATCCTCTATCTGGGAAGTATGATTTCCCTCTCTAGTATTTCAGCTGCTATTGCTGCAATTATTGGCGTCCTTCTGTTTCCTCTCTTTGGATTTATTTTAACTAGTTATGACCTACTTTTCACTTTAATAATTATTGGTCTTGCAAGTCTAGTGATTGTACGACACAAAGATAACATCAAACGTATCCAAAATAAAACAGAAAATCTAATTCCTTGGGGACTAAATATAACACATCAAGAACCTAAAAAATGATTGAGAGAAAAAGTTTTTGAGAATCTTGCTTAGAGATTAAGGAAGGAATAGTATGCAACATAGTATTAGTGACCGTGAATCTAACCAGCAAATCATTAAAGATTTTATTAGTAACTTCATCGGTTCGCTGAGTGGTAAAGCATTCAATTTTGCTTTAGGTTTGATGTTACTGGACCAAACAAAATCTGCTATGAGTTTTGGGATAAATATGATTATTTATCCTTTAGTTAGTTTGATTTTCTTGGTACCAATTGGTAATATAGTAGATAAGTACCGCCATAAAAAGATTCTAACATTTAATTTCATTTTTCGGATGCTTATCTTTCTCTTCTTTTATGTCTTCTATTTTTTAACGGATTCATCTAGTATCTTGTATCTGGTGATTCCTTTCGTCGTACTACACTCTATCACAGTCAATATTAGTGACACTTGTTATTCAGCTTCTATTCATGAATTAGTCAATGACAGAAAAATTCAACGATTAAGTTCTGTTACACAGACTGCCATCGCTATTGCAACTATGCTTTCTCCAGCTATCGGAGTTATTTTTTATAGTTGGATTGGTTTTGCAGGTTTTATTCTTATCGAGATCCTTGCAAACTTTCTATCCTTAGGAGTTCTGCTCACTATGAAATTTTACTACGAGTATGAAGAGCCTGAAACGACGAACAAAAAACTGGAAAAACAACTGTATGGAGTTAAAGAAATTATTCACTTTTTAAAAGAAAATCAGATTGTTAAATACATCATTCTTGTGAGTGTCGTTCTTAACTTCTTCTATACCTCTATCAGTATTGGAGTCCCATTTGTAGTCAAAGAACAGCTCCTCTTAGATAATGCAACCATTGGAATCCTTGAGACCATGTCAGCAATTGGAATGCTGCTAGCTAGTATTTCCATGTCACTACTACCGGATAAAAAAGAAAACAAACTCCTCTCTAATAAAATCAGCTTCCCTCTATTTCTTCTAATCATTGCGATTATTGGTTTAGGAGTAACATTTTCAACAACCCAGTCTCAAATCTTTATTTCAACTCTTGGTGGTTTATTCATGGGAATCATCGCATTTACTCTGGTTATCTTAAATATTGTTGTCATGACCTACCTTCAAAGTACCATTGAAACTAAATTTTTAGGCAGAGTTATGAGTACCTTATTTACACTCAATACCTCTATTATGCCAATAGGGACACTTGTATTTACTTATTTATTCCAACAAGAAGTAAATGGTGGGGTCATCTTTATTGTTGGCGGTACTTGCCTTCTAATCTATACGATGTTCCTACTACCTCGCATTTTCAACCTTTTAAAAGCAAATTAAGCAAGTTCACAGTGATTAATAATTGTAAGTGAAAAAACTTTTTTGATATCTTTACGAGGTATAATTCTTGATAAAATAAAAACGTCAGATGAAACTGACGTTTTTTTATGTTATTTAGATTTGATATAGTTGATACCATCTGCCTTTGGAGCAACTGCTTTACCAAAGAAGGCTGCTAGTACGACAATGGTCAAAAGATATGGTGCAATTTGCAAGTAAACGGCTGGTACTCCTTGTAAGAATGGAAGTTGAGAACCGATAACTGCCAAACTTTGTGATAGCCCAAAGAAAAGACTTGAAAGCATAGCACCAACAGGATTCCATTTACCAAAGATCATGGCTGCAAGAGCGATAAATCCAGGACCGACAATAGTTGTAACGGAGAAGTTAACAGAGATTGATTGAGCGTAAATAGCTCCACCGATTCCTCCAAGGAAACCTGAAATCACAACTCCAAGATATCTCATCTTGTAGACATTGATTCCCAAAGTATCTGCTGCTTGTGGGTGTTCCCCAACTGAACGAAGACGAAGTCCAAAGCGAGTCTTAAAGAGGATAAACCATGCTAAGAATGAGAAGGCAATTGCTAAGTAACCAAGTAAACTTGTTGACTTGAAGAAGATATCTCCGATAACAGGGATATTAGCTAATACCGGGAAGTCAAAACGACCAAAAGTTTGCGTTAAGTTATCCGTTTGTCCCTTATTATAAAGCACCTTCACTAAGAAAACTGCCAAGGCTGGCGCCATCAAGTTAAGTACGGTACCACTGACAACATGGTCAGCACGGAAATGAACTGTAGCAACTGCGTGAATGAGTGAGAAGATAGCTCCGACTAATCCACCAACTAGAAGAGCTAACCAAGGAGTCGCTGCTCCTAAATCTTGTGCAAACTCAAGGTTAAAAACAACTCCAGAAAAGGCACCCATGACCATGATTCCTTCAAGACCAACATTAACAACTCCACCACGTTCAGAGAATACTCCTCCGATACTTGTGAAAACAAGTGGTGCTGAGTAAATCAACATAGAAGAAACCATAAGGGTTAACATTGTTGTAATCGACATCCTTATTTACCTCCTTTAAGTTGTTTTCTTGGTTTGACAAAGCGTTCGATAATGTAGTGAACGCTGACAAAGAAGATAATTGAGGCTGTAACGATACTTACAAGCTCAGATGGTACTTGTGCAGCATTCATACCAGGGGCCCCAACTTGAAGCACTCCGAACAAGAAGGCTGCAAATAAAATTCCAACTGGTGAGTTTGCCGCAAGTAGACTTACCGCCATACCGTTAAATCCGACTGCCAATGATGAGCCTTGTACGTAGACGTTTTGGAAAGTTCCAAGTCCTTCTACCACTCCACCAAGTCCTGCAAGGGCACCAGAAATAATCATTGATAGAATAATGGTACGTTTCGCTGAAATCCCTGCGTACTCAGATGCATTTGGATTGAGACCAACGGCACGGATTTCAAAACCGAGAGTTGTCTTCTTAAGCATAAACCAGATAACTGCAACTGCTATGATCGCAAAGAAAATCCCAATATTCATACGAGAGTTCCCTGTTAACTCAGCAAGCCAAGGTGTTTGATAAGTTGCGTTTGCACTTACTCGGATGGATGAGTCAGTACTTTGCATGATATCTTTGGGGAAAGAGTGGATAAAGGCATTACTTGTATAGAGAACAATGTAGTTCATCATGATGGTTACGATAACTTCAGATGTTCCGAGGTAGGCCCTTAAAATACCAGGAATGGCACCAACGATACCTCCAGCCACCAACGCAATAATAACTGTCGCAAGAATCAACAATGGGCGTGGTAAATCTGGATTTGAAAGAGCGAACCAGCCACTCATAACCCAGCCAGCGAGTGCTTGTCCTGGAAGACCAACGTTAAAGAAGCCAGCACGACTCGCAACTGCAAATCCAAGAGCAATCAAGACTAATGGACCCATGGCACGGAAAATTTCACCGATTCCACGAACACTACCAAAGGCTGTGTAGAACAACTCTTCATAACCCCAGATAGCATCGTAGCCAAAAATCCACATGACGATGGCTCCAAGCAAGATCCCAAGGATAACAGAAATCAAGGGAACCGAAATTTGTTGTAATTTTTTAGACATCACTCTTCTCCTTTTTCCAATTCACCACCAGCCATCAAGACACCAAGCTCTTGCTTGTTGGTTGTTTCTGGCGTAACAATCCCTTGAATTTTACCATCGTGGATAACAGCGATTCTATCTGATACATTTAGAATCTCATCTAGTTCAAAGCTGACTACAAGGACAGCTTTTCCATTATCACGTTCTTGAATCAAGCGTTTGTGAATGTACTCAATAGCACCGACGTCCAATCCACGAGTTGGTTGGCTGACGATGAGGAGATCAGGGTTTCGATCAATCTCCCGAGCAATGATTGCTTTTTGTTGATTTCCTCCAGAAAGGGCTTGAGCTGGAACAATCTCACTAGCGGCACGAACATCGAATTCTTGCATTAATTTTTTCGCATAGTCAATGATATTCGTATAATTTAAAATTCCCTTCTTGCTAAGAGGTTCTTTATAGTAGGTTTGAAGAGCGATATTTTCAGAAATCATCATTTCCAAAACCAAGCCATCACGGTGACGGTCTTCCGGAACGTGACCAACGCTCAGTTCAGTAATCTGACGCGGATGTAATCCTACAATGGATTGACCTTTCAACTCCACACTACCAGACTCAATCTTACGAAGTCCTGTGATAGCTTGGATCAATTCAGATTGACCATTTCCATCAATACCGGCAATTCCGACAATCTCACCAGCCCGAACATCGAGTGAAAGATTTTTAACAGCAGGAACGCCACGGTTTTCGTTTACTACTAAGTCTTTAATAGATAGGACAACTTCTTTTGGTTGTGCCACTTCTTTAGCAGTTTTGAAGGAAACAGAACGTCCCACCATCATTTCTGCCAGGTCAGCATTAGTTGCTCCAGCAATTTCAACTGTTTCGATGGATTTACCACGACGGATAACTGTAACACGGTCTGATACAGCACGGATTTCATCCAGTTTGTGGGTAATCAAGATAATGGATTTACCTTCTTTGACCAAGTTCTTCATGATAGCCATTAACTCATCGATTTCTGATGGCGTTAAAACGGCAGTTGGTTCGTCAAAGATAAGGATATCAGCTCCACGATAAAGTGTTTTCAGAATTTCCACACGTTGTTGAGCCCCGACAGAGATATCTGCTACTTTAGCAGAAGGATCTACCGCTAAACCATAACGTTCAGATAATTCGTTGATTTCTCGTGTTGCGCGAGCAATATCTAACACACCATTTTTGGTTAATTCACTTCCCAAAATGATATTTTCAGCAACTGTGAAAGCCTCTACCAACATAAAGTGTTGGTGAACCATTCCTATTCCTAGACTAGCAGCCTTTGATGGTGAGTCTAGTTTAACAACTTGACCGTTGACCACAATTTCACCACTAGTTGGTTCTAGAAGCCCTGCTAGCATGTTCATAAGAGTGGACTTCCCAGCTCCATTTTCTCCTAAAAGTGCATGAATTTCACCTTTACGAAGTTCAAGGTTAATTTTGTCATTAGCAACAAATTCGCCAAAAATCTTGGTAATTTCATGCATCTCAATGACATTTTCGTGTGCCATATGCTCTCCCTTTCAGAGTTTTATTTTGTTTCAATAAAACCTACTAAAGAAACTTAGCAAGCTCTATTGAGACAAAACAATGTGTCTCAATTCTTAAAGAAGCGGCCCAAGACCGCTTCCTAAGAAATGATTTCCTTCAATTATTTTTCAGGAACTTTTACGCTTCCATCAAGGATTTTAGCTTTTGCATCTTCAACAGCCTTTTTACCTTCTTCTGAAAGATTAGTTGTTACTAGGTCAACCCCTTTATCTTTCAATGAGTAGACAATTATTTGTCCGCCAGGGAATTCACCTTTTTCAGTTTTGTTTGCGATATCTTGAACAGTTGTTCCAACTTGTTTCAAAGTAGAAGCAAGTACGAAGTTAGCTTCTTTACCGTCTTTAGAAGTGTATTTACCTTCTTCAACTTGGTCACGGTCTACACCGATAACCCAAACTTTTTCGCTTTCATTTTTGCTTTCATTCAAAGATTTAGCTTCTGAGAAGACACCTGCACCAGTACCACCAGCTGCTTGATAGACAACGTCTGCTCCTGCAGCGTATTGAGCTGCAGCAATTGTTTTACCTTTAGCGGCATCACCAAATGAACCGGCGTAGTCTACTTGGACTTTGATAGATGGGTCAACTGATTCAACACCAGCTTTGAAACCAGCTGCGAAACGAGAAATAACTTCAGATTCCATACCACCTACAAAACCAACTTGTTTTGTTTTAGTAGTTTTAGCTGCTGCTACACCTGCAAGGTAAGCTGCTTCGTTGTCAGCAAATGTTACGCTCGCTACGTTCTTTTGATCTTTGATTACATCATCAATCAAAACATAGTTTTTGTCTGAATGTTCTTTTGCCGCTTCTTCAACCGCATTGTGAAGGGCAAAACCAACACCGAAGATCAAGTTATAGCTTCCTGCTGCTTGGTTCAAGTTGTTAGCGTAGTCAGCTTCACTTGTTGATTGGAAGTAAGTGAATCCTTTATCTTTTGAAAGATTGTGTTCTTTACCCCAAGCTTGAAGACCTTCCCAAGCTGATTGGTTGAATGATTTGTCATCAACACCACCAGTGTCTGTTACGATAGCTGCTTTAGTCTTCAAATCAGAAGATGAAGAAGCTGCGTTACGAGAAGAGCGATTACCACATGCAGCAAGTCCAAATGCTGCTACTGCAACTAGACCAAGGCCTAGCCATTGTTTCTTGTTCATTACTGAACCTCCTAAATAAGATGCGCAACTAGGTTGCAAGTATGGATTGATAGGTCACTAGGACCCTTGTCACTATAACAGTGACACAGACTAATGCAAGTCTGTAAAAGAATATGGAAGTAATTCCCCGACCGTCATCTCGACCGTCGTTTTATCTTTGGCGACTAAAGTCACCTTTAGATCAGGTTTAAAAAATTCGACCATAACCTGTCGACAAGCACCACAAGGTGAAATAGGTCTCTCAGTTTCCCCATAGACAATCAATTCTGAAAAGTCTCGTTGTCCTTCAGAAACAGCCTTAAAGATAGCAGTTCTTTCGCCACAGTTAGTCAGAGAAAAGCTAGCATTTTCAATGTTTACCCCCGTATAAATGCTTCCGTCATTGGCTACGAGAACAGCACCAATTGGAAAATGTGAATAGGGAACATAGGCCTGCTTACTAGTCTCAATCGCTAAATCAATCAACTCAGTAGTCGCCATCTGCTAACTCCCCTTTTAAGATTGCTACACCAGAAGATGTTCCAATACGAGTAGCTCCAGCTTCAACAAAGGCAACTGCATCTGCATAAGAACGAGCTCCACCAGCTGCTTTGACTCCCATATCAGGACCAACTGTATGGCGCATTAACTGAACATCGGGAAGGGTTGCACCACCTGTTGAAAAGCCTGTTGACGTCTTGACAAAGTCTGCTCCTGCTTTCTGAGCTAGCTGACAAGCTAGAACTTTTTCTTCATCAGTTAACAAACAAGCCTCGATAATAACCTTAACCAATTTGTCTCCACTTGCTTCAACAACAGCTTGAATGTCTGTCTCAACTAATGCAAGATTTCCTGATTTGAGTGCACCAACGTTGATAACCATATCAATTTCGTCAGCACCATTTTGGATGGCTTCTTTGGTTTCAAAGGCTTTGACAGCTGATGTGGTCGCCCCAAGAGGAAAGCCAACTACTGTACAAACTTTTACATCTGTATCATCAAGACCAGCTTTTACATGAGAAACCCAGCAAGGATTCACACAAACACTGGCAAAATCGTATTCCCTAGCTTCAGATAGCAAACGATCGATTTGTTGTTCGGTCGCATCTTGCTTTAAAAGCGTATGATCAATGTATTTATTTAACTTCATTTCGAATCTTCCTTAAATCAGGAGATAATTTCAATAATTTCTCGTGTTTTTATCACTTTGTCACTTATTTTAATTTTAACATATTTTTGGAAATCTGTAACTAATTCAGGTGAAATTTTGCCATTCGCATATACTTTTGCAACAGTCTCACCCTTTTTGACTGAATCTCCAACTTTCTTCTCGAAAACAATCCCTGTCTCATAGTCCAATGCATCTGTTTTGACAGCACGACCAGCACCTAATCTCATAGCAAAAAGACCAAACTCCATGGCTGGAAGTGCCTCTATAATACCATCCTCCTTAGCGAGAATTTCAACTACATGGTCAACTTTTACTGGACGATAGAGGTCTTCTAGGTCACCACCTTGAGCAAGAATCATCTCCTCGAATTTTTTGAGTGCCTGACCATTTTCAAGGTGTTGCTTCACTTCCTCAATTGTTTTTTCAACATTTGCTAAAGACAGCATAATCTTTGCCAATTCGCAGATAAAGTGACTGATATCTTCACGTCCTTTTCCTTGAAGTATATCTATAGCTTCTAGAATTTCCAAGCGATTTCCAATGGCACGTCCCAAGGGTTGACTCATGTCTGTAATCACTGCAACCGTCTTACGACCAACAGCCTTACCAAGACTTACCATGGTTTGAGCTAATTCGCGCGCCTCGTCAACCGTCTTCATAAAAGCACCTTCACCGACTGTTACATCCAGCAAAATAGCATCGGCTCCAGCTGCAATCTTTTTACTCATGACAGAACTAGCAATCAATGAAATGGTATCAACTGTTGCTGTCACATCACGAAGGGCATATAGAAGTTTATCCGCTTTGACAAGTTGGTCAGATTGACCAATAACCGAAACCCCGATATCCTGAACTTGTTTGATAAAGTCATCCTGACTGCGTTCGACTTGAAATCCTTTGATGGATTCTAATTTATCAATTGTTCCACCCGTGTGTCCCAAACCTCTACCACTCATCTTTGCAACTGGTACGTCAAAACTAGCTACCAAGGGTGCTAGGATTAAAGTTACCTTGTCACCAACACCACCCGTAGAGTGTTTATCAACCTTCACACCATTTATAGCAGACAAATCAAACTCTTGACCCGTCTTCACCATATTCATCGTTAAGTCAGAAATCTCTCTCGTAGTCATGCCTTTAAAATAAACAGCCATAGCAAAAGCTGACATCTGGTAGTCAGGAACAGTTCCTGCAACATAACCTTCAACCAACCATTGGATTTCATTGGAACTGAGTACTTGCCCGTCTCTTTTTTTCTGGATTAGGTCTACTGCTCTCATTCTTTCACACTTCTGAGGATATAATATCCCTTATCTTTCTTTACAACTTCGCAATTACCAAAGACTTCTTCCATCTTGTTTTTAGCGCTGGGAGCACCCTGCTTTTTTTGAATAACGATGGTTAAATCTCCACCATAAACAAGATAAATAATGCTTTTCTCGATAATTTCATGGACGACTTGCTTGCCAGCACGAATAGGCGGATTCGAAATGACATGGTCAAATTGTCCTTCTACCTGGTCATAAATATTGGACTGGAAGATAGTCGCTTGAACATTGTTTTTTACTGCATTTTGCTGAGCTAAATCCAGAGCACGATTGTTGATATCAACCATAGTCGCTTGGACACCATAAGCTTTAACCAAAGACAAGCCTATTGGACCGTAGCCACAACCAACATCAAGGATTTTTTCTCCTTTGTCGATATCTAGACATCTTAACAATAACTGACTTCCAAAATCAATCATTTTTTTGCTGAAGACACCTGCGTCTGTCAAAAAGGTCATCTTTTGTCCAAGTAGCTCCACTCTTAATTCGTGAACATCATGGACAGCATCTGGATTTTCCGCGTAATACATTTTACTCATAGTTTCATTTTACCACATAAATAAGATAATTGTAAATCGTTTGCATAACAACAAAATCAATCCCTTACCATCGATTTATTGAAAAATAATATAAGTTTCCTAACCCCTTAGGGGCCAAGCAAGTAAGAGCCCAATGCCATAGTGATAGCAAAGGAAAAAATACAGGCTAGACCAAACAAGAAAAGCCACCATTTTCTTGTTAAAATGGCGAGTATCAAGTACATAAAACCAATAATTGGTAGCAAGAATAACAAGACAAAGGCAGACCAACTATAGGTTTGGCTTCCTAAACTCAGAGAAAACTCAATCAAAGTCGGAGATACCCACAAAATCACAACCAGTAAGATACTAAGTTTTAGAATTTTATCACACACTACTAGTCTCATAACATCACCTCATTTGATGGTTATACTACTTATATTTTAACAAAGGAAGCGTTTTTCCTCAAATGATTCAGATGTCTTTCTTTGTAAATTATGGTATACTGAGGTATCAAAAGAGGATTTTTTATGACCAACGAATTTTTACATTTTGAAAAGATTAGCCGAAAAACATGGCAATCCTTACATCGCAAGTCCACACCACCACTAACAGAGGAAGAACTGGATTCTATCAAGAGTTTTAATGACCAGATTAGTCTTCAAGACGTGACTGATATTTATCTACCACTAGCTCATCTGATCCAAATTTATAAACGTTCCAAGGAAGATCTCGCCTTTTCAAAAGGGATTTTCCTCCAAAGAGAGAGCAAAAGACAACCCTTTATTATTGGTATTTCAGGTAGTGTAGCTGTTGGAAAATCCACTACAAGTCGACTATTGCAAATCTTGCTTTCTCGTATTTTCCCAGAAGCAAGTGTTGAACTGGTCACTACGGATGGTTTTCTATATTCTAATAACCATCTGATAGAACGCGACATCCTCAATCGGAAAGGTTTCCCAGAAAGTTATGATATGGAGGCTCTGTTAAACTTTCTCGACCAACTAAAAAACGGTCAAGATGTAGAAATTCCTGTATATTCCCACGAAATCTATGATATTGTCACTAATCAAAAGCAACGAGTCAAGGCGGCTGATTTTGTTATTGTTGAAGGAATTAATGTTTTCCAAAACCCACAAAACGAACGCCTCTATATTACTGACTTTTTTGATTTCTCTATCTATGTTGATGCCGCAGTCGAGGATATTGAGAGCTGGTATTTGGACCGCTTTTTGAAACTTCTTAGCTTTGCACAAGATGATCCTAGCAGTTATTACTATCGTTTTACACAATTACCACTGAATGAGGTAAAAGACTTTGCCCATCAAGTCTGGACAAGTATTAATTTAACCAATCTTCAAAACTACATCGAACCGACCAGAAATCGGGCTGAAGTCATTCTTCATAAATCTAAGAATCACGAAATTGATGAAATTTACTTAAAAAAATAATTTCCCCTTGTCAAAACGTAAGTTTTCAGATATAATGGTATAGTTAGTAAATATGGAGGTAAGAACATTGGCAAACATTAAATCAGCTATCAAACGCGCTGAATTGAACGTTAAACAAAACGAAAAAAACTCAGCTCAAAAATCAGCTATGCGTTCTGCTATTAAAGCATTTGAAGCAAATCCATCTGAAGAACTTTTCCGTGCTGCTAGCTCAGCTATCGATAAAGCAGAAACTAAAGGTTTGATTCACAAAAATAAAGCAAGCCGTGATAAAGCTCGCCTTGCAACTAAACTTGGTTAATCAAAAACAAGATACAAAATGAGCTCTTCGGAGCTTTTTTTGTACGAATTTTTTAGGAGGACATCATGAAAATAACCATTATCGGATACTCTGGAGCAGGTAAGTCAACTCTAGCAGAAAACTTGTCTCGCTACTACTCCATTCCCAAACTTCATATGGACACACTTCAATTTCAGCCAGGCTGGGTAGACAGTGACCGCAATTGGATGTTAAATAAGATGAAAAATTTCCTCACCGAACATTCCGATTGGGTGATTGATGGTAATTATTCATGGTGTTATTACGAGGAAAGAATGAAAGAAGCAGATCAAATCATCTTCCTCAATTTTTCTCGGTGGAATTGTTTGCTAAGAGCCTTTAAGCGCTATTTAAAATACAAAGGGAAAGTCAGAGAAAGTATAGCCGCAGGTTGTCCTGAGCGTTTTGACTGGGAGTTTATTCGATGGATTCTCTGGGATGGACGAACAAAAAATGCTAAGGAAAGATACCAACACCTAAACAATACTTACCCAGAAAAGATGCACATTCTCCATTCTCAAGCAGAGATTAATTGTTTCTTGCAATCTCTTAAAAATAGACGATAGGGTAGTATTTCATTAAGGTCAGCATGGGCTGAATGACTAAAAAAGGAAGATTTTCATTCAGAAAATCTTCCTTTTGTGTTTCCTTTTATTCAGCAATTAAGGTTTCTAGGCCAACCTTCATCATATCGGTGAAGGTGTTTTGACGTTCTTCAGCTGTAGTATCTTCATCTGGATTGACCAAGCTATCAGAAATGGTCATGATAGCAAGGGCATCCACATGGTGTTGAGCAGCAAGGTAGTAGAGAGCTGCTGCTTCCATTTCTACAGCTTTCACACCCCATTTACCGAGTTCAATATTCTTTTCAAAGTAATTTGAATAGAAGACATCAGAAGATAGGACATTGCCGACGTGAGTGGTCATACCAAGACCTTTGGCAATGTGGTAGGCTTTATCCAAGAGATCAAAGCTAGCAATTTGTGGAAAATCGTATTGAGGCCAGTCGTTGCGGATGATGTTTGAGTTGGTTGCAGCTGCTTGAGCCAAGACCAATTCACGGACATGGACGTCTTCATTTAAAGAACCAGCCGTTCCGACGCGGATCAATTTCTTCACACCGTAGTCGACAATTAATTCACGCGCATAGATGGAGATGGATGGCATTCCCATCCCAGTTCCCATGACAGAAACACGGTGACCTTTGTAAGTTCCTGTGTAACCAAACATGTTCCGGACTTCGTTAAAGCATACAGCATCTTCAAGGAAATTCTCAGCGATAAACTTCGCACGAAGAGGATCCCCAGGAAGAAGAATTTTATCAGCAATTTCACCCTGCTGAGCAGCAATATGGATAGACATAGTTTATGATACAAAGAGCGACCAGAAAGCGACTGAAAATTAGGAATCTGACGAGAAATCTTGATTTCTCAGTCAGATTATCTATTTTCCGAGCTTTCCGCTCGTGTTCAAATCAGAACACACGCTCTACCTTTCTATTTTTATTTTGTTAATGAATCCAAAAATGCGTACAATTTTGCATTCATTTCTTGATAATCATAAGCACGAATAGCTTCAGGTTTTTGGACAAAGGTCAGTTCTTGACTTTGTTCTTCCAAGACATCTTCACCGTCTGCAGCAATCAAGAGATCGACCGCTTCTGGATCAAACTCCAAGTGGGCTTGGAAGGCATAGTGTTTAGGACTGAAGCGAATAATCTGACGTGGGCAACCTTGACTGGTTGCAAGGACAACAGCATCATTCGTCAATCCCGGCATATCACCATGCCAATGTCCTGAATCAAAGTTTGCACCAAGCAAGCTGGCATGCGGATCTGCTAATCCTTCAGGAGTTAAATCCACTGGATAAACCCCAACCTCACGCTCTGGGCTATGCTCATACCTCGCGCCATAAGCAACAGACAAGAGCTGAGCACCCAGACAGACCCCAACGATGTAGCGATCCGCCTGCATGGCTTTTTGAATCAATTCAATCTCAGCTTGCGGATCATAGTAAGGAAAAGTTGCGCGATCCTCATCAGGCGATTGCGGTCCTCCCATAACAATCAAAAAATCAATCTCATCCATTGTCTCAGGTAGCGCTTCTCGCTCGTAGACCTTGGTCATGGTCACTTGATGACCACGATCCTGCGCCCACTTGAGATAAGCACCCGGTACTTCAAAAGTTTCGTGCAAGACAAAATGCACTCTCATCGTTTATTCTCCCATCTATTTTGAATCATATAAGACACACCAGCAGCTAGTGCCAGCGGTAGAATCAAGGCCCAGCTCTGGCCTGTAAAACCAAGGCTTAGGGCAATGCCTGTCAATGGAGCCTGTAGGGTCGTTCCTAAAAAGACCGTCGCTCCAAGTAGCATTCCTAGAGCAGGATCTAGGTGAATGCCAACGACTGTCAAGAGCAAAGTCGCTAAGTAGCCAGATCCAATCCCCAAGGCAAATGACGGTGTCAAAGTCCCTCCGTATGCCCCATTTCGTAAGAGGAGATAGACCAGGAGCCCTTTCACGGCCAAAGTCAAGGCTAGATTAGAAAATGGCTGGCCTGATAAGAGGGCTTGGGCTAGAACCTGGCCATTTCCCATAAAAATCGGATAAAAGGACACAATGGCTGCTAACACCATAAAAGCTACAGGCAGAGCCCAAAGAATGGTTCCATCCTTCCGCCGTTTGCGACTAGCCCGATTCGCTAGAAAACGAAAGGCCAGTGCCAAGGGAGTAACCAATAGAGCCACTATGACAGCCTGGAATAAACTACTGGCTGACCAATGAACTGGCGACATATGATAAATAGCACCATGACCAACGATTGGCTGGGCCACCCAAGTCGCCAAATAAGTACTGGACAAGACCAGTACAAAATTTTTCCAGTGATAGGCCAACCCTAGGGTCTCAAAGACAAACAAGCTACTGGCAAAGGGAACCTGATAGACCGCAGCTAAACCGGCTCCAGCTCCACAGGCAATCAATACTCTTCGTTCTTTGATAGCTAAGGAAAAAGCTTTGCCCAAATGACCAGCTAGAAGAGCCCCAACCTCTCGTGGGGCTCCTTCTTTTCCGACCGAAGCACCGGCCCCGACAATCGCAACCTGCATACTTGCATGAAGGAGGTGGGCTAAGGGCGCTGGTTCCCTGTCTCCAGCCAAGTCAATTTGCTTGCGAATAGACAGGATTTTATGGCGGCTCTGCAGGACATACCAGAAACCTGCTGCCAGGACCCCTGTCACACACAGGACTAAGAACCTACGAAGCGCTCCCGCTTCTTGAAATTGCTGGAGCAGATCAGCCCGATTTTGACCAAAAGCTAGTCTTTGCACGCCTTCTAATAAATAATGACAGGCTATTCCGACTAGACCCGTCCCTATTCCCAATGATAAAGTGGCTAACAGCAGGCGCCATCCGTAGGGTAGGCTTTGGAGTCGTTCTTTCATAGGATTAGAGTTCAGCAAGAATCGCTTTTAGCAAGCCTTTGAAGTCGCCTTTGACGCGCTCAGTCACTTCTACCACTTCTTCGTGGTTGAGCTCTTCTTGGAAACCAGCCGCAAAGTTGGTAATGCATGAAATACCAAGGACTTTCAAACCAGAGTGAGCTGCGATGATGACTTCAGGAACAGTTGACATACCAACAGCATCTGCTCCAAGCGTCTTATAAGCACGGATTTCAGCTGGAGTTTCATAAGTTGGGCCAGTCACTCCTATATAAACTCCATCATCTAATTTGATGCCTAATTTGTCAGCGACTTTATGAGCAGTCTCGCGGTATTCAGGAGTGTAAGCTTTCGACATATCTGGGAAACGTGGACCAAAATCATCCAAGTTTTCACCGATCAATGGGTTTTGACCAGTCATGTTAATGTGGTCAGTAATAGCCATCAAAGTACCCGGACCAAAGCCGATACCACCGGCAGCATTGGTGACAAGAACCCCTTCACATCCCAAGACCTTCATGACACGAACTGGGAAAGTCACCACTTCTAGTGGATTTCCTTCGTAGAAGTGGAAACGTCCTTGAAGGGCCAAAACCTTGCGTCCAGCAAGCTCACCGTAGACCAATTTACCAGCGTGTCCGACAACTGTCGAACGACCCCAGTTTGGAATTTCAGAGTAGTCTACTACGACTGGATTTTCGATTTCTTCAGCTAATTCACCCAAACCTGAACCAAGAATCAAACCGAACTCAGGAGCTTCGATTCCTTTGCCCTTCAAAAATGCTGCTGTTTCATTGATTTTTGCTAATAATGTCATTGTGTATCTCCTTTATGATTTCCTTAAAAATTGGCCAATTTTGTCAAATGTATTGGCATTGCGAATGGTCAAAAGACGGTAATCCGGCATCTTGAGGACTTGTCTGTGGTAAGCGGTCTTTGTATAGGTCTCTTCTGAGTATTTACCCCAGTAGATTCCTAGATTTCCACGATGGATGATTTCATCACCGAGCGAAAAAGAAGAAACCAGCCCCCAGACAGCATCCTGATCGAGGCCTTCTGTGTAAAAGAGAACATCCTTGCGGGCCAGATCCTCCTGCCACCAGGCTGGTAGAGCAGCGAGATCTAGTGCATAGTCCTCAGCTGAAAAGAGAGAAAAAGACTGGATAAAGGGATAGTGATCACGAAAGAAAGGTCCCAGCAAATCTACCAATTCTGCTTTAGAACCAGCAGATTCAAAGAAGATATTGCCACTATTGATGTAGGTCTCTACCCCATCCAACCCGATCGCTTGAAGCTCCTCTCGAAGCTCCGCCATCACGACCTTGTTTTTCCCGCCAACATTAATGCCTCTAACGAGTAGAGCGTAGCGAATCATCTTAAACCAATTTATCTAAGAAACTTTCACCAATCATGGCAGTTTCAACTCCAAAGTTCTCTGCAATGGTCGCAGAGATATCAGAAAAGTGGCCAACTGGAAGCACACCGTTACCCTTGAAGGATGGGCTATAAGCCAAGAATGGGATGTATTCACGCGTATGGTCTGTACCAGCGTAGGTTGGGTCATTACCATGGTCAGCCGTAATCATTAAGAGGTCATCTTCACGCATGGCAGCGATGATTTCTGGCAAGCGCTCGTCAAACTCATGCAAGCAATCGCGGTAACCATGGGCATTGCGACGGTGTCCGTAAAGAGCATCAAAGTCTACCAAGTTGGTAAATGAGAAGCCTTCTTGGAACTCAGGAAGTCCCATGGTCTTAATCAAGGTATCCATACCGTGGCTATTGGATTTGTTGTGGCCCATATCATGGTTGATACCAGCACCGTTGAAGATATCGTTAATCTTACCAACTGCATATGTATCAATACCTGCTTCATTCAATTTGTCCAAAACAGTTGGAGCAAATGGAGATACAGCCAAGTCACGACGGTTAGCCGTACGAGTGAAGTTTCCAGGCTCACCAACATAAGGACGAGCAATGATACGTCCTAGAAGAGCTGGGCGCTCAAGGGTAATTGAACGAGCGTATTCACAGATACGGTAGAGTTCATCCAAAGGAATGATATCTTCGTGAGCTGCTATTTGAAGAACTGGGTCAGCTGATGTATAGATAATCAACTCGCCAGTTTCCATTTGGCGTGGTCCAAAGTCATCAATGACTGCTGTTCCTGAGTATGGTTTGTTGGCTTCACGAATAACCTTACGTCCTGAAAATTCTTCAATCTTCGTAATAATTTCTTCTGGGAAACCATTCCAGAAAGTGTCAAAAGGTTCGGTGATGTTGAGTCCCATAATTTCCCAGTGACCAGTCATGGTGTCTTTCCCAAGAGAAACTTCTTGCAATTTTGTTGCATAACCAGTTGGATTGCTTTCAGCAGGAACCGTCTTCAATGGCACTTCACGAGGAATGTTTCCAAGCCCAATCTTCGCCATGTTTGGTACATTCAAACCGACGGTTTTTGAAATATGTCCAAGTGTATCAGATGCTCCATCAGGAACTCCTGCATTGACAAAGTTATTAGCATCTGGTGCCGCACCGATTCCTACGGAATCCAAAACCACCAAGTGAATACGATTAAATTTAGACATAAATGCCTCCTTCTATTTCTTTTCTTTTTTTGAAGTTAAAATCTGAATACCATTTTGACCTGCTACGATAACCTTGTCTACCATTTGGTTAAACAAGCCGTGCTCAACGACACCAACCTCATGGTCTAACTCTTTCCCAAAACCGATTGGATCTTCAATCACTTTCAAGTCTAAATCAATGATAAAGTTTTGCATATCTGTCACAAAACGTTGGCCAGCTTTTTCACGGAAGCTCGGTTTATAACCAGCTCGCTCAAAACGACGAAAAACTTGTTCTGCACCATACTGAATCACTTCTACAGGTAATTTAAAAGCCCCTAGTTTTTCGACTAGTTTGCTTTCATCAACAACCCAGATGTATTCTTTGGACGGAGTTGCTACAACTTTCTCCATGAGAAGTGCACCACCACCACCTTTGATACCATTGTACTGGCCATCGACTTCATCCGCACCATCTACAGTTACATCAACTTCATTGACTTCATCAATAGATTTTAGCGAAATATTTAGGCCTTCAGCCTGTTTACTGGTCGAACTCGAAGTCGTTACAGCTGTAATCTGCAGGCCTTCTTCCTTGATGCGACGACCTATTTCTTCCACAAAATAGTAGGCAGTGGAGCCTGTTCCAAGTCCGACAACCATCCCATCCTTGACAAACTCAGCCGCCTTGATACCTGCCAGTTTTTTCAGATTTTCCACTTATATACCTCCAAATAGAGCTTCTTTTATTATATCATGAATACGCTTCAAATTCATCCAAATATTGGAAAAACCCGAACATTTTATTTCGGGCTTAATCTTTTTATTTTACCATATCAGGGTCGTAGTCATAAAATCCGGTATCAAGAAATCGATTTTTAGGGTGTAATTTGTGGACTTCCTCATCCAACATAAAGGCCTGGTCATGTGTAAAGTGACCTTCTTGAATCAAGTTACGCGCTTGGATAAAGAGTTTTGCTATTTCTACGAAGTTTTGTCCTGGAGTGTAGAGACCTTCCAGTTTCCAGTGAGTAAATCCATGTTCTATCAATTCTGTCAACTTGGTCATCAAATCAAGGTCATTGTTGGCGAAGATATGTGTCCCGTGATTATCCTCAAAAATAGAGTAATGACTCTCTGGGTCACTCGGTTCTGCTAAAAACAAATCACGTTGACGTGTTTTTTCATCATGAATATGAGTAAAATTATAGTAATTTTGCAATAGAGGTCTCTTAGAATGGTGGATGACACTAGCACCGTATACCAAGACCTCAGCAGGAATTTCTAAAATTTCAGGCATTTTGAAAAGTTCTGCAGATGGGATTTCACGCGCCAAAACAGCTTCAGAAGCTCCTGCCTTTTGACCCCAGAAATTAATCTGACGACTACTTGTGACCATGGTTGAAGCGTCATAAATCGTTTTAAAACTATAACCATCACGGTTAACCACATAAAAAACACCTGCATCCCCAACAGTAATGTAATCTGTTTTTATTTCTTCCAAAAAATCAAGGAAAGGCTTAATACGATCCATCTTATCTTGATGCATGAGTGCATTAACCGCTACGACTAACGTTTTACCTGCATCATGAACCAAATTAGCAATGGTTCTCAGTTCTTCATAACTAAAGGTCTTTGGCAAACGAAGACCAAAATCTTTCTCACCGACATAAATGCGGTCGACACCAGCTTGGAGTAGCTGTTTTACTTGTTCAATACTTTCAGCAGTTGCTGTAATAATAATCTTTTCCATAGGTAAGATTATACCATATTTCAAAAAAATCAGCTATTCTTGAGAAATGAAAAGGTATTTTATGCAATTTGTAACAATCCTGTAACAATTCTCTCTTCAAAAAAATGATAAAATAGTAATGTATTGTTAAGGAGAGAAACATGCCCGCAAGAAAACTGCACCCGTATGAGTTAGAACAAGAAAGAATTAAAACTACTCAGTTTCAAGATTATGTTACGGAGAATACTTCTGTTGCTAGTGTAAAAGAAGTTCTATTTTTTGTAAACATTGCTTGTTTCTGTGTGTTTTTAGCAATCTTTAGTTTTATGTTCTTATCGCTAAAATTAAATACTGTTTTATCCTTTGCTTTAGCAATTGGACTCAGTATGATCGTTTTGCAACTTCAACGAACGATTATCAAGAAAAAATTCAAATAAAAAAACCTTTGATTACTCGAAGGTTTTTTTATTTATTTTTACGTTTAGATGGAGTCTGAATTGCTATCTTGACTTCAAAAATAGTTCCGTAAGGTTTGTTGTCTTTAACACTAATGCTACCTTTAAGTGCATCGGCGATTTGCTTGGCTAAAGACAGACCTAAACCGAAACCGCCCTTTTGGCGTGTCCTGGCTTTATCAACGCGATAAAATCGATCGAAAATTTTCTTTTTATCTACTGCAGAAATACCGATTCCATTATCTGCTACCGTTAGATAGAGACTGCGTTCTGTCGTTGAAATCTCAAAATAAATATCTCCTTCTTCTTCTGTATACTTGACAGCATTGTCAAATAGAATGGTCATCAATTGCTTGAGGAGAAGTTTATCAGTAATAATGGTTCGATGAATACGATTCTCGAAACGAAAAACACGATTATTCTCGGATGCAATCATTTCAAAGTTGGTAAAGGTTGCGTTAAAGAAGTCTGGTTCTACTTCTGCAAGTTCAGGTTTAATTCCATCATCTCTACGTGCTAGATTGAGAAGATTCGTGGTTAGAAACCTCATATTTCTGACTTCTTCCAGACTTGAAGCAATGCTCTCGCTTGACTCCATAATGGTAGCTTCTGGTTTTCTAAAAAGAGTTTCCAGACGATTTTGCAGAACAGCTAAAGGAGTACGTAGCTCATGACTAGCATTTTCCACAAAACTCTTCTGTTTTTGAATGCTTTCCATTAAAGGTTTAACACTGACACGTGCAAGATAGAGACTAGCTAAGATAGATAGAATCCAAAAGCTCGCCATAACTACCACAATTAGCTGTTCGTGATTTTGGCTAATCTGTTCTAGCTGACTCGTATTTATCAGGACAGCAGCATACTTAATGTTAGTCGAAACTGAATCAATGTTCATCTCTGTCAAAACAGCACGGTAAACCTCATCTTGGCCATAGCTATTTATTACATGAAGCTGGCGTATATGGTTTAAATCCTTTTTATTGAATGTTATTTTATCTAACCCTAAAAAGCGGTTCCCAGTCACCAATTGATTGAGGTTCGAATCCAACAAAATAACTTCCGTATTGGAACTGATTGTAACCTTTTTGTCCGAATTCGAAGTGACATCTCCTCCGTTTATATCCTTTAGGTTTTCTGATGCACGATTTACTGCTAATTGAATAACATTCTGAGGATTATTACTAAGTGCTAAAAGCTTCTCATCCACTGACGTATAAAGACTGGAGTGCATAACTTGGAGAATAATCAAGGTCATAGCAGAGAAAATCAGCGTGAATACTCCAAAGTTTCGGATAAAGTAGCTGAAATCTTCTGCATACCAATTATTTTTAATTTTATTGAACATGTTTTAAAATATACCCAACACTTCTTAAGGTTTGGAGGTTTTCAGCAAAGTCTGATCCCTTTAATTTCTTACGGACTTTTGAAACGTAAACTTCAACAACCGATATAGTGGTATCACTGTCAAATCCCCACAAACGATCAAAAATTTGGGTCTTAGGTAAAATAACATTTTGATTTTGGAGGAAATAAACTAATAATTCAAATTCTTTTCCGAGTAGCTCCACCACCGTGCCGTCAACTCGAACTTCATTGGTAGAAAGATTGACAGTCAAATCACCATAGGAAAGAGTATTTTCATTAAACTTACCTGAACGTTTGAGAAGAGCTTGAATCCGCATCTTGAGCTCTTCCAAGTAGAAAGGCTTAGTCAGATAATCATCCGCACCGAGTTCAAATCCGTGTCCCTTATCATCAATACTTTCCTTGGCAGTCATGATGAGAACCGGTGTCGATACTCCCTTCTCACGTAATTCTTTCAAGACTTGGAAACCATTTTTTTCGGGCAACATCAAGTCTAAAAGAATCAAGTCATAAACGCCACTCTCTGCTTCGTAAAGACCTTCTTCTCCATCAAAAACCTGCATGACATCCGCAAAATCATCTAAAAAATCAAATACAGAATTTGATAGGCTTAAGTCATCTTCCACTAATAGAATCTTGATCATCAACAATTCCTCCTTGTTAAGACTATTATAGCAAAATTATCTTAAAAAAAACTCAACTTTCCTTGATTTACAAGGAGAAAGTTGAGTTTTACTTTTCTTTTATAGAATCAATCTATTATGCCATCGCATATTGAGCAATAACAGCTTCAACTGCTGCTTTTTCACGGTTAATCAAGTCTACGCGAGCTGCGATTTCCTTGATACCCATACCAATATTACGGCTCAAAGCAAGGTCAGATAATTGTGGTTCAAAGAAGGCCTTGTATTCAGCTAAACGTTCAGCTGTTTTAAAAGTACGTGCTGGAATAATCACAAAGCTATCAAAGCTCATGTCTCCACCAAGAGCGGCTTTAATCCATTCCCAATTGTCACGCGCCCAAGTCCAAACAGTTTCTTGAGTTGCTTCATGGCCTAAGAATTGAAGATACCAAGCAGAAAGGTCTTGAGGTTTCACCACAAATTTATCCTTCCAAGTTGCAATCAACATTTGGATATTGGCTTCATCAGTACTGTAAGCCAAGGCTGCTGCTAATTGACGTTTAAAGACAGCATCAGTCGCATGTGTGTATAGTTCAAGGTAAGTTTCTACGAGTTCTTTACTTTCATGATGTTTGATTTCATTGATCAAAATCTGAGCTCGTGTCGCTGCTGGAAGGCTTGTAAGATTTTCCTTATGAGCTGCGAAAATTTGGCTCGTTGCTTGACTAGCTCCTTCGTCATTTGAACGAATCATCATTGATACAGCCATTTGACGAACCAACTCATCCTCATCTGCTTCACCTACTTTTGCTTCCAATCCTAGGCGTTCATAATTGTGACGGGATAATTTGGCAACAAGAGCTTTGAAATCATGCTCAGTTTGAGTGCCTTCGTCGATAAAGCGTTCAAGAGCAACAATCACTTGAGCAACTGCTGATACTACAAGATAAGATTCTTCCTTAGCAAGTTGATCCACTACTGGAAGCAAATCTGCGTAAGAAACCTGACCTGCTTCAGCTAACAAGCGACGTTCTTGGACGATTTGAAGCTTACTTGTATTATCTAGTTTAGATAAATCCGCTAGGACTGCATCAAGCAATTCACCTTGGTAATCTGTAATATAATGAGCAGTATTTTCAGTGTTAAGACGAAGAGCTGTTTTGTTTTCAGCAAGCAAAGCTGCGTAACCAGGAATTTCGATACTTTCAGTTTCAAGTGTATCTGGCAAGCCTTTCCAGTTACTGTTAAGAGGTACTACCCAGAGACGATTCTTGTCTTCATGCTCACCGATGAAGAATTGTTTTTGTGAAATCTTCAAGACATCATTCTCAACTTTGACAGTGAGAACTGGATAACCAGGTTGTTCCAACCAAGAATCCATAAAGGCAGCAACATCACGACCTGATGCTTGACCAAGAGCATTCCAAAGGTCACGACCAATGGTATTGCTATACTGATGTTTTTCAAAGTAAGCATGCAAGCCTTTGGCAAAATCAGCATCTCCTAACCAGCGACGAAGCATATGCATGAGACGGCTACCTTTGGCATAGACAATCGCACCGTCAAAGAGCGTATTGATTTCATCAGGATGCTTCACTTCAACGTGAACTGATTGAACACCATCTGTTGCATCACGTTTAAGAGCAGCTGGTACGCCACCTGTTTGGAAATCTTCAAAGATGTTCCAGCTTGGTTCAATCGCATTTACACAGACGTATTCCATCATATTGGCAAAGCTTTCATTGAGCCAAAGGTCATCCCACCATCTCATGGTTACAAGGTTACCAAACCATTGGTGAGCCAATTCGTGTGCTACAACAAGAGCAACTTGTTGGCGGCTAGCAACTGATGAATTTTCATCTACAATTAAGCAAACTTCGCGGTAGGTTACGAGACCCCAGTTTTCCATAGCTCCAGCAGAGAAGTCTGGAATTGCGATATGAAGAGATTGTGGAATTGGATATTTAACCCCATAATAATCTTCATAAAATTCGATGGCACGAACAGCGATATCCAAAGAAAAATCAAGGTTTGTTAGTGGATGCGCCTTGGTAGAGTATACTCCTACAAGCGTGCCATTTTTAGTGTGGGCAGTCACGCCTTGCAAATCACCTGCTACAAAAGCAAGCAAGTAAGAAGACATACGAGGGGTTGTTGCAAACTTCCAGATACCTGTTTCCTTGCGGTTGTCTACTTCGATTTCAGGCATATTTGACAAGGCTAACTCACCTTCAGCTTGGTCAAAACGAAGAGATAGATCAAAGGTTGCTTTTGCTTCTGGTTCATCCACACATGGGAAAGCTTCGCGAGCAAAATGGCTCTCAAACTGAGTTGATAAAACTTCTTTCTTTTCACCATCAAGAGTGTAGTACGATGGGTAAATACCAGTCATATTGTCTGTAATCTTCCCAGAAAAAGCAAGGGTCAACTCCACTTGACCAGCTTCAGCGAGTTCGATATGAAGGGCTTCATTCTCGTGATCAACTGTAAAAGGACGAGCTTGACCTGCTACTTCTACAGAAGCAATTTCCAAATTCTTTTGGTGAAGAGAAATTTTGTCGCTCTTAGCGTGCCCAGAGATTGTAACCTTACCTGAGAAAGTCTTTGACTCACGACTCAAATCTAAAAACAAATCATAATGTTCAGGTACAAATTGATGAATAAAATGTTCAACTGCTTGCATCATTTTCTCCTATTCTATATTTCAGAGCTCATTGGCTCTTCTTTCAAACAATCCTATTTTATCATATTTTGAGCTAGAAAGAAGGTTTGGGACGGTTTTTGCCCAATTTTCTTTCTAATTTTTAACTATAAGGGATAAACCTTGCGAAATTCTTCTAAAACCACCTTGCTGTCAGGTGTAAAAGTCAGTCCTGCTTCTCCTAACCAGTCTTTGAAAAAGACTTCATGAACCTGACGCCAATAGGCTAAAGATTTGTCTCCCTCACCTTCCTTATAGGCATGATCAGCTGACACTTGATGGAAGGGCTGAACAGAAACCTTGGTAATTTCGATAATGCAGACAGCTTGATCTTGACTGTCTAAAACAACATCAAAGGACCCTTCTTGTGGCAGGGGGTCGTTATCAACTGCATAAAGATCATAGGCTGATGCAGTTGCCGTTTTTTCACCTTTTAGAACCAAGTCAGCTAAGAGATCGGCTTCTACTCCAAAAGCCCAGGCATCGATTTCATCTCCGATCAAGGGATTGATTTTTTTGTAGGCATTCCACATTTCTTGAGGTGTCATGGGTTCTCCTTCGTAATTTTTTACTTTCTTCTTTTATATGTTTAAGATGGTCTGGATGGTCAATTTCTAAATCAAAAATCTCTGGAATAGAGCTGTAATGGAGAATACATTCGATACCGATCTGATTCATTTTTTGTATGAAAGAAGTATTCAGATAGCCTGCTACAGCGAAATCTATCTTTTTCATCCTTGCTTTATCCTGCATCTGTCTCAGCATTTCTAACATAATGGGACTTTCCATATCATGCCATTGACTGTTTCTTACAGTCGCAAAAATAAAAGAAGTTAAATCATTCATTCCAACTACAATCTTTGAAATGCCCGTTTCCAGTATCCTGTCCAAGTCGAAATAAGCTGATGGTAATTCAATCATCGTGCCAACCTTCCCAGTAAAACCATACTGACGCAATACTGTAATAGTTTGTTTTAATTGTTCGGCACCATTGACAAAAGGAAAAATAACAGACAGATTGGGATTAGTTTGAAAAACTTCTGTAACAACATTTGCCTCAGCCTGAAATTCATCTGGACACGCCAACAAACGCCTGATACCTCTGTATCCAAATAAGGGGTGGCGTTCGTCAAAATACTCTTTAGTCCCGTCTAGAATATTTGCTTCTGCATTTGTTAACTCTGAAAAGCGATACCAGACTTCTTCATCTGAGTACAAATGACAAATAGTGTCTAGATAATCTTTCACAAATTGCTGACAATTTGGTAATAGTATGTTTTGGTTTAGTTCTCTCAACAAGTATTCCCCACGAATCAAGCCGACGTGGTGCAATAAATGGGGATAAACTTTTTCAACAATTTTTTCGCCACTAAGAGCTAGTTGATTTTGCATGTTCATTCACCTCGTCTTAAAAGATACAATATCAGATATCAGTATACGACACTTTCCTCTAGTTCAAAAGCTTCATAAGGTTCAACTAACTCATATCCTAAAAATTCTGCTACTTTTTTGGAAGCCTCATTATGAGCATCCCAAAGTGGAAACATATCTCTATTTAAACTCTCTAGAATCATTGCAGCACCAAGCTTTTTAGCAAATCCATTTCCTTGTTTGTCTGGTCTAGTTGCAACTTCCACTTCAACTGCTCCATGGTAAACTAACCCTGAGGAAATCCCAGCAATCACTTCATTATTTTTAAGAATCACAAAGCCAAATCCACCTTTTAAAGCAAAATCCTGGTAAGACTCAAAATTCCCCTGTAAATCTTGTGACCATTCTTCCTCAAAAAAACAGTCATAAATATGATTATCAATAGGCACAATATTGTAACCTTTCTCTAACTGAGTAACTAGATCATTTAGAAATTCAACTTGAAAATTTGCCTTATCCTTAAAAGAATAGCGAGTAAAAGAAATTAACCCAACTTGCCGATGCAGAAAATCTTGCCACTCAGTGTCTTCTGAAATAATAATCTTATAATCTAAACCATATTGCCTAACAAAATCTTCCCAAAATCTGGAATCTAACTCCCCTGCTAGGTATAGAAAATTCCCAATATCATAAAAACTCGTTGTCCTATCACTGTTTCGATAAACAGTCCCGATTTGAGATTTAAGGCCATAGAGAACCATATATTTCTTCCATGTTTTAAATAGTTCCATTATCCCTCTATTTTACCTTCCAATTCATGTAAGAGGTCTTTTCCAATTCTGGAAATCCTCGTAACTCTGCCTTTAGCTTTAATACTAAGGGCGAAGCATTTTCTTGGTTCATCTGCTCAATAGGGACCCAAACTGCCTTTGCTGAATCATTACTTCCATCAAGAACTTCATGAGGAAGGGATTGTTGAGGGCGTTCTAAATCAAGTACGATATCATAAAAGGCCATGATATGATGTACTGTGAAGTCTTTCCCCTCTTCTTGAACCAGCACGTCATAAATTCTAGGATTTGAATAACTGCTAAGAGAATAGCCTGTCTCTTCCAGAACTTCTCTCTTGAGGGTTTCTGTCAACCCCTCACCGAGTTCTTGACTACCACCCGGTAGATCATAGCGCTGTTGATAAGGGCCTCTTGTTTTTTCAATGCAAAGCAATTTCCCGTCTTGAAGACAAACTCCATATACACCAAAGTGATGTTTGATTTCCATTTGATTCTCCTACTTCAAACTCCATCCAGTATGCTCGTATTTCTTATTTGCTTTCAGTCCTAGTAAAATTTCTTCTAATGTCATGATTTTCCCCTTTATAGTTCTCTTATTTTATTATAACAAAAAACCGTTTTACAACGGCTTTTTGACAATTATTTTTATGATTCCTAAATTACCACTGTAATCCAGCTTCTCGGATTTCCTTTTTAGAAGCAAACTTCCCATTTGGTCGATGCCATCTTCCATTTTTATCTCTATAGTAACCACCTGAATTACTGCTGTGCGATTCTTCCGCTGGTGCTTCAGTTTCCTGTTTCGTCTGTTCTTCCTTTGCTTTTTGTTCTGCTTCTTTTTTAGCTTTTTCTTGTGCTTCTTTTTCTTCAGCCTCTTTCTTAGCTTTTTCCTCAGCCGCCTTTTGTTCAGCAGCACGTTCTTCTGCTGACTTAACCGTGTTCTTTGCAGTACCATCCGCATAATTTATTTCGGCATTGGCTGAAACATTATCTAAGGCAACATGAGTTACGGAATACTGATCAATTTTTTCCTTACTGCTACCTAATTGAATCTCAAGTAACTTCCCATCCTGATCAATTCCGACGTACTGAAGTTCAATCTGTCTAGGAATCAATTCATCATCCTTATAAACCGCTGTTACCTTATAGTCAAGATAATAGTTGGGATGATTTGCAAGCCACGAATCTAGCCCATTTTCATAATAAAGCATGCTACTTTGATTCTTATCATCCGTTCCAGTAAAGGAACCTGTATTTAACCAGGCTGTCATAGGAACTAGATTGCGACCTTCATCGTTAAGTCCGCTAAATTGATAACCAACTAAATGGCCACGATTCATTAACCAGGCTTCCTTCGTACCATCACCATAGTAAAATTTATAGTTATGCCATCCAACTGGGTCAAACTTTAGCTTTGGTTCCCGTTTCTTTTTGGGCTCATCACTATCTTTCAATTGAATATGAGCATAGGTTGCGCGAGATTTCGTATCAAGTTCCCCGAGTTCCAGCTGCTTTTCGTTTTTAAAAGTAAGTAAACCAGCTTCCTTGTATAACTTTGTATTATCTTGCGTAGTCTGTTCAGTCGTAACAGGCTCAGCTACTTTCGCCTTTTCCTTATGTTTCGAGCAACCGACTGATGTCAATAGAGAGAGTAAAACAACAGAAGTCAAAACTATTTTTCTCATTCCAAATACTCCTACTTTATTAAAATATTTATTATATTGTTATTTTACACCATTTTATCATTTATAGTTTGTGTTTTCAAACAATTATATAAATTTTTTTAAACAAAAAGAGCGAGATAGAATCTCGTTCTTAATAAAATATTTCTTTAGTTTCTATGGCAAATCATTCCCTGCTGCGAGGTAAATCTCATACCATTCTTTTCGAGTTAGGTTGACATTACTTGCTTGGCTTGCTTCTATCAAATGTTTAGGGTTAGTTGTTCCTACTACTGCCTGCATCTTAGCTGGATAGCGTAACACCCAAGCAATAGCAATAGCTGAAGGGCTCACACCGTATTTTAAGGCTAATCGATTTAGGACTTGGTTTAGTTGTTGGAACTTCTCATTGCCGACAAAATTCCCTTTGAAATATCCGAACTGCAAGACTGACCAGGCCTGAATAACCATGTCGTTTAATTTACAGTATTCAAAGACGCTACCATCACGCAAAGCTGCCTTGTCACCTTCCATATTGACATGGAAACCTGATTCAAATCCTGGCGTGAAAGCTGCGCTTAGTTGTAATTGATTGATAGATAAAGGTTGTTTGACTTCTTTCTTCAGCAATTCCATCATCATAGGATTTTGATTGGACACACCGAAGTCTCGAACTTTACCTGATTTGTGTAGAATTTCAAAGGCTTGAGCCACTTGATCAGCTTCCATCAAAGCATCTGGACGATGGAGAAGCAAGCTATCTAGATAATCAACCTGCAATCTTTTTAGAATCCCGTCTACTGATTCTAAAATATAATCTTTTGAAAAATCAAAATAGGTAAATTCTTCTATGCGAATGCCACACTTGGACTGGATCCACATCTTTTCTCGCAGGTCAGGACGATTGTTTAACACTTGACCCAGTAATTCTTCGCAACGACCTCCACCATAGATATCTGCCAAGTCAAAGGCATTGATTCCTACAGATAGGGCTGTTTCAACCAACTCCTCAACCTCTTTAGCCGACTTGTCACTGATTCGCATCATGCCTAGAACGATTTCGGACAATTCTCTTTTCTCTTGACCAAATGGAATGTATTTCATGGGAATTTCCTCCGTTTTTCTTCATTATAAAGCAGAATGCCACTTTTATCAACTGATACCTTACAAAAGAAAAGAACCAGTTTAAACTGGTTCTTTTTAAATCTTAGCCAATCACACTTCCATTTGGTACAGCTGGATCAACTGTTAGAAGGGTTAATTTGCCATCATGTTCAGCTGAGAGAATCATCCCTTGGCTGACATATTTTTTCATCATTTTACGTGGTTTGAGGTTGGCAACGATTTGTACTTTCTTGCCGACCAATTCTTGTTCGTTTGGATAGTATTTTGCAATACCAGAAAGAATTTGACGATCTTCACCATCTCCAGCATCCAAGCGGAATTGAAGCAACTTATCAGAGCCTTCCACTTTAGAAACTTCTTTTACTTCAGCGACACGGATTTCAACCTTGTCAAAGTCTTCAAACTTGATTTCTTCCTTGTTTAGTTTGAGTTCAACTTCGTCTGGATTCCATTCTTTTTCGACTGCTGGCTTGTTACCTTCCATTTGTTCCTTGATATAGGCGATTTCTTCTTCCATATCGAGACGTGGGAAGATAGGTGTTCCTTTAGCAACTACTGTTACATTCGCAGGGAAATCAGCCAAACTCAAGTTCTCAAGGCTAGAAACTTCTGCGAGACCAAGTTGAGTCAAGACTGCACGACTGGTTTCCATCATAAATGGCTCAATCAAGTGAGCTACGACACGAAGGCTAGCTGCCAAGTGACTCATCACACTTGCCAATTGGTCACGAAGAGCTTCATCCTTAGCCAGTACCCATGGAGCTGTTTCATCGATGTATTTATTAGTACGTGAGATAAGAGTCCAGACTGCTTCAAGCGCGCGTGGATAGTTAACTGCTTCCATGTAGGTATGGTAGTCAGAGATTGATTGTTCTGCCACTTGAGCAAGTTCATTGTCAAAGTCTGTCACACCTTCTACATAGGCAGGGATTTGACCATCAAAGTACTTATTAATCATTGAAACCGTACGGTTGAGGAGGTTTCCGAGGTCATTGGCTAATTCATAGTTGATACGACCTACATAGTCTTCTGGAGTGAAGGTTCCGTCTGAACCGACTGGAAGGCTACGCATGAGGTAGTAACGAAGGGGATCAAGTCCGTAACGTTCTACCAACATTTCAGGGTAGATGACATTTCCTTTAGACTTAGACATCTTACCGTCTTTCATGACAAACCAACCATGGCCAATCAAACGTTCTGGCAATTTGATGTCGAGCATCATGAGAAGGATTGGCCAGTAGATGGAGTGAAAACGAAGGATGTCTTTTCCGACCATGTGGAAGACGGTTCCGTTCCAGAATTTGTCAAAGTTTTCATGATCTTCTTGGCCATAACCAAGAGCTGTCACATAGTTGAGAAGGGCATCAAACCAAACGTAGACAACGTGTCTAGGATTGGATGGAACTTGTACTCCCCAGGTAAAGGTTGTACGAGAAACTGCCAAATCTTCCAAGCCTGGCTCAATGAAGTTACGCAACATTTCATTAAGGCGACCATCTGGAGTGATGAAGTCAGGATGTGATTTGAAAAATTCGACCAAACGGTCTTGGTATTTGCTGAGGCGAAGGAAATAAGACTCTTCTGAAACCCACTCCACTTCGTGGCCCGATGGAGCGATACCGCCCGTTACATTTCCAGCTTCGTCACGGAAAACTTCCGCAAGCTGGCTTTCTGTAAAGAATTCCTCATCTGAAACTGAGTACCAGCCAGAGTATTCACCTAGGTAGATATCATCTTGAGCTAGCAAGCGTTCAAAAATTTGCGCTACCACTTTTTCATGGTAATCGTCTGTGGTACGGATAAATTTATCATATGAGATATCCAGTAATTGCCAGAGTTCTTTAACACCAACTGCCATGCCATCAACATAGGCTTGAGGAGTGATGCCAGCTTCTTCTGCTTTTTGTTGAATCTTTTGGCCATGCTCATCAAGACCAGTCAAATAAAAGACATCGTAGCCCATCAGGCGTTTGTAACGAGCTAGAACATCACAAGCGATGGTAGTGTAGGCAGAACCGATATGAAGTTTACCAGATGGATAGTAAATCGGCGTTGTAATATAAAAATTCTTTTCAGACATAATATTTCCTTTCCAGGCAAATGAAACCTGTTTTTATAACACCTCATTATACCATATTTTTAGTGATTTTCGAAATGGAAATCCTTACAAATCAAGATAAACCAGTGTCCATCTTATTCTTCCTATCTGTTAGCTATGATAGGCTACCACCTAGTGTGAATCACAAAGGCAGAATGATGTGTAACGACGATGATACTTACCTACTTCACTTACTTCAAAAACAACTTGCAGAATCTGATTTCAAGCCTTCTACTAGCTTTTCTACGTAGCAGATTTTTGCATTGACTTTCAAAAAAAGATAGAATATGACTAGAAAACAACTAAAGGAGCTTTCTTATGAGAGAATATGACATTATTGCCATTGGTGGAGGTAGCGGGGGAATTGCTACCATGAATCGTGCTGGCGAACATGGTGCTAAAGCTGCAGTTATTGAGGAAAAGAAATTAGGTGGCACTTGTGTCAACCTCGGCTGTGTCCCTAAAAAAATCATGTGGTATGGAGCCCAAATTGCAGAGAGTATCCACAAATATGGACCTGACTATGGATTCACAAATACTGGGAACGAATTTGATTATGCAACTCTTCGTAAGAATCGTGAAGCCTATATTGATCGTGCTCGCTCGTCTTACGATGGAAGCTTCAAGCGTAATGGGATTGATTTGATTGAAGGCCGTGCCGAGTTCGTTGACGCTCATACAGTCAGTGTCAATGGTGAGTTGATCCGTGCTAAGCATATCGTGATTGCAACTGGTGCTCACCCGAATATCCCTACTATCCCTGGGGCTGAACTAGGGGGTAGTTCTGATGATGTCTTTGCTTGGGAAGAGTTGCCAGATTCTATAGCCATTTTAGGTGCTGGTTACATTGCTGTAGAAATGGCTGGTGTACTCCATACCCTTGGTGTTCAGACAGATTTATTTGTCCGTCGTGAACGTCCGCTACGTGGATTTGATAGTTATATTGTTGAAAGTCTAGTTCAAGAAATGGAAAATACTGGACTAAACCTCCACACCCATAAGGTTCCTGCTAAGCTTGAAAAAACAGAAGAAGGCATTAGGATTCATTTTGAAGATGGGAGTACTCATACTGCTAGTCAAGTTATCTGGGCAACTGGTCGCCGTCCAAACGTTGAAGGACTTCAACTCGAAAAAGCTGGTGTCACTCTCAATGAACGAGGCTTTATCAAGGTTGACGAATACCAGAACACTGTTGTTAAAGGTATCTACGCACTTGGAGATGTCACAGGTGAAAAAGAACTAACTCCCGTCGCTATCAAGGCTGGTCGTACCCTATCTGAAAGACTTTTCAACGGTAAAACCAATGCTAAAATGGACTACACTACTATCCCAACTGTAGTCTTCTCACACCCTGCTATCGGAACTGTTGGTCTAACTGAGGAAGAAGCTATCAAAGAGTATGGGCAAGAAAACATTAAAGTTTATACTTCAAAATTTGCTTCTATGTATTCTGCAGTCACTAGACACCGTCAAGAAGCGAGCTTCAAACTCGTTACAGCTGGTGCAGACGAAAAGGTAGTTGGACTTCATGGTATCGGCTACGGTGTTGACGAAATGATTCAAGGTTTTGCAGTTGCTATCAAGATGGGCGCTACAAAAGCTGATTTCGATGCTACTGTCGCTATCCATCCAACTGGTTCGGAAGAATTTGTAACTATGCGTTAAACCAATATAAAAGACCTTATAGGTCTTTTTTTTTATTAAAATCGGCTGTTACAGATTTGTTACCCTTTTTATAAAAATGAGTTGACTTTCCTAAAGAGTCCAGTATAATAGTTACTATAAAAACGAAAAGAGGTTAACTATTTTGAAAAAAGCTTATATCTATACTGTCCCAGCTATCGGTGCTGCACTCATTGCAGTTCTAGCACAAATTACTATCCCTATCGGACCTGTCCCATTTACGCTACAAAACTTCGCAATTGGACTCATTGCTACTGTTTTTAGGCCTAGAGAGGCTGTCCTTTCTGTGGCTCTCTACCTTTTGCTTGGGGGAATTGGTCTTCCTGTCTTTGCCGGTGGAGCTGCAGGTTTCCATGTTTTAGTTGGACCAAGTGCAGGATACCTGTGGTTTGACCTTGTCTATGCAGGACTTGCTTCCTATCTAACTCACACGAATAGTGGTGTTGTACGTATTTTCCTATCAAATCTCTTGGGGGACTCACTTGTTTTCGTCGGTGGTATTCTCAGTCTCCACTTCCTTGCTGGTATGCCTTTGGATAAAGCACTGGCTGTCGGTGTGATTCCTTTCATCCTACCAGACCTTGGGAAAATCATTGCAATCAGTTTTATCGGTCGACCACTCCTTCAACGACTCAGTAGTCAACCCTACTTTTCAAACAAATAAAAAAAGGTTGGGATTTTTCCCTCCTCTTTTTTATTTTTTCATGAATGCTTACTGATTCTTGAAGGCATCCACCATCACTTGAAACTCTTCGTTTGAAAGGGTAATTCCTTTACCCATCTTTGTATGGTCGGGACTCCAGCTACGAATATCAAACTTCGCCGGTGCTCCATTAAAGCTGACTCGATTGATTTCCTTGGTCCATCCTTTTTCATTTTCAGATAGAGTGAGTAAGTGTTCTTCGATCTCAAATGTAAATTCTGCCATGTTCTTCTCCTTTTTGTTCTCAATTGATTATTCGAAAAATCTTGTAGATTTCATAAAATTTTTATATAATGATTTAAAGAAGGGAGGCCCAAATGAAGGAATTCTTGAAACAAGCTTTACAAAAGGTTCATAATTTTGTGAATGGTCATGAAGAATCCATTCCTGAAAAAAGCGACCCCCTCATTGCTAGACTTAAAGAAGCGTTAGCCAAAAAAACGGCTGTCCATATCATCTTTGCCGAAACGAGTTTTACAGGCGATATTATCAAGTATGATACTGACCGCCAACAAATTATCGTTAAAAACTTCGCCAAAAACGTAAGCCGTATTATTCGAGTGTCGGATATTCGAAGAGTGACTTTCGTTCCCTCAACGATTCAAACTGCTCAAAAAAGAAGATTTAAGAAAGAGTGAGATGAGTTATTCATCTCACTCTTTTTCTATTAACGAATTTGTTCAAAATGAAGGTGAACAGCGATGTGGTCACCATAACCACTTCTCTCCAAATCACGTTGCAAACGGTAAGAGATATAGTGTTCTGCGATAGTAATGTATCCTGCACCAAGTAAGCGATGCTCAACCATTGATTGGATCATGCTGATGGTTGCACGTTCGACTTTTGCTTCTTCCAAATCTAAAACTACCTTTTTAGTCACTTGAGCCAAGTTTTGACGCAAATCGTCAGTCAATACATAAACTGTTTGAGCTGCTTTAAGGATAGCTTGGTAGATTTTATCTGGATCAAAATCAGCGACTTGTCCATCACGTTTAATTACTTGCATAGGGTTCTCCTTTTAATTGTTATTTTCTTTAATTTCTGCTAACATTTTCTCTTCTTCTGCTGTCAACTCATACTCTTCCAGCAAATCAGGTCTGCGTTGGTAAGTTTTCTTCAGACTCTCATAGAGACGCCATTGACGGATATTTTCATGGTGACCACTCATGAGAACATCTGGAACTAACATACCACGAAAATCGTAAGGTCTTGTGTACTGAGGATATTCCAAGAGTCCTGATGAAAAGCTATCATCCTGGTGACTTGCTTCCTTCCCGATAACTTCTGGAATCAAGCGAACCGTCGCATCAATCATGGTCATCGCTGCTAGTTCTCCACCAGTCAAGACATAATCACCTAGAGAAATCTCATCGGTTACCAAGGTCTTGATCCGCTCATCGTAGCCTTCATAATGGCCACAGATAAAAATCAGTTCCTCTTCCTGAGCCAAATCCTCAGCATAGGCCTGATCAAACTTCTTACCTGCTGGATCTACGAGAATGACACGTGGATTTTTCTTTTCGATAGCGTCAAAAGCATCAAAAATCGGTTGTGCTCGAAGCAACATTCCTTGACCACCGCCATAGGGTTCGTCATCAACATGACGAGCTTTTTCAGCATAATCACGAAAATTATGGTAATGAATATCTAATAAACCATTCTCACGCGCCTTTCCTACAATGGAATGTTCTAAGGGTGTGAACATTTCAGGAAAGAGGGTTAAAATATTAATCTTCATCGTCTAACCCTTCTAAGAGTTCTACATCCACACGATTATTTGGAATATCCACATTCAGCACAACCGGCGGGATATAAGGCAAGAGCAAATCACGTTTTCCTTTACGTTTTACGACCCAGACATCATTGGCACCTGGTTGAAGGATTTCCTTAATGGTTCCAATCAAGTTATCTCCCTCATAGACTTCTAGACCGATAATTTCGTGGTAGTAAAACTCACCGTCATCTAGGTCATTGAGATTCTCCTCTGCAACCTTCAGGCTATACCCTTTGTATTTTTCGATGTCATTGATATGGTACATATCCTTGAACTTAATGATATCGAAGTTTTTGTGCTTACGATGGCTAGCGATAACCACTGTTCGCACAAATTGATCTTTTTCATCAAATAAGGCAAGTTCTGCCCCTTTTTTAAAGCGTTCTTCAGTAAAATCTGTCACTGACAAGACTCGCATCTCACCCTGCAAGCCCTGAGTATTGACAATTTTCCCAACGTTAAAATAGTTCATTTGATCTCCTGTAATTTCCTTATCTCCATTTTCTTCTTACAATTTTTTAATAATATCTACAATTTTCTCTGATTCAGACCACTGTAAATAATGGTGATTCCCTCCTAAAATGAGTTTGGTACTGGAAGTCCAATATTCTGATTCTCTGTACTCTTTTTCTCTATAAGCCTGACAAAAAATAAATACAGGGATACGATCTGCTATTGACATATCCTCAAAATCTTCCTCGGTGATCTCAACAGATACCTGAAACTCTGGATCTTGATGTTCCAACTCTGAGCCTTTTTCTTGCATTAATTTCCAAATTTCTTTGTTAGTTTCAGGTCTAAATGTGGCTTGAATTAAGTTCTTAAAATAAAGTTCAGGACCGAATTCTTCAATCAGTCTCATCTGCTCTTCCATTTCTGGATAAGGATTTTCTGAAAAATCAGCAAACATTACTCTTTTAGTTGTTGGTTCAATCGCTACTAAGGCCCGACACTTAATTGGTTTGTTGAGTAATTTGCAAGCTACAATTCCACTCAAACTATGTACACAAAGTATATATTCAGAAATCTCCAACTCTTCAAGTACTTCATAAACCGCATCTGTAAGATTATCTAGATTTTTTCCAGCTTGGTCATAAATCAGACTCCTACCTGTGTTTGGAAAATCAATTGTCAAATAACCAATTGTGGGAGGAAGTTTTTCAAGTATAAGTGAAAAATTTTCATAACTAGGTAGCAAACCTGCGCCACTTAAACAAACTAGCACTTTCTTTTGCTTTTGATAAGTAACAGAGAGACTACCAATTTCTGTAGATACTTCAAACCTCTTCATAAAGAAACCACTCATTCTATACAATGATTTATTATATACCCTTACCCTTTATTTTATCACGTTCCAGGGATTTTCACAAGTTGGAGAAAAGAGCAATTATGGATGATTTCTTGCTAAAAAGCCTTCCAAATCTTGTTCATGCTGATACTTGATGGCTGCCTTCTTGTCTTTTTCAAAAATGGTCTTCGTTAGGTCGATATGGTTGATAGCAGCAATTGCCACTGTGTAGTGAATGATATCTGCCAACTCCTTTGCCAATTCCTCGTTTGAATCTTGGACACCCTCTTTTCTACCTGAACGTCCATTTAAAACCTCAGCGACTTCTCCAACTTCTTCCACTAGTTTGATAAAAAGTCCTTCTTCTGTTCTAGATTGTTGGTAATGATCAAGTAAGTATTCTTCTAGTTGTCTAACTGTTAAATCTCTCATTTCTTCTCCTTGCAAAAAAAAGCGAGACCATGTCCCGCTTTTCTTATTTTTCGTCAATAACGATTCTTACTTTTTTGTCTTCAGTTGGGACAGAGTAGACAATCGTTCTTATCGCAGAAATAGTGCGACCCTTACGACCGATTACACGACCCACATCGCTTTGGTCAAGATCCAAATGATACTCCAAAAATTCTGGTGTATCTTCAATCTTGATAGTTAGGGCATCTGGTTGTGAAATCAAAGGTTTCACAATTGCAATAATTAGATTTTCAATTGTATCCATCTGTCAACCTACTTTAAACTTATTTTGAGAATTTAGAATCGTGGAATTTCTTCAATACGCCTTCTTTTGAAAGGATGTTGCGAACTGTATCTGAAGGTTGAGCTCCATCAGCCAACCATGCAAGAATACGGTCTTCTTTCAAAGTTACTTGGTTTTCTTCAACAAGTGGGTTGTAAGTTCCAACTGTTTCGATGAAACGTCCGTCACGTGGTGAACGTGAATCTGCTACGTTAATACGGTAGAAAGGTTTTTTCTTAGAACCCATACGAGTCAAACGGATTTTAACTGCCATTTTTAATATCTCTTTTCTTTTATTTTTTAGTTCGGTGAAATAGCTAAGCTATTTAGCACATGTTCTATTATAGCAGATTTCTGAGAGGTGTCAAGAAAAAAACTTGACAGAGTTTAAAATTTTTAAATTTTTTAGACTAATAGGGATAAATTAGAAAGAAAAATTAACTTCTACACCTACAAAGCTTATTCTGACAGACTTTATAACAGTCTAAGAAAAAGTAAAGATTCATACAGTATCTAGATTTTCCAAAAATTCTTTATCATCAAATACTATTAACGAAACTATCCAAACATTGCTTCAAAGAATTCTTTAGTTGTTTGACTAGCGAGGTCTTTAATTAAAAAATTTTTCAAATAATTTCCTCATTGACACATAAATTCTTGCTTTCTAAATTTAAGTGTGATATATTTATAACATAAATTTAAGTGTGATATATTTATAACACAAAAAAAAGGAGTCTATCATGAAAAAAAGTCAAAAAATGCGTGGCCTCATTGCAATGATTGCCGTAGCTCTCTTTATTGATTTTATTGTTTTATTTGGTTCTAATTTTAGTTGGGGACCCAAGTTAGTTATTGTTGGTATTTCAGTGTTAGGTCAAATTATAGCTATTTGGAGTTGGCTACATATGAAACCATGGCCTCATAAGATTCAGAAAGGTAAGGGGAAGACTATTTTTGACTTGTCTGCTAAGCTTTACACGATACTTTTGTTTGCAGCAAGCATTTTTTATACAGTAGGGATTTGGGTTGCGACCCCAAGCGAAAGTTCTGGTATTAAAGAATGGATTTTGGGAATTGGCCTCGTTATTGAAGTGATTGTATTTGGTTTTTTCTGTTTGAAAAATGTCAAGGAAACTCCAGACGAACGCTTTTATGCTAATTTAGCCAAGGCAGCTAGCTTGATGTTTGTTTTTATACTAGGCACACTGATAATCCTAGCAGTTATCATTGGGTATATGGGGTCCCTCACTCTTTACATGGGCCAGATCTTTATTAGCATAGCTACCTTGATTTTCATCTTTGCGGTTGTCTATTTTATCTTGGAACGGAGAGGATAAGCATGGCCAAAGAAAGCAAGATTATTACTAACCTCAAATCTATTCGTGAGTCCACAGGCATGACCCAGCAGGAGTTAGCCGACCTCATCGGCATGCGACGCGAGACAATTCTTCACTTGGAAAATAACCGCTACAATCCTTCGCTGGAAATGGCTCTTAAAATTGCTCAAGTTTTTGATTTGAAAGTAGAAGACCTCTTTGAACTCAGACAGAAAGAGGAAACATAATTCTTTTCGAGACCTAGCATTAAGTTCAATGATTAATTAGAAATTGAGCCAAAAGAAAAATCCTTTGAAAATGTTCTCTTTTAAAATATAGTAATTCTTATGGCATTGATATCCCAAAACATTTAGATACGCTTGTTGAAAAAGGATATGCTACTATCGAAACCGCCTTTGACTCGCTTGACCATCTAAATGCCACTACAAAAAAGAATATCCTTAAAAAGAAGGGGGTTGCCGGACTTTCTAAGATGAAGGCTGCCGACTTGAATCAAGCATTTCATGACCATTTTTCAGAAGAAGAATTATCCCAGTGTTTCTCCATCCGTGGCTATAAACTGACCCCTAAAGGGGAACAAGCGCTCAAAGACCATCAGGCAATCATTGACCGCCATCCTAAAAAGAATCTTTAATCAACCAATACTGGTTGATTTTTTTGTAATTTTTTAAAACACTTACAAATCATTACAATTATTGACAAATACTTATAAAAAGAGTATAGTATTAAAAAAAGGAGGAATTCCTATGTACCAAGCACAAAGATTAGAAGAAATCATAAAACTTTTAGAGGATAGAGGAAGTCTGTCAGCAAAAGAAATGGTTGACCATTTCCATGTTTCCAAAGATACCATCCGTAGAGATTTTTCCATTCTTGCAAAGGAGAAACGAGCAAAAAGAACTCATGGAGGTTTATTGCCAATTCAAAAGCAAAGGATTCTTGGTTTCCAAGGTCGAGCAGAACAATCTTCTAAAGAAAAAGCGAAAATTGCTCATTTAGCTACCCAACTCATTTCTGATTCACAATTAATTTTCTATGATGTTTCAACAACTGTACTTGAGTTAGCAAAAATAACAGATAAAAAAGTTACTATTTTCAGCCATTCATTGGATAATGCACTGGTCTTAGGAGAAAATGAAAATGTTGATTTTCACATTATCGGTGGACGATTTCATAAAAAGAATCGTTTCTATTACTCATTAGAAGAATCCGAATCTTTGAATAGAATTAAATTTGACATAGCATTTTTTGGTGCAGCTAGTCTTTCAGACGGACAAGTTAGCTTTGAGGATCAAGAAGATGTTCTCATGAAAAAAAGAGCATTTAAAACTAGTAAAATTCGCGTCTTGTTAGCTGAAACTAGCAAAATAAACAAACACTCTCATTATATTCTTTCCGAACTTACTGATTTTGATTATTGGATTACAGACAAAGAACCCGACTTAGAAATTCAACAATCTTTAGATGGCAAAACAACTATTCTATTTTAATAAAAAGGAGAAAAATATGTCAGTAATAAAGTTAATCATGAGTGATATTGACGGTACTATTTTGGATAAAAATCACCAATTAGATTCTCATTTAATAGAACTGATGCCACTTTTAAAACAATGTGATATTCCTTTTGTTTTAGCTTCTGCTAGATCTCCTCTCGGTATAGCGCCAATTTCTAAAGAGCTTGGCATCACCGAATGTCCCATTGCCTGCTATAATGGAGCACTCATCAGTTTAGGAGATAAAATCCTAAGACAGCATACTATTAATAAAAAGGAATTACTCTTACTACATGATTTTTTAAAAAAAGAATTCCCGACAGTTTCTATCAATGTTTACTCCGGAAAAGATTGGCTTGTGAATACAATTGATGAGTGGGTAGAAATCGAAGCAACTATTACTGGAGAAAGTCCAAAAGTTACATCTTTAGCAGATTTTATAAAAGACGAGAAAACTCTTGTTCATAAACTTTTGCTGATAGATAATACGGATACCATACAGAAACTTCAAAAAAACTTATCCTCAATAGATTTCCCTCAAACCAACTTCTATCTCTCTAAAGATAACTATCTAGAAGTTACACATAATCAAGTATCCAAAAAACAAGCTTTATTAGAATTAGCCAAGTATTATCAACTTTCACTTTCTGAAATTATGACTATTGGAGATAATTATAATGATATTCCAATGATTGAGACTTCTGGACTTGGTGTTGCAATGGGAAACGCACCTACAGATGTCAAAACTTGCGCAAATACAGTAACAGATTCTAATGATCAAAATGGTGTAAGTAAGGCCATAAAATTGTATGTACTATCGGAATCATCACAATTGAATATTTGAAATCCACTTCTTTTTAGGGTACAATGGAAAAAATGATTTTTGAGAGGATTAACATGAAAAAATTAGCTACACTACTACTCATTTCAACTTTTGCTCTTGGTGGATGTACAAGCATCCAACGTGCTCTTCGTGGTGATGATTACGTAGATTCTAAAATTGCTACTGAAGAAAGTTCTAAAACCGCTACTCAAGCAGAAAAAGATTTCAAAGACGCTTTAACCAATGAAAATGCTAATTTCCCCCAACTTTCTAAAGAAGTTGCAGACGATGAAGCTGAAGTTATTCTTCACACAAGTAAAGGGGACATTCGTATCAAGCTCTTTCCAAAGCTAGCACCTCTTGCGGTAGAAAACTTCTTGACTCATGCTAAAGAAGGCTACTACAATGGTGTTACTTTCCACCGTGTAATTGATGGATTTATGATACAAACAGGAGATCCGAAAGGTGATGGTACAGGTGGTGAATCTATCTGGCACGGTAAGGATCAAACAAAAGACAAGGGAACAGGTTTTAAAAACGAAATCTCTCCATACCTCTATAATATCCGCGGTGCTCTATCTATGGCCAATACTGGTCAACCAAACTCAAATGGTAGTCAATTCTTTATCAACCAAAGTACAACAGACTATTCAGCTAAACTTCCAACAAATAGCTATCCTAAGAAAATTATCCAAGCTTACAAAGAAGGTGGAAATCCTACTCTCGATGGGAAACACCCAGTCTTTGGTCAAGTGATTGATGGGATGGATGTAGTAGATAAAATTGCCAAGGCTGAAAAAGACGAAAAAGATAAACCAACTACTGCTATTACCATCGACAGTATCGAAATTGTTAAAGACTACGATTTCAGTAAACAATAAACTCATTAACTTTAAGGAGATGTTAAAATGCTTTTACTTTGGGGTTCAAAAGGCTATCAAAAAGTGCTCGGACATACTCAAACTACTATTGATTGTGGGCACTGTAACAATGTAGGCACTTGGGAAATTACAGAAACCGGACGTAAGTTTACTCTTTACTGGATTCCACTCTTTCCTTACGGTAAAACATATTTTGTTTCTTGCCCTATTTGTCATTACGGTAAAGAAATTCAAAAGTCTGAGATCGAACAATATCTCAACTATTAAAAAGATAGGTCATTCGGCCTATCTTTTTATTTTCACTTTTATGTAAGCGTTCTCTTTTGCTTCAAATATGATATAATTTAGTTAATAGTAACGAGGAGGTTTTCCTATGAAACCATATAAAATAAGCTTAATACGACTTTGCTTGGTCTTATTAGGATATTTAATCTATAATCTAGTTTATTTTGCCCTCTTCTATTCAGCAGGTTATGCTTTTTTCATTCTATGGCCTATATTCTTTTTAGCAATAGGTTTGATTCTTTTAGGTAATTTTTTTGCCTTTAGAGATCCTCTGAAATTAAAATCAAGCTTTAAAGATAATCAGTTAGTCCAAAAGACTAGTACCATACAAGTAATTTTAGCGACTATCGGAGTCTGCTTACAATTATCAAATATGGTATATCTACGTTGGTGGCCGATCAATTATATTGATAATTTTCCAACATTATTTTGTATTAGTCTTCTCTACTCTGCTATTTTCTTTATCGGAAACTTTCAAAAAACGAAGCTCGATCAAGACGACAAGTCTTCAAACAAATCAAGTCTTGTTTTTGGAGCTATAGTCGTTTTCTTATGCAACCTCTTGTTAATCACTAATAGCAAAGTTTCAGTATGGGGCTCTACGGATCAATATGTACAGGACTTTAAAGACTTTGGACTAAAAGGAAAAGTCGAAGTATATGAGAAAAAACATTTAATTGAACCTTACAATGGAACACTTACAACTTTATTCTATAATGAAACTTTATCGAATGGAGAAAGTTTTATCGATTTTATTTATGTTTCTGATGTGCAAAATGGAACACACGTGACAACATTGGATGAAAAGGACAAGGAAGAAATTCGTTCCTATCTTGAAAACGATACGGAAAAAGAGTTATTTGATAAAGTTACACTTGAACAATTTGAATTCGTCTTAAAAGTCTATGAAGAAAGAATATATAATCTAAAATTAGAAGATGATATAGCGACTAAAATAAATGAGGCAGTTGGTGGCAAATTACTAGAGAATTATAATGTCGAGATTAAACCAGCTGACAAAATAAAATTTTATAGTGATCTTATTAAAGAGGCTGTAAAAAACAGAGAAAATGGAGATACAGATGTTGCAGGATTTTACAATATCGATATTAACAAACATATCAACGATAAAACTTTAATAGTTTCTATCGAGCACTTCAATTTTATTGAAATCGAGGATAAACAAAATCATAAAATTGATAATCGTGTAGACTACTTAAAAGATAAATTAACATCACTTCCAGTTGGAACTCTATCAGATGGTATCTATAAATTCACTGTTAGCACATTATCTGACGGCAACGTCAAAATCACTATGGTGGTTGAAAATGGTAAGAGTTACTTTGAAAAAGATACTGATTAGCAACTAAATTAGTCAAATAGACTCGGCTTTATCATTTTACACTTCCATGTAAACGCTCTATTTTCTTATTCAATTATGAAATAATGCAGTTAACAGTAACAAAGGAGGTTTGCCTATGAAACCCTATAAAATAAACCTGTTCCGGCTTGGTTTACTATTGCCAACATATTTAGTCTTTAATGTTGTTTATTCGATTACTTATGATTCTGGAGGTTTTGCTTTTATAATCTTGTGGCCAGCATTTTTCGCATCATATGCTGGAATGGTGCTAGGAAATATTTTTATTTTTAGAGATATTTCAAAATTAAAATCTGCCTTCGAAGATAATGAGTTGATTCAAAAGACAGGTACTATACAGTTGGTTCTAGCTACAATTGGATTTTTCATGCAAATAATAGGTTTTAAGGGGGCTCCACTTAATTACATTGATAATTATCCAGTACTAGTTAGCGCTAGTATTGTGTACTCTATCATCCTCCTTCTCGGTATTTATCAGACGATCAAGTTAGGGCAAGAGAAAGATATTTTGGCTATACTTGGCTTTGTCTTTTCAATTATGGTAATTTTATACACTAGCCTAGGACTGATCACAACCACTTCCTCTTCTATTAAAAATACTACTCCTTCTTTCGCTGAAGAATTTCAATCACTTGGACTAAAGGGTAAAGTTGAGGTAATTGACCAACATAGAGAGATTGAAATGTTTAATGGAACAATATATGAGTTAAGATACACCGAAAATTTATCCGATGGAACGATTTTAAAAGAAGATACTACCGCAAGAATTCATAAAATAAGCGGAGAACATTTATCAGTTTTCTACCTTTCTCCAGGAATAGAACTGGAAACACTTCTTAACGACAAAGAAAAAAAACTGTTTAATACTGTCAAGCAAAGCGAGTTTGACTTCTTACTAAATGTATACACAGAAAGACCGAATCTACAACAAGAAGAAGATAGTATCAAAAAAGCTACTGCTGAAAAAATGGATAAACTCTTTGCGACACCAATAACTTCTAGTTTTAAATTTGGAAAATATCCAATAGAAAACTACTATGTGGCAATTATGGCGCAGGCTGTCAGCAATCGAGAAAAAGGAGATTCTGACGCAGCTGGCTTTTATAATATTACAACAAAAGATCTCATGAAAAACAAGGGCCTTACTCTCGATTTTGATTGTGACCTTTCGCATATCAAGGCAGAAAATGGTAGCTCTTTAGATGCCTTTAAGGAGAGAATCTTATCTTTACCAAAAAATTCATTTTTCGATGGAATCTATAACATGAGTTGTTCTTATGATGAAAATGGAATAAAAAAGAAAGTTACTTGCCCATTTGTTGTTGAAGATGGTGTGGGACACTTTGAAGAGGATGAAATCGTGGGAAATGAAACCAATTAGTTATTTTTGATACAAAAACTAGGAGATAGCAGTATGACTTCTACTAGTTGCAATCCTCGTAAAAAAGCCAAGTCAAATAGACT
>NZ_GL732463.1:1010087-1240893 GCF_000187585.1 Streptococcus peroris ATCC 700780
GGCTTTTTTATGGCTATTTATGTTAACTCATTGAAATCCCAGATTTGATCCATCCATCCTTCATAGAAGTCTGGTTCATGGCAAACCATGAGGATAGAACCCTTGTATTCTTTCAGAGCTCGTTTGAGTTCGTCCTTGGCATCCACATCCAAGTGGTTGGTAGGTTCGTCAAGAACAAGGACATTGTTTTCACGATTCATCAAGAGACAGAAACGCACCTTGGCTTGCTCTCCACCTGACAAGACTTGAATCTGGCTTTCAATGTGTTTAGTAGTCAAACCACAACGGGCAAGAGCAGCACGGACTTCTGCTTGGTTAAGAGCTGGAAAGGCATTCCAAACTGCTTCCAGTGGCGTCTGACGATTGCCTCCTTCTACTTCCTGCTCAAAGTATCCGAGTTCTAGATAGTCTCCACGTTCAACCTCCCCAGCAATTGGAGGAATGATGCCCAAGAGACTCTTCAAGAGGGTTGTTTTCCCGATACCGTTAGCACCGATGATGGCAACCTTTTGATTGCGTTCAAAGGTAAGATTTAATGGTTTAGTAAGGGGACGGTCATACCCAATCTGCAAGTCCTTAGCTTGAAAAATAAATCGTCCAGGTGTACGAGCCATTTTGAATTCAAAGGACGGCTTTGGTTTCTCACTTTGAAGCTCAATAATGTCCATCTTGTCCAATTTTTTCTGACGAGACATGGCCATATTACGCGTTGCGACACGTGCTTTGTTTCGAGCTACAAAGTCCTTGAGATCCGCAATTTCTTTCTGTTGACGCTCATAGGCTGCTTCCAGTTGTGATTTCTTCATGGCATAGACTTCTTGGAACTGGTAGTAATCGCCTGAATAACGAGTCAACTGTTGATTTTCAACGTGATATACGATATTGATTACATCGTTTAGGAAAGGAATATCGTGAGAAATAAGAACAAAGGCATTTTCATAGTTCTGGAGATAGCGTTTGAGCCAGTCGATATGTTCGGCATCTAGATAGTTAGTAGGCTCGTCAAGCAGCAAGATATCAGGCTTTTCAAGAAGCAATTTGGCTAAAAGCACCTTGGTTCTTTGCCCACCAGACAAAGCTGTTACATCCGTGTCCATCCCAAAGTCCATGACACCAAGGGCACGCGCCACTTCATCAATCTTAGCATCTAATGTATAGAAATCACGACTTTCTAAACGGTCCTGAAGTTCTCCAACTTCTTCCATCAATGCATCAATATCAGCGCCCTCTTCTGCCATTTCCATATAAAGGTCATTGATCCGAGCTTCGGCTTTGAATAATTCGTCAAAGGCTGTACGCAAAACATCACGCACGGTTTGACCTTCTTTGAGCACAGCATGCTGGTCCAGGTAACCTGCTGTCACGTATTTAGACCATTCCACCTTACCTTCATCAGGTAGCATTTTACCAGTCACGATGCTCATGAAGGTTGATTTCCCTTCACCATTGGCACCGACCAGACCGATATGTTCACCTTTTAAAAGACGGAAAGACACGTCTTCAAAAATCGCACGGTCTCCAAAACCGTGACTCAAATTTTTAACTTCTAAGATACTCATTCTAATTCCTTATCTTGTTTCTATGTAGTAGTTTATAAAGGACCCAAGCCAGGTAGCCACCCAAAGTATTGGTCCATAAATCATCAATCTCAAATACCCGGTTAAAATCAAAGAAAAAGTCTAAGACCAGCTGTGTACATTCGATTCCAAGGCTCAGTAAAAAACTAAACAGAATCACTTTTTTCGTTTTTCTTAAACTAGGTGTCAGATAGAGAAGTTGGAACATCAATGGGAAAAGTAAGAGAATATTTAAGGCGTTTTGCAAAAAAATCCAGAATAGCTGTAAAAGACTGGTCACTTCACCCAGTTTCCAAAAAGAGTTAAAAGGCGTCAAAAGAAAAACCAGGCGTCCAAAAGTTTGAATACCTGGAGTTTCCACTCCTGTAGGAAGTTGATGCTGGGGAGTAAAACAAAAACAGATGATACAAAGACTGTAAAATAGCACTCCCAAGCTTAGTAATGTTTTTCGTTTCATATTATGGATTTAGTTCTGCTACTGCTTTTTGGCGATCACGTTTCATGGTGTTTGAACGCAATTGACCACAAGCTGCATCGATATCAGTGCCGTGTTCCTGACGGACTACACAGTTGACACCATGTTTTTTCAAGGTATCATAGAAGGCCATCACACGCTCTTTTGGACTACGACTGTATTGGTCATGTTCAGTAACTGGATTATAAGGAATCAAGTTGACATAAGATAATTTCTTGATGTTTTTAAGCAATTCAGCCAACTCAAGCGCTTGTTCAACTCCATCATTGACCTCATTGAGCATAATGTACTCAAAAGTCACACGACGGTTGGTTGTTTCGATGTAATACTCAATCGCTGCAAAGAGTTTTTCAATTGGAAAGGCACGGTTAATCTTCATAATGCTTGAACGAAGTTCATTGTTTGGCGCATGAAGAGAAACAGCAAGGTTAACTTGTACACCTTCATTGGCAAAGGCACGAATCTTATGAGCCAAACCAGAAGTTGATACGGTGATATGACGAGCACCGATAGCCATTCCCTTATCGTCGTTAATAGTACGAATAAAGTTCAAAACGTTATTGTAGTTATCAAATGGTTCTCCAATACCCATAACAACGATATGGCTAACACGCTCATCTTGACCACGTTCGTCAAAATATTTCTGTACCAACATAATCTGTGCAACGATTTCCCCATTATTAAGGTCACGTTGTTTCTTGATCAAACCTGATGCACAGAAGGTACAACCGATATTGCATCCTACCTGAGTTGTTACACAGACGGACAAACCGTAGTGTTGACGCATCAATACTGTCTCAATCAGCATCCCATCTGGCAACTCAAAAAGATACTTCACAGTACCATCTGCTGACTCTTGAACGATGCGTTGTTTCAAAGGATTGACTACAAATTGGTCATTGAGCTTTGCAATCAAATCCTTAGACAAGTTAGTCATTTCTTCAAAGGACTGAACACGTTTACGGTAAAGCCACTCCCAGATTTGGTCAGCACGGAATTTCTTTTCTCCCTGTTCCAAGATCCATTCTTGCATTCCTTGACGTGTTAAACTATAAATAGACGGTTTCATGGTTTCTCCTTAAACTCTAATCTTTCTTACGGATGACGAAATGACGTTGTTCTTTTTCTTCACTCTGAGATTTCTGTTCTTTACGACGACGTCTATTTCTCATATCTGTGTTATTCCGTTTCTTGTTTTGAGGAATTTTCTTTCCTCTTCGAGTATCCTTTTCTTCCTCTGTTTTTCTCATTTTTTGATCAAACGGTGCTCGTTTAGGAGCTTCATTTTCTAGGACAAAATAGGCACATCCATAGCTACAATACTCGAGGAGATAATCTTGTAAACGACTGATTTCCTCGAGAGATTCTTCAGCTCTCTCATTTTTGTAGAAACCACGTAAGCGTAACTGTTCATTACTCCAGTCTCCTACAATATAATCGAACTTAGTTAAAACTTCTGAAAATCGTTGAGTAAATGCCGTTGCATCAAAGGCTTCCTTGCTATTTTCAACTAAGTTAAAAGTAAAGCCTTCCGCTTCTACTTTATCTCCAGACAAATGAAATTCAGGACCAGGGAATTTATTGTAATTATATAATTCAGGTGCAATCTCTTTACGCATACTATTCCTTTTTAACGTTTACTTAATACTCTATTTTACCATATTTTTGCCATATTTTCACCTTTTATTTCAAAACGAAAAAAGTCTGGCGATTTAAGCAGTGATTCGTTGAAGATTATTCCATTTTAATTCAAGAAAAAAACTGGGAATTCCCAGTTTTTTAATAATTACATATAAAGGAACTTGAAGAGTATTACTGCTGCAATACCAGCTGCAATCGGTGCAACTACTGGTACCCAAGCATACCACCATTTTGAATCTCCTTTGTGTTCACCAAGGATTGACTTTGGAAGAACAGCATGAAGGAGACGTGGTCCAAGGTCACGAGCTGGGTTCAAACCTGGTCCTGTAGGTCCACCTAATGAAGTAACTAAGGCCATTACTAGGAAACCAAGAGCCAAGTGAGCAACAGCAAGTCCTGGTGATAAGAACGGAGCTACTTGAGTTTTTGCTTGCTCAAGTGCTGCTGTGACTTGTTCTTGAGGAATTGTTTGACCTTGAGCAGTTGCTTGTGCCACTTGATTGTTAATCAATGCCTGAGATTTAGCAACTAATTCAGCACCAAAGTAGTTCTTCGTCATTGCCATAGCTGCAAAGAAGAGAACGAAAGAACCGATAAACTCATTGACGAAACCATTGACAGATGCTGCAAAGCGGGATTCTTTTGTTCCTTGATCAACATTTGAAATAGTTGAGAAAGTTCCCAAGATATTATTTGGGTTTTCTGTTTTCAAGTAGTAAGGACGATGAGCTGCAACAACCAAAGCTTGTCCAAATATTGCTCCCAAAACTTGTGCGATAATGTATGGTACTACTTGAGCCCAAGGGAAAAGTCCGCTAACTGCTAGACCAAGAGTGAAGGCTGGGTTGATGTGGTTACCAGAAACATTCCCAAACATCAAGGCAGGGATCATAACCCCCATACCGTAACCAACAGCGATAACGAGCCAGCCACTTTGGTGACCTTTCGTACCTTTAAGTTCAACGTTAGCAACAGCACCATTCCCTAAAATGATCAAGATGGCTGTTCCCAAAAATTCAGTGGCATATTTGACTGCCCATGTGAAATCCATTGATAGATTCTCCTTAATATTTTTTAGACAATCCTTATTCTATCAATTTTTAGAGCTTTTAGCAACAGATTTTCTAAAAGAATCTAAGGAGAAAACGTTTTTATTTCAACTACTAAAAAAAGACTTAACAAAGTAAGTTTGTTAAGTCCTAATTCTTATTATTCTTTACGAAGAGCAAAGTCATGAATCATCTGATCCATTTCTTCACGACTTGGTGTCGTTAGCATATAAAGATAGTCTCCTTGCAATTCAGCAAAGGCTGCTGGCATGATTTTCTTTACCTTGAACTGCTGGCTGTATTTGGCAAGCAAGTCCTCTTCTGAATAAACATAGTTGGCATTGGCACGGCGTGATGTTGCTAAACAATAAAGTGGCTCAAAGTGAGAAGCTGGGAATGGCTCACCAGCAACGATCGCTGCATATCCCTTGTACAAGTCGAAAGAGTGGGCGTAGTTATAAACATCAATGGTAAAGCCACCAGCTGGACGATTATTGTATTCAATGGCGATGTAATCACCGCCTTCACGGAAGAACTCGATATGGAAGAAACGTTCTCTCATACCAAACTCTTTGACAATAGCCTCACCATACTTACGCAATTTTGGATCCATCTCTTTGAGAACGTAATAAGAATTGTCCATCTTGTAGATCATGAGATCGAGGGGTGTATGAGCATAGTCAAAGGTCGTAGAAAAGACGATATTCCCATCTCTATCTACCAAACCATCGAAGGTACAGATTTCACTAGATGTGACAAATTTTTCAAAGAAATAAACGGTTGAGTGGTCCCATTCAGTCTTAAAGTGATTCACATCATCTTCTGTTTCAAGCTTGAAGGTTGCCGCTGCTCCAACTCCATTGTCAGGTTTGGCAATCATGGGAAGTCCAATTTCTTTCACAGCTTTATCAACATCTGCTTCTGTTTCAATTACCGCACCTGGTACAACTGGAACTCCAGCTTTTTGGAAGAGTTTCTTCATTTCGGACTTGAACTTAGTCTTCTTGAGGTCTTCTGGTTTAGCACCAAAAACATTGAACTGTTCACGAAGGGCAGCATCCAACTCTAGCCAGTATTCATTGTGTGATTCAATGCGGTCAATTGGTCCATGTTTATAGAAAAGAAAGGCAACTGCACGTTTAACCTCATCGATATTTTCAAGATTATCAACTCGGAAATATTCAGTCAAACAATTGCGCAATGGTTCATCTAGTTGTTCATAGGGTTCTTGACCAATCCCTAGAACTGTGATTCCTTTATTAGCTAGTTCAATGCTAAATTGTTGGAAATTTTGTGGATAATAGGGGGAAATTACAAGATAATTCATAAGCAACTCCTTTTATAGACTCATGTGACCAAGGAAATAAGGCATTTGTTTGCGCCACCATTCCCAGTCGTGAGCGACATCGTATCCCCACTCTGCAAACCAAGCAGGGATTTGTTTTTGATCAAAGGCTTCTTTGAGCTTGTAGTAAGAAGGTAGCCCATCATGTTCCCAAGCACCGAGACCTGTACAGATGACAATCTCAGCCTGACGGTAACGGTCGATAAACCAGCCATCATTTTGATTCCAGATATAATCTACTGGCGAATTTTGATAGATGGCGTCGTCATTGTAGTAATCACCGACAAAGAAACGTGCATCGTAGACACCACTAAGGGCAATGACTTTCGTGAAGACATCTGGATGTTGCAGGAAGAAGTTAAGGGCATGGTAAGCTCCCATGGAGCAACCTGTTGTCATCATACCATCAAACCAGCCCGTCTTATGTTTGATAAAAGGAATGGCTTCTTCAATCACATATCGTTCATAAGCACGGTGCATTTCAGCCTGGTCATGACCGTTTTTCCATGTTGCAAGCCAGCTCTCGCTATCGACACTTGAAAGCGTAAAGAACTGGACACGACCTTCCTCGATGAAGGACGCACAAGCATCAATCATGCCAAAATCATAGTATTCATTGTGGCTTCCACCTGAGGAAGCAAAGACAACAACTGGGATACCCGCATGTCCGTATCGATTGACATACATTTCACGATTTAGATTTCCACTCCAATGGCTAAGATGTTCAATATTCATATCCTGTCTCCTTTATACTATTTACCAATTTTCTGCAAAAAAGCGTAGGCAAGGTGGAAGATTTTCTGACCATGGTACTTCATGATGAATAGCTCCAGCCTGAACTTTGAGTGAGAGATTTTCCAACTGCACTCCTCCTGCTATCAAATCATGATAATAGCGAAGGGAAGAGTCGATATAGGCCTGCTTAATGTTACCAGCCATGAGCGTCTTATCTGTATCATCTGCTTCTTCAGTTCCAACGTAGATAAAGACTCGTTGGTCAGGTAACAGTTTTTTACGCTCAATATAGCGATCAAAAGCCTCTTGGTGAAGCCAGTTAGCTGATGAGAAAACTCCCAAGCAACCAATTTGATCTTGATATTCTAAGCCAATAAACTGGGTAATATTACCACCCAAAGAAGATCCAATCATGGCAGTGTGTTTACGGTCTGATTTTGTACGATAGGTTTCATCGATAAAGGGCTTAACCACTTCCATGACAAATTCTGCGTACTCGACACCCTTACCACCAAATTGTTGGCCGGGAATGTTGGACTCTTGAAATTTCCAAGCCGCATACTCATTCATACGTCCAAGGCCATCATTGTCAATCGCTACGATAATCATGCGACTGATATCCGGATTTCGCTTGATAGTCGGGATAATCTTCCAGGAATGACCAACATAGGATTCCTTACTATAAAAAACGTTTTGTCCATCATGGAAATACACAACTGGGTAACTTCTATCCGTGTCTTTTTCATAGTTTTTTGGAAGAAGAACACGGACTCGTCGCTCCTTACCTGTGTAGGGAACCACTAATTTATGTTCTCGCATTTTCAGGTAAAAATAAGATTGATTCATTGTCAGAAAACTCTCTATATTCAAAATTTTACCTAATTATATCATAAAAATAGAAAAAAAGTCAGTTTCCGTCCAACTTTAGGACAATAAACTAACTTTTTTACTTATTTTATCTTTTCCTCTGGTTTGTCTGATTAGAGGAGATTGTCAATTAACTCATCGACTGCGTCCTTCTCAGCTTGAGGCGTAATTTCAGTAATCATAATTCCTGCTACTGCACGCTCTACCAATCCTTCAACATCCATACGGGCTTCATACTGCTCTGCATTTTTAATTTTAGGATTTGTTTTGGGACGATCGGGTGCAAAAATCGTACAACAGTCTTCAAATGGCTGGATAGAAATTTCAAAGGTATCAATTTCTTGCGCAATGTCAATAATTTCTAGCTTATCCATAGTTACAACTGGACGGATAATTGGCGTATTGGTCACAGCATTGATTGCCTGCATACTTTCAAGAGTTTGGCTGGCTACTTGTCCAAGGCTTTCCCCATTGATGATGACCAAACCATTTCGTACCTCGCGAATACGGTCTGTAATCCGCATCATAAAACGACGGGTCAAGGTCATGAGATAGGCTTCTGGAGCCTTAGCCTTGATCTCTTCTTGAATCTCAGTAAATGGCACTTCGATAAACTGGATATTGCCCCCAAACTTAGTCAATTTGCGAGTTAAATCTTGGGCTTTTTTAAGGGCACCTGGACTGGTGTAAGGAGGACTCGCAAAGTGAACAGCCTCAATATCTACACCACGTTTTAGAGCTAGATATCCAGCTACTGGTGAGTCAATCCCACCTGATAACATGAGCATACCTTTCCCAGAAGTTCCAACTGGTAAACCACCCGCACCACGAATAGTTTCATAGGAAAGGTAGGCTGCTTCCTCACGAATCTCCACTTGAAGATTGATATCAGGATTTTTCATTTGGGCTTGAATGGTCGGAATAACTTCAAAAACTGCTCCACCAAGCGTTTGATTGAGTTCACGACTATCAAGTTCAAAGTTGTGATCACTACGTTTGCTTGAGATTTTAAAGGTCATGCCTTCCTTATAGATGTCCAGCATAATCTCTTGGACAGCAGATTTAAGAACTTCTACGGATTTTTCAACCTTGTATACTGGAGAAAAGTTTTGAATCCCGAAAACTTGCTTGAGAGACTCTGCCACCGGCTCATAATTTGCCCCATTCAGATAAGCGTGAGCACGGTCACGGTCCGCAGTCACTTTGACTTGAGGATAGATAGATAAAACGTCTGAGATATTATTACGAAGTTTATTGATGAAACGCATACGGTTTTTACCTTTGGTTGAAAGTTCCCCGTAGCGAATCATAATTTCTGAATATTGCATGAATACTCCTATCTTACTTTTCTAGTTTGATTGTAAATTAATTTCAACTTGGTCAAAAATTGCTCAACCTGGCTCATGTCATTTTCTAGATCCATACTAAGTCGAACTGCTGACTGGGCTTTATCCTTTTCGATTCCCATAGCAATCAAGGTACCAGCAGGTTTTCCTGCCTTGGACGAGCAAGCAGAGGTTGTGGAGATAAAAATATCATAGTCTTCAAATGCGTGAACAATGACTTCCCCACGAACTCCCTTAATCCCAAAGGTTAAAATATGAGGCGCAAAGTCCTCTTCACCTGAAAAGACAAAAATATCAGGATAATCAAGAAGGGCTTGACGGATGATTTCTTTCATCTGACTCGTTTTGCTAGCAAACAAGTCGAGTCTCTCCATAGCCAAACGCAGAGCCTTGGCTGTCGCAGCAATACCTGCTACATTCTCAGTTGTTGAACGATAGTCACGCTCTTGGCCACCACCAGTTAAAAGCGGTGTAATTTTCTTTCCAGACTTGATATAGACAAAGCCAACACCACGAACTCCGTGAAACTTATGACTCGAGAAGGTCGCAAAATCCACTCGGTCAGTTAGGAAGGATTCTGTCGGAATCTTAGCTAAAGCTTGAACTGCATCAACATGGAAGGAAATCGTTGGCTTATCTGCCAAAAGTTCTGAAATAGCTTGAATAGGTTGAATTGAGCCAATTTCATTGTTAACAGCCATGATAGAAATAAGTGTGGTATCAGGTCGTATTAGACTTTTTAATACCTCCAAATCCACAAAACCTTGCTCATCTACTGGTGCAAAATCCACTTCAAACCCTTGAGTCTTCAACCAAAGGGCTGATTCCTTGACTGCTGGATGCTCAATAGCAGACACAATAATGTGTTTCCCAAATTGTGCTTTTTCAAATGCAACCCCTTTGATAACCCAGTTATCTCCTTCAGTTCCACCAGAAGTAAAGAAGATTTCTTCACTTTTCTTACCAATCAAATCTGCTATCTGATGACGAGATGCCTCTAAGATTCTGGTAGACTGGTCTCCCAAACGGTGAAGGCTAGAAGGATTTCCAATAATTTTTGCAGACACCTGCATATAGGTTTCAAGTGCTTCTGGATAAGGTTTGGTCGTAGCCGAATTATCAAAGTAAATCATGGTTTCTCACGCTTTCTAAAATCACTTCTTCTATTGTAACACGAAACAGTTCAGGCGACAAGAAAGGCAATTCAGGTTCATTTAAGTTTTTTTTAAAGATTTTTAGTATAATCTATCATGACAAAGGAGAGAAATTATGTCTAACTATCGAAGAAGTTCAAAACCCAAAACCGAACACATCAAAAAAGGATTCACTGTTTTTCAAAAAACCATTGCAACTCTAGGGAGTATTTTAGGCTTAATCACTGCCAGTATCACTATTATGAGTGCTATGGATAAAAATAAAAAGGAACCAACTCCTAATACTCAGCAAACAACCATCATTAGAGAGGGAAAAAATGAATCTCGAACAGACACAAGGGTAAATAACGAAGAAAATCCTGTCAAAGCTAAAGAAGATACTCAACCTGCTAACAATCAAGAAGACAATAAAAAAGAGGACAACAATAACAAGTCTGAACAGCCTGTCACCTCATCTTCAAATAACCAAGCCCCTAAAACAGATACAACACCGACTACCGCAGCTTCAAATAACAAGAATCCTTAATTTTTAAAAGTCCTAACAATTACAAAGATTAGGAACATACCAAAACAAGCTAAAAAATCATAAAAAGCAAACTAGCGAGAAATTCACTTGTTTGCTTTTTTTTATATGTTTATTAAATAACTGACTCATTTTGACATAAGTTATTTGTATTGATTTACTGTTGCAAGACTTTTCGAGGTTTTGTTCCTTCAGCAGGACCAATAACTCCAGCCATCTCTAATTCTTCCATCAGGCGAGTTGCTCGATTAAATCCGACTGATAGTCGGCGTTGAATCATGGATGCACTTGCTTTTTGTGTCTCGATGACAAGAGCTTTCGCTTCTTCAAAAAGTGGATCTCCGGCATCATCGCTAGAACCAAAATCACCTTCTGTCTCAGACACTTCTCCTGGGTCAAAGCTTTCATCATAATCAGCGTCTGCTTGAGCCTTGATGAAGTTTACGATACGTTCAACATCATCATCTGAAATAAAGGAACCTTGGAGACGAACAGGATGATTTTCATCAATTGGCTTAAAGAGCATATCTCCTCGACCGAGTAATTTCTCAGCACCATTTTCATCCAATATCGTACGTGAGTCCGTTCCAGAAGATACAGCAAAGGCTACACGAGAAGGCACATTTGCCTTGATCAAACCAGAAATAACATCGACTGATGGACGCTGGGTTGCAAGAATCATATGGATACCAGCTGCACGCGCCTTTTGTCCGAGACGAATAATAGCATCTTCTACCTCCTTACTAGCAACCATCATGAGGTCAGCCAACTCATCCACAATCACAACGATAAATGGAAGCGGAACTTGCTTGTATTCTGATTGAGCGTTAAATTCTTCAACCTTAGCGTTAAAACCAGCAATATTTCGAACTCCGACTTTGGCGAAAAGTTCATAGCGGTTTTCCATCTCATCAACGACTTTTTGAAGGGCCTTACTGGCCTTACGAGGGTTAGTCACAACTGGAATCAAGAGATGAGGGATATCGTTGTATACTGAAAGCTCAACCATCTTAGGATCCACCATCATAAACTTGACCTGGTCAGGGCGAGCCTTCATGAGAATACTTGCGATGATTCCGTTAACCGCAACAGATTTACCAGAACCAGTAGATCCAGCCACTAGCAAGTGAGGCATTTTAGAAAGGTCAAAGGTTCTTGCTGTACCATTTACAGCTTTACCTAGAGGAATTTCTAAAAGATTTTCAGGTTTTGTTTGCGACTGTTCCCAAAGTTCGCGGAAGGATACAGTTGCAATTTCTGAGTTAGGAACTTCAATACCGACCAAGGATTTCCCAGGAATCGGTGCTTCGATACGTACATCTTTAGCAGCCAAAGCCAAAGCTAAATCGTCTGCTAGGTTTGAAATACGGTTGACACGGACACCAACTGCAGGTTTAACCTCATACTTGGTCACCGACGGACCGATTTCTGCTCTTTCTACAGTCACTTTAATACCAAAACTTGCGAAGGTTTCTTCCAAAATCTTGATATTCTCCCGAACGATTTTCTTTTCTTTAGACTGATCTTTTGGTTTATCAGGTGCAAAGAGTTGCAAGCTTGGAAGCTTATACTCTAAGGCTTTTTTAGCAGAAAAATCAACCTCTACCTCTTCATCTTCTTCTTCTGGAAAAACTTCTTCCTCTGGATAATCCCCTTCTTCAGGATAATCAAAATCGGCTTGAGGGAGAATAATCTCAGGTTCTACCCATTCTTCTTCTGGAAGCGGAGGAAATTCTTGCAAAGGTTCGTCTGATAAAATTTCTCCAGTTTCCATATCTACAGGCGTTATGTCAAGCAAAGCCTGTTCTTCTTTTTCTTTCTCAAGCCTTGCTTGTTCTTCAGATTCTCTTCTTGCCTTTTCTTCTTCACGTTTGATAAAACGTTCTTGTTTTTTCTGTTCGTGTCGTTCCATCCAAATTGCAAATCGAGCAGAAATAAAATCAGCGATATCGTAGATTGACCATGGACTCATTAAAAGGGCTCCGATTAGGATTAAGATTACCCCGATGAAATAGGTACCGATGTTTGAGAACAGAAATGCTACTGGAATGTAGAGTATAACCCCTATCAAACCTCCACCAGCAAAGCTAGTCACTTGAAAGCTGGTTAAATCTTTAACGATTTGTCCGGCTGTCCCTTGTAAAACAGCGTTTGCCATACTAAACTTGCAGACCAGATAAGCTTGAAAGATGAGGAGCAAGCCTGCAAAAATAAAGAAGAAACCTGCTAACAAGCCTTCTTGCTTATGAATCCATTTAAATAAAAATAGATAGATTAAAAGAGAGAAAATAGTCAAATAAGCTAAACTCCCCACGAGTAAGCGAATCAGGTTATAAACAGTAATTCCAACAACTCCCCATTTGAGAGCTGCAAAAATTAAACAGATAGCCAAAGCTAAGGAAATCAACATTCGTTGAATCGCTTGCTTTCTTTCTAATTCTGCTTTAGACGGTCTTCGTCTTGATTTATTTGTATTCTTGTTTGCCATGCTTCTATTATACCATATTTCATGAACTTTTCGAGAGGTTAAAAAAATGACTGTCCACTTTCGTGTTCAGTCATTTGAATGTTTTTGAGATTATTTGTCTAATGGTTTACGAAGGTAACCATAAACTACACCACTAACAAGTGCTCCTACCAAGACAGAGGCAAGGTAAAGAAGGGCATTTGAAGTAAGGGCGATAACGAAGATTCCTCCGTGAGGAGCCATGAGTTTGATATTTGCAAGACCAACGAGTCCACCTGTAATTGCTGAACCAAGGATAAAACTTGGGATAGCACGAGCTGGGTCTGCTGCACCAAATGGAATCGCTCCTTCAGTGATGAATGACAAGCCCATAACGATGTTCGTCAAACCAGAGTTACGTTCTTCTTTTGTGAATTTATTTTTAAAGAGAAGAGTAGCAACAAAGATTGCAAGTGGTGGAACCATTCCTCCAGCCATTACTGCTGCCATGGCTACTGAACCACCTGTTGACACTGTTGCGGCAAGAGTACCAGTACCAAAGACATATGCTGCTTTATTGACAGGACCACCCATATCGACCGCCATCATTCCTCCAAGAACAAGACCCAGAAGAACAGCGGAACCTCCACCAAGACCACCAAGGAAGTTATTCATACCAGTATTGATTGAAGCCATTGGGATATTTACAGCCAGCATAACAAATCCTGTCAAGATTGTTCCAAGTAGTGGTAAGAGAAGGATTGATTTAGCACCTTCAAGTGAGCGAGGAACCTTCACATATTTCTTAACCAAGAGAACTAAAGCACCAGCGATAAATCCACCAACAAGAGCTCCAAGGAAACCTGATGATACACCTGCAAGAGCTGAAGTTGCTTCACCACCTTGAGCATAAGGGATTTTACCAAAGGCAAAACCTTCTTTGGCAATAACTCCAGCTACGAAACCTGCTACCAAGCCTGGTTTTTCAGCGATTGAGTAAGCAACATATCCTGCAAACACTGGCAACATCAAACCAAAGGCTGCCCCACCAATTTTCATGAACATAGAAGCTAGTTCATGGTAAGATCCAAGATTTCCAAGGCTATCATTTGGTACACCCATAGCCCCATCAATCAAGAAGGCAAGGGCAATCATGATACCACCACCGATAACGAATGGCAACATTTGAGATACACCACTCATCAAGTGTTTGTAGAAAGCACCACCGACACTTTGTTTTTCGTTAGATGCAGTTGAAGCTTTTGCTCCATTAGCAGCATGATAAACTTCAGCATTCCCAGAAAGGGCCAAGTTAATCAACTCTTCAGTCTTACGAATACCGTCTGCTACTGGACGATTCACCAACGGTTTACCGTCAAAGCGATCCATCTCAACTGCCTTGTCTGCAGCAATGATTACCGCTTTAGCATTTCGGATATCTTCTGCTGTCAATTGGTTGCCAACACCACTAGCACCGTTGGTTTCAACCTTAATACCAACACCCATTTCAGCTGCCACTTTTTGAAGAGCTTCTTGAGCCATATAAGTGTGGGCAATCCCTGTTGTACAAGCAGTTACAGCAACGATAAAGTCATCAGAACTATTTGCAGGTGTTTGAACTGGCTCTTGAGCTTTTTCTGAAGCTTGGTCAAAGAGTTCAATGACTTGATCAGCTGATGTTACTTGACGAAGTTTATCAGCAAATCCGTCTTTCATCAAATATTGTGACAATTCTGCCAAGGCAGCCAAGTGGGTATCATTAGCACCTTCTGGAGCCGCAATCATAAAGAAGAGGTCAGTTGCTTGTCCGTCTAAACTTTCGTAATCAACACCCTTGTTTGACTTAGCAAAGAGAACTGTTGCTTCCTTAACAGCAGCATTTTTGCTGTGTGGCATAGCGATACCGTCGCCCAAGCCTGTAGAAGTCAAAGCTTCACGCGCTAAGATTCCTTCTTTAAAGGTTTCAAAATCCGTCACATATCCATGCTCTACTAGACTATGAATCATTTCTTCAATAGCTGCTGTTTTTTCAGTTGCTTGCAAATCAAGCAACATGACATCTTTTCTCAATAAATCTTGAATTTTCATCTTTTTTCTACCTCAACTTTTTCATAAGTTTCTTTAATAAATGCTGCAGATGCCAAGTCATCAGAGAAAGTGGTTGCTGTTCCGCAAGCTACTCCCCATTTGAAGGCTTCTACTGCGTCTTTTGATTTGACAAACTCACCAGTAAATCCAGCAACCATAGAGTCACCAGCCCCCACTGAGTTTTTCACTGTTCCCTTGATAGGATTAGCAAAGTATGTTCCCTCGGTTGTTACTAAAAGGGCACCATCACCAGCCATAGAGATAATCACGTTTTGAGCACCCTTAGCCAGTAATTCTCGAGCGTATTTTTCTATTTCATCAAGGCTTTCAAGCTTGACTCCAAAGATAGCTCCCAATTCATGATTATTTGGTTTGACCAAAAGTGGTTGATAATCCAAACTATCGATCAAGGTCTGACCTTCAAAGTCACAGACTACTTGAGCGCCTGTCTGACGCGTTAAAGCAATTAATTCTTTGTAAATAACATTACCCAAGTTTTTAGCACTTGATCCAGCAAATACTACTGTATCTTCTGCTGTCAGACTTGAAAGAATGGCTTTTAACTCTTCAAGTTGTTCGGGCTCAACATTAGGGCCTGTCCCATTGATTTCAGTTTCTTGGTCGGCTTTAATCTTAACATTGATACGCGTATCTTCTGCCACTTGGACAAATTGCGTTTCAATTTGTTCTTCAGCTAAAGTATCTGTGATAAATTTTCCAGTAAAACCACCGATGAAACCTGTCGCTGTATTTGGAATATCCAAACGCTTTAAGACACGGCTAACATTGATACCTTTACCACCAGCAAACTTATCATCACTATCCATACGATTGACACTACCAACTTCAACTTTGTCCAAACGGACAATGTAGTCTATAGATGGATTGAGTGTGACTGTATAAATCATACTTCTATTACCTCCGTTTTCTCTTTGATAGCTGACAGGAGCTCGTGACCCTTGCTTGTAATGACAATAGCACGTTTTATAGGAGCTACCTTAGCAAAACAAGACTGACCGATCTTGGATGAATCTACCAAGACATAGGCTTGTTTAGCATTCTCTAAAATAGCTCGCTTGACCGCTCCTTCCTCCATATCCGGAGTTGTATAATAACCTTCATCTACACCATTCATTCCAATAAAGGCACGATCAAAGTGCAGTTGGTTAATTTGGTTGAGCGCTACTCCTCCTATACTGGCATCCGTTGTCATCTTAACACCACCACCAATGATGACTGTAGGGATTTGCTTATCCACTAATTGAACAGCATGGTGAATGGAGTTGGTTACCACTGTAATGTCTTTTCGGTCTAATTCCTTAATGAGAAAAGCTGTCGTACTTCCTGCATCCACAAAGATAACATTCTTTTCTTTGATGAGGGAGGCAGCTTTTTGAGCAATCAACCTTTTCTCTTGAAGGTTTTTGACAGATTTTTCTTGAATGGTTTCTTCTTCTTGTAGGGAGTATGGCAACTCAGCTCCTCCGTGTACTCGTCGAAGTTTATTTTTAGATTCCAATTCGTCTAAATCTCGTCTAACCGTTGACTCAGAAGTGTTTAACAAGCCTACTAATCTCTCTAGAGAAACGACTTTGTGCTGTTTCAATTCTTCTAAAATCAGCTTTTTTCTTTCGCTTTTTAGCACTATCCTACCTCCTGTTAGCGATTACATTAATTATTTTATCACAAACAAAATCAAAGTCAAGCATTTTTTGTCATTTTCTTTCATTTTCTATCAAAATTCCTTTATCTTCAAATATATTTGCAAGAAAGAAGGCTTTATGGTAGACTAGGTTAGTAACCATTGGAAGATTACTCAAGAGGCTTAAGAGGCCGTGTTGGAAACGCGGTAGGCGTGTAACAGCGTGCGTGGGTTCGAATCCCATGTCTTCCGTTTATATTCAAAAACAGATACCCAAGAAATCTTGGGTATCTGTTTTCTTATATGTTAGTAATAGAACTAGAATGCACTTCTTAAAACATATCAAATAGCAATTTCACATTGAGGATGGTTAAGATAATTGAAACGATATAACCAATGACTGTATTCCACTTAGCATTGGTAAATTCTCCCATTAGTGATTTTTTTGAGGTTAGATAAATCAGAGGGAATATTGAAAATGGAAGAGCTATAGAGAGAAATACCTGTGAATAAACCAATAACTGATCCAAAGTTTTTTCCTGATGACCAAACAGAATTGCCACTATTATGACAGGTAGCAAGGCAAAGAGACGAGTCGCCAAGCGAATAAACCACTGTGGCAATCTCATATGTAAGAAACCTTCCATAACGATTTGTCCTGTCAAGGTACCTGTGATAGTAGAATTTTGACCGCTAGCTAATAAGGCCAAAGCAAACAAAGTAGACAAAGTTGAACTAGCTATGGCTCCAGCAATGGTAGAATCCTTCAATGCATTATACATTTGAGAAAAAGCAGAAATATCAGATGCATGGCCAAAAAAGAGTGCTGCTCCTAAAATCAACAGAAGGGAGTTGACAACAAATGCCAAAGATAACTGAAGATTTGAATCCCAAGTCATAAAGCGAACACCTTTACGAACATCATTCTTATCCTTGTGATTGATTTTGCGAGTCTGAGACAAGGAAGAATGCAAATAGAGGTTATGTGGCATAACCGTCGCACCAACAATTCCTAGCGCTAAAGTCAACTGACTTTCATGTCCAGGTGTTGGACTTTCAAATAAAGTAGATGTTGGTAAATAACCTTCAGCAATTCCTTGAAAGCTTGGATGTGATATTGCTACCAGATAACCAAAGATTACCAGAATCGTTAAAATCAGTGTTGTAACAATAGCTTCTATCTTCTTAAAGCCAAATTTCATTAAGAGCAATAAAAGAAAGACATCCAGAACCGTCAACAGAATTGCAATCATAATCGGAATCTTAAAAAGAAGATTGAGAGCAATCGCGGAACCTAGAACTTCTGCTAAGTCTGTCGCCATCAAGGCCAATTCCAAAATCACCCATAGACTATATCGAAGCCATTTTGGTGAATGATGAGCTGTTGCTTGAGCTAAGTCCATCTGGGTTACAATCCCGAGTTTTCCTGCCATCTGTTGAAGTTGCATCGCAATAAGAGACGAAATGAGGATGACAAACAAAAGACTATACTTATAGGAAGCCCCTCCGACTACACTCGTAATCCAATTTCCTGGATCCATATAACCGACTGCCACAAGAGCACCCGGACCTAAAAAGGCCTTTAAATTTTGCCAGAAACGATTATTATTTGGAGTCTCGATAGACTGATTGATCTCAGAAAGTGAAACCTTTTTATGAGAAGACATTTCTCTTTACCTCTTTCTAAAACTACCTTTTCATTACTTGCAATTACTGAAAGATAATATGAACTCATAAGAAACTGAAAATAAGTATGAAACAATTTCTATTACTTTCATCAATTTTCTTAAGCCACCTTAATTATAACACAAAATCAGAGAAAAACTGAAAAAATGTAGGATTTTATCAAATTTTTAAGATACATCGAAATGTTGTATCCTTTCTATAAAAAAGAATACCAAGTAATCTAAAAGAACAAAATAAAAAACGCTGTAATTACAACGTTTTAGAAAGGAATGCAAAAGAATGTAAAAGAATAATGGAGCCGGTGGGAGTCGAACCCACGTCCAAACACCTGCCAACATATTTGTCTACAACCATAGGTTATGTATTGTTTTAACAGCTTCTCGACACATAACTCAAGCCCAGGAACTGCGAGTCTATAAATCTCTTATCAAACTGCTAGACAAAGTTTAATCGTATCTCGCTAATAATAAAACCCATCATCAGACACGAGCAATCCGAATTGGGTCACGCCTGCTGGTGTTTAGGCAGCTAAAGCGTAAGAAGTGTTATTTTTTGCAGTTATATTTAACTGAGCGTTTACGTCGCCACACGAGTCGCAAAATATGCCTCATAATGCCTGTCGAATCCGTAACGACCCCAAAGACAATAAAGATATTATACCTTATCTAAGCTAAAAAATCAAAAAAACAAGTAGACGCTTAGAAAATGTAATCTTTCAAGGCTTCTGATAGAATATGATAACCAGAGATACTGAGGTGAAGGCCGTCTGTTGTGTAACCCTCCTTGAGCTGTCCTTCCTGATCGAGTAAATGCTCGAAAACAGGCACGTATTCTACCTGCATATAGGCCGATGCCAGATCTTGATAGGCTTGATTCCACTTCTTGATTTTCTCATTGGTACGAATATATACCGTCTGTTTGAAGTTCTCACTCTCATTGATAGGTAAGATAGAGACTAATTTAATCTGTGACAACGGATAGTCGCGGGAAATAGTTTGAATCACGCTTTCTAGATTATTTAGCGCTTCATTCATTGGAACATCTTTTCCAATATCATTTGTCCCAATCAAAAGAACAATCTGATCTACCGCATCACCATAGAGATGAGCATCAAGATCATCTCGTAATAAACCAGTCTGATAGCCTCGAATACCTCGATTTACAATGGTCTTGGCTGTCCCTAGCAATTCCTGCAAGGGATAATACTCAATAATCGAATCCCCGATAAAAATGATATTGGGTTCGATTACTGAGATTTGATTGAGTTCACGATACTTGGTTTGAATTTTTTCTTGCTCTTTCAAGAGCCAGTTTTCTAAAAGCTGTACTGCCAAGTTACTCTCCTTTTTCTAGCCAGTTTTCTAAAACTTGATAAACTCCTGCCTGACTATTAGCTGGTGCTACTCCTGTCGCAACTTCCTTAACACTCTCTTCTGCATTTTCCATGGCATAAGAAATTCCTGCAAGCTTCAACATTTCGATGTCATTTTCACTGTCACCAAAGGCCATGATTTGTTCAGATTTCAAGCTCCATCGTTTAAGCAATTTCTCTAGTCCCCATGCCTTATGAATCCCAGTTTGTAAGATATCAATACAGCCATATCCACTAGAAACGGCTCGAATTTGACCATCAAACAAGTCATTGATTTCCTGTAAAACTGCATCTGATCGTTCTTCACCAACAACCATACTCATCTTGAGAACCCCACCAAAAAGGCTGGAGTCAAATTCATCAACAAAGTGCATTCGTTGATAGAGCTTTTCAATCATCTCTGAAGTCATAAATTTATCTAGTTCTGTAAAAATAGTACCTTTCTTAACAAAGCCACCATTCATGCCCGTTACGACAAACTGGTCCTGGCATTCTCTTCCTTTAAAATGTCCCAAAACCCTATCAACCATGGCATCATCCCAAGTTTGTGCTTGAAGCAATTTATTGTGTTCAAATATACGAGCACCATTAGCAACTACCAAAACGACTCTCTCTGCTAAATGACCCAATAATTGACGCATACGATGAACTTCATTTCCAGTTGCAATGACAAAACGAACACCACGTTGATCGAGCCGATTTAAAATTTTTTCTAGTCGTGGAAGATCTAGTTGACCTCTCGAATCTAACAAGGTGCCATCCATATCCGTCGCAATGACTTTAATATCCATAACTTCCTTCTCGCTTTCAGTCACTACCAATTCAAACCTACATGCTCATTCATTTCTTTATAAGCTGTATCAATTCGTTCCTTGGTAGCCTCCTCAAGTTGACTGCGATATTTCCCGCCTTCTATAAAGTCTTCCAAAATATAAGTTTGGTATAGGTAGAGTGGATAACCTTCTGGAGAATAGCCTCCCTTTGGAGTACGACTAACCCAGGTAGGATGAGCTTTGGCAGTTTCGATAGTCGTTTTACCAGATTTCTTCTTAATGGTCACATCCATGAGAACTCCACGTTCCGTCCACTTAGCAGTTTCAACATCCTGCATGGTTTCAATCCGTTGATTTGAGATGAAATTTCCCATAGAGTAAATAATAAGCTTTTTATCACCGTCTTTTTCAACCGTTTCAGCAGGCTCAACAACATGAGGGTGACCTCCAAAGATAATATCTGCTCCCCAATCGATCATCTTATGGTAAAGTTTCTTTTGCTCCTCAGTAGGCTCAATTTGATACTCAACTCCCATCTGAGGCATAATGACAGTGATATCTGCTTCTTTTTCAGCCCTCTCGATTTCAGCCTTCATTTTATCTTCATCCAAGTCTGAAAGATAACGATTATAATCCTCTTTAGAAATGTTTTGTTCAATGCCGTTAAAACCATAGGAATAGGCTAAAATAGCAACTTTAATACCATTGACTTCCTTGATGACGATAGGTGCTTTATCTCGTGGTTCGTGAGTATAGACTCCAACAGGTGTCATTCCTGCTTTTTCAATAGCATCAGCTGTTGAAACCACACCTTCGATCTGAGAATCCAAGATATGGTTGTGAGCCAAGTCTAATACTTGGTAACCTGCATCTTTTATAGCATCCATAACTTCACCTGGGGCATTAAACAAAGGATATCCTGCAAGATAGTGGTCTTTATTTACGGTTCCTTCAAAATCACCAAGCACTAGGTCCGCTTGCTTAAGCCAAGGTTTCACATATTCAAAATTTTCATGGAAATCATAAGTCCCATCTGCCTTTTTAGCAGAAATGTAGACGATATCATGATAAAGCAAATCGCCATTTGCCATAATTCGAGCACTTGTTTCTTGCTCCGACCCAGCATTCTTTTCTTGAGAATTTAACTGTTGATGATTAGCACTCGTATCTCTACTGTTTAAAGCAATCCCTCTAGCACTTTCCACTAATAAAGTAAATGAAATCGAAATAGCCACCGAAGCTAATAAAACCACAATAAAGGTTCTATTATTCCAATGACGATAGTTTCTGAAAAATCGGACCGTTTTTCTAACAACTCGTAATAAAGAACTATTTTGATTTCGAATACTACGCTTTTCCATCCCTTTTCTCCTTGTTTTTTCAAGTAAACTTCTTTACCCTATTATACCACAGACAAAAGGTTATTTCCTTTTATTATATTATTTTTATCAACTTCTGTGACTTTCTTTCTCATCTGTTTTGTGTTATCATGTAGGAGTAAGAAAAGGAGTGAGAACATGTCTGCTATAGAACGTATTACAAAACCTGCACATTTAATTGATATGAAGGATATTATTCGAGAAGGAAATCCTACTTTACGTGCACTTGCTGAAGAAGTCAGTTTCCCTTTGAGTGATCAAGAGATTATCTTGGGTGAAAAGATGTTGCAATTTCTTAAAAATTCTCAAGACCCGGTTACAGCTGAAAAAATGGGCCTTCGCGGAGGGGTTGGTCTTGCAGCACCACAACTTGATATCTCAAAACGAATCATTGCTGTCCTAGTACCCAATATTGTAGAAGAGGGAGAAACACCTACAGAAGCATATAGCATGCAGGCCGTGATGTATAATCCAAAAATCGTATCGCATTCTGTTCAAGATGCTGCTCTTGCAGAGGGTGAAGGTTGCTTATCCGTTGACCGAGAAGTTCCAGGCTATGTTATCCGCCATGCCCGCGTGACAGTCGAATATTTTGACAAGGATGGAGAAAAGCACCGTATCAAACTAAAAGGTTATAATTCTATCGTCGTCCAACATGAAATCGACCATACAAATGGCGTTATGTTTTACGATCGTATCAATGAGAAAGATCCATTTGAAATAAAAGATGGTCTCCTCATCCTAGAATAAAGAAAATCCCGTTAAATGACGGGATTTTTATGTTATAATAAATGCATGAAAACTAACGATATTGTCTACGGTGTCCATGCCGTTACAGAAGCCCTTTTAGCAAATACTGGAAACAAACTTTATCTCCAAGATGATTTACGAGGAAAAAATGTAGAAAAAGTGAAAGAACTAGCTACTGAAAAGAAAGTATCTATCTCTTGGACTTCCAAAAAATCTCTCTCTGAAATGACTGATGGTGCTGTCCACCAAGGTTTCGTCTTGCGCGTTTCTGAATTTGCCTACAGTGAACTGGATCAAATCCTTGCAAAGACACGTCAAGAAGAAAACCCACTACTACTGATTCTTGATGGTTTGACAGACCCTCATAATCTTGGTTCTATCTTGAGAACAGCAGATGCAACTAATGTTTCAGGTGTCATCATTCCCAAACATCGTTCTGTTGGGGTAACACCCGTAGTTGCTAAAACTGCAACAGGTGCTATCGAGCACGTTCCCATTGCCCGCGTAACCAATCTAAGCCAAACCTTGGACAAACTTAAGGATGAAGGTTTCTGGATTTTTGGGACCGACATGAACGGAACTCCTTGCCATAAATGGAACACGAGTGGCAAAATCGCTCTCATTATCGGAAATGAAGGCAGAGGAATTTCTAGCAATATCAAGAAGCAAGTGGATGAGATGATCACCATTCCCATGGATGGACACGTACAAAGTCTCAATGCCAGTGTCGCCGCTGCTATCCTTATGTATGAAGTTTTTCGAAATCGATTATAAAAATGTGATGATATAGAATTTAGTAAACTAAGTTTGGATGTCATAGTCCCAATAGAATTCAATAATCCGATGAATTGTTGAAAGTTGTAAATTTCAAGTGTCTACCCTGTCAAGGGAAGACTCATTGCTAATAAAAAAAACGAGGTTGGAATTTTTTGTTCCTGCCTCGTTTTCACTCTCTTCAAACCTTCCTTAAACGAAATAGTATCATCGATTTTTATGATCTTCTTTAGACATCACTGCTGCTTCCAATTGACCAAAATTAAAGCAAATACTACCATTGCACCACCAACCAACAAGTTTAACGTAAAGGCTTCATGCAAACCTACAATTGAAAAGAGCGTAGAAAACACCGGAACTAAGAATAAGAAACTACTAGCTGTCGTTGCTCCTTTTTGACCTAGACTAAAGAACCACAATCCAAAAGAGCCCACAGAAGCAGGTATAATTAACCAAACAAACCAAATCCAGCCCCAAAATCCTAGATGTACAAAATTATAACTTTCATGTAAGGGCAATGAAAATAGATAGAGGAAAATACCTCCAAGCAATAATTGCCAACCGGTAAAAATCCAAGGTCCATTATCAAATGGGACTTTTTTAGTGATAATCGTATTAACAGACCAACAAAAAGAACCGAGTAAGGCAAACAAGGCTCCTAAACTAAAAGCAGAACCGTCCCATCCAATGCACGTCACAACTCCTGCAATTCCTAATAGTAGAGCGCTAATTTTTTTGAAAGTCAGTTTATCCTTTAGAAGAAAATGAGCTAACAAAGCTAACCAAAGAGGATTGGTAAAGAGGATAATCGATGACATAGAGGACGACAGACCATAAGCTAAAGCAAGATTAAGGAATCCCATCGTTCCAGCTGTTTGCAAGAGACCAATCATCATTACAAGAACAAATCCCTTACCTTTTTTTGCCCCACTCTTAGGAATAATAGACGACCAGTTCCCATGTAAACACTTTAAAGCTAACATCAGTGCTCCCGCAATCATGAATCGCACACCTCCAATTAATAGAGGGGGCGTCTGTTCAACGGCAATTAAGTACTTCCCAGTTGGGAAAGAGGATCCCATAAAAATCGTTGTCAATAATATAGCTGACAAAAAGATAAGATTCGATTTATTTTTCATGGCTGCTCCTTTATGAGATATTAAAGATAATATTTGTCTCTTATTTTACTCGTTTTAAACTAAATGTCAATAGATCTCCAAACAATTGCAAAAATCTTTTATCCTCCTGTATATTGAGAAATCATTAAAAAAAGTCTATACTGGTAGTATGGATATGAATTATCTTTATATACGGAGGTGCACAGATGCATTTATCATCTGGATGGGAACAGTCTATCTACGTTCTACTCATGCTTGATCAACTACCAGAAGGAGAATATATCAATTCGATTTTCTTGAGTGAACGATTAGGGGTTTCAGATTCCTATTTAAAAAAAATTATTAAACTGCTAGATAATGAGGGACTAGTAAAATCCGTTCGAGGAAAAAATGGAGGTATTGCTCTTTCAAGACCTCTGAGCCAGATTAGTTTTTATGATGTCTTTGTTGCTATAGAAGGGAAAAATCGTATTTTTGAAAGTCAAAATCTTCTAAAAAGATTCTTGGGAGAGGAAGAAGGAAAAAAAGCCAAAAGATGCGTTGTCACCAATTCACTGGATATGATTGAAAATACGCTGGTCTCTACTCTCACTTCTATCACGCTCAGCCAAGTTGCTTTTCAGGCTGAAATGAACTATGATTTAACCGACGTCCGAGACTGGATCAATCATCATAAAAAATAGTTGGGGATTTTTTTCCTCAACTTTTTTATATAATTTCTTGACAAATATTTTCAGAGGGTTTATACTTTAATTGAAGATAAAGAATATCTTCTATATCGTTAAAAAGATGCTTATCGCATCCTTTCCTATAGCTAAAGTAAAGAAAGAAGGTTCTTATGAAAGTCATTTTAGCTACTGACCGAGATGGTTTCCAATTAAAAGAAACTATCAAAAACTTTTTGCTTCATTCCGGTTATGAAGTTATTGATCTCAACTCTACCCACGGTTCAGAGGATTTTGTAGACTCTACTGTCAATGCCGTTCAAGAATTTCGCAAACATAAACATGCTCGTGCAATTCTTTTCGATAAGTATGGTCATTCCTTTATGCCTGCCAATAAGTTTAAGGGGATTATCTGTGCAGCTGTTTCCGATGAACACTCATCCATGATGACCATTCGACACAATTCCACTCCAATTATTAATCTCGGTTCTGGAATTACTGGAGATATTCTTGCGGTTGAAATTGTAAAAACTTTTTTGGAACATGATTATGACGCTGGACGTCACCAAGTTCGCATTGATATGCTAAACAAACTCTGCTAGGAGGTAATACTATGAAAATTGCACTCGGTTGTGACCATATTGTAACAGATGTAAAAATGAAGATTTCTAAACACCTCAAAAAACAAGGACATGAAGTTATTGACGTCGGTACTTACGACTTTGTCCGCACCCACTACCCTATTTACGGCCGCTTGATTGCTGAAGAAGTTGTAAAGGGAAATGCCGACTTTGGTGTTGCCCTTTGTGGTACAGGTGTCGGGATTGCAGTTGCTGCTGATAAAGTCCCTGGTACTCGAGTAACCCTTGTTGGAGACGTAGTAACAGCTCGTGCTGCACGTGAAAATCTCAATGCAAACATTGTAGCCTTTGGTGGAGCCATTCTTGGTATTAATTTTATTAATAACATTGTAGATGAATTTATCAATACGAAATATAATCCAAATCCTGAAAAAGAAAAGTTGATTACCAAAATCGATAAACTTTCTGAAGTAAGTCCAGAGGTAGCTGCTAATGATCATATCTTTGATGAAGAAAATGCAAAATGGGCTCGTGGAGAATATCACGATTAGTGTTCTCAACCATTTTCAACAATTTACTTAGATGTTGAAATAGGATAAAGGAGGAGAATAAAATGGTTGTTAAAGTTGGAATAAATGGATTCGGTCGTATTGGTCGCTTAGCTTTGCGTCGAATCCAAACACTTGATAATATAGAAGTTACTCACGTCAATGACTTAACTGATTCAAAAATGTTAGCTCATCTTTTAAAATATGATAGTACCCAAGGGAAATTTAAGGGAACAATTGATGTTAAAGAAGATGGTTTCGTCATTAACAACAAGTTTATCAAAGTCACAAGTGAGCCTGATCCTGAAAAAATTGATTGGGCTTCATCTGGTGTAGATATTGTGCTGGAAGCAACAGGTTTCTTTGCAACGAAAGAAAAAGCAGAAAAACATCTCCATAAAAATGGTGGGGCAAAGAAGGTAATCATCACAGCACCAGGTGGAAATGATGTCAAAACGGTCGTATTCAATGTAAACCATGAAACCTTGACTGGTGAAGAAACAGTCATTTCACCAGGTTCATGTACAACAAATTGTCTAGCTCCTATGGCTGACACTTTAAATAAGAAATTCGGAATTCTAGTTGGTACTATGACAACAATTCATAGCTATACTGGAGATCAAATGACGCTTGATGCTCCTCATCGCAAAGGAGATTTACGACGTGCGAGAGCAGCCGCAGTAAATACTGTTCCAACTTCATCTGGTGCTGCCAAAGCTATTGGGCTTGTTATTCCGGAATTAGATGGTTTGCTAAAAGGCCATGCACAACGTGTGGCAACTCCTACTGGTTCTCTTACAGAACTAGTTAGTCTCGTAAAAACACCCGTTACTGTCGAAGAGGTAAATGCAGCAATGAAAGCTGCACAAAATGAAAGTTTTGCCTATAATGAAGATTTCATTGTCTCTAGTGATATTATCGGTGATACCCATGGTTCAATCTTCGATGCAACGCAAACAGAAGTCACTACAGATGGACAAAATTATCTTGTGAAGACGGTAGCTTGGTACGATAATGAAATGAGTTTCACAGCCCAATTAATCCGCACCCTAGAATATTTTTCTAATATTGCTAAGTCATAAAATCAATTTATCCAATGATCCAACTTGTAAAAGTCTATAAAAAAAGTAGTAGAGAAATTCTTCGAAATCTCTACTACTTTTTTATGTTAAAGCTAGATTACCTTTAAAAATGTTCAGTAATATATTTATAAGCTTCTTGACCTGCAATAGCGCCATCTCCAACTGCAGTTGTGACTTGGCGAAGGTCTTTTTGACGAACATCTCCAACTGCAAAGACACCTGCAACACTTGTCTTCATGTGATCATCTGTCACAATCCAACCAGCATGGTCTTGAATGTGCAACTCTTGAACGAAGTCACTAACTGGATCTAAACCAACATAGATGAAGACACCACCAAAGGCTTGTTCTGTCACTTGACCAGACTTGACATTTTCAATGACAACTGACTCGACACGATTTTCACCCTTGATTTCTCTAACTACAGAATCCCAAATGAAGTTGATTTTATCATTGGCAAAGGCGCGGTCTTGCAAGACTTTTTGGGCACGAAGTTCATCACGACGGTGAACGATGGTTACAGATTTGGCGAACTGTGTTAAGAAGATTGCTTCTTCAACAGCCGAATCTCCTCCACCTACAACCAACAAATCTTGGTCACGGAAAAAGGCTCCGTCACAAACCGCACAGTAAGAAACACCACGGCTATTGAGTTCTTCTTCACCTGGAACTCCCAAGAGACGATGTTTAGAACCAGTCGCCACGATAACTGTGCGCGTTTCAAATTCTTCATCAGCTGTGATGACTTTTTTAACATCACCATGGTCTTCAACATTTTCAACAAAACCATAAAGGTGCTCAACACCAAGATTTTCAAGGGGTTCAAACATCTTTTCTGCTAATTCAGGTCCACTAATGTTAGCATAACCTGGATAGTTTTCAATGTCAGAAGTGTTGTTCATCTGACCGCCAGGAAGACCACCTTCAATCAAAGCTACTTTGAGATTGCTGCGAGCTGCATACAAGGCTGCAGTCATCCCAGCAGGACCTGCACCGATAATAATCGTATCGTACATTCTATTTCCTTCTTTCTTGTTGTAACTATTTTTATTCTAACGGATAAAATCCTATTTGACAACTATTATGCCTTGAGAACCAACAAGATGCTCATGGTCGCAAAAGACAATACTGGAATTATTAAGACTCCGATCATAATCATATCATAGAGATGAGCCTGACGCTCCTTGGCAGTTTTATCGACACCTGACAGGGCTCTAAAACCAATCCAAATCCCTAAGACAACCAAGACTAGTAAAATCGTCAAAACCAAACTCTCTAAATACAAAGCAAATAGCTGAACTAGCATGATCTCTCTCATTTCTATTATTTTTAAAGAGCAAACCCAGTTAGCTTAGCCAACTGAGTTTTTCTTATCTTCTATTATATCAAATATAGGTCCGTTTGTAACTAGCAAAGAACTCTTTTGTTCGTTCTTCTTTTGGATGGTTGATGATCTCATCCGGTGTTCCAGATTCAATAATCTTTCCTTTATCCAAAAATAAAACCTTATCCGCAACTTGAGCAACAAATGACATATCGTGACTAACCAAAACCATGGTTTGACCTGATTTTGCAGCATTTGCAATCGATCTTTCTACCTCACCAACCAATTCTGGATCAAGTGCTGAAGTTGGTTCATCCAAGAGTAAGACGTCTGGTTTCATGGCTAGAGCACGCGCTATTGCGACCCGTTGTTTTTGTCCTCCTGACAAGTGACGCGGATAATGCTGTTCACGATCAGAAAGCCCAACCTTAGCCAACTCTACTTTGGCAATCTTAGTCGCTTCTTCGTCTGATAGTTTTTTAACTACCACCAAGCCTTCTTTAACATTGTCTAGCGCTGTTCTACGCTCAAATAAATTAAACTGTTGGAAAACCATCGATAGTTTGCGACGAAGAGTTAGAATTTCGTCTTGCGTAATTTGAGAAAAATCAACTTTGAAATCATCAATCTGAATACTTCCACTATCAGGAGTTTCTAGATAGTTTAGGCTACGAAGAAAAGTTGATTTCCCAGCCCCTGACGAACCAATTAAGGCAACAACCTCTCCCTTTTGAATATCTAAATTCAGATGATCTAAAACAGTTTGACCTGAAAAGGATTTGCTTAAATTTGAAATTTTAATCATTAGCGAAGCTCTCCTTTCACATCTGTCTCAACATTATCTGGTGCTGTAATAGCCATTTTTCTTTCAATGAAACGGCCAAGATTTTCAATAACGATATTTACCACCCAGTAGACAAGGGCAACTGAGATAAAACGTTCAAAGTAACGATAGTCCGCACCACCCAATATCTGAGCTTGGGCAAAGACTTCTACAACCCCTGCACTAAAGGCTAGGGAAGTTCCCTTGGTCAAGCCAATGAGGGAGTTAATCAAGGTTGGTGTTGCAACTACTGCTGCATTTGGAATAATCACACGACGGTAAACTTGTGCACGTGTCATACCAAGACTACGGGCAGCCTCTATCTCCCCAGGATTTACAGAAAGGATAGCTGCACGAAGAGTTTCACTGGCATAGGCTGCTTCGTTAAAGGCAAATGCCACAATTGCAAACGTTGCTGCTGGAATGGCATTAATGTTTAAAGCAGTCCCCCATTGTTGATTTAATGCTTTCAAAGCTAGTGGAATTCCATAATAGGTCAACATGAGTTGAACTAGAATTGGAGTACCCTTTAAGAAACTTACAAAAAAGGCTTGTAATGGGTAAATAAATCTAACTCGGTTGATTTTCACGATAGCAAAGATTAGGGCTAGCATGATACCAAAAAAGGCACCAAATACCGTTAGCATCAATGTTGTAGGTAATTGCTGTACAATTCTTGGAATCCCATCAAAGACAGAACGCCAACTAAAAAGTTTGCCATCTGGAATATATTGCATCAAATTTTGATACCAATCAGATGCTAAAATCGTTGTAACATTCATAGAAACATCCTCTCAAGATAATGATTCATTCTATCATACTTCGCCCCTAATTAAAAATATTTACTACGGGCAGAAGAGACTTTGTCTACCTACTAGTTTATCATACTTTAAAAGTGAGAGGTCATATATTTTACCTATCGAAGAGATAGAGAAAAACTAATTCAAGTCCAACTTATCGTAAGTTTGACGGTAACCAATTTGTTTTACAAGACCATTTTCAACTAGTATTGGACGTTTTAACAGCATACCATCACTGGCCAAAAGTTTGGCTGCTTCTTTGTTTGACAATGTTCCAATCTTATCTTTCAATCCGAGTTCACGATATTTGATTCCACTAGTATTGAAAAATTGCTTCAATTCGAATCCCGAAGTTTCGAGCCAGGTTAAAATGATCTTTTCACTTGGAGTTTCTTCAACGATATGAACATCTTTGTATTCTAGTCCGAGTTGATCAAGTTCCTTTTTTGCTTTCTTACAAGTTGTACATTTTGGATATTCGATAAATTCTAACATTTTTTCTCTTTCTATTTTTTATTTTCTTGATAACTTGCACCTTCATGCCTCAAGAGCCAAGCCTTCTTTTCGAGTCCCCAAGCATAGCCTGTCAGACATCCTCCAGCACCTAGCACACGGTGACAAGGTACAAGGATAGACCAGGGATTGCGACCTACTGCTCCTCCGACTGCTTGAGCAGAAGCCACCTGCAAGTCCTTAGCTATTTGCCCATAAGTAACAGTCTGGCCAAAAGGAATTCCTCGCAAGTAGTTCCAGACTCTTTTTTCAAAGTCACTACCGACAGGAGCTAAAGGTAATCCAGATAAGTCTTGATCTTGCTCCTTAAAATAAGTCTCTAAATAGGAAGTAATTTGATTTAAAATGGGATGACTTTCAACAACAGTTACATCATTTTCAGATAATCCCTTCTCAAAATCGCTCTTTTCTTCAATCCATATCCCAAACAAATAGTGGTCATCTGCTACCAGAGATAGTGGGCCAATCGGAGACTTGTACAGCATCTTTGCATACTTCTTAGACATTTGATTTTAATTTTTGATAGGCCAAGCGTTCCCCGTCTACTGGAACTTTACCAACTTGTTTAAAACCAAGCTTTTCAAAGATATGCTGCATGGCTATGTTTTTAGCGTGCGTATCTGAACGAAAATCTAGGTAATCGAAGCCTTCAATCAAGCCTTCTAAAAAGGTCTGAGCAACACCTTGACCTTGCGCATCTTTAGCAACTGCAATACGGTGAAATACTAAGTATTCTGCTTCATTTCCCTCCCAGTTGCCATCATAAATTGCTTCATAAGCTTTTTCTGGGCTCTTAGTCACTGCTGCATAGGCTAAGAGGTCCCCTTCGTCTAGGGCTACATAAGCTTGACCAGAGATGATATCTTCAATAATGGTATCTGCATCTGGGTAGCCGTTTTGCCACTGAGTGCTACCAGCTTCTGCCAAACATTTCTTGGCTCCCTCAATCACTTGCATAATTGCATCAACTTCGTTTGGAAAGGCTAAGCGAATCTCCATCATTTATCCTCATTTCATACTATTTTCTCTCATCATAGCACAATTTAGTTCTTTCTACAAGCACTTGAAACTTGACTTATTATTTCTAATATTTTATAATCTAGTTATTAAAACTAGATGAAAGGGAGTTAGAAATGAATTTAACCTTTTCCTATCCCAAATGGGAAGAACTACCGAATATCGATCTCTATCTAGATCAAGTCTTACTTTATGTTAATCAGGTCTGTGCTCCTAGCTTTTCTCAAAAAGAGAAAGGGCTAACAGCATCTATGGTCAATAACTATGTCAAACATGGTTATCTGACAAAACCCGAGAAGAAAAAATACCAGCGTCAGCAAATTGCTCGATTGATTGCTATTACAACCTTAAAATCAGTTTTTTCAATTCAAGAGATTGCACAAACATTGAACACTCTTCAAGTTGAAGCTAGCTCAGAAACACTCTATGATGCTTTTGTAAACTATATGAATGCAGAAATTGACCCTAACAGCCCCATCATTTTGACGAGCTGTCAAACGGTCAAACTTTATCATCGAACCTTATCACTCATCGAGACCAATGTACAAGAGGAGGAACTCTCATGAATACCAGTTTAAAACTTAGTAAACGTCTTAGTTTTGGGGAAGAAATTGCAAACAGTGTCACCCACGCTGTAGGAGCAGTTATCATGCTCATCTTACTTCCTATTTCATCAACCTATAGTTATGAGGCACATGGTTTCTTATCGTCTATTGGTGTTTCGATTTTCGTTATTAGCCTCTTTCTCATGTTCCTTTCATCAACTATTTACCATTCTATGGCCTATGGTTCAACCCATAAATACGTTTTGCGTATCATCGACCATTCCATGATTTATGTTGCCATTGCTGGATCTTATACTCCTGTTGTATTGACTTTGATGAATAACTGGTTTGGTTATCTCATTATCGCCATCCAGTGGGGTACGACCATTTTCGGTATTCTTTATAAAATCTTTGCCAAGAAGGTAAACGAAAAATTTAGTCTCATCCTCTACCTCATCATGGGATGGCTTGTCTTAGCTATTTTACCTGCAATCATCAGTCAAACAACTCCATTGTTCTGGAGTCTTATGGTGTCAGGCGGTCTTTGCTATACAGTTGGTGCTGGATTTTACGCTAAAAAGAAACCATACTTCCACATGATTTGGCATCTCTTCATCCTAGCAGCTTCAGCTTTGCAATATATCGCTATTGTTTATTACATGTAAAAAGAAGTTGGGAAAAACCCCAACCTCTTTTTTTAGTTACACATATTGATAAAATACTCATGCAGTCGAATATCATCAGTCAATTCAGGATGAAAGGAAGTCACTAGCATATTCTTTTCCTGTGCTGCAACGATTTGATTGTTCACGATTGCTAGAACTTCAACATCCTCACCAACACTACTGATAATCGGACCACGGATAAAGGTCATTGGAATCTTACCGACTCCTTTACAATCTGCTTCCGTATAAAAGCTTCCTAACTGACGCCCATAAGCATTGCGCTCGACTACTATGTCCATAGTCGCTATATGACTCTCTTCCTGAGAGGTAATCTCTTTTGCTAACAAAATCAAACCTGCGCAAGTCCCAAAAACAGGGAGTCCAGATAGAATCGCTTCTCGAATGGGAAGTAGCATATCCTGGTCTCGTAAAAGCTTGCCCATGGTGGTAGATTCCCCACCGGGCAAGATAAGACCAGACAAACTACTTCTATATTGCTGAAAATCTTCTAGATTTCGCAGTTCAACACTTTCGACACCTAGTTTGGCAAGAACTTTCTCATGTTCCACAAAGGCACCTTGTAAGGCCAATATTCCGATTTTCATCTATTTTCCTCTCTCAGCCATGAGAATTTGGATTTCATTCTCATTGATACCAACCATGGCTTCTCCTAAATCTTCTGAGATTTCAGCTAAAATGTGAGGATTTTGATAATTGGTGACAGCTTTGACAATGGCTGCTGCGCGTTTGACAGGATCACCTGACTTGAAAATCCCTGAGCCAACAAACACACCTTCTGCACCTAGCTGCATCATAAGAGCAGCGTCTGCTGGTGTTGCCACACCTCCTGCTGCAAAGTTCACGACTGGCAATTTTCCATGTTCATAAACATATTGAACTAATTCCACAGGAACCTGTAATTCTTTTGCTGCGACATAGAGCTCATCCTCACGTAAGTTTTGAATGCGGCGGATTTCCTGATTCATCATGCGCATATGACGAACCGCCTGAACGATATCTCCTGTTCCTGGTTCCCCTTTTGTACGGATCATAGAAGCCCCTTCAGCGATACGACGCAAGGCTTCTCCTAGGTCTTTAGCACCACAAACGAAAGGAACTTGGAATTCTTTCTTGTTCACATGGAAACGATCGTCAGCTGGAGACAAGACTTCGCTTTCATCGATATAGTCAATCTCGATGGCTTCTAAAATTTGGGCTTCGACAAAATGCCCAATTCGAACCTTTGCCATAACTGGAATACTAACTGCTTCTTGGATTTCCTTGATCATCTTAGGATCACTCATACGGGAAACACCACCAGCAGCACGAATATCAGCTGGGATTCGCTCCAAAGCCATAACAGCTGCTGCACCAGCAGCCTCCGCAATACGAGCTTGTTCAGGGTTTTGAACATCCATGATGACGCCACCCTTAAGCATCTGTGCCAAATTCTTATTTAATTCATAACGATTTTCAGTCATTTCTTCTTCCTCATTTCTTGTATTGGTAGCTACATGTTTATTTTAAGGCAGAAATGACTTAAGGACAAGATAAAAAAACGATAACTGTCCGGGTGCAATTTTCTATATCATAAAAAAGTACCCACAATGGGGCACTTTTATTTCTTAGATTTTTTAATACTTTTCACAAGATAAAACAGATATCCTGAAACCATATAAGCAACAAAGATAGTGGCTGCCCATTTAAAGACAAAGCCCCAACCATGTTTGGTAGCATTCAAAAAGAAATAAGGGAAGGGACTATCCTTAGCGTTAGGGACATCCATCTTTAGAACAAAACCGTTTAAGATTGCAAATCCCATATAAAGTAAGGGAAGACTAGTCCATAACATAGGGTCAAACCACTTATATTGACGACTCTTGTCAAAAATAATTGTATCTGCTAAAAACCAAAGAGGGACTATATAATGGCAAAGGAAATTTTCCAAACGGTAAAAATCTGTCGTCAAGGGAGCTAGCATAAAATGATAGATGACACAGGTAATCATGATACTCATAGTGACACCACCTTTGAGACGTAGAATACCAGAACTCTGCCAACTATCACCGCCACTACGCATCTTTAACAAAAGATAACCTGTAAAGAGTACAACCAAAAGGTTAGAAAGGACTGTATAATAGAGCAACATCCCTAAACCACCCCGTTTGGTAATCTCTAAGTATACACCAGTAAAGGCTGCTATAAATAAAAAGATACGACTATAAAATATTACTTTTTCATTTTTAATCATGGTTAAATCTTCTTCACAAATTCTGATTTCAATTTCATAGCGCCAAAACCATCAATCTTACAATCGATGTTGTGGTCACCTTCAACAATACGGATGTTTTTCACACGAGTTCCTTGTTTGAGGTCTTTAGGAGCACCTTTGACCTTCAAATCTTTAATCAAGGTTACTGTATCTCCATCAGCTAGTTTGTTTCCATTTGCATCGATGGCAACAGGGCCTTCCTCCACTTCTACTTGCTCAGCAGGATTCCACTCGTAAGCACATTCTGGGCAAACAAGAAGTGTACCATCTTCATACACATATTCTGAATTACATTTTGGACAATTTGGTAATTGACTCATGTTATCTCCTTAAAAAATTTATGATTATTTGAATGTCAAATTTTCTTCAACAGCAACTATTATACCTTAAAAGAGACTATTTTACAAATCATGATAAAAAAACGATCAACCGAAACCCGGTTCATCGTTTTTTTAGTTTCTTATAAATGTTCTTGTGCTTCTGATTTAATTTTTTCAACAACTTCTAAAATAGAGAGTCCAGTTGTATCCAAATAGATTGCATCCTCAGCCTGTTTAAGAGGCGAAGTTTCACGATGACTATCTTTATAATCACGCGCAGCAATCTCTTCTTTCAAAGTTTCCAAATCTGTTTCGATTCCTTTTGAAAGATTTTCCTTGTAACGACGTTCTGCACGCTCATCTACAGATGCTACTAGAAAAATCTTCAATTCAGCCTTAGGCAAGACCACTGTACCAATATCGCGACCATCCATGACAATACCACCTTGTTGGGCAATCTCTTGTTGGAGGGCTACCAGCTTTTCACGAACAGCTGGAATAGCAGCAAAGGCAGAAACAGCATTGGTTACTTCATTTTCTCGTATTGGATCTGTCACGTCAACATCTCCAACAAAAACAAGCTGGTCTCCATTTTCAGCACGCCCAAAGCTAATTGGATATTGTTCCAATAATTCAAGCAGTTGAGAAGATTCCTCTGCGCTTACTTGGTTATTCAAAGCAATGTAGGTCGCAGCTCGATACATAGCACCTGTATCCAAATACGTATAGCCAAAGTCCTTAGCGATAATCTTAGCGACTGTACTTTTACCACTGGAAGCTGGTCCATCAATGGCAATCTGAATTGTTTTCATCGTTACTCCTATCTTGTCTTAAGGACATCACCAGGATTTGCAAACCAAGTTCCTGTAGACATATGACCAGGGTTTAGAGCTTCAAGTTGAGCAATAGAAATCCCTGCTCGAGCTGCAATTGCAGCTTCACCTTCTCCTGCAAGAACTGTAATGGTTCCTTCAGCATTAGCATGTGTTTCTGTATGTTCTTGTTGGGTTGTCTCTGTTTTAGTTTGCTCTGTTACCGCAGTAGTAGCAGTTACAGTTGTAACCTCTTCTACCTTAGGCGCAGAGGAATCATAGAAATCTTTTAATGAAGAAGTACGATTGCTTCCACCAGATGACAAGTAGATTAATATCACTATCATTCCGATAATTATTGTGAAGAAAAGAATCGCTAATATCGTCAAAATACGATTAGCTGAGAACCCTGAATCATATTGATTGCGTTGGCGACGTTCTGTTCTTGTTTCTTCTTCCTGGTTCTCATAAATATCTTCTTGCCACGGTTCCTTTTCCATACCTTACTCCTTGAGTTTTTTTTATTTTCTTATTACAATATAAATATGAAGATTAGACTAATACCTGAACGTTGCATTGCCTGTGGGCTCTGCCAAACCTATTCAGAATTATTTGATTACCATGATAATGGTATCGTTCGTTTTTTCGATGATCCTAAGCAATTAGAGAGAGAAACTCCTTGTAGCGACGACATTTTAGAAGCTGTTAAGAATTGTCCTACTCGTGCTCTAATCAACGAGAAATCTTAAGATTTAATGGAGGATAGTTTTCTATTTTCCACTCTCTCTAGTTTAGCATATTTTTCTAGAAAATTATAGTCTTTTGCTAGACTAATTTTATACAATTTTACAATCATTTGTTCAAAAATCTCAATACCACCTTAACTGCTTTCTTAGGTCGTTTATCGATTACATAAATTCTAATTGATTGTTTCTTATCAATCTCATATAGAGCTAGAAAAAAGAGGAAGTACTTCCTCTTTTTTTGTGAATACAACAGATTAATCATCAAACCCATTTGGATGCTTGCTTTGCCAACGCCACGCATCTTCACACATTTGATTGATGTCAAGTTCTGCTTCCCAGCCAAGTTCTTTTTTGGCTTTTGCAGGATCTGAATAGCAGGCAGCGATATCCCCTGGGCGACGGTCAACGATACGATAAGGAATTGGGCGTCCAACTGCTTTTTCCATATTATGGATAATTTCTAGGACAGAATAACCTTTTCCTGTTCCAAGGTTATAAATATTAAGTCCTGAACCTTTTTGAATCTTCTTAAGAGCTGCTACGTGGCCTTTTGCAAGGTCAACCACGTGAATATAGTCACGCACACCTGTACCATCTGGTGTTGGATAATCATCTCCGAAAACTTGCACCTCTTTTAATTTTCCAACAGCTACTTGTGTAACATACGGTAGAAGGTTGTTTGGAATACCGTTTGGATTCTCACCCAAATCCCCACTCTTATGGGCACCAATTGGATTGAAATAACGAAGTAAAACAACGTTCCACTCTGAGTCAGATTTATAAATATCGGTCAAGATTTCTTCCAACATTAGTTTTGTACGACCATAAGGATTGGTTACTGAAAGTGGGAAATCTTCTAAGATTGGAACTGTATGAGGATCTCCATAAACAGTTGCTGATGAACTAAAGATGATGTTTTTACAGTTAGTCTCTTCCATAACTTTCAAGAGGCTAACAGTACCTGCAATATTGTTATCATAGTAAGCAAGTGGGATACGTGTAGATTCACCAACAGCTTTCAAACCAGCAAAATGAATCACACCAGTTGGTTCTTCGTGTTTGAAAATATCGCGAAGAGTTTCCGTATCACGGATATCTGCTTCGTAGAAAGGAATTTCTACGCCTGTGATTCTTTCAACTACTTCAAGACTTTTACGACTACTATTGACCAAATTATCGACGACAACTACTTGGTGTCCGGCTTGGACCAATTCAATAACCGTATGAGTTCCGATGAACCCTGCTCCACCTGTTACCAGAATTTTTTCTTGCATTTTATTTCCTCAATTCTTGGATTATTTTTTTCATTTTACCATTTTTGATAGGGAAAGTCATTTACTTTCCTAATACTACCGTAAAAACTAGGTAAAAGATTTACGATTGTTTCTTTTTAATATATCTTTCAGTCGGATAATCTGCCGGATCTAATACTCCACTTCTCCCCTGGAGCATTTGGGCTAGATGATAACCGATATTAGGACCAGTTGTTAATCCTGAAGATCCTAGTCCGCTTGCTGCATAGACATTAGATAAATCTGGGACTTGACCAAAAAACGGAGAAAAATCACTCGTGTAGGCCCGAATACCCACACGTTCCCCACTAACCACTGCTTCCTTCAAACTTGGATAAAATGGACTCGCTACCTCAGCCATTTGTCGGAGCAAATTTTCATCAACTGTTAGGTCAAAGCCCATATCATTTTCATGAGTAGCCCCTAGAGACAACTTCCCACCTGAAAATGGAATCAAATCCCACTCCCCTTCAGGCATAACTACAGGAAAAGCTCCCATGTCTTGTGGCACTTGGTAATCTCGGAGTTGCCCCTTTTGAGGACGAACATCAACTTCATAGCCTAAAGGTTCCAAAATGTTACCAAGCCAAGCTCCTGTGGACAAGATAACTTGATCAAATATTTGATCGTCTATCTGGTAACCCGATGATAGAGGAGTTAGACTGACCTCTTTCTTTACAACCTTTACTTGACTGGCTTCCAGTAAGCGACTGACTAAAAGTTGCCCATCTACTCGGGCTCCTCCAGAAGCATAGAGCAATCTCTCAAATCCCTTTAAACCAGGGAATAACTCACTTGCAGACCTTTGGTCCAGAATGGCTAATTCTCCTATTAAGGGAGATTCTTCTCTTCGTTGCAAGGCTAAGTCATAGAGTTCATCTAGTTTGGAGTCATCTTTTTTAAGAAGAAAAACACCAGAACGCTGGTAAAAATCGATTTTTTGACCCGATTTTTCTAAGTCAGTTAATAAATCTACATAAAAGTCTGCTCCTAGGCGAGCCATCTTGTACCAAGCTTTATTACGTCGTTTAGAGAACCAAGGGCTAATAATCCCTGCTGCTGCCTTGGTTGCTTGGCCGTTTCCATTATCAAAAACAGTTACTTCGATATCAGCTTCCTTAGAAAGATAGTAGGTAGCTGTTGCCCCTATAATTCCTGCACCTACAATAGCAACTTTTTTCATTGTCTTTACCTTCTAACTAGATATGGTGGAATGGATTAGTGGATGCTTGGCTTGCAATAACTTCTAGCGGCCAAGCATTCTCCTCCTTCCATTCATTCAGGAACGCTACAATTTTTTCAACAAAGAGAACTTCAATATAGTGTCCTGGGTCAAGAGCCAACAAGCCGTCTGACAACATATCTTGGGCAGTGTGGTAATAGATGTCACCAGTAATGTATACATCCGCTCCTTTTGCTAAAGCATCAGAGTAAAAAGACTGCCCACTGCCACCACAGATAGCTACTCTTGAAATGGACTTCTGTAAATCAGTCTCTTTATAATACACCATACGAAGGCTATCTAGATGGAAGACGTCCTTAACATGGTCAGCAAATTCCTTAAATGTTTGAGGTCTAATAGTTCCAATACGCCCGATGCCACGTTCAGGACCTGTTTCCTGTAGAAAAGTTGTATCCTTAATACCCAATAGTTGGCAGAACCAGTCATTAAGGCCGTTTTCAACAATATCAATATTAGTATGGCTAACGTAGACTGCAATATCATGCTTGATAAGATCAATATAAATCTGATTTTGAGGGCGACTAGCTACCAAGTCCTTTATCGGACGGAAGATAGGCGCGTGCTTGACAATAATCAGAGCAACACCCTTTTCAATGGCTTCTGCAACCGTTTCTTCACGTATATCAAGAGCAACCATCACCTTTTGTATTTCTTTGTCTAAGGTACCAATCTGCAAACCACGGCTATCACCCTCCATAGAAAATTCTTGAGGGCAATAGGCTTCATAACGGTTTATCACTTCACTTGCTTTCATGGAGTACCTCCTTGATGGCTTGAATTTTATCTACTAAAACTTGACGTTCTTCATGATTTTTTTCTGGGATTTGACTAAGGGCAAATTCGAACTTACTTGCTTCTTTTTGCCACTTTTGGACAAATACGGGGCTAAGTTCTTTAGATAGAAAAGGACCAAAACGGATATCGCCAGCTGATAAATTCATTTTCCCAGCTTCCACTACTAGAATCTCGTAGAATTTTCCAGCTTCTTCTAAGATACTTTCAGCTACAATCTGAAATCCATGCTCTTGTAACCAGCTACGCAACTCGTCTTCTCGATTATTGGGTTGAAGAATCAAACGCTCAACTTTCGCTAATTTGTCCAATCCTTCTTCTAATATCGTAGCAATCAAGTGACCACCCATTCCTGCAATAGTGATAACAGAAACCTGGTCACTTTCTTCGAAAGCTGCCAAACCATTAGCTAAACGGACCTGGATTTTTTCAGTCAAACCATGACTCTCAACATTTTTTATAGCAGATTGATAAGGACCTACCACTACTTCTCCTGCAATGGCATGATTGATGTGATCTTTTTCAACTAATTCAATCGGTAAATAGGCATGGTCACTTCCAACATCCAATAAAACGGCTCCCTGGGGAACAAAAGAAGCTACCGTTTCTAATCTCTTTGAAATCATCTTCTCTCACTTTCAAAAACTCTATTTCCCTTTATTATACCATATTTTATCTAGCAATCCTGCACCCAAAAAAGACCACAATCAAGGATTGCAGCCTTTCTTTATTTTTTAGCTTGATAACGACTTGTCAGGATGAAAATGACAGCAAAGATGGCCATCATGATGCCATAGACAGGTAATGTTTGTCCTGTCAGTGTTGAAATTTCAAGTAATTTTTGGATTCTTGGAAATAGAGCTGTTCCAAGGAAACCTCCAACTGACCAAATAATCAAGAGAATACGCCACAGACTAAATGGCAAGCAAGCTCTAACTACAGACATGAAACCAATCGATGCCAGTAGATAATACAAGAGTGTCGAAATTTCAATGGCCGACCAGCCTTGACTTGTTCCAAATATTTTAATAAATAGAACGCTAAAGACTACCATCAAGGCACTTGGTAAAGCACGGAGCATGGATTTTCTGAGGAAGTTTTGTTCTACAGGTTTGATATTTCGTTCAAAGGTCAATACGAACGGTGGGAATCCTTCCACAAACTGATCAATCATGGTAATCTGAATCGGAATGAATGGGAAAATCAAAATCCATTCAGTACGTCCCAACAAAGCACTGGCAATACAGATAACTGCTAGCAAGAAGGAATAGATTGTCTTAATCAAGAAAATCGGAGCAATGTGGGCAATATTATTGACCACACGACGACCTTCAAAGAGAATCTCAGGAACATCATTAAAATCTGAATTCAAGAGGACCAGATTTGCGATCTGACGAGTCGCTGGGTCTCCTTCAGCCATAACAATGGAACAGTCTGCTTCACGTAGAGCTAGGATATCATTGACACCATCTCCTGTCATAGCTGTCGTATGTCCTGCTTTTTTCAGAGTTTGGATAATTAGTTTCTTTTGGTGAGGCGAGACACGTCCGAAAATGGCTGTTTCTTCAGCCATAGCTATCAATTCTTCATCGGTAATTTTCGAGCAATCTACGTAGCTGTGGTAGTCTGCAAAACCTGCTTTTTGGGCAATACTTGAAACGGTAACTGGATTATCACCAGAAATAATTTTCAAGCCAACTTCCTGAGAACGAAGATAATCTAGAGTTTCAGCTGCCCCTTCTCGGATTGGATCTAGAATCTCAAGCAGAGCCAAAGCCTGAATATCAGATGGTTTTTGTGGCTTTTGGTGATCAAGGTTTTCTTGACTGAGGGCAAGAACCAAGACACGAGATCCTCGTTCAAGAGCTTCTCTAGCTTCAGGAACTTCAGCATCCAATAACATTTCTGGTGCACCTAAAAAAACCGTCCCAAGACCTTCCAATTCCACTGCTCCCCATTTACGATCACTAGAAAATGGAAGACTAGAAATCATCGGATAAACCACTTCTCCTGCAAAACGCTTTCGAATAGCTTGAGCTGTTGGATTTTTATCCTCACTGTGTGCCATATAGCTAGTTAAAATTTTAGAAATAGCATCTTTGTCGTAAGCTTGAGTCAGAGGAAGGACAGTTTCAACCTGCATTTTCCCTTGAGTGATAGTTCCTGTCTTATCCAAACAGAGCATATCCACACGCGCCAAGGTCTCAACTGAGTACATCTCCTGCACCAAAACCTTCTTCAAACCTAGTTTAATAACAGCAGTTAAGAGAGAGGTAATGGTCAAGAGTGCGATTCCCTTAGGCAACATCCCCAAAAGGGCTGTAGATGAATTCACTACAGAAGAATTTAGTGGTAAACCTTTTAAGACCAAAGCTTCAAGCAATAGCGCTATACCAAATGGGATAATGATTTTACCAGTAAAGCCTGCAAGCTGATCAAGTGATTTCATGATACGAGAATTAATCGGCTTCACTGTCTTGGCTTCAAGCATGAGTTTAGCAGCATAATTATCTACCCCGACATGATGTACCTGAGCGAGCACAGAACCACTTGCAAGAAAACTACCGGACAGCATTAAGGTCCCTGCTTCTTTTTGCACCAAGTCACTCTCACCCGTTAACATGGCTTCATTGACTTCTGCAAAACCTTCTAATACAATCGCATCACTTGGAATTTGATCCCCTGCAGACAAGCGAATCACATCATCCAAAACAAGCTCTTCAGGATCCAAAGCTATCTCTTGCCCATCACGAATGGTCGTGATTTTTTCCTTATTCAAAAGGTTGAGTTTATCAACCATATGTTTAGCTCGTAGCTCAGTTACAATCCCAGAAAATGCATTAAAGCAGATAACCGCAAAGAAAACTAGGTTGCTCCAGGCTTTAACAAAGGCGAGCGCTAGGGCAATGGCAAAGTTTAAAGCATTGAATAAAGTAAAGACATTTCTCTTCACAATCTGCCATGTACTAGTACTAGCTGAAGCTTGGAAATCATTGACCTGTCCCTGTTTTTGACGTTCTTTGACTTCTGATTGGCTTAAGCCCATAATTTTATTTTTATCCATAAATTCTATCATATCATTTTTTTTTGAATATTTCTAATTTCTTATTAAATGCATATCCTGCTTCTGCAAAAAACATTTGCCTGTCCTAGTATGATAAGGTATAATAAAAGAAAGAAAACTGAAGGAGACACAATGTTTTATACTTATCTACGTGGGCTGGTTATGTTGATTCTCTGGTCAATCAACGGAAATGCTCACTTTCACAATACTGAAAAAATTCCAAGTTTAGATGAAAACTATATCCTTGTTGCCCCGCACCGTACATGGTGGGATCCAGTCTATATGGCTTTTGCAACAAAACCAAAGCAATTTGTCTTTATGGCTAAAAAAGAACTCTTTTTAAATCGCATCTTTGGTTGGTGGATTCGCATGTGTGGTGCCTTCCCTATTGACCGTGAAAACCCAGGTTCATCTGCTATCAAGTATCCAATCAATGTTCTTAAAAAGAGTAATCGTTCACTGATTATGTTTCCAAGCGGTAGTCGTCATTCTAACGATGTTAAGGGTGGTGTAGCCCTCATTGCAAAGATGGCTAAGGTTTGTATCATGCCCGTTACCTATACTGGCCCAATGACTCTAAAAGGGCTCATCAGTCGTGAACGTATCGATATGAACTTTGGAAATCCGATTGATATCTCAGATATTAAAAAGATGAATGATGAAGGCATTGAGATGGTTGCAGACCGCATCCAATCTGAATTTCAACGCCTGGATGAGGAAACAAAACAGTGGCACAATAACAAAAAACCAAATCCACTCTGGTGGTTCATCCGTATCCCTGCCTTGCTTCTAGCAATTATTGTCGGAATCCTGACAATCCTCTTTACCTTCGTAGCAAGCTTTGTTTGGGACCCAGATAAAAAGAGAGAGCGATTACAATAATCTAATCTTCACAAGCCTAAGTTGAGTACTTGGGTTTTTTCTAGTTGCTCCGGTGCCCATTCGCTTATTGACAAAAGGCTAAAACTATAGTATACTTTCAAAGTAAGCTGATTTAGCTCAGTAGGCAGAGCGCATCCATGGTAAGGATGAGGTCGCCGGTTCGATCCCGGCAATTAGCATTATTCGTCAGTTCCTTTTTAGGAACTATTTTTTTCTTGACAAACTATTGCCCCTATAGTACAATAAAGTCTGCGATGAGTCGATATGTAGCGAGAGCTACAATTGCGCAAAGGAGGTCATTAACGCAGGAGCGGACCTTGAGAAATTGTGTGAACCGGTTTCTCACATGGAGATGCCTCTCATGCTTTCTGGTTTTCCAGAAAGCTTTTTTTAATTCTTTTATATTCTACAACAAAAAAGCCTATCACCCAAGCTCGAACGCTTGAAGTGATAGGTTTTTATTTTTTGATTAACGTACTGTGCGGATACGCATTGTGTTTGTACGAACTGCTTCACCAAGTGGCACACCTGCTACGATAACGATATCGTCACCAGATTGTACAAGACCTGCTTCAACTGCTTTACGTTCAGCAATTTCAAACATGTCATCAGTTGATGATGGAGCTTCTGTCAACATTGGGATAACACCCCAGTTCAACATCAATCCACGTTCTGTCAATTCGTCAAATGTCAATGCCAAGATATCAGCGTTAGGACGATATTTAGAAATCAAACGAGCTGTATGACCAGTCTTAGTAAGAGTCACAATCAATTTGATATCCATTGAGCTTGCTGCATCTTTAACTGCTGATGCCATAACTTCTGTCTTAGAATTACGTTCAAATGAATCTGAGTTCAAACGACCGTACTCGTTAAGAAGAGTTTGAGCATTCTTGTCGATTGTAGCCATTGTTGCAACTGATTCAAGTGGGTATTTACCATTTGCAGATTCACCTGAAAGCATAGTAGCATCAGTTCCGTCAATAACAGCGTTAAATACGTCTGATACTTCTGAACGAGTTGCACGTGGTTTTTCAGTCATTGTTTCAAGCATGTTAGTTGCAGTGATAACAACTTTACCAGCAGCATTCACTTTAGTGATAATCATTTTTTGGTAAACTGGAACCATTTCAAATGGTACTTCAATACCCATATCACCACGAGCAATCATGATACCGTCAGCAGCTTCAATGATTTCATCCAAGTTTTCGATACCTTGTTGGTTTTCGATTTTTGCAAACAATTGAACGTGACCATTACCTGTTTCTTCACAGATTGCACGAACTTCGTTTACGTCTTTTGCAGTACGTACGAATGAGATTGCGATAAAGTTGATACCTTGTTCAAGACCGAAACGAATATCAGCATTGTCGCGATCAGCAAGGGCTGGGAAAGGAATTTTAGTGTTAGGAATGTTAACACCTTTTTGTTTAGCAATGATACCATCATTTTCAACTTTAACAACAAATTCACGTTTAGCAACATCTTTTTCTACAACGCGAAGACCAAGTTTACCATCATCAACCAATACTTGGTGACCAACTTCAACATCATCAAAAATATCAAGTGCACCAGCTACGTTCAAAGCAATCACGTCACGAGTTGATTTGATACCTTGTTTTGTTGCAACACGGATTGTTTCACCAGTCTTGTATGAGTATTCTTTAGCTTCACCTTCAAACAATTCAGTACGGATTTCTGGTCCCTTTGTATCAAGAAGGAAACCAACTTTTTTACCTGCAAGTTTTTCAGCAAGTTTTACAGTTGCCATACGTTCACCTTGTTCTTGGTGGTCACCGTGTGAGAAGTTGAAACGGAAAGCGTTAGCTCCTGCTTCAATCAATTTAGCAATGTTCTTTGCTGATGCTTCAACATCAAGCTTTTCACCCCAATATCCGTCATCACCAAATTTTTTTCCACCACGGATTTCTACCGCAGGACCTAAAGTTGCAACGATTTTTACACGTTTATTCATGATTATGAAACTCCTTTATTTTTTAGACCTTTTTGGTCTGATTAACTAAGTTAATGAAAGTAAATTAGGACAAGCTCTTATTCAATTTGGCTAGTTCTAAGTCAGCCTTGTGAGGGTTGTTTACAACAATCTTACCATCGGCTGTTAGGCTAAATAAAGCCCCCTCTTCTGCTGTTCCCAGAATTGGATTTTCAACCATTTTTTCATTACGAATACCAACAGCAACACCACCGATTCCTTGTTTAAGAAGTTTAACAGCGTGTGCTCCCATACGTGACGCTAATACACGGTCACGAGCAGTTGGTGATCCACCACGTTGGATATGACCGAGTTCTGTTACACGAAGATCACTTGTATCTCCTGCTTCTTTCAGCTTTTGACCGAATTCAGCTGCTGACATGACACCTTCAGCTAAGACGATGATATTGTGTTTTTTACCATGTTCGTAGCCCGCCTTGATGCTTGCTACGATGTCTTCCATTTTGAAGCCTTCTTCAGGGATGATGATTTCATCAGCTCCAGTTGCGATACCAGCCCAAAGAGCGATATCCCCGGCATTACGTCCCATAACTTCAACGACGAAAGTACGACGGTGACTTGAAGATGTATCACGAATCTTATCAATGGCATCCATTGCAGTTGTTACTGCGGTGTCAAATCCGATAGTGAAATCAGTTCCCACAATATCGTTATCAATTGTACCTGGAAGTCCAATAGCAGGGAATCCATGCTCAGTCAAGCGCATAGCTCCATGATAAGAACCATCACCACCAATAACTACGACACCTTCGATACCGTGTTTTTTCAACTGCTCAATTCCTTTAAGTTGGCCTTCAAGTTGTGCGAACTCAGGATAACGAGCAGAGTGAAGGAAAGTACCACCACGTGAAATGATGTCTCCTACAGAAGCAGCATCAAGTGGATAAATCTCACCAGCAACCATACCAGCATATCCATCATAGATACCAAATACTTCCATTCCTTCCGAGATTGCTTGACGAACAACTGCACGGATAGCAGCATTCATACCAGGGGCGTCTCCACCGCTAGTCAAAACAGCAATACGTTTCATTTGGTTTTGCTCCTTTTTCTTTTTACATTCTAACTGATTATACCACAATTAAAGTTAAAATTCTTTTATTTTCATTGATTTTTAACGATAAATCGTTTTCATAGTTATTTGTCTCAAAGATTCTTGGAGACTCGCGTCTTTTGCTACAAAATAACCTGGTAAAAGAACATTTTTTTGTTCATCCTCATAGCGAATGACAACAGGAATTTGGCCCTTATGTTGCTCTAAAATATGATAAATCTCAGAATCGTAGTCATGATCAGCCACCTGAATCCAAAAACGTTCACTTACTGCTTCTTTTAGAGTATTTAACACTAATTGCAGGCGACCATCTCTGGACTGTACTTTTCCATTTAGATAGTAAAATTTCCCTTCATGTAGGATGTTTTTAAATTGGCGATACTGGTCAGAAAAAACAGTGACTTCCAAATTTGTCTTACTATCACTAACTTTCAAAAAGGCCATGTTTTCACCTTTTTTTGTTCGGATTACACGGATAGATTGAATCTCTACGAGCACAGTTGCTGTCTGACCTTCGGACAGTTCAGACAAACTAACAATTGGATATAATGGGTTCTTTGCTAAAATCAGCAATGGGTGTTGACTGATACCCACTCCTAACCATTCTTGCTCCTTTTTGAATTTCTCGATATTCGAGAAGTCTTCTGTGTCTGTCCAGCTATAGCTAGAATCTGCAAAGAGACTACCTAACTCATCCACAAAGATAAACAAAGTTGGTAGATTCGCTAAAATCTTCTGACGATTTTTATCAAATCCATCAAAGAGACCAACTTCTACTAAGGGAGTCAGGAGGCTAAGCTTCTGATAATTTTTGGGGAGTCGTGTGATAAAATCTTCTACACTACTAAAAGGACGATTCTCTATAATCCAATAAGAAAAATCACGAGACATTCCCTTAATACTTTTAAGCCCTAAATACACCGTCTTATCCGTCAATTTATCCTGATATGGAACCGTATTAATCGAAAACGGAGTCAGTTTAAAGCCCATTTCAAGCGCATCGAGAATATAATCTCCACTCGCATAGTTGAGCATGACCTGATAAAAGATAGCTGGGTAATGTGTTTTAAAGTAGGCAAGTTGAAAGGCTAAAGCTGCATAAGCGTAGGCGTGGGAACGGTTAAAACCGTATCCAGCAAATTTTTCCATGACAGCAAAAACTTCTTGAGCCTGTTCTTTGCTATGGCCATTTTCAAGTGCACCTTGGATAAAACTCTCCTCCATTCGGTGCATCTCAGCAGCATTCTTTTTTCCCATAGCACGACGCAAGATATCGGCTTTTCCAAGACTAAAACCAGCATAGCGTTGAGCTACTTGCATGACCTGTTCTTGGTAAAGCATGATGCCATAGGTTGGAGCTAAGATATCTTCTAGCACAGGGTCCAGAACCGTAACTTTTTCTTTGCCATGTTTTCTGGCTACAAAGTTATCAATATAGTCACTCGCTCCTGGTCTGTTGAGGGAAGTGGTTGCCACTACATCTTCAAAGCTTTCTGGTTTCACGCGCTTCAACAAGCGAATAGCTCCAGGTTGTTCAAACTGAAAGATTCCCTTGGTCTTCCCAGCTGCAAACAGGGCTAAAGTTTCTTTATCCTCAAGGTCTATATCCTCAATTCTTAATGGAATTCCTTGAGTTTCAAATAGGAGCTCCTGCATTTTTTGAGCGAAGGTTAGGTTTCGAAGACCCAAGAAGTCCATCTTGAGCAAGCCATTTCCTTCAACTCCATGCGCATCATACTGGGTAATCAGCATATCCTCACCATACTTAAGAGGAATATAGTCCGTTAGATTTTTATCACTAATCACGACACCAGCAGCGTGGATGGAAGTTTGCCGAGGATAGCCTTCTATCTTTTTGGCAATTTCAAAAGCCTTTTGGTACTCAATCTTACCTTGAATCAGTTGTCTAAATCCTAGATTGCCTTCATAGGCTGTCGTTAAGGTATCTTTGAAACCGATTTTTTTTGTTATGGCTGTTAACTCATATTCTGGAACACCATACCGTTTAAAAACATCTCGGATAGCCTGCTTGGCACCAAAGGTCGAGTAAGTAACAATCTGCGCAGCATGGATACTACCATAGCGGTCACGAACATAGCGAATAAACTCTGGACGATAGATATCAGGAATATCAATATCGATATCAGGCATGGTATAGCGTTCACGATTCAAGAATCGTTCAAAAATAAGATTTTTTGCTACAGGATCAATTCCTGTAATATCTAGAGCGTAGGCTACTAAACTTCCAACTGCAGAACCACGTCCCATTCCCATGTAATACCCTTGAGAACGACCGAAACGTAAGAGATCCCAGACAACCAAGAAATAGTCATCGAATCCCATTTCATGAATCACTGATAACTCATCTTCTAAACGAGCCTGATAATCTTGATTCCATAACCCTTTCTGCTTCAGACCCTGAATGGCTCGTTCTCGGAGTTCTTCAACAGCAGGTCTTTCTGGATTGAAACGTGGAAGTTTGAGACTACTATCAATCTCATAGGAAGTCTTCTTGGTCACTCTTTCGAGGTTTTCGAGTGCTTGTGGAAACTTTTCCAAAAAAGGCTGTTCTAGACGCTCAACTGGTAACAACAAGCCCTGTTGAGATTGAACATCAACCTCTCGCAAGGTCACGTTTTCCTTAATCGCTTTAAGCATCTGTAAGGCTTCTAAATCCTCAGGTTCGAAAGAATTAACTCGATAAAGCGGGAGGATGGGTTGAGAAAAATTCGATTGAAGTGTATCTGGATAAACTCCGATATAGTAGTCATATCCCAAATCTAAGTCAGCAATTCCAGAATAATAGGGAACAATAACGCAAATATCCTCTAGGTAAGAAGAAAAATCAGTCCACTCTTTTTTACCCGTCATCTTTAAAGTCGAAAGCTTCATAAGATTTTGATAACCACGATTTGACAGGGCTAGCAAACGTAGATTGAGCCATTCATCTTTATGATGAACAGTCATTTCAAGACCTAATAAAGGCTGAATCCCCTGTTTTTGGCATTCTTTGATAAAATAATAGGCTCCATAGAGATTATCTTCATCCATGATTCCAAGTGATGAATAGCCATATTCCTTCCCTAGGCTGACATATCTCTTGATTGAAATCATACTCTCCATGAAACTATAGACAGTTTTCGTATCCAGTTGGGCAATCATTCTTTCTCACCTCCCTTTTTCTTTTTCTATTATACCATTTTAAAAAATAGAAACACAATTTCTTTCTAATCATTAAACTAAAAAACCACAGCCTTAAAGGCTATGGTTTTATGATATGAAATAAGTTCGAAGAAGAGTTGCGCCTAGCTTTTTTTAACTTAGTTACTTGTATCTTTCGTTAAAAATATCCCGATTAAAACTAGAACTAGGGAGAGAAAAGGAAAAATCCTAAAAATCTGCCAATCCGGGTCGAATGCAAAGAGTCCTGAAAGCAAATAAAATCCTGCACTCGCATACAAGAAATTTCTATTTACTTTCTTGATTCCTATCTGTGTTAAGACAGTTGCTATAGCGTAAGGAATTAAATTAGGACCTAGAAAAATCAAGAATACAATTCCCCATTTACCAGCAGCTAAAGCAAAATGTATAAATATAAGAATATAGGTAAGTGCCAAATAAAATGAGAAAGATAGAAGAGCCGAAGGTTTCTTGACTACTTTTGGACCATTCTCCGTATTTTCAACTGAATTATTCTCTACAATTAGTTTATCTTCTTCTTTGTTTAGTTCTACATTTGGATTTTGGTCTGACATTTTTTTCTCCCACTAATTTGTTTAATTATTTTTATTATATCCCAATTTGTCACATTAAGCTAGATAGAAAAAGCCATCTATGTTAGTCCCAGATAAACGCTCACATTTGTCTGAAAGAAACTAACATAAATGACCTACACTACTCCGTATCAAGTTTTTCTGAGTCAGGTGAAATAGTCTAACTCAATTTGACAAATGAGGAGTTTTTATTATTTTTCACGAATCACTTCTACCTTATATCCATCTGGATCTTTGATAAAGTAATAGTTTGGCTGAGTTCCTGGCAGTCCTTTAGGTTCTGTTACTTCATAACCTTTTTCACTATGCTCTTTATGCAGAGCTTCAAGGTCAAGCGTACTAAGGGCAATGTGTGCAAATCCGTCACCCACAACATAAGGCCCATGGTCATAGTTATAAGTCAATTCCAATTCATAATCATCACCGTCAAGACCTAAATAAACAATGGTGAAAGCATAATCTGGAAAGTCCTTACGGCGCAATTCCTTAAATCCAAAAGCATCTTGATAAAAAGCAATTGATTTTTCAAGATTTTCTACGCGTAAGCAGGTATGTAACATTTTTGAAGCCATATTATCTCCTCTTTCATTTCGATAGTTCCATTATACCCTGAATTAGTAAAATTTACTAGGAACTTAAACTGTAACCCCCTACTCAATGCTTTAACGCAATTCAAGAACCTCTCGATTTTCCTTACGAATATTCCGCACAAGTAAAAGTAAGATAAGAATAAAGAGCCCTTCTAGGAAGTAGAAAGCAAACTCACTATTCATAATTAGTAAGTCTTTTTCAAAAAAGACTTTACTAAAATCTTGTATAGGTGCGAATAGGATTCTAAATAAACGTCTTAGGAAAATAAAAATTTGCAATCCATAAATCATAAAGGTCTTTTTAACACCAATTGCTAAACGCTGTTCTTTTGTAAAATAAGCCAATACGATTCCATTTAATAAGAGTATGAACGTTAAGCTCAGAGTTTCATTTCTTAGAACAACTGGATTAAAAAGACTTAAGCGACTGTGAGTTAACGGTAATAATTGAAAAAATATAATACCCATTAAAATTGGAAAGAAAATTCCCTTCAATGAAGGTGGTAATCCTACTTTATATCTTGTAAAGTATAAGACACCAACCACTATCATAACAATAAAGATGTAACACATCGCAACATATGAAATCATTTCGCTTCGGTTTGCCAGAGCAACTAGAAAACCTGAAGATAGAAACAGTCCCAGCGGAACTAACTTGTCTAAAGAATAATCCCACTTAAACCCTTCACTTATCTTGAATCCATCAATAAAACAGAAAAAAGTAATGAAAACAAGAGCCCCAATGAGACCTAACGGTAAGGTTGGTAAGATAAAGACCATTAACAATATTAATAGAATCCATGGTTTGAGATTGTAGTAGAATTTTTGTTTTAATCCTCTAGCAGCTACACCTTCTTCAATCAGTGTTTGTCTCAATTTTAGCATATAAACGTAGAATAGTGATACCATACCGGCATGAACCCAGGAATTCATAGCATATTGCTCTAAAACACTGAATATTAAACTAAAAATCGTAAATAGACCAAACACAAACTGAAGAAACTTATTTTTAAAGACCTGTCTTTTTTTCCAAACCAAATAAGATATTTTAGAATTCGGATGACAGAGTTGATAAGCATAGCTGGTCATCTCTTCTAGTTTCTGGTCTGTCTCCTCCGTCATCATCATGGGAACCATTTTAGAGGTAGAAAAAGGACCTAAAACATAAAGCAACAATTCTCCGTCTTTAAAACGATGATACTCCTTATAGATTTGTTGAAGCAAAATCGCAAGAATGCGCGGTTTACTTTTAAAGTAAGTTCTCCACTTCTCCCAATCATTGATATCTTCATCACTCTTCGTAATCTTATCAATATAGAGATAGCCTTGATGATACCAGTAATCAAAATTTTCTTTTTTATCTAATGAAAACTTTTCAACAACCCAAGGATAAGAATGAGTATCCTTCCAGAAACTGAATTTCTTCAGATAAGGATTTTCTTCATCCTGAATATGATTTCTTACAAATCCAAAAACAAGATTCAGAACCTTGTCATTTGTAAAAGGATAAACATCGATGTCCTCCAATAATTGAAGCAAGAGAGATTCATCCTGAACATTCTCAAGGAGATAGGTCCAATCCTGTACAAGTCTAGCATCGTCTTGATATGTACTATAGGCTAAGAGATATAGAGCTTCCTCAACCTCTGAAGAATTTAGCAAATTATAAGAATGGATATCGAATAGTTCTTCTGAATCTGCTTTTAATTCTTTAAAGTAAGCCACAAGCTCGTCATAGGCTTTTTGGTCTTCTTCTCCCACCTCTGGTTTAATCTTCTCCAAAATATAAGCCAAAACTGGAATGCTAGTAATCATTTGTTTACTGCTATTCAAGAGAAAAAGGACCGTACCAGGAGAAAAAGATTGTTTGAAAAAAGTTATCCAAACTCCAATTTGATTGGCTTTTTGGGAGTCCTCTAGAAGGGCTTGGCATAAACGATAAGAAGCATACAATTTCGCAGTTTCTTTTTTCGCATCCTCAAGAGACTCTCCATTTTTGTAGGCAGTAGCTCTTTTAACCTTCCAATGCTTCAGTTTATAGTAATATCCCCAGTACTTAAAGTCAGGAATATAGTCTTCCAGCAAGGGAATGATGATAGAGAATTGCTCAGGTTTGTTAAAAATATAAACATCCATTTCTTCTAAAACAGACTGAACAACACTCATATCATATCGATACTGATTAAAAAATTGTCTCCAAAGATGTTCTTGTTCTTCTACGGTATAGTCAGGATTTCCTACAATACTTTCAATCGCGTTTCGAATCAGATACTCTGACTCTAGATAATCACTAAAATCTAAGACATGACTAGAATCGTTCGACTCGTGAGCAGTTGGCTCTTCACTTAAAGTTTCAAAATTAAACGGAGAAGCAACTATTTTCTCTTCTTGATTACTGAAATGCTGATAGGAACTAGCTTCACTTCCAACAGTTTCTTGTCTCGTACTATTAGACCGTGCTTCTCTTAAAGCCGACTGGTAGGCTTCTACAATTTGTTGATAGATTTCTGGTTGGTCCTCAGGATGGTAAAGTTTCACTAACTCAGAATATCGTTTTCGAATAGTCTTAACATCATGAGTTGGCTTAATCCCTAAGATTTCCCATTTGTTCATAGAATCCCCTCTCATAAGCCACGCTCTAGAAACTCTAGATAGTTAGAAAATGATTGATAAAGTTTTGGTAAATGATACATAGATGCCTGTCTAACTTCTTCTTCAAAACGTCGAGTCTCTGCCATCAACTCATCTCTTCTTCTCCCTAAGAGCATGCTGTATACACGATTGGCCTTTTCAAGCAAGAAACGGTAAACCTCTGTTTCTTGAGCATTAATCTTATAACGAGTTAACTCTGCTTGTTTTTTCTTGATTTCATCTTCAGTCAAGGTGATACTCTCTTGGAGAATAACATGATTAAATACTTTCTTTGTTGAATCAATGGTTACTTCTACATCCAAAATTCCATTTAGGTCATAGGTGAATCGAATAGTAAAGCCTTCATGAGCCCGTTTATTAACAGGAACTGGCACTTCCAACTCCCCGAGGAATAAGTTTTGGGAAGCCTTCATCATTTCTCCTTGGTAGACTTCTACCTTCACTTGGCTTTGTCCTAATTCTGCGGTGTAATACTGTTCCGTTCGTGAAGCAGGTAGAGGAGAATTACGCTCGATAATCGGAGAAAAACGATCACCAACAACTGCAGTTCCAAGTGTGAAAGGACAAATATCCGATAACAGTAAATCACGAACCTCTCCCTGACGCTCCTTTATTCCTGCGAGAAGAGCACAGCCTTTTGCAATCATTTTATCAGGATCATCAGCCACTTGTACTGCTTGGTCAATACAGTAAGACAAGAAATCTTGTACCAAGCGAAGTTTTGAAGTACCACCAACAAGGACAAAGTTTTCAGAGGATACATAACTATAGCGCGCATCCATCAGTGCTCTATCTAGTACTGACTTAAGACGGGCAAGCAAAGGCTGGCACAGCTCATAAAAACGCTGATAAGTCAGGTTTAAAGAGTATTCTTTCTCTTGATCCATCACTACCATCTTCACTTCTTCATTGGTATTCAGATTCAGCTTTACCTTCTCAGCTTGGACCAATATTTTACTGTAAAATTCACGAGAAATAGATTCCTTAGACAATTGATTAGATGCTAAAAATTCCTCCGCAATAGCTGCAGTAAAATCTTCTCCTCCCAAGCGATTATCACCTGCGATAGACACAATCTCTACAACGTTATCAAACAACTCAACAACCGAGATATCTAGCGTACCCCCACCAAAATCGACGACCACAAATGACTGGTCTTCTTGATTGCTCATCAATTTTTTAGCAAGAGCGGCTGCGGAAGGTTCGTTAATGATACGCTCTATCTTAACTCCTGCAAATTGTCCTGCTAGTTTTGTAGCATAGCGTTGCGCATCATTAAAATATGCTGGTACACTGATGATAACCTCGTCAACCTTTTCACCAAGAAAAGTCTCTGCATCATCCACTAATTTTCGAATGACAAAAGAGCTCAGCTCCTCTGCTTTATAAGTTCTATCCCCTAGAACTAATTCATGTTTAGTCCCCATAAATCGTTTGAATTGGGCTACGGTTTTATCTGGATGTGTCACCAAGCGTTCCTTTGCAATTTTTCCTACAATGATTTGGTCATTATCGTCCAAAGCCACAACTGATGGCGTTAAATATTCTCCAAAAGCATTTGGAATCAGTTTTACTTGACCATCTTGATAAACACCTACCAATGAATTCGTCGTTCCTAGATCAATACCTACTATCATCTTCTAACTCCATCTTTATAAACATACTACTATTATACAGGAAAAGTCCTATTTCCTTAAACAAAAGATGCCATTCACTGTCCATTTCATGAAAATAAAAAAAGCTTCATTTCCCCCCCGTAGCTTAAACCACAAGAGTAGAAATGAAACTTTTATACATTATTTACCAAGTTTTGCTTTAGCTGCATCTGCAAGAGCTGTGAAAGCTGCTGCATCGTTAACAGCCAAGTCAGCAAGCATTTTACGGTTAACTTCGATCTCAGCCAATTTCAAACCATGCATCAATTGTGAGTATGAAAGTCCGTTCAAACGAGCTGCCGCATTGATACGTGTAATCCACAATTTGCGGAAGTCACGTTTCTTTTGACGACGGTCACGGTATGCATAGTAGTAAGAGTTCATTACTTGTTCTTTTGCAGTACGGAACAAGATGTGTTTAGCTCCATAGTAACCTTTTGCTAATTTAAGAATACGTTTACGACGTTTGCGTGATACAACGCCACCTTTAACACGTGCCATTTATATTTCCTCCAATATTTCCTAGAATTCTTTACTTACGAATACGCGATTATTTCAAGCGAGTAAGCATTGCTTTGATACGTTTGAAATCTCCTGCATGCACCATAGATGCTTTACGAAGATGACGACGTTGTTTTTTAGTTTTTCCGTGGAAACGGTGAGATGTATAAGCACGGAAACGTTTAAGTCCACCAGAACCTGTACGTTTGAAACGTTTAGCTGATGCGCGGTGTGTTTTTTGTTTTGGCATGATTTTTTCTCCTTTATTTAACTTTCTGACAATTATTTTTTGTCAGTTGCTGGCGCCAATTGCATAAACATTTGACGTCCATCCATTTTAGCACGTTGTTCGATGATAGCAATATCTTGAGTTGCTTCAGCGAAGTCGGCTAAAACTTTTGCACCAATTTCTTTATGGGTAATCATACGTCCCTTAAAGCGAATAGATACCTTTACTTTGTTTCCTTTTTCAAGGAACTTGCGAGCATTGCGAAGTTTGGTATCGAAATCACCCTTGTCAATTACTGGGCTCAAACGAACTTCTTTCACGGTCACAACGCTTTGTTTTTTGCGCTGTTCTTTTTGCTTCTTCTGGTACTCAAATTTGAACTTACCGTAATCCATAATTTTCGCTACAGGAGGTTTAGCTTGAGGTTGAATGAGAACCAAGTCCACATTAGCTTCATCCGCAAGTGCTTGCGCTTCGCTTAGTGGTTTGATACCCAATTGCTCACCTTCAAGACCGATTAAGCGAACTTCACGTACACGAATTTCATCATTGATGAATAAGTCTTGCTTTGCTATGGTTTTCACCTCTTTTTTTAATTTAGAGAAAAACAAGAGCGGACTTGCTAACGCAAATCCGCACTACATGATTATCGTTCATTTCTGAAACTTGATCCGTAGGGGCCAGACAACGTTAGTCGCAAGGCGAGAAGTTCTCACTTCTGCTTTTCTCAACTTTTATATGATACCAAGTTTTTCCCTACTTGTCAAGATAAAAAATTATCTTTTTACTTTATCAAGGTAAAAGAATTGAATCCATCACCTAAGAATTGACTTTATTGATTACGTGAATAGTAAATTTCATGTGGTTTCACATGGTTACCCAACAATTCAGAGACTGTGACAAAGCTATAACCTTCCCCTTGTAAATACTCAATGACTTTCGGTAATGAGTTGACTGACGTTTGATGAATGTCATGCATTAAAATAATCGAACCATTACTTGCCTGACGCTGAATCTCTGCCAAAATTGCAGCTTCATTTTTACTCTTCCAGTCCAGACTATCAACATCCCACAAGATAAAGCTTAAATCAAGACTATTGCGGATATCATCTGAAATGGCACCATAAGGAGGACGCATCAATTTTGAACTTGTTCCAAGCACACTGGTAATTGCTGATTCTGTATCCGTAAGTTGTTTCTTAGCATCTTCCAAGGAAAGTTTTGTTAAGACTGGGTGATCCCAGCTGTGATTACCCACTTCATGACCTTCAGCCTTCATTCTCTTAAGAATTGCTTCGTTACCAGCGACATTTTTCCCTTGTACAAAGAAAGTTGCTTTGATTTTATATTTAGCTAATATATCTAGTGCCTGTGGTGTTGTAGTTGCATTTGGACCATCATCGAAGGTCAAGGCAACAACTTTTTTATGTTTTTCTGCTTGAACTTTTTTATAAAGTTCAGCATCCTTATCTGATAGATAAGAAGTTTGAATAAAATCAAAGAAATCTGAAATAGGCATCGCTATTTCTTCCACATTATCAGTTGATTTAACAGGATAAAGAACTAATTGACTATCTTTGTAAGCAAATCTCCAGCTTGACAATTCTGCAGCTGATAAATCAGCTGAAACTTGATCAACCAATGATTGATCTACCTTTTTATCTTGGAGAGTAGTCTTAAGATCTTCTAGTAATTTTTCCTTTGCTTTTTTTGTATCTGTAAAGAGTTGGTCCAGCGTAAAGATTGAACCATCTTCTTTTAGATATACCTGATCGAGAGTGGTATTTTCGAGCTCAACGACTTTTGAATGAGCTAAATCATAAGCTTGTTTTTTAATCAGGCGATTTTCAATACCATTTAGAGAAGAATCTCCTTTTTCTGAGTAATAAAAAATCAACTGGTCTTTTCCTTCGACCTTGTCGGTGATATCCTTTACAATCGCATCCTTGGCAGAAGAAATAATACTATCTCCTACCTGTGGATAATAAGTAATAATCTCTGATTTTTCCTTGCGAAAATGCTCCTTTTGGCTACCTTGTGCATATGCATCTTCTTTTTCCTTCTTGAGACTTTCAATTTTCTGTTCAAAGGCTTGCTTGCTCAACACTTTATAAGTAATCATACTACCAAGTGCTAACATTATGAAGAACAAAATCAACACAAGATTTCCTAGCTTTTTATTATTTTTTTCTTAACTGTCTTTTGGGGTGATCTCTTGTTTGTCATAGTTTTATCATATCAAATCAGTGCTATAATTTCAATGAAAACATGGAATAAATTCATGTTTAATATAAAAAGTTAAGTAAAAGAACCCTAGCTAATTCTAGAGTTCTTTTAGAGACTAGAAACGAATACTTTCTCTTGTTTTCTCATAAGAAGTAACAAAACGGCTCGTTACTCCAGGTTCAGCAACTTCTAATGCTTGAGAGATTTTTTCAAAAGATTCTTGATAATCAAAGGTTGTTTCAAAGATATTCAAGGCTTCTTGGAAAGCTTGTTGAATACGGTCATCAAATGATCTGTAACGGTTAGAATATTGAAGCAATTGTTCTGTTAGTGTTGCATTTTGGACAATACTGTAGGTTTCTTCTTCCAATATGTTCATATCATTTGTAGCAACCTCAAGGATACGATTGACAGATTCAATATTCACTTTCGCTTGATCCAACTCAGCCATCAAGTCTTCTGTACTATGACTTGCATCAAAGAAGAGCTTCAAGAAATTCTGTGGAATTCCTGGAAGGTTTCTCTTTTCCATATAGCGCTTGATAGTATGAAGACGGTTAACATATACATTTGCTTTTTGACGAGCATTGATGTCATCTTTTTCAATCTTGACTAAACGTTCGCTAACAGCGATTTGATTATCTTCAATATCCTTCAATGTAGATTGGAGATTTTCGAAACGTTCTTGCAAGACAGAATATGCTTCTGTAACTTCAGTTTGATTGTTAGTCGCTTCTTCAATCGTTGTATTCAAGGTCGAGATATCTGTTTGAAGGCGACGAACTTTATTCACATCACTTTCAGAAATCAAGTAGGTTTTTCCAAGACGTTCGATATCCTTTACCAATACCTGATTGTTTTCTTTCAAGTGTTGTAGATATGTAGGAAGGGTAGCCACCAATTTTTCGAAAGCTTTATGAGCAGTAATTTCACGTGTAAAAATATCATAAAGCGAATTGATCTCTTCTTGAGTCTGGGTATTTTCATACTCAGCGTTATCTAATTCTAACTTACGAATATTCTCTTGATTGTTTTTCAAGTTTTCATATAGTAGTTGAAGGCGAGATTCAATATCTGTTTCAGTAAAATGATAATTATCATCTAAGAGCTTACGATAACCTGCTTCTAAATCGTCAAGTTGATCCGGTAATTCAGTAGACAGCTTGGTCACGATTGCCGGAACTCTTTCAACGATATGTGTCAAAGCTAAAATATGATTTTCTACGTTATCCAAAATTCCTGCTGCTTCAACCGGATCCCCTGATGAATTCAAGGTTACAAATTGAGAAAACTCGGATTGGATATTTTCCAATTGTTTTTCAATTTCTGGAAGAGCTTGACCATATTTTTCTGAATCTTCAGCTACAGTATTTTGTAGTTTTTCGAATAAGTCTAGGGCATGTAATACACGTCCACTATTTTTTGATTCTTGTTTTTCTAGATCAGACAAAGCATTTCGAATTGCAGCGATATCCTCTTCAACAAGTTCGATTTGACTTTCAATTTGATCAATTTGGTGCTTAGCTTTCAAGAAACGGAATGAGTTGTTGAATCCTTCAGCTTCAAAGAGGTTGTTCTCGATGTCTGCAAAAGAGTTAAGAGACAAATCAACCCATTTTTGGTTCCATTCTCTAAAGGCAACCTGACTTTGACCAATCAGATGCATATTTTTAACAACCTCTACCTCATCATTAACAGGAAGGTTATATAGTTCTTCTTTTTTTTCTTCTAAAGCTGTAAGTCTACTCTCATTACGTTTACGAAGCAAAATTGCTACAGCAAAAGCAATAAGAAGCAGAACTGCGATTCCAATCAAGGTAATAATCAACTGATTATCTGACATATCAAACTCCTTTTATACTTGACACAATTGTATTGATTATATCATATTTTTCAAGCCTTGGGAACTATTTTCCAATTTTTTAAACGTCAAGGGTACTGTACACCGCATTTTCTTCAATAAATTCCCGACGTGGTTCTACCCGATCTCCCATAAGCATATCAAAAATTCTATCTGCTTCGGCTGCATCATCTACTGATACACGGGCCATGAGACGATGTTCAGGATTCATCGTAGTTTCCCAAAGTTGGTGGTCATCCATCTCACCAAGTCCTTTATAACGTTGAATGGTTGGTTTAGAACGACCTTCGCTGTAGCGAGCCAACGCTTCTTGCAAGCGGGTTTCTTGTTCTGATCCTGGTTGAATATATTCTTTAATTTCACTACCAACTTTAACACCGTAGATTGGTGGCTGTGCAATATAAACATAACCCGCTTCTAAAACAGGTTTCATATAACGATAAATCAGAGTTAACAAGAGGGTACGAATGTGAGCTCCATCAACATCGGCATCTGTCATGATAACCAGTTTTTGATAGCGGGCTTTGCTAACATCGAACTCAGCGCCAAATCCTGTTCCCATAGCTGTGAAAAGACTGCGAATCTCCTCATTAGCTAAAATCTTATCCATGCTCGCTTTTTCAACGTTAAGGATTTTACCACGAATTGGTAAGATGGCTTGGAACTCACGATTACGTCCTGATTTTGCTGAACCTCCTGCAGAGTCCCCTTCGACGATGAAGAGTTCCGTTTCAGCTGGATTGTTTGATGAGCAATCCGCCAATTTTCCTGGAAGATTTGAGATTTCTAAACCAGATTTCTTACGTGTAACCTCACGCGCACGTTTGGCAGCAACACGCGCTTTGGCAGCCAAAATCCCTTTTTCAACGATACGCTTAGCAATCTGTGGATTTTCCAACAAGAAGTCAGAAAATGCATCGCTGAAGAGGCGATTGGTAATCTTCACAACTTCACTATTTCCAAGTTTCGTCTTGGTTTGACCTTCAAACTGTGGATTTGGATGTTTCACAGAGATGACAGCAGTCAAACCTTCACGGACATCCTCACCTGTTAGGTTATCTTCGTTATCTTTTAGAAGTTTATTTTTACGAGCATAGTCGTTAATGACACGAGTTAAGGCTGTACGGAAACCTTGTTCATGCGTTCCACCTTCATGGGTATGAATATTGTTAGCGAAGCTCATGACATTTTCATGGTAACCAGTTGTGTACTGCATAGCAACTTCGACTGTGATATCATCCATTTCACCATCTGTGTAGATTGGTGTATCAAAGATAACATCCTTGTTTTCGTTAATATATTTAACGTAACTCGCAATACCACCTTCATAGTGATAATGTTTGGTTTGTTCAAGTCCTTCACGTTTGTCAGTAATTGAGATTTGAAGGCCACGGTTCAAGAAGGCTAACTCTTGAATACGTTTATTTAATTTGTCAAAGTCAAATGTCGTTGTTTCAGTAAAAATTTCTGGGTCTGGTGTAAAGTGTACGATTGTTCCCGTTTTATCTGTATCTCCAATCACCTTGAGATCAGCAACAACATGTCCACGACGGTATTCTTGGTAATGAATCTTTCCGTTTTTGTGAACACGAACATCCAACTGGGTTGAAAGGGCATTTACAACGGACGAACCTACACCGTGGAGTCCACCCGAAACCTTGTAACCGCCACCGCCAAATTTACCTCCAGCATGAAGAACAGTAAAGACTGTTTCAACGGCAGGACGCCCTGTTTTTTCTTGGATATCAACTGGAATTCCACGACCATCATCAATAACTGTAATCGAATCATCCGGTTCAATAAAAACCTCGATATGACTAGCGAATCCTGCCAAAGCCTCATCGATAGAGTTATCTACAATTTCCCACACTAGGTGGTGAAGACCTTCTTTGGCAGTTGAACCAATGTACATTCCTGGACGCATACGAACAGCTTCCAGACCTTCCAAAACTTGAATTTGGCTGGCATCATAATCTTGTGCCTGTTGGTTTTTAATATCTTCTGTCATTTTTCTCCTTTTTCTTACATGTCTATTGCTTGTTTTAAGGCCACAACGTTCTCAAAGAGATAGGCATCTAAGCCTGCAGCATGTCCTGCTTCTACATCAATGGCACGGTCACCAACGACTAGACCTGATGTTATATGGTACTTATCACGTAAATAAATCATAGATTCAGGATCTGGCTTACGTTTAAATCCTGAACTAGCTGTCACTACTTCTGTAAAATAGGTGGCTATTTTGGTTTTTGAGAGAATCTCCAACACTTGATTATCTCGATGAGAAACTAAGAAATTACGACCACCTTGGTCTAAAATCTTTTCCAAGAGAGCAGGAATTCCTTCAAATAATACTGGGTGTTCAAGCTCACGAGCTTCGTTTTCTTTATATTTCTCAAGAAAGTTTTCAATTTCTGGAGCATACTTTTCGATGGCAAAGGCAGTCGAAACCTTCAAAGCTTCGTAGACACAGTCGTGTTCCTGCTCAATTCCAAACTCTGCTAATGTCTCCACAAAAGCAGCTGTAGATGTTTCATAATTATCAAGCAGAGTCCCACCTAAATCCCAGATATAATCGTGATATTTCATACCCTTTATTATATCATTTTTTTATGAAAAAAGCGATGTTTAGCTTGATTTTGACCTTAAAAAAGAGAAGAATCTCCTCAAGTAAGAAAGATCCTTCTCAGTTTCCATTTTATTTCTCAAAAACGTCTGTGTAGAGCATGCCATTTCTTAGTGACTCAGCATCTCCACCCAGTGTCTCAACCAAGTGGTAAGCAAAAGCTAAAGCTGTTGCTGGTCCACGGCTCGTAATGATGTTGCCATCTACGACTACTGTTTCTTTATGGTAGTGACCGTCAGCAATTTGATCTTGGACGCCATCGTAGCAGGTAAAGTTTCTTCCCTCTAGAAGACCTGCTCGATTTAAAGCAATTGGAGCTGCACAAATGGCCGCCACCTTTTTACCAACTTTCTCAAATTTTTGGAGTTCAGTGATTAATTGTTCATTGTCCCGCAAGTGGGCAGCGCCAGGCATACCTCCTGGAAGGACAATCATATCATAGCCTGACAAATCACCGTCAAATACAAAATCAGCTTGAACCTGAATAGCATGGGATCCTGTCACCTTATCTTTAAATCCAACCATATGACAGGTAATATTTGCACGACGCAAAACATCTACGACCGTCAAGGCTTCGATTTCTTCAAATCCGTTTGCTAGGATAACTGCAACTTTGGGCATAGCAACCTCCTTATTTCACTTTTTTCAACACAACTTTTTTACGTTTAAATCTTGTTCGACCACTCTTTTCGTCAGCTAGGTGTGTTTGATAACTCATAGATAATAGCAGACCAACACCGATGAGATTACTGATAATAGCCGACCCCCCTTGAGAAATGAATGGCAAGGGGATCCCCGTCAGAGGAAGGAGTCCTGTTACCGCACCAATATTTTCAAAGATGTGGAATAAGAGCATCATGATAAATCCAGTTGATATGTAGGTATAAAATTGATTGTTAGATTGAAGGGTAATCTTTAACATGCGATAGATGAGGAGCAGATAGAGTGCAATCACTACAACTGACCCAATAAAACCGAAATCTTCAGCGATAACTGTGAAAATCATATCACTCTCTCGAACTGGAATGAGGAGATTGGACACGTTATAGCCTTGACCAAATACACCACCACTACCGATTGCAATTTGCCCCTGTGCCTGTTGATAGGTAGTTGTCTGAGCATAATCAAAGGGATTGAGCCAAGCTAAGATACGGTTAATCTGATAAGTCGGCATCCCAAGCTGGTGCATAAAGGTACGGCCATCTTTTGTGATGAAGATAGCTAAAAATCCCGCAATTGCTGATACAACCGATACAAGGACTGGGATGATAATCTTCCACGAAACACCTGATAATAAGACAAGACCTGAAAAGATTGCAACAAAAACCATTGCCGTCCCAAGGTCACTTTGCAAAGCCAGTAACACTAAAACTGGAATCGTAAAAATAATCATCCAAAAAATCAAAAGGAAATCTAAACCAATCGTTCGTTCTTTATCCTTATATTTTTTTGTGAACATTACAATCACATAAGCCAGCATCAAGATATAAGATATCTTCATGAATTCGGAAGGTTGAAAAAGCGTATACCCACTAAATGACACCCAGTTTTTAGCACCTGTTGCAGCCACTAAACTTGGATTATAAAAAACCAAAGGCAAGATCATCAAGGCAAGACCTAGACCGTATAAATAGGGAGTGGACTGCCATAAAAATTTTGTGTTAAAAAACATGACTACAAAACTAAAGATAATCCCTAGGGCTATCCATGCCAGTTGTTGCCCAAGTATAGGCCAAACATTGTTTGGGTAGTCATGACTTACTGCTATATAAATCGCTACAACTCCGATTACCAACAAACAAAATACTGGTAATATTAAACTATAATCGACCCTAGAGTCGAATGAACGCTTCATAACGGCCTCCTTCATTCTTTCTGGTATTCATTTCGTTGTTTATTTAAAAAATCTTGAACGTTGACAAATACTTGCTCTCGACTAATATTCCTTACTCGACTAGTGCGAGACAAGGCCTTGCTGATTTGTTTGCCATATCGTTTACTTGCCATGCGGCTATCTAGAATCAGAACTGCAGAGCGTTGCCCCACTCGACGCATGGTTCTTCCAATTGCTTGCTTGAGACGAATAATTGCCATAGGAAGTTGGTAATCATAAAAAGGATTCTTCCCTTCCAAACGGAGTTCTTGATTCATCTTTTTGGTGAAGGAATCCTCTGGATTTTGAAAGGGCAAACGTGTCACCACTTCAATAACCCGAGGATGTCTCGAAAAATCAACACCTTCCCAGAAACTTCCAGCTCCAAGTAAGAGCTCACGCTCTCCTTTTTCAAAGCGTTTTTTCAATTGGGCTGGTTCCCCGTGCTTATACTGGGCTAGATGGGAAATCCTCAAACTATCTGATACCTGCAACAATAGATCTTTTGCAGTAAATAAGACTAAAATCGGTTCTTCGAGGTAGGACAAATCTTCTAGAACTTCCACAATTGCTTGAGCATACTCGTCATTCGAAACCTCAGTCACCAATGGAAAATCATTTACCAAGAAAATTTCTTGATTTTCTTGAAACTGTTCGTCAAGGTAGTAAAAGCTGGCTTGAGGAAAACCTAACAATTCTGGCAAGGAAACTCTACTACTAATTTCTAGGGTTGCAGAGATTCCGAGAAGCTGACAGGATTCTGGAAATATCTGAGAAAATAGTAAACGCTGATTGCGACTAGAGGTAATCTCGATTTTTTTACTCGAAAGTTCTGAAACTGATAACCAAAATTCTCCTTCAGACGAGAAAAATCTCTGATAGTCTTTAAACTCAGCGAGACTCAACTCTGAGAAATCCTGTCGAAGCTTATCAATGCTACTAGCTGGGCACATCTTACGTTTACCAGATAGAAACTGCTCCAGCAGATAAGAAAGCTCAAAACGAATGCTCTCTAGCAGACGTCTTTGAAGCATACCTTCTTCAGTAGATAGAGCTTGGTCTAGTTGGTCCACCAAATCTGTTAGCAAATAAGATTTTCGAGAAAGATTTTCCAAGGTCAGCAAGATTTTCTGGGCTTCATCTAAAATCAAGAGACGCCCTTCTAAAAGACTCGGATCATCTTCAAGTCGGGTAACGAGGTAAGCATGATTGGTCACTAGCAACTTACAAGAACGCGCTTTTCCCTGACCACGTCTCCAAAAATCCTCTAGCCAAAAGAGAGAGTCTTTGTGAAGGTTGCCATCGTGTACCAAGTTCGGCAAAAATTGCTGATAGCGATAAAGCTGCCCAATTTCGTCTAAATCCCCAGTATCTGTTTCAGTCAACCAAACTAGGAGTTGCATCTTGAAACGCGTATACAAACGATTGGATTCTTCTTCCTCCAACACCTCATAAAAAGCATCTAGTTTCAAGTAATTCTGTGGCCCTTTGAGACTGTGGATAGAGATATGAAAAATCTCCTCTAGTCTTTTTGCCTCCTCTTGCATCACTTGATTTTGAAGGATTTTAGTTGGAACACTGAGCAGGATGCCCTCTTCATGTTCAAGTGACAAGGCCGGTAGGAGATAACCATAGGTTTTTCCAATCCCGGTTTGAGCCTGAATAAAGGAAATGGCTTCCTCTTGCAAGCACTCTTGAACCTTTTGAGCGAAACATTTTTGCAGTTTTCTCTCTTCCAAACCCAACAAGGAAATATTGGTCTCGAAATCTTTTGAGAGTTTGCGTGGAGAAAGGACTGGCTTCTCTTTTCTTAAGAATAGACCTTGCACCTCGACCAAGTCATGTTCTACTAAGAGAGACTGTTTCTGATAAACTTCCTCGATGACCATGTATGATTCGTACAATAAGCTATCAGCCAGACTTAATAAGCGCTCCAACAAACCTTTTGGAAGTTGAAACATCTTTTGTCTCATACAAAGAAAGAGTTCTGCCGTTGCTTGGGCATCTGATAAGGCTGTGTGAGCTTGCTCCAAGGGAATTCCCAACTCTTGGCAGAGAATTCCAAGATTATACTTTTCAAGCTGAGGATAAAAGACTTGAGCCAACTCAACCGTATCGATACGAGGGGTGCGTAATTCATAACCTTCAAAAAATAGGAATTCTGCCAACAAATTGGCATCGAACTGAACATTGTGCGCAACAAAAATACCGTCTTTGACCAGTTCAAAAATCTTTCCAGCTACCTGGGAAAACTCTGGAGCCTTTGCTAAACGCTTATCAGTCAAACCCGTTAATTCTTTGATATGAGAATCCAAGTGTTCATGCGGATTGACATCAGTGGCATATTGCTCAACAATCTCACCATCTTCAATGACTACAATTCCCACTTGGATGATTTTTGCCTTGCTTCCGGTACTTGTTGCTTCTAAATCTACAACCACATACCGATCATTTCTAAAATTCATCACTAAAAATTATATCAAAATTTACACCATTTGACACCCATGAACTTTATTTGAAGAGTCAAGTTTCTTGCAAGATTTAAACAAAAATGATTGAATAAAATGGTAGAAAAGGAGGAAATTCATGAACCCATTGGATTTGTTTAATCAAGTAAAAGAACTCGTCGAGAAAAAAAATTTTTCTGCAGCAAAAACATTTGTTGAAGAAAACAAGGATCAACTAGGGGACTACCTTAGCCAAGCGCAAGCATTGGTTTCAGGCTCAGAAGGGCTTGACGGTCTTGTAGATAAGGTCAAAGGCCTCTTCTAATAGTCAAAAGACACCTGAAAAATTCAGGTGTCTTTTTGTATTTTCTTCATGAATGCAGGAATATGTTGACTAATCGTGGTTGGCAGAACTACATAATTGTCCTCAGCTAGTTCTTGGGCAATTGCTGAATGCAGATATGTCGCTACTGTCACTCTTTCATAGAGACTAACTTGGTGAAATTGACCTACAAAGCCAGCGATCATCCCAGCCAGAGTATCCCCCATACCCCCAGTCGCCTGATAAGGACCCCCAACCTCTAACTGATAAAAATCATCTTGACCAGCTTGCCAGATTCGAGTCGCAGGACCTTTTTGAACTAGAATCGTCCCTGAAGGAAAACTCTTCAAAGCCTCTCCTGTTTCCTCAGCTCCTTGAGAAGTCAAATCTAAGCCTGATAAGACTTGCCATTCCCTTTGATGTGGAGTTAAAACAAGGTGGGCTTTAGGAAATTTCAACCCCGACTTAGCAAAAATAGATAGGGCACCACCATCCAGTATGAGAGTCTGGTCTTGGTCTAAATGATCAAAAACTGTTTGGAGAAGCTCTTCTCCACGCCCATCATCCACTAGTCCAGGTCCAACCAAGACAATGTTAGCCTTCTGCAACTGTTGCTCAAGTAATTGCTTATCGTCAAGAGCAAAAGCCATAGCCTCTGGAACATGGCTATGTAGCGCTGGAATATTCTCTTTATCCGTAGCTACTGTCACTAAGCCTGCACCACTTCTAACAGCCCCTAAGGCAGCCATAATAATCGCTCCACCATAAGGATACGTTCCACCAATCAAGAGAAGACGACTGTAGTCTCCCTTATGACTAGAACGAGGACGCTCGATGATCACTTTTTTTAGTAAAGCTTTCTTAATATCCTTCATTATTACTTCCTTACTACTTCTTGTCTCTCATTATACTACAAAATAATAGATAGAAGTATCATTACTGAAAATAAAAAGTCGAGATATTACTATCTCAACTATTTTTCATAGTAAACTTAGTCTTTATCCAGCGTTCTTAAAGCAGCCTGATAAGTTTGCTCCATCAGCATGGTAATCGTCATAGGCCCAACTCCACCAGGTACAGGTGTGATATGGCTAGCGACTGGTGCAACAGCATCGTAGTCAACATCTCCACAGAGCTTGCCATTTTCATCTCGGTTCATTCCCACATCAATGACAACTGCACCAGCTTTGACAAAATCAGCAGTCACGAACTTAGCACGGCCGATTGCTACTACAAGAATGTCGGCTTTAGATGCTACTTGGGCTAGATTGTGGGTGCGAGAGTGGGTCAAGGTGACAGTTGCATTTTTAGCCAAGAGCAACTGAGCCATGGGTTTGCCAACAATATTTGAACGACCAATTACGACCGCATTTTTACCTTCTAAATCAATCCCATACTCATGAAACATCTCCATAATTCCTGCTGGAGTTGAAGGAATCATCACTGGATGACCAGACCAAAGACGCCCCATGTTGAGCGGATGAAAACCATCTACATCCTTTTCAGGGTCAATGGCCAATAAAACTTCCTCTTCATCGATGTGTTTTGGCAATGGCAACTGGACCAAAATCCCATGCCATGCTGGATCTTGATTGTATTTGGCAATCAACTCCAACAATTCATCTTGAGTAATGGTCTCCGGAACACGTACAACTTCACTATGGAAACCCGCTGCGATTGCTGAACGTTCCTTGTTACGAACGTAAACCTGGCTAGCAGGATTGCCCCCAACCAAAATAACCACCAAACCAGGAACCAAGCCTGTCTCTTCCTTTAGTTTGGCTGTTTTTTCAGCCAGTTGTCCTTGTAGCTTGGCTGCTAAAGCCTTCCCATCAATAATCTGTGTCATGTATTTTCTCTTTTCTAACAAATATCCTCTATTATAACAAAAAATCGCTCGACCTTCTAACACTTCTTACCTAAGATTCCCTATAGTCTGAAACTATAAGAAAAAGCCCCCTTGGAGCTTTTCTAATAAACAATGTTTTACAAAACCTTACTCAAGAAATCCTTGGTTCTTTGTTCTTGTGTTTGGTCAAAAACTTGCTCAGGTGTTCCATCCTCGACAACTACACCGTCAGCCATAAAAATAACACGGTCTGCCACTTCACGCGCAAAACCCATCTCATGTGTTACGATGACCATGGTCATACCTGACTTGGCAAGTTCTTGCATAACTGCTAGTACTTCCCCTACCATTTCTGGGTCTAGGGCAGAAGTCGGTTCATCAAAAAGTAGGACATCTGGTTCCATGGCAAGACCACGCGCGATAGCAATACGCTGTTGCTGACCTCCAGACAAACTTTGTGGATAGGCATCAGCCTTATCTGGCAAACCAACCTTCTCCAAGAGCTCATGCGCTCTCTTTTCAGCCACTTCTTTATTTTCTCCCTTAGTCTTAATTGGAGAAAGTGTAATGTTTCCCATAACTGTCATATTTGGGAAGAGATTGAATTGTTGGAAAACCATTCCCATCTTTTCACGCATAGCAAAGAGGTCATTTTTCTTATCCGTAATGTCTACACCTTCAAAGATAACCTTTCCTTTTGTAGCCTCTTCGAGGAGATTCATGGAACGAAGGAGTGTTGACTTACCGCTTCCAGAAGGGCCGATAATGACCACTACTTCCCCTTTTTTGATTTCAAGATCAATCCCTTTTAAAACTTCATTCTTTCCAAAGCTTTTATGAAGGTTTTCAATTTTAATTAGCGTTTCAGTCATTATTTCTTATCTCCTTGTCCCATACGATTTTCAAAAGCTTTCAAGGCTACTGTCAAGATAGATGTCATAATTAAGTAGTAAAAAGCTGCAAATAGAAGTGGAGTCAATGGTAGATATGTGGTTGTTGACACTGTAGTTGCTCCATTCCACAATTCCATAACCCCGATAGCTGACAAGAGCGAGCTATCCTTGATAATGGTAATAAACTCATTCCCCAAGGCTGGTAAAATATTCTTGATAGCCTGTGGCAAAATAACATAGCGCATAGCATTTTTAGGACGAATACCTAGTGAATAAGCTGCTTCTAGTTGTCCTTTTGGCACTGCATTAATTCCAGCACGAACAGTTTCTGATACATAGGCACCACTATTCATAGAGATAATGATAATCCCTGGAATCAAACGAGTAAGATCAACATCTAAAATCCCAATCTGAATAATAGGAGCACTAATATGCATCAAGGCATAGGCAATCATGATTTGAACCATCATTGGAGTCCCACGGAAAATCCAGATATAAAGATTAGAAAACCAGACAAGGGGCTTAATCTTTGAACGTTGTGCAAAGGCCAACAGTACCCCTAAAATAGTCCCCAGCAAGACTACTAAGATAGAAATGATAATTGTTACAATGGCACCATAGTTAAAATATGGTAAGTATTTCGGTAAAAAAGAAAAATTCATGGATACTCTACTTTCTATTTATAAAACTTGTATAAGGATAACATATTTTGTATAAAAATTCAACCTTTTCCCCTGATATTTTCTATAATTTTTTAAAGGCAAGAGAAATAGCAATTAATCTAAGTTTTTTCTAGTCAAGTAGAGGCTGTTTATGGTAAAATAGTAACGATAAGAAATGGAGGAGAATCAAAATGGAATCACATTTGGTTAGAATCATCAATCGCTTAGAAGCAATGACAAAAGATGGTGGAAACTTGAAACGTAACTTTGAACGCGAAGGAGTTGTTGTCGCAGAAGTTGCTTTTAACCACGACGAAGAAAACGGACCACTCTTCACACTTCGTGACGTTGAGGCTCGTGAAACGTATACATTCGATAGCATCGATCTCATTGCGATGGAAATCTATGAACTTTTATACTAATAATTAAATAGAGGCTGGAAGATAGTCCTGCTTTAACCAATGAAAATCCTTTTTGTATCACAAATGGGATTTTTCTTTTTATCACAATAGATTCAGCTACAATAGTCTCTCATCCTGAGTTTTATCAAGCAAACTTTTTACTTGCTTTCCCCTTCAATCATGATATAATGGGACTAAAGAAATTTGACTATTTTTGACCTTTCTATTTTAGTCAAAGTCAAAAAAGAAACGAGGTAGAGGTATGCTCTGTCAAAATTGTAAAATCAATGACTCAACAATTCATCTTTACACTAATCTTAACGGGCAACAAAAGCAAATTGATCTTTGCCAAAATTGCTACAAAATTATCAAAACAGATCCCAACAATAGTTTATTTAAAGGAATGACCGACCTAAACAATCGTGATTTTGATCCTTTCGGTGATTTTTTCCATGATTTGAACAATTTTAAACCATCTTCTAATACTCCTCCAACTCAATCTGGTGGTGGTTATGGCGGAAACGGTGGTTATGGTTCTCAAAATCGTGGGCCTGCTCAAACACCTCCTCCTATCCAGGAAAAGGGCCTTCTGGATGAATATGGAATCAATATCACAGAAATTGCCCGTCACGGAAATGTTGACCCAGTCATTGGACGTGATGAAGAAATCATCCGCGTCATCGAAATCCTCAATCGTAGAACCAAGAACAATCCCGTCCTCATCGGAGAACCGGGTGTTGGTAAAACGGCGGTTGTTGAAGGATTGGCTCAAAAAATTGTGGACGGAGACGTCCCTGATAAACTTCAAGGAAAAGAAGTCATTCGCCTTGATGTTGTAAGCCTTGTCCAAGGTACAGGTATCCGAGGTCAGTTTGAAGAACGCATGCAAAAACTCATGGAAGAAATTCGTCAGCGCCAGGATGTCATTCTCTTTATTGATGAAATCCATGAGATTGTCGGAGCTGGTTCTGCTGGAGAAGGGAATATGGATGCAGGAAATATCCTCAAACCTGCCCTAGCTCGAGGTGAACTCCAGTTAGTTGGTGCTACTACCCTCAATGAATACCGTATCATTGAAAAAGATGCAGCCCTTGAGCGCCGTATGCAACCAGTCAAAGTGGATGAACCAACAGTTGAAGAAACCATTATTATCCTTAAAGGTATCCAAAAGAAATACGAAGATTACCACCACGTTCATTATACTGATGCAGCAATCGAAGCAGCTGCTACTCTTTCTAACCGCTACATCCAAGATCGTTTCTTGCCAGACAAGGCTATTGACCTCCTAGATGAGGCTGGTTCAAAAATGAACTTAACCTTGAATTTTGTGGATCCAAAGGTTATCGACCAACGCTTAATCGAGGCAGAAAATCTTAAGGCCCAAGCAACTCGAGATGAAGATTTTGAGAAAGCAGCCTACTTCCGTGACCAGATTGCTAAATATAAGGAAATGCAAAAGACCAAGGTAACGGATCAGGATACTCCAATCATCAGCGAAAAGACGATTGAACACATTATTGAACAAAAGACCAATATTCCAGTTGGTGATCTAAAAGAAAAAGAACAGTCTCAACTCATCAACCTAGCTGATGATCTCAAAGCTCATGTTATCGGCCAAGACGATGCTGTTGATAAGATTGCCAAGGCTATCCGTCGTAACCGTGTCGGTCTAGGTACTCCAAACCGTCCAATCGGTAGTTTCCTCTTTGTTGGTCCTACTGGAGTCGGTAAAACGGAACTCTCTAAACAACTAGCTATCGAACTCTTTGGCTCTGCTGATAGTATGATTCGCTTTGATATGAGTGAATATATGGAAAAACACAGCGTTGCAAAACTTGTCGGTGCCCCTCCAGGTTATGTTGGCTATGACGAAGCTGGTCAATTGACTGAGAAAGTCCGTCGTAACCCCTACTCACTGATCCTCTTGGATGAAGTTGAAAAAGCCCATCCAGATGTCATGCATATGTTCCTTCAGGTCTTGGACGATGGTCGTTTAACGGATGGTCAAGGGCGTACTGTAAGCTTTAAGGACGCTATCATTATCATGACCTCAAATGCGGGTACAGGTAAGGCAGAAGCTAGCGTTGGTTTCGGTGCTGCTCGTGAAGGTCGAACAAACTCTGTTCTTGGAGAATTAGGTAACTTCTTTAGCCCAGAATTCATGAACCGTTTTGATGGCATTATCGAATTCAAGGCTCTCAGTAAGGAAAATCTCCTTCAAATCGTTGACCTCATGCTGGATGATGTCAATAAACGACTCTCAAGCAATAATATTCATCTTGATGTCACAGAAAAGGTCAAGGAAAAACTGGTAGACCTTGGTTACGATCCCAAAATGGGAGCTCGTCCACTCCGTCGTACCATCCAAGACTATATCGAAGATGCGATTACAGACTACTACCTTGAAAATCCAAGTGAAAAAGACCTCAAGGCAGTCATGACAAGTAAGGGGAAAATTGTCATTAAGTCAAAAAATAAAGGGGAAACGGTCGAATCAAACGACTAGTTCCTCAAATACAAAAGAATGTTCTTGCTTGACAGCAAGGGCATTCTTTACTATGATAGAAAGAAAGCGCACTCAAAAAGGAGAAGTTTATGGCAAATCCAACATTTGGAGAAAAAAAAGAGGGAGTAACCTATAAAAATAGATATGGCGTTTATGCAGTCATTCCAGACCAAAACCATGAAAAGATTATTCTCGTTCAAGCTCCAAATGGTGCATGGTTCTTACCAGGGGGCGAAATTGAAGAAGGTGAAAATCACCTCGAAGCTCTCAAACGAGAACTGATTGAAGAATTAGGATTTACAGCTGAAATCGGCACCTACTACGGGCAAGCTGATGAATACTTCTATTCTAGTCATCGTGATACCTATTACTACAATCCAGCATATCTCTACGAAGCCACTTCTTACCAAGAAATTCAAAAACCTTTGGAAGACTTCAATCATCTAGCTTGGTTTCCAATTGACGAGGCTATTGCTAACTTAAAACGTGGCAGTCATAAATGGGGCATCGAATCATGGAAAAAACAGCATCAAATTTAAGCTAACTTACCCAATTTTCCTAAAAAGTGCTATAATAGATATAGAATACAGGAGGAAGCCTTATGAAGCTCATCAATACTACAAATTCACACTCGCATCTTGTTAAAAACCAGTTAGAAAGCACTGATGCAACTCTTGTAGAGGTCTATTCTGCAGGCAATACAGACGTTATTTTTACTCAAGCACCGCTTCATTATGAAATCCTTATTTCCAACAAACATCGTGCAATCCGAGAAAAAGAAATCGAAAAAATCCAAGAATTCTTCTTAAATCGTAAAATTGATAAACAAGTCATTGATGAAGCAAATATCAAAACCCTCTATTCTGATAAATTGATTGAAATTTCAATCCCAACAAAATAGATTTAACTAGATTTTAAGTTTACCCTTCAACATCAAATATTGAGGGGGTTTTTCATATACTTTTTCTCACAAAACTCAAAAATACTTAACTTTTCTTCTACAATTCGTGAAGATGTCACATTAAAATCGAAAAAAATAAGAAATTTAGTTATAATAGTAAAAGAGATTTAATGAAGGAGTATGATATGAAAGAAATAATTTATAGAGAAGCCAAGCCTGATGAATACCAAAAAATTGGAAAAGTGTTGGCGGGTGCTTTTTTAGACTATCCTTTCATGTCTCTTATCAAAGACGATTTAAAAAAACCAGAATATTACCCAGAATTCTTAGAATTGTTGGATAGCCTTTTGACTAGACTCTACATCAAAGGAGAGACTTGTCTAGTTGCTGAACGCGACGGAGAAATTTTAGCTGTCGCCCTTTTACAAAAAAAGGATTTCACTATCCTATCCTATCTATTAAATGGGATTGTCAAGCTTTTTCGTTTTATTACATTACGCAATCTCTTGAAATATCTTGATTTGGTGGAACGTTCCGAACAGCATTTAAAAAGATCAGGAAATTTTGATTGGTATTTGATGATGCTTGGAGTTAATGCTACTGTCCAAGGGCAAGGAATCGGCAGTGCTTTCCTACAAAAAGGCGTTGAACCTTTTCTTAAATCCAAGGGATGCAAACAATTGGGAGTGGTTACTAGTACCGAGAAAAATGTTTGCTTCTATGAAAAAAACAACTATCAATTACTTGACTCCATGATGTTAGAATATGGAACAAAATCGATTGGAAACTGGGCTTTTGTAAAAATACTAGATAACTAATTTTAAACAAAAAAGATTGGTCCTTACACCAATCTTTTTTATATTATTTCACTGCTTCTTTCAAGGCTTCTACCTTATCCAAGCGTTCCCATGGAAGATCAATATCTGTACGTCCCATGTGTCCATAAGCCGCTGTTTGACGGTAGATTGGGCGTTTGAGGTCCAGCATTTGAATAATTCCTGCAGGACGAAGGTCAAAGATTTGACGCGCCGCTGCTTCTAATTTACTCTCAGCGACTGTTCCAGTACCAAAGGTATCGATACGAACAGAGACAGGTTGGGCTACCCCAATCGCGTAAGCTAATTGCACTTCTGCTTTCTTAGCAAGACCAGCAGCAACGATGTTTTTGGCAATGTAGCGAGCGGCATAAGAAGCAGAACGGTCTACCTTAGTCGCGTCCTTACCAGAGAAGGCACCACCACCGTGACGTGAATAACCACCATAAGTATCCACAATGATTTTACGACCAGTCAAACCTGAGTCCCCTTGAGGCCCACCGATTACAAAGCGACCTGTTGGGTTGATAAAGAATTTTGTCTCATCATCTAGGTAAGAAGCTGGAATCACTTCTTTGATAACCTTGTTAATCACATCTTCATGGATTTGTTCATTGCTGACATCTGGGTCATGCTGGGTTGAAATAACAACCGTATCCACGCGCACTGGGCGGTCATTTTCATCATACTCAACAGTAACTTGTGATTTAGCATCTGGACGAAGGTAGCTAATTTCACCAGACTTACGAAGCTCTGCCAAACGACGAACCAACTTATGACTGAGTGAAATTGGCAATGGCATAAGTTCTTCTGTCTCATCCACCGCAAAACCAAACATGAGACCTTGGTCTCCAGCTCCGATTAAATCAAGTGGATCTTGATCTGCATTTCCACGAACTTCCAAGGCTTCATTAACCCCTTGAGCGATATCTGCTGACTGCTCAACCAATGAAGGATGAACTCCCACCGTTTCCGCAGAAAATCCATACTCTGTATTGGTATAACCGATTTCTGCAATGGTGTTACGAACCACACGGTTAATATCGACATAAGCATTGGTTGAAATTTCACCGAAAACATGTACGGAACCTGTATAAACAGCTGTTTCAGCCGCAACGTGTGCTTCTGGATCTTGCTCTAAAATAGCATCCAAAATCGCATCTGAAATTTGGTCTGCGATCTTATCCGGGTGCCCCTCAGATACAGATTCAGACGTGAATAATTTACGTTCTGACATAAAAATGTCCCCCCTTAAAAAATATTCGTTATAGAGTTACAAAGAACTGGTAGGAAAAATATTTACAATCAATCCCACCACCTTATCGGGACCATATAACCTAACTATTATAACACGAATCTTTTAAAAAAACTCGTATGATTACTATTTTTCTTACTAGGAAAATGTTTTCTAATCATAACTAAATAAAAACTCTTAAAATAGATGAGTTTCTACTTTAAGAGTGATGTTATAAACTAATTATTTTCTAGATAAAATTCAAACCGTTCTCCGACGTATTGGCTCTTTACATACTCAAAAGCTGTGCCGTCATCAAAGTAAGAAACTTGAGTCAATCCTAAAATAGCATGTCCCTTTTCTACTTCCAGATAATGAGCAATTTTTTCCTTGGCTAGGCGTGCATATATAGTCTGGTGAGATTTTCCAATTCGATACCCATGTTTCTGTAAGGTTTGGAAAAAGTGTTTGGTTATTTCTTCTTTTTTGAAATTTTTAATAAATTTCTCAGGAATAGAAGCTACTTCGTAGACCACAGGAACTTGATCTGCATAACGAACACGTTCCATTCGGATAATATTCTCAGTTACGTCAATTCCTAACTTTTCAACTTCTTGCTCATTTGGAATGGTTCTACGATAGGAGATTAAGTGACTAGAGGGACTTTTCCCTTGAGCCTTTACAATCTCCGTAAAACTAGTGGTTCCACGCATTTTTTCCTGAACGCGAGTGCTAGAAACAAAGGTCCCGCTACCTACGCGACGTTCCAAAACTCCTTCTTCTACCAAGAGGGAGATAGCTTGGCGCAAGGTCATGCGACTTACTAGAAACTCCTCAGCCAAGTCGCGCTCACTCGGTAACTTCTCTCCAATTTTCCAATGTCCTTCATCGATATCCTTTTTAATCTGGTCGTGAATTTTAACATAAGCTGGTAACATGCTGGCTCACTTCTTTTCTTTATTTTTTCCATTGTACCGTAAGTCATGTGCAAAAGTCAAACGTCACTTGTTTAGTTGGTAATTCTAGCCCATTTATGATAGAATATTCAAAAAGATATTTCTTTTAAGGAAGGGAAAAGATGACCAACATTTCAACTGATTTGCAAGATGTCGAAAAGATCATCGTACTGGACTACGGTAGCCAGTATAACCAACTGATTTCACGCCGTATTCGTGAGATTGGTGTCTTTTCGGAACTAAAGAGTCACAAGATTTCAGCTGATGAAGTCCGCGCAATCAACCCTGTTGGGATTGTGCTCTCAGGTGGCCCAAACTCTGTTTATGAAGAGGGATCATTCGATATTGATCCTGAGATTTTCGAACTTGGTATTCCGATTTTAGGAATTTGCTATGGTATGCAATTACTAACTCACAAGCTTGGTGGTAAAGTTGTTCCTGCTGCTAACGCTGGAAATCGTGAGTATGGTCAATCCACTTTAACTCATACTGAGTCTGCTCTTTTTGCAGGCACTCCTGAAGAACAAGTGGTATTGATGAGTCACGGAGATGCCGTTACTGAAATTCCAGGAGATTTCGTTCGCACTGGTACTTCTGCTGACTGTCCATATGCATCTATTGAAAATCCAGAAAAGAAAATATACGGTATCCAGTTCCACCCCGAAGTTCGCCATTCTGTCTATGGATATGATATCCTTCGAAACTTCGCTTTAAACATCTGTGGTGCCAAAGGCAATTGGTCTATGGACAACTTCATTGATATGCAAATCAAGAAAATCCGCGAAACCGTTGGAGACAAACGTGTCCTTCTTGGACTTTCTGGTGGTGTTGACTCTTCTGTTGTTGGGGTTCTTCTCCAAAAAGCCATCGGTGATCAATTGATCTGTATCTTTGTAGACCACGGTCTTCTCCGTAAAGGAGAAGCTGACCAAGTCATGGATATGCTCGGTGGTAAGTTTGGTCTCAACATTGTTAAAGCAGATGCTGCAAAACGTTTCTTGGATAAACTTGCTGGCGTTTCTGACCCTGAGAAAAAACGTAAGATCATCGGTAACGAGTTTGTTTATGTCTTTGATGATGAAGCAAGCAAGCTTAAAGATGTGAAATTCTTGGCGCAAGGAACTCTTTACACAGACGTGATTGAGTCTGGTACGGATACTGCACAAACCATCAAATCTCACCACAACGTTGGTGGACTCCCAGAAGACATGCAGTTTGAACTGATCGAGCCACTCAACACTCTTTACAAGGATGAGGTTCGTGCCCTTGGTACAGAGCTTGGTATGCCAGATAATATCGTATGGCGCCAACCATTCCCAGGTCCAGGTCTTGCCATCCGTGTCATGGGGGAAATTACTGAAGAAAAACTTGAAACAGTTCGTGAATCAGACGCTATTCTTCGTGAAGAGATCGCTAAAGCAGGTCTTGACCGCGATATCTGGCAATATTTCACTGTTAACACTGGCGTTCGTTCAGTCGGTGTTATGGGTGACGGTCGTACTTACGACTACACCATCGCTATCCGTGCTATCACTTCTATCGATGGCATGACAGCAGATTTCGCTAAAATTCCATGGGAAGTCCTCCAAAAAATCTCAGTTCGTATCGTAAACGAAGTGGATCACGTCAACCGCATCGTCTACGATATCACAAGTAAACCACCTGCAACCGTTGAGTGGGAATGATTTATAGACATGATTTGAAGTGAAATGGTTGATTTAACAGCATTTTCAGTTATTATAAAAGGTTAAAAATAAATCAAAATTGATTGGTTCCCCACCAAAGATCCCACCAGAATTTTTCTGGTGGGATTTTTTTATATTAAATTTTATTTTTCTATTATTTGATGCTTTACAAGATTTCGTATTACCTGGTTTTGAAAAATAGTTTACAGTTGTTTTAAAAAAAGAGTAAAACCACATTTTCTAAGGACTAATTTTACTTATTAATTTTATAAAATTTGAATCAATATTTTTATAATAGAGGAATAGTTTAGTTCTGTAAAATTAACTTATACTCTTACAAAGCTCATTCTGATAGATTTTATAACTGCCTGCGAAAAAAAGGTATAGACTAAAATAATAGAAGAAATTCAGCAATCAAAGTTACTATTTCTACATCTTAATCACTCTCACTAGTAAATAAATCTTCCCACTGAGTGATAGATGCTGGTAGGATTAATTTATATTTCTCATAGAAATCTAATAAATCGTTGTCCCCTATCCTAAATACATTTTCTATCTTATCTAAATTTATTACTCTCGGAGCATATAAATATACTAGATAACCTTCATCTACATATTGTTTAAATTCTAAAGCGTCAAGCTCCTTTGCCTTTTTGCCTTTCACTTGAACTACTGCTTTTCTTGGATTATTGATGTCTCTTGAGATCATCTCACATTCGATTTTTATGGTTGTAGACTTCTTTGCAATTGAATTGGAAAGGACATAATAATTTTCCTTAATTTGAAGATATGAGATGACAAGTTCTTCTAAATCAAAAGCTGGTAAATTATCTAAAACAGCTCCTTTATACGGAATCACCTTATAATAATTACTTTTTGATAGTAGATTAAAGATTAACTTTGAGTATTCTATTATTATTTTATCACGAATATATCCTGCTGTACCTCCGTTAACTCTATTGAAGGATGCTTTAATTTGTCCAGGAACTTGCATTCCAAAGTTATAAGCTTCAACTGGAATTTGTGCTCCAATGTCAATACGTTTTTCACAAACTACTTCTGCCGGTGATTTCACTTTGCAAATCCAGTAATTTCCATTTAAATCTCGTGTCCATAATAAATCGTCAACTTTAGCATTTTGAAATATATTTATTGCTGGATTGGCTTTACCTTTTACTTTTCTTACACGATTATAATATTCTCGAAAATCATCTGATTTAATATCTTCAGTCAATCCACTCCATCCAATAGCAATGTACTGTTCTGAATTATTCAGACAGTAATCCACCATTTCCTGTCTAAAATTTGTATTTGTTTTTAAATGTATTCTAGCAACATAATCCATTTAAATGTTCTCCATTACTTTATCTTATTTTTTAGCCTCATAAATATTAGACTACATATTTCGAATTCTTGTTCTATACTATTCCTTTAGCTTGCGAGAATTATAGAATCCTTTTCTAACAGACAAAAATTTCTCTTATTCTCTCTCAAGTATCTAGTCAGTATAATTTCCTTGCATTTTCTTAATAAGAATCTTCACATCATCAATTAACGATTGAGGAGACAATACCGTTAGGGATTCCGCTTGACTCAACAGCCACCTCTTCAGTCCTGGTGTATCTTGACTCACAAATTCAATAATATTACCATTTGATGTTTTTTCAATAATTTCTGCTGTTGGGAATTGATCAACAACAATTGCTGGGTCATTCGCGAATAGGACTCTGATGTTTAACTCTTTTCCTATGAATGGATCTACACGCTTATTACGAATTTCACCATCACGAAATTTTCTTCCATATGAAAGAGAAGGTTTTTCTTTTTTAGATTCTGTCCAACTAAGTATTCTATCTAATTTTAAAGTCATATAAGAATCAAATAATAAATTATAGGCTACTATGTAAAAATAATGAGCATCATAGTAAAGAGAGACTGGAAAAATTGTATGTTTCTTTTTAGTATTATATGGAGATTGATAATCAATATCTAGGACCAACTCCTTACGAATCATTTCAGACCATTCCCAAACCTTATCAATACGGTTTTGTGTGTCTGACAATGGTGCATAATTTAGCAACTCACTTGCAATAATACTAGAAACTTCTTTTTGCTCATCTTTTGAAATAAGTGCCAATAAACTATCAAGTAATGACTTGTTTTCTTCCTTATTCAAAGAACGATTTTCTAGTAAAATCTTTGAAATTACAAGAATATCCTTTTTATTAAATAAAGATTTCCCTTTTAAATACCTAGTATGATGCCTCGTATCGTAAGCAAGTTCTGCTGCAACCATCGGTTGTGTATCTAAGAAACCAGACAGGAGAGAAAAATCTCGTTGTATAGTCTTTTCACTAACACCAAATTCATCTGCAAGCTGAGCCTTAGCTAAATGTGCACCAGACTGTAATCGTAAAAATATAGTTAATAAGCGTTCTTGGTCGTTCATATAATCCTAAATCCTTTAACAATAGTATAACATTTCCAATGGCTTAGATTCAATCAATTTACTAGTTCAAATCTTCTACCAATACTACTAGTACCTATTTCTTCCTTTAAAGTCTATTATAGGTTCCTTCTACCTTCCGAATCCTATCAACGATATTGATTTTGATGATTTTGCTTCAATAGCTACAATAGCCTTATGGATATCTGTCAATATAATTTGATTTAAAAAGGTATCATTTTCTAACTGAATCTTATCACCTTCAATCACTCGTTGTGCTTGACTGAAGACAATTTCATCTACTAATTTACGGACGTATCTAGCATTTCCAAAGTTTCTACAATTGACAACTTCTGAAAAATGCTGATGGAGTAGCGTCTTACAATCATCGGTTAATTGATAATGCCTCTTATTTATCATCAATTCTAAAATAGCAATTAGTTGTTCAATTGTATAATCCAAAAATTTTATTTCTCTAGAAATTCTAGAGGAAAGTCCCGGGTTAGTTTCAATGAATTGGGCCATCAATTCTTCATACCCAGCAAAAATAACCAACACCTCATCCCGACGATTTTCCATTTCTTGTATAAGCGCTGAAATAGCTTCATGTCCAAAATCTCTCTCACTACTAGGGATAAGACTATAAGCCTCATCTATAAAGAGCACTCCTCCCCTTGCATCATCAAAAGCTTTTCTTACTTTTGGAGCAGTTTGGCCAACATATTCACCAACAAGATCCGTTCGACCTACTTCTACTAACTTATTCTCTTGAATTATCTTATTGTTGTATAAAATTTCTGAAAAAAGCCTAGCAACTACTGTTTTACCAGTCCCTGGGTTTCCAGAAAAAACAAGATGACGATTTAATATTTCATTACTATATCCATGAGCCTGACGCAACGCAGAAACTCGATTATAAGCTAACTGCTGGTTTAGAACTATTTTCACTTCTTCTAAACCGATTAATTCACTCAACTTTTTCTCCGCATTTTCTTCGTCTTCAACTGAAGATTCATTTTGGAGAATAAATCCATCCAGACTTAATTCGTTTTTATCTGAAGGATCATAATCATTTTGTACTGCAAATTCAACAAGCTCTTGAACAAAAATACGAACTTCTTTAGCATCCTTTAGTACTTTATTATCTTCTATTAATCGTTCAAAATCTTCATTACTCAATTGAACACCTTTTTTGTTTAGCATCTGAAGCCCGATTTTTTTAAGCTCTGCTTCATCATAATTCGGGAAATTAACAATCGATACCTTATTAAAATCTTCAAGTAACTCTCTTTTTATAGATTCTGCCTCTTGGATAGTTCTCGCAATAATGATGTTAATTGAATGCCCCTTCTTTTGTCTAAATGTATCGTAAATATCTGATTTTGTTTTTGGCCTTACTGAAAGATAATCAACTAATATTGGGACATCTTTTTCGCCTATCTTAGGAATAGAAAAATTATTACAATTTACAAATATTGCATTCATTTCAAAAAGAGACATCAGAAATTTGATAGCAAACTTACGGCCAGATCCCTTCTCACCATTAAAAATATAAAAGTGTTGCTGTTGTTCATTATTATTTATTTTTTCTTGAAATGAAAGGTATGTAATTAGTTCTTGAACAGCCTTCTTAAAATCAGCGAGACCACAAATATTTTTCAATTCATCCAACTTTTCCAAATTAGGCTTTAGATGATAAGACGTTGTCTCTTTATTTGCACTTAATAAGAATTTTACTAGTTCTCTTCTATCACTTGTTTCAAGTTTCTTCATAAAATCACTTTCTGTTAGAGTTTTAACTTTTTTTAATGTAAACTCATGATCAAAAAAATCCTTTATTTTCCCCATAATTTCTTGATCATTGTAATTTTCTTGAGAAATAAGGTAATAATCTTCATCCTCTTTTAATAGTAATAAACGATTAGTCTTAATAAAATCTTCTGATTGAGTTTTTAAGAAATCATCCGGATTCTTAAACTCGACTTGATAATAATGCATTTAAGTACACCTCTTTTTATTGATAATTTAAGTTTACAAAAAAGAGTAGACAAATTATGTCCACTCAATTATTAAAATATAGAATTTTATGGAAATAACCTATGATTAATTTTAATTTTTTCAATATCATCTACTTATGAATTCTGACAATCTCGATATAGAACTATAAAAAAACAGTAAAACCTCTTGGTTCTACTGTTCTAATTTTAAAATGTTTGGCGTTTAGCTTTGCGCTCTGCACGTCCACGGGCACGACTTTCTGCTCGCTTGGTTTTACGACGTTTTTCATCCACTGCCCACTGGATTTTTTTCTTATAACCTGGTTTAATTTTTTCTTTTCTTTTTAACCAAGCCAATCATTTCGATATCCAGTTTTTCCTGCTTCTTCTCACGATTGGCACGGCGATCACGGTCATAAGTATCTTGAAATTCTCCGTCTTTAACCACTTTAGGAGTAAACTTGATACCTAATTTCTCCAACTCACGGATATCAGAGTCATCACTAGGCTGGTAAAGGGTAATGGCTGTTCCCGGTAGACCATTACGTCCAGTTCGTCCAACACGGTGGACAAAGAAGGACAAGTCTTGAGGAATGGCATCGTTAATGACATGGCTGACACCTTCGATATCAATCCCACGCGCAGCTAAGTCAGTCGCAACGATATACTCAAAATCAAGGTTCTTGACCTGATTCATGATCCGTTTGCGTTCACGAGGAGCAATATCTCCATGAATCTTAGCCACCTTTAAGCCTTGAGCTGTTAGGTAGCTGTGCAATTCATCCGCACGAGTTTTTGTATTGACAAAAATCATGGCTAAGTATGGTTGCATGACTTGAGTTAATTCATAAATCTGAGCATTCTTGTCTCGTCCCTTGGTCGAAATCAACCAGTTGTCAATGGTATCAGAGATGACTGTCTTGGTCTTGATTTTTTCCATGACAGGATTTGACAAGTATTTTTTCAAGAATGGTTGCAATTTTTGCGGAATAGTCGCTGAAAAGACCATAAACTGTAAGTCTTTTGGAAGACTTCCTGCAATCTTATCAACCGTCTCCAAGAATCCCATATCCAAGGTCATATCAGCTTCATCTACTACAAAGGTCTGTGCCTTGTGAATGGCAAGATCACCAGATTTTACCAGATCATAGATACGACCTGGTGTTCCGATGACGATATGGGGCTGGTTGCTTGCCAGTTTGTCAATTTGGCGAGCCTTGTCTGTTCCACCTACATAGTTGGCAACTCGAATCTCTACTTCTGAGTGTCCTGCGATCTGACGAGCCGCTTGATAAATCTGAGTTGCCAACTCACGACTAGGAGCTGTGATAACGACTTGTACACTATCACTCTCTTCATCCAGTTGTTGAAAAATCGGTAACAAGAAAGTATGAGTCTTTCCAGAACCAGTTTTTGATTCACCGACCAAGTCACGACCCGCTAGGACAATAGGAATCAACTTTTCCTGAACCTCGGTAGGAGTGGTAAACTTCAACTCCTCTAATGCTTCTTCTATATATTTCTTAAATTTAAATTGTGTAAATGACATAGTATCCTCAATTCTATCTATCTTTTCATTATACCATAATTTAGTTGATTACAGGGAGGGTTTTCGGTCAAAATAAACGCCATGAAATTCAAATGGCTCAGGATACAAGACAAACACTCCTAGTTACTATGAACAAGGAGTGTTATAGGATTACTTAAGCTTCCATTCGTCTCTCAGCCAATCACAAAAATGATGATAACGTTCCTTCAGAGCTTCATGATGCCCATAAGCATCAAATGTGCAATAAGTCGAAGGGACTTTCTCTGAAATCAGATCATGTAGATCTCTGGCATAAATAGGAGACTTAGACAGACGATTGGAATGATTGGCACCTTCTGTCTGACCATTCTGCAGATAAATCAGGCTTTGGCTCTGTATCAAGTCATGTTCCCTGCAAAATTCTGTAAAATCAGGATACCAGAAGGAACCACAGATAGAAAAGATACAGGTCGCAGGAAGATAACTACTATAGAGACTATAGACAGCTGCAAGACCGCCTAGTGAATAGCCACCATAGGCAATCTTACTTTCATCTATCAAGTAGTCTTTTTTTAGAGTGGTTAGAATTCCTTGAAAGAGCTTTTGATGGTATTGGTCTACCTTTCCACCAAATTCTGGTGCTCCTTTTTTCAAAGAACTAGCTTTCCAAGGTGTAAAGTCATCGAGACGATTTTCTGGAATTAAACCTACCAAAATCACTGATTGAGATAGATCTGATAGATAGTCCAGTTCTCCATCATTTAGGAGCACAAGTGGGTAGGCTTGTTTAGAGTCATAGTTTGAAGGCAGACTGACCCTAACTCGAATTCCTTGCCAGTTAAACTCCTTATTTCTTGATAAAGTCATTGATCTTTTCAAGGGAATCAATCACTGCAGGACCGTAGTCCATCAACTCATAGTAAGAGATGGTCATAATTTTTTGGTTCTTGATTGCGGGTACATTTCCCAAAATAGCATTTGCCTTCATCAAATCCACTGCCTTTTCATCCAACTTTTTATTGCGGTCGCTAGTTACATAGACAATCAACTCTGGATTCATGGATACTAGATTTTCCAAGGTCAAGCCAGATGTTCCTGTTGCAACATTGGTATAACCTAATTGGTTAAGTAAGCTTTCTTGAAGGGCTGACTTATAAGCACCAAAGGTTTCATCGTTGTAAGCTACCATAATCAAAGCTTTTTTCTTTTCACCCTGTGTTTCTGGGTTGGCTTTTTTAACTGCATCGATTTTAGCTTGCAATTGCTCTGCGTATTGATTAGCCTTGTCTTGGACATTGAAAATGGTACCAATATTCTTCACGTCTTCTACAATATTTCCCAAATCCTGTTGAATATTTGAAAGTGAAGCTTTTTGCGTATAAACAGGGATTTTATTTTCATTCCAAGCGCTAATCGTTCCCATTGACTTTTCAGAGAACATCATGTTACGTCCCATCAAGGCATCTGGTTCGTAGGAAAGAACCGTTTCTTGTGAGACAGACTTTTTATCACCAATATGAGGGATGGCTTCAATAGCGTCCTTGTATTTACCAGTTACAGCATTATCAGGATTGAGCATGCCAGCAATTTTATCTTGCAAACCGAGTTCAAGTAGGATTTCAGTTGTTGAGAGGTTGTTTGTGATAACTTTTTCAGGAGCCTTTTCAAAGACTTGTTCGACTTCATTTCCTTTGGCATCGTATGTTTTGATAGTTACAGGATAGCTGGTTTCTGTATTGGCTTTTTGACTGGCTTCTGTTGCAGCTGGTGCCGTTGCTGTTTCTTTAGATGCGTTACTACAAGCTGCCAAGGTTAAGGCAGCCACTGTTACGAGCAAAATACTAAGTGTTTTTTTCATGTTAATTTCCTTTAAATCTTATAAATAGTGAATCATGGCTTGCTGATCTTCTGTCCAAGTTACCTTACTTTGGACACCATAGACAGCCTGCAAAGACTCAGGTGTGATGGTCTCTTTTGGAGTCCCTTGGTAAACAATCTCTCCTTCTTTCATCAGATAGAGATAGTCTGAATAGCGACAAGCCAGCTGAATATCATGCAAAACAGCTAGTACATTGATATGGAGATTTTTGACAATAGTTAACAAGTCCAGCTGGTACTTGATATCCAAGTGATTAGTCGGCTCGTCTAAGAGCAAGAGTGAAGGTTCTTGAGCTAAGGCGCGTGCTAACAAAACTCGCTGTTTCTCCCCACCTGATAGTGAAGAATAAAGTCGATTTCTTTTTTCAAACATGTCTACCTTGACCAAAGCATCCTCAACCAAAGCAAAATCACTTTCTTTTTCCTTTTGTAAGAAAGAGAGATGAGGTGTTCTGCCCAGCAGAACGATTTCTTCAACCGTACAATCAAACTGGAGTTGATTAAACTGCGTGATGACTGCCATCTGTCTCGCCGTTTCCTTCACGCTCATTTGTTCTATCGGTTTCCCGTCTAGAGAAATCAAGCCCTGATTCGGTTTTTCCTGACGATAGATGAGTTTTAATAGACTCGTCTTCCCACTTCCATTGGGTCCCAAAATGGTATGAAATTGGTTGCCCTCAAGTTTCAGTGAGACTCCTTTGAGAATTTTTTTCTCTCCGATTTCGAAGTGAATATCCTGGCAAATTAAGTCCATATCAGACCTTCACCTCCCCTCTTCTACTAGCAACCATATAGATAAAGAAAGGTGCACCTACTAGGGCCGTGAAGATTCCAATCGGAAGTTCAGCATTTTGTATCAAAACTCGAGCAAGGACATCTGCCCAAACAACAAATAGGGCGCCGAGCAAGGTTGCTATCGGAAAAAGCCTTCTGTAGTTTGTACCTACCAAACTTCTCGCCAAATGCGGTGTGATGAGACCGACAAAACCGATAATTCCACAAGTTGATACTAAAACTGCAGTCATGACCGCAACAATTGCCACATAGAGATACCAGTAAAAACGTAGGGGAATTCCCAAGGTCAAGGCTGCCTCATCTCCCATCATCATAGCATTAAAAACACGGTATTGGGTTGTGAAAAATAAAAAGGCTATTCCCACGACTACCGCTGGCAGGGTTAAGTGAGCCCAAGAGGTTCCTGCTAAAGAACCCATGGTCCAAAACTTGATCGTCATGACGCTATCAGCATTGGCACCAATAGAGATAATAAAGTTTGAAAAAGCCAAAAAGAGAGCATTGACCACCGTCCCTGATAAAATCAGTCTAGAAGTTGTCATTCTACCTTGCATGGATGCAATGAGAAGGACAGCAACTGTCGCTAGAATCGCTCCAAGGAAAGAGCCGAGACCAATCATGACCTTAAAACCAAGAATAATGCTCAGCGTTGCTCCAAAGGTTGCCCCAGCAGAAATCCCTAACACATAGGGTTCTGCGATGGGATTATTGACCGTTGACTGCATGACACTACCACACATGGAAAGACCCGCACCCACAATCAAACCAAGAAAAACCCGTGGCAACCTCATATTCCAAACAATAGCGAGTGTAGATTTTGAAAGGTCTCCTATATCCAACGGAGCTCCCATCCTATTCAAAACAATCCGATAAGTATCAGTCAAACTAATTTGAACAGAACCCATAGAAACAGCTAAAAATAGAGAAACTCCCATTACTCCAAGCAAAATAGCAAGGAGAAAAAAATATCGCAGGTTTTGATGACTTCCAGAAAATTTGGAAAGCATGAAACCCTCCCTTAATCAAATATTAAAAATTTAGACAATTTTCATAATTAGTATACCACATTTCCAAAGCAGGGACAAGACTAGAAAAATATAGAAAAAAGCCCTCTGAGATCAGAGAGCGATTTGAGCTAGGGCTAAAATCCTAGTGAAAAAGATAAAACTCCTTGTGTTCATCGAGCACTGTGTCCTTTCCCTATTTTCATACGGATTTTTATCGCCCTTGGCATCATGATTCTTACTGGATAAAACGTTTATAGACTACACGGCAAGCCGAAGATTGTACAAAAATTTTGAGAAACAAAAAAATCTCCCCGAAGGGAGACATATCTGGTTTATTTTTCCTTACAGTGCTAGGAACCGGAACCGAAGATTATACTTGAGTATATCAAGGTAAGGTGACAACGCAATGTAAGTGGAAAATAAAGCAGATTAACGACGAAGTCCTAGAGAGTTGATCAACTCACGGTAACGGTTAACGTCGTTTTTACGCAAGTATGCAAGCAAGTTACGACGACGACCGATTTTCTTCATCAAACCACGGTAAGTAGCGTGGTCTTTTTTGTGCTGTTTGATGTGTTCGTTAAGGTGGTTGATTTCCCAAGTAAGGACAGCAACTTGAACCTCTACTGAACCTGTATCACCTTCGTGACGTGCATATTGTGCAATGATTTCATTTTTTTTCTCTTTTGAGATTGCCATGATTTTCTCCTTTTTATTTGGCTTCATCCGAGTGACAGGTTGGCATGCCTGCAACCAAGAAGAAGTTATTTGTCTTTACGACAATCCCTATTCTACCAAGAACTAGGTCCTTTGTCAACTGATTTACCATTCTTTACTAAATGATCTAGTAAAATCCTATCTTCTAGAGTTTAGTTAATTCCCACAACATGAAAAAACAAAAAACTTTCACAAAATCCTTGAAAAATCTCGCAATCATGCTATAATAATGCATAGAGACAAGTCGCTTAGAATCTTTCTTTTAGAGAGTGCGTGGTTGCTGAGAACGCATAGGAAGTCTAAACCGATACTACTCTATTGATTTTTATGAAAACATAAAACGGTGGCCACGTTAGAGCCAATCAGAGGTGTCCCTCTTTTTTGAGGAACATAAATGAAGGTGGAACCACGTTGCGACGTCCTTTCGAGGATGTCGCTTTTTTGTTTGGAGAATAGTTAATCGCAAAAAAGTGAAGATGGAGATTGATATGAAGAAAACATTGTTCTGGGTGATCGCCTGTATTTACCTTATAGTCTATGTATGGCTAATGAAAACTCTTAGTCTATGGGGTTTAGAGTACATCGTTGTCTTTTCATTTTTTTTATTAATTCCTCTTATACCATTTCTTGCTCCTTTTCTCGGTATCTTAATGTTTTTCAACAACAAGAAACTTGTGATAGCAGGATATCTTTTAAGTCTTACTGCCGGTGTTTATCTGTTCAATGCACTCAGAAGCTATCCGATAAGGATATACATGAGTGGTGAAATGACTGATGAACAATATATGTCTTTAATCCTTTCCTTAGTAAGTTATTTACTTATTTCTACAGTTTGTTTTTTTTATAGAATGAAAATGTTAGAACATCATTCAGTTAGATAAGCAAATATTATTGTTCTTTATAACTAACCCTTTGCTATTTCTTCAAACCTCAATTTTAAATGATGATAAATTTTTAAGGAGAAAATCATGATTCAAATTACTTTCCCTGATGGCGCTGTTCGTGAATTCGAATCTGGCGTTACTACTTTTGAAATTGCCCAATCTATCAGCAATTCTCTAGCTAAAAAAGCTCTTGCTGGTAAATTCAACGGCAAACTCATCGACACAACTCGTGACATCACTGAAGATGGAAGCATTGAAATCGTGACACCTGATCATGAAGATGCTCTTCCAATCTTGCGTCACTCAGCGGCTCACTTGTTTGCCCAAGCAGCTCGTCGCCTCTTCCCAGACATTCATTTGGGTGTTGGTCCAGCTATCGAAGATGGATTCTACTACGATACGGATAATCCAGCCGGTCAAATCTCAAACGAAGATCTTCCTCGTATCGAAGAAGAAATGAAGAAAATCGTGAAAGAAAACTTCCCATCTATTCGTGAAGAAGTGACTAAGGATGAAGCGCGTGAAATCTTCAAAAACGATCCTTACAAATTGGAATTGATTGAAGAACACTCTGAAGATGCAGGTGGCTTGACCATCTACCGTCAAGGTGAATACGTAGACCTTTGCCGTGGCCCACACGTCCCATCAACAGGTCGCATCCAGGTCTTCCATCTCTTGAATGTTGCGGGTGCTTACTGGCGTGGTAATAGTGACAATGCCATGATGCAACGAATTTACGGTACAGCTTGGTTTGACAAGAAAGATTTGAAGGACTATCTTCAAATGCGTGAAGAAGCCAAAGAACGTGACCATCGTAAACTTGGGAAAGAACTTGATTTGTTCATGATTTCTCAAGAAGTTGGTCAAGGTCTTCCATTCTGGTTGCCAAACGGTGCAACGATTCGTCGGATCCTCGAACGCTATATCGTGGACAAGGAAGTGGCTGCGGGCTACCAACACGTTTACACTCCACCAATCGCTTCTGTTGAACTGTATAAGACTTCAGGTCACTGGGACCACTACCGTGAAGATATGTTCCCCCCAATGGATATGGGAGATGGGGAAGAATTTGTCCTTCGTCCAATGAACTGTCCACACCACATCGAAGTCTACAAACACCATGTTCACTCTTATCGTGAATTGCCAATCCGTATCGCTGAAATTGGGATGATGCACCGTTACGAAAAATCAGGTGCCCTTACAGGTCTTCAACGCGTGCGTGAAATGTCACTGAACGACGGACATACCTTCGTTGCTCCAGAACAAATTGAAGATGAATTTAAGAAAATTCTTCAATTGATCATCGATGTCTATGAAGATTTCAACTTAACTGATTACCGCTTCCGTTTGTCTTATCGTGATCCTGCAGATAAGCACAAATACTTTGACAACGATGAAATGTGGGAAAATGCTCAACGCATGTTGAAAGCAGCCGTTGACGACATGGGAGTTGAATACTACGAAGCGGAAGGGGAAGCAGCCTTCTACGGACCAAAATTAGATATCCAAATGAAGACAGCTCTTGGGAAAGAAGAAACCCTCTCTACTATCCAGCTTGACTTCTTGTTACCAGAACGCTTTGACCTCCACTATATCGGAGCTGATGGCGAAGAACACCGTCCAGTTATGATTCACCGTGGAGTTATCTCAACCATGGAACGCTTCACAGCCATCCTCATTGAAAACTACAAGGGAGCCTTCCCTACATGGCTTGCTCCTCACCAAGTAACTGTGATTCCTGTTTCAAACGAAAAACATGTGGACTACGCTTGGGAAGTAGCGAAGAAACTTCGTGACCGTGGTGTCCGTGTCGATGTCGATGAACGCAATGAAAAAATGCAGTTCAAGATCCGTGCTTCTCAAACTCAGAAGATTCCTTACCAATTGATCGTTGGGGACAAGGAAATGGACGAGAATGCTGTAAACGTCCGTCGTTATGGTCAAAAAGAAACAGAAACCATGCCAGTAGATGCATTTGTCGAATTGATTCTTGCAGACATTGCAAATAAATCTCGTGTTGAAAAATAAGAAATAAAAGCTGGGTTAAGATTTCCAGCTACCTAAAAAAGAGGTTGGGACAAAAGATCCCGACCTCTCTTTTTATTAGCAATCAAACTTTGACGCGGTAGCTGATTGAACTTTTTGTTCGTCTTTTAGACTCCAAAAAGCTCCTAATCATCCTCGCGGGGCTGGGACTACGAAATCGAGACTTTGTCTATCGATTTCTGTCCCACCGCCTTTTTATATTTTGTTTCACCTGAGTTAGTAGTGATTGGTCAAACCACTACAAATAGTATCCTCATCAACAATTCTTTCTATCCATTAACTTTTGGATATAGAATATCCTCCCAAGATTTGCTTCCATGAGTTAGATAAGTTGACTATCCTCAGTCCTTGTCTGCCTCATTTTCTTTTACGAGGTCTTTTTGTGAATCTTTTTCAGAGAGTTTTTGATCGATATACTGGTTAATGGTTTCGTAAAATTCCTTGGTCGCCTCACTATCTAATTTTGTCGAATTATGGACTTGATTGACTTTCAATTGAACAGATTGAATACCGTAAGAGGCCTGCTTTTGGCGAATGGTTTCTAATTCTTCTTCTGAAATCGGATCTCCAACAACTGTCAAGACCAATTCATTGCTACTTGACTTGTAGACTTGATTAATGATCGTATGATTGGCGAACTCCTTTCCTACAAACTGTTTGATCCCTTCTTTTCGCGCTTGATCCATCGTCAGAGTGACTGCTGAATAGCTGGCTGGAAGAACCAATAATACAATCAAGGAGATCAAGCCAATTTTCATTTTAATGTTTAGCTCTTTAAATGAACTTAAGGGAGATTTTCTCATCATAATTCTTGTTCCAACAATGTTGCTTAGCATGATAAAGACACAGTTGATCAAGAAAAGATAAAGAGCCCCAAATAAAAATCGTACATTTCCATTAGCTAAACCATAACCTGCAGTGCAGATAGGTGGCATCAGAGCTGTTGCAATGGCTACTCCTGGCACGATATTGTTTGCTTCTTTTTTCCTTGAACCAATGACACCTGCTATCCCACCAGCAATAGCAATGAGAACATCCCAAATGGTTGGAGAGGTTCGTGCAATCAACTCGCTACTTGCATAAGATAAGGGAGAAATCCAGAAATACAGAGTCGAGACAAGCAAACTGACCAATACTTGAGTAAATAAAACCTCTAGAGATTGCTTGATTAAACGCGTATCAAAAATAGCTAAACCAAACCCCAGTCCAACAATCGGTGTCATAAGAGGGGAAATTAGCATAGCTCCAATAATGACAGCTGTTGAATTCATATTTAGACCTATAGAGGCAATAAAAATCGCACACATCAAAATCACTGTATCTCTTAATCGAACATGAAGGTCATCATATAGTTTTTCGCGGAATTCACGTGTTGAATAGTTTCCGGACATTGGTTACTCCTTTTATTTCATATAATCTTGTTTCTGCATGGATGATGGTAGAGAGACTTCTGTCCAATCTTACATATTTTTAATTCTCATCTGTTATTTTTTTGAACATTATCTTTTAAATATCCATCAGTCCATCCCTGATATTATATCAAAAATCTTACAGTCTTTCCCTGAAGAAATCAATTAATTTAAAAGACAGAGAAAGGTAGAAATTCCTGTTACCTTTTTCTTTGTTCTATCCTTTTTTCTCACTATATAGAAATCTAAAGAAGAGCTTGAAAGGTTTCTTTCAAGCTCTTAGCATTTCTTTTTACTCAACAATCAAGTTCACTTCCGCAAACTTAATTCGCACGGTTGTTCCTTGACCAAGTTCAGATTCGATACGGATTTGATGACCTAATTCTTGGCTGATTTTCTGGGTTAGATAGAGCCCAAGTCCAGATGATTGCTGGGTTATTCGACCATTATATCCTGAAAATCCACGTTCAAAGACTCGCAACCGATCACTGTTTTTGATACCAATCCCAGTATCTTTGATGCAAAGGTCTGAACCTTCCATGTAGATTTCAACCCCACCTTCATTTGTGTACTTGAGGCTATTTGAAAGGATTTGTTCAATGACTACCAACAGCCATTTCTTATCCGTCACAATGCTTCTGTCCAAGTCATGCAGATTGATACTAAGACCTTTCTGGATAAAGAAAATGGCATATTTGCGAATGACTTCCTTGACCAGATCTTCTATATTTTCTTTCTTCAAAACCAAATCATCATGGAAGCTTTCTAAGCGTAGATATTGGAGTACAAGATTGGTATATGAATCAATCTTAAAAATTTCCTGCTCCAACTGTTGTTTTAGTTGGCGATCTGTCACCTCACTTACAAGGAGTTTACTGGCTGCAATTGGTGTTTTTATCTGATGAACCCAGAGTGTATAGTAGTCCACCAAATCATTATAGCGATTTTCAGCATCTGATTTCTTTTGATAGAGTTCCTCTTCACGTTTTTCTAATTTTTCAGTTAGAAGGACTTCCATTGGTGACTTAGATTCTCTTTCGCCATAGAGCAATTCCTTACGATAACGTTGCAATTCTATCAAGAAATCAAATACCAAAAACAAAAATATCAAAAATGTAGATAAAAAGAAGAAATAGTTAAAGTAGGGCACTTGGTTATCAAACAAGCTTTCAAAGAGAAAAAGCAAACCTGTAAGCGATAGAATAAAAGCAAAAAAACGGCTACGCGAACGGATATAAGCTAGAAAAAAACTTTTAATATCATGCATGTTTCAATCCATACCCTATCCCTTTCTTAGTCTCAATAAATCCTACCAAACCTCGTTCTTCCAATTTTTTACGCAAGCGAGCAACATTGACAGAAAGAGTATTATCGTCGATGAAAAAGTCACTATTCCATAGTTCTCTCATCAAATCATCACGCGCTACGATATTTCCTGCGTGTTCAAATAAAACACGTAGAATTTGAAATTCATTCTTTGTCAGCGTAATTGCCTGTCCCTCAACATGCAGATCCATAGACTTGGTATTGAGGATAACCCCTGCATATTCCAAGAGACTTTCATCCCGTCCAAACTCATAAGAGCGACGCAATAAACCCTGTACCTTGGCTAAAAGGACCTGCTGATCAAATGGCTTGGTCACAAAATCATCTGCTCCCATATTAATAGCCATCACGATGTCCATTGCCTGGTCTCTAGAAGACAGGAACATAATAGGAACTTTGGAAATCTTGCGAATTTCCTGACACCAATGATAACCATTAAAGAGAGGCAACCCAATATCCATCAGGACCAGATGAGGCTCAGACTGAACAAATAGCGTCAGAACTTCCATAAAGTCTTCTACCATGACTACTTCAAAACCCCATTCGGAGAGCATTTTCCCAACTTGCTGACGGATGACTGGGTCATCTTCTACTAGTAAAATCTTATGCATCTGCTCCTCCTTTTTCTATATTATAGCAAAATTCTCCTGACTACTAGCGAAATTGATGTAAATCTGATATGATAAAAGTCAAGAAAGGAATTCTCATGGCCAATATTTTTGACTACCTAACTGATGTTCAATACGATTCTTTTTATGACCTTCCCTTAAATGAACTGGATATACTTGCTTTTACAGAGCTGACTTATCTTTCTTTTGATCACTTGCTAGACGAATCTGATAATCGCTTGATGGATTTTGGCACACGAGTCCCTCGAGAAAGCACCATGCTGACCAATAAAGAACGTCTGCAACTTTTAGACCAACTGACTCAACACAAACGTTTTAGAAATTGCAAGCTATCGAACTTTATTAACGAGATTGACACTGAGCTACAAAAACAGTTCGCTGCTATGACCTATCGTCTGAACCTAGATACTTATCTCATTGTCTTTCGTGGAACTGATGATAGTATTATTGGCTGGAAGGAAGATTTCCATCTGACCTATATGAAGGAAATCCCTGCCCAAAAGCATGCTCTTGAATACTTGGAAGATTTCTTTACACAACATCCAAAGCAAAAAGTAATGATTGCCGGTCATTCCAAAGGTGGAAATCTAGCTGTCTTTGCTGCTAGTCAGATCCAGCCTGAATTGCAAGAAAAAATATCGGCAGTTTATACCTATGATGCCCCTGGTCTCCAAGCTGAACTAACGGAAGCCACTGGCTATCAGCAAGTGATTCCAAAAATTCACAGGTACGTCCCACAAGGTTCTGTTATCGGCATGATGCTAGAAGTTCCCGATACACCTATCGTCGTAAAATCTACAGCTCTTGGTGGCATCGCTCAACACAATACTTTTAGTTGGTTGACAGAAGGACACCACTTTGTCCAACTAGAAGAAATTAGTAGTGAAAGTCTACAAATCAAAGACACTCTTAAAGAATGGGTGGACAGTGTGCCCGATGAGGAATTAGAACTCTATTTCGACCTCTTCTTTGGCACGATTATGGAATCAGGGATTCATTCTATCAACGATTTGTCCTCTTTCAATGCCATCGAGCACATTCGCCAACTAATTTCCCAAGCCCAAACACTGGAACCTGAGCAAGTTGAAACCTTAAAAAATCTGACACAACTCCTACTAGACGCTCGCTTTCAAGCTTGGAAAAATCATTTTTAATGGATTAGAAAGTTCCTTCCTTTGTGGAGGGACTTTCTTGTTGATTTCTTATTTTATTCTTCTGTGTTATACTTATAGTAGTATATTCTTTGAAAGAGGAAATCCTATGAAAATCCATAAAACTGTGAATCCTGTCGCCTATGAAAACACTTATTATCTTGAAGGAGACCAACATCTGGTTGTGGTTGACCCTGGTAGCAACTGGGAGGCTATTCGCAAAACTATCGAAAATATTAACAAACCAGTCTGTGCCATTCTCCTGACCCACACCCACTACGACCATATTATGAGTCTGGACTTGGTCAGAGATACTTTTGGAAATCCTCCAGTCTATGTAGCAGAAAGTGAAGCTTCTTGGCTCTATACTCCTGTTGACAACCTTTCAGGTCTCCCTCGACACGATGATATGGCGGATGTCATCTGCAAACCAGCTGAACACACCTTTGTCTTTCATGAAGAATACCAGATTGAAGAATTCCGCTTCACAGTCTTACCAACGCCAGGCCACTCTATCGGTGGAGTTTCATTGGTTTTCCCAGATGGACACTTGGTCTTAACGGGAGATGCCCTTTTCCGAGAAACCATTGGACGAACAGATCTACCTACAGGTAGCATGGAACAACTCCTTCATAGTATCCAAACCCAGCTCTTCACCCTTCCAAACTACGATGTCTATCCAGGACATGGTCCGGCTACGACCATCGCTCACGAAAAAAATTTTAATCCATTTTTTTAAAACATAAAAACCAAGGACAATCATCCTTGGTTCTTTGATTACCAAATAATCACGCGGTCTTCTGGTGCGCGCCACATGCCGTCGCCTTTTTTGACATCATAGGTTGTAAAGAAGTCATCAAAGTTTGGCACTTGGACGTTGACACGGAGTTTAGCTGGAGCGTGTACGTCGACGCTAGCCATGAGTTTCATCAACTCTGGACGACCTTTCATACGCCAGATACGAGCAAAGTTATGGAAGAATTCTTCAGCTGAAAAGTCTGGTTCTCTCTTAGCTGCTTCAAGGGCAGCAGCTATTCCTCCAAGGTCGGCAACGTTTTCGGATACAGTTAATTTCCCATTGATTTTTGCACCGTAAGATTCTTGGCCATCAAACTGGTCGATAACCTTCTGTGTTTTTTCTTTAAAGGCTGCATAATCGCTCTCTGTCCACCAGTCCTTGAGGCTACCATTTTCATCAAAGGAAGCTCCATTAGTATCAAAGGCGTGAGAAATTTCATGGGCAATAACCGCACCAATACCACCATAGTTGGCAGAAGATGACTGATGCAAGTCATAGAATGGAGCCTTTAAGATAGCAGCTGGGAAGACAATCAAGTTCTTTTGTGGATTGTAGTAGGCATTGACCATATGAGCAGGCATTCCCCACTCCTTGTAATCAACCGGCTGATTCCACTTGCTCCAACTGTGCTTGATTTCCACACGCGCAAAGGCTAGGGCATTCTCAAAGAGGCTAGCAGATTCATCCACTACCTTGTCCTTATAGCGAGCTGGCAGTTCTTCTGGATAACCGATATAAGGCTTGATGACATTGAGTTTGACGATGGCTTTTTCTCGAGTTTCAGGAGTCAGCCAGTCATTTTTAGTCAAACGCTCCTTATAAACATCAATCATGGTTGCTACTTTTTTCTCTACGTCTGCCTTGGCTTCTGGAGAGAATTTTTCGTGGGCATACCAAAGGCCGAGAGCTTGTTTAAAAGGTCCTTGAGCTAAATGGTAAGCAGCCTTGCGTTTGTCTTGAGCCTCTGGAACTCCTGAAAGAGCTCGTCCGTAGGCACCTGACAAGATACGAATCTCATCTGTCAGATAACTAGTTGAAAGATTAACCACACTCAAGATCAAGCTTGCCTTGAGCAAAGGCCAAGCTTCCTCACTATAGAATTGCTCTGCTGCTTGCCAGAAACGTTCTTCATCTACAATGACCTTATCAGGTACTTGACCAAGAACAGCTTGGAAAAAGTCATCCAATGGAAGGGCAGGCGCAAACTTTTTGAATTCTTCATAAGAGTATGGATGGTAAAGTTTGGCATACTCTGAACTCTCTTCGTTTGAAAGTACGACAGCTGCGATACGGCGATCCAATTCCAATCGTTTCTCTAGCAAGTCTTCGATTTCTTCATCTGAGAAATTATAGGCTTTGAGAAGATTCGCAGTACTTTCTTTCCATAAAGCTAGCAATTCCTTCCCTTGAGGATGGTTTTCGGCATAGTAGGTTGTATCTGGCAAGATTGTTCCTGGAGCACTAGCCCAGAGAACATTGATTCTAGCATCCATAAAGTCTGGTGATACACCAAATGGAAGGAAGTTTGGTTTCCCAGCTAGCTCAAACTCTGCTAGCTTGCTTGTAAAGTCTGCGAAGCTCTCCAAATCATGGTATTCCTTAAGCAAAGGAAGGACTGGATTGATGCCATCTGCTTCTCGTTTGTCAAAATCTCTGACCATACGATGGTACTTAACAAAGTTTGCCAAGATAGCATCTTCTGGCACATCTTCACCTGCCAACCATTTGTCGGTTGTTGTTAGCATCAACTCTTCGATTTCTTCGTCAAGGTCGATAAAACCACCTGTTCTCGATTTATCTGCTGGAATAACAGCAGTCTTTTCCCACTCACCATTTATGGCATCATAAAAATCATCTTGATAACGTGTCATCTTGTTCTCGCTTTCCTATTTTCACTTATTCTTAGCTTAGCAAAAATCCCTAGGGATTGCAATTAAAAATGCCGAGTTGCCTTCTTATTTTAATCATTAATATTTTAAATTTTTTCCAAAATTAACTTGACTTAAAAATAAAATTAAGGTATATTAAAAAACAGGAGGAATACAAGTGTATGATACGTATCGAAAACCTCAGTGTCTCCTACAAAGAAACGTTGGCACTAAAGGATATTTCACTAGTGCTCCAAGGACCAACGATTACCGGGATTATTGGTCCAAACGGCGCTGGAAAATCAACCTTATTAAAAGGGATGTTGGGCATTATCCCACATGAAGGACATGCTTTTATCGATGATAAAGAAATGAACAAATCTCTAAAGAAAGTTGCCTATGTCGAGCAAAAAATTCATATTGACTACAACTTTCCTATCAAGGTAAAAGAATGTGTCTCTCTGGGACTCTATCCATCCATTCCACTCTTTCATACCTTGAAGGCAAAGCACTGGGAAAAGGTGGCTGAAGCACTAGAAATTGTTGGACTTTCTGACTACGCAGATCGTCAGATTAGTCAACTTTCTGGTGGCCAATTCCAGCGTGTCTTGATTGCCCGCTGTCTAGTTCAAGATGCTGATTATATTCTCTTAGACGAGCCCTTTGTTGGGATTGACTCTGTCAGTGAGGAAATCATCATGAATACGCTGAGAGATCTTAAAAAGGCTGGGAAGGCGGTTCTCATCGTTCACCACGACCTCAGCAAGGTTCCCCACTACTTCGATCAAGTCTTGCTTGTCAATCGAGAAGTGATTGCCTTTGGTCCAACCAAAGAAACCTTTACCGAAGCCAATCTCAAAGAAGCTTACGGTAATCGACTCTTTTTCAATGGAGGTGACCTATGATTGCAGAATTTATCGATGGATTGCAAAAATTCCATTTCTTACAAAATGCCTTGATAACAGCCATTGTCATCGGTATTGTGGCTGGAGCGGTCGGATGCTTTATCATTCTACGCGGGATGTCACTCATGGGAGATGCCATTTCACATGCTGTCTTGCCAGGTGTAGCCCTCTCCTTTATCTTAGGCGTTGACTTCTTTATCGGAGCCATTGTCTTTGGACTGCTAGCTGCTATCATCATTACCTACATCAAGGGAAACTCGATTGTCAAAAGCGATACCGCCATCGGCATTACCTTTTCTTCTTTCTTAGCCCTCGGTATCATCTTGATTAGTGTCGCTAAAAGTTCAACTGACCTTTTCCATATCCTTTTTGGTAATATTCTTGCTGTTCAAGATACAGATATGTTTATTACTATGGGTGTAGGGGCAGCCATTCTCTTGTTAATCTGGATTTTCTTCAAGCAACTCTTGATAACGTCCTTTGATGAACTCTTGGCTAAAGCCATGGGAATGCCTGTCAATTTCTATCACTACTTACTCATGGTACTCCTAACTCTCGTGTCTGTGACAGCCATGCAAAGTGTCGGAACCATACTTATCGTAGCCATGCTGATTACCCCAGCTGCGACTGCTTATCTCTATGCTAATAGCCTGAAAAGCATGATTTTTCTTTCCTCAACCTTTGGAGCAACAGCTTCAGTTTTGGGACTCTTTATCGGCTATAGCTTTAACGTTGCGGCAGGTTCTAGTATCGTGCTTACAGCCGCTAGTTTCTTTCTCATTAGCTTCTTTATCGCTCCAAAACAACGATATTTGAAACTGAAAAATAAACATTTGTTAAAATAAGGGGAAAAACCCCAATAAATTGGAGGATCAAATGAAAAAATTAGGTACATTAGTCATTCTCTTTCTTTCCGTCATTGCTCTGGTAGCATGTTCTACTGGAAAGAAAGATGCAGCTTCTGGTCAAAAACTAAAAGTTGTTGCTACAAACTCAATCATTGCTGATATTACTAAAAACATTGCAGGAGATAAGATTGATCTTCACAGTATCGTGCCTGTTGGACAAGATCCACACGAGTACGAACCACTACCAGAAGACGTCAAGAAAACTTCACAAGCTGACTTGATCTTCTACAATGGCATCAATCTTGAAACAGGTGGAAATGCCTGGTTTACAAAATTGGTAGAAAATGCTAAGAAAACTGAAAACAAAGACTACTTTGCAGTCAGCGAAGGCGTTGATGTTATCTACCTTGAAGGCCAAAACGAAAAAGGCAAAGAAGACCCACATGCTTGGCTCAACCTCGAAAACGGGATCATCTATGCTCAAAACATTGCCAAACAGCTCATCGCTAAAGATCCTAACAACAAGGAATTCTACGAAAAAAATCTCAAAGAATACACTGAAAAACTAGACAAGCTTGACAAGGAAGCCAAAGAGAAATTTAACACGATCCCTGCTGACAAGAAACTCATCGTAACCAGCGAAGGATGTTTCAAATACTTCTCTAAAGCTTACGGTGTCCCAAGCGCCTACATCTGGGAAATCAACACCGAAGAAGAAGGAACACCTGACCAAATCAAGACTCTGGTTGAAAAACTTCGCCAAACAAAGGTACCATCTCTCTTTGTCGAATCCAGTGTCGATGACCGTCCAATGAAGACTGTTTCACAAGACACAAATATTCCAATTTACGCACAAATCTTTACTGACTCAATTGCTGAAGAAGGTAAAGAAGGTGACAGCTACTACAACATGATGAAATACAACCTTGACAAGATTTCTGAAGGTTTGTCTAAATAATCATTTTAAAAAACGTCAGTCACCATGAATTGGCGTTTTTTGTCTATTTAAATTTCGGTCAAATTATTGGAAGAGTCTGAACATTTAATGTAAAATAAAAGAAAAAAAGATTGGAGTAGCTTATGACTACATTCCTTGGAAACCCTGTGACTTTTACTGGAAAACAACTACAAGTTGGAGACAAGGCACTTGACTTTTCTCTCACTACGACTGATCTCTCAAAAAAAACACTAGCTGACTTTGAAGGTAAGATAAAGATTTTGAGTGTCATTCCTTCTATTGACACTGGTATCTGTTCACTTCAGACTCGTCGCTTTAACCAAGAGCTAGCCAGTTTAGACAACACTGTAGTCGTAACAGTATCAATGGATCTTCCATTTGCTCAAAAGCGCTGGTGTGGTGCAGAAGGAATTGAAAATGCCATCATGCTATCAGACTACTTCGACCACTCTTTTGGACGCGATTATGCTCTCTTAATCAAAGAATGGCACCTGCTCGCTCGTGCAGTGTTGGTGCTAGATAGTGACAACATCATCCGTTACGTTGAATACGTAGACAATATTAATAGCGAGCCAGATTTTGAAGCAGCTATTGCAGCTGTAAAAGAACTCAACTAAGTTCAGCTCTTGTAGCAATAAGCTAGAGAAATCTAGCTTTTTTTGGTATACTAGATACAGATAATAGACAAGGAAATACGAATGACACCAAATAAAGAAGACTATTTGAAATGTATTTATGAAATTGGCATGGAACTTCCTAAAGTTACTAATAAGGAAATAGCTGCGCGAATGCAGGTATCACCTCCAGCTGTAACCGAAATGATCAAGCGCATGCAAACTGAAAATCTCATCTTTAAAGACAAGGGAAATGGTTATTCACTGACTGATTTTGGACAAATGATAGTCTCAGAATTATACCGTAAACACCGCTTAATTGAGGTTTTCCTAGTTCATCATCTAGACTATACTAGTGACCAAATTCATGAGGAAGCCGAAGTTCTAGAACATACGGTTTCAGACCTTTTTGTGGAGAGATTAGAAAGTATGCTTGGTTTCCCAAAAATGTGCCCACATGGTGGAACAATTCCCTCTAAGGGCGAGTTACTGGTAGAAATCAACCACCTACCTCTAGCAGATACTAAAGAAACTGGAACCTATCTCCTGACTCGGATTCATGATAACTTTGACCTCCTCAAATATCTTGAAAAACACGGCATCAATATTGGAGACAAACTCCAAGTCAAACAGTTTGATAACTTCTCTAACACCTATACTTTGATTCACAAAAATGAGGAACTCCAAGTTAGCCTAGAAATCGCTAAACAACTTTATGTAGAAAGAATCAACTAAGTTTTTAGAACTGATTTCCGAATGAATCAACATAAAACCCTGAAAATAGAATTTTCAGGGTTTTATATTACTATATGACTTGACTTTGCTTTTTTTTAGGTGTAGAATGAACGCAACTAAGAGGAGGGAGACCATCTTATGAAAAAATCACTCAAAATTTTCGCTACCTCAAAATGGTTTGACCTGTTTGGTGTGGCTTTAGTTGTCGGCATAGCGATTGCATCAGGCTACCTTAATTCACGATTAGACAAGTTTGTTGATTGGGGAGAATGGACTAAATTGGTTCCATTTGGACTCATTTCAGTTACTAATGTTGGAATTTCAATGTTGTCCACTCGTTTTACTGGTAAATTGAGTAAATGGGGGAATTATTACGGAATTGTCAATACAATCTTATCTGGTACTATTGATTATATCCTCGGAAATAAGGCTGCGATTATCACCTATCCCGTCACCTTTCTTATTTATACCTTTGCCATTAAGAAATGGGAGGCTTCACAAGAAGGTAGACCAAACAAGATGAGCCAAAAACAATTGAAATGGGCAGCCATCATTATTTCAGTCCTAGCCTTCCTATTTGCCTTTGCAACAAACTATATTGGCTATGGGGGCAAGATGAACCTTCTTGCATACGTCACAACGATTGCATTTGGACTTTCATTGATTGCAAATGCCTTGAACGCTCTTAAATTAACGACCCAATGGGAATTTTGGTTGGTTTACAATTTCGTTCAATTAACAAAAGCTAGTATCCAAGGAAATTTTGCCAATATTGGTAAATACATCTTTTACATCATCAATGCTGTAGGTGCTCTATTCGTATGGAATGATAAAGAATAAAATAATGAATCGTTAACCTGTATCTTACTCAACTATCATATTTAATGGTTAGAACTAGATTTGACAAACAAAGGCTCTATCTCATCTGCTTATTGCATATAAGATAGAGCCTATTTTTTATCTATTTTTAGTATCAAGGATGATGGTTACCGGGCCATCATTGACCAGTTCCACCTGCATATCTGCTCCAAAGACTCCTGTCTCAACAGAAACTTCCTTGGCTAGTTCCTTGTTAAATTCTTGATAGAAAGCTTCAGCCATATCTGGTTTAGCAGCACCTGTAAAGGCTGGGCGATTGCCTTTTTTGGTATCGGCAAAAAGTGTAAACTGGGATACTGACAGAATCTCTCCTTGGATATCCTTGACAGAGAGATTCATCTTGCCTTCAGTATCTGAGAAGATACGCATATTGACAAGCTTTCTGACTGCATAATTCACATCTTCTTGCTGATCTTCAGGTCCCACACCTACTAATAGCAAGAGCCCCTGCTTGATTTGACCATGAATCTGCCCATCAATAGTGACGTGAGCCTCCTTGACGCGCTGAACGATAATTCTCATAGAAATCCTTTCTGACTATAGCAAGTCAACTTAACCATTGGTACGTTTAACTGAGTAGACTTCTGGTACACTCTTTATTTTATCAACTACTGTAGTCAGAGTTGAGAGGTTAGAAATTCCAAAAGATACATGGATATTGGCAAATTTCATATCCTTGGTTGGTTGTGCATTAACAGTTGAGATATTCTTAGTTGTATTTGATAAGACTTGCAAAATATCATTCAATAGCCCAGAACGATTGAGGCCGTATATGTCGATATGCGCCATATACTCCTTAGTTGAGAATTGGTCTTCCCATTCAACATCGAGTAGACGTTGCTCGTAGTTTTCTTGTGAGCGTAGATTCATACAGTCCACGCGATGGATGGCAACTCCACGGCCTTTGGTAATATAACCGACGATATCATCACCGGGAACAGGGTTACAGCATTTAGCAATCCGGACCAAAAGCCCAGAAGCGCCTTCGATGACCACACCACCTTCATGCTTAACCTTGAGGGTTTCCTTATTTTCAACCTTGACTTCGCCACCCTTGACCAATTCTTCGGCTTCTGCCTTGGCCTTGGCCCGCTCTTCTTCGCGTCGTTCTTTCTCCGTCAAACGGTTAAAGACGGTAATAGCTCCGATTTCTCCAAAACCAATCGCCGCATAGAGGGCTTCTTCAGTCTTGTAACTGGTTTTTTGAAGGACTTCATCTATGTGGCGTTTGTCCATAAATTTATTGGCCACATAGCCGTTCTCTTGGAGCTGACTAATCAGCAATTCACGGCCTTTACTGATGGATAATTCCTTATCTTGGTTTTTAAAGAATTGACGAATTTTGTTACGAGCCTTGCTGGTCTTAACCATGTTGAGCCAGTCACGGCTTGGCCCAAATGAGTTTGGATTGGTGATGATTTCAACCTGGTCTCCCGTTTTAAGCTTAGTCGTCAAAGGAACCATACGACCATTAACCTTAGCACCAGTCGCTTTTTCACCAATCTTTGTATGTATTTCATAGGCAAAGTCAATCGGTCCAGAATCCTTTGGAAGAGAACGAACCGCTCCATCTGGAGTAAAGACATAAATCTCCTCAGCCAGATAGTTTTCTTTGACAGTATCCACAAATTCCTTAGCATCATCAGACTGGTCTTGGAGCTCCATCATCTCCTTGATCCAGTTCATTCCAATAGCAGATTCTTTGCTATTAACTTGACCCTTGATTCCTTTTTTGTAGGCCCAGTGAGCTGCAACCCCGTATTCAGCAACCTCGTGCATTTCCTTGGTTCGAATCTGGAACTCAATTGGCCCTTTCGGTCCATAAACAGTCGTATGGATAGACTGGTAACCATTGGCCTTACGATTGGCAATGTAGTCCTTGAAACGTCCTGGCATTGGTTTCCAAAGTTCATGAACATAACCAAGCATAGCATAAACGTCACTCTGCGTATCTAGAATGCAACGAATGGCAATCAAATCGTAGATTTCATCAAAACGTTTTTTCTTGTCCTGCATCTTACGATAGATAGAGTAAATATGCTTTGGACGACCATAGATTTTCCCTGTAAGGTTACGCTCAGATGAATATTCCTCAAGTTTTTTCACAACTTCATCGACCAAGGCTTCACGTTCTTGACGTTTTTCTTTCATAAGAGTTGTAATCTTATAAAATTCTGTAGGATTGAGATAGCGGAAAGACAGATCCTCTAACTCCCACTTCACACTCGAAATCCCTAGTCGGTGAGCAAGCGGTGCGTAGATTTCCATCGTTTCTCGTGAAATTCGCTCTTGTTTGTCTTTACGTAAATGCTTAAGGGTACGCATATTATGCAAGCGGTCTGCCAATTTAACCAAGATAACACGGATATCCTTAGACATAGCCATCAACATCTTACGGTGATTTTCAGCGAGCTGTTTTTCAAAAGACTTGTACTCAACCTTACCAAGCTTGGTAACGCCGTCTACAATCACCCGAACATCATGACCAAACTCACGCTCTAAGTCATCCAGGGTAGCATCTGTATCTTCGACCACGTCATGCAAAAAACCACAGGCAACAGAGACAGCATCCAACTTAAGCTTAGCCAAGATACCTGCTACCTGAATAGGGTGGATAATGTAGTGTTCGCCTGATTTACGATACTGTCCACTATGGCATTCTACAGCATAAACCAAAGCCTTATGTACAAAAGCCACATCTTCCTTCGATAAATATTTTTGCGTTAAAGCGACGACTTCATCGCCTGAATAAATTACTTCTTTTGGCATGCATATTCTCCAGTTCTTCCTACCATTTTAACACTTTTTTGTAGATATGAAAACTAGAAAAGCCTATTCTGTAAGACTTTGCCGAACTCTAAAAAAACACTACTAGAGAAACTCTAGTAGTGTTGATTGATTAAAATCTATCTTAGTAAACTGTTCTTTCAGTTTCTACATCAAAGAAGTGTGCTTTGTTCAAGTCAAATCCAAGTTCCACTGTTGCACCAGCTTGCAAGTAATCACGTGCATCAACTTTAGCAACGAATTCATCTTTACCAACTTGGCAGTATAGGTGAGACTCAGAACCAAGCAATTCTGATACAGAGATAGTAGCTTTCACAACTGATTCTGGGAATGTTTCAAGGAAAGCAGGTTCAGAATTCACATCTTCTGGACGAATACCGAAGATCAATTTTTTACCTTCATAACCTTTTTCACGAAGAACTTTCAAAGCACCTTCTGGAACTTTCAAGTTCAAGCCGTCAGCAACGATGTGGTCACCGTTCAATGTAACGTTGATGAAGTTCATAGCTGGGCTTCCGATAAATCCTGCTACAAATTTGTTAACTGGGTTTTTGTAAACTTCTTGAGGAGTACCGATTTGTTCTACACGTCCGATAGTACCTGTACCAGCAGGGTTTTTAGTAGCTGACATGATAACGATACGGTCAGCAAGTGTCATCGCTTCTGTTTGGTCGTGAGTTACGTAGATAGTTGTAGCTCCGATACGACGGTGGATTTTAGCGATTTCAGCACGCATGGATACACGAAGTTTTGCATCCAAGTTTGACAAAGGTTCGTCCATCAAGAATACTTTTGCATCACGGACGATTGCACGACCCATGGCAACACGTTGACGTTGACCACCTGAAAGGTCAGCTGGTTTACGATCCAAGAATTCTTTCAATCCAAGGATTCCAGCTGCTTCTTGTACACGTTGATCAATGTCTTCTTTGCTATATTTACGCAATTTCAAACCGAAAGCCATGTTATCGTATACAGTCATGTGTGGGTAAAGAGCGTAGTTTTGGAATACCATGGCAATATCACGATCTTTTGGAGCTACATCGTTAACAACAACGCCATCGATTGAACATTCACCTTCTGTGATGTCTTCAAGACCTGCAATCATACGAAGAGTAGTTGATTTACCACATCCTGAAGGTCCTACGAAAACGATAAATTCTTTGTCTTTGATATCTAAGTTGAAGTCTTCAACTGAGTAGTGTTCGCTGTTTGGATATTTTTTGTAAATATTTTTAAGATTTAATTCTACCATTTCGGTGAACTCCTTTTGTTTTTTGATAATTTTATTATAGATGAAAACGCTTTATATTTCTATGGCAAGATGACCAAAAAAATAAAAAAGTTCTGTGCAACTTGCACAAAACTCATAAAACATCTGCTAATATCAGTTGATAACACAAGGTAAGATCGGTTAATTCCTTCAACTGAAGCCCTGTTAATTCTTCCCACTTATCAATCTTGTACTGGAGAGAATTACGGTGCAAATAGAGCTTCTGGGCTGTCTTGGTAAGAACTGCACCATTTTCCCAAAGAGAGAGAATAATTTCCTGGATCTGATCCTGATCTAGGATTAGTTGATGGAGATATTCCTTGATAAGGTTGAGATTCACCATTCTTTCTCCCGTACTCCAAAGATAGAGTTGGGAAAAAGTATGAACACCTTGATGACCCTGTCGCCACCAGCTTTTAAACAAATCCCGTTCCTCTTTGATGAGATCTGGCAGAGCCTGATGTCCTGACTGTGACCAGTTCTGTCCAAGCATGATGGACAGACGTACCCCAAAATCATACTCTACTGCTTCCAAGGTATCCATCAAGATAGAGCGAACAGAAGTATATTTGTCCTGTTGAAGAAGGAAAAGATAATCCTGAGCTCCAACTTGCAACACTGTTTCACAGTTAGGAAAGAGTGTTTTCATCATGTCTAACCAAGAAGCTAGGTTTTCTCGTTGGTAATAAGAAAGGTGACAATAGACAACTTGTAGCTTTTTAAAGTTTTGTGGTGCTTGCCCCTTACCTTCAATTAGGTAATGATACCAGGGATTTAAAGAAATTCTTTGCTCCTGCTGGGTTAAGAGTGCCACCAAGTGTCTTTCACGTTCGCTAAGACTTGCTTCTTCTAGTAACATCCACTGTTGAGAGGAAACCGGAAGTGTTAGATAGCCTTCCTTATCGACTGGCTGTTCTACAATTTGTGCTTGCGGAAACCAGTCCAATAGTTCTGTTGCAATCATTTCCTAGCCCTCCACTTTTTGGATACACCAAGAAATCAAGGTTTCAAGGCGTTCCACATTTTCAGTCATATGAAGATAACCCATAACCGCTTCAAAACCTGTAGACATTCGGTAGGTCACCACATCCGCATTCTTAGCTTTGGTATGGCTATTGGTATTGCGACCTCGTTTGTAGATTTCTTCCTCTTTTTCCGTTAGGACTTCTTCTTCAATCATGAGAGAAATCAAGTGTGCTTGAGCCTTGGCCGATACATACTTAGTCGCTTCTTTATGGAGTTTATTGGGCTTGGTCATACCTTTAAAAATCAGATGACGACGGATATACATGGAATAAACCGCATCTCCTTCAAAGGCTAGAGCAATCCCGTTAATGAGATTGACATCAATCACGTGTCCACCTCACTCCATCCTTGGTATCAAGCAATTTAATCCCTTGTGCAGCTAGTTGGTCACGGATTTGGTCAGCTGTCGCAAAGTCACGATTGGCACGTGCTTCTTGACGTTTTTGGATCAATGCTTCAATCTCTTCATCCAAAACTTCCTCAACAAAGACCACTCCAAAGACTTCTAACATAGCTGCAAGAGTTTCCTTGACAGCTGCATCATAGTTTCCTGAGTTGATCCATTTGGCCATTTCAAAAACAACTGTGATTCCGTTAGCTGTATTGAAATCTTCATCCATGGCCGCTACAAACTTATCTTTAAAAGCTTGCAACTCCCCCGCATCTACAGTTCCAGTAAATGGTTGCTCATAAGTGTTTTTTAGATACTTGAGATTGGTCTCTGCATCACGCACTGCCTTTTCCGTAAAGTTGATAGGCTTGCGGTAGTGCTGGGTCGCAAAGAAGAAACGTAACACTTGTCCGTCAATCGTTTTGAGGGCATCATGTACGGTGATAAAGTTCCCCAAGGACTTGGACATTTTAACATTGTCGATATTGACAAAGCCGTTGTGCATCCAGTAATTGGCAAAGGTCTTACCTGTTTTAGCTTCAGACTGGGCAATTTCGTTGGTGTGGTGTGGAAACTCAAGGTCAGCTCCACCACCGTGAATATCGATAGTAGCACCCAAAATCTCAGTAGACATGACCGAACACTCGATGTGCCAGCCTGGACGACCTGGGCCCCAAGGACTGTTCCAAGAAATCTCACCTGGTTTGGCAGCTTTCCAAAGGGCAAAATCTACTGGATTTTCCTTGCGAGCTGTTTCTTCATCTGTACGACCTGAAGCACCTAACTCCAAGTCTTCTAATGTTTTGTTAGCCAACTTAGCATAGTTGTGGGATTTTTCTACACGAAAATAAACATCTCCTTGGCTCTCATAGGCATATCCTTTTTCAATCAAGTCAGCGACAAAACGAATAATGTCATCCATAAACTCAACCACACGCGGATGACGAGTTGCAGGTTTCACGCCAAGAGCCGTCACATCCTCACGAAATGCAGCGATGTACTTGTCTGCCACTTCCTGAGGAGTAATGCCTTCTTCTTTGGCACGGTTAATGATCTTATCATCCACGTCTGTAAAGTTGGAAATGTAGGCAACCTCGTAGCCACGATACTCAAAGTAGCGACGAATCGTGTCAAAAGCTACCGTTGAACGAGCATTCCCTACGTGGATATAGTTGTAAACCGTCGGCCCACAGACATACATGCGGACCTTCCCTTCCTCGATGGGAATAAATTCTCGCAAATCACGAGACATGGTATCATAAATTTTTAACACGCTTCATTTCCTTTCTGTTTCTAGATTTTGAATCTATATCCTTATTTTTCCAATGCTAACGCTATACTGACAGCAATCTCAAAGAAAGTCATAGCATCCGTTTTTCTATCCTCACGTCTAGCATCCCATTCGTGATTGTGATGATCCACATAGTCAGCCGTGTAGAAAAATTGATAAACCTTGGCTTGTCGATATTGGGCCCAAGCCATAATAGCTGAAGCTTCCATATCTACAACTGTCGCTCCTGCTGCTAGTCTTCGTTTAACCTTAGCTGCTGTTTCACGATAGAAGGCATCTGTTGTCCAAGACTTTGTTCGAATATGCTCAATACCAGCTTTGTTCAAAGCGTTCTCTATAGTTGAGAGAAGCGTTTCATCATAAGAAATCTCATCACTTGCTGGAGCATAATGGTAACTGGTCCCTTCATCACGTAAAGCTGAACTTGGTAGGATAATCTTATCTGCTTGGATGGACTGGTCCAGAACTCCACAAGATCCTAAAACGATAAAGTTGTTGAAACCTCTCGCTTTGAGTTCTTCTAAGAAACCCACAACCATTGAAGCACCAATAGTAGCCATAGTAACTGCAAGTTTAAGTCCATCTACTTCATAGATGTACCATGGAAATTTGCCATTTAGATTGGTAAGGTAGCCACCTTCATAGACTCCGTCCATCTGCTTGACTCTTTCCACTATCTCTCCATTAAAAGACAGAATAATCGTCTGACAAATCTCTCCACCACTAAGAAGGCTTCGATCAGTTGGCTCTATAACCGCAGGTACATTTTCAAATTCTTCTAGTAACATCTATTCACTCTTTCCTGTCTAAATAAACCACCTGAGTCTGTTTGACAAAGCCAATTTTTTCATACAATCGCTTGGCACCTACGTTGCTATCTTCTACTGCAATTTGGAACTCCTTATCATTTTGCTCAATAAGTTGGTTGACGAGGGATTTTGCTAAATAACTTCCGTAGCCTTTTCCACGTTCAAGTTCAGATATTGCTAAACCGTAGAAGTAATTGGTATTACTCGATAAATCAACCGTGCAAGTCCCAATAACCTGACCATTTTTTAATAAAATATATAGGCGACTTTCTGGATCTTTCAGAGCCTCAGCGACATATCTATCCACAACTTCTCTCGATTCATGTTCCTCTGAAAATGCCTGAAATTTTAACTGACTAATTTGCTCCTGATACGAACTATCTGCTAACAAAACTTCAAGATTAGAGACAGTTGCTAACAGATAAGGTCTTCTATCCTTACCTAACCAAGTTTCTGTCTCTTCATCCTCAACCAGTCCCCAATTGCTGACAAAATCAGGATGACGGTCTAGAAAAATACGTTCTGTCTGAAAAGTCACTGAACGAATAGGGAAAGAAGCCGTTTCTTTCTCAAAACTCGTAAACAATGCACGTGCAATTCCCTGACGGCGATGATTTGGATGGACCAGTATCGCTACTTCCACATCTTGGTCATCTGCATAGACGGTTAATAGGCCAACAAGTTCACCTTTTTCGTAATAAAGAAAAAAGGCGGGCATGTTGGGGTCAAAATTGAGCATATTGGAGAGATAAGGCTCCCGAAAAGTTCCGTCATAGTTCTGACAAACGGCAATAAGGGCCTTTGCTTCCAGTAGTTGGTGGTCATTCAATGTATTGGTTGATTGAATCACGTAAATATCTCCTTACAAACTGGATGAACGATGACTTGCTTCTCTAGCCTGCTCGAGTTTATTGACATAATATTCCCGTTTTTCTTCGACTTCATGAATGGTTGGTTCATCCTTTTGTCCATGAACACGGACAATCTTGGCAGGAATACCGACAACCGTCACATCACTAGGAACATCTGCCACAACGACCGCAGCAGCACCGACTTTGGCATTTTCACCGATTTCCACCGGTCCGATAACTTGGGCATGAGCAGATATAAGCGCTCCTTTACGAACAGTTGGGTGGCGTTTCCCAACATCCTTACCTGTCCCACCAAGGGTTACCCCGTGATAGAGAAGGACTCCCTTTTCAACAATGGCCGTTTCTCCAATCACTAGACCGGAACCGTGGTCGATAAAGACCCCTGAGTCTATCTGGGCTCCAGGGTGAATCTCAATTTGCGTCCAAAAGCGCCAAAATTGGCTGTGCATCCGAGCCAATATTTTAAAACCATGATTCCAGAGAAAATGAGAGAGACGGTGGGCAGCCAAAGCCTTCACACCTGGATAGGTCAGCAAAACCTCCAAAGTGGTGCGAGCCGCTGGATCATTTTCTTTTACGATGTCAATGGTTTCACGCCACCATCCCATACATTTCTCCTTTCTTATTCTGAGTCTTTTGGTGTATTTGTAAATTCTTTCTTAGGTTTGTGGTCCTTATGATGATGACGAGGTCCCTTTTCCCCTTTTTCTTCTGCATTTTCAGGTTTTGGTGGACGTGGCAAGAGAGCTTTCATAGAAGCATCAATCCGTCCTTTTTCATCAATCTTGATGATCTTGACATCCACTTCATCACCAATGGCAACAACGTCTTCGACACGATTGGTACGTGTCCAAGACATTTCAGAGATATGAACAAGGGCATCTGTCTTATCAAAGAGGTTGACAAAGGCACCGAATTTTTCGATACGAACAACTTTGGCATGATAAACTTCGTCCACTTTGGCTTCACGAACCAAACCAGCAATGATTTCTTTGGTACGATTGATGGCATCTTGGTCGCTCGAGTAGATAGATACGTTTCCTTCTTCATCGATATCAATCTTAACGCCTGTTTCAGCGATGATCTTATCGATGGTTTCTCCACCTTTACCGATGACAATCTTAATCTTGTCCACATCGATTTTGATGGTATCAATTTTCGGAGCAGTTGGAGCCAATTCTGGACGAACTTCAGGAATCGTTGCTTCGATGACATCAAGAATTTCAAAACGAGCTTTCTTGGCTTGAGCAAGAGCTTCTGCTAATATTTCTGCAGTAATCCCTTGGATTTTGATATCCATTTGTAGGGCTGTAATCCCGTCACGAGTACCTGCAACCTTGAAGTCCATGTCTCCAAAGTGGTCTTCCAAACCTTGGATATCTGTCAATACTGTATAGTTATTTCCATCTGAGATGAGACCCATAGCAATACCTGCTACAGGAGCCTTGATTGGCACACCACCAGCCATAAGGGCAAGAGTTCCAGCACAGATAGAGGCTTGAGAAGAAGAACCATTTGATTCCAAAACTTCTGCTACCAAACGGATAGCGTATGGGAATTCTTCCAAGCTTGGCAATACTTGAGCGAGGGCACGCTCACCAAGAGCACCGTGACCAATCTCGCGACGACCAGGTGCACCGTAACGACCTGTTTCACCAACAGAGTATTGTGGGAAGTTATAGTGGTGCATAAAGCGTTTCTTGTACTCTGGATCCAAACCATCGATGATTTGAGTTTCCCCCATTGGCGCCAAAGTCAAGATAGAAAGAGCCTGAGTTTGTCCACGAGTAAAGAGACCTGAACCGTGCACACGGGGAACAAAGTCAACACCCGCATCCAAAGGACGGATTTCATCGACCTTACGACCGTCAGGACGAACCTTGTCTTCTGTGATCAAACGGCGCACTTCTGCGTGTTCCATTTGTTCCAAGATTTCAGCCACATCACGCATGATACGGTCAAATTCTTCGTGATTTGCATATTTTTCTTCGTAAACGGCTGTGACTTGGTCTTTCACTGCTTGAGTTGCAGCTTCACGCGCCAATTTTTCTTCTACTTGGACAGCTTTTTGAAGGTCACTGTTGTAGGCTTCGATGATTTCAGCTTGCAAGTCAGCATCTACATGAAGCAATTCAACTTCTGCTTTTTCTTTACCAACTGCCGCTACGATTTCTTCTTGGAAGGCAATCAATTCTTTGACAGCTTCGTGTCCTTTGAGAAGAGCTTGTAGCATGATTTCTTCTGACAATTCTTTGGCACCAGACTCTACCATGTTGATAGCGTGCTTAGTACCTGCCACTGTCAATTCAAGAAGCGATTGCTCTGCTTGTTCTTGAGTCGGGTTGATGATGATTTGGCCATCCACATAGCCTACTTGTACCCCAGCGATTGGTCCGTCAAATGGAATATCTGAGATAGAAAGCGCCAATGATGAACCAAACATGGCTGCCATTGGTGCAGATGCATTTTCATCGTAAGAAAGAACAGTATTGATGACTTGCACTTCATTACGGAAACCTTCCGCAAACATTGGACGGATTGGACGGTCGATCAAACGCGCTGTCAAAGTCGCATCTGTTGAAGGACGTCCTTCACGTTTCATAAAGCCACCAGGAAACTTCCCAGCCGCATACATTTTTTCTTCGTAGTTGACTTGAAGCGGGAAGAAGTCCCCAGTTGCCATCTTCTTAGACATAACGGCAGCAGTCAAGACAGTTGACTCACCGTAACGTACGACAACAGATCCATTTGCTTGCTTAGCAACCTGACCAGTCTCTACGATCAACTCACGACCCGCAAAAGTCGTTTGAAACACATGTTTTGTCATTTTAATCCCCTTTGGATTGATAAAATTATACGCCTTGCCTACAAAGATCAAGATACTAAGGACGTCAAAAGCACAGTAAAAATAGGAAACTGGTGAAGTCTTCGATGAAGACAAGACAGTTTATCTTTTTTACACAGCTTTTCGGCCGGGTTCAATTACTCAAGATACTAAACCGTTAAGCAACTCAAAAGGAAATCTATCTTTTTCACTAGGGATTTAGCCCGTGTTCAACTCCGAAATTACTTTAGATCTGATTCTTTAACTTACATCTCTTTGACATAGGATTAAGACTGCTTAAATATCGTTTATACCCTCATCTTTGTATCAAGTACGTACAGAGTCTATTTTATCATATTTTTCTTAAAAAGTACGGTCTTTTCTATAAAAAAGGAACCATTCTGCTATGAAAAGAAGAATGGTTTGCTTTTTATTATTTTAAGGTTGGTGATTGAACAAGGCATGGGTTGCTTGGTGAATGTACTGAGCAGTGTCTGCATTGTTCATGGTGTAGAGATGTACCCCTGCTACGTCTTGCGTTACCAAGTCCACGATTTGATCTACTGCATAGGCAAGTCCTGCTGCTCTGAGTGACTCAGGGTCATTCTCATACTTGTCCAAGATAGCCTTAAATTTACGTGGGAGATGGATATTCTCACAAGTCTTCAAGAGACGAAGCGCTTGGTTACGATTGAGGATTGGCATGATACCTGCATGAATGGGAACATCAATCCCTGCCAAGGTACACTTGTCTTGGAAATCGTAGAAACGCTCATTGTCAAAGAATAGCTGAGTGACAAGACTTGAACAGCCTGCATCCACTTTTCTCTTGAGATTTTGGATATCTGAGATTTGGTTTGGCGAATCCGGGTGCCCTTCTGGGTAACAAGCACCAACAATATCAAAGTGTGGGGCCTGCTCCTTGATAAACTCAATCAAGTCTGTGGCGTAACGGAAATCCTTCTGTGGCTCAACACCTGGAATGATATCCCCACGCAAAGCCAAGATTTTCTGAACCCCAACTTTATCCAAATCCGCAATGGTCTCAGCCACCTTGTCCTTAGTCAAATAGATAGCTGGCAAGTGAGCAATGGTTGGGATCTCCAAGTCATTTTGGATATAGTCTGCCAAACGAACCGTCGTCTCTTTGATATTAAATTTATTATTACTAGCAGTCACACTGATGAAGTGTGGTGCCAAGCCCTGCATGTCTTTCAGGGCTGCAATAATTTTGTCATTGCCTACTTCTGGGTTTGGAGGGAAAACTTCAAATGAGAGGGACGGTGTTTGACGTGACATATATATGAACCTTTTCTAGTTGATTTCTTACTGTTCAACCATGTAGAGAGAATTTTCTTTTCTTACAATTTCTCACGCGCAGCTTTCGCAGCGTCTACAAGGCGGATCAAGCTTTCTTTCGTTTCTGGGATACCACGTGTTTTCAAACCACAGTCAGGGTTGATCCATACTTTCTTGCTTGGTACTTTGGCAAGGATGGCTTCGATGGTGTGGTCGATTTCGCCTTCGTTAGGCACACGAGGAGAGTGGATATCGTAAACTCCAGGACCCACTTCTGTCTGGAAGTTTTGAGCTTTGAGTTCGTCCAAGATTTCAAGATTTGAACGGCTAGCTTCAAATGAGATAACGTCCGCATCCATGTTGTCGATAGCTGGGATGATATCTGTAAATTCTGAGTAACACATGTGAGTGTGGATTTGTGTATCTGGTGCTACAGTTGAATGTACCAAGCGGAAGGCTGGAATAGCCCAGTCAAGGTAGTCTTCGTACCAGTCGCTACGACGGAGTGGCAATTTCTCACGAAGAGCAGCCTCGTCGATTTGGATGATTTTCACGCCTGCAGCTTCAAGGTCAAGAACTTCATCCTTGATTGCAAGAGCGATTTGAAGAGTAGAATCCTTGATAGAGATGTCTTCACGTGGGAATGACCAGTTAAGGATAGTAACAGGTCCAGTCAACATACCTTTAACAGGTTTGTCCGTACGGCTTTGTGCGTAGCTAGACCATTTGACAGTGATTGGGTTGAGACGAGTGACATCACCCCAGATGATTGGTGGTTTCACCCCACGCATACCGTATGATTGTACCCAACCGTTTTTAGAGAATAGGTAACCAGACAAGTTTTGACCGAAGTACTCAACCATGTCGTTACGTTCGAATTCACCGTGTACAAGCACGTCAAATCCAACTTCTTCTTGCCATTTGATCCATTCATCGATAGTTTTAGCAAGGAAAGCATCATATTCTTCTTGTGACAATTCACCCTTACGGAAGGCCAAACGTTTAGCACGAACTTCCTTGGTTTGAGGGAATGAACCGATGGTTGTTGTTGGAAGAGGTGGAAGTTTGAATGCTTCTTCTTGGATAGCTTCACGTTCTGCGAAGGCTGGCAAACGAGTGTAGTCTGCGTCTGTCAAAGCAGCGATACGCGCACGAAGTTCTGCATTTTCACCAACACGTTCAGTCGCAAAGAGTTCTTTGTTTGCTGCAAGAGCCTCTGCACCTTGACCGTTGCGGATAGCATCCAAGTCACGAAGTTCTTCCAATTTTTCAACTGCAAAAGCAAAGTGGTTCAAGATAGCTGGTTCAAATTCTTCGTTAGCTGTTGTAAATGGCACATGAAGAAGTGAACATGAGCTTGTCAAAACGATGTTTTCAGCTGGAATTTGCTCAAGAACAGCCAAGCTCTTTTCGTAGTTGTTGCGCCAGATGTTCTTACCATTGACAATACCTGCATAGAGAGTCTTGTCAGCTGGGAATCCACCTTTAACGAGTTCAAGAGTTTTCTTACCTTCAACGAAGTCAAGACCGATAGCATCTACTGGCAATTTGACAAGGTCAGCATAAACGTCACGAACGTCTCCGAAGTAAGTTTGAAGCAAAACTTCAAGACCTTTTTTATCAGCCAAAAGCTTGTTGTAAATGTTCAAGAAGAGTGCTTTTTCTTCTTCTGTCAAGTCTTTGACGAGAGCAGCTTCGTCCAATTGGATACGAGTTGCACCAAGTTCAGCCAATTTGGCAAAAACGTCTTGGTAAGCAGCCACTAAGCTATCGACGAAGTCTTCTGCTTTCACGCCTTCTTCAAAGTCTGATAATTGAAGGAAAGTGAATGGACCTACAAGGACTGGACGAGTGTTAAGACCAAGTTCTTTTGCTTCTTGGAACTCATCAAAAATCTTGTGACCAGCCAATTTTACTTGAGTGTCTTTTTCAAATTTAGGAACGATGTAGTGGTAGTTAGTGTTGAACCATTTCTTCATCGGAAGGGCACGAACATCCCCTTTTTCTCCTTGGTAACCACGTCCCAAAGCAAAGTAACGTTCAAGATCAGACAATTCCAAGTTTTGAACAGATGCAGGAACTACGTTGAAAAGGAAAGCAGCATCAAGGAAGTTGTCATAGTGAGAAAAGTCATTTGATGGGATTTCAGTGATGCCTTTTTCTTTGACGATGTTCCAGTGTTTTGCACGCAATTCTTTAGCAGCAGCCAAGAGTTCTTCTTCTGAGATTTCTTTTCTAAAGTATTTTTCAGTTGTAAATTTTAATTCGCGGAATTCACCCAAACGAGGGAAACCGATAATTGTAGTTGACATGTTTTGTCCTCCAAAAATTGTTGTTGAAACTATCTTAACAGAAAAGAAAGCGTCTGTATAATTGTAAAAAATTAGGCTTTGATATAGTTTGAAACTATATGGCTTTTTAAAGCACAAAAAAGAATTTGGAGAAGATTCCCCAAATCCTTTGGTAGATAACTGTTCATAGACTTTTTAAATAGCTACGTTCAGAACAAAATAGCAACAAATTGAAAGCCGACTATGGCTTGTTATTAGAAAAGACTATAGGTCAGTTTAATTAACTTTTCCCCTGTTCAAGTGGAACGACTGCTAGTGTCTTTCCTAAACTGGCTAAAACCTTTAAGACCGTATCCAACTGAGGGCTAGTCTTTCCTGTTTCCATCCTAGCTATGACAGGCTGACTCACTCCACTAAGTTCTTCTAGCTTTTTCTGACTGATTCCTTGCTCACGTCTAGCCTCGATCAATTCACTCATGATAGCCACTCACATATCACTTTCAAGGATTTCCTCCTTGGTGAAGAGTTCTGACCGGACATCCTTCCAATTACTCCCAATGGCACTATTCTTCATCACTTAATCCTCTTTCTTTTAAGTCCTTCAGTTCACGCTTGGCTTTTTTAAAATTATAACTTAAAAGTTATTAAAAGTAAATTCAAATACTTATAAAAAGAAGACCTTAGAAAATTCTAAAGGTCTCATTTTTATTATTCGAAAAAATTACGAAAAGAGTTCTAAATTAGAAGTCATACTGACTCTTAATCCAACTCTATCCCCTTCTCTCGGAGATTAGCCAGACACTCCTCATAGTAGGAGTCGTCATGTTCACTATAGATAGGACTGTTCAGCTTTTCCTCTGCTAAGTCTTGATAAGGAGGGCAGGTCTTGCCACGGTAGTTCTTATCCAACCACTCTGGACTGACCTTGTAGCCACGGTCAGCCATCTCCTCCATGATCAAACGATGATAGGCATAGAGACGATAGGGCGAGTGGGTAAAGACATAGTCAACCGTCGCATGCTTTCTGCCCCAGCCATTGCCACGAAGGGCGCAACACTCTCGATGTTGCCCCAAGAGCTGAGGACGGGGAAGTTGTGAAATCAAAGCCTCATGCCAAAGTCTCATGGGAGTCTCCTTTCAGCAAGGTAGAATTTTGAAGATAGCTATTTGGGTAACGTTCAAGTAAATCTCGAGTCTTAGCAATCAAGTCTTGCTTAGAAGCTTGACCGAAGCGATAGCGATCCAGCAAGAGCATATAGTCTTTGCGTTCGTCAAGGCTTGCTTGCTTTTTAAAATAGCCCCAAATATGCTGAAAGGCATTGCAAACCTGACCCCTGTGTTCTTGGATCTGGCAGGCACGGTCAATCATCTCTTGAACCTGTCTCAGCTCCACCACCTCTTGCTTGAGATACTGGCGAATATCCTTGTAAATATTGCTGGAATGGCTCAAAACAAGGTATTTATTTTCCGCCCAGAGTTGCTGACAAAGGGCACGTTGGTTGTTATTTTCCATATTTCTCCTTAACTTCTACTAGTTCCCAGGAAATACGGAAACAAAGTTATATCTATAAAATGAGCGAATTATGAGCGGAATATGAGCGAATAAATTAACCCCATTATCCTTTAAAGTTTTTCAAAAACTCTTTAAGCTCAGCATCGGCTTCTGGTGTGGTTCCGTGGAGTTGACCGAGCATTTCGAGTAAAGAAGCTGTTTGGCTTTCGATTGCTTTATTTGTCTCGTTAATCTTGCTGACGATGTCTGTCAGCGGCTCTACTTCTTCTTCCTCAAAGGTATCTACATAGCGAGGGATATTGAGGTTGTAGTCATTTTCGACGATTTCTTCATAGCTTGCCAGATGGACAAACTTATCAATCTCCTCACGTGACTTGTAGGCTTCCAGAATCTTCTCGATATGAGCATCCGTCATGATATTTTGGTTTTTGCCCTTATCAAACTCCTTAGAAGCATCGATAAAGTAGACATCGCGATTGGTACGGTTCTTTTTGAGAATGATAACCGTAGTCGGAATGCTGGTATTAAAGAAGATATTGGCTGGTAGACCGATAACCGTATCAATGGCACCTTCTTCTAACAAGGCCTTACGAATAGTTCCCTCTGCATTTCCACGGAAGAGAACACCATGGGGAAGAACGATAGCCATGACTCCATTATCCTGCTTGAGGTGGTAATATCCATGTAGGAGGAAGGCAAAGTCAGCCTTGGACTGGGGCGCCAGTTTCCCAAATGGAGAGAAACGAGGATCAGCCATAAAGCCAGAGCTTGCAGACCACTTGGCAGAGTATGGAGGGTTCATGAGAACACCGTCAAAGTTGGTCGGCTCCTGAGTTGGCCAGTCTTCATCCAGTGTATCGGCATTGTGGAGAAATTGATTCTCAACAGGAACGCCGTGTAGGATCATGTTCATCCGAGCTAGGTTATAGGTCGAAGTATTGAGCTCCTGACCAAAGTAGACGACTGTCTGCGGTTTATGAGAGTATTTCTTGGCATTTAGCAAGAGAGAGCCAGAACCCATAGTCGCATCATAGATGGTAAAGCCTTCCTGATTCTCACGACCTAAAAAGGCAATCTGAGTCATGAGTTTGGCAACAGGCTGAGGCGTATAAAACTCACCAGCTTTCTTGCCCGAGTCAGTCGCAAACTGACCGATCAGATACTCATAGGCATCCCCCAGCATATCGCCAGCGTGACCAGCCACGTCTAGCACAGCCAACTCTTTCATGACTGCTGCTACCGTTTGGTTTTGCTTTTGCGGAGTTGCTCCTAGCTTTTTAGAGTAGAGGTCGATATCTTCAAAGAGATTTTCATAGAGGTCGTCACTCTGCTCGATATCACGAAAACCTTGGGCCAAATCTTCCAGCTGGAAAGTCCCCTCATTGACACGTGCTACCAGAGCCGTAAAAGTCAGGTCTGGCTTGATGATATAGTTGAGCTCATCATTCATAACAGAGACCAGATCCTCATGGGTCTCCGCATCCTCGTAGTAGTTGCGATAGACCTCAAGGGCATCCTCAAGACTATCTGTCCCCTCTTCCATGGTCTCAGCCACGAAAAAGAGCATCTTATCAGACAGGTACTTGTAAAAGACCATGCCCAAGAGATAGGACTTGTAGTCATTGGCATCCATCTTGGAGCGGAGAACATCCGCTGAGTTCCACAGGGCTTGGTAGAGCGACTGGGACGTTTGTGTTGTTTCCATAGTGTTTCTTTCTAAGTTTTACAAATATTCTTCAAAAAGTGGTTGCTTAGGAATAGCCAATCACTTCTCTTTCTACCGTTTGAACCAAGTCCAAAGGAATATCAGAGACAGGAAGTTGATAAACGATATTTTTTCGAGGGTTATAAAATCCAAGATTTTCGATAGAAAGGAAGTCAGGGTCAAAGGAATGTAAGCCCATGATATAGTATACAAGGACTTGTAGTGTATGGTCTTTATTAGGAGCTGTTTTAGTCACCTTAAAATCCCATAATGTATCCTTGGTAAGAAAATCTCCATCACCCTTGTCAATCGTATCTGTATAACCTCCAAGAAAGTTAAAGCCATCTTTCACCAAAGGACCATAGAGATCAAAGAAACAAAGGCTTCTCTCCACCATGATACAAATATTCTCTATCGTTTCTGCATCCACTGAAATTTCCTCAAAAGGCTTATAATACTGCTTCCCTGCACGAAAGACGACATCAAAGGACGCTAGACGACACGCACTTTCTATCGATAAATCATCCAATCCTGTCACCAAATCGAGCAGTGCTTCTGCTAGGTCTCCCATGCCCACCATCTGAGCTCCCATGAGAGAAATTCTGAAAGCATCACGGGCTTCTGTCCCTTTCATAAAACGGGTCAAGTAGTCCACACAAATCCCCACTAAACTAGGAGATACAGACTCTACCGGATGAAGAACTCTGTGATCTTCGAACTGCTCTACTGAAAATAACTTGATGGGCAAGTAGCCACCTCGAGGTTGGTTAATTTCTTTGATACGTTGTGTTACAGATACCATGAATGCTCCTTTTATCTTTTAATCTTCGAATTTGAATCCTTCTTTTTCAAGTTTGTTTAATCTTTCCTTAATACTTCCTTTTAAGAAAATAATATCTGCTTCGTCAGCATAAGTGTCAAAATCTTTTACAAAAATATATTCTTTATTTTTAGAATCATACCCAGATTTATTCTGATCTTTATTACTTATAAATCCAAATTCTAGCCAAAAACGGAGAAACTCTTCTGTACTTAGTTTAATTATGGCTCCCCAGATAGTATTGTCCCAATCAAAATATTGAAGTTTTTTATCAAGTTCATACAAGTGCATCATTATTATTATATATTTCCACCTGTATGACGAGAATTCTTTATTGTAAGGACTTAATCCTATATCAAGACCTACCATATCTTGATACCTAAAAATTTTATGTTTGAAAATAAAATAGAATATCTCGCTTACATCTGCTTTACCTAAAACACTCTCTACAAAAAAATAAGTCTTTTTAACTAATTCAATATCCACTTCTTGAGTCCCTATCCTATATTCAGGAATTTTAGTCTTAACCTTCTTTTGTATAATAAGATTTACTAGCAGGTTATCTTCACTATGAGTAGATAATTTTAAAGCGTTTGAAAACAATAAATCTTGTTGTTGATTTGTTAGTTTTTCGTATTCTCCATTGATAAAATCTAGGAAATCATTCTGTGAAAGTAAAATTTCATTAGAAAGTTGTTGTTCCTCATCAATAATCTGAATCAATTCTTCAGTGAGTCTATTTGATGGTACTTCATTTATAAGGTATCCTTCCCTATTTGAAAGATAACAACTTGGATATGAATTATTTTTTTCAAACAATATATTATGAAGTTCCTTTATTAACTGTTTATTAGAATCTAATTTAATAGACCCTTTACCGGTCTTTAAACTTTCATAAAATCTTGGATAATATAGAAAAAGATATATAACAACTAGTTGTTGCTCAATTTGAACATATTTCTCTTTATTACGTCCAATCAATTCCAGGTTAACATAATCGTTAAAGCGTTCTCTGTCCCGTAAATTTCTTTCATCTGTTATGAACACCCTCTTAAATCTATCAGAAAGCTTTATTTCTAGCCTCTTTTCCAATTGTTCGAAATAATCAGTCCATATTTTTGTAGGATGGAGAACAAATGGCAGCTCAATTCGTCGATCAATAATTTTTGAAAGATAATTACTCTCGTTTCGATGAATTATATCTATATCTCCAATAAAAATAATCGGAAGTTTTCCTTTGAGTAAACTAAACAGTTTATAACTTGCTTCCTGCTGTTCCATGGTCATTCTATCAAAGTCATCAACTACTAAGACTGTCTTCGTAAACGAAGGATAATTTTTCGTCAACAACCAACTATAAATTCCATCTGATTTTATTTTCAAAAACTGATGGATTGCAACTATTAAAGCAACCACTCCCGCACTCAATATAACCCAAGTAGGTACAAGAACACTTAGACCTAAATCAACTACATTAGTCATTAGGATTGATAATGCAATGCATAGAATTACAATTAATCTAAGGCCCCAGTAAACATATGGATGTAGCTTCGCAAAAACTGTTTCTAGAGTCGAGCGACTGTCATTTAATCTCCAAAAATCAATGGTAACTAGTTTAATTTGGTTTATATCGTCAACTTCTTTAAGAAAAGTAGATTTACCTGATCCCCAGGGACCATTAAGAAAATATGTCTTATTCTCGTTTAATAATTTTGCAAAATTTTGCGCCGCAGTTGAGGTATCAATTTTATCTAGTTCTATAAAATTTTTCTCCACCATATCTCACTTAAATCTTCTCGTCTACAATTTATGATTCAAATTTTTGTTGAATATTTTCAACTTTGTCTCTAATTAACTCATCAGTATTGCTACCAAGTTGTTCAATTAGATACTGGTAAAACTTTTTAATATCTTGGTCATTCAAAATATGTAATACCTGTGTATTTTCCACTGCAATTTCTATGAGATCTTCTATTTCTTCTGGTTTCCAACTAGTATATTTTGATAATTTTTCAACAATAGCATGAGTACTTTTGAAACTAGCACTACTTTCCAAAGAGTTGATCAAGTCTATTTTCTCCTGTTCTTCTCTTGGTTTTTCTTGTTCGATAGCTTCCTTCTGATTAATATACTTTTTCTTGTACAATTTTTCGTTGTACACAGTTTTATCAATGATCAATTTCACTAGTTCATCAAGCTCGCTACCTTCCGAATAATCTGCAGGGGCAAAATAGGAAATACGATTATCCCTCATCATTTTATAGACTTTATTTTTCGCCTTCACTTTATCTTTTTCATCTGGATTAAAAACACCTATAGAATATCCGCCTTGAGAATTTACTAATTTCATACAAGGAATATCCGTATCGCTGTCCCCTAGATAAACCATATTCCGAAAAGGAACTCTGATTTCATCTGGTGCAAAAGAATCATTAACAGCATCATCATTTACATCAAGTACTCCCTTTGAGATACGGAAAAGGAACTGTGTCTTGTTAGTATAATTAACTACTTGAGCAGGCCAAACAGCCACCCCGTCTTCATCAAAATAGAAAGATGTTGCGTATAGTTCTTTAAACTCATTCGCAATTGATGTTCCTTCTATCATCTCTTTCAAACCGGAAGAAATAATATAATGCTCGATAATAATATCTCTTTCTGCTCCATAATCTCTAATGCGCTTAAACCAATCCTTAACTCCCTCGAATAATGCTACTTTAGAGCCATAGTCCGCAAGTTTTTCTTTTGTAAAAACAATTTGCCCACGTGCTTTTTTCTTCATTGTATACATATAAGCAAGGTTTTTATCCATATTGTTTGCTGCGGCACGACTATTTGACTCTTTCCAGAAATCACCAATTACATCACTTCCTTCTGGTTGTACTGTTTGGATATATCCTTGAGCTTGCATATCATCTGGAGATAGAGTTTTATCAAAATCATAGCAAAGTGCAATAACCGGTTTGTCTGTTTTCTTTTCACGTTTAAAAGTCGTGTCTGGCATATTTAGCCCCTTTCAGTTAAATAAACATATCTTGTAAGAGTTTCTTTTTGAGTGTTTCGATCTGAGTAATTTTTTCTTGGTGTGAGTTGATGAGGTTATCGAGGTTTGAGAAATAGGTGCCGATAGCTTGTTGTTCTTCAAGAGTTGGAATTTGAATAATTGCTTCTTTTATATCATTCGAACTAATTGATTCAAATGTTGATCCTGTACTTAATCTATTCCAGAAACCAGTCATTTTCATTTTTTCTAAAGTATAAAAAATAAAGTCATTGCCTTTTATTGCCGCGACACCACGACCAATAACTACATTGTAATCCGTTTTACCAATATCACCAACAGGAGCTCTCACAGTTAGAATTATATCGCCAATTTCCGCCGTTTTAGTAACTTCCGTGGTCCATAATCTAGGAACGACCTGCTTATCTTTAATATCTGCATTCCCTTGGACTAGAATATAATCATTCGGATTATCTGTATAGTTTTCTGACTTGGGAGATTGTCCCATTGTAATATTTGTAACTTCAGAAAGTATTTTATTTTCCCACTCACCTTCAAATCCATCCAAACGAATCTCAGGAACGGTCTGTCCTGCTTTGGGAAACATCTTGGAAAGCTTAGTCGCCTTGAGAGATTGATAGTTGGCAAGATTGTCCTTGTAGCAAGCCAGAAGGTCGTCAAGGTTGCGGAAGAGGGAGCCGATGGCGGATTGTTCTTCTGGACTTGGTATCATAATTTCTGCAAATCTAATATCTCCTGAATTAATACTTTCAAAAGTTGAACCTGTAGAAAATCTCGCCCAATAGTTAGATTGCTTCATTTTTGATAATAAATAAAAGAGGAAATCATTACCTTTTATTGCAGCCACACCTCGGCCCAAAACTACAGTATAGTCAGTCTTTCCTATATCACCAACAGGTGCTCGAACGCTTAAAATCAAATCACCCTTTTCAGCTAATTTAGTAACCTGAGTAGTCCAAACTCTTGGAAATACTCTACCATTCTTCATGTCTGCATTGCCTTGAACTAGGATATAATCATTAGGGTTATCAGTATAGTTTTTACTATCAGGTGATTGTCCCATAATAATGGGTGCTTTTTCTGTTAACTTGGTATTTCCCCAAATATCATTATGTTTTTTAAATCTTATTTTTGGTTTATTTACTTTTGTCATAATTTACTCTCGTCAATTCGAATTTTCTTTAATTATTTTAATTCGACTGTCAATCATTAGAATAGAAAGCAATGTAATTTTGAATGCAAGAATCAATCTTCCATTACTTAAAAAGTCTCTACCATGTATACACTCATTCCGAATATTGAGTGAATTACTATTATACATAAAATGATAAACAAATAACAAATCAGGAATATTCTCAAAGCTATCTGTAAGATTAAAAACTTCAGTAATTATCTCTCTGAGAATTGAACTTGGATCTCGGTAATTCATAAATTCCTTCTTTTTCATCTTAAAAGGATTATAACCAGACAGTCTCGCAAGTTCTCTAATTTTTTCTTCCAGTAACGGAAATAACTGAGTAATATGTGCAATTTTAATCTCTCTGTCAAATTCAATAAAATTAAATTTGCTACAACTATTTAAATAAAGATACAGCTCCTCTGTTCTATTAAAAATAGTAGTTAAAAAAGTCACGTTTCGGATATAATTTTCATGTAAAGCAAGAATATATTTATTTGGTTTTAAAATATTACGAAACTTATAACTCTTATTATCAATAATTGATTTTACTTGTTTATCTAGCAATTGGTCAACATCATGTCTATCCAATTCTATATCCGGACTATCTTTAGGAAATATTGGGTCAATTATTATTCTATTTATAAAATATAGCAAAGAATTTTCAGAAGCTAATTCCATGATTTCGATAGTCTTTTCTTCTGTAACTAATATACATTGTTTTGCAAATCCAAGTGGATAATTCTGTATCAAGTCATTAAGTTTTTTTATTTCAGTATCTGGGATTTGTTGTTGGTAACTGAACTCTTGCATATTGTTAAGTTCTTGTTCATAATATTTATTTTCCCACAAATTTTGAATAGAAATAATTTCATTTATTAACAAATTTTTATTTAACTGTTCACCACGATTATCACTTAGAAAGTATAAAAATTTCATATACATTAGAAACATATTGGCCGTTTCTAGTGATTGTGTTTCTTCTTTCTCAATTACGACTTCCCGAAACTTTTGGCGTATTTGAAAGAAATACTCATTATCTAAATATACAACAAGTGATACACTATCAAAATAACGAATTAAATCAGCAATATTTTGGACATTAGAAATTGATTTATAAAGATTACGTGAATAACTTTTTAATCTTTCATTTTGTTGCTTGCTAGTTGGAAAACCTAGAGCTTTTAATTTCTCTATTGTTTTTGGTTCTTCAACATTTTGAATAGCTTGCATGAATTTATAACGCAAATAATTACTGATACTTATCTTTTTAAAATCTTTTTCTTTAAAAAGTTTTGATAAAAATAAGACTGAACTTGAATTTAATAGTTCGGAATCAGACTTCATAGAAACGTTGAAGAGCAGTAACTGTATATGGTTTTCAACTACCATAGATGAAGGCAAGATATTGAATTTTTCATAAATTATAGTCTCAATTATATATCGTACTACTCCATCGCCATGGAAATAATCGATTAATTTTTTTAATTGTTCAACTGAAAAACGTGAATTAAAAACCTCATCTTTTAATAAGACATCAAGTGGACGAGTTACAAATCCTAATACAACTCTCTCTTGCCATGTAATCACATTGTATTCATATTTTTTATAATTGTAAGAAAATGTAGTTGTATTAAAAGCTAATGATTTTAATACAGCAAGGAATTGCATTGAGCAAGTTGTATTCTCATGACTTAAATTAGAAGAAATAATTTCTTTCTTTGTGTCAAAGTTTTTTATTGAAATACTTTCTAAATAATCGTAAATCAATTCTTTACGCTCAATAACTTCATCTAAATTATATGCTTGCCAAAAATTCTTAATAGAAAAAATCCCAAAATTAATTTCATCATTTAATTGATTTTTTAAACTCATCAATTTAGTGATATATAGTGCTACTGCTAATATTTTCCCAAAATTTGACTGGACTTTAATAGATAATTGTGACCATGTAATTAAATCTAATTTGAATCTAGAAATCAAAATAATATCTTTTAACAGAACAATATCCGTTTTCATTTCTTCATCTTCAATCTTTTGGATTTTAGAGAAATAATCAATTATTTTTGAAAAAGACACATACCTATTCTCAAAGTCTTCCCATGAATCAATATCATCGTTATCAAAATTATTTTCAAGATAATCTAGAAACCATTGGTAATCTCTGTCATTATTAAGTATTGAATCCATGAGTTTTACTTTTACTTCATGTTCAATATAATTTTTTTTCATGGATAATCCTTCATTTCAAATATTGTATTCATGTTTATAAAATTCGAATGACTACCTCCCCACTCTCAACGGCTCAATCACTTCTTCAATCAGTTGGGTATAGGCTTCTTTGATGTGTTTTTTATAGAGGAGTGGGTTGAGGGCATCTGCCACCTCAACTTTATAGTCCTTGTAGCGCTGACTCTTGGTCAGTTGGCTTTCTCCTAGTTGTTTTTTTGCTCCCTTGCGGTAGTGATTGACATAGTAGCGGAGTTCATCTTCACCCACATACCAGGTCTTACTAAAGTCTTGGATATGCTGCTGGATGACTGCTTCAATCATCTGGTCAAGGATATTGGCGATGGATTGACCTCTGTAGCGGTCAGGATTTGCCTGTACTTCTTGCCAAAGTTCTGAGATGATTTGTGCCAGATTTGGATTGGTCTTCTCAAGACTTTGGATATAGGTATCCACTGCTTCTCTGTCCTGTGCACTGAGACTCTTTTCCTGACTTTGCTCTTGCTCGATCAGGCTTTGGATCAAGGTAAGTATATAGGCATAGTTAATCTCATCCACTTGGATAGACTCTAGTTCGTAGTGGATATCCAGTGGCTCCCCATCTTCATCACCATCTTCTGAACGACTTTTCAACTCTGCTAGGATATTCTGATAAAAACCAAGATAAACTTCTAACTCTTCTGCACTGAGTCCTGTTTGGGCGTAAATTTCGTCCTCATCATACTCTTTATACACGCGGATTGAAGCTAGGTACTTATCAAATCCTTGATAGGCCTTGGCGATTTTTCTCAACTGTGGCGTAGAGATTTGTTCCAGTTGGAGTCCTTCTACAGGGTCATCTGTGATGAGATTTTGGAAGTCGCTACAACTTCTCAAAAAGTTTCTCTTTTCCTCTTCCCAGCTAGGTGCTAGGACATCATTTTCACCACCATTTGAGTAGAGCTTGAGGGCATTATCGACTGCTTCCTTAAATGCTAGAGGCTTTTGGAAGGTGATGATATGACCATAGGTCTTACTGGAGTCAAAGATACGATTGGTTCGACTAAAGGCCTGAATCAAGTCCTGCGGTTGCATAGGTTTTCTATCGATAAAGAGGGTTGATAGACAAGGGGCATCAAATCCCGTTAAGAGACGATTGACCACGATAACCAAGTCCAACTGCTCATTGCGGTAGAGATATTTATCTTGCTTACGGGCAAGGCGGTTATTGACATCTGTATTAAAGCCACGAAGATCCGCCATTGTAAAGTGAGTATCAAACTCTTGGTTATAGTCCTCTAAGACCTGTTTCATGTGGTCTTGGTTGGCTCTTGAGTCTTCTTCATTTTCTGTGACCGAGTAGGTGATGGTCGCCTTTGGAAAGTCTGGAAGGACCATCTTGACTCTCTCAGATACCTTGACCCGTGTCTGTCCAGCCTTGACTTTTTTGAGGAGGTCATAGTAGGCTTGGGCTTGAGGGATAGACTTGACAGTGAGGATGGCATTGTAGGTATTGCCCACTCCTTTTTGGAAGCCTAGTTGTTGGCGTGATTTATTGATAATGGCGTCCAAGACTTCCAGCATGTGCTCCTCATTCTCATAGACGGTATCTGGTATTTCATTTTCAGACTGGTCTGTGATGAGGGTATTGCGATAGTCTACCTTAAAGCCTAAGACAGCTCCGTCATGGATGGCTTCCTTGACCGTATACTCATGGAGACGGTCTCCATACTGTTTCTGGGTGGTTTGGGCGAGGTCGCCGACCTGCTGGCGTTTATTTTCCTTAAAGATGGGCGTTCCTGTAAAACCATACCAGAGGGATTGTGGGAAAAAGGCTTTAATGTCTTTTTGTGTTTGCGGTGTCACGGCACGGTGGCATTCATCCACGACAAAGGCCACTCGGAGTCCTTTGATTTTGTCCGCATCTCGTTGGTAAAGACCTTGGTCAAACTTACGCATCATGGTAGTAATTTTCTGGATGGTGGTCACCACGACACGCTTATCATTACTTCCTAAGCGCTTGACCAAATCATGGGTATTATCTGTCTCATCGATATCGATGACGTCATTGGTCGCATAAGATAGGAAAGATGATGTGGTTTGTTGGTCCAAGTCCCTGCGGTCAACGACAAAAATCGTCTTTTGGATGGATGGAATCTGAAGGAGATTGCGAGCTACCTTATAAGAAGTCAAGGTCTTTCCTGAACCTGTTGTATGCCAAACATAGCCTGATGCTTGCTGGCGAGAGGCTTCCTGCACCGCTTCGATGGCATGGATCTGATAAGGACGCAAAAGGATGAGAGATTTCTTGCTATCGTCAATGACAGAATACTGCATGACCATCTGATGGGCACGAGGGATCGAAAGAACCTCGTGAGCAAAGCTGGTCAGATTTGTCACAGGATGATTGTCCTTATCTACCCACTTGGTTAGAAATTGCTTGTTAAGTTTATTTTCACGAGCTGCAGCGATATAGCGAGTATCTACCTTGTTAGTCACAACAAACATCTGCAAGCTAGAGTAAATACCACGGAATTTCCCTTCACGGTCATATTTTTTTATCTGATGAAAGGCATCGATGAAGGCTGCTTGGGAACTCTTGAGCTCGATTTGAATCATAGGCAAGCCGTTGATAAGAAGAGTAACATCCAGTCTACGGTCTTGGTCCATAGGATTTACTTTTTCTCGTTGGACTTGATTGACAACTTCGTAGCTAGACTTTCCTGCTGCGATATTGTCACGCCAAATGACTGACAAACGGATGATGCCTAGGCTAGCATCTTCTCTTTGAACCTCGACTTTGGCAATGCCGTTTTCTCCGACCAACCACTTAGCAGCATCATAGTAGCTAACAAAGTTGAGTTGATTCTGAATCTGGCGTTTTTCCTGTTCAGTCAAGGGATGGTCTGCTAGCAGAGCAACGTTGTTTTGGGCTAATTTCTCAAAGAAATTGTCCCATAGTTGTTCTTCTGTTTTTAGGTCTTCTCTATAAGTCCATTGGCTTTCACCAGTTACCAGCTGGTTTATCAGTTGTTTTTCTATTTCCAGTTCTGGTTTTACCTGCATCTATATTTCTCCTTCAGGGACAAAATTCTCCCTATTATTATATCATATTCCGGATAGAAAACGCTCACTTCCTTCTATTTCAAAGCGCTTTTGACCTTTTTCTTGGTGATGATGCGGTCGTTTTTGTTGGCTAGGGATTTGAGTCTGGCTTCGAGCAGGATTTTTCGGCCTGCTTCGTTGCGGGTGTAGACGAGTTGGTAGTTGCCTATGTGTGGTGCGACGGCATTTTGGAAGAGCTGGGCATCTTCCTTGCGTTTTTCAAAGAGGCTAGGAACTACAAAATACTTGGACTGTCCTGCTGGTGCTTTTTTAGCGACTAAGAGGTAGCGTTGATTGTCTACAGGGGCAAAGAATTCTCCTAAGGCCTTGGAAAAGAGTTCCTTGTCTCGCATACTGCCACCTTTTAGATAGGCAAAGACATTAAAGCTATCCTTGTCCTCATCGACCTGCACGCGCGACTGGTCATCAGACAAATGTCCGGCAGTCACCATGACTTTGCGAATAGCTTCACCGATCTGGCGCAAGCGTTTATAAGGACTCTTGTAGCTGTAAAAGCGAAAGGCAGTGATAGCTAGGAAGAGACCGCAAAGAGCGGTCAACCATGGCAAGGCAAAGAAGGTTAGTCGAACGACATAAGCCAGGAGACTAATAGCAAATACCATCAGAGCGTAGCGAAGCCACTTTTCAGCATCCGCTAAGGCAAGCAGAGGGATTCGTTTGCTGTCGGTCGCCACTTCATTGACAATCTCAATCTTGTCAGCAACAATGAGAGATTCCTGCCATTTTTTACGAAGGGAGGCACGATCCTTGGATAGTTCCATGATCTTCTCGTTGTACTCTTCGAGTTTCTTTTTCTTAAATGGGAACTCAGGAAAGTTTAAGCGGTCCAGACCTGTTTCGATGGTATCTTCCTTATAGGACAAGCCAAGGAAATGGTCCATACGGCGGGCAAGGGTCTGCAGGTCCTGATATGGATTGAGGTCTAGTTCCTCTTGATCCTCCTTAGAAAAGGTTGGATTTTTATAAGGTTTGATGGCTACTAGGTGCCAGATATTACTAGTCTTATCTGGATGTCCTGGCCAGATACGGATGGCACGGCCCCGCATTTGATTACTGAGCATAAAGCTTCCGACAAAACTTCCGAGGATGAGAGAGTTGACGCAAGGGGCATCCCATCCTTCTCCCAAGAGAGACTTGGTTCCGACCAAGACCTGGATAGAACCACGTTGGAAGAGCTCGGTCACAGCTGCGACCATCCCCTTAAAGCTGGATGGAAAGCCTACTTGGAGATAGGACTCTTGGTCGAGTTTTCCAATGACAGAGAAGCTTAAGCTAGTGTTTGGAATGAGTGCTTGAAGTTCTGCCTTGACACTGGCAGGTATGATCACGACACTACCAGAAAGGACTGCTATAGGGACAGACAAGCCTTGCTTCTGCGCACTTCTGCGAATGGTTTCAAAGTATGGGAGGACGCCTAATTGCGTGATTGGTGCTTGGTCATCTCCCAGATAACTGGCAAAATCCTTACGGATATAGTCCGCTAAGACCAACTGTCTCAAGCCCTGACCTAGACTGGCATATTCGGTCTCAAAGATAGATGCAATCCCAGCTAGTTTTCCTAGAGATTGGTTGAGAATTTGGTCATTGGCCTTGGATTTGACCAAGAAAACCTGACGTTTTTCAATCAACCCTCTTGATTTCAGTTCTGCTTCTATTTTTTTCTTTGTCTCCTGCGGATCCTCATACCAGTCAGGAGTCTGATAGAGAAGGCCTTGCAAGAGAACTTCTAACCAATAGTAATTAAGGGCAGGCAAGCCTTCAGCTCCTAGTAAATCTCGTAGATACTTGGGAATTTCCAGCTTTTGAGCTTGTAGATAAATGAGGAGCGCTGAGAGATACTTAGGATCTTCTAGGAGCATATCCGCAGAGATTTCCCCTTTGAGAACCTTGGAACTCCGAATCAACTCTTGGAAATCAGGATCAACGACTAGTTGGCTGACATACTGCCACTTGGTGTCTTCAAACTCTTCCAAGCGCTTGTCCTCTTCCTTGGTCGGAAAACAGATATAGACAAAGTCCTGATGAGGGCAAAGAGTGTCTTCCTTGACCAGTTCTGGCACCGTGATTTCTTGGTCAATCTCTCCACACATCTGGAGATAGCGATCCCAGAGTTCTGGTTCACTGTCATAAGGCGGTGTCGCAGTGAGAGAGATGACTTGCAGTTGCTGGTAGTTTTTACGGAAGTCTTCTAGACTTTTCCACCATTCATTTCTCAAGTGATGGCATTCGTCCAGACAGAGGGTTTCGACACCCCTTTCCTTGAGTCTGGCAAGCAGATCAAAGCCTACAAAGTCCTCAACCTCGCCGTTATCTTCTTGAGATTGTACCTGTTGCATAGCACTGTGAAAAGCTTGGTAGGTAGCGATGGTGATTTGCTTCATGTCCTTGAGATTTTGAGACACGAGACTTGTAATCTGGTTCTCATCCTCTAAAAAGGCCTGGCGAATCCTATCCACCCATTGTTCTCGAATGGTCACCGTCGGTACCAAAACGAGAGCAGGCTTATCAAAGCGGGCAATCAACTCGATTCCTATGGTTGTTTTCCCTGAACCTGGCGCTGCCACCAAGTGAACATGACCATCTGCTTGGTATTCTTGGAAGTTATCCAAGACCTGTTTTTGGTAGTTGCGCCAAGTGCCATTAAACTTCAATCCTAACATGATTTTCCTCATTCTAAGCTGTCATTTTCTTATTCCCATTTTACCATACTTGAGGCAAAGTCACACGAAGTATCCCATATAGTCTTTCTCCCTAAAATATGGTATAGTAGAATCATACTACACAAGAGGAGTTTACATGTCACACGATAAAGAAATGAAAGCTGTTTCTCCCCTTCTACAGCAAGCAATCAATATTTCCTCCATCATCGGTGGAGTTGGTACGGTGATATTCTGTATCTGGGCCTATCAGGCTGGAATTTTGCACTCCAAGGAAACCCTATCTGCTTTTATCCAACAGGCTGGTTTCTGGGGGCCACCGCTCTTTATCTTTCTACAGATTTTGCAGACAGTTGTTCCTATCATTCCTGGTGCTCTGACATCCGTTGCCGGTGTCTTTATCTACGGGCATATCGTGGGGACGATTTACAACTATATTGGCATTGTTATTGGTTGCGCCATTATCTTTTACTTGGTGCGTCTCTACGGAGCCCCCTTTGTTCAGTCTGTCGTCAGCAAGCGGACCTATGATAAGTACATTGGCTGGTTGGATAAGGACAATCGCTTTGACCGATTCTTTATCTTTATGATGATTTGGCCCGTTAGTCCAGCGGATTTTCTCTGCATGCTAGCCGCTCTGACTAAAATGAGCTTCAAGCGGTATATGACCATTATCATCCTGACCAAACCCTTTACCCTGGTCGTTTACACCTATGGCTTGACCTATATCATCGATTTCTTTTGGCAAATGGTTGGCTAATACACAAAAAACTCAAGGAGAATCCTTGAGTTTTTCTTTGTTAGACTTCTTTTTTCAATAAAAAGGAAACAAGGACTGATGTGGCAATCATCCATGCTCCTAGAATGATAAATGTCATGCGACCATCTAAAGTCACAAAGCTAATCCCTGAAAGAACGAATGGCGTTAAAGATGCACCAAAACTACAGCCCAAAACAGCATAGGAAGTTGCTTTGTTGAGGAGTTTAGCTGGAATTTTCTCAGATATCAACTGAAAGACTGTCGTCAGAGCAATGCTGTAGGCAAATCCTCCCAGGATAGATCCTGCAACAACCACCCAGAGTGATGGTGCTATGGCAATGATGATTTGCCCAATTCCAAAGGTGACTCCTGCAACCAATAACAATTTTTCCTTGAAGGCAGATATGAGGAAAGAAAAGCTAATTCCCGCTAAAATACCGATCAACTGCATGGCACTTAATACTAGACTAGACAACTGAGCATCTCCGAAACCTGCCTCAATCATGAGACTAGGAATTCGGAATGTAATGGCTGTATTGGTACATACAATGACTGCAGCCCCAATGGCTAGGAAGAAAATTAGCTGTAGCATAGAACGAGTCAAACTCACTGTTTCTTCTGTCTTTTGCTTTGAAGCGAATATTTCAGCTTTACCATAGGGTACAAAGAGAAGGAAGAGTGCAAGAACCACTAAACCTGCTGCATAGGCTAAGAAAGTAGCGGTCCAACCAAAAGCCAAAAGTTGCCCCACCGCCAGCGTCAAGATAGAAGCACCTACTACCTCAGCTGAGCCACGAAAACCAAGCATTTGGATACGAGTCTTGCCTTGATAACGCTCACTGATGATAGAGATTGCCTTGGCGTTCAGCATTCCAACTCCAAGTCCAAAGAGAAGACGTGTCGCAAAGACAAAGTAATAACCCTGATACCAGAAGGGGGCTGTTCCACTAATTGACAAAACTAAAAGTCCTAGAGTCAGTTGGAGACGTTCTGGAAAAATCCGCTCTAAAACTCCATTCAATAACAGCATAGCCATAATTCCAAAAGAAGGAAGACTGACTAAGAGTTCTACCTGACCGGTCGAATAGCCCTGATAATAGTCAAACATGGCTGGCAGGGCACTCGAAATTGAAAACGATGTGATTAATACTAATGACAGAGAGAGTATACTCACTTTTTCTAAAAATTGTTTCATCTTATCCTCATTCATGATTCATGTTAGTAAAAAAGGTCCTTTCCTATCATACACTGTTTCCCAAAAATTGGCAAGTGACTAAGTAATGAGACCAAAAGAAAAAGCGGGGCATCAAGCACTATAAAGTCTTGATGACATCCCACTTTTATATGTTTTATCAAGATATTTGACTTAAATTTTCAAGAATCGACGCATTGAGATTCCTGAACCAAGTGAACCGATACAGATTCCGATGACGAACAAGAGAGCAATCATCAATGGAATAAAGAGATCCGGTGTAATCAAAGATAAGTTTTGACCAACCAAGGATGGGTTGACAGATTGGAACACTCGGTTATAGATAAAGTAAACCAAAGCTGATGGGAGAGCTCCTCCCAACAATCCGATAAAGGCACCTTCTAGCAAGAATGGGCCACGGATGTAGCTATTCTTGGCACCAACCAAACGCATGATTTGGATTTCACGACTACGTGAAATGATGGTGATACGAATGGTATTTGAAATCAAGAAGACTGCGATGAAGATCAAGAGTCCTGCAATGACCAATCCCCAAACACGGATGAAGGAAGCCAACTTGAAGAGGCGTTCCGTATTGGCACCACCGTCTTGAACTTCAGAAACACCTTCGATTTTCTTAGCTTCTTCAGCTACTGGTTTTACATCACTTGGTGAATTGGTATCTACGATATATGCATCGTGAAGTGGATTAGCATCTCCATCGAAAACCTTCCACTCATCACCCATAGTTTCAGTTAGCTTTTGGTACTGTTCTTCTTTGCTTGAGAAGGTAACACTTTTAACAGCTGGCATGGCTTTTAGAGCATCGTAGACCTTGTGGTAGTCATTGTTCGTAACAGTTTGACCTTCTTTTACAATGGTTTCACTGTTATCTTCGACATCCTTTCGAACATAAATCATGACGCGAACGTTATTTTCAATATCAGTTGCTAATTTTGCAGTATTGAAGATAACTGAGGCAAAAATAGCAACCAAGGTTAAAGTAATCATTACTGAACTGATAGCAGCAATGGTCATCCATCCATTACGCTTTAAGCTCTTTAAAGCTTCTAATAGATGGCGGAAAAATCTACTAATCATCGTATCCGTACTCTCCTTTCGCTTCATCACGTACCACGCGACCATTTTCGATGGCAATAACGCGGTGGCGCAAGGTATTTACGATTTGGCTGTTGTGGGTCGCCATCAAAACAGTTGTCCCTTGAAGATTGATACGCTCCAAGAGGTTCATGATTTCCCATGAGTTATCTGGGTCCAAGTTCCCTGTTGGTTCGTCGGCAATCAAGACCTTAGGATTGTTTACAATAGCACGCGCAATGGCAATACGTTGTTGCTCCCCACCTGAAAGCTCATTTGGGAATGAACGAACCTTGTGCTTCAAACCGACAAGGTCCAAGACTTCCATAACACGTTTTTTGATGTTACGACGGCTTTCACCAACAACTTCCATTGCATAAGCAATATTCTCATAAACGGTTTTCTTTGGCAAAAGTTTGTAATCCTGAAAGACTACGCCTACGTTTCTACGTAAGAATGGAATGTCTTTCTTTTTAATCTTAACCAGGTTAAAACCTGCGACCTGCAAGCTTCCTTTCTCAATTTTTACTTCGCGGTACAAGGCACGGATAAAGGTTGATTTACCGGCACCGGAAGGTCCTACGATGTAGGCGAATTCTCCTGCATCAATATTTACAGTGACGCCACGTAGGGCAGTTGTCCCGTTGTCGTATTTTTTGACAACATCTCTCATTTCAATGATTGACATGTGACTTCCTTTCTTTTAACTGATACGCCATTTCAGATAAGCATCGATGAAACCATCTAGGTCTCCATCCATAACCTTATCGACTTGCGCTACTTCAAAGTTGGTACGATGGTCTTTTACCATTGTATAAGGTGTAAATACATAGGAGCGGATTTGGCTTCCCCATGTAATTTCCTTTTTCTCACCCTTGAGGGAGTCTACCTCAGCAGCTTTCTTTTCCTGCTCCATCTGGTAGAGTTTTGCCTGGAGCATCTTCATAGCACGGTCACGGTTCCCGTACTGGGTACGGTCAACAGTTGATGCTACAACGATACCTGTCGGGATGTGGGTCAAACGGACACCGGTTGAAACCTTGTTGACGTTTTGTCCACCTGCTCCCCCTGAACGGAAGGTATCCATCTTGATGTCATCCTCACGGATCTCAACTTCGATGGTATCATCCAACTCTGGCATGACCTCTACAGAAGTAAATGAGGTGTGGCGACGTTTAGCAGAGTCAAATGGTGAGATACGAACCAAACGGTGAACTCCCATCTCTGATTTTAGAAGACCATATGCATTTGGCCCTTCAAAAGACAAGGTTACTGACTTGATTCCTGCTTCATCACCTGCTTGGTAGTCCAAGACCTCAACCTTGAAGCCTTTGGCATTTCCATAGCGAGTATACATACGAAGGAGCATATCGCCCCAGTCTTGAGCCTCTGTTCCCCCTGAACCTGGATGGATTTCAAGGATAGCATTATTGTGATCATAAGGTTCTGACAAGAGAAGGGTCATTTCGTAGCTGGTCATCATCTGAGCTAACTCATCGAGTTTTTCAACCAACTCATCCTTAACGGATTCGTCCTCCGCCAAAAAGTCCAGTAAAATCTCAACTTCATCCTGCAACTCATCCATCTTGTGGAAGGTATTATAGGTATGTTTTAGTTCGTTTAATTCTTGCGATGTTTTTTGGGCCGCAATATTATCGTTCCAAAAATCAGGTTCTGTCATTTTGTTTTCCAAAATGGCAATCTCTTCCTCTAAACCTTCGAGGTCAAAGAGACCCCCTGAAAGAAGCTAATTTTTCACGATTTGCGTCAATTTTTTGACGGATTTCTGAAATGTCCATACATACTCCTTTAATTGTATCGTTTTATTATACCATAATTTTTCTTATTTATCTAATCGGTGTTTTTTTATTTTATTATCAAAATATTTAGGCAAGAAGTAAGGCCCATAATTTCACCTAAAAACTAGAAAATCTCACAAGAATTTTCTCATGAGATTTCGTAAATTTATACTTAATTTTACAAGTTAACTGTCAGCACTTGACCGTTTTTCACAACCTGCTCACCTGCAATGTAGACGTCGTCAACATCACTGGATTTGACGGCATAAACGAGGTGAGATAGCATGTTTTCTTGAGGTTGGAGATGGATTTTTCCTTGGGGCTGGATAACGAGAAAATCTGCTTGCTTGCCAACTTCTAGACTACCAATCTCATCTTCCATTCCTAACACCTTAGCACCCTCGATTGTCAGTGCCTTGAGGGCGGTTTCGATTGGAAATTGACTGGCATCGCCACTTTTCATTTTCTGTAAAAGGGCTGCTGTGCGTCCTTCCTCAAACATATCAAGGTTATTATTAGAAGCAACTGAGTCCGTTGCGATACCAACTGGTACTCCTGCTTTCTGAAGTTGGACAACTGGTGCAATCCCTGAGGCTAGTTTGAGGTTGCTGATAGGATTGTGGGCGATAGCGACTTGCGAATCTGCCAAGCGTTCTATTTCTGCTTCATTTAACTCCACACCATGGGCAAAGACAGCTTTACGATCTAAATAGCCAAGATCATCTAGAAATGCTAATGGGCGTTTGCCATAGCGTTTCAGGATAATGCCTGACTCTTCCTGTGTTTCTGCCACGTGGATATGAAGGGGAATGTTTTCTTCTTTTGCTAGCTCAAGACTTGCCTCCAGCAAATCTCGACTACAACTGTAGGGCGAGTGAGGAGCCACCATCACCTTGAAATTTGGGTCTTGATAACCTTTGATTGTCTCGATAACAACTCGAGTTCTGGCTATAGTTTCAGCCGTCGTCTCCACGTCTGATGAAAAAAGGGTTGGAGAAAAATAGCAACGCATCTTGGATGCCTTAACCACCTCATAAATCTCAGCTATATCCACTCCATTAGGATTGTACATATCATTGAAAGTTGTTGTTCCTGACCGGAGCATCTCTGTCAGCGCCTCTTTGACGGCCTTTGTAGTCACCTCTGGTGTGAATTCTGCTTCTGCTGGCCAGATATAGTCCTCCAGCCATTCATGGAGATTACTGTCATCGCGAATGCCTCTCAAGCCTGTCATGGCAGAGTGAGTATGGCAGTTAACCAAGCCAGGCATGATCCAAGCCCCCTGATAGTCTATGATTTGGTCTGCTTGCTCGAGAATCTCTTGATTTTCCTGACCGACATAGACAATTTGGGATTCTTTAATAGCTAAAATCCCATCTAGATAGACAGGGAAATCTTGGTCACAAGTCACGATATTTACATGCTGAAAGACTTTCATCCCTAGGCTCCTTTTCTATATAAGTATTCATACTGGATAATTTTTCTAGCTATTGTAACAAAAAAGTCACCCGAAGGCAACTTTTCTTGTTTGTTCATTGGCATTACAATGGCTTTCCCATTTATTCTGGGCTAAAAGCCGCTGCTTGTTGCATTTGATAGTATTTGCCTTTTCTCGTCATAAGTTCCTCATGATTGCCATATTCGACAATATCTCCATCGACCAAGACAAGAATCAAATCAGCATCTTGAATGGTCGATAAACGGTGGGCAATGATAAAGCTTGTCCGTCCCTTCATGAGTTTGGCAAAGGCGTCCTGAACCAGCACCTCTGTCCGGGTATCGATGGATGAAGTTGCTTCGTCTAAGATGAGAATCTTAGGAATGGCTAGAAAGACGCGGGCAATGGTCAAAAGCTGAGCTTGACCAACAGACAAAGATTCCCCTGCATTTTCAAGCTTGGTATCATAACCCTGTGGCAATTGTTGGATAAAGAAATCCGCATTTGCTGCCTTGGCTGCGGCAATGACCTGGTCTCGACTTGCTTGAGGATGGCCAAAAGCAATATTGTCATGAATGGTTCCCTGCTTGAGCCAAGTTTCTTGGAGCACCATCCCAAACTGCTGTCGAAGAGAGGCTCTAGTATAGTCGTAAATAGAATGACCGTCTAGCAAAATAGCTCCTGAGTTAATCGGGTAAAAACGCATGAGGAGATTGATAAGGGTAGACTTCCCAGCACCCGTTGGGCCAACGATAGCAACCTTACTACCAGCTGGAATATCAATAGACAGATCCTTAATCAAGATCTTTTCAGGATTGTAACCAAAAGAAACATGCTTAAAGGAAATAGCTCCCTTGACTTGGTCACTGTTCAATTCTTTAAAACCTGTTTCTGTAATCTCAGGACTTTCTAAAACAGTATAGACACGTTCTGCACAAGCTAAGGCGCTTTGCAACTCGGCTAAGACTGATGAAATATCGTTAAAAGGCTTAGTGTACTGCTGCGCATAGTTCAAAAAGGTCACTAAACGACCAACCGTCAAAGTGGAACCCGCCATGATGCGTAAAGCTCCAACACCTGCTAGTAGGGCATAAATGAGGGCATTGACAAAACGGGTGGAAGGATTGACTGTCGATGAATAAAAGATAGCCGACTGAGAATAACCTGCGTAATTGTCATTTGCCTCATGAAGTCTCTCGATAAATTCTTCCTGAGCATTGAAGGACTGGATAATGTTTTGCTGGGTGAGCGATTCTTCTATCAACTGAGTCTGAATTCCCCTAGTCTCTGTCTGCTTTTGAAAGAGATGGTAGGATCTCTTTGCGATAAAGCGTGAAATGACCATAGATAGAGGGGTTAAGAGCAGAACCAAGAGAGTCATCAATAGATGGATTTGGAGCATAGCAAGAATGCTGACCAAAATCATCAAAACTCCGATGAAAAATTGGTTGAAAATCATATTCAATCCCGCTGCCAACTGTTCGATATCTGTCGTTACACGGCTGACCATTTCCCCACTACCTTGTCTATCTACAAGGGCAATCGGAAGACGATGGAGCTTTTCAATGATTTTTTCGCGCAAATCTTTGGTGTAGGAGAAAATCAGTCGATTATATAGGAGGGGATTGACCCACTGTACCAGCGTATTTCCGATGACCACCAAAATCATCTGGAGGAAAATCTGCCAGAATACCTGAGATGAGTCCGTCACTAAGACTTGGTCAATCACCTGCCCAATCAAGATTGGCAGATAGATTGATAGGGCTACCTGAGCAATGGTTCCCAAGAAAGCTAGGAAAAGAAGGACGGGATGGCCAGCTAAATCTTTTGCTAATTGTTTGAAGGCTTGGCTTGCATGTTTGCCTTTCATTCTAGTCCTCCTTTCCATGTTGGGATACATTGATTTCACGATAGATTTGGCTAGTCTTCATCAATTCCTCATGATTTCCAAGTGCTAATTGCTCCCCTTTCTCTAAAAGGAGAATTTGATCAGCAATCTTCAAGGTTGAAGTTCGTTGGGAAATCAAGATCAAACTGGTGTTTGGTAGGTTATCTTGAACAGCTTTGAGAAGATTGGACTCAGTGATGGTATCAAGGGCTGACGTCGCATCATCGAGGATGAGAAAAGGAGCTTGTCGTAAAACTGCTCGGGCGATAGACAAACGTTGCTTTTGCCCACCTGAGAAATTACGACCACCTGCTTGAACCTCTGCGTCCAGCTGACCTTCCTTGTCACTAATAAAATCCTTGGCCTGGGCAATTTCTAAGGCCTGCCATAGTTCTTGGTTGGAGACTGTTTCTTCCATACCCAGAGTCAAGTTAGAACGAATGGTTCCCTTAAAGAGTTCAACCTTTTGAGGGACATAAGCCATCCAGGACCGCCATTGGGCTAGATTTTGAGGACTGTTCCCAGCCTGGGATAGGGCTATACTACCACTATCTGGTTGGTACAAACCGAGAAGGACCTGTACCAAACTTGACTTACCAGAACCAGTTCCCCCAATGATTCCAAGAATTTGTCCTTGTTGCATAGCAAAAGAAAGATTTCGCAAGGATGGTTGGGCAGCATCTGGGTAGGTAAAGGTTAAATGTTCAACTCGTAAGGACTGGTTCATTGAACCTTCCCTTTGCGCAATTTCTGCCAGTATATCCTCAGGCTTTTCTGCAAAGACTTCCTCAATCCGCTTGACAGATATATAGGACTGGTTGAGTGAATTGATGAGCATGGCTAGTTTTATCAACTCTACCAAGATTTGTAGAAGATAGTTAATCAGAGCAATCAAGGCACCCTGACTGAGCCAGCCTCCCTGGATAGAAAGATAACCATTCCAGATAATCACCAGCAAAGTTCCGTTCACGATCAAATAGGTCAAGGGGGTCAAGAGACTGGACCAGTAGCCTGTTTTCATTTGGATAGCCGTATAGACTTGATTAAGTACTTGGAAGTTCTCGATTTCTCGTTTTTCTTGGCCAAAGGCACGAATCACACGCATACCTTGTATCTGTTGGCGTGTTTCCTGAACCAGCTGGTCTGTTTTCTTTCTCAAAATGCTATAAAGAGGATTGACCAAGCGTGATAACACGACAATGGCAAAGGTCAAAATGGCAACCATGACCAAAAACCAGAAGGTCAATTCAGGCGAGAGACCATAAGCCATAAAAATGGCACCAAAAACAATAATAGGCGCCCTTAAAAAAAGGCGTAAGAATTGATTAATCCCTGTCTGAATCTGATAAGTATCTGAAGTCAAACGCGTCACCAAACTCGAAGTCGTCAAACGGTCTCTACTATCCTTGGGCAAGGAAAGAATATGACGATAGAGGTCATTGGTCAACTCCTTGGCAAATCCTACTGCTGCCTTGGCTGAGTAAAACTGAGCCACTAAAGCTACCAAAACGCCAATAACTGCAAAAACAAAGAGGAGACCTATTTGCAGCCACAGATGCCCTTGATCTTTTTGAGGGATGGATTGGTCAACAATTCCAGCTATAATCATAGGAACCAAGAGTTCAAAAACGGCTTCTAGCAACTTGAACAATGGCGCTAGGAAAGACTCCTTAATGTAGGGTTTAAAGTAAGAAAGTAATTGTTTCATACGTCCCTTCTATTTTCAAAATGAAGAAGGTGGAAAAACCACCATCTTTTTTATTTGTTCAAATATGGAAGTAGGTAGCCGTAGCCAGCCTCTTCCATTTCATCCTTAGCAATGAATCGTAAAGAAGCAGAATTGATACAATAACGCAATCCACCCAGTTCCTGAGGTCCGTCTGTAAAGACGTGCCCCAAGTGGGCATTGCCTGAACGTGACCGGACTTCGATTCGCTCCATACCATGGCTCAAGTCCTGATAGTAATGGACAAGCTCTTTAGAAATCGGTCTACTAAAACTTGGCCAACCACAGCCTGAGGCAAACTTATCCTTGGAAAAGAAGAGGGGCTCACCAGTCGTGATATCAACATAAATTCCTTCCTCAAAAGTTTGGTCGTAAGCATTGCTAAAGGGAGCTTCCGTCGCAGCTTCTTGGGTAACTCTATAAGACTCTTCTGACAAATTTTCTCGTAAAACTGCCTTACTAGGTTTTTCATAGTTAGCCGCATCAATCAAGGGTTTCTCTGCATCTCTCACATCGATATGGCAATAGCCACCAGGATTTTTCTTGAGGTAGTCTTGGTGATAGTCCTCAGCTAGGATATAGTGACGAAGTTTCTCCACTTCTACTGCTATCTTGCGTCCAAGCATACGCTCCTGCTCTTGAACGACTGCATAGATAGTTGGCAAATCCTCTTCGTCTTGATAATAAATCCCTGTACGATATTGACGACCACGGTCATTTCCTTGTTGATTGATAGACAGTGGATCAATGACTCGGAAATAATAGAGCAAGATCTCACGGAGCGACACTATCTTTTCATCATAGATAACTTGCACAGTCTCAGCGTGATCTGTTTCTTTGATTAATTGATAATTGGTAGTTTCTACCTGACCATTAGCGTAACCAACAGTCGTTTCAAGTACTCCAGAAATACGTGAAAAGTATTCTTCTAAGCCCCAAAAGCAGCCACCTGCTAGATATATTTCTGCCATTTCAAATCCTCCTTGACCGTCTATCGGTCGCTAAACACGGGAAACATTTCATATCCCACGTTTCATTTTCAAAAAAAGGATAGGAAGCCCTCTTAAAGAGTTTCCCCATCCTATCGCTATCTTTATTTTTCTTCGACGCGAACGCCTTGTGTATCTACTTCCAAGTCGTGAAGCTTACCTTTGAACGGTTGTTTTCCAAGCTCAGCCTTAATCTTAGGCATCTTGTCAGGCTCAGCAAGAACCATGACAGTTGGACCAGCACCGGACAAGTAAGTCGCATAAGCGCCATTTTTCTTGGCAACTTTTTTAATCGTCGCAAATTCTCGTACCAATTCTTGACGGTAACGCTCGTGGAAGAGGTCACTCTCAATAGCTTGACCAGCTTTGACCATATCTCCTGTCAATAGGGCTGCAATGGCTATATTGGCGATAGAACTTGCTGCAACAGCTTCCTTATAAGAAAGTTTCTTGGGCAAGACACCACGGCTATCTCTAGTGCGCAATTCATAGTTTGGAATATAAGCTAGAAAGGCACACTCTGGAAAAGGCGCTACAACTGCTGAAACCTGATCTTCTACCGAACTAGCAATGACGAGGTTTCCATAGATAGCTGGTGCAACATTATCAGGATGCCCTTCAATCTTAGTCGCCAATTGTAATTTTTCATGCTTGCTTAGCTTCAAGTTTCCGAGTTGATTTGCCAGTTCAATCCCTGCAACGATGACAGAGCTCGATGAACCTAGTCCACGCGCAAGAGGAATATCACTGACCATCTTCAGACGTCTAGGTTGGAGGTCTGGAGCAATTTGCAGAGCAATCTTCAGCAAAAGATTACGTTCATCACGTGGAATCCATTTGCCTAGTTGATGTTCTATCATCCATTCTTCACGTTCTTCACAAACCTGAATTTCTAGATATTTAGTTACAGCTACACCAACCGAGTCAAAACCTGGACCCACATTGGCACTTGTAGCAGGTACAATAATCTTCATCTTAGTCTCCTAAAACCTTGAAGGTATTGAGAAGTTCAAACTCAGCCAAGGCCTTCAAAGCTGCTGTAATATTTTCAAGTTGTGCCTTGTTGATTTTATGAGTGATGATAACGACACGAGCCTTGCCTTCTTGTTTCCCATCTTGTAGGATTTGTTTGAAGGAAATATCTTCTGCATTAAAAATCTCAGCCAATTTCAAGATTTGGCCTTTAGAATCAGGAGCCAAAATTGAGAAATAATAGTTGGCTTTGACATCTTCTGGCTGAGCCAAAACTACTGGACGGCTGTATTCATTAAAGTCTTTTCCAATGGTACCGTCATTCAAACGACGAACGATACGGATAATATCAGCTACAACGCTTGTTGCAGTTGGTTTTTGACCTGCACCTGGTCCATAGTACATAGACTCACCGATACCGATGGATTCCACAAAGACCGCATTCATAACACCGTTAACACTTGCAAGTGGATGAGCTTTCGGAAGGAAGGTTGGAGTAACCTCGGCAGCGATTCCAGAAGGTGTTTCTTCGATAGAACCTACTAATTTAACCACGTACCCAAGGTCTTGGGCAACTGCTACATCTTCTGGAGTGATATTGCGAATTCCTTGATGACTAACATCTTCAAACTTGACATTCATCCCAAAAGCGAACTGGCTCAAAATGACCATCTTATAAGCCGCATCAATCCCGTCAACGTCATTGGTTGGGTTACTTTCAGCAAATCCAAGACGTTGAGCTTCAGCAAGCGCATCTTCGTAAGACCAGCCTTCTTCTACCATTTTGGTCATCATAAAGTTGGAAGTACCGTTGACAACACCAAGGACACGCGTAATTTTATCAGAAGCTAGGGAATTCGCTAATGTACGAAGGATTGGAATTCCTCCTGCAACTGCTGCCTCATAATAAAGAGCAACATGATTTTTCTTAGCAATCTCTAACAATTCAGTTCCATGCATCGCTAAAAGATCTTTATTGGCAGTAACGACATGTTTTCCTGCCTCTAAAGCACGTGTCATGAAGGTTTTGGCTGGCTCGATACGCCCCATTAATTCAACAACAATTGTAATATCTTTGTCTGACAAGATTTCGTCAATATTTGTTACAAAATGAAAATCATTCCCAGCAGCAAGTAAACGATTTTTTTCTTCCTCATCCTTAACTAAAACCTTTGCTACTTCAATCTCTGAATGACCTGATTGGGTTATTTTTTCTCCATTTTCCTTGAGAAGGAAAGGAACACCACTCGCAACTGTACCAAATCCAAGTAATGCAATCTTAACTGACATCTGTGTCTCCTTGAAATTTTATAATAAAAACATTATACCAGAATTTTGTGAAAATTCCTACCACTCCAACCGAAAAGACTTCGCAAACAAAAAAGCGTACGATTAGTAGTATCATCGCAAGCTTTCGCCTTTCTTATTTGACAAAAATATACTCATTTTGGGTAGACAAATCCCTCTGATAGTTAAATCCCGAAAAGCTAAGGTTTTTAATTTCTTCAACTAAGGTCACTTGATGTTCCATCAAAGCTGTTAAGAAGGCCCCTCTAGCTTTCTTTGAAATGGTAGAGTGAATTTTTAGTTTTCCATCTCTTTCTTCCATAAACTTGAAGGTCACCATTTTTTCACGGATTTCTTTTGGAAATACAGTCTCAAACTCTGAGGATAACAGTGAAAAAATGAGATTATCACCCTCCAAAGCTTCACTGTATGCCGTTTGCCAATGTGTTTTTAAACTTTTACCATCCACCTTCAACTTCATTAAAAAGTCCAGTCGGTGGGGAGCAATCGGTTCAAAGGCTGGAATTACTCCATAAAAAGCGGAGGTAATTAGGAGGTGTTCCTCTAGATAGGTCTGCTCTGCCTTGCTTAGGTTTTCTCGTTTGATATTGCGATACATGAGTCCATCAAAGAGTTGCAAGGCTGGATAGTTTGTCGCAGTTGCATTTTTCAAGGCCTGGATATGGTCATACTCCTCTTGCGCTTTTTCGGCAGATATTTTGTAAAAGTTCTCCAAATCTTGGGCAGAATATCTGGCCAATTCATCCAGCACTGCCTGACTTTCAGGACGCAAGGGTTTTGCTTCTAAACTAGGGATTTCAGTGTTCATTTCTTTTGCAGTTGGAATTAGAATTTTCATAGTGTTAGTGTAGCATATTTTTCTAGGACTACCAAGGATTTGAGCTTAAATAATACGACCTTCCAAATGATCCAATTCATGCTGACAAATCTGTGCTGGAAAACCCGTCAGGGTAATGGTTTGCTCTTGCCAATGGATATCTCTATAGCTTACTGTAATCTTCTCATACCTAGTTGTCGGTCTTACACCTGCCAAAGACAAACAACCTTCCTCTGTCTCGTATGGTCCTTCAAAAGATTGGAGAACTGGATTAAACATAACCATGGGAATCATTCCAAGATTAAAGATAATCACGCGCTTTTGCACCCCAATCATATTAGCTGCTAGGCCGACACAGGTCTCTTTATTGGCCTGTAGGGTATCCTGTAAGTCCTTTGCTAGAGGTAAATCCTCCTGACTAGCAGGTCGGGATACTTGCGATAGAAATAAAATATCTGTTACAATTTTCTTTTTCAAGACTCTTTCCTCCATCTTTTTCTCAACTTGATTATAGCATAAAATCTATCTCTGTTTACCATATATAAAAGCAAAAAAGCCATCCGAAGATGACTTTTTTATGCCTAAATAGCGTTTTTATCTTTTCCAAGTGCTCGTTGAACTGCTTTGACAATTTCAACAAGGACTACAATCATAAGTGCTCCTACAGCGACCACCATCCATTGAGTCAAGCTCAAGTTTGAAACGTGGAAGAGATTATTAAATCCAGGAACCAAAATTGTCACCACAAAGAGGACGAAGGCAACTGGGATAGACCAGTTAAAGGTCTTGTTCGTAAAGAGTCCCACTTTAAAGATGGATTGGTAAACTGACTTAACGTTAAAGGCATGGAGCAATTGGATCAAACCGAGAGTTGCAAAAGCCATGGTAAGGGCATCCGCATGGATTTCAGTATGACCTTGGTGCTCTGGGAAGAGAAGAGCCCAACCATAAACACCCAAAACTAGCATGGTTTGGAAGATCCCTTGATAAATGATTGCTCCGAAGACACCACCATCAAAGAAGTTAGACTTACGTCCACGAGGTTTGTGGGTCATAACACCTGGTTCAGCTGGTTCAACACCAAGAGCAATGGCTGGAAGCGTATCTGTTACCAAGTTAATCCAGAGAAGATGCACTGGTTGCAACACATCCCAACCAAAGAGGGTTGCAAAGAAAATGGTGAAGACCTCAGCCATATTAGCAGACAAGAGGTATTGGATGGATTTTTGGATATTTGAGAAGACCTTACGTCCTTCTTCAACCGCTACGATAATAGTTGCAAAGTTATCATCGGCAAGGACCATATCCGAAGCTCCCTTAGAAACCTCTGTACCAGTAATCCCCATACCGATACCAATGTCAGCTGTCTTAAGTGATGGCGCATCGTTGACTCCATCACCTGTCATGGCAACAACCTTGCCTTCTTTTTGCCATGCTTTCACGATACGAACCTTGTGCTCAGGTGATACACGTGCGTATACAGAGTATTGCTTGAAGACTTTTTGGAATTCTTCATCAGTGAGTTCATTCAACTCAGCACCAGTGAAGACATGGTCTTCTGTATCATTTGGATCAATGATTCCAAGACGTTTGGCAATAGCTTCCGCTGTATCTTGGTGGTCACCTGTAATCATGATTGGACGGATACCTGCTTCTTTAGCGACACGTACAGCTTCTGCTGCTTCAGGACGTTCAGGGTCAATCATTCCGACCAAACCAGAGAAGATGAGGTCAGACTCAACGATTTCAGATTCCAAGGTTGGGATTTCATGGCTTGTCTTATAAGCCATCATCAAAACACGAAGGGCTTGTTTAGCCAAATCTTTGTTGGTTGCAAGAATAGCACTCTTGTCTTCTTCTGTGATTGGACGAACTTCCCCATTAACTTCAATACGAGTCACACGCTTGAGCAATTGGTCAGGAGCACCCTTAACAGCGATAAAGTATGAACCGTCAGCCTCTTTATGAATAGTAGACATGAGTTTACGGTCTGAGTCAAATGGTAATTCAGCCACACGTGGCTCATCCTTCAAGACTTCACGAACATCAAAGTTGTGGTCCAAACCAAACTGTACAAGAGCTGTCTCCGTTGGATCCCCAATCAGCTTGCCAGATGGGTCCACCTTGGTGTCATTGGCAAAGTTCATGATACGTAGCGTATTGTTGTTAGCAGCAATTTCAGATGCCGAGCTTTGCAATTGACCGTTGGTATAAACCTTCTCAACAGTCATTTGGTTCATAGTCAAGGTACCTGTTTTATCAGATGCAATGATTTCTGTTGAACCGAGAGTCTCAACCGCTGGCAATTTACGGACGATTGAATTCCGTTTTGCAAGGGTTGTAGTTCCCAAAGATAGAACGATAGTTACAATGGCAGGAAGCCCTTCTGGAATCGCAGCAACCGCAAGGGCAACCGCCACCATCAAGCCTTCTAAAGGATGTTCACCACGAACAAAGACACCAACCAAGAAGGTAATAACTGCAATCACAACAATCAAGTAAGTCAAGGCCTTAGATAATTGTTCCAAGCTTTGCTTCAATGGTGTCTCTGTCTCGTCAGCATTAGCCAACATGTCCGCAATCTTACCAACTTCAGTATACATACCAGTGTTGGTAACAACACCGATACCACGTCCGTACGTTACGTTTGAGTTTTGGTAACCCATATTAACACGGTCCCCAATACCAGCATCTGCTTCGACAAGGCCTGTCACATCTTTTTCTACTGGGACAGATTCTCCTGTAAGAGCTGCTTCTTCGATTTTAAGAGAAGCCGCTTCAAACAAACGCATATCTGCAGGTACAACATCCCCAGCTTCAAGCAAGACGATATCTCCGGGTACCAATTCTTTTGAGTCAATCTCAATCACATGACCATCACGACGAACACGAGCCATCGGGCTAGACATATTTTTCAGCGCTTCAATGGCTGCTTCTGCTTGCCCTTCTTGGTAAACCCCAAAGGCAGCATTCAAGACAACAACGGCCAAGATGATAATGGCATCCGTTAGACCGTCCATTCCTTCTGTAATCACAGAAAGTGCCGCTGCCGCAAGCAAGATGATAATCATCAAATCCTTAAATTGATCTAGGAATTTAGCTAGCAGGCTACGTTTTTCGGCCTCTTCTAACTCATTACGACCATAAGTCGCTAAGCGTTCTTGAGCTTGAGCAGTTGACAAACCTTCGACAGATGAGTCCAGATTCTTTAGGACTTCTTCTGAGGTTTGTGTGTAAAACAAGTCTTTATTTTGTTCTTTTGACAAAACAGTCTCCTCCTTTTGGCCTCTTTTTACAAAAAAAGAGACCTGTTTTTTAAAAAAACAAGTCTCGCTGTTTAATATAGTGCCGGAAATGATTCGTAATGACGACACTATCGCGGTTAACCGCCAGCTACTCCCTTGAGTAGTTCTATTATATCAGAATTTCAAAAGTTTTCAAGTCTTGAGGTGTATTTAACTTACTTCCCACATTTGAATTTTCCTTAGAAAACCAGTATAATGAAAGAATACTAAAATGTTAGAAAGGGAGTTAGATGAATCAATCAGTTTCAAACTTAAAATTAGCTGAGCGTGGTGCCATTATCAGCATCTTGACCTATCTATTCTTGTCTGCAGCTAAGCTAGCGACCGGACACCTCCTCCATTCATCCAGTTTGGTGGCAGATGGTTTTAACAACGTTTCAGATATCGTTGGAAACGTGGCCCTTCTCATCGGGATTCGTTTGGCTCGCCAACCGGCAGATAGAGATCATCGCTTCGGCCACTGGAAAATAGAGGATTTGGCAAGTCTCATCACTTCCATCATCATGTTTTACGTTGGATTTGATGTTCTACGTGATACCATCCAAAAAATACTCAGCCGAGAGCAAACGGTCATTGACCCACTTGGGGCGACTCTGGGTGTCATCTCTGCTATCATCATGTTTGCCGTTTATCTCTACAATACCCATCTGAGTAAGCAAGCTAAATCAAAGGCTCTCAAGGCAGCAGCTAAGGACAATCTGTCAGATGCCGTGACATCTCTTGGAACTTCTATTGCTATCCTGGCTAGTAGCTTCAACTATCCAATCGTGGATAAGTTGGTCGCGATTATCATTACCTTCTTTATTCTTAAAACTGCTTATGATATCTTTATCGAGTCATCCTTCAGCCTTTCTGATGGTTTTGATGAACACTTGCTAGAAGATTATCAAAAAGCTATCATGGAAATTCCTAAGATTAGCAAGGTCAAATCACAACGCGGTCGTACCTACGGAAGCAATATTTATCTGGACATCACTCTGGAAATGAACCCAGATCTGTCTGTTTTTGAAAGTCACGAAATTGCGGACCAGGTTGAATCCATGTTATCAGAACGATTTGGTGTCTTTGATACAGACATTCATATCGAACCAGCACCAATCCCTGAGGATGAAATCCTAGATAATGTCTATAAAAAATTGCTCATGAGAGAGCAACTGATTGACCAAGGAAATCAACTGGAAGAGTTACTTGCAGAAGATTTCATTTATATCCGCCAGGACGGACAAGAACTGGACAAGGATGCCTATAAGGCTGAAAAAGAATTAACCTCTGCCATTAAAGAGCTTCAGTTAACCTCTATCAGCCAGAAAACAAAACTCATCCGCTACCAAGTCGGTGATACCATTCATACCAGCATCTGGCGCCGCCACGAAACTTGGCAAAATATTTTCCATCAGGAAACAAAAATAGAAAAAGACTAAAGCAAAACTCCCAACTGAGAAAGTTGGGAGTTTTTCTATATTCTTATTTTGCAACGCTCTTAGCAAGAACGAAGTTTCCTAGTGTAGCTGAACCATTGCCAGCAACAGCTGGAGTCACGATATAGTCACGTACATCTGGAACTGGGAGGTAGCCATTGAGTAGGGCTGTGAATTTCTCACGTACACGGTCAAGCATATGTTGTTGAGCCATAACCCCACCACCAAAGACGATGACATCTGGACGGAAAGTTACAGTCGCATTCACTGCGGCTTGAGCAATGTAGTAGGCTTGAACATCCCAGACAGAGTTGTTGAGTTCAATGTTTTCTCCACGAACACCTGTACGAGCTTCCAAACTTGGACCAGCTGCATAACCTTCCAAACATCCATTATGGAAAGGACAAACACCTTTAAATTCTTTTTCAATATCCATTGGGTGTCTAGCTACATAATAATGACCCATCTCAGGGTGACCAACACCGCCAATAAACTCGCCACGTTGGATAACACCTGCACCGATACCTGTACCGATTGTGTAATAAACCAAGTTTTCGATACGACTACCAGCATTATTACGAGCAACCACTTCACCGTAGGCAGAGCTATTTACGTCTGTTGTGAAGTACATTGGTACATTTAAAGCGCGACGAAGGGCACCAAGCAAGTCAACATTTGCCCAGTGAGATTTTGGAGTTGTTGTGATAAAACCATAGGTTTTAGAGTTTTTATCGATATCTATAGGACCAAATGAACCAATGGCAAGTCCTGCAAGATTATCGAATTTTGAAAAGAATTCGATGGTTTTATCGATTGTCTCGATAGGAGTTGTTGTTGGAAATTGTACTTTTTCTACAACGTTAAAGTTTTCATCACCGACAGCACAGACAAATTTCGTACCACCTGCTTCCAAGCTTCCATATAATTTTGTCATGACAAACCTCTTGTATTTATTTTTCTATTATAGCATTTTCCAGAATGAAAGTTACTCTATATTTCAGATTTTCTTCTGTAAATTTTACCATTCAAGAAAAACGAACAAACATGACATTCGTTCGTTTTTATGAATCTATTAAGCTTCAACTTCGATGATTACATCTCCCTTAGCAACTGATCCAGAAGCAACTGGATTTACTGAAGCAAAGTCAGCAGTGTTCGTCACGATAACCATTGTTGTGTTATCAAGACCTGCAGCAGCAATCTTAGCAGAGTCAAATGTTCCAAGAACATCTCCAGCTTTAACCTTGTCACCTTGAGCAACTTTATGGTTGAAGCCTTCACCGTTCATTGAAACAGTGTCGATACCAACGTGAATCAAGATTTCAGCACCGTTAGATGTTCTCAAACCATAAGCATGCCCAGTTGGAAAGACGATTGTCACTTCAGCATCAGCTGGTGCGTAAACAACATCTTGGCTAGGTTTTACAGCGATACCTTGTCCCATAGCTCCACTTGAGAAGACTGGGTCATTGACATCTGAAAGGGCAACTACATCACCAACGATTGGTGTTTGGATGATACCTTCGCTAGGTGCAACAACAGTACCAGTCACTGCTTCCTCTGTTAAACGGTCAGTTTCAGCTTCAGAAATTGCTCCTGAAACTTCTTCTACTTCATCTTCGTAGCCAAACATGTAAGTAAGTGCAAAACCAAGTGCAAATGATACAGCTACCATAAGAAGGTATTGTGCAAGTTGTCCGTTACCAATGTAAAGCATTGTACCAGGGATGATTGTGATACCATTACCAGTACCAGCGAGTCCAAGGATAGATGCCAATCCACCACCGACTGCACCAGCAATCAATGAAAGGAAGAATGGCTTACGGTAACGTAAGTTAACCCCGAAGATAGCAGGCTCAGTAATACCAAGGAAGGCAGAAAGAGCAGCTGGGAAAGCAAGTGTTTTAAGTTTAGGATTTTTAGTTTTCACACCAACGGCTACTGTCGCAGCACCTTGAGCAGTCATGGCAGCTGTGATGATAGCGTTGAATGGGTTAGCATGGTCAGCAGCAAGTAATTGAACTTCAAGCAAGTTGAAGATATGGTGAACACCTGATACGACGATTAATTGGTGAACTCCACCAATCAAGAAACCACCAAGTCCAAATGGCAAGTTAAGGATAGCTTTTGTTCCAAGAAGGATATAGTTTTCAACAACGTGGAAGACTGGTCCGATAACAAACAAACCAAGAATTGACATTACGAGGAGTGTTACGAATGGTGTTACCAAGAGATCAAGTACATCTGGAACCACTTTACGAACAGCTTTTTCAAATTTAGCTCCGACAACCCCGATGATGAAGGCTGGAAGAACTGAACCTTGCAAACCAACAACTGGGATAAATCCGAAGAAGTTCATAGCAGTTACTTCTCCACCAGAAGCAACAGCCCAGGCATTTGGAAGTGAACCTGAAACGAGCATCATACCAAGAACGATACCAACGGCTGGGTTACCACCGAATACACGGAAGGTTGACCAAACAACCAAACCTGGCAAGATGATAAAGGCTGTGTCAGTCAAGATTTGAGTGTAAGTTGTCACATCTTCTGGAAGTGTCATTCCAAGAGCATTCAAGAGACCACGAACACCCATGAAGAGACCAGTTGCTACGATAACTGGAATGATTGGAACAAAGACGTCACCGAAAGTACGGATGGCACGTTGGAACCAATTTCCTTGTTTAGCAGCTTCTGCCTTCATCTCATCCTTAGATGATGTTGGCAAACCAAGAGCTACGACTTCATCGTACATCTTGTTTACTGTACCAGTACCAAAGATAATTTGGTATTGACCTGAGTTAAAGAAAGCACCTTGAACTTTTTCCAAGCTCTCGATAGCATCTTTGTTGATCTTCGCTTCATCTTTCACCATAACACGTAGGCGAGTTGCACAGTGGGCTACACTGTTAACATTCTCACGTCCGCCCAAGGCTTCGATGACTTTTTTTGCAATTTCTGTATTCGTCATTTGCAAAAATCTCCTTATAAAAAATTTTGTTCTTGTTTGAAAGCGATTTTATCCGCCCTACGAATATTATTCTATCACGTTTAAAAAATATGTCAAGCGTTTTGCAGAAAAAATTTTGTCAATTCTCCGATTTTGATTGTTTTTGCTATTTTTTCATTAACATAGCAGTAAACATCCTCTGAATTCAAGGTTTTTACTTTAAAGTTTTCAAAAACTTTCATATTTTCATCAATTTTTATAAAATTTCGTTTCTGAACTCTGTCAACCGTTTGACATTTTTTTCTTAAATTTAGTGTGAAAGACTTGCTTTTTTATAAGGAAACGTTTACTATTAAGATAGTAGAATTTATGGAGGAAATAGAAATGGAATGGACTACTGAACGTCGTTACAGACGTTATGAAGATTGGACACAAGAAGAAAGAAAAGAAATCCAAGAAAAGATGGCACAATCCCCATGGCATGTCAGCTATCACATTGAGCCAAAGGAAGGTCTCCTCAACGACCCAAACGGCTTTTCTTATTTTGATGGTAAGTGGATTGTCTTTTACCAAAACTTCCCCTTTGGTGCAGCTCATGGGTTAAAATCTTGGGTTCAACTTGAAAGCGACGATTTGGTGCACTTTACTGAAACCGGTGTAAAAATCTTACCTGATACTCCACTTGATAGCCACGGTGCTTACTCTGGATCTGCTATGCAGTTTGGCGATCAATTATTCCTTTTTTATACTGGAAATGTCCGTGATGACAATTGGGTACGCCACCCTTATCAGATCGGTGCCTTGATGGATAAGGATGGAAATATTAAAAAGATTGATAAAATCTTGATTGATCAGCCTGCTGATGCTACTGACCACTTCCGCGATCCACAGATTTTTAACTTTAAAGGGCAATACTACGCTATCGTTGGTGGCCAGGACTTGGAGAAAAAAGGTTTTGTTCGTCTCTATAAGGCTATCGATAATGATTATACAAACTGGCAAGAAGTTGCTGATCTTGACTTTAACAATGACCGCACTGCCTATATGATGGAGTGCCCAAATCTAGTCTTTGTCGGAGAACAACCTGTCCTTCTTTACTGCCCACAAGGTTTGGATAAAAAGGTTCTTGAATACGACAATATCTATCCAAACATGTATAAAATCGGCACTTCCTTTGATCCAGAAAATGCTCGTATGGTAGATGTGTCTGAACTACACAACCTCGATTATGGTTTTGAAGCCTATGCCACTCAAGCCTTCAATGCCCCTGATGGACGTGCCCTTGCTGTTAGTTGGCTTGGTTTACCAGATGTGTCATATCCATCTGATCGTTTTGATCACCAAGGAACTTTCTCATTGGTAAAAGAACTTACCATTAAAGACGGCAAACTCTATCAATACCCTGTAGCAGCTATCAAGGATCTTCGTGCTTCAGAAGAGGAATTTTCAAATCGTTCTGAAACCAAAAACACCTACGAGATCGAGCTTAACCTAGAAGCTGATAGTCAAAATGAAATCGTTCTTCTTGCTGATAAAGATGGCAAAGGACTCTCTATCAGTTTTGACCTTGTCAATGGCCAAGTAACCGTTGATCGTAGTCAAGCTGGAGAACAATATGCTCAAGAATTTGGAACTACTCGCTCTTGCTCAGTTACTAATCAAGCAACTACTGTCAATATCTTCATCGACAACTCAGTCTTTGAAATCTTTATCAATAAAGGAGAAAAAGTATTTTCTGGTCGTGTCTTCCCTCATGAGGATCAAAATGGAATCCTCATTAAATCTGGAAACCCAACTGGAACTTACTACGAATTAGAATATGGTCGCAAAACTAACTGATGTCGCAGAACTAGCAGGCGTCAGCCCAACTACTGTCTCACGTGTTATCAATAAAAAAGGCTACCTGTCAGAAAAAACTATTCAAAAGGTTAAAGATGCTATGCGTGAGCTAGGCTATAAACCTAACAACCTGGCTCGCAGTCTTCAAGGTAAATCAGCCAAGTTAATTGGGCTAATTTTCCCTAAAATTAGCCATGTTTTCTACGCAGAGTTAATTGATAAATTAGAGCACGAACTCTTCAAAAAAGGCTATAAGACAATCATCTGTAACAGTGAACACGATTCGGAAAAAGAACGTGAATATCTTGAAATGCTAGAAGCCAACCAAGTGGACGGTATTATCTCTGGTAGCCATAACTTAGGGATTGAAGACTACAATCGCGTTACGGCTCCTATCATCTCCTTTGACCGAAACTTGTCACCAGATATTCCTGTCGTTTCTTCTGATAACTATGCTGGCGGAGTCCTAGCCGCTCAGACCTTGGCTAAAACTGGAGCCAAGACTATCATCATGATTACGGGTAATGACAACTCCAATTCTCCAACTGGACTTCGTCATGCTGGTTTTGCTTCAATCTTACCCAAGGCTCCCATTATCAATGTTTCCAGTGACTTTTCACCCCTTCGAAAAGAAATGGAAATCAAAAATATCTTGACTAAGCAAAAACCAGATGCTATTTTCGCATCAGACGATTTAACAGCCATCTTGGTTATGAAGATTGCCCAGGAGCTTGGTATCTCTGTTCCAGAAGAACTCAAGGTTATTGGCTATGATGGAACTTATTTTATCGAGAATTTCTATCCTCACCTTACTACCATTAAACAACCCTTGGAAGAAATTGCTCGCCTGACAGTTGATTTACTACTTCAAAAAATCGAAGGAAAAGAAGTTGCCACAACCGGTTATTTCTTACCAGTTTCCCTCCTACCAGGAAAAAGTATTTAAACAAAAAGACTCAGACTGAATCAGTCTGAGTTTTTCTTATGATCTTAAATGTTTCAATAACGTTTGGGCTTTTTCTAGATTAAAAGTTTTTTCAGCAATCAAGCTTTCCACTAGTTTAGGTACTTCTGCCTCAGTCGCACCTGCTAAAAGCGCTAGAGATTTTGCTTGAAGTTTCATGTGTCCATGCTGAATCCCTGTACTGACCAGAGCCTTAAGTGCTGCAAAGTTTTGAGCGAGACCAATCGAAACGATAATTTGGGCCAATTCTTTGGCAGATGGATGACCTAGCAAGTCATGGCTGAGAACGACTCGAGGATTGAGACCAATAGAGCCGCCCTTGGTTGCAACTGGCATTGGAAGTGTCATTTCTCCAACTAACTCTTCAGTTTCTAAATCTATGGTCCAACGACTAAGACCTCGATAGCTACCATCGCGACTTGCATAAGCATGAGCACCCGCCTCAATAGCTCGCCAATCATTTCCAGTCGCAATCAAGAGGGCATCAATCCCATTAAAGATTCCCTTGTTATGGGTGGCTGCTCGATAGGGATCAGCCTGGGCAAATTGACTAGCTAGAACCATTTTTTCGGCCAACTCTCGCGCTTCATCCTTTTGACGGCTCAGATAACGAAAACCAAGGCGACAAGTAGCTGTCACTAGAGAATCCGTCGCGTAATTTGACAAAATTCCCATCAAACTTTGTCCTTGGCTAAAATCTTCTAAGCTAGGTTTCAAAGCTTCAAGCATGGTATTGAGCATATTGGCTCCCATGGCTTCCTGGGTGTCCACATGAAGATAAACCACTAAAAAGTCTGTCTCTCCAGAAATCTGCTCCACATGTAAATCACGCGCACCACCGCCTCGTTTTACAATAGAAGGATAAGCTCGATTAGCCATTTCAAGGAGACTTGCTTTTTTATCAAGAATATTTTGACGAGCCTGCTCTTCATCTGGAACATTGTAAAGGGCAACCTGACCAATCATTTGTCGTTGGTGAACTTGAGCAGTAAAGCCCCCTGCCCGTTTAATAATTTTATTAGCAAAACTAGCTGCAGCAACAACAGAGGGTTCTTCTGTCACGTAAGGGACTGTGTACTCCTGACCGTTTACCAGAACTTCTGGAACTACTGAGTAAGGAACGGAGAAGGTACCCACTACATTTTCACTCAGCTGGTCCGCGACTGCTAGACTAAGATTTTCATTTTGCTCAAGACTTTTTTTGGCTTCTAGAGAAGTGAGTGCCTGAGCTTTTACTAGCTCCAGGCGCTCTTCGATAGATTTTTTAGCAAATCCATTCCAACTATTTTTCATTATTTTTCAACCTTGCTGTAGCGACGTTGATGATCTACAATCTCAATGAGGGCAAAATCTTGTCCCTCATAACCTGACATCGTCGCAGAACCAGATTCATCCAATTTCGCTTCTTCAAAGAACATTCGTTCATAATCGGCAACACTCAAAGCTTGGCGTCTATCTAGAAGTGCTAGGCGATTTTTCTGCAACTGCTTTTCAAAACCTTCAACTAATTCCACACTAAAGAACTCGGATACTGCACCACTACCATAACTGTAGAGAGCAATCTTATCCCCAGCTTTAAGGCTGTCTGCGTTTTCCAACAAAGATAGTAAACCTAAGAAGAGTGAACCAGTATAGATATTTCCAACCTTTTGGCTATAAATAATAGACTCATCAAAGTGTTTTTGCAACACATCTTTCTTCTCTTGAGGAAAGGACTTATCAAGGATTTTTTTCAATCCTTTGAGAGCCAACTTGGGATATGGTAAATGGAAACATACTGCTTCAAAATCATCCAGGCTACATTCATAACGTTTTTGATACTCTACCCAAGTCGTTTTTAGGCTATCAAGATACTGTTGCGTTGAGTAGACCCCATTTACAAATGGTGTCGTTGAATAATTTGGACGCCAAAAATCCATAATATCACGAGTTTGCGCAACGTTATCGTTATTGAAAACCATAATACGTGGATTTTGGCTAATCAACATAGCAACACAACCTGCACCTTGAGTTGGTTCCCCAGGAGTTTCGACCCCATATCTTGCAATATCACTGGCAAGTACTAAAACTTTTGATTTTGGAGAATTTTCTACATGTAACTTAGCATAGTGAAGTGCCGCAGTTGCACCATAGCAAGCTTCCTTGATTTCAAAACTACGAGCAAATGGTTGAATTCCAAGCAAACCATGTACAAAAACCGCAGCTGCTTTACTCTGATCGACTCCAGATTCTGTCGCAACGATAACCATATCAATCTCTTGCTTATCTTCTTCAGTCAGGATGGAATTTCCTGCACTAGCCGCCAATGTCACAATATCCTCTGTCAAAGGAGCAATACTCAATTCTTTTAAAAGTAGCCCTTTACTCAATTTTTCAGGATCAATTCCTCGGGTTTCTGCTAGATCTTGTAATTTCAAAACGTATTGACTGGTTGCAAAACCAATCTTATCAATACCGATTGTCATATTTACCTCTATTTTTATCATTCATTGTAAAAATTCGCTCACCTCTATTTTATCACAATTGAGGTCAAATGAGCGAAAAAAGACTTGAATCCCCAAATCAAGTTTGTGTTTAAAATCTTATCCCATTTTTCCATACTAACTCTCAAAAATGTAGAGCCAAGAAAAAATCGAGTCTTAGCTAGCTCGACCCTTTCTAAGATGATTATACAATTTCAATAAAACTGTTCCACTTGCCATCCCTATGGAAATAACAAGGGCTAACATCATGACTAGCATGGCACTAGAAATAGCATGGCTAAAGTCAGCTGTCACAAAGAAGGAAGTCGTTCGATAAGACAGATAACCTGGTACTAGTGGTGCCAGTATTGCTAAAGCAAAAACAACGGCTGGTGTTTTGTAGATAATACTCATAATCTGACTGATACAAGAACCAATTACAGCAGCAATAAAGGTCGCCAAAATAACATTAGTTGGCTCCTTGAGTAATAGATAGAGTAGCCAGATGGACATTCCTAAAACTCCACCAGGGACAAGCATAGAACGTTGGACATTTAAAACGATTAAAAAAGTGATAATGGCAAGCAGACTTGCTAGAGCTTGCAATAAAAATGTTGCTACTGTCATATTAGTTCATGAGTACAAGGGCGACTGATGTTCCAGCCCCTAAGGCAAGGGTAATCAGCAAGGATTCAAACATCTTGCTCATACCAGAGTTAATGTGGTTAGTCATAATATCTCGAACAGCATTTGTCAGAGCAATCCCAGGTACAAATGGCATGACCGCACCAGCAATGACTAAATCAGCTGTAGATGGCAAACCAGAATAACGCGCCCAAAATTGTGCAATCAGGCCAAAGACCAGAGCTCCTGCAAAAGCTGTCATGAAAGGAATGCGAATAAACTTTTCTACATAGAGAGAAAAAGTGAAGGCAAATAAGGTCGCCACCCCTGCTCCAATGGCATCGTAGGGATTCCCACCAAACATAATTGAAAAGAAGGGGGCACTGAGTGTTGCTGCAATAGTTAACTGAACATTGGTGTAGGGAGATGCTTTGGCATTCAATTCCTTTAGTTGATTAAAAGCTGTTTCCAAATCAATCTGCCCTGACACAAGTTGCCTTGAAATTTGATTGACATCACAAACCTTCTCAATATTGTAAGCCGAAGAGGTTACTCGCTTCATTCGAGAAATATTTGTATTTTCAATGGAGAAAAAAATGGCTGCAGGCATAGCTAAAACATTACAATCCATGATACCCTGTGAATGAGCAATCCGAATCATGGTATCTTCAACACGATAAATCTCAGATCCATTTCGAAGCAGTATCGTTCCTGCTAGCATGATGACATCAATAACTGCATTCAGCTTTTTAGATTCGTCCATGTTTCCCTCCTTTCAAAACTCCCTTTTATTTTATCATAAATTCGGAGGAAAAAAAATCTTTGTCACAAAAACTGTGACAAAGATTGATTAGTTATCCCCTCAATGTCCACCTGATTGATTTGAGGTTGTTTGATTAGACTGTTGTTCTCTATTCTGCGGAGATGTTTCTCCACGATTAGGATTACTTATGGTAGGATTTGTTGTCGTTGTTGTTTTAGGTTTATAGATATATAATTTAACGATCGGGTTGTTTATATCTAGTTTTTCATATGGTGCGGGAATTTGTTTCGCAACCTCTCCTTCACTAATCCTTTCTTGTACAGTATCCACTTCTTTTATCTCAATATTAGTAATACCCCTATTATTAAGATCTTTTTTAGCAACTTCAAGACTATATCCAATATAATTTGGCATGGTCATGGTCGTCTTCTCTTTGGCTACAGTCAAGACAATCTGTGTTACCTTGCTGAGATCGTAAGTTGTTCCCTCCGGTAAACTTTGTTTCATGATTGTACCGACTTCGAATTCGTTGGATTCTTCTTCAACCTTCTTGATAAGATTTTCAGGAACTTTTTTCTCTTTCAACTCAGCAAAAACATCAGTATATTTACGCCCAATATAGTTTCCAATCTTAAATGATTGTTTACCTGAAGAGACGATGAGATTGACTTTAGTCCCTTCCTTGCGAGCTGAGCCAGCATCTGGATCTGTTCGGATAACTCTCCCTTCTTCTACCGTATCACTCGCTTCTGTCTTTTCCTCACCAATTTCAAAATTCGCTTTTTTAAGGTTTTCCTTAGCCTCAGCGACGGTTTGACCAGCGACTTTTGGAATTTCAACAGTAGCTGGTGTCTTTGATATAATCCAGAAGAGAGAAGCTAAAACAAGTACAAAACTAGCTAAAAGCACCAAGTATCTTGCTCTAAAACGACGTTTCTTGACTGGTTTTGGAGCAACTTCTTTACTTGTTGCCTTTTTATTTGGTTTTTGTGTCTGAGGACGATCAACTGGCTGTTGTACTTTAGGAATTGAAGTTAAAGTAGACTGAGGAATCTTTGGTAAGGTTTTTGTATCAACCTTACTTGAATCATCAAATACCAACTTTGGCTCATTGCGACGATTATTGGATAAACTGCTTAATAAATCCACATACATCTCTGAAACTGTTTGATAACGGTCTGTTAACTTTTTAGCCGTCGCTTTAATAACTACATTTTCCAACGATTGTGGGACTGAAGGATTTTCAGCTATAACAGATGGAAGAGGTTTTTGGAAATGCTGAAGTGCAATAGTAACGGCACTATCTCCATCATAAGGAATATGTCCCGTCAACATTTCAAAGAAAATGATTCCCATTGCATAGATATCACTCTGTACAGTCGCTTTAGAACCACGCGCCTGCTCAGGTGATAGATAGTGGACAGAACCTAACATGGAGTTGGTCTGTGTCAAACTAGTTTCCGCAAAGGCCACTGCAATCCCAAAGTCTGTAACTTTTGCAGTGCCATCAGGAGTCAAAAGAATATTTTGTGGTTTTAAATCACGGTGAACAATGCCTTTAGCATGTGCCAAACGCATAGCCAAAAGAATTTGCCCCATGATACGAACAGCTTCCTCGTTTGAGAGAGGATAGTGTTCTTTGATATAGCGTTTGAGGTCAAGACCCGCTACATATTCCATAGCTAGGTACTGCTGACCATCTTCTTCACCGATATCCGTAATTCGAACGATATGAGGATGATCTAAGTCCGCCATCGCACGCGCTTCTCTCTGGAAACGTGCAACAGCGATAGGGTCAGTCTGGTAATTGGTCCTTAGAACCTTTACTGCTACTTCTTCCCCATCCAGAATCAAATCTTTAGCCAGGTAGACATCTGCCATGCCTCCACGACCAATTTGTTTGATAATCCGATATCGTCCGGCAAATATCTTGCCGATCTGAATCATTTTGATTCCTCCTCAATCGCAATCAAGGCAACAGTAATGTTGTCAAGTCCTCCGGCATTGTTTGCAAAACGCACCAAAGTTTCTGCCTTGTCATCAAGTGGAATATCACTTGTCACGATGTCGTAGATCTCGCTTCCTGAAATCATGTTAGTTAGGCCATCACTGTTCATAACAAGATAATCACCAGCCTCCAAGCTTACAATCCCTAAATCTGGTTGAATCTCATCTTTTTGTCCGATAGACTGGGTAATAATATTCTTTTGTGGATGAGACTCGGCCTCTTCAGGTGTTAATTGACCTGCCTTGAGTAATTCATTCACCAAAGAATGATCGCTTGTTAATTGATGGTATTCCTCACCACGAATCAAGCCGATACGAGAATCTCCAATGTGGGCATAAATAGCCTGATTATCTATGATTGCAAGGGCTTCTAGAGTTGTACCCATTCCCTTGTAGGCATCATCACGACCCATTTGATAAATTTTTTGATTTTCGATCTCAAGATGTTCTGCAAACCATTCACGAACTTCATTCACGGTGTCAATCTGAGTATCTACCCAAACAACACCTAGGTCAGTCACCGCCATTTCACTAGCGATATTTCCAGCGCGATGTCCTCCCATCCCGTCAGCCAAGATAATCATTGTACGACCTGCTCGGTTGACAAAGTGGTTGACATAGTCCTGATTATTTGTTCGTTTCTGACCCACATCTGTTAATAATGAAATCTCCATTGTGTCAGTTCCTTCCTAATTGGATATCTTGCGAAATTGACTGATAAAAAATCCGTCACTTCCATACAATTCAGGAGTAATTAAAATACATCCATCTTTCATAATATCCTTGCATTCATGTTCTAGTTTCACCTGCTCAAACTCGGGATGACTTTCTAAAAAAGCCTGAACGACTTGAAAGTTTTCCTCTGAGACAATAGTACAGGTACTATAAGTTATTATACCACCTTTACGTAGCGTTTGACAAACGCTACCTAGTATTTCAAGCTGAATTTCCTGTAAAGACGTGAAATCAGCTGTTTCTTTATTGTATTTGATATCTGGTTTCCGACGCAAAAGTCCAATCCCCGAGCAAGGGGCGTCAACTAGAATCTTATCAAATTGATCCTCACCAAAAAATTCATGCACTTTTCGAGCATCCAGTTTCTGCGTTTGTACACGGTCTGCTACGCCTAAACGTTCTGCATTCTCTTGAATTAAGGTGAGTTTGTGGTCATAGAGATCCAGAGCTGTGACTTGACCCACTGTGAGATAAGAAGCTATATGAGCCGTTTTCCCACCAGGAGCTGCACAAGCATCTAAAACTTGCTCATCTCCTTGTAATGCGAGTGTTGGCGCTACTAACTGACTAGATTCATCTTGGATGGTAATAAGTCCCTCTGAAAATAAGTCATGGCCTGCAAAATGCCCCTGCTCTTTGACCAAACCTGCAACCGACAAAATGGAATCACTTGCACCGAGCAATTTTTTGATTTCCTCTTTTCGGCTCAAATCTGTCACTCGGATACTGGCTTTATTCCGTTGCAAAAGACTTTCAAAAATCGCTTGAGCTCGCTCTTCTCCGTACTCTTCCTTGAGCTTAGAAACCAACCAAACTGGAAGAGAGTAAGCAATGGAATCACGCTTATTTTTACGTTTGATACTAGTAATATCTGGCAAACCTTCACGCAAAATACGGCGCAAAACAGCATTGACAAGTTTTTCACTGCCTTTCTTATGAGATTTTGCAATTTCTACCGCTTCATTGACCACTGCATGGTCAGGAAGTTTATCTAGATATTGAAGTTGATAAAGGCTCATAAGAAGTAGAACATAGAGCCAGCTATCTAACTTATCTCTATCCTCAATAAAGTGGGAAATATACCACTCTAATGTGAGTTTTCGAGCTACGGTACCATACACCAGCTCTGTCACCAAACCTTTGTCAACTACTGACAATTGGCTTCCCTTAAGGTGTTTATTTAAGGTGATATTTGAGTAAGCTTGATTGACAAGAACGTCCTCCAATACCTCTAAAGCTAGACTTCTAGCCGTTTCTACTTTATTCACCAAAGCGTACTCCTACTGCCAAACTTCGTCCCACGCCGTTGAGGAAGGAAGCAATGTCCATTTTAGGTTTTCCTGCTGGTTGAACCTGTTTGAGAGACAGAGCCCCTTCTGCAGTTGCGATGATTAATTCTTTTTTACCGATAGAGAGTATCTCACCCGGATTTCCATTACCTTCTACTGGCAGGGCTTCATAGATTTTGAAGCGTTCTCCCTTTAGAAAAGTGTGGGCAACTGGCCATGGATTCAACCCACGGATTTGGTTGAAAAGTTGACGATTGGTCTTGTTCCAGTCCAATTTTTCTTCCTCTGGTTTGATATTTGGGGAAAATGTAACCTGACTTGGATCCTGTGGTTGAGGCTGAATTTCACCAGCTATATAAGCAGGAAGAGTATCCAAAAGCAAATCACGACCGACAATGGCCAATTTTTCAAACAAAGTTCCAACATTGTCCTCATCGGTAATGGGAATACTGCGACGAGAAATCATGTCTCCTGCATCCATTTCCTTGACCATTTCCATAATGGTCACTCCTGCCTCTTTATCACCTTGAATCAAGGCATAATGAATAGGAGCACCACCACGGTGCTTTGGAAGAAGAGAAGCATGAACGTTGACTGCAAAATCCATGCTATCAAGAAGTTTGCTTGGGAGAAATTGCCCAAAAGCTGCAGTCACAATCCCATCAGCTCCCAAATTCATGATAGCTTCCATCTCTGGACTACCCGATAATTTTTCAGGTTGGTAGATAGGAAGTCCTGCCTCTTTGGCTGCTTGTTTAACCGGGGTTTCGTGGATAACTTTTTTACGGCCGACAGCACGGTCTGGCTGAGTTACAACCGCAACAATCTCGTAGCGATCATCTGTCAAAAGGCCCTTTAAAACGGTCGCTGAAAAGTCAGGCGTTCCCATAAAGATTAGTTTTGTCATCTTTTCTCCTTTTATAAAAATTGTTGTGGTTCGTGGTCAATACTGAGACGAAGTTCGCTATTTTCTCGTTCTTGAGTTAGAGCTAAGACCTGATTAAGGGTAGAAGCCAACTCATCTTCTAAACGGTATTTAATCAAAATTTGGTAATGATAGAGGTTATGAGTGCGAGCAATAGGTTTAGGCGTTGGTCCAAGGATGATACTAGCATCCGATAAACCTGACCGCAAAATTTCCATGACTTGATAAGCACGTTTGATAACCTCTTCTTCTTTCTTCTGAGACAAGGTAATACCAATAGTGAAATAATAAGGTGGGTAACCCAACTGACGTCTGATTCCCATTTCATAGGCATAAAAACCTTCGTAGTCCTGATCCTTTGCAAAACGAATGGCATAATGATTAGGATTATAGGACTGAATCAAGACCTGACCTGCTTTTTCAGCGCGACCGGCACGACCGGCTACCTGTGTCAAGAGTTGGAAAGTCCTCTCAGAAGAACGGAAGTCAGGTAGATTCAAGGCTGTATCCGCATTGAGAACACCAACCAAGGTCACATTTGGAAAATCCAATCCCTTGGCAATCATCTGTGTCCCCAGTAAAATATCTGCCTCTCCTTTTCCGAACTGGTCTAGTAGAGTTTGGTGACTGCCCTTCTTACGAGTTGTATCCACATCCATGCGTAGAATGCGTGCCTCTGGAAAGAGTTCTGTTAGCTCATCATAGGCCTTTTGAGTCCCTGTTCCATAATAACGAATGCTACGACTCTGACAGTTTGGACAGACATGTGGAATTTCCTTCGAAAAGCCACAATAATGGCAGTTCATGGTTTTGGTATCCATGTGTAGCGTCAAGGAGATATCACAGTTAGGACATGTATCAACAGTCCCACATTCCCGACACATGACAAAGCTAGAATAACCACGGCGATTGAGCATGAGAACAACCTGCTCTTTTTTAGCCAGGCGATCTTGAATGGCCTCAATCAGAGGAGGTGTAAAGTTTGATGTTTCATTCTGCCCGATGTAATCACGGAAGTCAATCAGTTGAACTTCAGGAACACTTGCTAAAGGATTGGCACGTTTAGTCAGGCGCAAATGCTGATAAACACCCTTGCCAGCACGCGCACGGCTTTCTAGACTTGGTGTTGCAGAACCAAGGACTAGGGCAGCTCGATTGTACTGAGCTCGTAAAATAGCCACATCCCTAGCATGATAACGCGGATTGCTGTCTTGCTTGTAACTAGCCTCATGCTCTTCATCGATAATGATAACGCCTAAATCTTTCAAAGGAGCGAAAATAGCAGATCTAGCCCCAACGACTACCTGAGCATCTCCACGCTCCACCTTGCGCCATTCGTCGTACTTTTCACCGTTGGACAAGCCTGAGTGGAGGATGGCAACTTGCTCACCAAAACGAGCAATAAAGCGCTCGGTCATTTGAGGTGTCAGAGAGATCTCTGGTACAAGAACAATCGCTGTTTTTCCCATATCCAAGGCACCTTGGATAATCTGCAGGTAAACCTCGGTTTTCCCACTTCCAGTGATTCCTTGTAGAAGAAATGGAGGATGTTTCTTTCCAATCGCTCCAACAACCGCCTCACAGGCTTCTTTTTGCTCTGGGTTTAACTCTAAGGCTTGATTTGACTCGATTCCTTCAAAGTAGGCAGCTGAGCGCTGGACTTCCTTTTGCACCATGGTGATTGCACCATGTTCCACAAAGAAGTTAATTTGTTCGCGTGAGTAATATTCTAACAAATCAGCCAAAGGAACTGTTTCAAGATGTGCTAATAAATATTCTCGCAGTTCCAATTTCTTCTTGGCACGATTTGAGATTTCTAGCTTTTCTAATTTATCAAGATTCACTTGAACCCAAGACTGTGTTTTGACCTTCTTCTGGTCTACAGCCTGATACTCTAGCTTCAAGAGTCCTTTTCGAGTCAATCGCATCATCTCAGCCTGCTTTTCTAGGTCGAGAGATGAAAAGGCTAGAGATTCTTGCGAACCGAACAATCGCTCTTTATCTTCCTGACTCAAGCCTTCCAGAGGATAGAGGATTTTATCATAACTAGAGTTCAAAAATCCAGGGAGCATGGCTTTTAAGATAGAAATCTTGTATGAAAAAACTGACTTACGTAGTTCTTCAGCCAACCAGAGTTGTTCCTCCGTTAAGACTGGAGAAAAGTCCAGCACCTCAGCAATTTCTTTCAAGTCATCTTCTGCCACTTCCGCATCATTTTCTTGTTCCATTCCAAGTACGATCCCTTGAATCAAGCGATTGGCCTTTCCAAAGGGAACGTGAACTCGCATACCGACTTCCAGCATCCCTGCAAATTCCTCAGGAACCTTATAACTGTATGGTTGGTCCGTCTGCATCAAGGGGACATCCACAATGATTTTTGCAATAGTCATATCCTCACCTCCTCCGCTAGTTAAATCCTTTTAATTGATTGAGTATTCTTGCAATAGAAAAAATAAGATTGAGTCCCCCCAACCTTAAATTTTTTCACCTTCTTCTTTTTCTTTCGCGATTTGCTCTTTGATTTTCTTTTCTTCTTCTTCTCTCAATCGTCTTTCTTCTTCGATTCGACGACGAACAGCTTCGCGTTTTCCTTCTGGATCTGGGTGGATGGTTACATTCCCAGATTCAATTTCTTCCAAAGCACGAAGAGTTGATTTTTCGGATTTAAATTCTTGGGTTGCAGGTGCACCAGATTCAAGTTCATGGGCACGTTTTGCTTCTAAAATTACGAGTGAATATTTTGATGGGACCTTGTCAAGCAAGGTATCAATAGAGGGTTTAAGCATCATTTGTTTGTACCTGTTTTCTAATTTTTATCGAATTGTTGGAGATTTTGGCAGCATATCCTGATAATGACCGATGACACGATCGACACGGAAATGTTCAGCTTCAATCACACGTTTGACACGTTCTGCAGCAAGAGGAACCTGATCATTGACAATGGCATAGTCGTACTCACGCATCAAAGCAATTTCTTCTTTGGCTTTTTCGATACGTTGGGCAATCACTTCTGCGCTATCGGTACCACGACCTACGAGACGGTCTTGCAATTCTTCCAAATCTGGTGGTGTCAAAAAGATAAAGACAGCATCTGGAACTTTTTTCTTAACCTGAAGAGCTCCCTGCACTTCAATTTCAAGAAAGACATCGATTCCTTTATCAAGGGTTTCATTAACATAAGTCAGAGGAGTTCCATAGTAGTTACCCACATACTCTGCATACTCTAACATCTGTCCTTGACGGATTAATTCTTCAAATTCTTCACGCGTACGGAAGAAATAGTCAACTCCGTCTACTTCACCTGGACGTTGCGCCCGCGTTGTCATAGATACAGAATATTGGAATTGATTTTCAGAACTCTCAAAAATTTCTCGTCTAACCGTTCCTTTCCCAACTCCAGAAGGACCTGAAAAAACGATTAGTAAGCCACGGTCTGCCATGATGTCTCCTTTGGATAGTTTGTGAAATGACTCGAAAATTCATCTGAATTCACTATGTAAAGCCATTTCTGCTTACTACAATCTTTCTATCTAGTGTAACAAAAAAGCAGTAATTTTTCAACTGCTCTTTCTTATTTATTTTGCATAATCAACTGCACGAAGTTCACGAATCACGGTTACCTTGATATTTCCTGGGTAATCGAGGTTGCTTTCGATTTTCTCACGAACTTTGTGAGCCAAGATTGTGACCTTGTCGTCCTTGATTTGACCTGGGTTCACCATGATACGGATTTCACGACCGGCTTGAAGGGCAAAGCTATTTTGAACACCTTCAAAGCTATTCGCGATTTCCTCTAAATCATGGAGACGTTTAATGTAGCTTTCAAGTGATTCGCTACGAGCTCCTGGACGGGCTGCACTTAAAGCATCCGCCGCAGCAACGAGAACAGCGATTACACTTTCAGGCTCTACATCTCCGTGGTGACTTGCAATAGTATTGACAACAACCGGATGTTCTTTATACTTGCGAGCTAACTCCGTACCAATTTCAACGTGGCTACCTTCGACTTCACGGTCAATAGCTTTTCCAATATCGTGGAGGAATCCTGCACGGCGGGCAAGAGCTGCATTTTCACCAAGCTCACTAGCCATAATACCAGATAGCTTGGCAACTTCGATGGAGTGACGCAAAACATTTTGTCCGTAAGATGTACGGAATTGCAAACGTCCCATAATCTTCATCAAGTCAGGATGAAGATTTGGTGCGCCAATCTCATAGGCTGCTGCTTCCCCGTATTCACGAATTTTATTGTCAATCTCTAGACGATTTTTCTCAACCAACTCTTCGATACGAGCTGGATGAATTCGACCATCTTTGAGCAAGGTTTCCATCGTCATACGGGCAATCTCGCGACGAATCGGATCAAAACCTGACAAGGTTACGACATCAGGTGTATCATCAATAATCACATCAACACCCGTCAAACTTTCAAAGGTACGAATATTTCGACCTTCACGTCCGATAATGCGACCTTTCATCGTATCATCAGGAAGTTGGACTGTTGAGTTTGTAGACTCAGCTACATAATCACCAGCAATTCTCTGCATAGCTTGGGATAAAATATCCTTTGCTAATTTGTCTGAGCGTTCCTTAACTTCCTGCTCTGCTTCACGAATGCGACTAGCAATCTCCTTGGTTAAGTTTTCCTCAGTTTGAGCGAGGATAATATCTCTCGCTTCTGTCTGAGAAAGGGAACCAATGCGTTCTAGTTCAGCTTCTTTTTGTCTTTCGACTTCCTCTAATTGCTCTTCACGTGCATCAAGGTTTTTTGCTCTATCAGAAATACTTTGTTCTTTTTGTTCAAGTGTTTTTTCCTTGTTCGTCAAATTGTCATCTTTGCGATCAAGACTGCTAGCACGTTCTGTCAAACGATTTTCGATTTGCTTGAGTTCTTGACGCTCTGACTTAAATTCAGCGTCCACTTCTTCACGGTATTTTCTGGCTTCCTCTTTGGCCTCCAATAGTGCTTCTTTTTTAAGAGACTTACTTTCACGTTCGGCTTCATTTACTAGCAAATCCGCTTCACGTTCAGCTTGTCCACGTAAATTAGTTGCTTCTTGTTCAGCATTTAAAAGCATCAACTCTGCAGCTTCTTGAGATGATTTCATCTTGGCTGAGATGCTGACATATCCAATGACTAAACCAATGATGACGGCAAAAACAACAATCCCAATCGTCATGATTTCCATGTTTTTACCTCATTATATTTGTTTATCGAATGAAATACATTCTTTTATATTCTACCACAAAAAAATCTTTTTCACAAACCAAAATAAAAGTTGTTTTGGTCATTTTGAGAGTTGTTTTCTTCAGTTTCCCTAGTAAAATAAGCTATTCCCCCTAACTAAATTTTTAAAGAATTTTTTACAAAAAAATAAGTAAAAAGCCTACCACTTAGTAGAGTTAATTTGATTCAATTTTAATTGGCACTCTGCCAAAATTCTGCTCTCTTATACCTTGGTTCCCTAGCTGGTAAATCTGGTCTGCCTTTTGAGTCATCGTATCCCAGGGTTCTTTACCGATTCGACTAACTAGACGGATTTGCTCTTTCAGAGATTTGAGGTGTTGTCTGCCTTTTTCGGTAAATCCAAGGATATGGATGCCTTCTGGCAAGTCGCTTTCTCTAGCCTGTACCAAGATATAAGTCAAGAGTCGTCGTACACGCGCCTTGGTGTACCGTTTGGTCGCAACTGTTTCGACTAATTCCTCTACAGATTGGGCTGTCTTAATAGCCTCCTTGATGCGCACTGCCATTTCCTGATTGACCTGATAGATAGTGGTTAAGTCTGGATTTGACAAGATTTGGTAGTGGAGCAAGGGAAAATAGTTATCCCAACTCACCTTACACGTCTGTTCAAAAAGAGTGACAGAAGGCATAAAGCGTTCTAAGAAATCTCGGTCTGATTGGTGCTGACGGAGGGCTGTTGCAGATACAAAGTCAACATCCTTGTCCACCGAATGGTAGCCTGCCCCCTGACGTTTGATTGGATGAAGCTTGATATTTCGTCCAGCAACTGCTTTGGCATAGGCTAGAGCAAGGACATGATTAGGCGTATCATCAGAAAAATCAAGACCTGCAAATTCCTTCCACATGGCTTGGGTTTTCTGAGGGTAGGAGAGTGAATCAGGTAAATTATCCACAAATTTCTCCATCTCTTGACCACGTTCTGAGTATAGGTCTGCAATTTTCTGATAATCCAGAACTTCCTCTGTCCCGAAAGCAAGGGTGTTAATCCCCAAACGAGCCAAGATAGCCACTGCACCCTGACCGAAAAAATCTGCTGCTTGGACACTGACTAAAAAGGGCAATTCTACTACTAAGTCCGCCCCATTTCCCAGCGCCATCTGGGCCCGTGTCCACTTATCCACGATAGTAGGCTCCCCACGCTGCATGAAATTCCCAGACATGGCTACGATTTTCAGTCCCTCAGCCTGATCCAGAAGGTATTTATGCCCGTTATGAAAAGGATTGAACTCTGCGATAATACCTGTAATGGTCATGATAATCTCCTACTTCTGTGCCACAAAAAACCAACGGGTGCTAGTTTCTGTTGGCTCCTTGTCCTCAAAGTCCGCAAAGAGTTTGAAGGACTTGAAACCAGCCTGTTCCAACAAGATATCATAGGTCAAGACTTCATAAGTACGCTCTTCATGGACTTCATCATGACGACTAAAGGAACCGTTCGCTTCCTTAACAAAGAAGGTTAGCTCATGCACGATAGAATGTGGAGCTTCGTCCTCGTAGGTATCCCAAAGCATAGCAAAATCTTCCACATTTTCATGATAGGAATAGCCTGGAAAGACTTCATCTGTTTGGTAGGTTGAATGCACATCAAAGATGAAAACTCCGTCTTCGTTGAGGACATTATACACTTCCTTAAAGACGTCTCCGACTTCTACTTCGTCCTGCATATAGCAGATAGAATCGGAATAGCAGGTCACAAAGTCGTATCGACCTGCCTTGGATAAATCCAGCATATTGCCTTCCATAAAATCAATCTTTTGCTTGGCTGATACTGCTCTCTTTTCGGCAATCTTCAACATATCCGCGCTTAAATCAAGCCCAGTCACATCAAAGCCTGCTTGAGAAAAGCGAACGGACTGGATACCTGTCCCACAAGCTAATTCCAAGAGTTTCTTTCTCTCCTTAGTTTTGGGCAAATGACGGAGGGAAAAATCCATCCATTTATCGTATAAACTATCATCCATCACAGCATCGTAAACAGCCGCAAAGGTTTCGTATGTTGCCATAATCATGATACCAAGAGCACCTCTGGAAATACCACTCGCTCTCACCTTTCTAACGATTTTCTTCTAAATTAAGCAAATAAAACCCAGTTGATTACAACTGAGTTCATCTCCTATGCTAAGGCTTCTGAAATGTCTACAGAATTAGCCTCATGCCATAGTTTTTCTAGATTATAATGGGCACGCATTTCTTCTGAGAAGATATGCACTACGACACCACCGAGGTCTAACAAGACCCAGCCACCGGCTGCATCGCCTTCGACATGGCTGCCTTTAAGGCCTGCTTCAGCTACTTTTTCACGAATATTATCAGCGATAGCATCCAACTGACGGCTATTCATAGAACTGGTGATAACAAAATAGTCAGTCACACTCGTCAATTCTTGTACATCAAGTGCGAGGATATCCTCGGCACGTTTCTCATCAGCCGCTTTCACGACTAGTTCTAGTAATTCTTTTTCCTTCATTTAGTCCTCTTTTTAGAAAATATGTTTGTAATCTAGGACATCTGCAAAGCGCTCCTCCCAAATGTCCTCATAAAATTCATTTATCGTTTCTGCTGGAATATCATCTCCATCAAACGTTGTGCAAGTTCCTTCTGGAATAATAAGCTGATAGCCATATTCAAATGCAACCTTGACAGAGGTATCCACACAATATTCTGTCTGCATACCACATAAAACTAATTTTTCAATCCCCTGTTTATCCAAGTATTCTTTTAAGCCAGTTTCTTTGAAAATACTGTTATACTTCTTTTGAAAGACCTTTTCATCAGGTTTTCGATTTAAAAGCGCAGATAACTGCCAATCTTTTGATGTTTGAGCTTCAGAGTTCTCAATATGTTGAACATAGATAATTTCGATATTCTTGCTTCTAGCCTGGTTTTGTAAATAAGAAATTTTTTCCAATAGACTATTTGTCTGAAAACCGGTTTCCACTAAAATATTCTGAACATCAATGATGATAAAAGCTGTCTTCATTTAGTCCTCTTTCAAATAGTGCACATAGGCGTTATAGGTTTCAAGGGTTTGGGGATAGATGGGAAATCCCTGGTGAGCTAAATGCTCTACTGTGTGAGCTGTCTCGTAGGCCACCGCCTTATTTAGCGATAGTTCAGCAATCTCACGCGCCTGGTCCACCCCTGGAAAGGCACGATTATGCTCGATGTAATCTGCGACGTAGATGACCTTATCAAGGTCCGTCATCTGACCAGCTCCAACTGTATGAATTTCAATAGCTCGTAGGATTTCAGAATCTTGTAAATCTAAATCTTCCTGAATCTTGTAGATACCGACCATGCCATGCCAGACATTATTGCCCCAGTTTTTAAGATCAGAGTCAAGTTGATAACGGTCAATCAAGTCTAGAAATTCCTGGTCTGACAACTTTTTAGCATAGTCATGAAGGAGACCTGCTAGACCTGCTTTCTCGGCATCCACTCCGAATCGTTCTGCAAGTTCAATGGCTGCGCGCTCTACACCCAAACAATGGGTCAAACGCTTCTCAGGTAGAAGCTCTGCCATTTTTTTCAATAATTCCTCACGGGAACAGTTGATATAGTCCTGGTATGCCATTAGTAAAGTCCTTCTTTCTCGATATAGTCTAATACAGGCTTAGGTAGGAGAAAGTTAGGTGTGCGTCCTTGGGCAATGAAATCACGCACCATGCTAGATGAAATATCCATGAGAGGTACATCCACCCAGATAACTGGATAAGAAGTCCCTGCCTTGTAACGCGGACGTTGAACCCCTACAAACTGAACTAGTTCCACCAACTCATCAATTCGGTACCACTTAGGCAAATAGTCTACCATATCGGCACCGATAATGAAATAGTAATCTGTGTCTGGATTCTTCTCTGTTAGAAGCTTCATGGTGTCGTAGGTGTAGGAAATCCCCTTACGCTCTAGCTCTATGGTCTCAATAGCTATACCTTCGATTCCATCAATCGCCAATTCTAACATCTTGAGGCGATGGTGTTCAGGAATGGTTTCCTTTTTATCTACGTGAGGTGGTTGGTATTCGGGCATGAGCAGAACCTGATCCAATCCCAACTGTTGGCGCACTTGATCTGCAACAATCAGATGGGCATTGTGAACAGGGTTAAAATTTCCACCCAAGATACCGACTTGTTTCCGTTTTTTATCCTTGATTTCTGGCTCTAACTCCACTTTCGTAAAGGGAGTTAATAATTCGATTGCCATAGGTTAATCTCCTTTACTCTTCTGTAAAAACAGTTTTTGGGAGTGTCATTCTTAGATTTCTTTAACTTTTTTAGAAATCTTGCGATTTTCTTTCTTGCTTGATTGTTTATACAAAATCAAGATGCGTCCGATTTTTTGAACTGTGTCCACACCGATTTCTTCTTCCAATATTTCAGCTACTTCGTGGATATTCTCATCTGTGTTTTGCAAGAGAGTAACCTTGATCAATTCACGAGCGTCTAGTGCTTGACGTACGCTGGTTTTGATTTGGTCGTTGAGACCATTTTTCCCGATTTGGATGATGGGTTTGAGGGTGTGTGCCTGGCTGTTGAGGAAGGCACGTTGTTTCGATGTTAATGACATAATTCATTTAAAAGAGTTTCTTTTTATACTTTTCTGAAGTGGTGACGGACGTCAGCAAAGTCCTCTGGACTTTCATGACTAAAATTTGAGCCTAAGGTCTCAAATTTTCCGCAGTTGGTACAATCACTTGTACCAACTAACACCACGGTGAAAAGTATCTTCTATGGGCTCGCAGTGCTCGCCTTTATAAAGATAACCCTTTCCTTTCTATGTTTAAATAATGGCTTTTCGTGTGACGACGGCGACGCCTTCTGGGGCCCAGACGGCTACTTTGGCAGTTCCTGTTACACGGATCCAACCGAGTCCTGAGATGACCAGATCGGTCTTATCCTTGATATTAAAGACATACTCTACAAGTTTTGGAAAATCTTCTTTTTCCTTGCTATTTGGTGGTGTGAGGAGGGTTCCCAGGTGCTTGTCGTAAAAGTCATTTGCTCCTTCAAGCTTGGTACGATGAAGTTTGAGTTCATTATCAAAGAAGGCTGTAAAACCTTGCTTTTCTCCTGCGATGAAATCAAAACGTCCCAAGCCACCTAAAAAGAGGGTTTGCTCAGGATTGAGCTGGTAGGTTTTCGGTTTTATCTCCTTTTTAGGACTGACATACTTGAGATTTTTAGCCGTCAAGTAGTGGGCCATTTGGTGGCGATGGATAATTCCTGGTGTATCGTAGATATAAGAACCATCGTCAAGTGGAATTTCAATCTTATCCAAGGTTGTTCCTGGGAAACGTGAAGTTGTGATGACATTTTGGTCACCCGTGATTTCTTGGATAATGGCATTGATAAGAGTTGATTTCCCGACATTGGTTACCCCAACCACATAGACATCGCGCCCCTTACGGTAGTACTCAATCTTGTCTATCACTTCTCTAATAGCTTGCTTGTTTTGCGCTGAAGTCAAGACGACATCAACAGGACGCAAACCTTCTTCATGAGCACGTTCCATAAGCCATTGGCTAATCTTACCATGCTTAACAGATTTAGGAAGGATGTCTTTTTTATTTCCAACCAATAGTACATCATTACCTGACACAAAGCGTGGCAAACCAGGGATAACAGAGCCATTAAAGTCAAAAATATCAATAACATTGACCACCAAGGCATCACTATCTCCTACCTCGTGCAAGAGTTTGAGGAAATCATCATCCGTCAACTGGACATCTGTAATTTCATTGTAGTGACGGAGACGGAAACAACGTTGGCAATAAACTTCACCTATTTCCAAACCTTTTTCGAGTGCTGACTGAGGGGTAAAGCCTAGACCGGTCTTATCTGTCGTCTGAATGGTTGCTCCACAGCCAATACAGAGAATTTCTTCCATAGTTAGATTCCTTTTTTATATGTGATAGGCCCGTACTTTTCAGTGATTTGTTTCATGACACGGCGCTCACGAGCGCGGTTAAACTTCGTTTTGATAGAGTCATGTTGGACCAAGGGTTTGACCAAAATCGAGCGAATCCCCGCACGATGAGCCGCGCGAATGTCCGTCATAAGCTGATCCCCAACCATGACCACTTCGTTTTTCTCATAGCGGAATTCCTTCATGGCACGATTAATCCCGAAAGTAAAGGGCTTCAAAGCCCAATAAACATAGTCAATCCCAAATTTTTCGACTGCACGTTGAACTCGTTTCTTAGAGTTATTAGACACTACGATGATACGAATACCAGCATCACGAAGGTCATGTAACCACTGCTTCATTTCTGGAGTCCCATCAGGGTTATTCCACGCAATGAGAGTATTATCTAAATCCACCAAAACAGCTTTTATTCCCTGTTTTTGCAGGCTTTCTACTGTCAAATCATAAACTGCTTCTACAGCAAAGTCTGGCATGTAGTTTTCAATCACCATTTTGGCTCCTTTTCTTTTATTTTCTAGTAATTTTCTTCAGCCATTGAGATAAGGCTGCCCATAAAATCAAGCTAGCCATTAAGATATAAATCCAAGCATTTGGCTCTTCTGTAAATGGTAGAGGAACATTCATTCCGAAGAAACCTGTAATAACCGCAAGTACTGCTAGTAAGACGGAGATAATAGTCAAAATTGACAAACTATCATTCAAGTTATTGTTTAGGATGTTGTTGTAAGAAGCTGAGAGTTGTTGCAAGACTTGAGAAATCAAGTCTGTCATAGACACCAACTGATGGGCTTCAATCATGGCATCATCAAACTGCTCTCGTTCGACATCATTAAATCTCCGATAAAGAGCATGGCCCTGGATATGTTCCAAGAGGAGTCGATTTTGTTTTGCCGCTGCTGTCAAGTAAACCATACCTGTCTCCAAGTCAGAGAGGGCGAAGAGATTTTTCTTTGTTGTAGTTTGACGTAGCAAGGCACTAATTTCGTCCTTACTTTTATCCATCTCTTCAATGACAGGATAATAAGCGTTACTGATAATCTCTAAACCAGAAAAGAGAAACTTGTAAATAGAAAGCGACTCATGGCTATCCAGATAAGCTGACATCTGATCAATGACATAAGCATTCTTATGGTTGCTGATGGTAATCATTCGTTGTTTTTCAACGATAAAGGTCATCGGAATCGCTTCATAATATTCTTTGTCTTTTTCTAAATCAAGAACATTATAAATAAAGGTTACCGTCTCCGTTTCACGGTTATAATCCATATGAGCTCGTTCATTTCTATCCAGAGCATACTCAATGGTTTCCTTGTCCAATCCATAGATGTCAGAAAGATCTTCCATATTTTTAATCTTATCCACATCAAGGTCTATCCAGGTACAACCATTGCCCAACTGCTTTTCTAAAATCATCGTTTCTCCTTTACCAAACTCTTTCTATTGTACCATAAAAGAGGTAAAATTTCAGTTCTCTTCTTTCCTTGAAAAATTGCTAACCACAGTGATATTACGGTTAGGAACAAAGTGGAGAGCTTGATCTTCACCTCTTAGTTGAGTAGTTCGAATTCCGACACTAACAACCTTGCCAGACACAGTAATCGGCCCATTGGTAATGACCACCTCATCCCCTACATCTAACTGGCGTTCGAAGAGAATAAAGAAACCATTGATGACATCGGTTAGAAAACCTTGTGCCCCCATACCAATTGCAACTCCGGCAATCCCAGCACCTGCTAATAGGCTTGATACAGGTAGTCCTAAGATAGACAAGATACAGTAGACTAAAAAGAAATAGAGAATGTAATTAAAGACATTTTCAAGCATACGAGAAATAGTCTTTTGTCTTCCTGCATCACGATTTGAAAATTTTAGAGATGGTTTTACAATTTTCTTGACAGTCCCATGGAGAAGCTTTTTAGCTATGTAAAATAGCACAAACAAAATCAAAAGAGAAATCACTTTGGTCAAGAGATTCTCTAATATCGTTGTAAGATCTAGTTTATTTAAATAACTTTTTAAAAATTCTTGCATGTAAAACTCCTTTCAACTATTATACCATAAAATAATAAGGTCGGACTTTTTATAAATATGCATTATATTTCTATAATTTTTATATCCTACTTGCTTTTGAAGTATATTTATACTATAATCGTTACTATTACTCAAAAAAGGAGAACGTGTATGAGAAGAATCATTCGTGCCTGGAACAAGGCAAGCCTTATCAAACGAATTCTGATTGGAATACTTCTTGGGGCTCTATTTGGAATATTTTCCCCTCAGTTTTCAGGAATTGGACTCCTAGGCGATCTTTTTGTTGGTGGCCTCAAAGCCATTGCACCTATTCTAGTTTTTTTCCTTGTAGCTAATGCTCTGTCTCAGCACCAAAAAGGAAAAACTACAAATATAAAAACAGTGATCTTACTCTATTTGCTTGGAACTTTCGCTGCTGCTCTGGTTGATGTTTTTATGAGTTTCCTCTTCCCGATTCAGATTACCCTTAGTAATACCAACACAGAAGTAAGTTCACCAGATGGAATCGGTCAAGTTGTCAGCAATCTCTTGCTGAATCTGGTCGACAATCCTCTAAATGCGATTATCCAAGCTAATTATATCGGTATCCTGTCTTGGGCTATCGTCTTTGGAATTGCCATGAGAGAAGCAAGTAGCCATAGTAAAGACCTTTTGAAAACCATGTCAGATGTCGTCTCTAAAATTGTTGGTTGGATTATCAACCTAGCTCCTTTCGGTATCCTTGGCCTAGTTTTTCAAACCATTTCGAATCAAGGTATTGCCAGTCTTGCAAACTATGGTATTTTACTAGTACTATTGCTTGGAACCATGCTGTTAGTAGCCTTAGTCATCAATCCACTGATTGCCTTTCTCTTTATGAGGAGAAATCCCTATCCACTGGTTTTGAAATGTCTACGTGTCAGTGGTGTCACCGCCTTTTTCACCCGGAGTTCTGCTGCAAATATCCCTGTTAACATGAAACTCTGCGAAGAACTCGGCCTTAATCCAGATACTTATTCAGTCTCTATCCCACTAGGTTCAACCATCAATATGTCTGGCGCTGCTATCACCATCAATATTTTAACCTTAGCAGCTGTCAACTCTCTAGGGATTACGGTTGATTTCGCATCTGCATTTGTATTAAGTATTATCGCTGCTATTTCTGCTTGTGGAGCTTCTGGTATTGCTGGTGGTTCTCTCCTACTCATCCCTATCGCTTGCAGTCTATTTGGTATTTCTAACGATCTCGCTATCCAAGTTGTTGCTGTCGGTTTTGTGATTGGTGTAGTTCAAGACTCATGTGAAACTGCCTTAAACTCTTCTACAAATGTTCTCTTTACTGCAGTCGCAGAATATGCAAACCAGAAGCCTTGACCTATTTAAAATTCCTTTTATAATATGTAGTATAACTATTATTCATTTGGAAAGTATTCTATGTCTATCACACAACGTACTTTAAAACTAGTCCTAGCAACTTGTTTTGCTTGTTTACTAGCCTACTTTTTTGATTTGTCATCAGCTGTATCAGCTGGCATTATTGCTATCTTAAGTTTATCTGATACTCGAAGAAGCACTATCAAACTGGCTCGCAATAGACTTTTTTCAACCTTGCTAGCGTTAATGATCGGTGTTATTGCCTTTCAACTAACTGGTTATCATATCTGGAGCTTTGGACTCTACTTAGCATTCTATGTTCCCCTTGCCTATAAACTGGGTTGGGAAATTGGAATCACTCCTAGTAGCGTTCTGGTTAGCCATCTCTTAATCCAACAATCAACAGCACCAGCACTTTTACTGAATGAGCTCTTACTCTTCCTAATCGGTACTGGCTTTGCGCTTCTGGTCAATCTCTATATGCCTTCACGTGAAAAAGAAATTCAACGTTATCATATTCTGGTTGAAGATAAACTCAAAGATGTCCTTCTACGACTATCCTACTATCTAAAAAGAGGGGATGGTCGTAATCAAGCCCAACTTGTAAATGAACTTGAACAGCTACTCAATGATGCTCTCAAGTTGGTTTACCTTGATCATTCTGATCATCTCTTTCATCAAACAGATTATCATATTCACTACTTTGAGATGAGGCAAAGACAAACTCGTATCTTGAGAAATATGGCTCAACAAATTAACACCTGCCAACTAGCAGCGAGTGAAAGCCTAATTGTCGCACAACTCTTTTCAAAGACAGCCAATCAACTGAGCCAGACCAATCCAGCCTACGACTTATTAAATGATATTGATAGTTACCTGCAGATATTTCGTAATCGTAGTCTCCCTAAAACCAGAGAAGAGTTTGAAACACGTGCTACACTTCTACAACTCTTTCGTGAATTAGAACACTTCATCCAGATAAAAGTAGATTTCTACCAACGTTATTCTGACAATAATAGCGACAAATAAAAACTTCTATCGGCAACTCAGTTGCTAATAGAAGTTTTTTCTTATTCTATAATAGATTTAATTTTCGCGTTTCTTTCGAATCGACATGAGACTGATATCCCTTAAACTAAAGTAGGCAAGAGCCAGCATCGCCAGTGTAATAAAAACCTCTGCTGGAAGTTGGAAAATCTGGAGTGCAGACAACATCAACAAAATCAAGAGGGCAACGAGTCCGAAAACAAGCGTTACAACATTGACCGTCCCCTTGATACTTTGAGGTGTTGCAAATATGTAGAGCAAGAGTAATAAAATCCCGATGATTAAATAAATCACTGTTTTCTCTTTCTAGCTATTCTTCAGCAGATTTTTTCTTTTTGGCAGCTTTAGCACGTTCATTCTTATTAAGGATTTGCTTACGCAAACGAATAGATTCAGGTGTTACTTCCATATACTCATCGTCATTCAAGAACTCAAGAGATTCTTCAAGAGTCAAGATACGAGGAGTTTTGATGACAGCTGTTTGGTCTTTTGTTGCTGAACGAACGTTGGTCATTTGTTTGGCCTTGGTGATATTAACGGTCAAGTCATTGTCACGAGAATTCTCTCCGATAATCATTCCTTCATACACTTCTGTACCAGGATTGACAAAGATGGTTCCACGTTCTTCGATAGACATGATAGAGTAGGTCGTAGCCTTACCAGCATCAATGGAAACAAGGGCACCACGATGACGCCCACCAATTTCACCTGGAATCAATGGTAAGTATTGGTCGAAGGTATGGTTCATGATTCCGTAACCACGAGTCATTGATAAGAACTCTGTTGAATAACCAATCAAGCCACGCGCTGGAACGAGGAAGACCAAACGAGTTTGACCATTCCCAGTTGAAATCATATCCAACATTTCACCCTTACGTTCAGAAAGGCTTTGGATAACAGAACCTTGGTATTCTTCAGGTGTATCGATTTGTACGCGCTCAAATGGTTCGCATTGCACGCCATCAATTTCTTTCACGATAACTTCTGGACGTGATACTTGAAGTTCATAGCCTTCGCGACGCATGGTTTCAATCAAGATAGACAAGTGCAATTCCCCACGACCTGAAACGATCCATTTATCTGGTGAATCTGTTGGGTCAACACGGAGCGAAACGTCTGTTTGCAACTCTGCTTGCAAACGTTCTTCCACTTTACGAGAAGTTACCCATTTCCCTTCTTTACCCGCAAATGGTGAGTTGTTAACCAAGAAAGTCATTTGAAGGGTTGGTTCATCGATATGAAGGATTGGAAGAGCCTCAACGGCATCTGTTGGGGTAATCGTTTCTCCAACAAAGATATCTTCCATACCTGAAACAGCAATCAAGTCCCCTGCTTTTGCTTCTTCGATTTCACGACGTTCCAAACCGAAGAAACCAAATAGCTTCGTAACACGGAAGTTTTTGGTTGTACCATCTAGTTTAGAAAGAGTTACTTGGTCCCCAACTTTCACAGTACCACGGAAAACACGTCCAATACCGATACGTCCGACAAAGTCGTTGTAATCCAAAAGTGAAACTTGGAATTGAAGGGGTTCATCTGAGTTGTCAACTGGAGCCGGGATGTGATCGATAATGGTATCAAAGATTGGAGCCATGGTATGTTCTTGATCTGCTGGATCATCTGAAAGTGAAGATGTACCATTAATGGCAGAAGCATAAACAACTGGGAAATCAAGTTGATCATCATCTGCACCTAGCTCGATGAAGAGTTCCAAAACTTCATCCACAACTTCTGCTGGACGAGCAGATGGTTTATCGATTTTATTGACAACCACGATTGGAACTAGATTTTGTTCTAAGGCTTTTTTCAATACGAAACGAGTTTGTGGCATGGTACCTTCGTAGGCATCAACAACCAAGACTACCCCATCAACCATTTTCATGATACGTTCTACTTCTCCACCGAAGTCCGCGTGTCCTGGTGTGTCCATGATATTGATACGAGTGCCGTTATATGCTACAGCTGTATTCTTCGCAAGGATAGTAATCCCACGTTCTTTTTCAAGATCGTTTGAGTCCATTGCACGTTCTTGCAATTCTTTACGTTCATCCAAAGTATGCGATTGTTTTAACAATTCGTCCACCAAGGTTGTTTTCCCATGGTCAACGTGGGCGATAATCGCAACGTTACGGATATCTTCTCTTAATTTTGTCATGATTTCCTCTATTTATTTCAAATTTATTTTCTAACTGAACGATTATACCACAATTTTAAGCAAATGGCATAACTCAAGTAAGTGTAAATGTTTTCAAAAGAAATTTCATCCCTTCTCTTTTCTTTTCAAAAATACCGACTTGTGATAAGATAGGCTGGTATGCGATTAGATAAATTATTGACCCAAGAAAAAGTTAGCCGAAAAGCCATCAAACAGGCTCTTCTAAAAAAAGAAATTTTGGTAGATGAACTTCCTGCTACTTCCCTTGCACAGAATGTTGATACAGGATTGCAAGAGCTGATTTTTCAGGGCAGAAAAATCCAGGGATATGAACACACCTACCTCATGCTTCACAAACCAAATGGTGTCGTGACAGCAAGCAAGGACAAGAAGCTCCCAACAGTCATGGATCTCCTCCCCCAGTCCCTTCAATCTGAGGAGCTCTATGCAATCGGTCGGCTGGATCGAGATACGACGGGGCTCCTTCTCTTAACGGATAATGGGCCGCTAGGCTTTCAACTTCTCCATCCTCAGTATCATGTCGACAAAACTTACCGAGTAGAAGTCAATGGGCCTCTGACTCCCGACAAGGTCCAAGAGTTTAAAGATGGAATTGTCTTTTTAGATGGAACGGTCTGTAAACCTGCTCAGCTTGATATTCTATCTTCAAGCTCAAGTCATAGTAAAGCCATCATCACCATAGCAGAAGGAAAATTTCACCAAGTCAAAAAAATGTTCCTCTCTATCGGTGTCAAGGTAACCTCTCTAAAAAGAATTCAATTTGGAGATTTTACATTAGACTCTGAGCTAGCAGAAGGTCAATATCGGTCCTTGAATCAAGAGGAATTGGAAATCATCAAAAACTACTTAGAGAAAAGTGGATAAAACAAAAAAAGCTTTAATAAAGCTTTTTAAAATCTTCTTTAGCGTATGAATAGCATGACACCTAAAATAAAGTGAAGAACAGAAATTACAATACCTACGATATTGAGAGTTCGTTCTTTTTTATAGTCTAGTTCAGGTTCTTTTTGAAGTGAGATAGCCAAGACTAGACCGACGATACCCAAAAACAGGCCTACGAATGGATTTAGCAATCCGAAGAAAATAGATAGGATACCTGAAATGAGTGAGTGTTTTTTCTTTTGCTGCACATTCATTTTATAAAAACTCCTTAATTTTGATACTCATTAATAATACCATAAAAATTGGATTTATTTATTTGGTAGCATTTTTGTACTATGTTAACCAATTTTTGAAACAAGAAGAATTAGACATGATTAAAAACTATTTAGAGAAGAGTGGATAAAACAAAAAAAGCTTTTAAAAATAAAGCTTTTTTGTTAGAATCCTGATTAGTGCATCATTAAGATGAGTCCTGCAACCCAGTTAATCACAGAAACTACAATCCCTACGATATTAAGAATTCGTTCTGTTTTATAGTCTAATTCAGATTCTTTTTGATGTGAATTAGCCAAAACTAGACCAATGATCCCCAAAACGAGACCTACGATTGGAGATAGCAAACCAAGGACGATAGACAGGATACCTAAAACAAGTGATGGTTTTTTCTTTTCTTTCATCTTCAAAAAACTCCTTAAATTTTATACTAACAATTATACCATAAAAAACTGGAACTTTATATTAAACATATGTGACAACTTTTTTCACATTATTAATTAGACTTCACCTTCCCAGTCCATGAATCCAATCCGTAAGAGAGGATATAGATTTCTGAGAAGCCTTGCTTTTTCAAGAAAAGTGCTGCATTGGTCACACGTTGGGCACGTTGATTTTCATACAGAAGAACAGGCTTATCCTTACGAAGAGCTGCTAAACTCGTCTTTATCTGCGTTGAAGGAATATTACGCGCTCCCAAGATATGCTTTCTGTGAAAATCTACTGGATCACGTACATCAATCAACTGTCCTGTCCGAATTAAAGATTCAAACTCTGCATTGTCTACAATTTTCGCTGCACGGCGAATACGAAGATAGTTGTATCCCATCCATGCCAACATTGCCACTATAAGTCCCCATAATACCAAAGTTACCATAATCTTTAATCTCCATTTTTTTCTAAATAGTCTAATTCTAGTTTGTGTTCTCTGCGAAGAACAGCTTCTGCTTCAAGATAATCTAGCTTGTCCATCAAGCCTGCATCATAAATCCGTGATAGTTCAATCTTCATCAATTCAATATCATAGAGGCGCTTGCCCATATAGACAATGATGCCGAACTGCTTGAGAAATTGTTGCACATCATAGAGTGTTTTCATAGCTTTCATTTTAGCAAAAATTCAGAGATTTTTCAATAGGTCCCTTGGAAGACTTGCCTTTTACTGCTTACTAATTTTCTTGATACTTTGATATAGAAGATACCCAACAATCATTCCAATAAAATTCTGCAACAAATTGTGAGGAATATCTGTCAGGGCTGCGCCCCAACCTTTCATCCAAGAAGTCGCACATGCATATCCAGCTACCATGAGAAAAGTTGCCAAAACTAATCCAAGCCACTGCCATTTTCCTTTAAAACCTGCAAAGTAACCCTGCAAGCCATGGAAAAGCAAGCTGAAGAACATCCAATGAGGATAACCTGAGATTAGGTCAATAATGAAACCTCCTAGACCTCCCACAATAGCTCCTTCTCGTTTTCCATAATAAAAAGCAGTAAAAAAGATACCAGCATCTAAAAGAGTTAAGATTCCTGTTTGGGTTGGGATTTTGACAATATAACCTAAAACTACCGATAGGGCAGTCAGTATTGATAATAGGGCGATTTTACTTGTTTTGGTTTGCTTCATACTGTCTTACTCCATATTGATCTGCTTGTGCAATGGCACGGTAAACAAAGGCTTTAGAACTCTCAACCGCAGGTAATAGCCCCTCTCCCTTGACTAATTGACTAGCAATGCTTGAGGCAAAGGTACAACCAGCACCTGCATTTTGTCCTTCAATAACAGGATTTTCCAAAACTGTAAAGTTCTTACCATCATAAAATACATCTAATGCCTTATCTTGACTGAGGCGATTTCCGCCCTTAATAACCACAGCTGGAGCACCCAAACTAAGTAGTTTTTGAGCTGCCTGCTTCATATCTTCTAAAGTCTCAATCTTTTGATCTGCAAGTAATTCAGCTTCAGGAAGATTGGGTGTTAAAATACTAATATAAGGGAAAAAGCGAATCAATTCTTGGCAAAGTTCACTAACAGCCACATCATGTGTTTCCTTACAAACCAATACAGGGTCCAAAACTACTGGAACTCCTGGACGCGATTTAATAAAGTTTAGAGCTTTCTCAGCTACACTCACCGTTGGCAAAAGACCAATTTTGATTCCTCCAAACTCAACTTTAGCAAGGCTATCCAACTCTTGTTGGAAGATTGTGTCTTCTGTTGAAAAAACTTCAAAACCATTTTCCGTCAAGGCTGTTAAGCAAGTGACAGCTACAAATCCATGCAAACCATTCAAGGTATAGGTTGCAAGGTCTGCTGCCAGTCCACCACCACTAAAAATATCATTTCCTGAAAGTGCTAAAATACGATTATTCTTCATAACGAATCTCCTTTAAATATAATCCATTTGGCGCAGCAGTCGGGCCCGCCAACTGTCTGTCCTTTTTCTCCAAGATGAGGTCAATCTGCTCGATTGGCATCCGATTGTTGCCAATCTTAAGCAAGGTTCCAACCATATTTCGAATCTGCTTATAGAGGAAGCCATTGCCAGAAAAGGTAAAGGTTAAAAATTGCCCCGTCTCATCAACCTTAAGACTAGCCTCTGTTATGGTTCGTACCTTGTCCTCCACACTAGTTCCTGATGCTGTAAAACCGGTGAAATCATGGGTTCCTTCTAATTTCTTTACAGCCTTTTGCATGCGTTCCACATCTAGTGGATAGGGATAGTGGGTAGCATAATGACGGCGCATAGGATTTTTTGGCCGTCCTCTATCTACGATAAACTCATAGGTTTTGCTATGCTTGGCATAACGACAATGAAAATCATCAGCCACAATCTCAACCGAAATCACATCGATATCTTCAGGACTTTGAGTATCCAGAGCAAAACGAAGCTTTTCCTCCTCCATCTGGTAAGGTAAGTCAAAGTGAATCACCTGACCAAGTGCATGAACACCACTGTCCGTCCGACCCGCACCATGAATCGTAACGCCTAAACCTTTATTAAGCCTTGTCAAGGTTTTTTCGATTTCTTCTTGAACACTACGTGCATGTGGCTGACGCTGAAATCCAGCAAAAGCATAACCATCGTAGGAAATTACTGCTTTATATCTAGTCATACCTCTATTCTATCAAGAAATGACACAGACAACAAGTTTTAGAAAACAAAATTGTCTGGGGGCACTTTCTCGAAGTTATTTATGTTCTATCTGACCTTTTTCATGATGAATTTTCGCTCAGGATTTTCAATGGTTTGAACCATGTCAAATCCTTCTTTTTGATAGAGTTTTTTTGCTATTGGATTGGTCTCAAAAACCGTTAGGGAAATGCTGTCTATTCCTTCATTTTCAAACATTTCTTGAATGAAATCTTGAAAAGCTTTTCGACCTAATCCTTACCCTGCTTATGTGGAACTATGAGAAACCTACCGATATGAAGATTTTTATCTTCTAGTTTGATTTTCTGGATGATGCCTACAAACTCTGATCCATCAAAGATAGAAAAAACTCCTTCCAAATCTTGCAAGACTTGAATTGTCAAGGGGAAATGAATTTTTGGTCCCATCCATTGTTCTTGAAAAGCTTTTCCGAGGGAGTTAGACCACTGACAAATGAGTTGGGCATTTTCTATCTGAAGTCCTTTTTCAAAGTGAATTTTCATATTTGCTCCTAAAATTTCTCCTTTATCCAACTATTATACTCTTTCTCTTATTTTTTCCGAATTAATAAGTATGATTCATCTTTACTTTTTTCTTGTTGGAGCTATTATTGCTTCCTTTCTAGGTTTGGTCATTGACCGCTTCCCTGAGAAATCCATCGTCTTTCCTGCTAGTCACTGTGATACTTGTCAGACACGCTTGCATCCGCCAGATTTGATTCCGATTATCTCTCAAGTGGTCCATCGTTTTCGTTGTCGCTATTGCAAGGCCCGCTATCCTTTTTGGTATGCCCTCTTTGAATTATGCTTGGGGCTACTCTTTCTGGCTTTTTCTTACGATTTTTTAACTTTGGGGCAAATCATCCTGATCACCGCTGGTTTAACCTTGGGCATCTACGACTTTCGTCATCAGGAGTATCCATTACTGGTCTGGCTGACTTTTCACTTAATCCTCATGGTTTGCTCTAGTTGGAATCTAATCATGGCTTTCTTCTTGATTCTTGGAATCATTGCTCATGTTATCGACATCCGTATAGGAGCAGGTGATTTTCTATTTCTGGCTTCTTGTGCACTCGTTTTTACACTTACAGAAATTCTGATTTTAATTCAATTTGCTTCCACAACTGGCATCCTAGCCTTTCTCCTACTAAAGAAAAAGGAAAGACTTCCTTTTGTGCCTTTCCTCTTGCTGGCTGCTTGTGTGATTATTTTTGGTAAGCTACTGCTTCTTAGATAAAGAAAAAAACTTTTCTCTCACTTTCATTTATCAAAATCGGCGCTAGTCAGTCTCGGTTCATATGCAAGACTAATCATCTAATATTGTTGGCTCTCAATCTAACTTAAAAGCACAGTAAGATAATCTTTCTTACTGTGCTTTTCTTTATTATCAATTATCACACTATCAAAGTGAGAATCTATCAATTCTGTCATTTACAAGAATTATTGCAATTCAGTCTTATCTGCCATTCTAACAAATGGGAAGTAGCAAACAATACTAATCAACAAACAAATAACAGACAATATGATAGAGCGCCAGTCAAAAGCTGTAGAAAAGAAACCATACAAGATTGGTGGCATAACCCAAGTGACGTTTTGTGTAACTGGAGCAACAAGACCTAGGTCTGTTGCCAAGTAAGCAACTGTACCCATGAGAATTGGGCTAACCACGAATGGGATAAAGAGCAATGGATTCAAAACTACTGGTAAACCGTAATTGACTGGTTCACCGATGTTAAACATAACAGGTGCTAGACCAAGTTTTGCAACTTCACGGTAATGATTGTTTCTTGAGAAGAGAAGAATAGCGATAACAAGCCCTAAACCTTCAAACCATACGAAGGCACCAAAGGAACCACTTGTCCAGATATAAGGAATAGCTTCACCTTTTTGGAATGCATCCAAGTTGGCCAACATAGCGACACCAAAGAGTCCTTCCATGATTGGAGCAAGAACGTTACCACCGTGTAGACCAAAGAACCAGAATAGTTTATTCAAAAAGATCATAAGGATAACTGCAAAGAAGCTTTGAGACAAACCAAGTAATGGAGTTTGTAATACCTTATAAATCCAGTCAATCAACAAATCACTGCTTAACAATTGGAAAACATAAGTCAAGATAGCTACTACATACATGGCCATAAAACCAGGAATTATAGAAATAAAAGGTTTAGCAATTGCTGGTGGAACTGAATCAGGCAATTTGATAACCCAATTCTTGTTCATCACTTTACAGAAGATGATAGAAGCCAAAAATCCAATTATCATAGCTGTAAAATAACCTCTGGCATTCACATGGTTACCAGGAAGAACATTTCCGACAGTTACCAATAGATTTTGACCATCAAATTTTAGGTTATCAACCCCTTGTATAATTTGGTCTAAGTTCATATTAGCTGCTTTTGGTAAAGGAAAACTTTGAGTTACTTTACCACCAATAGAAATGACAAATGATGCAAGAGAAACAAGACCTGCTGAAACTGTATCAACCTTATAAATCTTCGCAACATTGACACCTAGACAGTAAATGAACAAGAGAGAAACAATTGGAATACTTCCCTTAAATACCAAGTTATTGATATCTACTAACCATTGAAAAGCTTTTGTAATCCCTTCTAGGTGAAATTGTTGTGGCAAATCTACTAGAAAGGCGTTCAATAACAGAGCAACTGAACCTGTCATGATGACGGGCATTGTACCAACAAACGAATCACGTAAAGCAACTAAAAACCGTTGATTCCCCACTTTCATTGCAATTGGAGAAAGTTTTTCTTGCATTTTATCCAAAGCTTTATTCATAGCAAACTCCTAAAGATTTTCAAATTTTTCATATAGCTCAACCACTTCTTTTGCTAAATCTACAAAAGTGATGCTAGTCATCAAGTGGTCTTGCGCATGTACCATCAATAGACTTAACGGAGCACTCTCTCCATTTGCCTCTTTTGTTAACATTTCGGTCTGAGTTTTATGTGCCTGTAGTAAAGCACTATTAGCATCTGCTAATTTTTGACTAGCAAGTTCAAAATCGCTTGATTTTGCTGCTCGAATAGCCTCCATTGCATTGCTTTTGGCTTCTCCACCGTACATAATCAATCCCATAACAGATTCTAAGTTACTCTCATCCATACTGAAACCTCCGTTCCTATGGCAACAAGCTTTCAGCTAGATCCAACACCTTAGCTCCATTCATCATTCCATAATCTGTCATTGGAATAACTGAAACAGGAATATTCTTTTCTTTTAGCTTTTCTTGGAAATCTCCTAGTAGGTATCGAACCTGTGGTCCTAAAAGTAGTACATCTACTTCTTTTGTTCCGATGATTTCTTCAACTTCTGGAGCTGGGACCGCAAAGATTTCTACGTCCAACCCTCTCTCAGTTGCTGCATTTTGCATCTTGGTCACTAGTAAGCTAGTGCTCATACCTGCCGCGCAGGCTAACATAATTGTTGACTTAGCCATGTTTTCTCCTTTATATTTTTATTAACGATTTACTGATCGAGCCAAACGGGATACCGTATGTCTCACGCCTCTAATAGCCTTACTCAAAGCATAAATATTATCAATCGTTGCCAAACCTCCATATCCTGCATCACCGATATGTTGAATATCGACTCCACAAATCTTATTTCTAAGGGCAATTTCTTTGATAGTATCCGTATCAGATGTTTCTTGGCTAGTACCAATGGCACTCAATACGAGACCACCCTTACTATGAACGAGATCAACGACTTCACGTAATTCTTGGTCATGAAAGGCTGGTACAGTTCCAACTGCAGGAACAAGTATCACATCCGCACCTGCTTCCAACAATTGCTCTGCGACAGAAAGTTCTGCCACGGGCTCATTCACTCCTGCCCCGTGCATCTTACCTGCAATAATCAAACCAGAAAAGTTTTCTTTAGCAGTTTGAACAGCCTTGATGATTTCTCGATTGCTGACTCCTGTTCCGGGATTTCCAGTCAAACAGACAAAGTCAAAGCCTAACTCTTCTATTCGCTTGAAGGTTTCAACACTGGCAATACGACCTGCAGCAATTTCTTGCATTTGCTCTAACATCTTAGCTGAATGATCTACAGGTTCCAAGTTTACCCCAATAGGACAACCGACCAATTCATGCAAGCGTTGAATCACTTGATCTCCTGTTCGGTCCAAAGCATAAATCTTAGGATCAAAAACATCGAAGCAATTCAACAGAATCATGTCCGCTCCGAAAGCCCTAGCAATTTCTGAGTTTGTAATATCACCAACAAAGGTTTCACGAGTGACTACATTCTCAGATAAAACCACTCGTCCTTCGCTTGCTAAAATACTTTGTTTTAGCTCTTTGGCATCCATCTGTAATATTTCAGACGGATTTGCACTAATTAAACGTTTCATCTTCAAGCCTCCAATGATTTAAACGTTTTTTACGGCTACAGCGTCTTGAACTTTTCGTAGCATTTCCTGATACTCGACTTCTTTCATTACTAAAAGTTATCAATTATCTCAATTTTAGGAAAAATCTTTACGCTTTAATTATCTTTTGTTATTTATATTCTACAACTATCTATGAGCATTGTCAACTATTTTTCGAAATATTTGATTATTTTTATTATCAATATATAATAAAGATAGAATCTACTATTAGAGGGGGGCTACAGATGGCCTTATCTAAAAAACAATTACAATTAAGAGCTAAGATATTAGATACTATTTATACAAGGGGGCCTATTTCGCGGATTGATATTGCTACCAAAACAGGTATCACTCCAGCGACAACCAGTAGTATCACCAACGATCTCATTAAAGAAAATATCCTCCTTGAACTTGGTGAAGATGAGCATGATACTAGTGTCGGGCGAAAAAAAATCTTACTAGACATTCAAGCGCAACGCTTTTACTATATCGGTTGTGAATTATCTGAGAAGCACTTTACATTTTCTCTTGGTGACAATCTAGGAAATATCTTTAAAGAAGACAAGAAGCTTGTGACAAAAGATCTGATTCAAGAGGAAGGGACTAATCTCATCATTCAATCCCTTCAGACATTTATAGAAAAATGTAGCGATTACCCTATCGAAGCAATCGGTATCGCCCTACCTGGACGCTATCTAGATGATTATAAAATCACAACAAATAATCCTTTATGGAAAAAGATTAATCTAGATCTTCTTAAGTCACAGGTAGACCTTCCTGTATTTTTTTCAAACAATGTAAACTGTATGGCTATTGGCAAACGGCTCTTTAGCCGTTCACAGACCGACCCTAACTTTGCCTACTTCCACTTTGCTAGAGGCATGCACTGTTCCTATATTTACAACGGAAAAATTTACGGAAAAGGCAATCTCATGATTGGAGAAATTGGGCATACGGTTGTTTCCTCTGAGGGAGAAAATTGTGGCTGTGGCCGTAAAGGATGCTTACAGACGTTTGCTGGAGAAGCTTGGTTAATCAAAAAAGCAAAGATTCTGTACCAAGTATCTCCTCATTCTATACTTCCTAGCCTAGTAGAAAATCCTGATGAGATTGATATCCAGACTATTTTAAACGCCTATCAATTGGGTGATACTGGAATCATCACGCTTATCCACCAAGCCTTGCTCTATCTTAGTCAAACGATTTTAAATATCAGTATGATGATTGATTCTCAAAAAATCTACCTTCACAGTCCCTTACTAGCGAATGATACCATTATTCAAAAACTCTACAAGGAATTGAACTACACTCCTAAACTTCCCTACAACCGTCTCCCTGAAGTGATTGTGGAACCCTACAATGACTTTACAGCAGCTCGCTCAGCTATTGGACTTTGCCTGTATCATACGATTTTACATTTGTAATAGGCAATTCTTTTTAGACACAGGAGGGCGTTCCCATTTTTATCTAGCCAAAAAGGAAAGGTTTGCGCCTTTCCTTTTTACTTATTTATTTTTGGTAAGTTACTGCTTGTTTGATAAAGTCCTCAATCGGCTCTCCTTGGTGAAGAGCTTTTACAATTTTCGAACCGACGATAACGCCATCCGATACCGCATTGAAGCGTTCTACATCTGCTTGACTAGATACGCCAAAACCTGTCAAGACTGGGATATCGGCCACTTGATGCAATTGTGCCAAGTGCTTGTCCAAGTCTGCACGGTAATTTCCAGATTTCCCTGTCACCCCATTGATAGCAACGGCATAGACAAAGCCTTCCGCTCCTTTAATCAACTCTTTTTGGCGCTCAATTCCTGTCGTCAAGCTTACTAGGGGAATCAAGGCCATGTCTGTATCTACCAAAAAGGGCTCTACAAAGTTGGCATGCTCATGAGGCAGGTCTGGGATAATCAAGCCCTTAACCCCTGTATCTGCCAAATCTTTTACAAAGTTCTCCACACCGTACTGAAAGAGAGGGTTGAAGTAGGTCATGATGACCAGTGGAACTTCTGTTTCAATGGTTTTCAAGGTTTCAACCAAAGCCTGGGTAGAAGTTCCATGAGCTAGACTGCGCAAACCAGCTTCTTCGATAACAGGTCCATCTGCAACAGGGTCAGAAAAGGGAATTCCCACTTCAATGGCTGAAACGCCTAAATCTTCTAAAAAGTGGATTGTTTCACCGAGACCATCCAAACCTTTCTCATGGTCTCCAGCCATGATATAGGGAACGAAAATCCCCTTTCCAGCTGCTTTGATAGCGTTCAATTTTTCTGTTAGTGTCTTAGGCATGAGCTTCTCCCTTCTTTGCTGCATCTGCTTCCAAGCGGTCCTTGACTTGAACCACATCCTTGTCCCCACGACCTGATAGACAGACAATCATAGACTTATCTGGCCCAAGTTCTTTGGCTAATTTCACTGCAAAAGCGATGGCATGGCTTGATTCCAAGGCTGGAATAATCCCTTCCACACGAGACAAGAGTTGGAATCCTTCCAAGGCTTCCTCGTCTGTCACAGGAACATAACTGGCACGTTTGATATCGTGGTAGTGAGAATGTTCTGGACCGATACCAGGATAGTCCAAACCTGCTGAAATAGAGAAAGCCTCAAGAATTTGACCATGAGCATCTTGGAGCACATCCATGAGAGAACCGTGAAGGACACCCGGACAACCCTTGGTCAAGGTAGCTGCGTGATGCTCTGTATCCACACCAAGTCCTGCCGCTTCAGCTCCATACATAGCTACAGATTCATCTTCCACAAATGGATGGAAGAGACCGATGGCATTCGAACCACCACCAACACAGGCTACTAAGGCATCTGGTAAATTTTCACCTGTCAATTCACGGTACTGTTGTTTGGCTTCTCGTCCGATAACACTTTGGAAATCACGAACAATTTCTGGGAAAGGATGAGGCCCCAAGGCTGAACCAAGGATATAGTGGGTATCATCGATATTTGCCACCCAAGAACGAAGGGCTGCATTGACCGCGTCTTTGAGCACGCGCGAACCATCTGTTACAGCCTCCACCTTGGCTCCCAAAAGTTCCATACGGAAAACATTGAGGGCTTGACGTTTGACATCTTCCTCACCCATGTAGATAGTACATTCCATGTTGAAGAGGGCTGCGGCTGTTGCAGTTGCCACACCGTGCTGACCAGCTCCTGTTTCAGCGATAATTTTCTTTTTGCCCATGCGTTTAGCAAGAAGAACTTGTCCTAAGGCATTATTAATCTTGTGTGCCCCTGTATGGTTGAGGTCTTCACGTTTGAGGTAAATCTTGGCTCCGCCGATATGCTGGGTCAAGTTTTTTGCGTAGTAAAGGGGAGTTTCACGACCTACATACTGGCGCAAAAGTTGGTTTAATTCCTCTTGAAAACTTGGATCTGCCTGACTTTCACGATAAGCCTCTTCTAATTCCAATACTGCTGTCATCAATGTTTCTGGGACAAAACGTCCACCGAATTTTCCGTAAAATCCATCTTTATTTGGTTCTTGATATACCATGCTTTACCCTCTCTATAAATCTTCTAATCTTTTCATGATCTTTTTGTCCGTCTGTTTCTACTCCACTTGATACATCTACTGCATAGGGAGAGAAATGCTGAATTGCTCTTGCTACATTGTCTTCATTTAGCCCACCTGCGATGAAGAAAGGCTGGGCTAGTCCTGCTGTATCCAATTTCCCCCAGTCAAAGGTTTGACCACTCCCTGCCACAGGAGCATCAAAGAGGAGATAATCTGCCTGAGAACTTGGTACATGCCCCCCTTCATCGACCTGAATAGCCTGAATGCTGCCACAAGGTAAATCATCAAACAAATCATCTGCCACCTGACCATGAATCTGTACCAAATCTAAATCGACCTTTTCAATCGCTTCTAGTAATTCTTCATGACTAGGTGAAACAAATACCCCAACTTTTTTCACATTTGTAGGAATGATCTTAGTTAGCTCTGCTGCTTGTTCCAAGGTCACCTGTCTTTTGCTAGGAGCAAAAACAAAACCAATGTAGTCTGCTCCAACCGACACAGCTGTTTTTACAGCTTCTTTGGTCGATAGTCCACAAATCTTAACCTTTGTCAATCTGCAACTCCTTGATTCTCTGGGCTACATCTTCTGCCTTCATGAGGGCCGTTCCCACCAAAATTCCGTTAAAGTAGGGTGCTACTCGTTTTGCATCCTTCTCTGTAAAAATAGCAGATTCGGAAATGTAGAAGCAATCGTCCCTGAAGTATTTGGCCAAGTCAACGCTGGTCTGCAAGTCGACTTCAAAGGTTGTTAAATTGCGATTGTTGACACCAATAATTTGAACTCCAAGTCTATGAGCCACTTCCAGTTCAGCCAGATTATGAGTTTCCACCAAAACTTCTAGACCAAGATCTGTCGCGTAGTCGTAAAGCTTCTTCAGTCGTTTTTCAGATAAGGCCGCTACGATGAGCAAGATGACGGTCGCACCTGCATTGCGAGCACGGATGATTTGCTTTTCATCGATGATAAAGTCCTTATTCAGTGTCGGGATCTGTACCTGACTAGAAATCTCTCGCAGATAATCCAAATGACCTTTAAAGAAAACCTCATCTGTCAGAACAGAAATCATAACCGCGCCGTTAGCCTCGTAAGTCTGGGCCTGTTGTACGATATCCACATCAAGGTTGATATCACCTAGACTTGGGCTAGCCTTTTTGACCTCCGCAATGATTTGCAAACGGTCTTGGTTATTTTTTAAATATTCACTCAATCGATAAGTTTGACGCAAGGATTGAAGCTCCTCTCGCTCCATCTTTTCAACTTCACGCGCCTTTTGCTCTAGGATACGTGATAAAAATTCCTGACTCATCTTTGATACTCCTGTAATAGTCTGAGTTTTTCAAGGGCCTTACCACTGGCAATCACTTGACGTGCCAATTCAACTCCGTCCTTGATACTGTCTGCTTTACCATTGGCGTAGAATCCGAGACCTGCATTTAAGACTGTTGTTTCCAAGAATGGACTTGGTTCGTTATTAAGAACGCTGACAAGAATGGCTGCATTTTCATGAGCATTTCCCCCACGAATGTCTTCAATAGCAATGCGTTCCATTCCCAAATCTTCTGGAGTAAAGGTTGATAAAGTAATTTCACCATTTTCAAGAAGGGCAATGCTGGTAGTACCATTCAGACCAGCTTCATCCAATCCTTCTGGACCAGCTACTACAATAGCACGTTTGCGGCCCATGTTTTTCAAAACCTGAGCAGTACTTTCCAGAAGTTCTGGACGACTGATTCCTAGAAGCTGTGTTTCCAAGACCATTGGGTGAATCAGTGGACCTGTCAAATTCATAATGGTTGGAATTCCCAATTCCAAGCGTGCTGGCATGATGTATTTCATAGCTGGGTGCATGTTTTTTGCAAAGAGAAAGACGATTCCTGTTTGGTCAAACACTTTACCCAATTGTGCTGGCTTGAGGTCAATATTGATTCCCAAAGCTTGCAAGACATCTGCTGAACCAGATTTAGAAGAAATAGATCGATTCCCATGTTTGGCCATATGGATTCCTCCACCTGCTAAGACAAAGGCTGCAGTCGTTGAGATGTTAAAGCTAAATGACTTATCTCCACCTGTACCACAGTTATCCATAGCATCTTGAATATTTGTTGGAATGTGTTGAGCATGTCCTCTCATGACTTGAGCGAGGGCTGTTCTTTCCTCAGGAGTTTCTCCCTTCATCTTGAGCGCTAACAGTAGTGAAGCGATTTGTGCTTCTGTCACTCGCCCTGTCACGATACGTTCGATCACATCTGTCATTTCAACACTTGATAGATCTTCAAAGTTTGCTAATTTTTCAATAATTTCTTTCATTTTGTGTTCCTCACTTTACAACTTTCTCGATAAAATTCTGAATAGAAGATAGGCCATCTGGCGTTCCAATACTTTCTGGATGATACTGTAAGCCATAAATCGGCAAGGTTTTGTGTTGAATCCCCATAATAGCTTGGTCATCTGTCGAACGAGCGGTCACTTCAAACTCTTCTGGCATCTCTTCAATTAAAATACTGTGGTAACGCATGACTGGACGATTGTCCTCAATCCCTTGATAAAGAACGGATGGAGTCTCAAATCGAATCTGGCTTTGTTTACCGTGCATAACTTTAGGAGCCAAGCCCAACTTACCACCAAAGACTTCTGCGATGGCTTGGTGCCCCAAACAAATCCCTAGAATAGGTTTCTTACCTGCAAAATCACGAATCATTTCTTCCATTTTCCCAGCATCAGCTGGCCAACCTGGACCAGGAGAAAAGACCAGTCCATCTGCCTTTGTAGCTTCTTCATAAAGGGTTGGATCATCATTTCTTAAAACCTGAACTTCTGCGAAATTCCCGATGTATTGGGCTAGGTTATAGGTAAATGAATCATAATTATCAATCAGTAAAATCATGGTCTTAGTTCTCCCATTCTAGTCATAGATTTAGCTTTGTTAATGGTTTCTTGGTATTCGTTCTGAGCGATGGAATCATAAACAATTCCTGCACCAGCCTGTACGTAGGCTGTTTTATTTTTAAGAATCATAGTTCGGATAGCAATAGCGAAATCCATGTCTCCAGTTGCTGATAAGTAACCGATAGCTCCTGCGTATACGCCTCGCTTCTCTGTTTCTAGTTCATAGATGCGTTTCATGGCCCGAATCTTTGGTGCTCCCGATACTGTTCCTGCCGGCAGTGTCGCCTTCAAGGCATCCATGGCAGTCAGTTCTGGTAATAAATGTCCTTTAACCACGCTGGTCAAATGCATGACATAACGGAAAAGTTCCACTTCCATATACTTAGTTACTTGGACACTGGCTGTTTCAGCAATTCTACCGATATCATTTCGTCCCAAATCCACCAACATTCGGTGTTCTGCCGTTTCCTTTTCATCAGAAAGTAGATCACTTGCAAGTGCTGCATCTTCCTCGTCATTAGTGCCTCTAGGTCGCGTACCTGCAATTGGATTGGTTGTCACGATACCATTCTTGACGGAAACCAAGCTCTCAGGACTGGCACCGATAATTTGATAATCTCCAAAATCATAAAAGTAGAGGTAATTTGATGGATTGGTCACTCGGAGATTTCTGTAGAAGTCAAAAGGATTTCCAGTTACCTCTGCGGAGAAGCGCTGGCTAAGCACACATTGGAACATATCTCCGTTGCGAATCAAGTCGCGAGCTGTTTCTACCATTTCTTCAAATTTCTGTGGAGAGATATGTGGTCTAAACTGAAGTGGAGAAACGTCCAAATCTTCAAATTCATTTGGAGCAGGGATTTTCAACTCTTCTAAAACCTGATCTAAAGCCACTTCTAGTTCTTCATTGCTTCGATTACTGTAGAGAGCATCCTCGATGATATGAATTTTTTCTTTCTTGTGGTCAAATACCATATAACTCTCGTAAACAAAGAAATGCATATCTGGCGTCCCAATCGTATCCTCAGGAAGCTGGCCAATTTCTTCATAGAGAGAAATCATATCATAGCCAACAAATCCGATAGCTCCACCACCAAAAGGTAGGTCTGAATGGTGCTGGCTCTTATGAGTCACCTCATAGAGGAAATCCAAAGGATCTCGATCAATTACCTGACCATTCTGATAAAGAACTCCATTTTCAAACTTAATCTCAAAAACTGGGTTATAGGCTAAGATAGAAAATCGAGCATTTTCTTTTTCTCTTGGGATACTTTCAAGTATGACCTTGTGTTTTCCGTTTAAGCGCATATAAGCCAAGATTGGTGATAAAACATCTCCATGAATGATTCGTTCCATTGTAATTCCCCTTTCAGTTCTTCTTAGATCCCGTGTTGATTCTACAAAAAATCCCCACGCAAAATAACTTGCGTGAGGACGAAATTCGCGGTGCCACCTCAATTATAGGATTTCTCCTATCTCTCATTCCTGTCTCAGAACCTTCTTGTAACAGGCTGTGCGATAAAGGGCACTCCCTTGAGAATCATGTTTTCTTCTCTCATTTTCAGATGGACCCAACCTTACAGTTTTCTCTGCTTGTTTTCAGCAACCACAAGCTCTCTGTGAGAGAAATCTCTGTATCTTTCCCATCTTTTTAAAAATTTAAAACTTGATGCTATTTTTATCTTTCCTTGGCCCATTTTTTAGAACTACCAATTCGAGGATAAACAAAAAGCCCTCACACAGAAAAATCTGTGTGAGGGCGTTCGGGACGCGGTGCCACCTCAATTGTAAAGAGACTATCCCCTTTACATCTCTGCCTTGTCTATCAACAAGTTGCACTGTAAGGTGTGCGCACCGAATTTTCATTGTTTCAAATTCATATTTCCAAACCAGCCCAATTTCATTACTCTCAATCACCTGTTCACAGTAACCACAGGCTCCCTGAAGATTAAAAAATAATTACTTTTCTGATTTGTTTAGATTATTATAAAATTTTGCTTTTTCTTTGTCAAGACCTTTTTGTTATTTTTTTGAAGAACCAAGAACCTCTTCTGAAACTCTAACAAAAGTCTCAATGATATAATCCACTTCTTCATCCGTTAATTTCGTGTGAAGTGGTAGTGTAATCTCGTTTACAAAGTAGGCATAAGCCTTAGGATAGTTTGCCATATCAAAGCCAAGATTCTTATAAGCTGTCAAAAGTGGAAGGGGCTTGTAATGAACGTTACTTGCGATTCCTGCCTTAGCCAATTCTTGGATAATCTGATTTCGCTCTTCGAGACTAGCACCTTCTACATGGGTAACGTAAAGGTGACGACAAGATTCAACAGTATCTGTCTGATGAGTTAAGGGATGAATCCGAGTTCCTGCAAATCCACGGTCATAACGAGACACGATCTCTTTACGACGGTGAAGCAAGCCAGGATAACGGTCCAATTGTACCAAACCAATCGAAGCCATAATATCTGTCATGTTACACTTATAGGCAGGTTTTACAATATCATATTCCCATGAACCTAGTTGCATCTTAGCAAGCGCATCTTTGGTTTGACCATGAAGAGAAAGAATCTGGAATTCCTTGTACATTTCTTCATCATCAATAGCTGGATTAGCTTTCCAAGTTGCACTTCCCCCTTCAGCAGTTGTAAAGTTCTTGACTGCGTGGAAAGAGAATGACGTAAAGTCTGCAATGGCCCCAGCTGGTTGCCCTTTGTAGGTTGAACCTAAAGCATGGGCACTATCAGATACTATAACAATACGATTAAAGACCTTTTGCCACTTGCTAGTAGCTGTAAATAAGTCACGTTTCTTCTCAACAACTTGAAACAAACGATCATAGTCACAGATAATTCCCGCAAGTTCCACTGGGATGATAACCTTAGTCTTCTCAGTAATCGCTTGTTCAAGCTTGTCATAATCCATTTCGAAAGTATCACCTTGGATATCAACCATAACTGGTGTCGCACCTACGTGAGTGATGACACTACATGAAGCTGTATAAGTCATAGCTGGAACGATAACTTCATCACCAGGCCCCACTTCAAGCACGCGCAAAATCAATTCAAGGGCTGCTGTGGCAGAGTTGAGGCAGACTGTTTTAGGTGTCTTAGTGAAGAGAGATAGACGACGTTCCAATTCTTTTGTCTTTGGACCTGTTGTGATCCAACCAGAACGAAGGGTATCTGCTACTTCGGCAATTTCAGCTTCAGTAATATCAGGTGGTGAAAATGGAATATTATACTTTGGCATTGTTTTACTCCTTTTATCGGTTTTAAGTCTTAGAACTACTTTATTTTAAAACTTCAATTACAGTCTGGAACATGATTTTAATATCTCCGAAGAAATTAAAATCACGTAAGTAGGCTAGATTAAAGTGCATCTTCTCTGGAAGGACCCTTTCCACATAAGCCTGATCAACGGTCATACCTTTTGCAGTCATTTGACTGATGATGGCGTCCTCGTCCTTATAGTTAATACTTGCAAACGATGTAATCCCTGCTGGCAATAGCAAAGTGGCCATCATCTCAGGACTATATTGCTCTGTGTAGCGTGGTACTTCAGGACGAGTGCCTACAAAGGACATCTCTCCTTTGAGAACATTGACCAATTGCGGCAGTTCATCCAAACGAACACGACGAATGAAATTTCCAACTTTGGTAATACGGCTATCATTTGCAGAAGTCACTAGGCTTCCTTTCTTATCAGCGTCGGTTACCATGGTACGGAATTTCCATATCTTGAAATGACGGTTGTACTGGGTTACCCGCACCTGCTTGTAAATGACTGGTCCTTTGCTATCTAGCTTGATCCAAATGCTTAGAACCAAAAACACGGGTGAAGTCAAGATTAACAAGACTAAGGCTAGTAAGAAATCTAGACAACGCTTGAGGGCCAGTGAACCTTTTCTTCTAGAGACGAGCTGGTAATATGGTTTTACCTCGCTCAATTGCATCTCTTGAGGTAGTTCATCCCATCTCAGCATGCACATCCTCCTCTGTTTTTTAAAATGGAATCTTTAAACATTCTACATTATACCACAAAATGAAAGAGCCTGTGCAAGAAATCTGTATTTTAAAGGAATTCTTCCTTAGGATAGTGCCCCAGCCTGAAGACTATACATTTTGTAGTAAGTACCTCCCAAGGCTAAAAGTTCCTCGTGTGTTCCACTCTCGATGATTCGTCCCTTGTCTAGGACATAGATACAGTTGGCATCTTGAATAGTAGATAGGCGGTGAGCAATCGCAATGGTTGTCCGTCCTTTTCTCATTTTCGCTAAGGAATTTTGAACGAGTGTTTCTGTTTCAGAATCAATATTAGCAGTTGCTTCATCCAAAATCAGAATTTTGGGTTGACTGGCTACCGTACGAGCAAAAGCCAGAAGTTGACGTTGTCCCGTTGAAAAGCTTGAACCACGCTCAGAAACAGGAGCATCATAGCCATCCGGCAATTTCTGAATGAAGGGATCGGCATCCACAAAAACCGCTGCTTTTTCAATTTCCTCTTCACTGAGATCCTGATACATGGCAATATTCGACTTAATCGTACCATGATAAAGAAAGGGTTCCTGTAAGACTAGCCCAATATTATTTCTCAATTCTTTCTGACTATAGTCTCGGATATCGACATCATCTATATAGACACGACCTGACTGAAATTCATAAAAACGCATGAGAACATTGATGATAGAAGATTTCCCAGAACCAGTATGACCGACAAAGGCGATAGTTTCTCCCTTATTGACCGTAAAGGAAATATCATCCAAAATCTGATGTTTCCCATCATAGGAGAAAGAGACATGTTCAAAGCGGACATTTCCCTCAGTTAGCTGTACATCCTTAGACTGCTGTTCTGGTTCGTACTCCCTTTGATCAATCATAGCAAAGACACGACTTGCTGAAACCATAGAAGTTTGAAGGGTCGAAAAATTCTGTGATACATCGATCAAGGGATCAAAGAGACGATTGATATACTGGATAAATGCATACATAGTCCCTGCAGTGATTCCCATATAAAGACCCCGATAGCCAAAATAAGCCATCAAGACAGCATAACCAAGGAGCTTGAGTAGACTCATCGCAGGTCTCAAAAATAGAGAGTCAACTGAAATGGAACGGTTGGCATAAACAAAATGTTCTTCATTGATTTTGTCAAATTCTTCCTGTAACCGTTTTTCTTGATTGAAAGCCTGAATAATTCGAATTCCTTCGATACTCTCTGCAAGTTTGCTATTGATATCTGATAAGAGGCTCCTCGTTTTTTCGATGATATGGACCGATTTTTTTCGATAAAGATTAACCAAAAGGAAAATCAAGGGTAGAAATAAAATGATTAGTCCTGTTAAGCGATAATCCAAGATCATCATGGTGTAAAGGGTCGTCACAAAGATAAAGACTGCTGAGATAAAGCTTGAGAGAATTCCTGAAAACATATCACTAATGGTCTCAGTATCATTGGTCAAACGAGACACGATGGAACCTGCAGGTGTCTTATCAAAGAAGGACATCCCCAGTTTTTCCATATTAGCAAAGGCATCTCGTCGAATATCTCTGACGATACTATAGGACACGCGCGCAAAGAGGAGATTTCCCACGTATTGCACAAGCATTTGCAAGATATAAAGGCAATAATAACCAAGCAACATCAAAATAGCCACATGATTGAGATCATGGAGATAATGGTCAATGAATTGAGAAGCAACAAGAGGGATAACACTCTTAATAATCGTTGTAAATAGGAGAAAGGCAAGCGCACAAATCGTAAGCCAGGTATAGGGCTTGAGATAACGAATGAGGCGTTTCAATACCATCCACTGTTGGTGCTTATTCTGCATCTTCTTCTCCTTTCATTTCTAACTGTTGTGATTCATAGGTTTGGGCATACCAGCCACCCAAAGCCAACAAATCATCGTGTTTCCCGCGTTCAATAATCCGGCCATCCTGTAGAACCAAAATTAAGTCTGCATGGACAACTGCACTAAGACGGTGAGCGGTAATAATGGTTGTCTTATCCTTGCGAGTAGCCTTAAGATTGTCTATGATGGCGTACTCTGTCTTAGCATCCACCGCTGAAAGAGAATCATCCAAAATCAAGATATCTGGATCTAAAATCATGGCACGACTCATGGCCAAACGTTGTTTTTGCCCACCCGATAAGCTGACCCCTTTTTCACCGATAATGGTGTCAAATCCCTGAGGCATCTCTGTAATATCTTGATAGACTTGAGCAAGCTTCGTCGCTTCTACCACTTGTGGAACTGTTAAACTTGGATTTCCAAAACGAACATTCTCGAGGATAGAAGTCGCAAAAAGAAACTGGTCTTGAGGAACATAGCCAATCAAACCACGAAGATCGGTCAAGCGATATTCTCGTATGTCATGCCCATTTAAGTAGATAGCTCCTTGGTTGACATCATACTCTCGTAAAAGCAATTTTAAAAGAGAAGTCTTTCCGGAACCTGTTTGACCAACCAACCCTAAGGTCTGACCTTTTTCTAAGGTAAAATGAATTTCATGTAGCGTATCTTCATCTTCAAAGGCAAAATGATCAATGGCATACTCCAGACGACCATTCTGAATACTAGGGAGTGGATGTTCTGGATCTTTAACTTCAGACTCATGCGTCAAGAGATTTTCAATACGTTGATAAGACACGTTTCCTCTCTGGGTGATGTTAAACAAGAAACCAATCGCCATTAAAGGCCAGACTAACATATCCAAATAACTAATAAAGGTGACTAAATTCCCAACCGTCACACTTCCTGCCTGAATCATGAGTGAACCGACTAAAAGGGTGAGAACATAGGAAAAACCAACAAAAAGTAAGACCATGGGATCAAATAGGTTATCATATTTCATGGTTTGCATATTCTTTTGGAAGGTTCGTTCATTCACTGTTTGAAATGAATCCAACTCATCAGCCTGGTAGCCGAAGGACTTGGTTACTTTAATTCCTGAAACAGACTCCTGAACCTTATTATTTAACTCAGAAAAGGCTGCTTGTGATTGGCTAAAAGCTCGGTGTGTTTTTCGACCTAAACGACTCGTCGCAATCGCCATGAATGGCAATGGAATAATGGCTACCAGTGTCATCTGCCATGAAATACTGAAAAACATAGTGAGCAAGGTGACCAGTGCTGTAATCGTCGCATCTACCGCAGACATTACACCACCACCCGCCAATCGGGTGAGAGAATTGATATCATTGGTCGCGTGGGCCATTAAATCCCCTGTCCGATAGGTCTGGTAAAAAGAGGGAGACATCTTGGTAAAGTGTTCAAACAAACGAGACCGCATGATTTGCCCTAAGCGATAAGAAGTTCCCAAGATATACATACGCCAGACATAGCGAAGATAATAGAGTCCAATCGCAGCAAATACTAGATAGATGAGATTGAGAAGAAGATCCTGATGCGTTAACTGGCCAGAGGTAATGGCATCAATGACATGCCCCATGACCATCGGCGGAATTAAATTCAGAACTGCAACTAGGGTTAAAGCTAGAATACCTATTAAATAACGGCGCTTTTCTAATTTGAAAAACCACCAGAGTTTTCGGATAATGGTCATGTTTTTCCTTTCTAGTTCTACATCTGCAAATTGAAACCTGAGACACATTGCCCCAGGTTTTTCTTATTCATAAGTCACGACTGTTACAACACCTTTGTCGTATTCTGCGATAAAGATGTTTGAAACAGTATCATAGCCTTGTTTACTAAGATTATCGAGGAGCCACTCCTCGCTACGACCGATAGACTCTAGGACATCCAACTGAATCACCCCGTCAGTTACCACAGGGTATTTGGGATTTTCATCACCCATCTGCACCACGATTAGCTGGCCATTTTGTTCCTGAACGGCCCGCTTGACTTGCTTGAGTTGAAAAATCCCTTGGCTACGGAGTTTTAGTGCAACATCCGCTGCAGAGAGTCCGACAGAGCGACAGGCTTCGGGATCGATTTGCCCATTTTTGATGAGTAAAGTTGGTTTACCATCAATCAAGTGTTTAACAAAACGGACATTGTTATTGAGCCATTTCAGCGTCAAGACAAGAATAGTCCACATAATCAAGATAACGGTATACTGGAGAATGGAGATAGAGCTATTATAGATGACACCCCCAATAATCCCACCAAGAACATAGTTTTGAATTTGGTCTGTAGCAGAATTGGGAGCTAGATTTCCCTTACCGGTTACATTGATAACAAAAACAAGAGAAACCAGACCCAAAGCTAGTTTGATAAAAATTTCAATATAGTTCAGTGTCATTGGTTCACCTCCACTAGTTCAATGTCATCTGTTTGATGCAATTCAATTTTTTCTAGAAGATACTTGTCTGGCTTATTTCCATTCATGGCACGGTAATAGTTGTCCCCTACCTTAAGCAGAGCTCCATCAGTTGTAGCCGATGTATTGACATAAACCTCTGACTTGTCCACTCCTAAGTCCTTTGAAACGATTTCTATAAAATGAAGCGATGTTTGAAATCGATTGTTAGAAGCTTGATTGCTCTGATAACTCGTAATACTCATCAAAATCATTGCTATCAATGAAAGGATGGAAATAATGACAAGCTCACGAAATTTTGTACTCCGTCTGTCGCGATAAGCCTTAAAAGCAAAAAATGCAGTAACGATTAATAAGAGAATCCCAATACCAATCATAACTCCATTTTGCTGGTTAATCTGACTGAGAACATAGGCATACGAATAAAATTTCATTCACTTTCTTTCCTTTTTCTAAAATCATTCTTTATTATAAAGCAATAAACTTGATTTTTCAAACTATACGCTGGGGAATTACTTCTTTTTCTGGTATAATATTGTCTATAATCTGAATGAAAAGGTAAACATTATGAAACTGATCTCATGGAATATTGATTCCCTAAACGCTGCACTCACGAGTGATTCTGCGCGTGCGAAATTATCACAAGACGTCCTACAAACCTTGGTAGCCGAAGACGCTGATATTATCGCCATCCAAGAAACCAAGCTTTCAGCTACAGGGCCTACTAAAAAACACCTCGAGGTGTTAGAAGAACTCTTCCCTGGATATGAAAATACTTGGCGTTCCTCTCAAGAACCTGCTCGTAAAGGCTATGCTGGAACTATGTTCCTCTATAAGAAAGAACTCACTCCAACTATCAGCTTTCCAGAAATCGGTGCCCCTTCTACTATGGATTCGGAAGGCCGCATCATCACCCTAGAATTTGATACATTTTTCGTGACTCAAGTTTACACACCAAACGCTGGTGATGGCCTCAAACGCTTGGAAGAACGTCAAGTCTGGGATATCAAATATGCAGAGTACTTGGCTGAATTAGACAAGAAAAAACCAGTCCTTGCTACAGGTGACTACAACGTTGCCCACAAGGAAATTGACCTTGCCAACCCAGCCAGCAACCACCGTTCACCAGGTTTCACAGACGAAGAACGTGAAGGATTTACAAACCTTTTAGCCAAAGGATTTACTGATACCTTCCGTCATGTCCATGGCGATGTTCCAGAACGCTATACTTGGTGGGCACAACGCAGCAAAACTTCAAAAATCAACAACACAGGCTGGAGAATCGACTACTGGCTCACAAGTAACCGTGTAGCAGACAAGGTTACCAAGTCAGACATGATTGACTCAGGCCCACGCCAAGACCATACACCGATTGTCTTGGAGATTAAATTGTAAGGATTTTCTTTATGGACTACAATGCAGTTATTCCCGAGTTTATGGTCTCAAATATAGAACAGTCCCGTTCCTTCTACTGCGATTTACTGGGTTTTATAATCGAATACGAGCGACCAGAAGAAAACTTTCTCTTCCTATCTCTTGAAGATTGCCAACTAATGCTAGAGGAGGGAAGTAAGGAGGAACTAGCTGGACTTAGTTACCCATTTGGCCGAGGAGTCAATATCTCCTTTGGCATAAAGGATGTTCCTCGACTCTATCAGAAAGTAATCGAGTCTAACTATCCTATTCATCGTCCATTGACCAAAAGAGAATTTCGAGTTGGTGAACAATATATCTACCCTCATGAATTTGCAGTTTTAGACCCAGATGGCTATTTTTTAAGATTTAGTGAATAGAATGATAAAGTATTAGAGTGGAAAAAGAAATAAAAAAGAGGCATATGCCTCTTTTTCTTATTTCTTTTGTCACTTACCTAATTTTAAAGTTCAACAAGTCTATTGTCGAAACAATTCAGATAAAAATCCTTCTCTCAACATTTCTAAGTTAAACACATTAGTGATATGACTAAATGCTTCTGCTAATGGTATGTGTGCAGTTTTCCATCCTTGACCATCCGTAACCCATACAAATTCAACAGCATCATCTGATGTGACCACGAATTGACTAAGTTCAGTAAATTCACCAGCTACTGCTTTTAATTTACTTCCTCCTCCACCATAGTAATTTGTTTCAATCAGCCAAACCTTATGTTTTTCTCGGGAATAAACTGCAACATCAAATCTTCTCTCAGATTTATCAACAGGTACTTTAATTCCCCACTTATCCTTAATGAATTGGGCTGTAGCTTGAGATTTCCATTCCAATGTTTGTTCCTGAGAAATTTTTGCTACATGTCTCTCTAAAATCCCCTCCATGGTTGTTCCACTTCGGTTTTTTCGTGCATTGCTATCTAATCCAGTCTCTACTCCATAAACATAATCAACTAATGAACGATTAGCATGTTGTTGTAAAAAATTTAATAAACCAGATTGCTCGATAAATTTCAAGTAATCATCTATTCTACTAGTGTCTATCGTTTTGAAATCCAATTGCTCAAAAGACATATTATCATCATTGTCTATTGTAAGAATATCTAAAACTCTATCACGACTTGCAATTAGGCTAGGAATTGCTTTTAACAAATTAGGTTGTTTAGTGAACAAATCAAGAGCTTCTATATAAATATCATCTTTACCAATTAAGTAGTTTAAAGTATTCAACTCTAGTTCATACTTCTTTGTCTCACGATTAACTTTCTCCCAATTTACATAATACTCAGGAGTTCTGTTGGTAATTGATAATGATTCTAAGAAAATTGTTAATCTATCTTGTGGAGATTTTGTTAAATATTTTTTTAAATTCATAATTATTTCTCCTCTTGTTTAGGCAGTGGTAAGCCAATCGCATCTAACGGAATATAATTAAAATAATATTTACATCCAACACTAATGATATAATCTAAAGTATCTTTATAGCGAGGATTTTTAAACCAATCTTTATCCAATAAATAAGAATAGCAAACTTCTTTATTTAACGGAGAAAAGAGCTTTTTATATTGTTTTAATTTAAAATCACATGTTTGTAACTTTTCGTCAACACTGCCACCTTTACTCTGGGTCTTTTTCTCAACTATATAAACTGTATTTTTACTAACTACAAAAATTGCTTCATCAGGTAATAATTGAGCGGATATAATTTTCGTATAATCAAATCCATCAATTTCATCAAAATAGCGATAGAGACCCGTTTTTTGGAAAATCTGTCCAACTTCATCTCCTAAAAATTTTATACTCCATCTAAAAAGGTTGCGAACGCAATTTAGTTCCTTTGATGATTTTCGTTTTTCCTCCTTGTTCCGTCCTTTTAGTATCATAGTCAATATTCTCAATACTGTAGCCATCTTGACTAGCTAAAAATGTAGGGAAATCCGTTTGTATTTCAAAAGCTAAACCTGTTTTAGTGTTTGCTCCTCCAATGCCACCTTTTTTCATTCTGTATATTCCAACCTCTTCTTTGCAATTTTCAAATATTCTTTTTCAGCATCAATCCCTATAAATCTTCTACCTAAGCGTTTAGCAACCACTCCTGTTGTTCCACTTCCTACAAACGGGTCTAAAATATAGTCCCCTTCTTTAGTAGAAGCCAAAATTATACGTTCCAATAAATATTCTGGTTTTTGTGTTGGATGCTTGCCAGCCCATTTCTCAGCTTTTTTCGTCAAGGCTCCTGTCCAAACATCTTTCATTTGCTTACCATCATTTAGCTCTTTCATCAAATCGTAATTGTAATAATGACGAGCTTTTTTATCATTTTTTCTTGCCCATAAAATAGTTTCAGTAGAATGAGTAAAATAACGACAGGATAAATTGGGTGCAGGGTTTGTTTTCTGCCAAGTAATATTATTTAGAATTTTAAAACCTTCTTGCTCTAATGCCATTCCAACTGAGTAAATATTATGCAAACTCCCCGAAATCCATATAGTCCCATTAGGCTTCAAAACTTCTTTTGCTAATCGAATCCATTTACGGTTAAACTCATGCTTTTCCTCAAATGAAGAAATCTTATCCCAATCTCCTTTATCAACGGAAACAACCTGTCCCCCAGAATTAGATATCCCACCATTACTTAAAAAATATGGTGGGTCAGCAAAGATCATATCCATACTTTCTGGTTTCATTTTTGATAATAATTTAAACGTATCTGAATGAACAAGAATCATTTTGTCTTTATTATAGTATGGTTTTGTCATTAAAACACCCCCATACTTATATTCGTTAATTTTCATAATTTGTGACTATAATTTCAGAAATTTTTCCTCGGCTGGAAGACTTGGCACCATTTGTTCGTGTAGCCTCTACATAATGGATATTAAAATCTCGATATAATTCCTCTACTAAATGACTCGATGAATTTGACAACATTACATAAGCGCCTGCATCACTTAGTCTCCTAAATGTATCTCTTAATCTAACTTGGTCCTCGTAAGAAAAACCTTCATGAGTATACGATGTAAAGGCGCTTGTCTCAGATAATGGAATATAAGGAGGATCGAAATAGATAAAATCACCTTCTTTAACATCTAAGAGTGCATCCTCAAAATCGCCTGTTCTAATCTCTATTTGATTGTTATTTAGATAATTTGAAATAGCAAATATTAACTCTTCATCAACAATTTTAGGATTTTTATAGCTACCGTATGGTACATTAAATTGATTTTTAGAATTCACTCGATATAAGCCATTAAAATCGACTCTTAGCATATATAGAATTCGAGCAGCTCTTTGGACATCGGACATATTGTTTATTCTATCATCACGATCAGCTGAGCGTAATTGTAAGTAATAATCTTTTGAATTATTTTCTTGATGATACTTCAATAAGTCAATTAACTCCTGAGGATTATCCTTAATTTGTTGATAACAGTTGATTAACTCGGCATTATAATCATTAATAACAGCCCTTTCAGGAGCTAAATCAAAAAATAATGCCCCCCCGCCGATAAAAGGTTCATAATAATCATTATACGTTTCAGGCATAAGTTCTTTTATGATAGGTAATAATTTCCTTTTCCCACCTGTCCATTTAGTAAATGGTTGTAGAATAACTTTTTTCGTTTGTTCAATATTCATACTTATTATTATACCACATATAAGTAGCCATTAGCTTGGTATTTCACTACTCTTCTACATTTCTCTGGAACTTATTTAATAAAATAAAATGAGTAGGATAATTTTTCCTACTCATTCTTTCTTTTATATCCTCACCTGTCTATCTTCAGACCGTTGTCCTGTGACAAACATGGTGAAGGTTGCCTTGCAGACATTTCGGCCATCTTGGTTGGTGATATCAACATCGACCACACAAGTGGTACGTCCTTGATGGACACATTCTCCCTTGATAGTGAGAACATCCCCTAGATTTCCAGCTTTCAGATAGTTGATAGAAGACTGGAGCGTCACTCCATCTAAGTCAAGCGAAATCACCACAAGTCCACTGATTTGGTCACAAAGGGAAAATAGATAGCCTCCATGGGCATTTCCATAGTAGTTGAGTGAAGAGTCCACTACTTTTGTCGTCACCACAACGTGGCCATCTCTCATTTTTTCAATTTCGTAATTTTCAAAGGCAGATATAGCGTCAAAGTGAAAATCTTTCATACGTTCCTCCTGATATTTCAAACGACACTATGATACTACTTTTTATAGGCCTATGCAAGGAAGAAGCACTTATTCAGATAAAATTCCGACCTGCTCTACAAAGCGCATAAAGGCAGCTTGTCCTTCTTCTGTTTGCTTGTAAACTCCTGCATCTTCCAAAACTCGAGCAAAGATTTTTCCAACAGATTCTTGGACGATATTAAGAGCTTGGTCTTTGTCAGTCAATCCAGGATGGGATTCTTTCAACTCATCTGCCCATTCTTGGTGATAATCTGCTACTGAAACATCCTCTCCGACTAGGTAAGCTGCTACTTGCTCCAGTTCGACCTTCAAGCGTGGTGGCAAGATAGCCAAACCCATGACCTCTATCAAGCCGATATTTTCCTTCTTGATATGTTGGACATCCTTGTGGGGATGATAGATACCATCTGGATGCTCTGGAGATGTTTGATTGTCCCGCAAAACCAAGTCCAACTCAAACTGCCCATCTCGTTTACGCGCAATCGGTGTGATAGTGTGATGCGGTATTCCATTGCTTTCCGCAAAGACCTGTACACTTGGGTCAGAATACTGACGCCAAGAAAGTAAGATTTTCTCAGCAAGATTGGTCAAATCGTCTTTTGAATCCGACGTCAATCGAATGACCGACATAGGCCACTTTACGATTCCAGCTTTGACATTCTCAAAACCTTGGAAGTGGAAGCTTTGTTGCAAAGGCGCTATTTCCATTGGAAAAACATGACGTCCACCTTGATAATGATCATGCGTCAGAATGGAACCACCCACAATAGGTAAGTCCGCATTCGAACCAGCAAAGTAGCCCGGGAACTGCTCCACAATAGACAGCAGTCTCTCAAAACTTTGGCGGCTAATAGCCATAGGACGATGCTTGCTATCTAGGAAAATACAGTGCTCATTAAAGTAAGCATAAGGTGAATATTGAAAGCCCCACTCATGCCCCGCCATTGAAAATCGAATAATACGATGATTACTCCTAGCCGGATGATTAACTCTGCCATGATACCCTTCATTTTCCATACAGAGCTGACATTGAGGATAGTTACTAGACTTGACTAGCTTGGTTGCCGCAATCGCCTTAGGATCCTTTTCAGGCTTAGACAGATTGATGGTGATCTCAAGTTCACCGTAGTCAGATGGAACACGATAAGCAATGTTTTTCGCAATGGCTTTGAGTTTGATGTAGTCATTCTTCTGACTAAGTTGGTAAAAGTCTGCAATCGCCTGCTCTGGTGACTGGGCATAGGTAGCCCAAAAGTCACGATTAACCTGACTTGGACACGGAGTCACCAAGTCCATGAGGTCTGCACCGAGGATTTCACGTGCAGTCTGACTATCTTCAATCGCTTCTAATCGAACGGCTTCCTCGACTAATTGGTCTTTTAGGTCAATCAACTCAGAAACATTGGTTTCGACTTCCAAAACGCCATCTCCAACCAGTGCCAAAACACGATTGGTCAGATAAATACGATCCAACTCCTCATAAGAACTTTCTTCAATAACTTGTGTTACAAATTTTTCGACTAAAGTCACTTATAAAGCCTCCTTTCGACTATTCAAGTACACGGCTACCACCTGCAACTTCAGCAATATAGAAGCTTGGAGCGTAGCCAACGACTTCCTCGTAGCGTTTTCCAACAGCCTCTTTAAAGGACTCAACCGCATCTTTTTGAACTAAGGCAATCGCACAACCACCAAAACCTGCTCCTGTCATACGAGCACCGAGGACCCCTTCTTGAGCCCAAGCTGTATGGACAAGAGTATCCAATTCCAAGCCAGTCACTTCGTAATCATGTTCCAGAGACACATGAGAGGCATTCATCAAACGACCAAACTTGTCCAAATCTCCTGCCTGAAGTGCTGCTTGTGCTTTAAGGGTCCGTTGATTTTCAAGAACAGCATGGCGAGCGCGTTTTAAACGATTTTCATCTTTGATAAGGTAGCTATATTCATCAAAAGCCCACTCATCCAATTCACCTAAAGTCTGGATATCCAAGGCAACTTGGAGTTCTTCTACTGCTTTTTCACATTCCGCACGGCGTTCATTGTACTTCGAATCAGCCAATTCACGACGTTTGTTGGTGTTCATGATGACAACGACATTATCCTTCAAATCAAGGGGAACCAAGTCGTATTCTAGAGTATTAGTATTTAGGTAAATAGCACGTTGGTCAGCACCCATACCAATGGCAAATTGGTCCATGATACCAGAGTTCACACCAATAAAGTTATTTTCTGTCAATTTTCCAATTTTAACCAAATCTAGACGATCCAATTTTAGGTCAAAGAGGTATTCTGCCACGACACCAGTCAAAAGCTCTAAGGATGCAGAAGAAGACAAACCAGCACCATTTGGAATATTTCCATAAACATAGAAATCAAAACCTTTATCAATCACATGCCCAGCCTCTTGTAAGAAGTGAAGGACACCTTTTGGATAGTTGGCCCAGTTATGCTCTTTCTCAAACTTAAGGTCAGCTAGAGGAACTTCGATGATTCCTTTGTCTTCAAAGTTTGCCGAGTAGAAACGTAATACTTGGTCATCGCGCTTACGAGCAGCTCCGTATGTTCCTAGTGAAATAGCTGCCGGGAAAACATGGCCACCGTTATAGTCAGTATGTTCCCCAATCAAGTTGATACGACCAGGTGAGAAGAAGGTTTGGTCTGCTTCTTGACCAAAAACAGCAAGAAAATCCTTGCGAAGTGTGTCAGCAGTAAGATGTTGTGTCATATGAATTCTCCTTTGACAATTTGTTAGGTAAAAAAGTTTACCCTGTAATCGTTTTCTTCTATTGTACCTAAGGCTTTTACTTAGGTCAACATTTTTACCGACATTTTACTAAACTACAGGTAAAAAGATAGAAAAATATGATATAATAACCTAAAAAGGAGGGGAATTATGGCTACGCTCAAAGATATCGCTCAACTTGCCTCTGTCTCAATTGCAACGGTATCCCGTGTCCTCAATAGAGATCAGAGTCTATCTGTCACGGAAGAAACCCGACATCGTATTTTAACAGTTGCCGAAGAACTAGGCTATACCAAACACCTCAAAACTGGTGAATCTCATAAACTCAAACAAAAGATTGCTATTATCCAATGGATCAGTGAGCAAGGAGAGCTAGAGGACCTCTACTACTATCAGATTCGACTTGGTATTGAAAAGAGAGCTCAAGAACTAGATTACGATATCTTGCGCTATTTTAATGATCAACCATTCACACTTAGCGAAGAGGTCATTGGAATTCTCTGTATTGGGAAGTTTAGCAAGGCACAAATCACTTCCTTCGAAAGCTATCATAAACCTCTCGTCTTCCTCGATAGTGATACTCTAAGTTTAGGTCATACCTGTGTCATTACGGATTTTTATAATGCTGTCAGACAGGTCGTTGATTACTTTACAAATCATGATTTTAAAAGGATTGGTATCTTATCTGGGCTTGAAACAACCACTGACCAGGAAGAAGTCATCGCGGATAAGCGTTTAGATTCCTTTAAATCCTATACGCAAGAAAAAGGGATTTATAACGAGAAATTTATTTTCCAAGGTCAATTTACTGCCCAATCTGGATACGACTTGATGAAGGAAGCTATCGAAAAATTAGGAGATCAACTTCCACAAGCCTTTTTTGCAGCCAGTGATAGTTTGGCCATTGGAGCCCTACGTGCCCTTCAAGAAGCCAGCATCAGCATACCTGAGCGCGTGAGCATTATTTCCTTTAATGATACTATTCTAACCAAGCAAGTGTTTCCACCACTTTCCAGTATCACCGTCTACACCGAAGAAATGGGACGCACAGGAATGGATATTTTGAATAGGGAAGTCCTTCATGGACGTAAAATTCCAAGCCTGACCATGCTAGGTACCAAATTGACTGTAAGAGAAAGCACCTTGCATTAAGCACAACACTTGAACATAAAAAAATCCTAATGGAGATTCTCAAATCCTATTAGGTTTTCTTTTTATACTTAATGAAAATCAAAGAGCAAACTAGGAAGCTAGCCGCAGGTTGCTCAAAGCACTGCTTTGAGGTTGTAGATAAAACTGACGAAGTCAGTCACATATATAATCAAAGGTAAAGCTGACGTGGTTTGAAGAGATTTTCGAAGAGTATTAATCCATCACAATCATAGACTTGATAGTCTTGCGTTCGTCCATGTCTTTATAAGCTTGGTCGATATCTTTCAGTTTGTAACTTGAAGTAAAGACACGACCTGGATTGATATCACCATCAAGAACAGCTTTGAGCAAGAATTGCTTATCGTATGTTGTCGCAGAAGCTGCTCCACCTGCAACAGAGATGTTTTGCATAAATGTTGAACCAAGGGCACGATTATTATAGTGAGGCACACCAACAAATCCCAAACGACCGCCATTATGAAGGACACCCAGAGCCTGCTCAACAGCCGCCTCAGTACCAACACACTCAAGTGCTGCATCTGCTCCTCCTCCGAGAATTTCACGCACCTTGGCAATCCCTTCTTCACCACGTTCAGCTACAACGGCTGTCGCACCTGACTCCAAGGCCATTTGTTGACGGTCTTCATGACGACTCATCAGGATAATTTGGGAAGCTCCACGCATCTTAGCTGCAATGACGGCACATTGCCCAACAGCCCCATCGCCAATAACGACAACCTTGTCGCCCTTCTGAACATTAGCCACACGTGCTGCATGGTAACCGGTCGGCATGACATCAGCAAGTGTTAAAAGTGATTTCAGCATCCCTTCGGTATAATCATAGGGTTGCCCAGGAATTTTAACAAGCGCCCAGTTAGCATAGTGGAAGCGGATATATTCAGCTTGAAAATTTCCTCCTAGGTTATTTCCGATATGATTGTCACAGGACCCATCAAATCCAGCTTGACAGGCATCACATTCCCCACAACCATGAGTAAAAGGTACAATCACAAAATCACCAGGCTTGACTGTTGTAATGGCTTCTCCAGTTTCTTCAACGATTCCAATCGCTTCGTGTCCACTATTTTTATGTCCCGCTTTAATATCTGGATTGCGATAAGTCCATAGGTCCGAACCACAAACGCAAGCACGTACGACACGGATAATGACATCGTCTGCCTCTTGAATGCTTGGACGCTTAATCTCTCCAAGACCAACCTGACCTGCTTTTTTATAGATTGCTGCTTTCATATAATCACCTCGAATTTTTATTACTTTAAGTATACACTTTTTAACAATCTTCCGCTCATATCAACTACTTCTTAAGAGCGATAAGGCACTAGTTAACGGCAATATCGTATATTCTTTTTTGAAAATTACGCTTCATCGAAATTTTCAGATTCCATTTTGATTAGATTCTGGACAATAGAAAAGGTGAATATAGGAGTGTTCCCCTTTATCCACCTTTTGAGGTTTAGTGGTTATTCGCTACGGAGCGATTCGACTGGGTCTTTCTTCGCGGCGATGCGTGAAGGGATGAGACCGGCTAACATCGTTAATACAATCGAAATACCGATGAGGATAAGCGCTGCTTCCCATGGTAATTGCGCCACGTTTTCCACGTTGGTCATTTTCGAAACAACGGCATTGATTGGAATCGTCGCAAGGAGTGTAATGGCGATACCGAGCACCCCGGAGATAAATCCTTCGATGGCGGTTTCGGCGGTAAAGATACGACGGATGTCTTTCTTCGAAGCCCCCATCGCACGTAGGATTCCGATTTCTTTTGTACGTTCGAGAACCGAGATGTAGGTGATAATCGCAATCATAATCGATGATACGATGAGTGAGATGGCTACGAAACCAACGAGTACCGTTGTAATCACGCCAACCATTGTCGTAATCGAAGACATGATAGTTTGAATATCGTCAGAGTAGGCAAGAGCTTTGTCTTCTTCGCCGGCGTCTTTTTTCGCTGTGTTATAAGCGTTAATGAAGTCCTTCAACTCTTGTTTTTGTTGGAAGGAAGAGGTGTAGAACTCGATGGCAGCCGGTTTGGATTTGTCGATGACACCCAATTTTTCGAGGTTTTCCTCGTAAGTGGCAGCCGAGTTGTCATTGTATTGTTGGATGTATTGCGCTTGTTGTTCAGGCGTCATTTGGGCCAATTGGATTTTTTCTTCTTGGGTTAAATCAGCCGAACTGAACGGTTTTGGATCTTTAGTAAATGCTTTTCCGGTAAATACATTAACTGTTGGATTGGCTTCTTGCTCTTTTACGATGTCACTGTTTTGAATTTGCTCAGAAGTATAATCGATAAGGGCGCTTGTGTAAGCCACTCCGCCAGAAGGAGAGTTCACACCAGAACTGGTACCTTCTTTCTGACGAAGAACACCGACGATTTTAAGTTCGAGACCATTCTCGATTTGAGTTTTCATATAAGAGGCATCATTGATTTTATTCATCCATCGGTTGTTCTCTTTTGCGAATCGATTTGTATTTACGACGGCTTTGAATGTTTTTCCGATGAAATCACTATATTGATATATTTGAGAGCCTAGTTCATCTAATTTTTTTGCATCATTTAATTCGCTAGGATCTTTGATACGTAAACTATAGAGAAGTAAATCACTAATTTCGTTATTTTCATCAACAATCAAAACGATTTCTGATTTATCTTGAGGGAAACGTCCTTCTAGCACATCGTATTGGCTTTCAAGCATATTTGAATCACTAGAAAGCTCACTCCAATAATCGATATTTTGTAAGTACCCCTTGATTGTTTGGTTGCTTGTGTCTACTTCATCCGCTAAGGTTGAAGGGAGGATGCTTTTAGGACCGTTTGATGTATCTGTTGCATAAATATATGGTTGCAAGTTGTAACGGTAGCGAATATCTTTGGTAAGAGCTTGAACCTCTGAAGCGTGTTCGTCTAAATAAGACTTGAAGGAGGCTAGGTCATTTTTTCCGATTTGTTTTTTCAATAATTTGGTTAAAACGGTATTGATACCAAGCTCGTTATTGTCTTTATAGGGTTTCTCACTTAGATCTGGAGAGGTCGCTAGCAGATTGCTCTGATTCTTCTCGCTAATCGTTAGCGGAAGAGAGACAAGGGTATCTTCCTGTGTCTTTTTTACATAGCCACTCACACCATTTGAAAGTGCCAAGATAAGTGCAATCCCGATAATCCCGATGGAACCGGCAAAGGCAGTCAGGAAAGTACGACCTTTTTTCGTCAATAGATTATTAAAGGAAAGGGCAAGGGCCGTCAGATAGCTCATCTTCGTTTTTTTGAACCGGATATCAACTTGTTTGGTTTCCTCTGTTGGTTCGTAGGGATTCGAGTCGCTTAAGATATTTCCATCTAATACTTGTACGATACGAGTGGAGTAGGCCTGTGCCAGCTCTGGGTTATGCGTCACCATGATAACCAGACGTTCCTTGGCAATGTCTTTTAATAACTCCATGATTTGAACAGAAGTCTCAGAATCGAGCGCTCCAGTCGGTTCGTCGGCTAAAACGACTTTTGGATTGTTGACAAGGGCACGCGCAATCGCGATTCGTTGCATTTGTCCCCCAGACATTTGACTTGGTTTCTTATATAAATGGTCTTTCAATCCAACGCGTTCAAGCGCTTCGATGGCACGTTTCTTGCGTTCCGCTTTGGAAACACCAGAGAGGGTCATCGCAATCTCGACGTTTGAGAGTGCCGTTTGGTGACCGATGAGATTATACGACTGGAAGACGAACCCAATTGTGTGGTTTCTGTAGCTATCCCAATCGCGGTCTTTAAATTGCTTGGTTGATCTTCCTTGGATGAGTAAATCACCAGATGTGTATTGGTCGAGTCCACCGATAATATTTAATAGGGTGGTTTTCCCTGAACCCGATTGCCCGAGAATGGAGACAAACTCATTTTCACGGAAGCGAATCGAGATGTCCTTTAGCGCGTGAAACTCCTGATTTCCTGTATGATAAACTTTTGAAATGTGTTGTAGCTGTAACATAGGCTCTATCCTTTCAGTGATATAAGTAGTCTATCACAATTTCATACTGGAGTAAATATGTTAAATTTACAATTCAACAAATGGATAATCAACTTCTTATGAATGATCATGTCCATAGTTTCTATTCGTTTCTAACTCTGCCATATTGCGTTTATGGGCTTGGTGGGTTGCTACATCTGCATCCACTTCAATGGTGACATTTTGAAAGCCACAATCTTTGAGTAAATCCCGAATGGATTCTTTACAAACTTCCATATGTTTGACATGCTCGAGACAAACATGGATAATGGCATTTTTCTCCAAGCCATCCATGGTCCAGAGATTGAGCTGATTAACGCTAGCGACATAGTCCAATTGCTCCAAATCACTCTTGACTTGCTCAATATCTACTCCTTCTGGCACGGCATCTAAGAAAATCTTGAGCGTAGACCAAAAACGTGGGATGGCTTTTGAAAGAATAAACAAAGAAATAGCGAGTGATAAAAGCGGGTCTAGGATATACCAGTCTGTAAATCTGAGAATAATGGCCATCAGAATAACGGCTAACCAACCCAAGGTATCTTCCAAAAAATGGAGACTGAGAATGGATTCGTTCTTGGTTTTTCCTTTACGAACCACTAAGCTCGCTAGCACATTTATAGTAACTGCAATGATTCCTAGCCAGAGGATACCCTCATCATTGACAGGTTGGGGATTAAATAGTTTTGTTGTATTTTCCAAAATGACGAAAACTGATCCTGTCATCAAAATCACAGCCGTTATCAAAGCTCCTAGAAGACTAAATCGTTTGTAACCCAAGGTATACTGACTATCCTCTTCACGATTGGAGATTGTTTCTAGAACGGCTGATACCCCAATTGCAACCGCATCTCCTAAGTCATGGACAGAGTCAGCCAGCACAGCACTAGAGCCAAATACTCCACCAGCGATAAACTCGACAATAGCATAACTAAAATTTAAGAAAAAAGACAGCCAAACAGCACGTTTTGAACTCATTTTTACTCTCCTTTGGTATAATAGTCTTATGAACACCTTGTTCATTCTTATTATCCCCCACCACTCAAAGAAAGGATAGAAGCAGTTCGTTCAGTTTGTATTATTCTGAACACTTTGTTTCAAATGTACATCTAGTGAAAAAAGATCGCCGTATCAATAAGACAAAAAAAGCTATCTATCAAGCATTCTTACAGCTACTAAATTCCAAAAGATACGAAACCATTACCGTTCAAGAAATTATCGACTTAGCAGACGTTGGTCGTTCAACCTTTTACAGTCATTATGAAAGTAAGGAATTACTCCTAGATGAACTCTGTCGGTACCTTTTCCACCACCTCTTTGAACGTGAAGAGCACCTCTCAACCGAGGATTATTTGGCACATATCTTTTTGCATTTTAAGAAAAATCAAGACCATGTTACCAGTCTTCTCCTATCAAAAAATGACTACTTTCTCCGCCAACTGCAAAAAGAACTAAGACACCATGTCTACCCTATGGTCGTCCCATACTTGCAAACAGTTCATCCCAAGATTCCGTCATCCTATCTTCAACACTTTGTCGTTACGAATTTCATCGAGACCTTGACCTGGTGGCTGAGAGAAGGAAAAGCTTATAATGAGCAAGAAGTTGTCAGCTTTTATCTAGACGTTATGGAAATGACATCCAAATAACAATAAACAATTATTTTACTTTTCAGAAAGGAAATCTTATGAACCTCCTCATTCTTCTTGGTATCTTCACAGCCTTCTTAGCCCTTGCCTTTGCCCTTCTTCATTTATTGATCAGCCTTTCAGAGTTAAGAAAGGGCAAAAACACTCTGGGAAATCGGCTTCTGTTCATTGGAGGTAGCCTCGCGACTATATCTCTAATTTTCTACTTCCTTTTGCCGATTGTTGCTTTATTCATTTGGCTAATCGGCTGTGGTTTGATTTGCTACGGAGCCTATTGGAATGGCAAGCACAAAGAAAACTTCAATCCAGCCCACCATGTTATTCGAGCGGGAATTGCACTAGTGCTTACCCTCTTATTAGCTTTGATATAATAAAAAGGATCGACTGATCCTTTTTTATTTACTGTTAAGAGTATCAACTAATCCAATAATCCTTTGAGAATTTATTACTTTATAATCCCTTCTTGCACCAAAAACTTACGTGCTACTTCTTCAGCTGATTTGCCTTCCACACCAACCTGGTAGTTCATCTGACTCATCTGACTCTCCGTGATTTTCCCAGCCAACTTATTAAGAATGCCTTCTAATTCTGGATGTTTTTTAAGAAGAGCCTCTTTCATCAGTGGCGCCCCTTGGTAAGGAGGGAAGAGTTGCTTGTCATCTTCTAGGACCACTAGATCATAACGAGCAATCTCCGCATCCGTCGAATAGGCATCCGTGATTTGAATATCTCCTGACTGAATAGCTTGATAGCGAAGAGCTGGTTCCATGGTTGCTACATTAAGATTGAGTCCGTAGAGAGACTGTAAGCCCTTGTTTCCATCCTTACGGTCATTGAATTCGAGTGTAAATCCTGCTTTTAGCTGACCCTCAACCTTTTTCAAATCTGAAATCGTTTTAAGGCCATATTCTTGTGCAATCGTTCTTGGTACAGCTATTGCATAAGTATTTTGATAAGCCATAGGCTTAAGAAAGGCGAGTTGATCCTGTTTTAAGATACCATCACGCGCTACTTCATAAACCTTTTCTGGATCATGACTAACTTTTGGAGAGGGCTGCAATAAACTTTCAGTTATAGTACCTGAAAACTCAGGATAAATATCAATGTCACCTTTTTTCAAAGCTTGATAAAGAAAGTCAGTCTTCCCAAAGTTAGGTTTAACCGTCACCGTCATATTGGTATTTTGCTCGATGAGAAGTTTATACATATTCATAAGAATTTCTGGTTCAGGTCCCAACTTCCCAGCTATAACCAGATTTTCTTTCTCTTTATTAGGAATCATGCTTGGAGCATAACTAGCTCCCAAACCAAGGAACATAACAGCAAAGGCTGCAACAATCGTACGCAACTTTGCCTTTTCCAACCATTTGAGAACAGCATTAAAGAGAATGGCCAAAATGGCTGATGAGATTGCACCGATTAAAATCAGACTAGCATTCCGACGATCAATTCCCAAAAGGATAAAGGAGCCCAATCCTCCAGCTCCAACAAGAGCCGCTAGAGTCGCTGTCCCTATAATCATGACAGTCGCTGTCCGAACTCCCGATACAATGACAGGCATAGCAAGGGGAATTTCAAACTTCTTGAGTCGCTCCCACTTGGTCATACCAAAAGCAACCCCTGCTTCCTCAAGACTTGGATCAATACCATTCAAGGCTGTGATTGTATTCTCCAAAATCGGGAAAATAGCATAAATAACAAGAGCTGTAAGGGCTGGCAAAGTTCCAATCCCCATCAATGGAATGAAAAGTCCCAGAAGAGCCATGGAAGGAATGGTCTGGAAGATACCAGCCACTTGTAGCACCCAGTTCGCTGCTTTTTTGTGACTATTTAGATAAACAGCAAGTGGGATCGTCAGAAAAATAGCTACCAATAAGGTTAAAAGAGATAATTGCAAGTGCTGTCCTAGGGCCGTTACCCAGTCTCCAAAACGCTCTTGAAAGGTTGAAATGAAATTAGACATGACGGCCACCTCCAAACAAGTTCGCTACAAAGTCTGTCGCAGGTGCTTGTAAAATGGTTTCAGGTTCTGCAACCTGGCGAATTTCTCCATCCTGTAAAACGGCAATGCGATCCCCTAATTTTATAGCCTCGTCCGTATCATGTGTTACAAAGATGGTGGTCATACCGAACTCCTTGTGTAAGTTTTTGGTGAGATCCTGCAACTGCTTGCGAGAAATGGCATCCAAAGCTGAAAACGGCTCATCCATCAGTAAGATTTTGGGTTCTCCAATAATGGCTCGCACAATGCCAACACGTTGTTGTTCTCCACCTGACAGCTCGTAGGGTTTACGATCGGCGTAATCAGAGGCTGGAAGGCCTACTTTTTCTAAGAGTTCTTCCGTTTTCGAAGTGATTTGCTCCTTACTCCAACCCTTCATCTCAGGAATCAATGATATATTTTCGGCAACGGTCAAGTTTGGAAATAAGGCAATAGCTTGAAGGACATAACCAGTAGACAGACGTAATTCGCGTTCATCATAGTCCTTGATTCGTTTCCCATCCATGTAGATATTGCCATCAGTCGGCTCAAGTAGCCGATTGATCATCTTGATCATGGTGGTTTTCCCTGATCCTGAAGGACCCACTAGCACCATGAATTCTCCATCTTCAATATGGAGATTGACATCTTTTAAAATATCCTTATCCGTGTAGCGCAAGGCTACATGTTTATATTCAATCATATTCTTCCTCACCATCTCCTTAAAAGCTAAGATCCTTATCTAACTTTTTATAAGAGTATAATCATTATTATGATATTGTAATACTAGAAATTACATCTGTCAACAATTTTGATTTGAAATCATATATAAGAAAAAGAGTTTGGCTAAGGCCAAACTCTCCATTATGATTGATTATTCTTCTTCCACCAAACGTTTAAACTCTGCTTGGATTTCTGTATTTTCTGTCGGTTTTAAGTACATGATTCCACCATTTGTCGTTGGTGAATGAAAAACAATCGTTTCTCCTGTGTTAGTTATCGCAAAAAAGTAACTATGCACATCTGGGTATTTATCCCAATTACTATAACGCTCTACAATTCGGTACTGGGCATTTCCTAGACCTGTATCCGTATACTCAGCATTCATTTTCTCACTTGGTCCATCATCCCTAAGTGTATAGAGGTGGTCAGCCCCTACATCTCCTCCTGAAATTCCCTTTTTATAATTCGGTTGGCCTAGCCTTTCTCCCCAGCCCTTAATGAATGCTTCTAATTTAGCAGATTTACTAGCATTCCAAGGAGCTTTTTGTTTTTCTCCCGTGATAGTCGTCGAGCCACTAGAACCTTCAAATTTCTGCCAATCTAGTTGATTGAAATTCATTAATTCTGACTCTGATTTACCAAAATCAGAATGCAAACTTTTGTTACCTGGAACACGAATGTTCTGTTCCTGAATTTTATTTGCTGCTTGCTGGTTCGGATTCATATGATAAAGTACCCCTCTGCCTTCACCTGATCCAGAGGACCAGCTTAATTCTAGTATATCTCCATCCTTATAGATATTCATAGAATTTCTAGCACCACCATGGCCCGCTACAAAACCTTCTGCTAAAAGTATCGGTTTCTCATTCACAAGATAATAGAGACCCGAAATAAAATACTCACCACTTGATTGCTCAATACCAACTAGCAATTCCTCTACACCATCTTGATTAAGATCCGCATATGCATATCGTATCTTATCTGCTTGATAAATCGCATTTTCAACTGACCAACTATTGATAGGCCGTTCAGTGCCTTGTAAACTCTTATAGAGATCAGCAATTGCATTAACATCCTTCGGTGTAGATAGTATTTTTTGGTAATTATCAAAAACTGGCTTGTAAAATTCTTTAAAACTTTTCTTAGACTCCACGCTTGTTTGTTCATTTGTAATTGATTGACTGATACTTGTTGATAAACTCATATCATTACTAATATGATTTCTACAACCAAACGTAAAAAAACTAAAGAATAGAACTAACAAGCCTCCTAAGACTCTCATATCTTTCATAAAGAACCCCTTTACAGTTAAACTTAGTTAATGCAGTAATTTCACTTACATTATATCAAATATTTAACTTTTATAGGAAGAATAATATAAAATCAAGGAAATAAAAAAAGAGCTATATAGCTCTTTAATTACGGAGAATAAGGGATTCGAACCCTTGCGCCAGTTACCCGACCTAACGATTTAGCAAACCGTCCTCTTCAGCCTCTTGAGTAATTCTCCTATTAAT
>NZ_GL732463.1:1240943-1573942 GCF_000187585.1 Streptococcus peroris ATCC 700780
CATGAAATAATTTCTCTTATTTTTAAATAAAAAGAGACGACACTACTGCCATCTCTTTTTATCTATTAGTTTTCTTCAGCCATTTTTGATTTGACTTCTTCATAAGACAGTGCTCGTGACTCCTCTTCTGCATCTTCAGGCATTTTACCTGTTTCATAAAGAGATTTAATTTGTGTACTATCCAATGTTTCATATTTCAACAATGCTTCCGCAATTAGCTTATGCGTTTCACGATTTGATTGAATAATTTCAGCAGCCTTGTTGCGTGCTTCATTCAACAATGTGCGAACTTCTTCGTCAATTTCATAAGCTGTTCGTTCTGAAATAGATTTTTGTGGTGTTTGAGCACCAAACATTGCATGATTTCCTTCGTATTGAACTGGACCGAGTTTTTCACTCATTCCATACTCAGTAACCATAGCACGCGCCATCTGAGTCGCTTGTTCAAAGTCATTGGATGCTCCGGTTGTTTGAACGTTAAAGATGATTTCTTCTGCGACACGTCCACCCATCAAACCAGCTAATTGTTCTTTCATATCTTCTTTGGATAGTAACATTTGATCTTCTTTAGGAAGAGCAATCATGTACCCACCTGCACGACCACGAGGAACAATTGTTACTTTATGGACAACACGCGCATTAGATAAGACAAGACCAACAATCGTGTGTCCTGCTTCATGGTAAGCAACCATTTCACGTTCTTTTTGAGAAACTGTCTTATCTTTCTTAGAAGGACCAGCGATAACACGATCTTCTGCCTCATCAATATCAGAAGCGTCAATTACCGATTTATTACGACGAGCTGCAACTAAAGCTGCTTCGTTCAATACATTTTCTAAATCAGCACCAACAAAACCTGGAGTCTGTTGTGCTACCAATTTCAAGTCTACATCTTCTGCTAACGGTTTATTTTTAGCATGGACTTTCAAAATCGCTTCGCGTCCCTTAACATCTGGACGACCAACTAATACTTTTCTATCAAAACGGCCTGGACGAAGAAGTGCTGGATCTAGAACATCTGAGCGGTTCGTTGCCGCAATGACGATAATTCCTTCATTCCCTTCGAAACCATCCATCTCAATCAAGAGTTGGTTCAAAGTTTGTTCACGTTCATCATTTCCACCGCCAAGACCGACACCACGTTGACGACCAACAGCATCGATTTCATCGATGAAGATAATAGCTGGTGCTGCTTTTTTAGCATCTTCAAAGAGAGAACGTACACGGCTTGCACCAACACCGACGAACATCTCCACGAAGTCAGAACCTGAAATACTAAAAAATGGTACGCCAGCTTCTCCTGCAACTGCTTTGGCGAGTAATGTTTTACCAGTCCCCGGAGGTCCTTCTAAGAGAACACCAGCTGGAATACGGGCGCCCAATTTTGTAAATCGTTTTGGATCTTTCAAAAATTCAACAACTTCAACAAGTTCTTGTTTTTCTTCCTCAGCTCCTGCTACATCTGAAAAGCGGACTTTGATATCCTCTTTATTAGCAGCTTTAGCTTTATTACGTCCAAAACTCATTGGATTGCGTCCGCCATTTCCTCCCATATTCCCCATCATAGAAAATAGGAAGAAAAATAAAATGGCAAATGGTACTACTGAAACTAGGATGTTAATCCACATCCTAGTTGAGCTTTCATGCTTCACTTCAATTTGTGTTTGATGTTCACCAGCTAGTTTTTGCAAATCTGCTACAGTAGTATCTGATGGAAGAATAATACTTGTAAATTTCTCTACTTTTGTTGCAGAAGGTGTGAACAACCGAATACCTGTTTCCGGTTGTTCTGTTTTAGCAGTTTTATAGACACCAGAAACTTCGATGACACTACCACTTGGTTGATAGGTCATTTCTTTTACATTGTCGCTAGTAATTTCCTGCACCAATTCTGAGTATTTAATTTGTTGACTATGTCCTGCTGCTCTTCCAGCAAAGAAATACTGGAATCCAGTGACTATCAAAAAAATCATCAACAAATAAAGAAATGGATTTTTTATAAAACCATTATTTTGTTTTTGCATTCAATAACTTACCCTTCTATTTTGAGTAAACTTCCTCTTTCAATACACCTACATAAGGAAGATTACGATAATTTTCATTGTAGTCTAAGCCATAGCCTACAACAAATTCATTCGGAATTGTAAAACATGTATAATCTGCTTCGATATCTACAGTACGACCTTCTGGTTTATCAAGCATTGTAACAATCTTAACTGATGCCGCTTCTCTAGCAGTAAACATATCTCTCAAACTTTTTAAGGTTTGACCGGTATCGATAATATCTTCCACAAAAATAACGTGTCGACCTTTAATATCTTGAGTTACATCTTGTTTAATGTTAATAACCCCGCTACTTACAGTACCTCCATGGTAACTGGAAACCATCATAAAATCCATTTCAAGATGAGTATCAATATATTTGACTAATTCTGCCATGAAAGGAATAGACCCTTTTAAGATTCCAACTAAAATTGGATTTTTCCCTTCGTAATCTCTTGTCAATTGAGCACCTAGTTTTTTAGCTGCTTCTGTAATTTCATCTTGTGAAACCAAAATCTTCTTGATATCTTGTTCTAACATGATTTTACCTATCTATTTTTTCTATATAAAGTATAGTGTTCATTATATCATTTTTCGTTTTTTTACTCAAATCGCTAGTTTCAATTCCTAAAATTGAATAAATTTCTCCAAATTGCTCTATGATAATGGCATTCTCCCGTTTTTCTATAGGAATTTTTAAATCAATAAAAAGTCGTCTTAGTTTTTTTCGGTGACCATTTTTTATCAAATAGTCACCTGGTTGTCGATGCCGTAGAATCAATGATGCTTCACAAGAAATATTGATTTTTTGAATATTTTCACCTTTTAGAGGAATCCCAAATGAAAATAAGTAACCTTCATAATGAACTTGATTTTGATATTCTAACACACATTCATTACTTTTTTCATCAGACTTTGGTCTGATTTTACAAATTTGAAAACGCTGATATTCCTTTACGAGTTCATAACCATTTTTTAATAAATGACGATATTGACTCTTGGTTTTTAAAATATGATGAACCTGTTGGAATTGTTCTCTTGTAATATTTAAATCTGGAAAATGACTAAGATATTGCTGCAATAAAACTCTCTGTGTTGCTTCACTAAAAGATAAAAACTGTGTTAAATCTTCCACATCAACCGTTTTAGAGAATTCAGAAAGAACAATTTGATAGTCAGATACTTCTTTTCCAAGTTCTAAAAACGCTCTCTTTACCTGAATATTTTCTTTTTCTAATTGTGGTAAGTAAATATTACGAACACGATTACGAAAATAGGAATTTTCTTTATTCGTCGCATCTTCAAAATGCTCAATTTCAGGAAAATCCTTTTTGTAAAAAGATAGCAAAGGACGAATCAACTCTCCCTTATCAAACTCTTGTCTTTCTTTAATAGCTGATAAATGCTGTAACCTAACACCTCGAATCAATCGCATAAAAATCGTCTCAGCCTGATCATCTGCATGATGAGCTGTTACAAGAGCTGTAGCAACTGTTTGTCTCATTACTTTTTTTAAAAATTCATAACGAAATTGACGAGCATTTGCTTCCGAAAAATCTCCAGTAAAATGAGCTACATAAATTGGAACTCCAACTTGTTCAGCTAGTTTTCTCAATTCATATTCTTCATTATCCGATTCTGGTCGTTGTTTATGATTCACATGAGCTAAAAATAATTCAATTCCAAGTTCTTTTTGATAGGTTGAAAGGAGATGAAAGAGAAACATCGAATCCAATCCACCAGACAAGGCTAGCACAACTCTTGAATGATGTTTAAAATAACCTTTCTCTAGAAAATGATTTAAAAATTCTCGGTCTCTCATTTTAGGACCTCGTAGACATCCTTAGCAATTTTAGAAATGGTATCATAATCAGAATTTTTAGTAAAAATCGAAATAATGAACGGAGAATCTGTGTAGACTACCGCCACATCGTGTTTAAATTCATCTGCATCCCCAATTTTATGGGCTACCTTAGCAGAAATATTTTTAGCAATACGCTGATTATCAAAAGAAGTTTGTGATAAAGATTCTAAAACAAAACCATTTTGATTGTAAATAGATTCCATAACTTGTCCAGCCATTTTAGCTGAAGCAAGCTTATCATTTACATCCCATTCATTACCAGCAATCGTAGTCATTTCTTTTTTAAAGGCGTCATCTGATTTATTCGTAACATAATAAGCAAGAATATTATGAGCCACATTGTCAGACTCTTTTGCAGTTTTTGTGATTAAATCTTTGATTGTGTACTCTTTATTATCCGCTGTTTTAGGGAGACTGCCACTTCCTTCTGGTTTATAAGAACCAGGGAAATCATTAACTTCAGGAACATACTTCAATTTCGTGTCAAGTTGATAATCACCCTGATTAATTTTCTCCTGAACATAATAAAGATAAGGCAATTTCATAACACTAGCAGCGTACATTTTTTGCTCTTCGTTAATCCCAGCTTCCTTACCTGTACTCAATTGTTTCACATAAATAGAAAACTGTTCATTTTGATATTTTGCAGATAGTAACTCTTGTACTTTCTGGATTCTATTATCATCATTAGAAATATAATCCGTCGAAATCCAACCAGCTTGTTTGATATGTAAGAATTCACGACCTTCAGCAAAAATAGACATATCTGCTTCAACTTCTTGATAAGGCGCTAAAGTAGACTTTAATTCTTGTTGATCATAAGGACTATTATAAACGACAAATCCTGGTTCTAGCCATACTCGCTTAGAAAAATCGTTTACGATAGAACTATCGTATAAAAGTCGTTTATCAGCCATTACAAATTGATTATTTGACAATTTAAAGACAGGCTGTCCTTGTTTATTTAATCGCCATTCTAAAACAGATAATTTTGTTTCCGCATTGACTTTTCCTGATTCTTTAATCAGGTCTTCTGTAGAATAAACTGGCGTCTCACCATAAAATTTTGGAGATTCTATAATATCTTGATAATAAAAATGATACGAAGCGTGGGTTAAGGAATAAACTTCTTGGTTTGGAAGGATAACTGGATTCTCAGTGCTTACTACTTGAACACTTTTTAGGAAAATTGGAAGTAGTAATATCACTAAAAATTTACGCATTCTTTTTCCCCTCTTCTTCTTGCAATCGTAACAGATGATTTTTTTGAGATAATTCCTCCAATTTTTCATCTGATTGACTTAAAAATTGTTCAACAATCTTTAATAAATTTTCCATTTCACATTACCTAGGAAGTAAGTCCGGAATTGTATAAACTTCCTCCCATGATTTTGAATAATAATATTTTGCACGGGAATATTTAGCCGCATAAGATTCATCTTTTAGCTTAGTTGCTAAACTAGCTTCTTTATCCTTTTCATCGCTCAAATTCTGGTATTGTTTTTTCAAATCCGTTAATTGCTGGCGACGTGTTAGTAATTGTTGATAACTTTGTGCTAAATTGTAAGTTGGCAAGATAAATAACAACATAATCAAAATCAAAACCCAACCCATAAAACGATTGCGTTTTTGACGTTCTTCCATCATATATTTACGTCGTTGATGTTCGTTTTGAATAAAAGAGTTATTCATTTGGACTATTTTTTTATACATCGCCTTCTACCCTTGTTTCACTAATGATTTCATACATTCCAGCTGCATCTTCTTTTTTAGTGCTATCTTTCATTTCCAGCACCTTTACAAGTAACAATTTATTTCCGAAGCGAATTTCAACCTGATCATTGATTTTTAAATCTGTTGAACTTTTAGCAAGGATACCATTTACCTTGATTCGCCCCTTATCTGCAACTTCCTTAGCCACTGTACGGCGTTTAATAATTCGTGATACTTTTAAATATTTATCTAATCTCATCTTAATACCTCAAATTATTATTGTACCATTTTTATCCCTTTTATAGAAGAAAAAAGGTAATCCTTAATGTGACTCTTTTAAGTCTTTTATCTTCGCTAACGATTCTCCAAAGGTTAAGAGTCCTTCTAAAATCTCATAGTCTTTTTTATTTCGAATGTCAAAAACAACTTCGATTAAACCTTGATTTTCAGAAATATTAGCCTTCAAACTTGTCTGAGAAAGAGCCTGGAAATAATCTTGGGTTAAAAATAATTGTTGCGATATTTTTTCAAATTGAATAACAAGCTTATTATTTCTTCTTTCAACACGATTGACAAATACTTTATCAAGATAAGCTTTAGCTAATCCAATTTCCAAAAGATAAGCAACTACATCTGGATACTCTCCGAATCGATCTATCAACTCATCTTGCAATTCTTCGTAGTTGATACGATTATCAATTTGACGAATTCTCTTATAAATTTCAATTTTATGTCGTTCATCTGAAATGTACTCATCCGGAAGATAAGCATCAATTTGTAGAATTAACTCAGCATTCCCTTTTTCACGATTCTTGTCAGTTCCATTTTTCTTAGCAATTGCTTCGTCCAGTAACTGAGAATACAATTCAAAACCAACAGAATCGATAAAACCAGACTGAGAGCTTCCTAAAAGATTTCCAGCTCCACGAATGGATAAATCACGCATAGCAATTTTGAAACCAGAACCTAATTCGGTAAAACCTTTGATAGCTTCTAATCTCTTTTCTGAAACTTCTGTCAAAGATTTGTCTGGTCTATACATGAGATAAGCATAAGCAATTCGATTACTACGACCAACCCGGCCTCTTAATTGATACAAGGTTGACAAGCCCATATGATCTGCGTTTTCAATAAATAAGGTATTAGCATTTGGAATATCTACACCTGTTTCAATGATTGTCGTAGTTACTAAAATGTCATATTCGCCTTCAATGAAATCAAGTAGTGTATTCTCCAAACGAATTTCACTCATTTGACCATGAACAAAACCAATAGAAGCTTCAGGAATTAGTTCTTGTAATTCTGAAACCTTCTTTTCAATCGTGTCAACTTTATTGTAAAGATAGTAAACCTGACCACCACGATCAATTTCTCTCAATACAGCATCTCGAATGACATGATCATTTTGTTCAAGAACATAGGTTTGAACGGGATATCGATTGGTTGGAGGAGTTTCGATGACAGATAAATCTCTAATACCTAACATAGACATATGGAGGGTTCGAGGAATTGGTGTAGCTGTCAAGGTTAAGACATCAACCTTCTTTTTTAATTCCTTGAGTGCTTCTTTATGTTTAACACCAAAACGTTGCTCCTCATCAATAATGATTAACCCTAAATCAGCAAACTCAACATCTTTAGACAAAACTCTATGAGTTCCTATCAAGATGTCCACTTGACCTTTTTTTAATTTCTCAAGTGTCTCAATCTGTTCTTTTTTACTTCTAAAGCGACTCAAAACATCTACGTTTACAGCAAATTGCTCAAATCTTTCCTTAAAATTACTGTAATGTTGTTGCGCAAGAACTGTTGTTGGAACTAAAACTACTACTTGTTTATGATTATTGACAGCCTTAAATGCAGCTCGCATAGCAACTTCTGTCTTACCAAAACCAACGTCTCCAACTAAGAGTCGATCCATAGGTTGAGGAGTCTGCATATCTTTTTTGATTTCTTCTATACTTCGTAGTTGATCTTCAGTTTCAACATACGGAAAAGCCTCATCAAAAGCAACTTGATCTTCATCATCTTTTGAAAATGCATACCCTCTAAGTTGACTTCTCTCAGCGTACAATTTAATTAAATCATCTGCGATATCTTCAACTTGATTTTTAACTTTTTGCTTAGCCTTTTTAAAATGCCCATCATTTAGTTTATTTAATTTTGGAGCCTTTCCATCACTTGAAACATATTTAGATAAGGTTTGAATTTGTTCTACAGGAATAGAAATACGATCGCCGTTTTGATATTGAATAGTCACATAATCTCGGTGAATACCTTTGATTTCAATCGTTTCTATTCCTAAATATTGACCAATCCCATGAATTTGATGAACAACATAATCGCCTTTTTGAAGCTCATTATAGTCCTTTAATCTCTCAGCATTGCTGATATTTTGTCTTCTATATTTACGTTTAACCTTCTTTTTGAAAATTTCATATTCAGTTATAAATACAAGATTTTCATCTACAAAGTGAAAGCCATGACGAAGATTTCCTTCAACAAGGTTGACAGTTCCTTTACAGATATCACTTTTGTTACTACTGTCAACTTTAATACCGTATTCATCAAGAATAGTCGATAATTTTTTAAGTTCAGTTTTGCTACTTGACTGAAGAACAATCGTATACTTCAATTTTTTATAACGCTCAATTTCTTCTTTTAAAAAAGAAAATTGATTGAAAAACTCTTGCATTGGATATTGATTAAATTGATAAAGATGTTCAAATTTTAGATTTCCAAGTCCCTTTTGAAAATTAGAAAAGAAGCTAACTGGTAAATATTTTTTAAACTGACTTTCTACATCAGCAAAATATTGTAAACTTGATACAGCTTTACTATTGTGTAAATCCTCTGTAAAGTAGCTAGCTGTTTCCTTATCAAAAGCATCGTACTGGTTCATGATTTTTTGAAAATCATCAAATATAACAGGAACTTGATTCAAATAGTCTATCAAGGTCCACTGTTTTTTATAAAATACAGACAAAAACTTGCGAATATCTGTATGAAGAACTTGCTCTTTCGTACAACTAAAAACTTCTTCTAGGTAAGACTTTAAAGTTGGAGAAAGTGCCTTATCAATCTCATGTTCTAAAAATTTCTGACCACGATGATAATCTTCATTCGTTAACAAAATATCACTAGCTGGATAGATTAGTACTTGAGTTTTACTATCTTTCGATAATTGAGTTTCAGTATCAAATTCTCTAATCCCATCTATTTCATCACCGAAAAATTCAATTCGGTAAGGAGATATTTGTGAGGTTTCAAAGATATCTAAAATATCTCCTCGAAGACTAAATTCACTTTGACTCTGAACTTGTGTAACTTTCTTATAACCTAGGGAAATCAACTGATTTTTTAGTTCGTTTTGTTCACATTCTTGGCCAATTTCAAGTTTTAACATACTATTGTCAAAAACTTGAGGATCTGGTAAAAATAAACGACTTGCTGCGACGTTACAAACTAAAATCCCTCTTTGAGATTTATCTCTTAGAAAACGTAAAGCTTCTACTCTGGAAAAAATCTTTTCTTGAGATGATACTAAAAATTCTACCATAGGTGAATCATCTACCAATAATGGATAGACCATATCAGAACCCAGGATAGAAATTAAATCATTCACTAGACGTTCAGCTTCTCCATATGTAGAGGTCATCACTAAAATCTTATTTTGACTTTTTACACTGCTTGCAATAGCTAAAGACTTTGCTGAACCAGAAAGACCGAGTAATAATTGTCTTTGTTTAAGAGATAAATGCTCATTCCATGATTGTATCTGCTTATTTTCTAGAAAGAAATCGATTAATGACATTTCCTTACCCATTATATTTCTGCATCGTTTTTTCAAAGTTTTTTTCTTGTAAATAATAATTTACAGCATCGTCAACTTTGTCAATTGACTGTAAAATATCAATATAATCTTCTTGGTCAAACTTACTCAAAACATGATGAACTACTGACATCCCTTTTTTAGGCCTTCCAATACCAATCTTTACACGATTGAAAACCTGTGTACCAATATGTTGAATAATTGACTTAATTCCATTATGACCACCCGCTGATCCCTTAACACGAAGACGAATTTTTCCAACCTCCATGTCAAGATCATCGTAAATGATCAGTAAATCCTCAATATCCAAACCATAGTAAGTTAATAAGGCATGTACAGCTTTTCCACTCTCGTTCATAAATGTTGTTGGCTTCACCAGATAAATTTTTTCTCCATTAAGGAAAAATGAAGCTAGTTCAGCTTGAAATATCTTATCATGTGTAAAGGAGACATTCTGTTTTTTAGCTAATTGGTCAATCAACATAAAACCAACATTATGCTTTGTCTCAAAATATTTATCCCCTGGATTTCCCAATCCTACAAGTAATTTTGTCATTTAAATTTCCTTTCAAAAGCCAAAAGGGTTGGAATTTTTTTCCAACCTGATTGACACTATTAAAAATGTTGATTATACGTTAAAGCGGAACTCCATGATATCGCCATCTTGAACGACATATTCTTTTCCTTCTTCACGTAAACGTCCAGCTTCTTTTACAGCCTTTTCAGATCCGTATTTAATCAAATCGTCATAAGACATGGTCACTGCACGAATAAATCCTTTTTCAAAGTCTGAGTGGATAATTCCAGCTGCTTGAGGAGCTTTCATGCCACATTTAAAAGTCCAAGCACGAACTTCTTTTTCACCAGCAGTGAAGTAAGTTCCAAGTCCAAGTAAATGGTAAGCTGCACGCGTCAACTTATCCACACCTGATTCTGTCAAACCAATGGCTTCAAGAAACTCTTTTTTATCTTCATCGTCTAACTCAGAAATTTCTTCTTCAGCACGCGCAGAAATCACCACTACCTCTGCATTTTCTGTTGCTGCAAATTCACGAATTTGTTTTACATACTCGATAGAGTCTGGATCAGCAACCACATCCTCATCCACATTCGCTACATAAAGAACTGGTTTAGTGGTCAAAAGGAAAAGTCCTTTAACCACTTTTTGTTCTTCTTCTGTAAATTCAATGGTACGAGCTGATTTTCCGTCTTCCAGAACTGGTTTGATTTTTTGAAGAACGTTAAATTCTGCAACTGAATCCTTATCCTTTTGTGTACGGGCGATTTTTTCCACACGCGCATAGCGTTTGTTGATAGATTCTAAATCTGCTAAAATCAACTCCAAATTAATCGTATCAATATCTGCAAGCGGATCTACAAAGGCATCTTCACGTCCTTGCTCACGCATGACATTTTCATCATCAAAAGCACGAACTACATGAACAATGGCATCAACTTCACGGATGTTGGCCAAGAATTTATTACCGAGACCTTCTCCTTTTGATGCACCTTTTACAATCCCTGCAATATCTGTAAATTCAAAAGTTGTTGGAACTGTCTTCTTAGGAGTAATCATTTCCGTCAATTTTTGGAGACGTTCATCTGGAACTTCTACCATCCCGACGTTTGGATCAATCGTCGCAAATGGATAGTTTGCAGCTTCTGCTCCTGCTTTTGTAATTGCATTAAATAGGGTTGATTTACCAACGTTTGGCAAACCCACGATACCTGCTGTTAAAGCCATAATTTCTCATTCTCCGTTCACATTTCAATCTTCAATATTATAACACAAAAAGGGAAAACTTGCTAACCCTCTAACTCCTTGCATTTAGTCGATAATTTTACTCATTTTTCTTTCAAAATCATAGCGACTCATCATGACAACATGATCACAATTACTGCATTTTATTTTGATATCTGCACCTAGACGTGTAATTTCCCAACGATTAGCTTTTTTGCCTGTAGATTTGATTGTACAAGCATGTGGTTTTTTCATTTCAACAAAATTTCCAACTTGATACATACTACTCTCCTTTTCATATTTCTGATTATATCATAAAAGAGGTGAGCTAGGCTCAACCTCTTTAACTTAATTTGTACGAACTGGTGTAATCAGCTGCATGAAATCTTCATCTGTATCAGCTGGTACCAAGGTAAATGGACGAACTGCTGAAATAAAGCTAATTGTTACCTTTTCACTATTCAAAGCTTTTAGTGCTTCAATCAAGTAAGTTGGGTTAAAGCTAATAGTTAAATCTTCACCAGATACAGCAATTGTATCGATTTCTTCATTTACTTTACCAACTTCTGGAGAATTTACATGAGCTGTAACTACTCCTTGTTTGATTTCTAATTTTACAGTTCCATTTTGAGTAGCACTTGATAGAAGACGTGAACGTTCCATAGATTGACGTAGATTCACAACATCAAAAGTCACTGTCGTATTAAAATCTGTTGGAATCAGACGATCTGTATCAGGATAATTACCTTCTAAGAGACGTGTATAGAAGCTAATATTTTCGCTTCTAAAGAGAATTTGGTTGTTTGCGAAGAAAATCTCTACTGTTTCAATATCGTCCGTAAAAACAGCCGAAAATTCGCGTAGAGAGCGACTTGGGATGACAACATCAAAATTATCACTATTTTTTTCAAGCGTCAATTTCTTCTGACTGAGACGATGTGAGTCTGTTGCAACTGTTTTTAACTCTTTGTGATTACTCAAGACAAAGTGAACACCAGTTAAGATAGGACGACTTTCTTGCACACTAGCAGCAAAGGCAGTTTCATTGATAATCTTTTTAAGAAGTTTTGTTTCAAGAACTAAAGGATTACTTGCTGCAATTTCTTGGATACGTGGATACTGCTCGCTATCTTTTCCTTTAAGAGTAATTTCTGATTTTCCACTTGTTAGTACAATTTGATCTTGTTCGATTTCTTTAAAATCAAGAGTCACATCTGGAAGACTAGAAACAACATTGATAAAGAAAGAAGCTTCTAGAAGGATAGAACCTAATGAGTTAATCAAAAGACCTGCGTTTTCGTCTTTTTGAGAAATGAAGTTTTCAATTGAAATTTGACCATTTGAACCAATCAATGTAATTCCTTCATTATTCACATCGATTTTGATAGTTGATAAAACAGGAATAGCATTTTTTGAACTAATAGCTCTTTTAGTAGTATTTAACGCTTGTAGAAATAAATTTTTATTAATTGAAAAATGAATCATGGATTCTCCTTTATTTATTTTTATAATTAGAAAGAAAATAGTAATAATAGAGTGTGTGAAATCTGTGGAAAAAATAGCTTGATAGGCAGAATATAAACTTTTTTGCTTGTTTAAAAAATGTGTATAAAAAAGATTAAAAAGTAAAAGTTATCCACAAGTTATTTTATTTTCTTTTTGATAGCTTCGATTTCTAAGCGGAGATTGTTATCTTCCTCAATCAAAGATTTAATTTTAGCGTGGGCATGAATGACTGTAGTGTGGTCTTTTCCCCCAAATTCTTTTCCAATTTTTGGAAGACTATTATCGGTTAGTTCTCTTGCTAGGTACATAGCTACTTGTCTTGCTAAAACAATGTTTTGAACACGCCTTGTTCCTTTTAGTTCTTTTACACTAACACCATAAAAGTTTCCTACTTCAGTTTGAATCTTTTCAATTGGAATAACGAGCATTTGGCTAATATCTTGTTTGCGAGCTCGTATGGCTTCTGCAGCAATATCAATTGTGATATCAGTAATTTTCTTTACTCTAGCAATTAAAGTAATATCATTAATTGCTCCTTCAAGTTCACGAACATTAGAATCAAATTGACCTGCTAAGTATTCCAATGTATCACTTTGAAAATTATAGTCTAAATTTTCAGTCTTACTTTGAAGAATAGCAACACGTGTTTCAAAGTCAGGAGGAGTAATTGCTTGAGTCAATCCCCAGCTAAAGCGCGTGACAAGTCTTTCTTCCATTCCTTCTAATTGCTTAGGACTTCGATCACTAGTTAGGACAATCTGTTTTTGTTTATTATGAAGGTCATTAAATGTATTGAAAAACTCTTCTTGCGTTGCAACTTTTTTTCCACTTAGAGACTGAATATCATCAATCAACAAAAGATCGAGGTTTCGGTAAGTCTTTTTAAATTTTTCCATTTCTCCAAGTCTTAAATGATCAAGAAAGTCATTTATAAAACTTTCTGCAGGAATATACTTAACACGCGCACTAGGAATATTTTTTAAAATTTCATTACCAATAGCATTGAGCAAGTGAGTTTTACCAAGACCAGGTCCTCCGTATATAAAAAGAGGGTTATATGTAAGTGCTAAATCTTCTGATACAGCTAATGCAGCCGATTTTGCCCAAATGTTTCCATCTCCTTGGACAAAATTATCAAAGGTATAGTTTTTATTAAGTCCTGTTTCTGAATAAGGAATAGATTTTATAGTTTGTTCTTGTTGTTGACTACTATTTTCAACAGTTGTTGTTATATCGGAGGAGTCAGAATCTTCCTTAGTCAATACATATTGCGCTTTTATCTCAGTATCATAGATTTGGAAACCAACAGCTACAATAATATCATTGAGTTTTGTACTCCAAACCATTTCCATTTCAGATCTTGGCAAAAATATGGTAGCTACATTTTCCTCGACCTTTATTAATTCAGCAGGTGTTACATAGAAATCAAACATTGATCGTGTCAATCTTTCTTTAGCTAATTCTAAAATCTGATTCCAAAATTGTTTTTCTTTCAATAACAAACTCCTCCTTTTCTAAAAGGTATAATCTTATACCTATTTTACCATATAGTAAGCATTTTTTCCACAACTTGTGAAAAACAATCCACAATGTTTAAAAGATTTATCCACAACTTGTGGATAACGGCTATTATTTGTGATTTTCTTTGTTTTATTTATATTTATTAGTGGATAAGTCTGTGAGTTGAGGAAAATAAAATAACAGCCTTATTTCAGGCTGTTAATAAAACGTTGATACTCTTCTTGATTATGAAAAGAGATAGTTATTTTTCCTGCCTCTTTTTTTTGAAGAAAGATTTGGACATCTAATCCCAACAATTTTTTTAAATTTTCTTCTTCTTCCTTGATAAAGTAATCTTTTTCTTTGCTTTTTTCTTCTTTTTTCTTCTTGAACTAGACGTTCTACCTGTCGAACTGATAAATTATCTGTCAGAATATGATGGAGTAATTTTTTTGTTCTTCAACAGGTAGTTGAATTAGAAGTCTAGCATGTGCTTGAGATAATTTTCCAATTTCTACTTCCGTTAGAATAAAATTAGGTAGTGTTAGTAAGCGAACAATATTTGTAATATAGGGACGTGATTTTCCCATTTTATCAGCAATTTCTGCGTGAGTATACCCTTTATCAATTAAAGATTGATAAGCTTTTGCTTCCTCAATCGGATTTAAGTCTTCACGCTGCAAATTTTCAATGATTGAGTGAATCATCATATCCTGATCAGAAAGTTTTTTGATGATTACAGGAACTTCTGATAATCCAGCTACTATAGATGCACGATATCGTCTTTCTCCAGCTAGGATTTCGTATCCAATAACTGGAGATTGACGAACGATAATCGGTTGAATAAGACCATTCTCTTTGATAGATTGAGCAAGTTCTTTTATTTTCTCTTCTGAAAATTCTTTTCGAGGTTGATAAGGATTTTTTTGAATGTCACTTATACGAACTAGTTTAAATTCTTCCATATTTCTACAGTATCACAACTTTGATATTCTGTAAAGTAAGTTTACAAATATGTAAACTATTGATTTAAATCGCTAGTGCTCTTGTCCAACTTGATTTTAGTTGTTTCTTCTTTACCATTTCGGTAATAAGTTACAGTTATTTCATCTCCGATTGAGTGACTATATAGAACATTTTGCAATTCAGTAGTAGATGAAATCTTAGTATCATCTACTTTTGTGATAACATCATATTGTTGTAAATGTCCATTTGCAGGCATGTTTTTTTGAACAGATCGAACAGCTACACCAGAAGTGACTTTATCAGGAAGTTTCAATTTTTTAATATCAGCTGTGCTGAGGTTTGTTAAATTAACCATGTGTATACCAAGCGCTGGACGAGTTACTTTTCCGTCTTTTTCCAACTGTTTGATAATATTCTTAACATCATTTGCAGGAATAGCAAAGCCGAGACCTTCTACGGATGTTCCACCATTAGAGGCAATTTTACTTGATGTAATACCGATTACTTGTCCTTGAATATTGATTAAAGGACCACCTGAGTTACCAGGGTTGATGGCTGTATCTGTTTGGATAGCCTTTGTAGAGATAGCTTGTCCATCTTCAGATTTTAAAGAAACATTTCTATTCAAACTTGACACGATTCCTTGAGTCACAGTATTAGCGTATTCAGAACCAAGAGGACTTCCGATTGCGATTGCTGTTTCTCCAACTGTTAGTTGGTCAGAATCACCAAATTCAGCTACGGTAGTCACATTATCTGCAGCAATTTTTACAACTGCAATGTCAGAATAAGTATCAGAACCCACAATTTCACCAGGGACTTTTGTGCCATCTGCTAAACGAATATCCACTTTTTTAGCGCCATTAATAACGTGAGTATTGGTTACGAGGTAAGCAAAGTTACCTTCTTTTTTATAAATAACTCCAGAACCTTCGCTCGATACTTGCTCAGTATTTGTATCTGTATCAGTTTCTGCAGATCCAAATAAACTGTTTTGGGAGTTTGCAGAGTAAGTAATGACAGATACTACAGCATTTTTAACTTTATCGACTGCCTGTGTGGTTGAGTTTTCGTTTTTTACAGCTGTTTTGCTGACAGTGGTGGTATTTGTTGGACTAGTGTTTTGTTTTTGACTGAGTTGCAATGTCGTAAAACTACCTAAAACACCACTAAAAAAGCTAATGAGAATGATTAATAAAAGTTGTCCGATTTTTTTTGAAATATTTTGTATTTTTTTCATAGATTCCTCCATGTTTGATTTATTAGCAAAAGTATAAGATTATTAACTTAATCCTAACTTAAAAAAGTTTAAGTTTTAAACAATCTGTGGAAAACTATTAAAATCTTGTGAATCTATTGCTATTTTATCTGTTTTTATTTGTGAATAGGATGTGAATAGAATACGATTATGATAAAATAGAAGCATGAAAATTAAAATTGTAACAGTTGGAAAATTAAAAGAAAAGTACCTAAAAGATGGAATCGCTGAATATTCTAAAAGAATTTCTCGTTTTGCTACTATAGAAATAATTGAATTAGCTGATGAAAAGACACCTGATCGTGCTAGTGATTCTGAAAATGCAAAAATCTTGGATGTAGAAGGAAATCGAATCCTTTCAAAAATTGGAGATAGGGAATTTGTTGTTGTCCTAGCCATTGAAGGAAAAACTTTGTCTTCTGAAGAATTCAGTAAACAGTTGGAACAAGCATCTATTAATGGTTTTTCAACCTTAACTTTTGTGATAGGTGGAAGTTTAGGATTATCCAATGAAGTGAAAAAACGAGCCAATTTATCTGTAAGTTTTGGTCGTTTAACTCTCCCACATCAATTAATGCGTCTCGTACTGACAGAACAGATATACCGAGCTTTTACCATTCAACAAGGTTCCCCTTATCATAAATAGGATTGACTATTTTCGATTATTTTGATAAGATAAATTAGTTGGGTCTCATAGCTCAGCTGGATAGAGCATTCGCCTTCTAAGCGAACGGTCGCAGGTTCGAATCCTGCTGGGATCATATACTAGATTTATCGCTGGGTTTTCCCAGCGTTTTTTGTAAAAAAATTGCATTTCAGGTACAAAAAAGTACAGTTGAGAATGAATGATTCTAAAGTAGTCTCCATTTTGTATAATAGGTTTGTAAGTTAATTTACAGAAAAAACAAAATCAAAGGAGACTTTCGTATGAAAAAAACAGTTAAATTGGAACAGTTCAAAGAACTTACAGAAAAAGAATTGCAAGAAATTCAAGGTGGGGATAGAAGAATTACTTCTTTTTTTGCAAATCTTTTTCAAAAAAGGAAAAAATAGATAACATTCTAGGGAAACGTGATGGATTTATTGAAAATACTCATAGTTATTCTTCATATTCTTATTCTAACAAATAGCTATGAACTAATTTGTAAGGTAACAAAAAAAGAAAGATATTTGTTTATTTTTTGGGTTTTTATATTACAGATTATAGTTGAAACTTTATTACATTTTATTTCTTTAGATGGATTTGGAATGGAAAAAATTTCATTTACCTGTATTATCTTTGCTTATCTAATTGGATTAAAAAAATATGATAAGTGCAAGGCTATTTTTATCAGTCTTATATTATCTTTATTATATCATAGCACTCATACTTTTTTATCAGTAACTTTATCTTCCATAATAGGAGATTCTTTCGTAACAAAATATGAAGATATCTTTTTTGTAGTAGTTTTATTACTAACTTATTTTATTATTAAAAAAATTATTACTTATTTTCACCTTGAAGTTAAATATTTCGATAAAGATTACCTCTATCCATTTTTTAAAAAAGTTATACTTGCCTTCTTTGCTTTGCAGATTTTATTGTTCATTTCAGATATGGTTAGTATTCATTCGCATTTTAATAGTTTTGGTAGTATTTTAGCATCAATAGTATTTATTTGTTTATTGCTAACTTTCTTTGCGATGAATTCTTATAAGGTTCAGATTGAAAGAGAGATTGCTCTAAAACAAAAGAAATTTGAACAGGAACATTTACAGACTTACACTGATGAAATCGTTGGCTTGTAAAATGAAATTCGTGGTTTTCGCCATGACTATGCAGGAATGCTTGTTAGCATGCAAATGGCAATTGACAGTGGAAATTTACAAGAAATTGACAGAATTTACAACGAAGTTTTAGTGAAAGTAAACCAAAAACTGCGTTCAGAAAAGTATACTTATTTTGATTTAAATAACATAGAAGATTCAGCTTTACGAAGTTTGATAGCTCAGTCTATTGTATATGCACGAAATAATGACGTAGAGTTTACACTAGAGGTAAAGGATACCATTACAAGATTGTCAATTGATTTACTTGATCTTGTTCGTATAATGAGTGTTTTGCTGAACAACGCTGTTGAGGGGGCTGCTGAAAGTTATTTGAAACAAATGGAAGTTGCAGTGATTAGGATGGACTTGGAGACAGTTATCGTGATTCAAAATTCATGTAAAATCACTATGTCGCCTTCAGAAGATTTGTTTGAACTAGGTTTTTCTACTAAAGGTAGAAATAGAGGAATAGGTCTTAATAATGTTAAAGAAATTTTGGATAAGTATGAAAATATTATTTTAGAAACCGAGATAGAAGAAAGTACATTTAGACAGATTATTAGATTTAAGAGAGAATTTGAATGAAAGTATTAATTTTAGAAGATGTTATTCAACATCAAGTTAGGCTAGAAAAAACATTGGATGAAATTTCCAAAGAATTAAATATTCCTATTTCTTACAAAACAACAGGTAAAGAACGAGAATTTAAAGAATACATCGAAAATGATGAAGTAAATCAACTTTATTTTCTAGATATCGATATTCATGGAATTGAGAAAAAAGGATTTGAAGTTGCACAATTTATTCGCCATCACAATCCTTATGCAATTATCGTATTTATAACTAGTCGTTCAGAATTTGCTACCTTAACTTACAAGTATCAAGTATCAGCCTTGGATTTTATTGATAAAGATATCAATGATGATTTATTTAAGAAACGTATTAAAAAAAGTATCTTATACACCAAGAACATGTTGCTTGAAAATAAAGACGTTGTAGATTATTTTGACTATAACTATAAAGGAAATGATTTAAAAATTCCTTACCATGACATTTTGTATATAGAAACGACAGGAGTATCTCACAAGTTACGGATTATTGGTAAGAATTTTGCCAAAGAATTTTATGGAACTATGACAGATATCCAAGAAAAAGATAAAGATACTCAAAGATTTTATTCTGTTCATAAATCGTTTCTTGTCAATATAGGAAATGTTAGGGAAATTGATCGAAAAAATTTAGAAGTTGTTTTCTATGAGGATCATCGTTGCCCAATTACCCGCCTGAAGGTTCGTAAATTAAAAGATGTTCTGGAGAAAAAATCCAAAAAGTGATTGACAATCAGTAAGAAATTGATATAATGGTTATATCTGCTATAGATAGATGGTCCGTTGGTCAAGGGGTTAAGACACCGCCTTTTCACGGCGGTAACACGGGTTCGAATCCCGTACGGACTATATTATCCGCCATAGCTCAGTTGGTAGTAGCGCATGACTGTTAATCATGATGTCGTAGGTTCGAGTCCTACTGGCGGAGTCAGATTAAAAAGAACACTATTGGTGTTCTTTTTTTTTCTAATTTTTAATCTCCTAGCATTTTCATAAGAAAGTCTGTCATTTCTTGCGGACTTTCTTTTTTTCCATGAGCAATCCAAGTTTGACATACACCAAATAGCGCATTTGTTAGATAAATACTACTGTACTCCAATTCAATTTCGTTTAAATTTAACTGCATAAAGCGTTTTTGGAGATCTGTACTAAGCATGATGTGAAGTTTATTCCTTAGGAAATTCTGTATTTCTTTTGTACCATTTTCAGATAAGAGAGCAGCTAGCAATGGTTCAGACTCTAGGTACTCAAATACTTCTAAAATAGCATCTCTTTTATGATGAGCATGTTTTTGGAAAATATACTCAAAGGTATGAAAAAGCTTGCTTTGATAATGCTCAATCATATCATACTTATCTTTGTAATGAGTATAAAAACTAGAGCGACTAATTCCAGCTTTCTCAGCTAGTTTAACAGTAGAAATTTGATCAAATGGTTGATCCATCAATAATTGAACCATAGCATTCTCAATAGTATGTTTTGTTTTTAAGCGTTTGTTACTCTCTATCATAGTTCCTCCTCTTGAACAAAAATAGACGTAGTGTCTAAAATATAATTTTTTAACTTGTAATTTAGATTTTTTAATGTATAATCTATTATATCAAAATTTTAGACAATATGTATAAAAAAGGAGACAATATGTTTAAAGAATGGAAAGCAATATTTAAAAAACCAACCTTTATCATTGTAATGATAGGAATTTCTCTCATTCCAGCTTTATACAACATCATATTTTTATCATCTATGTGGGATCCATATGGACAATTATCTGAGTTGCCTGTAGCGGTGGTAAATAATGATAAGGAAGCGACTTACAATGGAAATACAATGGCTATTGGAAAAGACATGGTGTCTAATTTAAAAGAAAATAAATCCTTGGATTTTCATTTTGTAAATGAGGAAGAAGGTAAAAAAGGACTTGAAGATGGTGATTACTATATGGTAGTCACTTTGCCAAGTGACTTGTCTGAAAAAGCCGCTTCTATTTTAACAAATCACCCAGAACAGATGAATATTGATTATCAAACTTCTAGTGGACATAGCTTCATTGCAAGTAAAATGAGTGATTCTGCTATGACGCAATTAAAACAGAATGTTTCTGCCAGTGTAACTGAGACTTATACAAAAGCTTTATTTCAAAAGATGGGAGATTTAAAATCTGGTCTAACGAAAGCTGTAGATGGAAGTGAACAATTGGCCAACGGGGCTAGTCAGTTAGCTGAAGGAAGTCAAACATTGTCTTCAAATCTTGATACTTTAGCTAGTTCAAGTTTAACTTTCTCGGATGGAAGTGAACAATTTACAAAAGGCTTGACAACCTATGTGTCAGGAGTAAAGCAACTAAATAGTGGCTTAGGAACATTTAATGATGGGTTACAGAACTATACAAGTGGAGTTTCTCAGGTTGACAATGGACTTAATCAATTATCTTCCAAGACTCCTGAATTAGTAGCAGGTGTTAATCAATTAAATACTGGAATGAAGACATATGCAGGAGGAGTTTCGCAACTGAATACAGGTCTCAATCAATTTTCAGTTGGTGTCAATGCGTATACAAGTGGGGTTGACAAACTATCAGTTGGAGCAAACCAATTATCTAGTCAATCAGAAACATTAAGAGGTGGTATTACCCAATTAAATAAAGGGATTAAAGAAATTTCTACTCAATTGAATACTTCATCTCAACAAAAAGAGGAAATTTCTCAGTTAGCAACTAGTTTAGATGAATTAAATAAAGCACTTCAAGCTGTAACTATTTCAGAGAATACTGAACTTAAAAGCACGGTATCTAATAACTTAGCAAATATATCTACTCTTGCTCAAGCGATTGTGACTAATAGTCAAGCAGAGCAAGAGAGAAGTCTTACGAATCTTCAAGCAACAGCAACTTATCAATCTCTTACTGATACTCAGAAAAGAGAATTGGTTGGAGCTATTTCAAACAATTCTAATTCTACAATTGAATCAGCAAAAGAAATTTTAACAACAGTAGGAGACTTAAAAGTAAGTTTGGAAAGTGTAAACCAACCAGTCTCCAACCTTTCTACTTTACAGACGAAAGCAAACCAATTATTACCTGTAGCTTCTAGTTCTTTGACATCTATGTCAAGTGGATTTACACAGTTACAAAATGCTGTAGATAATCAGTTAGTTCCTGGAAGTCAATCAATTGAAAATGGTGTTAATGAGTATACTAAAGGGCTGGATACTATTTCTTTAGGTGTAAACCAACTAAGTGAAAAGAATACAGCTTTAACAACAAGTTTAGATCGACTGGTTTCTGGATCAAACAAGTTGACAGAAAACTCTTCAACCTTGACAACTGGTTTGGATACACTAGCTGGAAAAACTCCAGAATTAGTAACAGGTATAGAAAAACTATCATCTGGTTCTAGTCAATTAAACAGTAAGAGTTCAGACTTAATTGCAGGTCTTGATAAAATACAGTTAGGATCAAGTCAATTAACAGATAAATCCAGTCAATTGATTTCTGCTAGTTATCAGTTAGGGAATGGAGCAACAAAAATTGCAGATGGTGCTGGTAAATTAGCAGATGGTGGAGCAACTTTAACTGCTGGTATTGGAAGTTTACAGGTTGGTGTTTCTGACTTAGGAAAGGGATTAAGTAGTGCTAACAACCAACTAAAATCAGCATCAACAGATTCTAAAAATGCAGAAACACTATCTGAACCTTTGAGTCTTTCAAAAACAGACAATGATCGAGTACCTGTAAATGGAATTGCCATGGCTCCTTATATGATATCAGTCGCCCTCTTTGTTGCTGCATTATCAACAAATATGATATTTGCTAAATTGCCTTCAGGTCGTCATCCTGAAAGTCGCTGGGCTTGGTTTAAATCTCGCTTCGAGATAAATGGAGTTATAGCTGTTTTAGCAGGTGTGTTAGTTTATGGTGGAGTTCATCTTATTGGTCTAACAGCAAATTATGAAATGAAAACCTTATTCCTAATCATCATCGCAAGTTTGACCTTTATGTCGATGGTAACTGCTTTAACGACATGGAATAGTCGTTTAGGTGCTTTCTTCTCTCTTATATTGTTATTATTGCAATTAGCATCAAGTGCAGGAACTTATCCACTTGCTTTGACAAATGATTTCTTTAAGACTGTCAATCCATGGCTACCAATGAGTTATTCAGTTTCAGGATTGAGACAAACAATTTCTATGACAGGAAATATGCATCATCAAGTAGTTTTCCTTCTTGTAACTTTAGTTTTATTCATCGGATTAGGTATGCTAGCTTATCAACCTAAGAAAATGGTCGAAGATTAGATAGGTTTCACGTGAAACAATGGATATTTTCAATGTAAATTGATTTACAGATCTATCAACAAATAAGTTACAAGTAACTAACGATCTGAAAAAATAAAAACTCAGTTGGATTAAACCAACTGAGTTTTATAATCTAATTTAGTCTTTCCAAAGTTCTTTGACTTTTGCTTGAACTTCCTCATTTTCAAGAAATTCATCATAGGTTTCATCAATACGGTCAATTACACCGTTTTTAGACAAAACGATGATATGGTTAGCTAAAGTTTGAATAAATTCATGGTCGTGACTGGCAAAGATGATAGATTCTTTGAAGTTTTTCAATCCATCGTTTAGACTTGAGATAGATTCCAAATCTAAGTGATTTGTAGGATCGTCAAGTACAAGTACATTTGATTTCAAAAGCATGAGTTTTGAAAGCATGACGCGTACTTTTTCTCCCCCTGACAAGACGTTTACAGGTTTGTTAACCTCGTCTCCAGAGAAGAGCATACGACCAAGGAAACCACGCAAGAAGGTGTTGTCATCTTCTTCTTTACTTGCAAATTGGCGAAGCCAATCCAGAATTGATTCACCCCCTGCAAAATAGGCAGAATTGTCTTTTGGTAAGTAAGAGCGACTAGTTGTAACTCCCCACTTGACAGTCCCTTCATACTCGATATCCCCCATGATTGCACGAATCAATGCAGTCGTTTGAATGTCGTTTTGTCCGATAAGAGCTGTCTTATCACCTGGGCGTAGGATAAAACTGATATTATCTAAGATAATTTCACCGTCAATCTTGACAGACAAGTTTTCTACTGTCAAGAGATCATTACCAATTTCTCGTTCAGCTTTAAAGTTGATAAATGGGTATTTACGGCTAGAAGGAACGATTTCTTCCAACTCAATCTTGTCAAGCATTTTTTTACGTGAAGTTGCCTGTCTAGATTTAGAAGCATTTGCAGAGAATCGAGCAACGAATTCTTGAAGTTGCTTAATTTTTTCTTCAGCTTTTGCATTTCGGTCTGCTAGCAATTTGGCAGCAAGTTCAGAGGATTCTTTCCAGAAGTCATAGTTACCAACGTATAGTTTAATCTTTCCAAAGTCAAGGTCCGCCATATGAGTACATACTTTATTTAAAAAGTGACGGTCATGGGAAACAACAATAACAGTGTTATCAAAGTCAATCAAGAAGTTTTCTAGCCAAGTGATAGACTGAATGTCAAGACCGTTGGTTGGTTCGTCCAAAAGAAGAACATCTGGTTTACCAAAAAGGGCTTTAGCAAGGAGAACTTTCACTTTATCACCATTTGCAAGTTCACTCATATTTTGGTAATGTAAATCTTCAGGAATATTTAAATTTTGCAGAAGTTGTGATGCTTCACTTTCAGCTTCCCAGCCACCTAGTTCAGCAAATTCTCCTTCAAGTTCAGCTGCGCGAACACCATCTTCGTCTGAAAAATCTGCCTTCATATAAATAGCATCTTTTTCTTTCATGATGCTGTATAGTTTTTCGTTACCCATAATAACAACGTCAATCGCACGTTCATCCTCATAGTCAAAATGGTTTTGTCGAAGAACGGATAGACGTTCATTTGGACCAAGAGAAATATGACCTGTGGTAGGTTCAATGTCTCCAGCCAAAATTTTTAAAAATGTTGATTTTCCGGCACCATTAGCCCCAATCAAGCCATAAGTATTTCCTTCTGTAAATTTGATATTGACATCATCAAATAGTTTACGATCACTGAAACGTAGTGAAACATCTGATACTGTAAGCAATGTTTTTCTCCTATATGTGTATTATATTTATTCTACTAGAAAATACGGAAATATTCAAATTTTTGTCTGTCAATTTTCTGTAAAGAAGATTGACAATGCCTTTACAGTTGAAAGAGGGAACGCCTCTATTGTTTGAATAAAAAAATTATCTGTCTTTTTATTAAAAAAATGCTATAATTGAGAGGATCATATCAAAGGAGAATAAGATGAGTAAACCCATTATTTTAACAGGAGATCGTCCAACGGGGAAATTACATATTGGGCACTACGTTGGCAGTTTGAAAAATCGTGTCTTACTACAAGAAGAAAATAAATATGACATGTTTATTTTTTTAGCTGACCAGCAAGCTCTAACAGATCATGCAAAAGATCCACAAACTATTGTAGAATCTATTGGAAATGTTGCCTTGGACTATCTTGCAGTGGGCTTAGATCCTAATAAATCAACAATTTTTATTCAAAGTCAGATTCCAGAATTGGCAGAGCTATCTATGTACTACATGAACCTAGTTTCATTAGCTCGTTTGGAACGAAATCCAACTGTAAAGACAGAAATTGCTCAAAAAGGCTTTGGAGAAAGTATTCCAACTGGATTTTTAGTTTATCCAATTTCGCAAGCAGCAGATATTACAGCATTTAAGGCGAATTTGGTTCCAGTAGGGAACGATCAAAAACCGATGATTGAACAAACACGTGAAATTGTGCGTTCTTTCAATCATGCCTACAACTGTGAAGTTTTAGTAGAACCAGAGGGAATTTATCCTGAGCATGAAGGTGCCGGACGCTTACCAGGTCTTGATGGGAATGCGAAAATGTCGAAATCACTCAATAATGGTATTTACTTGGCTGACGATGCGGATACTTTGCGAAAGAAAGTGATGAGTATGTATACAGATCCAGATCATATTCGTGTTGAGGATCCAGGTAAGATTGAAGGAAATATGGTTTTCCATTATCTAGATGTATTTGGACGTCCTGAGGATGTTCAAGAAATTACTGAAATGAAAGAAAACTATCAGCGTGGAGGACTTGGGGATGTCAAGACCAAGCGCTACTTACTTGAGATTTTAGAAAGAGAGCTTGCGCCTATTCGTGAACGTCGTCTTGAGTATGCTAAAGATATGGGTGAAGTTTACAATATGCTTCAAAAAGGTAGTGAGAAGGCTCGTCAAGTTGCTGGTCAGACCTTATCAGAAGTAAAATCAGCAATGGGTCTCGATTATTTTCACTAAAAATACAATTTGAACTGAAAAGCTATCTCTTACTTAAAAACTGAGGGATAGTTTTTTAATATTTTCTGTTATAAATATATTTGACAAATCCATATAGAATGGTATGATAGATACAATATAAAAAGAGCTGAGCTCAAAAAAAGAAAAGAGGAAACTTCAAATGTCTAATTGGGATACTAAGTTTTTGAAAAAAGGTTTTACCTTTGATGATGTATTGCTGATTCCAGCAGAGAGTCATGTGTTGCCTAATGATGCGGATTTGACTACAAAATTGGCAGATAATTTGACTTTAAATATCCCAATTGTTACCGCTGCGATGGATACTGTAACAGAAAGCCAAATGGCTATTGCTATTGCCCGTGCAGGAGGTCTTGGAGTAATCCATAAAAACATGTCCATTGCACATCAGGCCGATGAAGTTCGTAAGGTAAAACGTTCGGAAAATGGTGTTATCATTGATCCGTTTTTCTTGACACCTGAGCACACTATTGCTGAGGCAAATGAACTAATGGGGCGTTATCGTATTAGTGGTGTTCCGGTAGTTGAAACATTAGAAAATCGTAAATTAGTTGGTATTTTAACAAACCGTGATCTTCGCTTCATTTCAGATTACAATCAACCTATCTCAAATCATATGACCAGCGAGAATCTTGTTACTGCTCCAGTTGGGACAGACCTTGAAACTGCTGAAAGAATTCTTCAAGAACATCGAATTGAAAAACTTCCTTTGGTTGACGAAGAAGGTCGTCTTTCTGGTTTGATTACTATTAAAGATATAGAAAAAGTGATTGAGTTTCCAAATGCAGCTAAAGATGAATTTGGTCGTCTTCTAGTTGCCGGTGCGGTAGGTGTTACTTCTGACACATTTGAACGTGCGGAAGCTCTCTTTGAAGCGGGAGCAGATGCAATTGTCATTGATACAGCACACGGACACTCTGCAGGAGTTCTTCGCAAGATCGCTGAGATTCGTGCTCACTTCCCAGATCGTACACTAATTGCTGGAAATATTGCGACGGCTGAAGGTGCTCGCGCCCTTTATGATGCGGGGGTTGATGTTGTTAAAGTTGGTATTGGACCAGGTTCAATCTGTACAACTCGTGTAATTGCAGGTGTTGGAGTCCCTCAAGTTACAGCTATTTACGACGCTGCAGCAGTGGCGCGTGAATATGGTAAAACAATCATCGCTGATGGTGGAATCAAGTATTCTGGAGATATTGTTAAAGCCCTTGCTGCTGGTGGAAATGCAGTTATGCTTGGATCAATGTTTGCAGGAACAGATGAAGCTCCAGGTGAAACTGAAATCTTCCAAGGACGTAAGTTCAAGACTTACCGTGGTATGGGTTCAATTGCTGCGATGAAGAAGGGTTCAAGCGATCGTTACTTCCAAGGTTCTGTTAATGAAGCAAACAAACTCGTTCCAGAAGGAATTGAAGGACGTGTTGCTTATAAAGGAGCTGCTGCTGATATCGTCTTCCAAATGATTGGTGGTATCCGTTCTGGTATGGGCTATTGTGGTGCAGCTAATCTTAAAGAATTGCATGACAATGCTCAATTTATCGAAATGTCTGGTGCTGGTCTAAAAGAAAGCCATCCACACGATGTGCAAATCACAAATGAAGCACCAAACTACTCAATGTAAATAAAAAAATCTCCTGTCAAACAGGAGTTTTTTATTTTGGCAAAACTGTAAACTTTAATTTACAACTATTTGACCGTTGTTTACTGTAAATACACTGAGAGTATCAGGTAAGTTTTGAAGATGGTCTAAACTAGTAGTTGTAATAAAGGTTTGGATATTATGAGAAATAGTTTCTAACAATTTAAGTTGACGGGTGTTGTCAAGTTCACTCATAACATCGTCAAGTAAAAGAATTGGAGATTCCTTGGTGATACTTTCCATCAATTCAATTTCAGCAAGTTTTATAGAAAGAACTAGGCTACGATGCTGTCCTTGGCTACCAAAACTTGCATCTATTCCATTGATTAAGAAAATCATATCATCCCGATGAGGACCAACTCCCGTATTCTTCTTAAATAAATCTCTTGATCTACTTTTTTGAAGAGCTGTATGGAAAGAATCAGCTAAATGTTCTTTGTCAATAAAGTTTACAGAAGGTTGATAACAAATTGACAGCTCTTCTAACTGGTCTGAGATATCAAAGTGTTTCTTCTTGCCAAAAAGTTCCATTTTCTGTATAAAGTCAGCCCTGTGAATCATTACACGACATCCGTACTCTACAAGTTGGTCATCAAGGACAGATAAAAAAGTGTCATCAATGTTTTGTGAGGATTTTAGATAAGTATTTCTCTGTTTAAGAATGTGGTTATAGCTTGACAGGTCTGACAAGTAAATCGGTTTAATCTGTCCTAGCTCCATGTCAATGAATTTACGTCGAATGGCTGGTGCTCCTTTGACAAGTTGTAAATCCTCCGGGGCAAATAAGACAACATTCATATGACCAATATAGTCCGATAGGCGTGCTTGCTTTAAGTGATTTACTTTTGTAATTCTACCTTTTTGTGTCAGGTCGATTTCAAGTGGGATAGTTGCTGTTTTCTTCTGTAAGATTCCAGAAACTTGCAGTTTCTCTTCTTCAAATTGAATTAAATTTTTATCAGTCTTTGTTCGATGACTTCTCGTTAAGGCTAAAAAGTATATACTTTCAAGAAGATTTGTTTTTCCTTGGGCATTTCGGCCGACAAAAACATTTAGTTTTGGATTGAATTCAATTTCTGTATCACGGTAGTTACGAAATTGTTTAATAGATAGGTTCTTCAGCCACATATTTACCTACCTGGGAAACGTGGTGCACTTTTTGCTTTTGTTGAAGGGTTCTTTTCCGCTGTTTTTTTTTGTACCTTCTTGTTCATTTCCTTTACAAGCTTAGCGACATGCTCTTTCTCAATTTTGTCTTGTTGAAACTCCTCTAGTTCCTCTAGATTTGGTTGAACTAAAACAATGTGTGTTTTTAAATCAGGAATGTCAATAGTATCACCAGTCCTAATTTTTTTACCCCGTCGATTTTCTAATTCTCCATTAAAATATACAAGATGGTCGGCTAAAAAGGATTTAATAGCACCACCGCTGTGTATGATTCCAAGATCTTTCAGAAGAGCTTGGAGCGTAATAAATTCTTCAAATAATTTGTATTCCATAGTTCACCTCAATCTTTGGTATTATACCATATTTTAGTTAAAATAGTGGAGGGAAAACCCGAGATATGAAAACGATTTTAATTTTAAAAGAGTCAAAGAGAACAAGAAAAATTTTTGTTTTCATGGTATAATAGAACTCTATTTAAAAGGAGGTAAAAGATGGAGTTATACTCTGGAATTGCAGTGCATTTTATCCAATCTAAAAAGTTTAAGACAAATAAAATAACCATGCGTTTCACAGCTCCATTATCTCTGGATTTGATTTCTGGTCGCATGTTAAGTGCCAGTATGCTTGAAACCGCAAATAAGACTTATCCAACAGCTCAAATTCTTAGGAAACATTTGGCAGCTTTGTATGGGGCAGATTTATCATCTCATGCCTATCGGAGAGGACAAAGTCATCTGGTAGATGTGAGTTTTACTTATGTTCGAGATGAATTTTTAAGTAAGAAAAACGTGTTAACTGCCCAAATTTTAGAATTATTGCATCAAGTTTTATTTAATCCTTTGTTGGATGAGGATGGATTTGAGAAAAATACTTTTGAAATTGAAAAGAAACAATTGTTAGCTAGACTGGAATCAGAATTAGAAGACCCGTTTTTCTCTGCACATAAGGAATTGGATCAGTTGTTTTTCCAAGAAGAATCAATGCAGTTAGTTCCTAGAGATTTGATTTCTAGGATTTCAGAAGAGACTTCTAAGACGAGTTATTCAAGTTTTGAAAAAATGCTAAACGAAGATAGAATAGATTTATTCTTCTTAGGAGACTTTAATGAAGTCGAAATTCTAGAAAATTTGAAAAAATTTCCCTTGACAGGTCGTAAAACAACTGTAAATATCCAATATCGACAAGAGTATTCAAATGTTCTTAGAGAGGGAATCATCAGAAAAAAACTTGGTCAGTCTATTCTAGAAATGGGTTACCATAGCGCAATTGGTTATGGGGATGATCAAATAATGGCTTTACTTCTTGTAAATGGTTTACTAGGGGCTTTTCCACATTCTAAATTATTTACTCAAGTTCGGGAAAAGGAAGGGTTGGCCTATACTGCATCCAGTCACTTAGATCTTTTTAGTGGATTTTTGCGATTATTTGCTGGCATCAATCGTCAGGATCGAAATAAAGTAAGAAAACTGATGAACGATCAATTGTTAGCTATAAAAAATGGTAGATTTACTGATGTAGAAATCAATCAGACTAAGGAAATGATTCGTAGGACGATGTTGTTGAGTCAGGATAATCAAGATTCGATTATAGATAGAGAATACTTAAGCATCTTTTTTGGTAAATCAGTTTTAGACCAAGAAACTTTGATAGAGCAGCTAGAGCAAGTTGACAGGGATGAAATCTGTAGGGTGGCATCTAGTTTGAAATTGCAGGCAATTTATTTTATGGAAGGAGCAGAATGACTAGAGTAACTTTTCAAGAGAAATATTATCCTGCTGTAAAGGAAACTCTTTATCAAGCAATATTAAAAAACGGCTTGACAGTTTCTTTACTTCCAAAAAATGACTTTAACGAGGTATATGGTGTGGCAACTGTTCAAGTTGGTTCAGTTGACACAGGGTTTACAGCTAAAGATGGAAAAAAGAAATCATATCCTAATGGAATTGCTCATTTTTTAGAACATAAACTTTTTGAAAGGGAAAACTCTGAAGATATTATGGCTGCTTTTACTGAACTAGGAGCAGAAAGCAATGCCTTTACAAGCTTTACAAATACTAGCTATCTATTTTCAACATCTGATCGCGTTATAGAGTGTTTGAATTTGCTTGAAGAACTCGTTACAAGTTTTCATATCACTGAAGAATCAGTTGAACGTGAAAAGGATATTATCCAGCAAGAGCGCGAAATGTACTGGGATGATCCAGATTCTTGTTTATTCTTTAAAACTCTTGCAAATCTTTATCCGAAAACCCCTTTAGCTTCGGATATTGTTGGTACTGAAAAATCTATAGAAGCTATTCGTTTAGAAGATTTACGAGATAATTTTGATGAGTTTTACACTCCTATAAATAGCCATATTTTTCTTGTCGGGAATTTTGAGTTAGAATTGATACAGGATTATTTTTCTAATAGAAATACTGGGAATCCGATAGATGAAACTCCGCGAGAAAAAGTAGCTTTACATCCTGTGAAGAAAGTGGAGAATATTCGTATGGATGTAGCTTCTCCTAAGTTAGCTATTGGAGTTCGAACAAATACTGAGATGGGGGATATGGATTGTTATCGATATGGAGTCTTATTGAAGGCGCTATTTACGATGATGTTTGGATGGACGTCAAAACGATTTCAGAATTTGTATGAAACTGGGAAACTAGATTCTTCGTTATCCTTGGAAGTTGAAATCAATCGTCGTTTTAATTTCTTAATGTTGACAATGGATACAAAAGAACCTGTGGGCATTTCGCACCAATTTCGAAAGGCGATTCAAAATTTTGTAACAGATCCGGATGTGTCAGAAGAGCATCTTGATTTAATAAAGAGTGAAATTTATGGAGAATTTATCCATAATATGAATTCTCTAGAATTTATTGCGACTCAGTATCAGTCACATACTGACGAATCAACCTTGTTTGATTTGCCCAAAATTATACAGGAAATAACCTTGGAAGATGTTCTAGAGGTAGGGCATCATTTTATCGATAATAGTGAAATAGTTGAGTATACAATTTTTCCACTATGATTATCAATTAGAGGAATAATATAAACTAGAAAGAAGGAATGGGAAGTATGAGAAAAAAAACAATCGGTGAAGTTTTGCGTTTAGCAAGAATTAACCAAGGTTTAAGTTTGGAGGAGTTGCAGCGTAAGACAGATATTCAACTTGATTTGCTAGAGGCCCTAGAATCAGATGATTTTGATAAATTACCTAGTCCTTTTTATGCTCGTTCTTTTTTGAGAAAGTATGCTTGGGCAGTTGAATTAGATGAAAATATAGTTTTAGACGCTTATGATTCGGGCAGTATGATTACCTATGAAGAGGTTGATGTTGATGAGATAGAGCTATCAGGTCGTAGACGCTCTAATCGTAAGAAACGTTCTTTTCTTCCACTTTTTTACTTCATTCTATTTTCTTTATCAATTTTACTTTTCGTAACCTACTATGTTTGGAATTATATTCAAACACAACCAATAGAGACAACTGCAGCCAACTATAATGTTGTTACGACAACTACAAATGCAACAAGTAGTGAATCAACAACTACTAACCAAACCACTAGCACATCAAGTTCGAGCGAGGCATCTACTGTGACTGTTTCAGGTCAAGGAGATGTTATTTCAGCAGAATATAAAACTGCAAAAGATACTGCCGAACTTCAATTCTCTGTATCGGATGCGACAAGTTGGATTAGTGTTTCAGATACTAATTTAGCTGGAGGAACGACTCTGGAGCCAAATAATAAAACAGCTAAAACAACGGTTTCTAAAGGCTCTCCGGTAACGATTACTTTAGGAGTTGTTAAAGGCGTGAAAATCAAAATCGATAATCAAGAAATTGATACGTCGAAATTAACCGGTCAAACTGGATGGATTAGACTAACAGTGAGTTCAAAATAAGGAAGGATAATATGAAAAAAGAAAATATTCCTAATATACTTACGCTCGGTAGAATTTTATTTATTCCAATTTTTATTCTCCTTCTATCATTTGAACCGTCTCCTGTGTTACATAAAATAGCAGCAATTATTTTTGCCGTTGCAAGTATCACTGACTATCTAGACGGCTATTTAGCTAGAAAATGGAAAGTCGTTAGCAATTTTGGGAAATTCGCTGATCCAATGGCTGATAAGTTGTTGGTTATGTCAGCGTTTATTATGTTAGTTGGTCTCGATATGGCTCCTGCTTGGGTGGTGGCTATTATCATTTGTCGTGAACTTGCAGTTACTGGTTTGCGCTTGCTTTTAGTTGAAACCGGAGGTACTGTTTTAGCTGCAGCAATGCCAGGAAAAATCAAGACATTTAGCCAGATGTTTGCGATTATCTTCTTATTATTCCATTGGAATGTACTTGGTCAGATAACTCTTTATATTGCCTTGTTCTTTACAGTTTATTCTGGCTATGATTATTTCAAGGGAAGTGCGTATTTGTTTAAAGGAACCTTTCGCTAGATATGGAATCGATTATTGAAATTAAGAATCTGTCATTTCGATACCAGGCAGATCAAGAACACTATGATGTTTATAATATTACGTTTCACGTGAAACGTGGAGAATGGTTGTCTATCGTTGGTCATAATGGCAGTGGAAAATCAACGACAGTTCGTTTGATTGACGGCTTGCTCGAGGCTGAGTCTGGAGAAATTTGGATAGATGGTGATTGCCTAACTCCGGAAAATGTCTGGGAAAAAAGACGTAAGATTGGTATGGTCTTTCAAAACCCTGATAACCAATTCGTAGGAGCGACAGTCGAAGATGATGTTGCCTTTGGCCTAGAAAACCAAGGAATCCCACTTGAAGAGATGAAGAAACGAGTTTCTGAGGCTCTATCATTGGTTGGGATGGCTGAATTTGCTAAAAAGGAACCATCTCGTTTATCAGGCGGTCAGAAACAGAGGGTAGCTATTGCAGGAGTTGTTGCTTTGCGACCAGATATTTTAATCTTGGATGAGGCTACAAGTATGTTGGATCCAGAGGGACGCTTAGAGTTGATTAAGATAGTCCAGAAAATTCGTCAAGACCAACATATGACAGTTATCTCCATTACACATGATTTAGATGAGATTGCTATGAGTGACCGTGTTTTGGTAATGAAAAAAGGAGAAGTTGAGTCAACAAGCACTCCTAGAGAATTATTTTCTAGATCAGATTTAGATCAAATTGGCTTAGATCAACCCTTTGTCAACCAATTAAAGCAATCACTGCGTGCTAGTGGTTTAAAATTGCCAGAGGACTACCTGACCGAGGAGGAACTTGAGGAGGCTTTATGGGAATTATTCTAGACAATGTTAGTTATACGTATCAGGAAGGAACACCCTTTGCCTCAGCTGCCTTGTCCGATGTCAGTTTGACAATAGAAGATGGTTCCTATACTGCGATTATTGGGCATACAGGAAGTGGTAAATCCACAATTTTGCAGCTTTTGAATGGGTTACTCGTTCCTACAGAGGGAAGTGTTCGCGTTTTTGATACATTGATTACACCCACATCAGTTAATAAACAAATTCGTCAAATTCGCAAACAAGTTGGGTTGGTCTTTCAGTTTGCAGAGAATCAAATTTTTGAGGAAACAGTTTTGAAAGATGTTGCTTTTGGACCTCAAAATTTTGGGGTTTCTGTAGAAGAGGCAGAGGCTATTGCGCGTGAAAAACTGGCTTTAGTAGGAATTGATGAATCCCTCTTTGAACGAAGTCCGTTTGAACTTTCAGGTGGTCAGATGAGAAGGGTTGCTATTGCTGGAATTTTAGCAATGGAACCTAAGATCTTAGTTTTAGATGAGCCAACCGCAGGCTTGGATCCAATTGGTCGAAAAGAGTTGATGAACTTGTTTAAAAAGCTTCATCAAGACGGCATAACGATTGTTTTAGTAACCCATCTGATGGATGACGTTGCCGAATTTGCTGACCAAGTATATGTGATGGAAAAAGGAAAGCTAGTGAAAGGTGGGAAACCAAGTCTTGTCTTTCAACAGGTTGAATTTATGGAAAAAATCCAATTAGGTGTTCCAAAAATTACAAGATTTGCTCAAAGACTAGCTAACAGAGGGTTTTCTTTTAAACAATGGCCGATAACGATAGAGGAGTTTAAGGAGTTCATCAATGGATAATATGATTTTAGGTCGTTACATACCAGGAAATTCGATTGTTCATCGTCTGGATCCTCGTAGTAAGTTAGTGGCGATGATTTTATTAATTATGATTGTTTTTTGGGCTAATAATCCAATAACAAATATAATTCTTTTCGTGGCAACTGGCATCTTTGTAGCTTTATCAGAAGTTCCCTTATCTTTTTTCATAAAAGGTTTGCGGTCTATGTTTTTTCTGATTGCTTTTACAACTCTTTTTCAACTGTTCTTTATATCTGGTGGCGATGTCTTGCTTGAGATTGGGTTTATAAAAATTACAAGTCTTGGGATTGAACAGGCAGGAATTATTTTTTGCCGCTTTGTGTTGATCATCTTTTTCTCAACCTTACTTACGTTAACAACCATGCCACTCAGCTTAGCAACAGCAGTTGAATCCTTGCTTGGGCCTTTAAAAAAGCTGAAGGTTCCTGTGCATGAAGTTGGGCTCATGTTGTCCATGAGTTTACGTTTTGTACCAACCTTAATGGATGATACGATTCGCATTATGAATGCTCAAAAGGCGCGTGGTGTAGATTTTGGGGAAGGTAATGTAATCCAAAAGGTTAAGGCTATGATTCCCATTTTGATTCCTTTATTTGCTACAAGTTTGAAACGAGCGGATTCTCTTGCTACAGCTATGGAAGCTAGAGGATATCAAGGAGGGAATGGACGTAGTCAGTATCGACAGTTGAAATGGATGAATAAAGATAGTGCAACTCTATTACTTATTTGTGTTTTGGGTGTTATTCTATTTTTATTGAAATCCTAAAGTGTAGTATAGAATGAGATAGGGTAGAGGTATGAACCGTTTTAAAAAATCAAAATATATCATTGTTCTATTTGTCGTTGCATTGATAGTTTCAGCTTTTTTAGTGACGACACGGTCCAGTGCAGTTGTGACAAAGGCTGGAGATGGGATTTCTCTGATTGACAGAATTGTGCAGAAACCATTTCAATGGTTGGAATCTATAAAGTCTGATTTAGGAAGTTTGACAAGAGCTTATAACGAGAATGAAACTCTCAAAAAAGAATTCTATCAAATGGAAAAGGAAAAGAATGAAGCGGACCGGTTAAAAGATGAAAATGAACAACTGCGCCAACTGTTAGACATGAAGTCAAAATTAACTGTGACCAAGCTAATTGCTGCGGATGTCATCATGAGATCTCCGGCAACATGGAGACAAGAATTAACCGTTAATGTTGGCTCACAACAAGAAGCAACAACGAACATGCTGGTTGTTGCTGGTGGAGGGTTGGTTGGAAGTGTGGAAAGAGTAGAAAACAACTCAACTGTGGTCAATCTATTAACAAATGCTGAAAATACAGAAAAGATTTCTGTTAAAATCCAGCATGGTTCTACTAGCATTTATGGGATTATTGTCGGTTACGATAAGGAAAAAGAGCTGCTGAAGGTCAGTCAGTTAAATAGCAATGGAGATGTAAGCCAAGGCGATAAAGTGGTAACCGGAGGCTTGGGAAACTTTAACGCTACGGACATCCCTGTCGGAGAAGTCGTATCCGTAACGCATAGTAATGACTATCTGGCAAGAGAAGTTATGGTTAAACTGCATACTAATCCAATAAATCTTAAGGTCGTAGAGTTAGTGGGGAATCCGTCATGAGACTTTTTAAGCAGATAGGAATGTTTTTGCTATTGCCCATGATTCTCTTGATAGATAGCCATTTGGGGCAGTTTGTAAATAGCTTTTTCCCACATTTTCAACTTGTTAGCCACTTTATCTTTATCTTCCTATTGTTTGAGACGATAGAAGTATCAGAGTATCTATTTTTAGCTTATTGCCTGGCAATAGGACTTTTATATGATATCTACTTCTTTCATTTGATAGGGATTGCCAGTCTTTTATTCGTGATTATTGGAGCAGTTGTGTATAAAAGGAATTCTGTCATTTTGTTAAATAGATGGACTCGACTACTAGCTGTTTTAATGATGACTTTCATATTTGAGTTTGGTAGTTTCCTGCTAGCTCATCTTGTAGGGCTATCTGCTGAGAATCTATCAGTATTCATAGTTTATGGTCTAGTTCCTACAATGATATTGAACTGTATATGGATGTTAATTTTCCAATATATTTTTGAAAAAATATATCTATAAGAAAGAAACAAAAATGTAATAAAGGCGTAATATTTATTAAGCCTTTTTTTGATATACTAGTATTGTCTTTTTAAAGAAGGAGTATTTACATTTATGAAGAAAAAAATCCTAACATCACTTATGTTAAGTACAGTATTAGTTTCACAAGTAGCTGTGCTTTCCAGTGTTAAAGCTGAAACAACAGATGAAAAAATTGCTGCTCAGGATAGCAAAATTAGTGAGTTGACAACGCAACAGAAGGAAGCTCAAAAACAAGTAGATGAGGTTCAAACTAAGGTTACAGCTATTCAAACTGAACAAGAAAAGTTACAAACTGAGAATGAAAAACTTCAAGAAGAATCTAAAAAGCTTGAAGGTGAAATCACAGAACTTTCAAAAAATATCGTAGCTCGTAATGAATCACTTGAAAACCAAGCTCGCAGTGCCCAAACTAGCGGAACTGCTACAAGCTACATTAACACGATTATCAATTCTAACTCAATCACAGAAGCTATTTCTCGTGTAGCAGCTATGAGTGAAATCGTATCAGCCAATAACAAGATGTTGGAGCAACAAAAAGAAGATAAGAAAGCTATTTCTGAAAAACAAGTTGCAAACAACGAAGCAATCAATACAGTTATTGCAAATCAACAAACGCTTGCTGACGATGCTCAAGCTTTGACAACAAAACAAGCAGAATTGAAAGTAGCTGAGTTAAATCTTGCAGCTGAAAAAGCTACAGCAGAGAACGATAAAGCTAGCTTGTTAGAGAAGAAAGCCGCAGCGGAGGCAGAAGCCAAAGCCGCAGCAGAAGCAGAGGCAGCTTATAAAGCTAAACAAGCAAGTCAACAACAGTCGCTTGCAGCTTCAGCTAACACAACTTTTGCTGCACAAGTACAAGCAACTTCAAGCTCTTCTTCATCATCAGATGATGATTCAAGCTACACACCCGCAGCAACGACTGTAAGTCAACTACCAACTTATAGTTCAAACGCTTCTAGTTACCCTGCAGGTCAATGTACGTGGGGTGCTAAGACCTTGGCTCCATGGGCTGGTGATTACTGGGGTAATGGTGGTCAGTGGGCTACTAGTGCAGCAGCAGCAGGTTTCCGTACAGGTTCTATACCACAAGTTGGTGCGATTGCTTGTTGGGATGATGGTGGCTATGGACACGTAGCGGTTGTTACTGCCGTTGAGTCAACAACACGTATCCAAGTTTCAGAATGTAACTATGATGGTAGTGGTACTCAACCAATCGGAAATTACCGTGGATGGTTTAATCCTACAGCATCACGTGGTACAGTAAGATACATTTATCCAAACTAATATACTGATTATTATTCAATTTAGGGTGAGGTTTTATGAATCTCACCCTTTGTATAGTGTTTAAAAAATAAATTTCATCATATCATGATTAGTCATTGACATATTATTTTCATTCGTTTAGGTAAAACTAGATGAAATATAGAGAATTAGCACATAAACAAGTTGGTGGAGATAAAATAGATTTTAAGAGAGTTGGTACTGGAATTATGTTTACTTATAAAATGAATGTTGATGTTCAAGAGTGGGATTTATTTTTACAAAATCATCCTCAAGGAAATCTATTGCAAAGTAGTGATTGGTCCAAGATAAAGAATACCTGGGGGAATGAGCGAGTTGGGTTTTATAAAGATGACCAATTGGTTGGGGTAGCGAATATTTTAATTCAACCTCTTCCATTAGGGCTTTCTATGTTCTATATTCCACGTGGTCCAGTTATTGATTATACTGATAAAGAACTTCTGAAATTTGTACTTTTATCGTTGAAAAAGCTTGCTAAAAAAAGCCGTGCAATAATGGTTAAATTTGATCCAAGTCTATTTATCAGTCGAACTTTTATTGGTCAAGAATCTGTTCAGGATTCTAGAACTTTAGAAATCGTAGAGGAATTACAGAGGAATAAAGTTCATTGGACAGGCTTAACAAAGGATATGGCGGAAAACATACAACCGCGTTTTCAAGCTAATATTCATAAAGAAAATTTCTCACTAGATCAACTTTCTAAGTCTACTAGACAGGCAATCCGAACTGCAAAAAATAAAGGATTGGAAGTGAAATTTGGCGGACTCGATTTATTAGATGAGTTTTCATTTTTAATGAAGAAAACAGAGAATCGCAAAAATATTAGTTTACGAGGAAAAGATTATTATCAGAAATTACTGAACACTTATCCTAATCACTCCTTTATCACAATGAGCTATATAGATTTGCCTAATAGACTGGAAGAAGTTGAGCAGCAACTTGAAAAGAATCTAAAAATAGCACAGAAATTTACTGATAAAACGAAAGAAGGCAAAATAAAAGAGAATCAGCAAGAGAGAAAACGATTAGAGGAAGAAGTTTCTTTTCTTAAGAGTTGTATTGATAGAGGAGATAGTGTTGTTCCACTATCCGCGACTTTGACGATCGAATTTGGTAAAGCTTCTGAGAACTTATACGCGGGGATGAATGAAGAGTTTAGACACTATCAACCTGCTATTCCAACATGGTTTGAGACTGCCCAACATTCATTTGAACGTGGGGCAGAGACTCATAATATGGGTGGAATTGAAAATAGTTTAGAAGGTGGGTTATTTAATTTTAAATCTAAATTTAATCCCACTATAGAGGAATTTGCTGGTGAATTTAATTACCCAACTAGTTCATTGTATTTCTTGTTTAATATAGCCTATAAAATTCGCAAGAAGCTTCGGAGTAGATAGGACAAACTAATTATTTTGTCACTATATTGAATTAAAAAAATTAGCTATTAGAGCATCTCAGCAGTATATGTTGAGGTGCTTTTATTTTAGAACTTGTAATTGATGATTCAATGAAAAAAATAAGAATGTTGCTTGAAATAACCCTATAATTATGGTAAAATAAAATTTGTCGTGTGAACGATAATACTCATTCTTGATGAATTGTGAAGCCGTTGCCTTTAGGTCGTTTTGCAAGTTGAAATCAAGAAGAGGAAAAAACAAAAAGGAGAAATACTCATGGCAGTAATTTCAATGAAACAACTTCTCGAGGCTGGTGTACACTTTGGTCACCAAACTCGTCGCTGGAACCCTAAGATGGCTAAGTACATCTTCACTGAACGTAACGGGATTCACGTTATCGACTTGCAACAAACTGTAAAATACGCTGACCAAGCATATGACTTTATGCGTGATGCAGCAGCTAACGATGCAGTTGTATTGTTCGTTGGTACTAAGAAACAAGCAGCTGATGCAGTTGCTGAAGAAGCAGTACGTTCAGGTCAATACTTCATCAACCACCGTTGGTTGGGTGGAACTCTTACAAACTGGGGAACAATCCAAAAACGTATCGCTCGTTTGAAAGAAATCAAACGTATGGAAGAAGATGGAACTTTTGAAGTTCTTCCTAAGAAAGAAGTTGCACTTCTTAACAAACAACGTGCACGTCTTGAAAAATTCTTGGGTGGTATCGAAGATATGCCTCGTATCCCAGATGTAATGTACGTTGTAGATCCACATAAAGAACAAATCGCTGTTAAGGAAGCTAAGAAATTGGGTATCCCAGTTGTAGCGATGGTCGACACAAACACTGACCCAGATGATATCGATGTAATTATCCCAGCTAACGATGACGCTATTCGCGCTGTAAAATTGATTACAGCTAAATTGGCTGATGCTATCATCGAAGGTCGTCAAGGTGAAGATGCAACAGCAGTTGAAGCTGAATTTGCAGCTTCAGAAGCACAAGCTGACTCAATCGAAGAAATCGTTGAAGTTGTAGAAGGCGACAACGCTTAATTCAAATAAGTAATCATTACCTAGGAGGGCGGGGCTTAGCCCGGCTCTCCTATTTTTAAAAAATATAGGAGAATCAAAATGGCAGAAATTACAGCTAAACTTGTTAAAGAGTTGCGTGAAAAATCTGGTGCTGGTGTTATGGACGCTAAGAAAGCATTGGTTGAAGTTGAAGGGGATATCGAAAAAGCGATTGAATTGCTTCGCGAAAAAGGTATGGCTAAGGCAGCTAAGAAAGCTGACCGTGTTGCTGCGGAAGGTTTGACTGGTGTATATGTTAACGGAAACGTTGCAGCAGTAGTTGAAGTAAATGCTGAAACTGACTTCGTTGCGAAAAACGCTCAATTCGTTGAGTTGGTAAATGCTACAGCTAAAGTAATTGCTGAAGGAAAACCAGCTAACAACGAAGAAGCACTTGCTTTGACAATGCCTTCAGGTGAAACACTTGAAGCTGCATATGTATCTGCAACAGCTACAATCGGTGAAAAAATCTCATTCCGTCGTTTTGCTTTGCTTGAAAAAACAGATGCACAACACTTCGGAGCATACCAACACAATGGTGGACGTATCGGTGTTATCTCTGTAATCGAAGGTGGAGACGAAGCGCTTGCTAAACAAATCTCAATGCATATCGCTGCGATGAAACCAACAGTTCTTTCATACAAAGAATTGGATGCACAATTTGTAAAAGATGAATTGGCTCAATTGAACCACGTGATTGACCAAGATAACGAAAGTCGCGCAATGGTTGGTAAACCAGCACTTCCACACTTGAAATTCGGTTCAAAAGCACAATTGACTGACGAAGTAATCGCTCAAGCTGAAGCTGATATTAAGGCTGAATTGGCTACAGAAGGTAAACCAGAAAAAATCTGGGATAAAATCATTCCAGGTAAAATGGACCGCTTCATGCTTGACAACACTAAAGTTGACCAAGCCTACACTCTTCTTGCACAAGTCTACATCATGGATGACAGCAAGACAGTTGAAGCATACCTTGAATCAGTTAACGCTTCAGTAGTTGAGTTCGCTCGTTTTGAAGTTGGGGAAGGTATCGAGAAAGCTTCAAATGATTTTGAAGCTGAAGTTGCAGCTACAATGGCAGCAGCTTTGAATAACTAATAATCTAATAAAAAAGGAAGCAGACTTGCTTCCTTTTTTTTTTATAGAATTTTGCTAATCTCGAATAGTTGGATAAGTGGTCTGAGTAAAGGTTTTGATTCTACGGTTAGTTACCTATCTCATTTTACTAGGTTTAAGTATATTCATACTCTTGAAGTTCATCTAAACAGTTTCTGTGATTAGCAGAGCATTTAATCTAACGATTTTATAAATTCATATGTTCTTTCTAATGGTTTAACAGTGTAGTTTAAGTGTAGATACTGTTTTTATAGAAAGAATTTTAACTTTTGTACTGCGTTTGGATAAAATAATCTTACAAAATTTTTTCAATAGATTATTAGAAAAAAGGATAAGGTTATGAAATTCAAGAAAAAACACTACCGCCCACAGATGGACCAGATGGACTGTGGAGTTGCTTCGCTAGCTATGGTATTTAGCTATTTTGGGAGCTACTATTCAATAGCTCGTTTGCGTGAATTAGCTAAGACAACTAAAAATGGAACAACAGCTTTAGGGATTGTGAAGGTTGCAGAGAAACTAGGGTTTGAGACTCAAGCTATTCAAGCAGATATGACCTTGTTTGATTTACCTGATTTGCCCCTGCCTTTTCTAGTTCATGTACTGAAGGAAGGAGAATTACTTCATTATTATGTAGTAATTGGACATGATAAGGAGAGTATTCATATAGCTGATCCAGATCCAGATATTAGATTGACCAAACTATCGCGTGAGAGATTTGAAGAAGAATGGACGGGGACAACTATCTTTATGGCTCCTGCTCCAAATTATCAGCCTCATCAGGACAAGAAACAGGATTTGACTTCTTTTCTACCTATTTTGGTAAATCAGAAAGGGTTGATTGTGAATATCATTTTAGCGGCTTTTCTAGTGACCTTGATTAATATTGTCGGTTCTTACTATCTACAGTCTATTATTGATACCTATGTACCAAATCAGACATCATCGACTTTGGGCATTATTTCAGTCGGATTGATTATTGTTTATATTCTTCAACAGATTTTATCCTATGCTCAGGATTATTTATTACATGTTCTAGGGCAACGTTTATCAATTGATATTATTTTATCTTATATTAAACATGTTTTCGATTTACCCATGTCTTTTTTTGCAACACGTCGAACAGGAGAAATCATATCACGATTTACAGATGCTAATAGTATCATAGACGCCGTAGCTTCAGCCGTTATTTCAGTTTTTTTGAATATATCTACTGTGTTGATTATCTCGGTAATCTTATTTGTACAAAACAGCAATCTCTTTTTTATGACTTTATTGGCTATTCCCATCTATACTATAATAATTGTCGCTTTTATGAAGCCTTTTGAAAAGATGAATCGAGATACCATGGCAGCCAATGCAACTTTATCGTCTTCTATCATAGAGGACATCAATGGCATTGAAACGATTAAGTCCTTGACTAGCGAAAAAATACGCTACAAAAAGATTGATAGTGAATTTGTGGACTATCTAAAAAAATCCTTTACTTATGGTCAAGCAGAAAGCCAGCAAAAAGCTCTTAAAAAACTTGCTCAACTTTTATTAAATGTCTGTATTTTATGGACGGGGGCTAATCTTGTAATGGATGGGAAAATGAGCTTGGGACAGTTAATTACCTATAATGCACTTCTTTTTTATTTCACAAATCCATTAGAGAATATTATCAATCTTCAGAGTAAACTTCAAACGGCTCAAGTTGCAAATAACCGACTCAATGAAGTGTATCAAGTTAAATCTGAGTTTGAAGAGCAGAAAATAGTAGAGGATTTGAGCATGATTCATGGGGATCTGACCTTCAAGGAAATTCACTACAGGTATGATTATGGTCGAGATATTTTATCTGGCATTAATTTGACTATCGAACAAGGTTCTAAAATAGCTTTTGTAGGAGTTTCGGGTTCAGGGAAGTCAACCTTGGCTAAGATGATGGTTAATTTTTATAATCCGAGTCAGGGAGAAATCAGGTTGGGAGGTATGAATTTGAATCAGATTGATAAAAAATCCTTACGCCAACATATCAACTATTTACCCCAACAACCCTATGTATTCAATGGAACAATTTTAGAAAATCTCCTCCTTGGAGCTAAGGAGGATACGACTCAAGAGGATATACTACGTGCAGTCGAGATAGCAGAAATCCGTGAAGATATTGAGCGTATGCCCTTGAATTACCAAACGGAATTAACTTCTGATGGCGTTGGAATTTCTGGTGGTCAACGTCAGAGGATTGCTTTGGCACGTGCTCTCTTGACAGATGCACCAATTTTGATTTTGGATGAGGCAACAAGTAGTCTGGATATCTTAACAGAGAAGCGGATTATGGAAAATCTCATGAGTCTAGATAAAACACTGATTTTCATTGCACATCGCTTGACTATTGCTGAGCGGGTGGATAAAGTGGTCGTTTTGAATCAGGGGAAGATTGTCGAAGAGGGAAAGCATACGGAATTAATCACCCAGGATGGTTTTTACGCCAATTTAGTTAATTGTTAGAAAGAGAAAAGAATGCATAAAGAATTTTTAGAAAGTGCGGAGTTTTATAATCGACGTTACCATAATTTTTCAAGTCGTGTGATTTTGCCGATGTCATTTTTGATAGTGTTTTTGTTTGGGTTTTCAGTGTTTGCAGAAAAGGAGATTAGCTTATCTTCGAAAGCTACTGTTGAACCCAGTCGCATCATCTCCAATATCCAATCAGCTAGTAATCAGAGAATGGTAGCCAATCATATGGAAGAGAACAAACGGGTACAACGAGGAGAATTACTCGTTCAGTATCAGAAAATAGGAGATGAAATTCAATCTGAAGTTTATAATAGTCGGTTTGAGATGCCACAAGACTATAAAAGTAAAGCAAGTGGTCTCAAAAATAGTGAGGTGCAGCAGAAAATAAGCATCACTTCTCAGAAACCTCAAAAGCAAGAAATTTTAGAAGGAAAATTAGGTAAAAACAGTCAATCTCGTTTTCTTGAAGAAGGGGTAATCAGAGCTGAGGAAGATGGGATCCTTCACCTTAATCCTGAGATAGGTCAATCTTCGGTAGTCGCAGAAGGAACCCCGCTTGCCAAACTATATCCCCCATTGGATAGGGAAGGGAAAACAAAATTGACAGCTTATCTTAGTTCAAAAGATATCATGGGAATCCAGATTGGAGATCCTGTGCGCTTTACCACAAGTAACGACAATAATAATCAGGTGTTGCTCGTTTCTAAGATTACTGGCATAGATACAATTGCAACCAGAACTGATCAAGGAAATTTCTTTAAAATAGAAGCAGAAACAAGCGTTACCGAGGAAGAAGCTAAAAATCTTAGATACGGATTAGAGGGGCGTCTACGAATAATGATAGGTAAAAAGAGTTATTTTCGCTATTATCTAGATGAATTTTTGAATAGAGACTAATGTTCGTTCTCTTATTAAATAATTTTTAAAAACTGTATTCCAAAATGGATTGCAGTTTTTATTTACCAATGGTACGGCGCATTCTATTTTATTCGTAAAATTCTTGAATTTCTATGACTTTTGTGGTAAAATGTGCTCAAGTAATACGAAAGGCGAACAATAAAATGTCAGACAAATTAATTTATACGGGAAAAGCTAAAGATATCTATACTACAGAAGACGAAAATGTGATTAAATCGGTCTATAAGGATCAAGCAACCATGCTTAATGGTGCTCGTAAGGAGACTATTAAGGGGAAAGGCGTGCTGAATAATCAGATTTCGTCTCTTATTTTTGAAAAATTGAACGCTGCCGGTGTGGCAACACACTTTATCGAACGTATTTCTGATACCGAACAATTGAATAAGAAGGTTAAAATTATTCCTTTGGAAGTTGTTCTTCGAAACGTGACTGCAGGTTCATTTTCAAAGCGTTTTGGCGTTGAAGAAGGGTTGGAATTGGAAACTCCAATCGTTGAATTTTACTATAAAAACGATGAGCTGGATGATCCGTTTATCAACGACGAACACGTGAAATTCTTGGGTGTTGCCAATGATGAACAAATTGCTTATATCAAGGCAGAAACACGCCGTATCAATGAGTTGTTGAAGGATTGGTTTGCCCAAATCGGCCTTCGTTTGATTGACTTCAAATTGGAATTTGGTTTTGATAAGGATGGCAAGATCATCTTGGCAGATGAGTTTTCACCAGATAACTGTCGCCTTTGGGATGCGGAAGGACACCACATGGACAAGGATGTTTTCCGTAGAGATTTGGGCAGTCTGACAGATGTTTATGAAGTTGTATTGGAAAAATTGCAAGGCTTGAAGTAATTTTTTGAATTCCTCTCCAATACAGTTTTTAGTAGAAATAAATAAAGGAAATAAAATGGATAAACGTATTTTCGTTGAGAAAAAAGCTGATTTTCGTGTGAAATCGGACTCTTTAGTAAAAGAATTACAGCATAATCTTCAGTTGAAAACCTTGAAGGATCTTCGTATTGTTCAGGTATACGATGTCTTTAATTTGGCAGAGGACTTGTTTGGGCGTGCAGAAAAACATATCTTCTCTGAACAAGTGACCGATACTGTTTTAGATGAAGCTGCGGTTAAGGCTGATCTTGAGAAGGTTGCTTTCTTTGCTATCGAAAGCTTACCTGGTCAATTTGACCAACGTGCGGCCTCTTCACAAGAAGCTTTGCTGTTGCTTGGTAGTTCAAATGATGTGACGGTTAATACCGCGCAACTTTACTTGGTTAACAAGGATATTGCTACTAATGAATTGGAAGCTGTCAAAAACTACCTCTTGAACCCAGTGGATTCTCGTTTCAAAGATATCACTGTTGGTATTGCGAAACAGGATTTCTCTGAGTCCGACAAGACTATTCCAAACTTGGATTTCTTTGAAACTTATGTGGCTGAAGATTTTGCTAAGTATAAGGCAGAGCAAGGATTGGCCATGGAAGTGGATGACCTTCTCTTCATTCAAGATTACTTTAAGTCTATTGGACGTGTGCCAACTGAGACTGAGTTAAAGGTTTTGGATACTTATTGGTCCGACCACTGCCGTCACACAACTTTTGAGACAGAGTTGAAAAACATCGACTTCTCAGCTTCTAAATTCCAAAAACAATTGCAAGCGACTTATGACAAGTATATCGCCATGCGTAATGAGTTGGGACGTACAGAAAAACCTCAAACCTTGATGGATATGGCGACTATTTTTGGTCGTTATGAGCGTGCCAATGGTCGTTTGGATGACATGGAAGTGTCTGATGAAATCAATGCCTGCTCTGTTGAAATTGAAGTGGATGTCAATGGTGTCAAAGAACCATGGCTTCTCATGTTCAAGAACGAAACTCACAACCACCCAACGGAAATCGAACCATTTGGTGGAGCGGCTACTTGTATCGGTGGTGCCATTCGTGACCCATTGTCAGGACGTTCCTACGTTTACCAAGCGATGCGTATCTCAGGTGCTGGTGATATTACAGCTCCAATTTCAGCGACTCGCGCTGGTAAATTGCCGCAACAAGTCATTTCTAAAACAGCGGCTCACGGTTATTCTTCATATGGGAACCAAATTGGTCTTGCAACAACTTATGTTCGTGAATACTTCCACCCAGGTTTCGTTGCTAAGCGTATGGAACTAGGTGCTGTTGTCGGTGCGGCTCCTAAGGAAAATGTTGTCCGTGAAAAACCTGAAGCAGGTGATGTGATTATCTTGCTCGGTGGGAAGACTGGACGTGATGGTGTCGGTGGTGCGACAGGTTCTTCTAAAGTTCAAACGGTTGAATCTGTTGAAACAGCTGGTGCTGAGGTTCAAAAAGGGAATGCCATCGAAGAACGTAAAATTCAACGTCTTTTCCGTAATGGGGAAGTGACACGTCTGATCAAGAAATCAAATGACTTTGGTGCTGGTGGTGTCTGTGTGGCTATCGGTGAATTGGCAGATGGTCTTGAAATTGATCTAGACAAAGTGCCATTGAAATATCAAGGCTTGAACGGTACAGAAATTGCCATCTCTGAATCTCAAGAGCGTATGGCTGTAGTGGTTCGTCCAGAAGACGTAGATGCCTTCATTGCAGCATGTAACAAAGAAAATATTGATGCAGTTGTCGTTGCAACAGTAACTGAAAAACCAAACCTTGTCATGCACTGGAATGGTGAAACAATCGTTGATTTGGAACGTCGTTTCCTTGATACAAACGGTGTACGTGTGGTCGTAGATGCTAAGGTGGTTGACAAGGATGTCAAGCTTCCAGAAGAACGTCAAACATCTGCTGAAACACTTGAAGCAGATACTCTTGCAGTCTTGGCTGACCTTAACCATGCCAGTCAAAAAGGTTTGCAAACCATCTTTGATAGTTCAGTTGGTCGTTCAACAGTCAATCATCCACTTGGTGGTCGCTACCAAATCACACCAACTGAAGCTTCTGTACAGAAATTGCCAGTTCAACATGGCGTGACAACAACTGCCTCTGTCATGGCGCAAGGATTCAACCCTTATGTAGCAGAATGGTCTCCATATCATGGTGCTGCTTATGCGGTTATCGAAGCAACTGCTCGTTTGGTTGCTGCTGGTGCAAACTGGTCTAAGGCTCGTTTCTCTTATCAAGAATACTTCGAGCGTATGGATAAACAAGCAGAGCGTTTTGGCCAACCAGTATCAGCTCTTCTTGGATCAATCGAAGCTCAGATTCAACTTGGTTTGCCGTCTATCGGTGGTAAAGACTCTATGTCTGGTACTTTTGAAGAATTGACAGTACCACCAACCTTGGTTGCCTTTGGTGTGACAACAGCAGATAGCCGTAAGGTCCTTTCTCCGGAATTTAAAGCTGTTGGTGAAAATATCTATTACATCCCAGGTCAAGCTTTGACACAGGAAATTGACTTTGATCTTATCAAGTCTAACTTTGCTCAGTTTGAAGCCATCCAGGCAGACCACAAAGTCACAGCAGCATCAGCGGTCAAATATGGTGGTATCCTTGAAGCTCTTGCACTTGCAACGTTTGGGAACCATATCGGTGCCACTGTAAGCCTTGAAAATATTGAGACTGCTTTGACAGCTCAATTAGGTGGATTCATCTTCACATCTCCGGAAGAGATTTCAGGTGTTGCCAAGATTGGACAAACAGCAGCTGACTTTACACTTACTGTCAACGATGTAAGGCTTGATGGACACAAACTTGACAGTGCCTTCCAAGGTAAATTGGAAGAAGTTTACCCAACGGAATTTGCACAAGCAATTGAGTTGGAAGAAGTTCCTGCTGTGGCATCAGATGCTGTCATCAAAGCTAAAGAAACAGTTGAGACACCAGTGGTTTACATCCCAGTGTTCCCAGGTACTAACTCTGAATACGATTCAGCTAAGGCCTTTGAAAAAGAAGGTGCGAAAGTCAACTTAGTACCATTTGTCACACTGAATGAAGAAGCGATTGTCAAGTCTGTTGACACCATGGTTGACAATATCGGAAAAGCTAACATTATCTTCTTTGCCGGTGGATTCTCAGCAGCGGATGAACCAGATGGATCAGCTAAATTTATCGTTAACATCTTGCTTAACGAAAAAGTGCGTGCAGCCATTGATCACTTCATCGAAGGTGGTGGTTTGATCATCGGTATCTGTAATGGATTCCAAGCTCTTGTTAAATCAGGTCTTCTTCCATACGGTAACTTTGAAGATGCAAGCAGTACGAGTCCAACTCTCTTCTACAATGATGCCAACCAACACGTGGCCAAGATGGTAGAAACACGGATTGCCAACACCAACTCACCATGGCTTACAGGCGTGGAAGTTGGTGACATCCATGCCATCCCAGTATCACACGGTGAAGGTAAGTTTGTCGTGACAGCTGAGGAATTTGCAGAACTTCGTGACAATGGTCAAATCTTTACCCAATATGTTGACTTCGAAGGCAAACCAAGCATGGACTCTAAGTACAATCCAAATGGTTCTGTTAATGCGATTGAAGGTATCACAAGTAAGAACGGTCAAATTATTGGTAAGATGGGACACTCAGAACGTTTCGAAGACGGTCTTTTCCAAAATATTCCAGGAAATAAAGACCAATATCTCTTTGCATCAGCGGTTAAATACTTTACTGGAAAATAGGCTTTGCAGATTTTCTAATAGATAACCATCAGTAAATGTAAAATCAAGTAGATCTAACTTACGACAATTGTAAATGATTTATTGTTGCGAGTGAAACGAGCTTCTGCCGTATCATTCCGCTCTAGTATCGTTAAGGGAGTATTTGAGACTTTGGCTCAAATACTAGCTCGAAAATTTCCTGATAGACTTTCTGTTTTTTCGTCGGCATTTATGACGACTATGAAAAAATTAGAAAATCATCAAAGAAAGTTGAGAGCGTCCCTACTACTTAAGGAATGATACACAAATGAAAATTAGGTATATAAAATGACATACGAAGTAAAATCTCTTAATGAAGAATGTGGAGTTTTTGGAATCTGGGGTCATCCAGATGCCGCTAAATTAACCTATTTTGGGCTTCATAGTCTACAGCACCGTGGTCAGGAAGGGGCAGGAATCCTCTCCAACGACAACGGGAATTTGAAACGCTATCGAGATATGGGTCTCTTATCAGAAGTCTTTAAAAATCCTGCTAATTTGGATAAATTGACAGGAACAGGTGCTATCGGGCACGTGCGTTATGCGACGGCGGGAGAAGCTTCTGTAGACAATATCCAACCTTTCCTTTTCCGCTTTCACGATATGCAGTTTGGGCTAGCACATAATGGAAATCTGACCAATGCCGAATCGCTCAAGCAAGAATTGGAACAAAGAGGAGCAATTTTCAGCTCAACTTCTGACTCAGAAATCTTAGCTCACCTCATTCGCCGTAGCCACAATCCAAACTTGATGGGTAAAATTAAGGAAGCACTCAGTCTGGTTAAAGGTGGTTTCGCTTATCTTTTGATGTTTGAAGATAAGTTGATTGCAGCCCTTGACCCAAACGGCTTCCGCCCTCTTTCTATTGGGAAAATGGCTAATGGAGCTGTTGTTGTTTCTTCTGAAACCTGTGCTTTTGAAGTGATTGGTGCAGAGTGGGTACGTGATGTGAAACCAGGCGAGATTGTCATTATTGATGATAGTGGTATCCAGTATGATAGCTACACAAACGATACTCAGTTGGCTATCTGTTCCATGGAGTATATCTACTTTGCCCGTCCTGACTCAAACATCCACGGGGTCAATGTCCATACAGCTCGTAAGAGAATGGGGGCTCAATTGGCGCGTGAATTCAAGCATGAGGCGGATATCGTAGTTGGGGTACCAAATTCCTCACTCAGCGCAGCTATGGGCTTTGCGGAAGAATCTGGCCTGCCAAATGAAATGGGCTTGATTAAAAACCAATACACTCAACGGACCTTTATCCAGCCAACTCAAGAGTTGCGCGAGCAAGGGGTTCGGATGAAACTCTCTGCTGTTTCTGGAGTCGTGAAAGGCAAACGCGTTGTCATGATTGATGACTCGATTGTGCGAGGAACAACATCTCGGAGAATTGTTCAATTGTTGAAAGAAGCAGGGGCAACGGAAGTTCACGTTGCTATTGGAAGCCCAGCGTTAGCTTATCCTTGTTTTTACGGGATTGATATTCAGACGCGTCAGGAGCTGATTGCGGCTAATCATACGGTTGAGGAAACTTGCCAAATCATTGGGGCAGATAGCTTAACCTATCTCTCTATCGAGGGCTTGATTAATTCTATTGGGATTGAAACAGATGCGCCAAATGGTGGTCTTTGTGTCGCGTACTTTGATGGGAAATATCCAACTCCTCTCTATGACTATGAAGAAGAATACCGTAGAAGTTTGGAAGAGAAAACAAGTTTTTACAAATAAAATTTCCCATTGAAGGAACGGAAAAGGAATAAACAAATGACGAATAAAAATGCTTATGCTCCACGTCTCACTACTGACTAAAAGCTAAAGCATTTGTCAGTAGACGCTTTCTCCTATGGGACCAAAGCTAGAGACCTGACTAGTATTTTTAGATAAAATAATTGTTTACCTAAAAATACGTCGCAGTCTTTCTCAAAAAAGAAAAGGATTAAAAAATGACAAATAAGAATGCATACGCTCAATCGGGTGTGGACGTTGAAGCGGGTTATGAAGTTGTTGAACGGATCAAAAAACACGTAGCACGTACAGAGCGTGCGGGTGTTATGGGAGCTCTAGGTGGCTTCGGTGGTATGTTTGACCTTTCAAAAACGGGTGTCAAAGAGCCTGTTTTGATCTCAGGGACGGACGGTGTCGGTACTAAACTCATGCTGGCTATTAAGTACGATAAGCACGATACAATTGGTCAAGACTGTGTGGCTATGTGTGTTAACGATATTATCGCTGCAGGTGCGGAGCCCCTTTACTTCCTTGACTATATCGCAACTGGTAAAAATGAACCAGCTAAACTAGAACAGGTCGTTGCTGGTGTGGCTGAAGGATGTGTGCAAGCTGGTGCAGCCCTTATCGGTGGTGAAACGGCTGAAATGCCTGGTATGTATGGTGAAGACGACTATGACTTGGCTGGATTTGCTGTTGGTGTTGCAGAAAAATCTCAAATCATCGACGGTTCAAAAGTAGCAGCAGGCGATGTGATTTTGGGGCTTGCTTCAAGCGGTATCCACTCAAATGGTTACTCACTTGTTCGTCGTGTCTTTGCTGATTACACAGGTGAAGAAGTTCTCCCAGAACTTGAAGGCAAGAAACTCAAAGACGTTCTTCTTGAACCAACTCGTATCTACGTCAAAGCGGCTTTACCACTCATCAAAGAAGAATTGGTGAATGGAATTGCCCACATCACAGGTGGTGGTTTCATCGAAAATGTACCACGTATGTTCGCGGATGACTTGGCTGCTGAAATTGACGAAAGCAAAGTGCCTGTTCTTCCAATTTTCAAAGCCCTTGAAAAATATGGCCAAATCAAACACGAAGAAATGTTTGAAATCTTCAACATGGGTATTGGTCTCATGCTTGCGGTGAAACCAGAAAATGTGGAACGTGTCAAAGAACTTCTTGACGAACCGGTTTATGAAATCGGTCGAATTGTGAAGAAAGATGGTTCAAGTGTGGTGATTAAATAATGGCTAAAACGATTGCTGTATTTGCCTCTGGCAACGGCTCAAACTTCCAGGTGATTGCAGAACAATTTCCAGTAGAATTTGTCTTTTCAGATCACCGTGATGCCTATGTCTTAGAACGTGCCAAAAATCTTAGTGTGGCGAGCCATGCCTTTGAACTCAAGGAATTTGACAATAAAGAGGCTTATGAAGAGGCTATCGTCAAACTCTTGGATGAAAACCAGATTGATTTGGTTTGTTTGGCCGGTTATATGAAAATCGTCGGTCCAACCTTGCTAGCAGCTTACGAAGGCCGTATTATCAACATTCATCCGGCTTATCTTCCAGAATTTCCAGGTGCCCATGGTATTGAGGATGCTTGGAATGCAGGTGTTGCTGAGAGCGGTGTGACCATTCACTGGGTGGATTCTGGAGTTGATACCGGAAAGGTTATCAAACAAGTCCGTGTGCCACGTCTTGAAGGGGATACCCTTGACACGTTCGAAACCCGCATCCATGAAACAGAGTACAAGCTCTATCCAGAAGTGTTGGAGAGTTTGGGCGTTGCACGAAAATAAGGAAGCACAAGAGCTGAAAGATAATTTTTGACTGTAGCAGAGAAAGAACTTTTTTAAAAAAGGAAAAGAAAGAAAATGACTAAACGCGCACTAATCAGTGTCTCAGACAAAGCGGGCATTGTCGAATTTGCCCAAGAACTCAAAAAATTTGGTTGGGACATCATCTCAACAGGTGGGACCAAAGTTGCCCTTGACAATGCTGGTGTTGATACCATTGCAATTGATGATGTGACTGGGTTCCCAGAAATGATGGACGGTCGTGTGAAGACTCTCCACCCAAATATCCACGGTGGTCTCCTCGCTCGTCGTGACCTCGATAGCCACCTTCAAGCGGCCAAGGACAATAATATCGAATTGATTGACCTTGTTGTGGTCAATCTTTACCCATTCAAGGAAACCATCCTTAAACCAGACGTGACTTACGCTGACGCGGTTGAAAACATCGATATCGGTGGTCCATCTATGCTTCGTTCAGCAGCCAAAAACCACGCTAGCGTAACAGTTGTAGTAGATCCTGCTGACTATGCTGTTGTGCTTGACGAATTGGCAACAAACGGCAAAACCACTTACGAAACTCGTCAACGGTTAGCAGCGAAAGTATTCCGTCACACAGCGGCGTATGATGCTTTGATTGCGGCATATTTCACTGCTCAAGTGGGTGAAGAAAAACCTGAAAAACTCACTTTGACTTATGACCTCAAGCAACCCATGCGTTACGGCGAAAACCCTCAACAAGACGCAGACTTCTACCAAAAAGCTCTTCCAACGGAATACTCCATTGCATCCGCTAAACAGCTGAATGGTAAAGAATTGTCCTTCAACAATATCCGTGATGCTGACGCAGCGATCCGTATCATCCGTGATTTCAAAGAACGTCCAACTGTTGTAGCTCTCAAACACATGAACCCATGTGGAATCGGTCAGGCTGACGATATCGAAACAGCTTGGGACTACGCTTATGAGTCTGATCCAGTGTCTATCTTTGGTGGGATTGTCGTTCTCAACCGTGAGGTGGATGCTGCGACAGCTACGAAAATGCACGGTGTTTTCCTTGAAATCATCATTGCACCAAGCTATACGGACGAAGCGCTTGAAATCTTGACAACTAAGAAGAAAAACTTGCGTATCCTTGAATTGCCATTTGATGCTCAAGATGCTAGTGAAGCAGAAGCAGAATACACCGGTGTTGTTGGAGGTCTCCTCGTTCAAAACCAAGACGTGGTGAAAGAAAGTCCAGCTGACTGGCAAGTGGTAACCAAACGCCAACCAACTGAGACAGAAGCAACAGCTCTTGAATTTGCTTGGAAGGCTATCAAGTATGTCAAATCAAACGGTATCATTGTGACTAACGACCACATGACACTTGGTGTTGGTCCTGGTCAAACCAACCGTGTGGCTTCCGTCCGTATTGCTATTGACCAAGCTAAAGACCGCCTTGACGGCGCTGTTCTTGCTTCAGATGCCTTCTTCCCATTTGCAGATAACGTAGAAGAAATCGCTAAAGCAGGTATTAAAGCGATCATCCAACCGGGTGGATCCGTTCGTGACCAAGAATCCATCGAAGCGGCCGATAAACATGGTTTAACTATGGTCTTCACAGGTGTGAGACATTTTAGACATTAAGAAAACGAAAGGGAAGAAAGCAGTTTCTTTCCTTTTTTTGTTTAAAAAACCAAGCGAAACAAGATTAAAACGAACGTTTGTGGTATAATATTAATAAATAATTCGCATAAGAGGTTGAGAGATGAAACTGTTAGTTGTTGGCTCAGGTGGTCGTGAACATGCGATTGCCAAAAAGTTGATGGAGTCTAAGGACGTTGAGCAAGTTTTCGTGGCGCCTGGGAATGACGGGATGCGATTAGATGGACTTGATTTGGTAAATATCTCTATTTCCGAACATTCTAAGCTAATTGACTTCGTAAAAGTCAACGATATTGCTTGGACCTTTATCGGTCCAGATGATGCCCTTGCGGCTGGTATCGTGGATGATTTCAATGTGGCAGGACTCAAAGCCTTTGGTCCGACCAAGGCTGCGGCTGAGCTGGAGTGGTCTAAGGATTTTGCTAAGGAAATCATGGTCAAATACGACGTTCCGACAGCAGCCTATGGCACATTTTCAGATTTCGAGGAAGCCAAGGCCTACATCGAGGAAAAAGGCGCTCCAATCGTCGTCAAGGCAGACGGCTTGGCTCTTGGAAAAGGTGTCGTCGTTGCGGAGACAGTTGAGCAAGCCGTCGAAGCTGCTCACGAAATGCTTTTGGACAATAAATTCGGTGACTCAGGTGCGCGTGTGGTCATAGAGGAATTCCTTGATGGGGAAGAGTTTTCTCTCTTTGCCTTTGTCAATGGGGACAAGTTCTACATCATGCCAACGGCTCAGGACCACAAACGTGCCTATGATGGTGATAAGGGTCCGAATACTGGTGGGATGGGGGCTTATGCGCCAGTTCCTCACTTGCCACAGAGCGTGGTTGACACAGCGGTTGACACCATTGTCAAGCCAGTTCTTGAAGGCATGATCAAAGAAGGTCGTCCCTACACTGGTGTCCTTTATGCTGGTCTTATCTTGACAGCTGACGGCCCTAAAGTCATCGAGTTCAACTCTCGCTTTGGCGATCCTGAGACGCAAATTATCTTGCCTCGTTTGACATCTGACTTTGCACAAAACATCACTGACATTTTAGATGGTAAAGAGCCAGCCATCACTTGGACCGATAAGGGTGTGACACTTGGTGTGGTTGTAGCCTCAAACGGTTACCCACTCGCTTATGAGAAGGGTGTCAAGCTTCCAGCCAAGACAGAGGGTGACATCATCACTTATTATGCAGGTGCTAAATTCGCTGAAAATGGTCAAGACCTCCTTTCAAACGGCGGACGTGTCTACATGCTGGTCACAACAGCAGACACCGTCAAAGACGGTCAAAACATCATCTACAACGAACTCAACAAACAAAACACAGAAGGCCTTTTCTATCGTACGGATATCGGTAGCAAGGCGATAAAAGATTAACAGAGCGAGCGAAAGCGAGCTAAACGAAGATAATGGTCGTTGTGGTGAGAAGACCAGAACAGTGAATGTTCTGGTCGAGGGAAACTTTGAGACTTTAGGCTCAAAGTTTAGGAATGAAACCAAAGGTTTGCTTCCGTCCCCACCACCTAAGACCATTATCAAAAAAGAAAAGGAAAAATTATGACTAAACCAATTATTTCCATCATCATGGGCTCAAAATCCGACTGGGCAACCATGCAAAAAGCCGCTGAGGTCCTAGACAACTTCGGCGTCGCTTACGAAAAGAAAGTTGTTTCCGCACACCGTACACCGGACCTCATGTTCAAACATGCCGAAGAAGCACGTAGCCGTGGCATCAAGGTCATTATCGCAGGTGCGGGTGGCGCTGCTCACTTGCCAGGTATGGTCGCTGCCAAAACAACCCTTCCTGTCATTGGTGTACCAGTCAAATCACGTGCTCTTAGTGGCGTGGACTCGCTCTACTCGATCGTACAGATGCCAGGCGGAGTACCAGTTGCAACTATGGCTATCGGTGAAGCAGGTGCGACAAACGCTGCTCTCTTTGCCCTCCGTCTTCTGTCAGTAGAGGATCAGGCTATCGCGACAGCTTTGGCGGATTTCGCAGAAGAACAAGGAAAAATCGCAGAGGAGTCTACAAATGAGCTCATCTAAAACAATCGGAATTATCGGTGGTGGCCAACTGGGGCAGATGATGGCCATTTCTGCTATTTACATGGGGCACAAGGTTATCGCTCTAGATCCAGCAGCGGATTGCCCGGCCTCTCGCGTGGCGGAAATTATCGCAGCCCCTTACGACGATGTGGATGCTCTTCGTCAGTTGGCAGACCGCTGTGATGTTCTGACCTATGAATTTGAGAATGTCGATGCTGACGGCCTTGACGCTGTTATCAAAGAAGGACAGCTTCCACAAGGAACAGACCTACTCCGCATCTCCCAAAACCGGATATTTGAGAAGGACTTTCTCTCAAATAAGGCTAAAGTGACTGTTGCCCCTTACAAGGTTGTAACTTCTAGTCAAGACTTGGCAGATATCGATCTGTCGAAAAACTATGTCCTCAAGACTGCGACAGGCGGTTACGATGGCCACGGTCAAAAGGTTATTCGTTCAGAAGCAGACTTGGAAGAAGCCTATGCGTTAGCCGACTCAGCAGACTGTGTCTTGGAAGAATTTGTCAACTTTGACCTAGAGATTTCCGTCATCGTGTCTGGTAACGGCAAGGACGTGACAGTCTTCCCCGTTCAGGAAAATATCCACCGCAACAACATCCTCTCAAAAACCATTGTGCCTGCTCGCATTTCGGAAAGTTTAGCTGAGAAAGCTAAAGCTATGGCTGTGAAGATTGCTGAGCAACTTAACCTATCTGGTACCCTCTGTGTGGAAATGTTTGCGACCGCTGATGACATCATTGTCAATGAAATTGCTCCACGCCCACACAATTCAGGACACTACTCAATTGAAGCCTGTGACTTTTCACAGTTTGACACGCATATCTTGGGCGTTCTCGGAGCACCACTTCCAGCAATCCACCTCCATGCACCTGCTGTCATGCTCAATGTTCTCGGCCAACACGTCAACGCTGCTGAAAAATTTGTGACAGAAAATCCAAGCGCTCACCTCCACTTATATGGTAAACTAGAAGCAAAGCACAACCGCAAAATGGGGCATGTGACTTTGTTTAGTGATGATCCGGATAAGGTTGAGGAATTTTGATAAGGGAATATAATGAATATTAAAGATTATGTGGATTTGATTGAATCAATTCGTGTAGAGAATCCTAATTTAAAAAAATATGTTGATAAACTAGTGATTGAATCAGTTCCCAATTTCTGGGAAATTATTGAGTATGGAAATACAAAAGATAGAAACATGCGGAGCGCTCATGAAATTCGATATTCGAGATTTATTAGATGGTTGTTAGACCCTGATGAGAACCATAACTTAGGTCACTTATTTATTAGAGAATTATTAAAATCGGTAGAAGATATAGACATATCTAACAAGGAAATCCTTTCATTTTTCTCTGATGATAGTGCAGATAATATAGTGTGTCAAACAGAACATGAAAATATTGATGTTTATTACTATAACAAAGATAAGCAAATTCAAATTGCTATTGAAGTGAAACAATATTCTTCAGAACATAATAGTGGTAGTTCTGAGGAGTCTCAGTTGACTCAGTACTCAAAAGTTTTAGATGAACTTTCTGGGAAACAATATAAATTCTTCTTAACTCCTAACGGTGACGAGCCAAGTATAGAGAACCAAGATTGGATTTCAATTGATTATAAAATAATATCCCATATTCTTGATGTTATGATTGCTAATAATCATGATTTAGATTTTATAAAGCTTGTAAAAGATTTCAGAGCTGACTTATTACGAACGGTTACGAATGTTTCGTTTACAAGAAATCAAGATGTGTTACGATTGCTTGCTCGTGAAAATAGACAACAAATTTTAAGCTATAATCTTGATGAGCTACGATCTGACCTAGAATTAGAATATAAATATAAGCAAGCTATTTTAGAGTCGAATTTAGATGAAAAAAAGATTACTAAGACGGTAGAAGTTTTACAAGATAATATTTACACACAAAATCATAATAAATCATCGGAGGAAGTAAAGGGATTAGTAAATAAACTTTTTGAATATTATTCTGGATGTTCTGGGCTAATGACGGATTATCAGAAGATTATTGTAGATGACTTGTCATTGAGGGGCTTTGTAAAAAAATCGAAAAAAGAACAGAATTTAACATTTATCTCAGAAAAAGATTTGGATAGCGCAACTCAAATTTATATAGCTGGTGATAGTAATGGAGTTTTTCCTGCAGTATTTTGTATATTCAACCGAAATACGGGCAAATGGTCTAGCATAAAAAAAGAGCTTAAACTTTCTTCCAAAGATGCGTCTAGTTTATTATGTGATGATAACTTTCAGAATTTAGTAGTTCAAATTAATACCGTATTAAATAAATATATGACCCGTGTTAACAATTAAAGCGGAGTAATCTAATACATATATAATTTTAGGAGAAATCTATGACACAACTCGTTGTCAACGCATTTGAATAAAACGGTTGCTGGTTGCTAACTGATGTGAAACATCAAAAGAAAGGAAAAATAAACATGATTGATAGATATAGCCGCCCTGAAATGGCGAACATTTGGAGTGAAGAAAATAAATACCGTGCTTGGCTTGAGGTGGAAATCTTAGCTGACGAAGCATGGGCTGAGTTGGGAGAAATCCCCAAGGAAGATGTGGCTTTGATTCGCGAAAAAGCGGACTTTGATATCGACCGTATCTTGGAAATTGAGCAGCAAACTCGTCACGATGTGGTGGCCTTCACACGTGCGGTTTCTGAGACTCTTGGCGAAGAGCGTAAGTGGGTTCACTATGGTTTGACATCTACTGACGTGGTCGATACGGCCTATGGTTACCTCTACAAGCAAGCCAATGACATCATCCGCAAGGACCTTGCAAACTTTACTAAAATCGTGGCAGATAAGGCCAAAGAACACAAGTTTACGATTATGATGGGTCGTACCCACGGTGTGCACGCTGAGCCTACAACTTTTGGTCTTAAATTGGCCACTTGGTACAGCGAAATGAAGCGCAACATCGAGCGTTTCGAGCATGCGGCTGCTGGTGTGGAAGCTGGTAAGATTTCTGGTGCGGTTGGTAACTTTGCCAACATCCCACCATTTGTTGAAAAATACGTCTGCGATAAACTCGGTATCCGTGCCCAAGAAATCTCTACACAGGTGCTTCCTCGTGACCTTCACGCTGAGTACTTTGCAGTTCTTGCTAGCATCGCAACTTCTATCGAGCGTATGGCAACGGAAATCCGTGGTCTTCAAAAATCAGAACAACGTGAAGTGGAAGAGTTCTTTGCTAAGGGGCAAAAAGGGTCTTCAGCAATGCCTCACAAGCGCAATCCTATTGGTTCTGAAAACATGACAGGTTTGGCGCGTGTCATCCGTGGTCACATGGTGACAGCTTATGAAAATGTGTCACTCTGGCATGAACGTGATATCTCTCACTCATCAGCTGAGCGTATCATCACACCAGATACAACCATCTTGATTGACTACATGCTTAACCGTTTTGGAAACATAGTTAAGAACTTGACAGTCTTCCCAGAAAACATGAAACGCAACATGAACTCTACATTTGGTTTGATATTCAGTCAACGTGCCATGTTGACTTTGATTGAAAAAGGCATGACGCGTGAGCAAGCTTACGACCTTGTTCAACCGAAGACTGCCCAATCATGGGATAACCAAGTAGACTTCAAACCACTTTTGGAAGCAGACCCAGAAGTAACTTCACGTCTCACTCAAGAAGAAATCGACGAAATCTTCAACCCAACTTACTACACCAAACGGGTGGATGAAATCTTCGAACGAATTGGACTTGGCGATTAAAACAGTAAAAAAGCGAGATGGAAGTCTCGCTTTTTTACTATTTTCTATATTGACGATCTCAATAAAATTAAAAAATCTGGGGCAACATTGCCTCAGATTTTTGTTTATTAGTGATCACGATCACAAGAAATGAATTTGATTTTGTAGAAATCAGAACGTTTGTAAGTTTCGATGTATTCCAAAACTTGGCCAGTTGCTTCAAGTTTCGTTGTCTTAGTTTGTAGTACAGTTGGGAATTGAGTGTCGATTCCTAGGACAGAAGCGGCATGTTCTGGAGTTGGGAATACAATTTCATTAATTTCTTCAAAATGCTCGTCATTCATGTGAATGTGGTAATCCAATTTGAAACGATTATAGATAGAGCTATAGTATTCAGGATTTGGATAGTTGGCATTGATATATTGCTCAGGGATATACGAACTGTGATAAATATAAGTGACACCATTGGTTTCGCGAACACGTTCAATCTTGTAATAGAATTGATCGTTGCGTAGACCAAGCTTTTCTAGATATTTAAAATCGTTCCCACGTTCGATGGAAAGAACGGTTACCTTATCATCTTTAGTTTCGAAGATTTCTACATCGGAAAATTCAACGAGTTTATGCTTACGGGCACGTGCTACGAAAGTTCCTTTACCTTGTTGGCGAACAATGTAACCATCTTTAGCAAGGTCATTAAGAGCACGAACCACTGTGATGGAACTAACATCATACATGGAAATTAATTCTGCTTCAGTGTAGAACTTGTCTCCGCTAGCAAATTGGCCAGAAATAATCTTATTTTTTAATTCATCTTTAATGTATTGATATTTTGGAATTGCCATATTTTCACCTCATTTTTTCCTTCTCCACTTATGATTCTAACATAAAATCGAAAAAAAGAGTAGAAAAGCGATAAAAAATTATAATATTGGATATAAGAAATTAGAGTATGTGCAAACAATTTATGTTTTATTTTATATTTTCCAGGTATTTAAAATGCGATTTTTATAGATTTTGAGACAATTTTAAGAAAATATTCAGAAAAAATAGAAAAATTTAAAAGAAAAATTCAAAAAGTATTGACATTAAGTCAATATTAGTTTATAGTTGATATAACAATACATGAAAGCGCAAACTCTTTCGTTTTTAAGGGAGGAAGAATGGCTAGGTTTGAAATTAAAGATGAATTCTATCTGGATGGAAAACCATTCAAGATTTTGTCTGGTGCCATTCACTATTTTAGAATTCCTGAGGAAGATTGGCATCATTCATTGTATAATCTCAAGGCTTTAGGTTTTAACACAGTTGAGACTTATGTTGCTTGGAACATGCATGAACCTACTGAAGGAAAATTTAACTTTGAAGGTAATCTTGATTTAGAGAGATTTCTACAAATTGCACAAGATCTGGGCTTATATGCTATTGTACGTCCTTCTCCATTTATCTGTGCAGAGTGGGAATTCGGTGGTTTACCTGCATGGCTTTTGACCAAGAATATGAGAATTCGATCGTCTGACCCAGCTTTTATTGAAATGGTTGGCCGCTACTATGATCAGTTGTTTCCACGTTTAGTTCCGAGATTATTGGAAAACGGTGGAAACATTCTCATGGTGCAAGTCGAAAATGAGTATGGATCCTATGGCGAAGATAAGGCTTATCTGAGAGCGATTCGTCGTTTGATGGAAGAGCGTGGTGCTACTTGTCCGCTCTTTACATCAGATGGTCCATGGCGAGCTACTCTCAAAGCTGGAACCTTGATTGAGGATGATCTCTTTGTGACTGGGAATTTTGGCTCCAAAGCTGCTTATAATTTCTCACAGATGCAAGAGTTCTTAGATGAGCACGGCAAGAAATGGCCGCTCATGTGTATGGAGTTTTGGGACGGCTGGTTTAACCGTTGGAAAGAACCGATTATCAAACGTGATCCCAAAGAACTCGCAGATGCCGTTCACGAGGTTTTGGAACTAGGCTCTATTAACCTTTACATGTTCCACGGTGGCACAAACTTTGGCTTTATGAACGGTTGCTCCGCTAGAGGTACTCTGGATTTACCACAGGTCACATCTTATGATTATGATGCTCTACTGGATGAAGCGGGAAATCCAACAGCCAAATACTTGGCAGTAAAAGAGATGCTAGCGACATACTATCCTGAGTATCCACAGCTAGAACCACTCTACAAGGAAAGTACCAAAGTAGAAGCGATACCTCTGGCTGAAAAAGTTTCCTTATTTGCAACCTTAGATAGTCTATCGAGTCCAATAGAAAGTCTCTATCCTAAGAAAATGGAAGAGTTAGGCCAAAGTTATGGCTACCTACTCTATCGTACAAAAGCTAGTTGGGATGCAGAAGAAGAACGGATTCGAATCATTGACGGTCGTGATAGAGCTCAGCTCTTTGTAGATGGTAAGTGGATTGCTACTCAGTATCAGACAGAAATCGGTGAAGATATCTTTTGTCAAGGAAAAAAGAAAGCGCTCTCTAATATTGATGTCCTGATTGAAAATATGGGGCGAGTCAATTATGGGCATAAATTCCTAGCAGACACACAGCGAAAGGGAATACGTACAGGTGTCTGCAAAGACTTACATTTCTTGACTGATTGGAAACAATATCCACTTCCACTCGATCATCCTGAGAAGATTGATTTTTCAAAGGGGTGGACAGAAGGACAACCTGCCTTTTATGCCTATGACTTTGACATAAAAGGGCCGAAGGATACCTACTTGGATCTAACTGAGTTTGGGAAAGGCGTGGCCTTCGTTAACGACCATCCACTGGGACGTTTCTGGAATGTCGGACCAATCTTATCACTTTATATTCCTCATAGCTATCTTCATACAGGTGCGAATCGCATTATCGTATTTGAAACAGAAGGAAATTATAAAGAACACATACATTTAACTGATAAACCTACACAAAAAGACATAAAGGGGGAAAACTTATGACAATCGTAGGATGCCGTATTGATGGACGTTTGATCCACGGACAAGTAGCCAATCTTTGGACTGCTAAACTAAATGTTTCACGGATTATGGTTGTAGATAATGACGTTGTCAATAATGATGTTGAAAAAAGTGGCTTAAAACTTGCAACACCACCAGGTGTGAAATTGAGTATTCTGCCAATCGAAAAAGCAGCAGCAAATATTCTTGCTGGGAAATACGATAGTCAACGTCTATTTATCGTAGCTCGTAAGCCAGACCGCTTCCTTGGTTTGGTTGAAGCAGGTGTTCCAATTGAAACACTCAATGTTGGAAATATGTCTCAGACACCTGAAACACGTTCGATTACACGTTCAATCAACGTAGTAGACAAGGATGTGGAAGATTTCCACAAACTTGCAGAAAAAGGTGTTAAATTAACCGCTCAAATGGTTCCCAATGATCCAGTTTCAGACTTTTTGAGCTTATTAAAATAGGAAAAATTTTTAGGAGGTCATTGTTATGATACAATGGTGGCAAATTTTACTTCTCACTTTGTACTCAGCTTATCAAATCTGTGATGAGTTGACAATCGTTTCATCTGCAGGTTCTCCTGTATTTGCTGGTTTTATCACTGGTTTGGTCATGGGAGATTTGGCAACTGGTTTGTTTATCGGTGGTAGCTTGCAATTGTTCGTTCTTGGGGTTGGTACCTTCGGTGGTGCTTCTCGTATCGACGCAACTTCTGGTGCCGTCCTTGCAACAGCCTTCTCTGTTTCTCAAGGAATTGATACAGCGCTTGCGATTACTACGATTGCTGTACCGGTAGCTGCACTTTTAACTTACTTTGATGTATTGGGTCGTATGACCACAACATTCTTCGCTCACCGTGTGGATGCTGCAATCGAACGCTTTGACTACAAAGGAATCGAACGCAACTATCTTCTTGGTGCTATTCCATGGGCTCTCTCTCGTGCCCTTCCAGTCTTCTTCGCCCTTGCTTTTGGTGGCGAATTTGTACAATCAGTTGTAGATTTAGTGAAACAATACCAATGGGTGGCAGATGGTTTGACACTTGCAGGTCGTATGCTTCCAGGTCTTGGATTTGCAATCTTGCTTCGTTATCTTCCAGTTAGACGGAACCTTCACTACCTTGCTTTGGGATTTGGTTTGACAGCTATGTTGACTGTTCTTTACTCATATGTAACAGGTATTGGTGGAGCAGTTGCAGGTATCGTAGGTACTCTTCCTGCTGATGTCGCTGAAAAACTTGGCTTTGTAAATAACTTCAAAGGATTGTCTATGATTGGTATTTCTATCATTGGTATCTTCCTTGCAGTTCTTCATTTCAAAAATAGCCAGAAAGTAGCTGTAGCAGCACCTTCTACACCATCAGAAAGTGGGGAAATTGAAGATGACGAATTCTAATTACAAATTAACAAAAGAAGATTTTAATCAAATTAACAAACGTAGCTTATTCACTTTCCAATTAGGATGGAACTATGAACGGATGCAAGCATCAGGTTATCTCTACATGATCTTGCCTCAATTGCGTAAAATGTATGGAGATGGAACTCCTGAGTTGAAAGAAATGATGAAAGTTCATACTCAATTCTTCAACACTTCACCATTCTTCCACACAATCATCGCTGGTTTTGACCTTGCCATGGAAGAAAAAGATGGCGTTGGTTCAAAAGACGCGGTTAACGGTATCAAGACAGGTTTGATGGGACCATTCGCTCCTCTTGGAGATACAATCTTTGGTTCATTGGTTCCTGCTATCATGGGTTCTATCGCTGCAACCATGGCTATTGCTGGTCAACCTTGGGGTATCTTCCTTTGGATTGCAGTTGCAGTCGCTTATGACATTTTCCGTTGGAAACAGTTGGAATTTGCCTACAAAGAAGGGGTTAACCTTATTAACAACATGCAAAGCACTTTGACAGCTTTGATTGAAGCTGCATCTGTACTTGGTGTCTTCATGATGGGTGCTCTTGTAGCAACAATGATTAACTTCGATATTTCTTATAAAATGCCAATCGGTGAAAAGATGATTGACTTCCAAGATATCTTGAACTCAATCTTCCCACGCTTGCTTCCAGCAATCTTCACTGCCTTTATCTTCTGGTTGCTTGGTAAGAAAGGCATGAACTCTACAAAAGCTATCGGTATCATCATCGTGCTTGCTTTGGCTTTATCTGCCTTTGGTCATTTCGCACTTGGAATGGGACCTAAATAAGTTTTATGGTTAAATCATTAGTATTAGTGAGTCATGGTCATTTTTGTGAGGAACTTAAAGGTAGTACAGAAATGATTATGGGCCCACAAGACAATATCTATACAGTCGCTCTGCTTCCAGAAGATGGGCCAGAAGATTTTGCTTCCAAGTTTGAAGCGACTATAGAAAAGTTATCTGATTTCGTTGTGTTTGCAGATCTCCTAGGAGGCACGCCTTGTAACGTTGTGAGTCGACTCATCATGGAAGGCAGAGATATCGAGTTGTACGCAGGTATGAATCTACCAATGGTGATTGAATTTATCAATGCTAATCTAACAGGTGCAGAGGCTCATTATCAGAGTCGTGCTGCAGAAAGCATCGTGAAAGTCAATGACCTATTAGCGAGCTTTGATGACGATGAAGATGAATAAGATGTGACAGCGTGAAATCGCTAAGCCATTGTCACCAAACAAAATGCTGAAACAAATTTGGTAAAATAGAGATGGGAATGGGAAATACTCCTATTCCCATATTTTAAATAATAATAATAGAATGAAAGATAGGAACCTTATGCTAAATTATACAAAGGAAGATTTGCTTAAGCTGGGTGCTGAAATCACGACACGTGAAATTTATCAACAACCAGATGTGTGGGAAGATGCTTTCCAAACTTATACAGAAAAGCGTGAAGAAATCGCAGCCTTCTTGCAAGGAATTGCAGAAAAGCATGACTATATCAAAGTTATCTTGACGGGTGCTGGGACATCAGCCTATGTGGGAGACACCTTGGTGCCTTACTTTAAGGAAGTCTATGATGAACGTAAATGGAACTTTAATGCGATTGCGACAACTGACATTGTGGCTAATCCACAGATTTATCTGAAAAAAGATGTGGCGACGGTTTTAGTTTCTTTTGCTCGTAGTGGGAATTCACCTGAAAGTGTGGCAACTGTTGATTTAGCTAAATCTTTGGTTGATGATCTTTATCAGGTGACCATCACATGTGCGGCTGAAGGGAAACTAGCCCTCCAAGCACATGGTGATGACCGCAACCTCTTGCTTTTGCAACCGGCGCCTTCTAACGACGCAGGCTTTGCCATGACTTCTAGTTTTACTTCCATGATGTTGACAGCTCTCTTGGTCTTTGACCCAACAGAATTTGCTATCAAAGCAGAACGTTTTGAAGTCTTGGTTCGTTTGGCTCGTAAAGTACTTGACAATGTAGCCGATGTGAAAGAATTGGTAGATTTAGACTTTAATCGTGTCATCTATCTTGGCGCGGGTCCTTTCTTTGGCCTTTCACATGAAGCTCAACTTAAAATTTTGGAATTGACAGCGGGACAAGTCGCAACTATGTATGAAAGTCCAGTTGGTTTCCGTCATGGTCCAAAATCTTTGATCAATGATCAGACAATTGTTTTGATATTTGGATCAACTAGAGATTACACGCGCCAATATGATCTTGACCTTGTGCGTGAAGTTGCAGGAGATAAAATTGCTCGTCGCGTTGTTCTCTTGAGTGATCAAGCCTTTGATCTAGAAAATGTCAAGGAAGTCGTGCTTGGCTGTGGTGGTGTCTTGACGGACATTTACCGCGTTTTCCCATATATTGTTTACGGTCAGCTTTTTGCACTTTTGACTTCACTTAAGGTGAAAAATAAACCAGACACACCTTCTCCTACAGGAACTGTTAACCGAGTGGTACAAGGCGTCATTATTCACGAATTTAAAAAATAAGGAGATAAGATGAAGACCTACACAGAGCGGATATTTGGGCATGTTAAGGGTCAGGATGTGATAGCTTATCACTTTGAAACAGATGCTGGTTATCAACTAGAAGTTATGAATTACGGTGCCACTATTTTACGTTATGTCACTCCTGATAAGAAGGGACATTTCGCTAATGTTATTCTAGGTTTTGATGAATTTGCCAGTTATGTAGGAAATACTCCTAAACACGGTGCAAGTGTTGGTCCTGTGGCAGGCCGCATTGCTGAAGCTAGCTTTGACTTAAACGGACAAATCTATAACTTAGAAGTTAATAATGAAAGCAACTGCAACCACAGTGGTTCGACCGGCTGGGATTCTAGCCTGTTTGAGTTGGTCGAAGTGAGCGACCATGGCTTGACCCTTTATACAGAACGAGCAGATGGGACAGGCGGTTTTCCTGGCAATCTGAAGATTTGGATTAGCTATCAATTGGAAGAAAGTGGTGCCTATGAGATTCACTACAAGGTAACAACGGATCAAGATACCTTGGTCAATCCAACCAACCACAGCTATTTCAATCTCTCTGGGGATTTCACAAAGACAGTTGATCATCATGTCTTTCAATTAAATACAGAAGGCATTTATCCAATCGCAGCCGATGGAGTTCCTGAGAAAATTCCAGATGCGAGTCGTCATGTCATTCAACAGATTTCTAATGGAGCTTTGTTGAAGGATATTTTTGCAGACGAAGATGAGCAAATTCAACTTGTATCAGGACTAGATCATCCGTTTGCTCTTTCACGAGGGTTTGATCGTGCGGGTTCTCTTTATGACCCAGAATCTGGTCGCCTTTTACTCCTCAAAACGCAAGCTCCTTGTCTGGTCGTTTATACCGCAAACTTTGTGGATGAGAGTGTCATCATCGCTGGTCAACCAATGCTACAGCACAATGGAGTTGCTCTTGAAGCACAAGCCTTGCCAGACGCTATCCACAGCGATTTCAAAGATCAAGTGATTCTCAAAGCAGGGCAAACTTTTACAAGTAAAACACGCTATGAGGTTGTTGTAAAATAAAAAAGTTGGAGTCTAACGACTCCAACTTTTTGTTATTCTTCTTCATCGGGTGTGAGTACCATTGGTATGATGATAGGCTCACGTTCCGTATTCTCATACAAGAAGGGGCGAATGGCATTGACAATAGCACCGTTAATGGATTGCACAGTAGCATCCTTGTTTTTCAAAGCGATACGAATAGCGTTGAAAAGAATGCGTTGGCTTTGACGAATCAGATCTCCTGATTCACGCATATAGACGAAACCACGACTCAAAATGTCTGGTCCAGAAATAATCATTTGAGATTTGAAGTCAACAGTTGCAACTGCGACAACAACACCATCTTCTGACAAGTCTCGTCTGTCTTTAAGGACAGCGGCACCAATTTCACCAATACGATTACCATCGACATAAATGTCTTGAGCATTGAAATGACCTGCGATACGAGCAGAGTTGGCTGTAAGAGCAAGGACATCCCCGTTACTCATGATAAAGATATTGTCCTTCTCTACACCTGTATCGACAGCCAGTCCAGCATGAACTTTTTGCATACGATATTCACCGTGAACAGGCATGAAATACTTAGGTTTGATCAGGCGAAGCATGAGTTTTTGTTCTTGCTGACCACCGTGCCCAGACGTGTGAATATTGTTGACTTTACCGTGGATGACTTCCACACCAGCCTCAGTAATAGTATTGATCAGTTTGTTAACACTCGTAGTATTTCCAGGGATTGGGCTAGAAGAGAAGATGACCGTATCTCCTGGTTGGAGTTGCACCTGACGGTGGGTTCCATTAGCAATACGAGAGAGAGCTGCCATAGGCTCACCTTGACTACCCGTACAAAGGATAAGGATTTCGCCTGCAGGATAGTCTTTAATTTCATTTGGTTCGATAAAGGTTCCTTTAGGTGCCTTTATGTAGCCAAGCTCAATTCCGTTGACGATAGCTTTTTCCATAGAACGACCAAAGACAGCAATCTTGCGTCCAGTCTTAACAGCGGCTTCTGTCGCCTGTTGAAGACGGAAGATATTTGAGGCAAAAGATGCAAAGATAATGCGTCCTTCGATGCCTTGGATAATCTTCATAATCGACTGACCAACGACTTTTTCAGAGTTGGTAAAGGTTGGAACTTCAGCATTTGTTGAGTCTGAGAGTAAGCAAAGAACTCCGTCTTCTCCTAGGGCTGCCATACGGTGCAAGTCCGCAGGATCTCCAACGGGAGTAAAGTCGAACTTGAAGTCACCTGTACAGACGATTTTCCCTTGAGGCGTATGGATGACGATCCCCAAAGGCTCTGGAATCGAGTGAGTTGTTTTAAAGAAAGTTGCCTTGAGATGTTTAAAGGTCAACTCGGTATTATGATTGATTTCGTAAAGTTTAGCGTTGCGTAAAAGTCCGTGTTCTTCGAGTTTTCCACGAATGAGAGCAAGAGCAAGTGGTCCTGCATAAATAGGGACATTTGCTTGCTTGAGAAGGAAAGGAATTCCTCCGATATGATCTTCGTGCCCGTGTGTAATCAAGACAGCCTTAACACGGTCGATATTGTCCACAATATAAGAATAGTCGGGAATTACATAGTCGATACCAAGTAGGTCATCTTCTGGGAATTTAATCCCTGCATCGACAATGATAATCTCATCTTGGTATTCAATTCCGTATGTGTTTTTCCCGATTTCTCCTAGACCACCGATGGCAAAAACGCCGACTTCTTCTGGTTTAAGAGTATAAGTCATATTAGAACTCCGTAACTTCAAATACACCCGTTTCTTTTTCATAGTCTAACAATTTGTCAGTTAAAAGTTCGATGTATTCGATATTATATTCTGGGCGATTTTCTTCGACGAGTTGACGAGCAATGATACGTCCCTCAAGTTCAGAGCTTGCATCAATGTCCAGGTAAAGTGAGCGTGTAGTTTCACGTCGTGGGCTACGGTCTTTTGTTTCTTGATAAAAAACTTTGTAAATCATGTGTTTCCTTTCTGTTTTCAGGTCATTTTTTATTCAACATTATCCGTTAGGCGGCTGATTGCTTCCATCTGATTTTTTGTGTCTAGATTGACCTTGATTCGTTACAATTACTTCAATTATAACATAAAAAGGTGAATTAGTAAAAGAGGGAAATGGGAAAGTGAAACTTGTGAAAAGACTTGAAAAATAGAGTGAATCAGAATGAGTATGGCTTGTGAATAGGGCCTTGCGGAAGGCCTATTCTTTCTTTGACACAAAGAAAATTCCCATGCGAAGTCTTTTGTAGTATAATAGTAAACAGACAAAAAGATAGGAATGTGTTATGAAAGTATTAGCTTTTGATACGTCCAGCAAGGCTCTTTCTCTAGCTATTTTAGAGGACAAGCAGCTTCTTGCTGAGACCACGATTAATATCAAGAAAAATCACAGTATTACCCTCATGCCTGCTATTGATTTCTTAATGGCAAGTTTGGATTGGACACCTAAGGATTTGGATCGAATCGTGGTGGCTGAAGGGCCTGGTAGTTATACTGGCTTGCGAATCGCAGTAGCAACTGCCAAGACCTTGGCTCATACCCTAAACATTGAGTTAGTGGGGATGTCTAGCCTTTTAGCTCTGGTACCAAGCCAGCACCAAGGTTTGGTGGTTCCTCTGATGGATGCGCGTCGCAACAATGTTTATGCAGGATTTTATGAAAATGCCCAGCCTGTATTTCCCGAGGCTCACTTGTCTTTTGAGGAGGTCCTAGAGCAAATCAAGGATGCCGAGCAGGTAACCTTTGTTGGTGAAGTGGGTGCCTTTGTCGAGCAGATTCAAGAGCAATTACCACAGGCTAACTACCAAGAAACTTTGCCAAATGCAGCCAATCTAGCCCTCTGGGCTTGGGACAAGGAAGCAGACTCTTTGCACGATTTTGTACCGAATTACCTCAAGCGTGTCGAAGCTGAGGAAAATTGGCTCAAGAGCCATACTGAGTCTGGCGAGTCTTACATTAAGCGCCTATGATAGAAATTAAACGAATTCAAAAACAGCCTAACTTGGCTCAAGCCATCTATGCGGTTATGGCAGCTGTTTACCCAGTCAGCCCTTGGACTCTGGAACAAATCCAAGCAGACCTGTCTCAAGACCAGACCTGGTATGTTCTAGCTTATGATGGGGAAGAAGTGATAGGTTTTCTAGCAATTCAGGAGAATCTTTTTGAAGCAGAAGTCCTACAAATTGCTGTCAAAAAAGCCTATCAAGGTCAGGGGGTAGCATCAGCCTTGTTTGCGACATTGCCGACAGACAAGGAAGTTTTCCTCGAAGTCAGAAAGTCCAACCACCGAGCGCAAGCATTTTACAAGAAAGAAAAAATGGCAGTCATCGCTGAGAGAAAGTCCTATTACCATAGTCCAGTTGAGGACGCCATTATCATGAAGAGAGAAATAGATGAAGGATAGATATATTTTAGCATTTGAGACATCCTGTGATGAGACTAGTGTTGCCGTTTTGAAAAACGACGATGAGCTCTTGTCCAATGTCATTGCGAGTCAAATTGAGAGTCACAAACGTTTTGGGGGCGTAGTTCCAGAAGTAGCCAGTCGTCACCACGTCGAGGTCATTACAGCCTGTATCGAGGAGGCGTTAGCAGAAGCAGGAATTACTGAAAACGATGTGACAGCTGTGGCGGTTACCTACGGACCAGGCTTGGTCGGAGCCTTGCTAGTTGGCTTGTCAGCTACTAAGGCCTTTGCTTGGGCTCATGGACTTCCGCTGATTCCTGTGAATCACATGGCTGGTCACCTCATGGCGGCTCAAAGTGTGGAACCCTTGGAGTTTCCTTTGCTAGCTCTATTAGTCAGTGGTGGACACACAGAGTTGGTCTATGTGTCTGAGGCTGGTGATTATAAGATTGTTGGTGAAACCCGTGATGATGCAGTTGGTGAGGCCTATGATAAGGTCGGTCGTGTCATGGGCTTGACCTATCCAGCAGGTCGTGAGATTGATGAGTTAGCGCATAAAGGACAGGATGTGTATGATTTCCCGCGTGCCATGATTAAGGAAGACAATCTGGAGTTTTCATTCTCAGGTTTGAAGTCTGCCTTTATCAATTTGCACCACAATGCCGAGCAAAAGGGAGAAAGCTTGTCTACAGAGGATTTGTGTGCTTCCTTCCAAGCAGCTGTCATGGATATTCTCATGGCAAAAACCAAGAAGGCCTTAGAAAAATATCCTGTTAAAACCTTAGTTGTGGCTGGTGGTGTGGCTGCCAATAAAGGTCTCAGAGAACGCTTAGCAGCTGAAATCACTGATGTCAAGGTCATTATTCCACCTCTACGTCTTTGCGGAGACAATGCCGGAATGATTGCCTATGCTAGCGTCAGCGAGTGGAACAAAGAAAACTTTGCAGGCTTGGAGCTAAATGCCAAACCCAGCCTGGCTTTTGATATCATGGAATGAAGAGTTAGCTCAGCGTTAACTCTTTTATCTTGGACAAATGCGCGAGTTTTTTAGTATAGTAGAAATATGAGATTTAAAAAAACAATTAGAATTGTACTTTCCTTAGGGGTATTGTTGCTGTCTCTGATAGCTTGCCAGAATTTTAAAAAGACTCAACTGGTCCTGTTTGATTCACTTTTTTTCAATATGTCCACAAAATCTTTTGAGGAAGTATTTGAAGAAGCTGATAAAGTGGAGGAAGAAACTGCAATGGGTTATCACGATACATGGCATGCAAAAGACCCATATTTCTATAAAACGGGACGCCTTTTCTATCATTACGAAAATATTGCATTAAATGGTTATACAGGTCAAGCGGATTTCACATTTTCAAAATCACATCTCTTGGAAGAAGCGACAATTCAAATTCCTGTAGCATCAAAAATGGAGCAACAAATCGCGCTCCACAATTTATCCCAGACTATAAAAAAAGAAATTGAAGCTCTTCCTATTTTCCAGTCTGTAACTACCGAGACAGTAGGGCTATACGATAACGGCTATCGCTATAAAGTCAAATTGAGAGGAGAAAGGAGAGAACTCTGGATTGATGTCTACCCGATAGAAAATGAATATACTGAAAAAAACGAAGCCGATAAGTATAGAATTCGAATTGATCAATTCCTCATGTATTCATAATGAAGCATATTGTTCGGGGACTGAAACTTGCTACTAGTTTCAAATTCTAAACTTATTTCTCCTCTTTGAATGTGTTATAATAGTCCTCGTTGTGACTGTAAATCAGCAGTCGATTACTGAAACACTAGTAAGGAGGTTTATGAAAGAAAAAGGATTTTGGAAAGGTGTACAGGCTGCGGTGCCAACGGCTTTAGGCTATGTCAGTATCGGCCTTGCTTGTGGCATTATCGGTTCCCCTTATGTAACCCCTGTAGAGATTGGCTTGATGAGCCTCTTTGTCTATTCTGGGAGTGCCCAGTTTGCCATGATAGCCTTGATAGCAGTTCAAGCACCTGTGGCAGCTATCGCTATGACGGTCTTTTTGATTAATCTGCGTCTCTTCTTGCTGAGTTTACACGCATCGACCTATTTTCGTCATACTAGTCTCTGGCATAATATCGGAATGTCTAGCCTCTTGACGGATGAGACATACGGGGTCTTGATGGGCGAGTTGGTTCATACGGACAAGGTCAATCCTATGTGGATGCACGGGAACAACCTTAACAGCTATCTAGCTTGGTTTGTCGGAACTGTTGTGGGGACCACTTTAGGTGGACTTCTGCCAAATCCGGAAGTTATTGGTCTAGATTTTGCCCTAGTGGGCATGTTTATCGGGATTTTTACTTCCCAGTTTCAAATTATGCAAAAACGGATTCCCTTGCGCAACCTCTTCATCATTTTAGGAATTATTGCCCTTTCCTTCTTTATACTGTTGACAGTGGAGTCTCAGTCACTAGCTGTTCTGTTTGCGACCTTGCTAGGTTGTACTATGGGGGTGATTTTGGATGGTCAGTAAGTATATTTTAATGGCAATTATCTTCTCTGGCTTGGTGACCTGGATTCCAAGAATGATTCCTTTCATCCTTGCTAAGTACAAAGGATTGCCAGCAATCGTAGAGCGTTTTTTGAAATTTTTACCTGTCTCTATTATCTTCGCCTTGATTCTTTCAAGTGTAGTGACAGGAAAAGTTGGAAGTTTCCCACAGATAAAGTGGTTAGACTTTCTAGCAGTCTTTCCGACAGCCTTTGTAGCCTTTCGCTACCGCAATCTGGTGGGGACGGTTCTCTTTGGAGTGGTCTTGATAGCAGTCCTACGCTTGGTCTTTTAATCAGCCATAAAGAAAACCTATCACAAATATAGAAATCATATAATGGCGCAATCACATTTTTTCTGTTAAGATAAGACTGTATTTTATTTTGGAGGAAATATCATGAAAAAAATCGTTAAGTATTCATCACTTGCTGCCCTAGGGCTTGTTGCCGCAGGTGTGTTAGCAGCTTGTTCAGGTGGTGAGAAGAAAGATGCAGCATCTGGAGAAGCATCATCAGGTAAAAAAGAAATTATCGTAGCAACCAACGCATCACCAAAACCATTTAACTATGAAGAAAACGGTGAGTTGACTGGTTACGAAATCGAAGTTGTTCGTGCTATCTTTAAAGATTCTGACAAATATGATGTCAAGTTTGAAAAAACAGAATGGTCAGGTGTCTTTGCGGGTCTTGACGCGGATCGTTACCAAATGGCAGTGAATAACATCAGCTATACCAAAGAACGCGCAGAAAAATATCTTTATGCAGCACCAACCGCTAAAAACCCAAACGTTCTCGTAGTTAAAAAAGATGACAACAGCATTAAGTCACTTGATGATATCGGTGGAAAATCTACTGAAGTCGTACAAGGAACAACATCAGCTAAACAGTTAGAAGACTATAACAAACAACACGCAGACAAGCCAACGGTTCTGAACTACACCAAGGCTGATTTCCAACAAATCATGTCTCGCTTGAGTGACGGCCAATTTGACTACAAGATTTTTGACAAGATCGGTGTAGAGACAGTTATCAAAAATCAAGGCTTGGATAACTTGAAAGTCATCGATCTTCCAAGTGACCAACAGCCTTACGTTTACCCACTTCTTGCCAAAGGTCAAGATGAGTTGAAATCATTTGTAGACAAACGCATCCAAGAACTCTACAAAGACGGCACACTTGAAAAATTATCTCAACAGTTCTTTGGTGGTTCTTACCTACCAGCAGAAGCTGATATTAAATAAGCTTGTAAGTCATCCATTCTCTGGTAGGTGGATGATTTTACAGTTTTTAGGCATATAGTTTCAAACTATAGGTCTGCTTATTTAATAACAATTTGCGAAATCAAATAAAGTGTGAGATACTATCACCATATTATTTTTAAGGAGAACAAATCATGAAAATTAAAAAATGGTTAGGCGTAGCAGCTATCGCTACAGTCGCAGGCTTGACTCTTGCAGCTTGCGGGAATTCAGACAAGAAAGCAGACAATGCAACAACTGTCAAAATCGCAACAGTAAACCGTAGTGGTTCTGAAGAAGCACGTTGGGACAAAGTCCAAGAATTGGTTAAAAAAGACGGAATCAAATTGGAATTTACTGAGTTTACAGACTACTCACAACCAAACAAGGCAACTGCTGATGGTGAAGTAGACTTGAACGCTTTCCAACACTATAACTTCTTGAACAACTGGAACAAAGAAAACGGTAAAGATCTTGTAGCGATTGCAGATACTTATATCTCACCAATCCGCCTTTACTCAGGTAAAAACGGAGAAGAAAACAAGTACACTAAAGTGGAAGAAATCCCAAATAACGGTGAAATCGCTATTCCAAACGATGCAACTAACGAAAGTCGTGCCCTTTACCTTCTTCAATCAGCTGGTTTGATTAAATTGGATGTTTCAGGTACTGAACTTGCTACTGTCGCAAATGTCAAAGAAAATCCTAAGAACTTGAAAATCACTGAATTGGATGCTAGCCAAACAGCTCGTGCCTTGACATCAGTTGATGCCGCTGTTGTTAACAACACTTTTGTTACAGAAGCAAAATTGGACTACAAGAAAGCACTCTTTAAAGAGCAAGCTGACGAAAACTCAAAACAATGGTACAACATTATCGTTGCGAAAAAAGATTGGGAATCATCACCTAAAGCTGATGCCATCAAGAAAATTATCGCAGCTTACCATACTGACGAAGTGAAAAAAGTCATCGAAGAAACTTCAGACGGCTTGGATCAACCAGTTTGGTAATAAACACAGGGAGGTGGGAGAGATATTTTCCACCTCTTGCTTTTGTATAGAGCCTAAAGCAAATGAACTCCACTTGTATTGATTCTAAAGGTACAAGTCCTAGTAGAAAGGTAGAGAGAAAATGATTTTCCCTAGTCAAGAAGAACAAATTGAAAAGTTTGAAAAAGATCATGTAGCGCAACATTACTTTGAAGTTTTGCGTACCTTGATTTCTAAAAAATCAGTCTTTGCCCAACAAGTCGGCCTGAAAGAGGTGGCTCGTTATCTAGGCGAAATTTTTAAACGTGTAGGGGCGGAAGTCGAGATTGACGAGAGCTATACAGCACCCTTTGTCATGGCACATTTCAAAAGTTCACGACCAGATGCCAAGACTATCATTTTCTACAACCACTATGACACAGTACCTGCGGACGGCGACCAAGTCTGGACAGAGGATCCATTTACGCTTTCTGTGCGTGATGGCATCATGTATGGACGCGGGGTTGATGATGACAAGGGACATATTACTGCTCGCTTGAGTGCCCTTAGAAAATATATGCAGCATCACGATGACCTGCCTGTCAATATCAGCTTTATTATGGAAGGGGCAGAGGAGTCTGCTTCGACAGATTTGGATAAGTATTTGGAAAAACATGCGGATAAGCTCCGCGGCGCAGATTTATTGGTTTGGGAGCAAGGAACCAAAAATGCTTTGGAACAACTAGAAATTTCTGGCGGGAACAAAGGAATTGTAACCTTTGATGCCAAGATTAAGAGTGCGGATGTGGACATTCATTCTAGTTATGGTGGTGTTGTGGAGTCGGCCGCATGGTATCTCATTCGAGCTTTGACTAGTTTGCGAGCTGAAGATGGACGTATTTTAGTCGAAGGTCTGTACGATGATGTACAGGAACCTAATGAACGCGAGCTGGCCTTGGTTGAGACCTACGCTCAACGCAACCCAGAGGAAATCAGCCAGATTTATGGCTTGGAATTGCCACTTTTACAAGAGGAACGTACAGCCTTTCTAAAACGTTTCTTCTTTGAACCAGCCCTCAATATCGAGGGTATCCAGTCAGGTTATCAAGGTCAAGGGGTTAAAACGATTTTACCGGCAGAAGCTAGCGCTAAGCTAGAAGTTCGTTTGGTTCCTGGCTTAGATCCACGCGATGTTTTGGAAAAGATTCAGAAACAACTAGACAAAAATGGTTTTGATAAGGTAGAATTAAATTATACCTTGGGTGAAATCAGTTATCGGAGCGACATGAGTGCACCATCTATTCTCAACGTCATTGAACTGGCTAAGAAATTCTATCCGCAAGGCGTGTCAGTTTTGCCAACTACAGCTGGTACAGGACCAATGCATACGGTATTTGATGCCTTGGAAGTGCCTATGGTTGCCTTCGGTCTAGGAAATGCCAATAGCCGAGACCATGGTGGAGATGAAAATGTGCGAATCGCCGATTATTATACCCATATTGAATTAGTAGAGGAGCTGATTAGAAGCTATGAGTAGAGATATTATCAAGTTAGATCAGATTGATGTAATCTTTCACCAAAAGAAAAAGACCATCACAGCGGTCAAGGATGTGACCATTCATATCAAAGAAGGGGACATCTACGGAATCGTAGGATATTCTGGAGCAGGGAAATCAACCCTGGTGCGTGTTATTAATCTTTTACAAAAACCATCTGCAGGTAGAATTACCATTGATGATGATGTGATTTTCGATGGTAAAGAAACCTTAACTGCCGGGCAATTACGTCGTAAGCGTCAAGATATTGGGATGATTTTCCAACACTTTAACCTTATGAGTCAAAAAACGGCCGAGGAAAATGTAGCCTTTGCCCTTAAACACTCTGGACTTAGTGAGAAAGATAAGAAGGCTAAAGTAGCTGAGTTATTAGACTTGGTCGGATTGGCTGACCGTGCTGAAAACTATCCTTCACAACTTTCTGGTGGACAAAAACAGCGTGTAGCCATTGCGCGTGCCTTGGCAAATGATCCAAAAATTTTGATTTCAGATGAGTCGACTTCAGCTCTTGACCCTAAGACGACGAAACAAATCTTGTCACTCTTGCAAGAATTGAACCGTAAACTAGGCTTGACCATTGTCTTGATTACGCATGAGATGCAGATTGTCAAAGATATTGCTAATCGTGTAGCAGTCATGCAGGATGGCCGCTTGATTGAAGAAGGTAGCGTTCTTGAAATCTTCTCAGATCCTAAGCAACCATTAACTCAGGACTTTATCTCAACAGCGACAGGTATCGATGAAGCTTTGGTTAAAATTGAGAAGCAAGAAATTGTAGAACACTTATCTGAAAACAGCATTTTGGTACAACTCAAGTATGCAGGGGCCTCTACAGATGAGCCACTTTTGAATGAATTGTACAAGGACTATCAAGTAACAGCCAATATTCTCTATGGGAACATTGAAATTTTGGATGAAACTCCTGTGGGTGAGTTAGTTGTTGTTTTATCAGGCGAGAAAGCCTCTCTGGGAGCAGCACAAGAAGCAATTAGACAGGCTGGGGTACAGTTGAAAGTATTGAAGGGAGGACAGTAAGATGGCAGAGTTGATTCAAACGTACTTACCAAACGTCTACAAGATGGGCTGGTTAGGCCAAGCGGGCTGGGGGACAGCTATTTACTTAACGCTTTATATGACAGTTCTTTCCTTTATCATTGGAGGATTCCTAGGACTAGTTGCAGGACTTTTCCTCGTCTTAACTGGACCGGGTGGCGTCTTAGAAGATAAATTAGTCTTTTGGGTTTTGGATAAGATTACCTCAATCTTTCGTGCAGTGCCCTTTATCATTCTCTTAGCGGTATTGTCACCTTTCTCTCATCTAATCGTAGGGACAAGTATCGGTCCAAATGCAGCTATCGTACCCCTATCTTTTGCAGTCTTTGCCTTCTTTGCCCGTCAGGTGCAAGTGGTTTTATCAGAGCTTGATGGAGGTGTCATCGAGGCAGCTCAAGCCAGCGGAGCTACTTTCTGGGATATCGTAGGTGTTTACCTATCAGAAGGACTTCCAGACTTGATCCGTGTGACAACTGTGACCTTGATTTCACTTGTTGGTGAAACAGCAATGGCCGGTGCGGTCGGAGCCGGTGGTATCGGTAACGTAGCGATTGCTTATGGATTTAACCGTTTCAATCATGATGTGACAGTCCTTGCCACACTTGTGATTATCTTGATTATCTTCACCATCCAGTTCTTAGGAGACTTCTTGACAAAAAAATTAAGTCATAAATAAAAAAGAGCGACATGGCTCTTTTTTTATAAATTCTCCTTGGTTTTTATCTATAATAAACTTAAAATTCAGGAATATGATATAATGAAATAGAATATCTCTATACGCCTGAAATAGTAAGCTATCTTGAGAGAATTATGAAATGACAAAGGAGTTCAGCCAGTATGAATTATTTTGAGGGGAATGAGTTTTTCCTTCTATTATCTGTGGTCTTACTGCTTGGTTTTATCTTAAACTTTTTTGGCAAGCGTAAGGATTATTATATTTTAACCCTGTCTATTTTGTTCGCAGGAGTCATCTATGGTAAAAGCAAATCCATGGTGGTTTATCTACTGGCTTTCATCATCTACCAATATATCCTAGTTTTCATGGCACAAAGAATGGATTCAAAACGGTTGAAACCTCTAGTTATGTTATCCATTTTACCTTTAGTGGTCAATAAAGTCTTTGCTATAACACAGCTACATTTGTTGGCTTTTATTGGGATTTCCTACATGTCATTTAAGACCATTCAGATCATGCTAGAAATATTGGATGGTTTAATCAAAGAAAAAATCAGTGTAAAAGATTATCTGCAGTTTTTACTCTTCTTCCCTACAGTTAGCTCGGGCCCAATCGATCGTAGCAGAAGATTTCTAAAAGAGATCAACGAAGTCATGCCTAGAAAAGATTACCTAGAGCTAGCAGGAAGTGGTATTTATCGTATTGTTTTAGGCCTTCTCTACAAGGTGGTTTTATCAACTTATGTTTACCAGATACTATTTGCTCTAAGCAATACTGGCACAGTCATTTATTCAATTAAATATATGTACCTGTATACCCTTTATCTGTTCTTTGACTTTGCGGGTTACAGTTTAATGGCTGTTGGGAGCAGTAATATTTTGGGTATTCAGACACCGATGAATTTCAATAAACCTTTCTTGAGTATTGATATCAAGGATTTCTGGACTAGATGGCACATCACCTTGTCAACCTGGTTGAGAGATTTTGTGTTTTCAAGAGTTTTGATGCAGGTTATCAGAAAAAAATGGTTTAAGAATAGATTGCACAATGCAGCCTATGCCTATATGGTCAATATGTTGGTTATGGGATTCTGGCATGGTGTTAGTGTTAGCTATATCGCTTACGGTTTTTACCATGGGATTCTGATGTCTGGATTTGAAATTTATCAAAAGAAAAGCACTTTTTATAAGAAATATAAAAATAAAACTTGGTACAAATTAATGAGTTGGTTTGTGACCATAAATTTGGTTATGATTGGTTTCTTCATATTTTCAGGTGAACCTTATAAGATAATTATAGCAATTTTAAGTAGATAAAGAGATCTGCTTAAACAAGGAGATTGGACAAAACAGGATGATTAAGTTAAAAGCATTTTTACTATCGCTTGTGCTCGTAATTGCGACGCTTGCCCTTTTGAATGTGACATATGTCAAGAAGATTGACGACTATTATAAAGTCAAGGACAATAGTATTCGCTACAGCACTTCTTATGAAAAGTATAAAAGTAGAGATATTCTAATAAATAATATCACTCCCAATACACTAGTTCTAATGGGTTCCTCAGAGTTAGTTGCGACGATAAATGAAGATTACCATCCCAATAAAATTTTTAACTACAATGATTTTAACATTATGCAGATAGGAACCAGTTACTCTCAAAATATCATTCAAGCTACAACCTTGAGCTCGATTGAGGGGGCTATGAGTAAGCGAAAAGTAGCTATCGTAGAGTCTGTTCAATGGTTCGAAAAGGATGGGACTCATCAAGACGCCTTCTTAAACAAGGCCTCTCAGGAACATATTTTTCATATGCTAGATAACGAGAAAATCAGTAAGGAAACCAAAGAAAAACTGATTAATCGCATTATTGAGATTACCAAAGGAAACAAACAACAAAATGATATCTATAAAAAGTATAAAAGCTATTTCATAGAAGGAAAAGGAACAATCATTGATAAAAAACTGTTGGAGCTTGACAATGCCGTTTATTCCTTTAAGCTTAAACGAAAATTCTATGAAAATCATGCCAAATCAGACTATCCTGCACTAGGAGATAAAACGCCGGATTATGATTGGGAGGAGATGACGAAGAAGTTTGTAGAAGAAGTTAAAAAGAAAACAGATAACAATGATTATGCTGTGGATAATAACTACTACAATACCTACTTGAGAGACCGCTATGCTTCGCTGAAAGATTCTAACAAAGACTTGAGCTACATAGAGTCACCAGAGTATTCAGATATGGAACTCTTCTTGACAGTTGCTAAGGAATTGGGAATTGAAGTTGAAGTCATTATCTTTCCTGTAAATGGTAAATGGAATGATTACACAGGTGTTTCACGAGAAATGCGTGAAGAAACTTACAAAAAAATAGAAAATATTGCCAAAAACCACGGTGCTACGGTGTTAAACTATGGAAATAAAGAGTATGAAGATTACTTTTTATTTGACGTGATGCACGTTGGGGTGAAAGGATGGATGGAAGTTGAAAAAGAACTTTACAAATTTGCAAACGAGACTAACTGACACACAACGTTTACTATTGTGGACCTTGTTTTTCTACACAGCCATTTTAAGCATCGTGATTTATTCTCTTATCACAGATTTTTCAAATATTCAAGAGTTTATTTATAGTGAATTTTAAATATTTCATTAAAAGCCCCGTCTCTGATATTTATCTGAGACAAGGGGCTTTTGTGTTACTGTCTATGTTCCAATTTCTTACTCAGCGCTTGTCCAATAAGGGCACCAAGTAGAGCACCGATGAGGACACTTGTTACAAAGAGAAGGATGGTGCTAGGGTTAGGTGCAACCATGATGCGGTTGATATAGTCCTGAGATTTTCCGCGAGCTACTAGAGTAGCCATATAGGCTTGAGGAGCCAACCACATAAGTAGGATGGGACCAGTAGTGCCAAAGGCAAAAACTAGGAAGGAAAGTAGATTCTTGACCCTATCCTTGTAATGTCCTAAGTTTGCGATGCCATCTGCCACAAGTCCACAGATGATTCCTGGCAGAAAGGCTCCAGCACCATGCTTGCTCCCGAGGAAAAAGAGAGAGATAACAAGTCCAATCGTAGTAACCGCTCCAAAACGAGGAACCTTTGCTAAAAGGATCATATAGACGCTACCACCTACTAGGGCTGCAAAGGCTGGTGCGTAAAACATATTTCCAGTGTGGTCGACAAGATTTCCTAGTAGAACCCCCACTCCGATACAGATAAAGTAGACAAGAGAGGCTACAAGGGTTGTCAAGATATTCTTTTTCATAAGTTCTCCTTTGTATATCTGATGGTTTTCATTTTATCATGCTTGTGGGAGATTGTAAATGCTGGTTTGGAACTAGTATTTATTAGGAAATGTGGTAAAATAGGAAAAAATAAAAGACGAGTGGTGAGAGGATGAAGAATTTAGGAAAAGTTTTTAAAGAGCTACGGGAATCTAGAAAAATCTCCTTGAGAAAAGCAACGGGGGATGATTTTTCAGCATCCTTATTATCACGTTTTGAAAATGGTAAAAGTGAAATATCTGCTCAAAAGTTGTTTGTTGCTTTAGAGAATATCCATGCTAACGTAGAAGAACTCTTATTTTTGGCGAGAGGTTTTCATCAGGATGCCTATTCTGAATTTAGAAACAGAATCTTTGAGGCTATCGACCCTCAAGATTTGACATCCTTGCGCACTCTCTACCAGAGAGAATATCAACAACTTCCTTTTTCAAAGGATAGACAGCAACACATTCTCAATGCGATTTTAATAAAATCCTATATGAAAACCATTGATGAGACAGTTACGTTGACCTCTGATGAAGAAAGAGTCCTACATGATTATCTATTTTCTGTCGAAATTTGGGGACACTATGAACTGTTGTTCTTTTCTTCCTGTTCTCCTCTTTTATCGGTCCAGCTTTTCACAAAGTATACTCGAGAAATGTTGCGGAAGTCAGATTTCTTGCAAGGAGTTGGGAAAAATCGAAATATGATGCACACCTTTCTCCTCAACGCTTTTATGGCCTGTATTGAAGTTGATGATTTTACCAATGCCCTTTATTTCAAAAAACAAATTGAAAAGAACTTCTTTGAAGAAAATGAAACCTATTTTCGAATAGTCTACCTATGGGCAGAAGGTTTGCTTGATAGTAAGCAAGGAAGAGCAGAAGAAGGGCAGAGAAAAATGGAGGACGCTGTCCGTATCTTTGAGATGATCGGTTGTAGCAAATCTGCAGATTATTATAGAAACTCATAGAATGTTGAATATCTGCAACTAGATAAATTAAATTGAAACGATAGGACTGTGAAGATACTTATTAGTAGTAGAAAATTCTAGCGTTTTCGTTATCAATTTAGTTTGTTGCATATATTCAAAAAAGTATTCACGAGGGATTCTTGATGCTATACTAGAGCTACCATAAAGGTAGTATGTGGGAGAGAAATCTATATGAAATTATTACTAAGAAATCAAGCTTATCGAATCTTGACTTTATCACGATTTTTCAATGCTTTTGGAGCTTCCATTTTTAATTTAGTGTTTGTGGTCTACGCTTCGACCTTACCACAGGCCTCGTCTGCGGTTGCCGTAGCGAATGTTGTGATGATGCTTCCAACTCTTTTTACAGTTTTTGTGGGAATTCGGGCTGATTACACGAGGGACAAGGTCAAATGGATGACCTATGTCGGTTTATTTCAGGCGATTTTATTTTTTCTAGCAGCCCTAGTTGTTCGGCAAGCTAGTTTCTTTGCCTTTTCGACCCTTTGCCTCATCAATGTCATTAGTGATGTAGCCAGTGATTTTGCTGGTGGCTTGCGAATGCCTCTCGTTAAAGAAAAAGTAGCAGAGCCAGATCTGATGGAGGCCTATTCCTTTTCGCAGTTTATTACCTACATCTCTGCGATTGGCGGCCAAGCTTTTGGAGTTTGGCTATTAGGGGTGTCAACACAGAATTTTTCGCTCGTAGCTGGAATCAATGCTATATTTTTCCTAGTGTCAGCTCTCATTCTCTTTTTAGGAAGGGATGAATTAAGCTTATCAACTCCACTTGCGGATAGTAAATCACTGAAAAATGAGAAGCTTTCGATCAAAGATCAGTTTTTAACGATTTACCGAAACCTACGTCTCGTTTTTCTTAACAGTGGACAGAAAAACTTTGGTTTTATGCTCTTTGCTATCTTGCTTATCAATGCTTTGGGTGGTGCCTTAGGTGGTATCTATAACATCTTCCTTTTAAATCATTCCTTACTGGATTTTTCCTACAAGGATGCCTTGTTTATCTTACAATTGATTACCTTATTAGCAGTTATCATCAGTAGCCTTACTGGCAATGATTATTTTGGGAAGCAATCTCTGCCTAGATTGATGATGTGGGTTACATTAGGAGCCAGTCTAGTTGGTCTATCTAATTTGTTAAACCAAGTTTTGCTCGGTATGCTTTTCGTCTTTTTTACCATGTATGTTTCTGGGAAAATTTCTCCAAAAATTAGTGCTCTGCTCATGAAAAACCTTGCTCCAGAGGTTCTCTCTCGTACTAGTAATTTTTTAGGTTTGTTGTTTACTCTATCCATACCAGTGGGGACGGCCTGTTTTTCACTGGTGGCAGTATGGAATATGCAGTTGACTTGGATACTTTTTGTAGGTCTTTCTTTGTTAGCTATTCTTCTGACAAGTCTCAATCTCAAAAATAATCTTTAAATCCATGTTTTCTTCACACTGTCCCAATCCCTTCATTTATGGTAAAATAGGACTATTAAGTTATAAAGAGGATTCTCTATGAAATTACAAAAACCAAAAGGAACGCAGGATATTTTACCTGCTGAGTCTGCCAAATGGCAGTACGTTGAAGGATTTGCGCGTGAAATTTTCAAACGCTACAACTATGCAGAAGTGCGCACCCCTATTTTCGAACATTACGAGGTCATCAGTCGTTCGGTTGGAGACACAACCGATATCGTAACCAAGGAAATGTATGATTTCTATGACAAGGGTGACCGCCATATTACCCTTCGTCCAGAAGGAACTGCTCCAGTCGTTCGTTCTTATGTGGAAAATAAACTCTTTGCACCAGAAGTTCAAAAACCAAGTAAGTTCTACTACATGGGCCCAATGTTCCGCTATGAGCGCCCACAAGCAGGCCGTTTACGCCAATTCCACCAGATTGGTGTGGAGTGCTTTGGCTCTAGCAATCCAGCTACCGATGTAGAAACCATCGCTATGGCAGCCCACTTCTTGAAAGCAATCGGTATTCAAGGCGTCAAACTACATCTCAACACTCTTGGAAATCCTGAGAGCCGTGCTGCCTACCGTCAGGCCTTGATTGACTATTTGACACCGCTCAAGGAGACCTTGTCTAAGGATAGCCAACGTCGTTTGGAGGAAAACCCTCTTCGTGTCTTGGACTCTAAGGAAAAAGAAGACAAGGCAGCAGTGGAGAATGCACCATCTATCTTGGATTACCTCGATGAAGAAAGCCAAGCTCACTTTGATGCTGTTCGTCAGATGCTGGAAAATCTCGGAGTAGACTACATCATCGATAGCAACATGGTACGTGGACTGGACTACTACAACCATACGATTTTTGAGTTTATCACAGAAATCGAAGGCAATGAATTGACAGTCTGTGCAGGAGGTCGTTACGATGGCTTGGTTGCCTACTTTGGTGGTCCTGAGACTGCTGGCTTTGGTTTTGGACTTGGTGTGGAACGTCTCCTTTTGGTCCTTGAAAAGCAAGGCGTGGTACTACCTATCGAAAACGCCCTCGACGTTTACATTGCTGTCCTTGGTGAAGGAGCAAATATCAAGGCTTTAGAGTTGGTGCAAGCTCTTCGCCAACAAGGCTTCAAAGCAGAACGTGATTACCTCAACCGCAAACTCAAAGCCCAGTTCAAGTCAGCTGACGTCTTTGCGGCTAAGACTCTCATCACCCTCGGAGAAAGTGAAGTTGAGAGTGGACAAGTGACAGTCAAGAACAATCAAACTCGAGAAGAAGTTCAAGTGTCACTCGAAGCAATTATCCAAGATTTCTCAGAAGTCTTTGAAAAATTAGGATTTTGATTATAGAATTTAGGCCAGGGAATCATTCCTGGCCTTTTTGAATGAAAGCATCAAAAAGACGAGAAGTATAGAAAAATACTTTGTCAGAAAAGAATTAGTTAGAGAAATAAAAATTTTGGTTAAAATTTATTGACTTTAAGCCTCTGTCCCTGTATTATTGTATAGTATAAAATAAATATTTTGCGCCCTAAAATAGCAAAGCAAGAATATTTATGCATTTTTATAATTGTAGATGATATGATAATTTAAAGGAGAGTTTGGAGGGAATGAATATTAGGAAATCAACAAAATATTCACTGTTGACAATTGGGATTTTAACCACTTTCCAATTAGGTCAAGTGCATGTTAAAGCTGATACAACTGATTTCTCAAATAACACAGTTGTTCAAAATCAGGATGAAAAAGCAACTTCATTAAATAAGATCACAAATCAAAAGAGTGAAGCCACTGCTAATGATAAGAAGGGGCCGGTTGCTGATGAGGGGAAGTCAGCATCTTTAACACCAGCAGATTCTACCTCTACAACGGAAGTGGCAGAAAAGGAAGCAGACAAGTCTCCTGCTGAGAAGGAAGTTGCTGAAGAAAAATCAGTAGCAGAACAACCAAAAGCGGAACAACCTGTCCAAGAGCAACCAACAACTGAGCAACCAACAACTGAACAACCAACAACTGAACAGCCTAAGGTAGAACAACCAGCGGCTGAGACAACACCTGAAGAAGAGCTGAAAAAGTTGTCAGAGACACCTCAAGAGGGGGTAACGACTCCTAAAGATGAATCAGCAGCTCCTAGAGCTCGTCGTAGAAGAGCTGTAGCTAGCAATATAAAAGTCTATGAAGATGCAACCTACGGCAAGTATGTAAAAGCTACGGACTTCGGACTAGATACAACTGGTAAGGTTGAAGCAAGTGATGCTCTTCAAAAAGCTCTGAAAGCAGCCAATGAGGTTGAGGGTGGAGCTGCCGTAATGGTTTCAGGGAATGTCCTCTTGAAGAAAACCTTGGTGATCGATGAGAACTATAGTAATGTAAAAGGTTTGATTGGTAGCGGTCCAAGCCGTAACAATACAAAAATCTTGTTTGATAAAAAACAAGATGGTGAACATGATCCGGAAACAAATCTGACGGATAATCGTTATGAATCAGCGATTCTCATTCAAAATAAGAACAACTTTACTGTTGGACGTTTGACTGTCGAGCACGCCTATGATTCATCAGACTACACAAAAGACAATGAATTTTACCGCAAAGGCAAGTCTTATTTTGGTCGTTCAAACGGGATCTACGTAAATGATTCTTCACATGTTACGATCAATGACGTTCGTGCTATGAAATTCAACAGAGCCGGTGTCTTCTTTGGTTCAAGTAAGGCGACAGCTCAAGAGTATGATGCTAGCGGTAGACCAATCCGTTACAGCAGTATCTCTGAGAAGGTTTCAAATGAAGTCAAGTCTATCGGAGATCCAGATGTTCCTATCATGGACGGTAACAAGGTAACCAACTCTTTCCTTCATAACAACCGTGTTGCTGGTGTTATGTTCGGTTACCAACGTAATTTTCTTGTAGAAAATAACATCTTGTCATACAACGGTCATGTGTTGGACGGTGGTACTGGATATGGTGCTGCCTCAATGGCAGGGTCTTATAACGATGGCATTACCTATACTGGAAACTATACAAACTACAACTACCGTAAAGGCTTGGATATTCACGACGGGAATAAGATTCTCATCGAAAATAACGTTTCACTCGGGGACCGTTTGAATGGTATTGAGGTTTATAACCGTGCCAATCCGATGACAGATGTCATTATTCGTAACAACAAGGTAACACAAGATCCAAACTCTAAGTTGGAAAACGACGATGATGATCCAGCTCGTTACCGTGGTTACACAGCCATCTCTATCCTGACAAATGAGAAAAACCATAAATGGACAAAACCCCTTGAAAAAGGTCGTTATGAAATATCAAATAATACGATTGACGGTTTAACAAAACCATTTGAAAATGGACAACCGGGGACTTTTGGTATTCTCTTTAGAAATAATGAGGCTTCAAATAATTACAGTCTAAACATCGAAGGAAATAGCATCACTGGTGATTCAACAGACTATATCATCTCTGTCAACAACAATACTGCTCAAGCATCTAGAGGTGTTGAAGGTGGAGGATCAGGTGACATTACTATTGCAAGAAATCAGGTTGAAGTAGATGATATCAAACAGTTACCGATTTACATCAACGATGATACAACCTATATAGCGAGTGTCCTTGACCCTGCTACTGGAAAACGTGTAAACAAGGTTACAAAAGTACCATTTACAAAGACCAGAGGAAGTATAAACATTGATAACAATGAGTTGACCGTATCGAAAATCAAGTCTAGATGGAAAAACGCGGTTGCGATTGAAAGTACAAATGCAGAATCTATAGGTGTCAATAGTAATACTTTTAAATATAAAGACAATGAACCATGGCAACGTTACGATGTCACTCGAAAAACAGACGGAGCAGTTATCAAAGATTTGATGCAAGCCTTCTTTGGGATTAACCGTCTAAACGACACTGTTAAAGTAACAGCTACAGACAATAAATTCATCGCCGACACACCAAACAAGAACGGTTTCTTTAGACTATACAATGGTGATTGGGTGAACTTAAATGCCAAGAGTAATAGTGTCTTCCTTGGACGTAACACTCTGGATGGTAAGCCGTTAGCTCCAGTAGATATCGTTGGTGATAAAACGGTTGAAACACTTCGTACAACAACAACGACAGAGTATATCATCGAAATTCGTGAGACAGATGAACTTCCTATCGGATTCAAAGAAACTGTACAAAAAGGTGTACCTGGTAAGAAAGTTAATGTTTACAAGATTACCAAAGTTGGTGATACAATTGTAGGTCGTCAGATTGAATCTGAGGAAGTAATTCAAGAGCCTACGAGAGAAATCGTCTTGATTGGTACAGCTACAGAAACCTTTGAAACTGTTACTGAGAAAGAAACTGTTGCATACGAAACAGAGATCAGAAGGGACCCAACAAAACCAAAGACTTATCAATTTGAAAATCAAGCTGGTAAGAATGGTTCTGTTGAAAAGACTTATCAAATCAGAAAACTGAATGGTAAGGAAGCCGGTAAGACTTTGACGTCTGAAACGGTGATTGACCAACCAGTCAAACGCATTATCACAGTTGGTAGTGCAGTAGAAAAAGTTGAATACACTACTGAGGTTAAGGATGTTGACTTTGAAACTGTCATCGAATACGACTACACGAAACCAAAAGGCTACGAAGAGGTCCGTCAAGAAGGTGAAAAAGGTCGCATTGAAAGTCAATATAAACTTACCTACCTCAATGACAAACTCGTTGATCGTACCTTGGTCAATGAAAACACCCTCAAAGAGAAGAAGAACAAGATCATTGTTAAAGGCCTAGGTGTGGTTGTATCGATCAGATCCGTAGTTGTTGTTGAAGAAAAAGACTTCAACAAAGTTATCGAAAAGGATGAGACCCAACCAGAAGGCTACAGCAAGATTACTCAAGTCGGATCTCCTGGTACCATCACAACAACTTATGAAGTGACCTATGAGGACGATGTCGAAGTTTCTCGTAAGGAAATCTCAAAAGTTGAGAATCCAAAAGCTGTTGACGAAATCACAGTAATCGGTACTTCTAAGATGACAGAACGTACATTGGATGAACAGGTTGACGTTCCATTCAAGACGATTTATGTCTCAGACAATACACTTCCAGCAGGAGAAAGTGTTGTCGATGAAGAAGGAACTCCAGGTCAAATGATCCGTACCTTCTTGGTAAGCTATCGAAATGGTAAAGAAATCGGTCGTACTATCGTTTCGGAACACAAGGTTACAGATGCTGTCAATCGTGTCGTCCGTGTCGGTAATTCAACACCTATTGTTGAGACAACGGAACTTGTAGAAGAAACAGAAGTAATTGACTACAACACTGTTGAGAAATTTACAGACCAACTTCCTGCAGGAACAACTAAGATTATTCAGCCTGGCAAGAAGGGGCAGAGAACAAATCGCTATTCTGTAACGAAAGTAAATGGAGAAGAAACATCTCGTACGTTTGTAGAGTCTAACATGACAACAGAGCCAGTGGATGAGATTATCCAAGTCGGAACTCGTGTCAAAGAGATTAGAGAAGCTAGCGAAACAAGTCCAATTCCATTTACCGTTAAGGTTCGTAAAGACACCACAAAGCCAATCGGTTATCGAGTGACTGAAGTAGAAGGTCAAGATGGAGAAAAGTCAGATCTTTATCAAGTAACCTACATCAATGGTACCGAGACAAAACGTGAACATCTCAAGACAACAGTCGTAAGAGAAGCTATTGACAAGGTGATTGTTGAAGGAACTGGCGTAGAAAGAACTCTCTTAGAGATTCAAGAAGATAAGATCGCCAGCATAACCGAACATCGCAATGATGACACTCTTCCAGAAGGCGAAACGCGGATTATCCAAGTTGGTGAAGAAGGTCTCCTTCGTAAGACAATCGAAAAACGATACTTCAATGATGAATTACGGTCTACAAGATTGGTAGAAAGTAAGCTTGTCACAGAAGCTACCCCAACGATTATCTTAGTCGGTACAAAACACGTGCCAACGATCAAGGTAGAGCAACATACTCAAATTGAGAATATTGCCTATAAGACCCAAAAGATCGAAGATCCTGACCTACCAAAAGGAGAGACCAAGGTAGTGCAAGTAGGCCAAAATGGGATCGTAGAAAAAGTTTACCAACTGACCTACACAGACGGAGTCTTGACGAAGACAGACTTGATCAGCAGTAAGGAAGTTCAACAAGTCCAAGACGAGATTATCCATATCGGTACGCAAGTCACTGAAACTAAGGAAATCAACACAACAAGTCCAATTCCATACAATGTTATTATTCGTAAGGACAAGACCAAGCCAGTTGGATACAGTCTTGTTGAAGTAGAGGGGAAAGAAGGAACTCAAACAGACTACTATCAAATAACTTACGTCAATGGTAAGGAAACCAAGCGTGAACATCTCAGAACTGTGAACACAACGCAACCTGTCGATAAGGTAGTTGTTGAGGGATCTGGTATTGAGCATACAGTCTTTGAGATTCAAGAGGAGCGAATCACAAGTCCGATTGAGTATCGTAACGATGGTACTTTGCCAAAAGGTGAAACGAAGCTTGTCCAAGAAGGCCAAGATGGTCTAATCCATAAGACAATCGAGAAGGAATTCTTCAATGACGAAGAACGTTCATCAAAACTAGTTGAAAGTAAAGTTGTCAGAGAGGCAGTCCCAACCATTATATTAGTAGGAACAAAACGAATTCCAACTATCACAACAGAAGAAATCTTCCAAGTAGAAGAGGTAGACTTTGAGAAACAAACAGTTGAAAATGCATCATTAGCTAAAGGAACTACAAGGCTACTCCAAAAAGGGAAGCCAGGCAAACGTCAAGATGTCTATCGCCTGACTCTAGAGGACGGCGTTGTCATCAAGAAAGAGTTGATTCGCTCAGAAGTGCTTGAGAAACCCCAAACTGAGATTGTAGAAATTGGAACACTCGTTCAAAAACCCCAGCTTCAAATCCCTACGGGCCAAGTGCCGGTTAGAAAATCAGAACAAAGACCATCAACACAAGCGGACAAGACGACCCCAATGATTCCATCACCTAAGCAGCTAGAAGAAAATCCGTTAGTGGTTACAACACAAAAGCCTCAGAAAACTGCTATTCAAGGAAATCAAGATAAGATGTTGCCAGAAACGGGAGAACAGTCACCTTGGTGGGTAAGTCTGCTTGGAAGCTTGATCTTGTTCTTAACATTTGTAGGCCTTATAGATAAAAAAGATGACTATTGAAGCCGGTTTTTATCGAAAAAATAGAAAAATAACGAAATATTTTAAGAAAAATGCAAGAAAATGTACAAAAGGCTTGTCAATGGCTAAAAAAAATGATATGATACGTCTGATTAATTTTAAAAAAGGAGATTATGTGATGAAGAAATCACAGCTTAGCGTAACGCGTATTTTAGCGTTTGTAAGTATTTTGGTTCTTTCATTGGCAACGCTTACGACAGTATTTGCTACTGATGTTACCAACTATACTTTGAAAACAGAAGTCAAGGTTGATGGTAAACCATTAACTGCAGATACTAAGATCACGACGGGTCGTGTCTTAGAAGCAACAAATTCACTGACTTTCCCAGACTCACAAAACATCAATGCTGGGGATACACTGACTTTGGATCTTCCAAAAGAATTGGAATTAGTTACTAAACTTGAATTTCCAATCCTTCACAGTAGTGGTCAAGTGGTTGGAAATGCTGTAACTGATCCAGCTACAGGAAAAGTTAAAATTACTTTCACTGACTACTTTTCTAAAAATCCCCAAAACAAAGTCATGTCTTTGAAATACTCAGTTCGTCCGAACGCAACAAATTTGAAAGAATCTGGTAAGTACACATTTAAGTTTGGTGAAGAAACTTACCATGTAACCTATGAGCAATACGTAGGTACTCCAGGCGACTATGAGTATAAATATGGTTACCAAGACAAAGAAAACCCTAAACGTATCAAGTGGCGTATTCTTTTGAACGCTGTTCAAGATCAGTTGAACGGTTTAGTTATCACAGATGACTTCAGCGATCACGGTCAAGTTCTTGTAGAAGGTTCATTGCGTGCGGTTCGTTATGCAACTCAACCAAACAAAATCCAAAATGAAAATGAATTGTTCAAGTTGACTCCAACTGACAACTTCACTAAGAAAGCAGTGTTTGCAAGAAATGCGGCAGGTCAAATCACAGGATTCACATTCAACTTTGGTGACAACTACAAGTGGCCAATGTGGATTGAGTACACAACTGAACTGACAACTGACCTTCCAGCAAAGACTAAAGTAGCCAACACCTTGAAGTGGAAAGCCACTAATTTCCCTGAGGAACGTTCAATTACTAAGCTGACTCGTTTAGAAACTGGTTCAGGTTCAGGTGAAGGTGATAAAACATCTACAACTACAACGACGACTACAACAACCACAACAACCACCACTACAACAACGACAACGGCAGCCCCAACCACAACAACAACGACAACGGTAGCTCCAACGACAACTACAACCACAACTGAGGCTCCAACTACAACAGTAACAGAAGCTCCAACTACAACAGTAACAGAAGCTCCAACTACAACAGTAACAGAAGCTCCAACTACAACAGTAACAGAAGCTCCAACTACAACAGTAACAGAAGCTCCAACTACAACAGTAACAGAAGCTCCAACTACAACAGTAACTGAGGCTCCAACTACAACAGTAACAGAAGCTCCAACTACAACAGTAACAGAAGCTCCAACTACAACAGTAACTGAGGCTCCAACTACAACAGTAACTGAGGCTCCAACAACCACAGTAACTGAAGCTCCAACTACAACAGTAACAGAAGCTCCAACTACAACAGTAACTGAGGCTCCAACAACAACAGTAACTGAGACTCCAACTACAACAGTAACTAAGGCTTCAACTACAACGACTGTAGCGCCAGGTACAACAAGTACAACTTCAACAACTACAGAAGACAAACCAGGTCTTCCATTCACTGGTGAAGCTACTGGAGCAGCCTTAGTATTTGCAGGTGTGGTTATCTTGTCAGGTACTATTGTAATCAAACGCAAAGTTTCTAATAAATAATCGATAGAGATGATACTTAAAGAGAGGGATTCCCCTCTCTTTTTATTATTTTAAACAATCGGTAAGCTCCAAACACAGCCAGCAGTTTAATACTGTCAAAATTAAAAATATTTGATAATTCTTATATTATTGCTATACTATTTTAAAAAATTAGTGATATAATAAGGTTAAATAGAAAAAGGTTAAAAAGGGGTAGAAAGATGAAAAAGAAAAAATTAGGCATTTTTTCAATCATGCTTTTCGTGTTGACCACGATTCTCGCACTAAGCTTAACTAGAACTGCTGCAGAAACACCATCGGTCACAGTTAGTGGTAAATTCGTTGATACCATTAATAATATTAATGTTACCAGTGAGAACGGAGGTAATATTGAAGACGGCGTTGGAAAATGGCAGAATTTTAGAATTAATGCAAACTATGATTTAGCTGGGAAAAATGTAAAGGCAGGAGATACGACAGATATTTCTATTTCCGACCCTCTAATCATTTCTTCACAAAGTTTTGAGATTCGTGACACTCAAACTAATCAAATTATTGCACATGCAACAGTTGATAAGGATAATAAAAAGATTTCATTAACATATACTGATTATGTTGAAAATCATTCTGACACAAATGGTTCTTTTTACTTCTACGCTCAAGTAGATTATAAAAAACATCCAGAAGCTGGAGAAGTTCCGGTTCAAGTAACGGTTAACAACAAAACAACTGTTGTAGGGAAAGTGACATTTAAAGGGATTGGAAATTCAGAACCTAAATTGTTCGTTAAAATAAGTGATGTTCAGAAAGACCCAACATTAATTAAATATGCAATTTCTGTCAATCAAAACAAACAAAATATTAAAGAAGTTACGGTAGAAGATCATTTACAATTTACGAATGCAGAATACGTAAAAGGTACTATTCGCGTATATAAGGGAACCTTCTCTGATACTGACGGTTCATGGCAATTAAATGATACAGTAGATGTGACAGATCAACATACGGTAACGGTTAGTGATGACGGTCAGTCTTTCACTGTTAACCTTGGAGATGTTACTGAAGCAGATCAATACCAAATTTTATATGACGTTCGCTTAAAATATACACCTGCCGATGGAGAAGTTTTAAAGAATGAGGCGACACTAAAAGGTAAAGGTGTTGTTATTAAACAAGCTGTTAACGCAGCAGCCATTCAAATTGCTGGTGGCTCAGGAGTAGGTTATGTATTTACGCTTCATATCCATAAAGTGAATGATGAAAATCAACCTCTTGCTGGAGCAAAATTCAAGGTGGTTCGTCAAGCCAATAATCAAGTGATTGGTGAATATGTAACGGATGCTAATGGTGATATTACTGTGAATGCCTTGTTAAAAGATAAATATATCTTAACTGAGTTACAAGCACCAGCAGGTTATACGATTACTGTAGCAGATACTGAGGTAAATGCTGAAGATTTTAGCGGAACTGATCACTCGGCTACAAAAACAATCGTCAATCCAAAAGAACAACCAACGACGACAACCACAACCACCACAACGACAACCACAACAACAACTACAACGACAGAAGCTCCGACAACCACAACAACAACGACGGAAGCTCCAACGACAACCACAACAACAACGGAAGCTCCAACGACCACTACAACAACGACAACTGAGGCTCCAACGACAACTACAACAACAACGGAAGCTCCGACAACAACGACCACAACGACGGAAGCTCCAACGACAACTACAACAACAACGGAAGCTCCAACGACAACTACAACAACAACGGAAGCTCCAACGACAACTACAACAACAACGGAAGCTCCAACAACCACAGTAACTGAGGCTCCAACAACGACTACAACGACAACAGAGGCTCCGACAACGACTACAACGACAACAGAAGCCCCAACTACAACCACCACAACAACGACCACAACTGAAGGTCCAGGTTCAACCACTACAAGTACTACAGAAACACCAGAAGAATCCACCACCACAACAGAAGACAAACCAGGTCTTCCATTCACTGGTGAAGCTACTGGAGTAGCGCTAGTATTTGCAGGTTTGGTTATCTTGGCTGGTACTATTGTAGTCAAACGTAAAATTTCTAAATAATATTAGATAAGATCTTTTAGAAAGGAGAGAGCCTTGCTCTCCCCTTTTTGAAATATAAAAATGACGAAGTATTTAGATGTAGTCTATAATGATTATTTTTGAATATAGGGAAGTAAGTTGAAATCAGGAGAGAAATAGAAAATTGACTAAAACACATAGGAGAAATCAATCATGAGAAATTGGTTAATACATTGGCAGAATATAAAGAGAAATCATCTTAAGAGTATTCTTTATATGTATAGTGCCTTGCTACCAATGGCTATCATGCTAGTTGTCTGGTTTTTCATGGGTAGTTATCCCTTTGGAAATAAAAGTCTGATGGCAGTTGATTTTGGTCAACAGTATATTAGCTTTTTTGGTTTGCTTAAGAATGCGGTACTTTCGGGAGATTTAAGTAGTCTTACCTACTCTTTTACCAAATCAATCGGTGGTGATATGATTGGGTTATTGGGATATTATCTGATGAGTCCCTTCAATATTATTTATATACTTCTCCCAATCAAACACTTTGGGTTAGCAGTTTTTCTAACGATTTGGTTTAGATATGGCGTGATTGGTTTCTCTTTTGCTCACCTATTGATTAAGCGTTATAAAGGTGCAGTGTCGAAATACTGGTTAGTTCCCTTGTTTTCGACAGCTTACGCTCTCTCGGGCATGTTGGTATCTTACCAAATGAATGTCATCTTTTATGATGCCATGTTCATGCTTCCTATCGTTATCGTATACTTGGAGCAATTGTTGGATGGGAAAGCGGGCTATCCCTATGCCTTTGTTTTAGGTTTGACAGTGTTACTCCAATTTTACATGGGTTATATGATCTCGATTTTTGTGGTTTTATATGCCTGTTACTATATTTCCCCACGTCTTGCAATTGAAGGGACTTGGAAAGTAAAACTAAAACATTACATGCAACCTTTATGGGATGTCTTCTTATATTCTGTTTTAGGAGCAGCCACTGTTTCTGTTTTGCTTGTCCCCATATTTTTCAACCTGCTTGTAAGCAAGGGACAAGTTGGAGGAGCCATGACCTTCTCCATGGCTCTCCAGATTAATCCCTTGGATATTTTATCCAAATTAACGATTGGAGGTTATGATACGATATCAGGTTGGTCGTCTGGGCCAAACTTACCAAACATTTATATCGGGGCTCTCGGATTTATTGGCTTTATCTTATTTCTGACATCAAAAAAAATTCTCAAAGAAAGAAGAATGGCTGCTGGGGTAATCACTCTCATCTTTTTCGCTTCTTTTGAGAATGAATTTGTTAACAAAATTTGGCATATGGGCCAAAATCCTGCTGGGTTCTTTTTCCGATTTTCATGGCTTTTCTCTTTCTTTATGCTCATTCTAGCTTATCAAGTCTTGAAGGAGAAAATTGAAGTTTCTCGTCGGGGGAAATTACTGGCAGCTACAGTATTAGCCTTATCAGCAATTTATCTCTATACAAAAGACTTTACCTATCTACCTAAAACTCAACCGAAAATCTTGACTCAGTTTATCGCAAATCATTTTGTTCTATTGATAGTGCTTCTAGTTGCTGGCATAATTGCGGTTTTTTATCTATACTGGAATCGCTCTTTCAAAACAAATAGAGAAAAGAAAATGATTTTGCTAGTCTCAACTTTAGTTCTTTCAGTATTGACTGTATTGTTGCGAACAGGTTATCTTTTTTCTCAAGCTATTTTAACGGCAGTTATTTATTTAGCCATTCTTGTCTTATTGCGTCCTAGGATGAACCGCATAACAGTCTACTTGTTGTCCATGTTGACAATATTTGAATTGGGCTACAATGCCTATCTATCACAAGTGACTTTTAGCTATGCAGAAGTAGATAAGTTTGTAGATGCGACGGTTTCCGTTAAACGCGTGACAGATAGTGTTCAAGAACATGCAGATCAACCTTTTTATCGTATTGCTAGTACATTTGCCTATTCGCGGACAACTCCATCACTTGTTGGGTATCCAGGATTGAGTACTTTTAGCTCAAGTTTGGAGAAATCTACTATGGATTTATTTGCCTATTTGGGAGATCAAGGGAGTAATGCGGCAACAGAATATGAAAATGGGACTCCACTGACTGATGCCTTGTATGGCATTCGTTATTACATGGATATTAAGGATATTGATCAACAGGAGAAGGAAAATCATCCTGAAAGAATGTACTTTTATCGCTTTGCAAGCCGTTTTGATATGCACCGTTATTTTACTGATAAAGTATATGAGGATGAACGCTATATTGTATACGAAAATCCAAATTCTTTCCCACTGGCCTTTGGCACAAATGAATTGGTTAAAGGTATCCAGTTTGACTTAAATAATGCTGTGAAAAACCAAAACAACATTCTCAACTCTATGGAGGGAATTCAAAAAAATCAGGAGAATTCTGTTGAGTATTTTAAGCCTCTAGCCTTCAGTGCGGTTGAAACTGAAAATCTAGTAGAAGAAGACGTGAATAAAGAAAAGGGTACAGCAATTTACAAACGTAAGGATTCCAGTAAAGAAGCAATCGTTCGTTACCACATCACTCCTCAAACGGATTTGACTTATTACTTTTTTGTACCAGCTTCTCTTAATTCGGAAAAAGAATATTCAGTATTGTTAAACGGTAAATGGTTCACTCATTCTAAGAGAAACACACAGCGTCAACTTTGGCAGATTGCTGATAATGCAGCAGGGAAAGAGACTGTCTTAGAGTTCCGCCTTAAGACAGATAAGGTAGACCTTTCATATGCAGGGCTTTATCGTGCAGATGTAGATCAAATTCAAAAGGTATTAGAAAAGAGAAAAGCTCAAGGTTTACGGGTTGAGAAGTTCTCAAATACTCATATTATAGGTTCTGTTGATATCACAGATGATAGCCAATTTATGATGACTTCGATTCCATATAGTGCAGGTTGGAAAGTAAAAGTGGATGGCAAGGATGTTCCAACTTCAAAAACGTGGAATAGTCTCTTGTCCTTTCCAATTACTTCTGGACAGCATAGAGTCGAGTTCGTCTTCTCGCAAAAAGGTATTTTTATGGGGGGAATACTCTCCTTGATAAGTATCACAATCTTATGCATCGATAGAAGATATTATAAAAAGAAGGCTAAGCTCATCTCTCAAGATTAAGAAACTGAGGGACGGCGATTTTCTTCAAGCTAAGTATTAATCTTGGTCAGGATACCATTCCTGACCTTTTTCTTTTGCAAAATGACAAAAATCTTAAACTTTTTGACAAATATACTTGTCAAAAATAAAAAGATATGTTACAATGAAATCAAGATAAGAACAAAGGAGAAAAAAGACATGCTAAAAAATCGTCTAAAAGAGCTTCGGGCTCGCGATGGCCTGAATCAAACAGAACTGGCCAAACTAGCTGGCGTGTCCAGGCAAACCATCAGTTTGCTAGAACGGGATGAGTACACGCCATCCATTGTCATTGCCCTGAAGATTGCTCAGATATTCCATGAGCCAGTCGAGTCGGTCTTTCGCTTAGAGGAGGATGAGTGATGAACAAGTATAAAGTGATTTATTATCTTAGTATTCTTGTGTTTATTGCAAATACCTTTGTTATGATTGGAAGTCTATTTGGTTGGTTTACAATTGTGGAAAGTAAGTACCTCTTCTGGATTAATATAGTTCTATTATTAGTCTTTAGATGGGTAGAGAAAAAGATAAAGTTTAAAGAGATCGTAAAAGGAGAAAAGCTATGAAAGAGTTTTTAGCAGGTTTTCAAGTAGATACTGAGCACAAAGAACTTGCAGGTGTGTGTGCAGGTTTAGGAAATTATTTTAACATCCAAGCCAATATCGTTCGTTTGGTGACAGTCTTCTTGTTTCTCTCTTCTACGGAGATTGGGATTATAACAGTAACTCTCTATGCCTATCTAGCAGGTTGGATTGGTAATGAACCCTTGGGGGATGGAGCAAAAAAAGCTAGAAACCAAGCTATTCTCTTACTTGCTGTTTGTTTGATTTTGGTGTCACTTGGAACAGAAGGCTTGACCGCTATCTTCGAATCAGGAAAAGCTTTTGGTCAGTGGTTGTCTGGCTTGTTTTAGAAAGAGGTTTAAAGATGGAAAAGAAACAAATCATTTTTGCACTGAAGATTTTTCTTGCAAGTGTTTTATTAGGAATATTTGCTGGTTTCCTTGGTCTTAATCCTTTAGGGATCAGTCAAGAGCAAGTAATCATTACCTCGTACTCAATTTTTCTTGGTCTAGGGATGCTTACGGTGATTCTGACATTTTATTTCACTAGAAAAAGTCATCAGGCATATCAGAGCTATCAAAGAGAAGAAGAGGATGAAGGAAATGAGCAAGACTACCTTGCTACGTATCGCTTCTTAGATTATGCTACAGTAGCTTGGAATGTTTGCCAAATTAGTATGCTATCCTGCCTACTGATAGATTTAGGAGGTTTAGGCCCATCAGCAGCATCCTTACTTTTGATAGTTTTAGGTGTCTGGGCGGGTGCTTACTGTCTAAAAATCACCAGCAAGATTCGTAACTACAAACTTTCTGTTACGGCGACGCCTAAGGAAGTTTTGGAATACCTCGATACTTATGATGAGGGAGAAAAACAGGCTGAAATGGAAGAAGCTTACTTGATCTTGTTCAAGGTCAATCAGATCCTCATTCCTGGTATCTATGTTGTCCTAGTAGTTCTATCTTTAGTATTAGGTCAAGTACAGTTGGTTGCTCTGCTTGTAGCAGTTGTCATCCATTTGTATATCAATGTTGCACAATTGCGCAAAACAAAACGTTATTTCAAATAGGAGAATATTATGAAAACACTTCAAAATATTGGCTGGTTTGTCCTTGCTTTCTTATCATTTCTTATGGTCTATAGTTTTATTCAGGGTGTAGCTCTGCTTGGTCTCGGCGCAGGAGTACCTATTTATGGTATTCTTCCACTTTATATTCTATTAGCAGGCGTATACTGTTTCTTCGTATATAAGTGGTATAAAATGTCACCTGTAACGATTGGAACAACTGGATTTAATCGATACATCTGGTTACCTGCCTTGGTATGGTTTCTAGTCATTGTTGCTCAATTCTTTTTACCAGAAGAACCATCTGCCAATCAACAGATTATAACTGAATTAGCTTTAGAACAACCAATTTTCTCTTTCTTTTTAATTGTTGTCTTTGCTCCCCTGACAGAAGAGCTGATTTTTCGAGGAATGCTGGCTTGCTTCCTCTTCCCAAAACAAGATAATGTTAAGCAGACAGCCCTCTTTCTACTAGTAACAAGCATCATTTTTGCACTTGTTCATTTCCCTGGCACTCCACAACAATTCCTGGTTTATGCTTCACTTGGTTTTAGCTTGGGCTTGGCTTATATCAGTAAGGGTGGTTTGGCTTATAGTATGTCTCTTCATGCCTTGAATAATTTAATCGGATTTTTAATGATAGTCATGCTATAATAGACTCAGGAGGAAGTCATGAAACGAGTGATATTATTAGCAGTGATTCAGGCAGTCGTTCTCTTCTTTGTCATTGGGGCACTTGCCTATGGGTTTAAGGGAGATTTCTTTTATAACTATCTAGCAGTTATCTTTGCACCTATCGCAGGAATTTTGCGATTTGCGACAGCTTATGCAACGGAGATTGTTCTCCCTAAAAAGGCAGCAGAGATTGCTGAAAAACGTAAAAAATAAAGAAATACTAAATCCAGCGAATGACTTTGCTGGATTTTTTCATTTACAAGAGGATTCTTCTCAACTTTTCTGACCATTTTCATGAAGAGACTGCGCTTTTATGGTAAAATAGTAACAGAATAAAAGGAGAGAGAAAGAAATGAAACGTAGTATGTACGCAGGTCGTGTTCGTGCTGAACACATCGGACAAGAAATCACATTGAAAGGTTGGGTTGCTCGTCGTCGTGACCTTGGTGGTTTGATTTTTATCGATCTTCGTGACCGTGAAGGAATCATGCAATTGGTTATCAATCCTGAAAAAGTTTCAGCAGAGGTGATGGCAACAGCTGAAAGCCTTCGTAGTGAATATGTCATCGAGGTGACTGGTCAAGTGGCTGCACGTGAGCAAGCCAATGACAAGTTGGCTACTGGAGCAGTTGAGCTCAATGTAACAGCTCTTACAGTGCTTAACACTGCCAAAACAACTCCATTTGAAATCAAGGATGGTATCGAAGCAAACGACGATACGCGTCTACGTTACCGTTATCTAGACCTTCGTCGTCCAGAAATGCTAAAAAACCTCAAACTTCGTGCCAAGGTAACCCATTCAATCCGTAACTACTTGGATGAGTTGGAATTTATCGATGTAGAAACGCCATTCCTTTCAAAGTCAACACCAGAAGGGGCGCGTGACTATTTGGTACCATCTCGTGTCAATAAAGGGCATTTCTACGCTCTTCCTCAAAGCCCACAGTTAACGAAACAATTGTTGATGAATGCTGGTTTTGACCGTTATTACCAAATTGTCAAATGCTTCCGTGACGAAGACTTGCGTGGAGACCGTCAACCTGAATTTACCCAGGTTGACTTGGAAACTTCATTCCTGACTGAGCAAGAAATTCAAGACATCACAGAAGGCTTGATAGCGCGCGTAATGAAGGAAACAAAAGGCATCGAAGTAACACTGCCATTTCCTCGTATGAAGTATGATGATGCCATGGCGCTTTATGGCTCTGACAAACCTGACACTCGCTTTGACATGTTGCTTCAGGACTTGACAGAAGTTGTCAAGGGTGTAGATTTCAAAGTCTTCTCAGAAGCCCCTGCGGTAAAAGCAATCGTAGTCAAAGGTGCAGCAGACAACTACTCACGTAAAGACATCGACAAGATGACAGAAGTAGCCAAACAATACGGCGCTAAAGGCCTTGCTTGGATTAAGGTTGCTGACGGCGAATTAAATGGTCCAGTTGCTAAGTTCTTGACTGGTATTCAGGAAGATTTGACAGCTGCGCTTGGCCTTGAAGATAAGGACTTGGTACTCTTTGTTGCTGACACGCTTGACGTAGCCAATGCTATACTTGGCGCCCTTCGTGGACGTATTGCTAAAGAACTAGGCTTGATTGATAATGACAAATTCAACTTCCTTTGGGTTGTTGATTGGCCAATGTTTGAATGGTCTGAGGAAGAAGGTCGTTACATGAGTGCCCACCATCCATTTACATTGCCACAGGCAGAGACAGCTCATGAACTTGAAGGAGATTTGGCTAAGGTTCGTGCTGTTGCCTATGATATCGTCTTGAACGGTTATGAACTTGGTGGTGGTAGCCTTCGTATCAACCAAAAAGAGCTCCAAGAACGGATGTTTAAGGCTCTTGGCTTCTCAGCAGAGGAAGCAAATGCTCAGTTTGGTTTCCTTTTGGAAGCTATGGACTATGGTTTCCCACCACATGGAGGTTTGGCTATTGGGCTTGACCGCTTTGTCATGTTATTAGCAGGTGAAGATAATATTCGTGAAGTGATTGCCTTCCCTAAAAATAATAAAGCAATCGATCCAATGACGCAAGCCCCATCAACAGTATCTCTTAAACAACTAGAAGAACTTAATCTACAAGTAGAACAAGATGAAACAAATGAAACTAACTAAAAAGTTTAGCCATTATCTGCGCCGCTTTGCCTATCGGGTGAAGATTTTGCGTGTTTTACAAAGTATTTCCCGAGAAAAATACGATGAAAAGATTTCAGCTTCTCTGGTATATGGTTTTCTATCAGCAGTAGCCGTCAATTTCTTCTTTCAACCTGGACACGTTTATTCGAGTGGAGCAACAGGTTTGGCCCAAATCATTTCTGCACTTAGTAATCACTGGTTTGGCTTTTATTTCCCGATTTCAGTAGCATTTTACGCCATCAATATTCCGCTCATGATTCTGGCCTGGTACCAAATTGGGCATAAGTTTACGGTTTTTACCTTCATCACGGTATCTATGAGCTCGCTCTTTATCCAGTTTGTACCTGTGGTGGTCTTAACAGAGGACCCAATCATCAATGCCCTCTTTGGGGGTGTTGTTATGGGGCTGGGAATCGGCTTTGCGTTACGCCATAATATCTCCAGTGGAGGAACAGATATTGTCAGCCTTACCATTCGTAAGAAGACAGGCCGTAATGTCGGAAGTATCTCCTTCTTAGTGAATGGGACCATTATGCTGATTGCAGGCTTGACCTTTGGTTGGAAATATGCTCTCTATTCTATGATTACTATCTTTGTTTCAAGTCGTGTAACGGATGCAGTTTTCACCAAACAAAAGCGTATGCAGGCCATGATCGTTACTAGCAATCCAGATGCAGTGATTGAGAAAATCCATAACAAATTGCACCGTGGGGCAACGATGATCCATGATGCTGAAGGAACTTATAACCATGAGCGTAAGGCAGTATTAATTACGGTTATCACTCGTGCAGAGTTCAATGATTTTAAACACATCATGAAGCAAGTTGATCCGACAGCCTTTGTTTCTGTGTCTGAAAATGTTCATATTTTAGGACGATTTGTCGAGGTTGAAAACTAATCAGTCAAACAAAAAAGACTACACAAAAAACCAACTCTAACTTTAGAGTTGGTTTTTCTTATTTTTCAATGATTTCATGTGCAATCACTTGACGATAACAGATTTGACGATTTTCTTTAACATCATTGATGATTTGAAGAATGGTTTCCAATGAAGTTCGACCAAGAGCAAGACTATTAATATTGACATAGGCTGCTAAGTTTAATCTTGGATTGACCGAGTCAAAGCTGAGAACAGGAACATCGAGATGGTGTTCATTGAGGTAGTTGCATACCCCTTCTGCTAAGAGGCTATCTGTTGTGATAACAGCATCGGTTTTTGGATCGTATTCAAAAAGTTGTTTGCTAAATTTATATCCCTTTTCTTCAAGAAATTCATCCGCAAAAAAAGTACGATGACTATCAAGAGATAGTTTGTGTTCTTGAAGGGCTTGTTCGTATCCAGTCAAACGGTCCTGGGTAACATAAAGTTTCTTTGTACCACCGATAAAGGCAATTCGGCTGCATCCCTTCTTAATGAAGTATTCGGTTGCATCAAAACCGGCTTGGATGTTATCGTTATCAACAAGCGGAATAAAAGGGGAAAGTGATTTTCCAAGGATGAGGAAAGGGAATTGTTCTTCGGCAACTAATTGCACCAAGGGATCATTCTCTTGGGCATACAAGAAGATAAGTCCATCCACACGCTTTCCGTAGACCATTTGTGAAATGGCGTTTAAACGCTCTTTTTCGTCTTTTCCGGTTGCAATCTGGATGGCATAGTGGTTTTCTGAAGCAACTTGTGCAATTCCTCTAAGGACAGAAGGAAAGAAAGGGTTTTGATAGAAAACGTCAGAGTCGTCTGGAAGAACCAAACCAATGACCTGCGTATAACTACTAACCAGGCTTCGGGCATTGAGGTTTGGATGATAATTGAGTTCTTTCATTGCCTTGCGAACTCGTTTTTTAGTTTCATCGCTAATGGTTGATTTGTTTTGAATAACACGGGTTACGGTTGAGGGTGAAACTCCTGCAGCCTTGGCCACGTCTTTAATCGTAACAGGCATAATAATCTCCTACTTATGGTAGTCTGGATCACGAAAATGCGTTTTGTAAAAGATGGTGACCAGATATAGAACAAATAAAATATTTTGAACAGTAATCAAAGTCGCCATATTTTGGCCCAAGAGACCGAGAATCATGGCAAGTAAAGTTGGTAATCCTAAACAGTTCAAAATGAAATGATAGCACTCTTTGTAGGTTTTAAATGAAAAGAGACGTGATTTTTTCGTAAAGTAGAGCAAGAGGCTAGAACCTAGAGCGACAATGAAAAAATTAAGTCCGAAGAGGAAACTAGAACCTAGCACAAGAAAGAGGCTAATATAGACACGATTCTGTTGGTACCAGTCTTTAGAAATGGCTTGCGTTAAGCTTTCCTTGTTTTGGAAACTTTCAGTCGTGATCGCATGATAGCGAATGCTGGTTAGTTCTTTTCCTTGCTTGCTGATGACGAGTTGCTCAGGTTCAAAATGAAGAAGTAATTCCTCAGGGAAACTTGAACTAGAAGCATCTCCAATTTGAACAGTAGCTTGATGAGGAGTTGAACCCGTATAGCTTAGTTTACCATCTACAATCTGAGCATTCTTAGCTAGATCCTGAACGACTTCGTCCGTCAATGGAGCATAGACATCATCGATGAACGTCTCTAAAGGATAGGTTTCCTGAGAACTGTTCTGGATAGCAATAGGCACCATGGATAAGCTAATCAAGAAAATACTGGTAAAAATCAGTTGAAACCAGTTTAGACCAAAACGTTGAGAGAGGGGCTTACGAAATCCCCAAATACTATTAAAATAAGAAAATGGATATGGTAACATAAATCTCTTTCTATAGGCATTTTTCTATACGAGTATTATATAGAGAAATGTTTTTTATTTCAAGCGGGGATAGTAGAATCCTTGGTAAAGGTGAATGGTTGTTATGATTCGTCCACTAACTAACAAGGTAATCTCAGCAAGCTCTTGTTTCTCACCAGACAATCGATGTACAAGTTCAAAAATGAAAAAGGGTGGCGGGGGTATATTACCCCTTGTCGCCACCGCTTGTAAGTCCTGAAACGAAGTTCTTTTGCAAGAAGAAGAAAAGTGTACAGATTGGAAGAGCGATGAGGATAGCACCTGCTGAGAAGTAGGCGATCTTCATGTTCTTCACATTGCTAACGAAGGTCTGGAGACCAACGGCAACTGTAAAGTATTCTTTCTCACGAAGCAAGAAACTAGAGAGGATATAGTCTCCGAAAGGTCCCATGAAGGCCCAGAGTGCTTGTACAGCAACCATTGGGCGAACCAGTGGAAGAACAATTTGCCAGAAGCGGCGGAAGTGTCCTGCACCGTCTAGTTTTGCAGATTCGTCTAGAGACATTGGCACTGTATCGAAGTAGCCTTTCATGAGCCAAGCATTCATTGGGATACCTCCACCAACGTAGAGGAAGATGAGGAACCAGCTGTGGTTAAGGGCGTTCAACATAAGTGCCATAACGAAGAAGGCAGTCAAAGCGGCCATTGTTGGCACCATTTGGATAATCAAGAAGAAGACCAAACTTTGTTTACGAGCCAAGAAGTTGTAACGGCTATAAGCATAACCAGCAAGTACGATAATACTTGTTTGCACAACCATGGTAATCAAGGCGATAATCAAAGTATTGAGGTACCAAGTACCGTATAAGGTTTCAGTGAAGAGTCCTTTAAAGTTATCAAAATTAAAATCGATGTTGCTGTCTAGTTTAAAGGCTGCCACGTTACCTGCCTTGAAGGCTGACATGATAGTAATCAACAGTGGATAGATAATCACGATTGAAAGGCCAATCAAGTAAAGGTAAGTAAGGGTTTGAGTCAGTCTACGTTTGAGTTTAATTGAGTTATTCATCTTAGACGTCCTCCATATCAAATGCGTGTAGTTTCTTGAATGCGATCATAGAGATTGAGATGACAATGATAGAAATAATCAAGGTAACAGCTGCCGCCATAGAGTATTGAGGAGATGTACCTGTTGTCAAGCGGTAGATCCATGAGATCAAGATATCAGTTGAACCAGCTCCCCCTCCGACAGTACCAGGTCCTCCACCATTGAAGAGGTACATGATAGAGAAGTTGTTAAAGTTGAAGGTGTATTGGCTAATCAAAGTAGGTGCTGCAACAGCCAAGATCATTGGGAAAGTGATGTTGCGGAATTTTTGCCAAGCATTGGCACCGTCAATATAAGCTGCTTCGTAAAGGTCGTTAGGAATAGATTGCAAGATACCCAAAGTCAAAACGTAGATATATGGGAATCCAAGCCAGCCTTGCATCATAATCAAGGCAACCTTAGTCCAAGTTGGGTCTGTTTTCCAAGGAATAAGCGCCCCATCAAGGAAAGGAAGAACCTTAGCAAAGAGAGGGATAACTTGGGTATTGATTGCTCCAACACTATCGTTAAACATGTTTGAGAATGTCAAGATAGTGATGAAGGCTGGGACAGCCCAAGGAAGAAGGAAAATAACACCAAAGATACGTTTACCCTTGATAAATGGTTGGTTAGCAATGATAGCTGTGAAGATACCAATCACGATCTGTAAAGTTGAGGCAGATAAAGCCCAAATGATAGTCCAAGAAAGAACAGAACCAAAGGCAGAACGGAAGGTGCTCAAGCTCCAAATGTTTGTAAAGTTGGTCAAACCAACCCAGTCTAATAATTTGTTTGGTGGCAAGTGTTGGAAGTCATAGTTTGTGAAGGCAATCATCAAGGTTACGACAACGGGGAAGATGATTGCAAAGGTCATGGCAATATAAGACGGAATAATCAAGAGATAAGGGAAGCCATTTTCATAGATTCCTTTGATCATATCTTTTAGCGTAAGTGGTACTGGAATTCCATTGTTAATACGTTTTGCGATAGTATGTGCATCTTTAATATTTGAGAAATAAAAGAGTACATAAACGACTACAAAGATTAAATGGAAGGCACCACGAATCAGCATGAAGAGGGAATTATCACGACCTGGCTTGTCACCAAGAGTAATGAGGTTGCTCAATTCAGGGGCTGCAAGTGCTAGGAAATAAAGGACAAATACGATGGTTACACCAAGGAAGATAAAACCTTTTGCCTTTTGTTTGTTGTAAATCTGTCCTAACCCAGGAATGAGAGACAGCAGTGCTGCTTTACTAGGTTGTTGCTTTTCCATAATAACTCCTTTCATAGGATACTGGTTTCTAATTAAAACCTAAACTATATATGTTTTCTGTTGATAAATTCAAAGGGGGATTTGAATTCCACCCCCCTTGAACAAATTTTTTATTCACCAAATTTTTGTTTGATTGTTTCTTTGATCAATGTTACAGCATCGTTTGCAGCTGTCTTAGCATCTTTCTTACCACTTACAGCTTCAAATAGCATTGTTTTAGCTGGGTCCCAAACAGCTGACATTTGAGGGATGTTTGGCATTGGTTGAGCATTTTGGAACTGTTTGATAACAGCTGTTGTCAACTCATCGTTTTTACCTTCAGCATATGAACGAGCCTCAGTGTTAGCTGGGATTTCGTTAGTTTTATCGTAGAAGGCTTTTTGTTCTTCAGTTGAAACAAGGAAGTCTACAAATTTTTGAGCAGCTTCAAGGTTCTTAGTACTTGATGGGATGATCCAAGCTTTACCACCACCGAATGTTTCATAGTTTTTACCGTTTGGAAGAGTTGGGATAGTCGCAACACTGTAGTTTACTTTAGCATCTTTGAAGGCCTGAGCTTTCCAAGGACCATCAATGATAGCAGCTGTTTTACCTTCTTGGAATTGAGTTTGGATTAGGTTTGGAGCTCCTTCTGTATCTTGCATACCTTTAGGCCATTTTTCGTACCAAGTTTTAGCGTAGTTGATAGCAGTGATAGCTCCTTCGTTTGCAAGTCCGATATCTTTAGAATCTTTACCGTTTTGGCCGAATACGTAACCGCCGTTACCAGCAAGAAGTCCGTATGCATAGTAGAAGTTTGTCCAGTCAGCAAGGAAGGCAGTTGTTTTACCATCTTCACCAGCGAAGGCATATTTGCTATCTTTAGCAAGTTCTTCTAATTCAGCAAAAGTTTTTGGAGCTTCTTTAATCAAGTCTTTATTATAGTACAAAACAAGTGATTCGATAACAGCAGGAGCACCGTAAACTTTACCGTCAGCAGCTGTTACAAGAGATTTAGTTTTATCATCTGTTTTAGCACCGTCGCTCAATTTCACTTCTGAAAGTTGTCCGTCTTTACCAAGGCTACCTACTCGGTCGTATGGTGCCATCATAACGTCAGCAGCTTTACCAGATTGGTTATCTAGAGAAAGGTTATCGAGACCACCCATTTGGTCTCCTGTTTTGATAGTAACTTTTACTCCAGCTTCTTTTTCGTAAGCTTGTGCAGCTGATTCAGCAAATGCTTTATATTGGTCTTCAACGTATAAAGTAAGTTCTTTACCTTCAGATGAACCAGAATCAGCTGCTTTATCAGCAGTTTTGCTTCCGCAAGCTACCAAAAGCAAGCTAGCAAGAGTAGCAGTACCAAGTACAGCTGCGCTCTTCATGAATTTAGTTGACATAGTGTATTCCTCCTAAAGAATAACAAATTTTATAGTCTAGGGAACGCAAACGTTTTCCCTTATGACCCTAGTATAGCACAAACAGAAAACGGTTGCAAGCATTTTTTGAAAAAATTTTAAAATGCTGAATATCAGAAAAAACAGAAAACTATCAATAATTATAGGTATAAAAGGTAAATAATTAAGAAGAAATTGTTTGGAAGATAAGTAAGTGGAAACGCTTGCGTGCTTCTTTAAAAAAGTGTATGAAAGTAAGAGAAGTGAATATAGTAAATTTTATTTGTGATTCTACAAATAAATCAAAAAAGTTTTTTAAAAACGCTTGCATTTCTTTTGGAAATGGGTTATACTTTAGATAGCGCAAACGTTTGCGCAATAAAACAATGAAGTAATTAAAAATATAAACACTTGAGGTGCTAATATGAAAAAACGTCAAAGCGGTGTGTTGATGCACATCTCATCACTTCCAGGAGCATACGGAATCGGATCATTTGGTCAAAGCGCCTATGATTTCGTTGACTTCTTGGTTCGTACCAAACAGCGTTACTGGCAAATTCTTCCTTTAGGGACAACTAGCTACGGAGACTCTCCTTACCAATCATTCTCAGCCTTTGCTGGAAACACTCATTTTATCGATCTTGATATTTTGGTAGAGCAAGGCTTGTTGGAAGCGACTGATCTTGAAGGTGTTGACTTTGGTAGCAATCCAGAGGAAGTCGACTATGCCAAAATCTACTATGCACGTCGTCCTCTTCTAGAGAAAGCCGTCAAACGTTTCCTTGAAGTCGGAGATGTCAAAGATTTCGAAAAATTTGCTCAAGAAAATCAATCATGGCTTGAACTATTTGCAGAGTACATGGCTATCAAGGAGCATTTTGATAATCTTGCTTGGACAGAATGGCCAGATGCAGATGCTCGTGCTCGTAAAGCTTCAACTCTTGAAAGCTACCGTGAGAAATTAGCTGACAAGCTTGTTTACCACCGCGTAACCCAATACCTTTTCTTCCAACAATGGTTGAAATTGAAAGCATACGCTAACGAAAGTCACATCGAGATTGTCGGTGATATGCCAATCTATGTAGCGGAAGATTCAAGCGACATGTGGGCAAATCCACACCTCTTTAAAACAGATGAAAATGGGAAAGCAACTTGCATCGCAGGTTGCCCACCAGATGAATTCTCTGCTACTGGTCAGCTCTGGGGTAACCCAATCTATGACTGGGAAGCTATGGACAAAGATGGCTACAAATGGTGGATTGAACGCTTGCGTGAAAGCTTCAAAATCTACGATATCGTTCGTATCGACCACTTCCGTGGATTTGAGTCTTACTGGGAAATTCCTGCTGGTTCTGAAACAGCAGCACCTGGTAAATGGGTGAAAGGTCCTGACTACAAACTCTTTGCAGCGGTTAAAGAGGAACTTGGTGACTTGAACATCATCGCAGAGGACCTTGGATTCATGACTGACGAAGTTATTGAACTACGTGAACGCACTGGCTTCCCAGGAATGAAAGTCCTTCAATTTGCCTTCAACCCAGAGCACGAAAGTATCGACAGCCCACACTTGGCACCAGCCAACTCAGTTATGTACACAGGAACACACGATAACAACACTGTTCTTGGTTGGTATCGTAATGAAATCGACGATCCAACTCGTGAGTACATGGCACGTTATACAAATCGCAAGGAATATGAAACAGTAGTACATGCTATGCTTCGTACAGCCTTCTCATCAGTAAGCTTTATGACTATCGCTACTATGCAAGATTTGCTAGAGTTGGATGGTTCAGCTCGTATGAACTTCCCATCTACTCTTGGTGGAAACTGGTCATGGCGTATGACAGAGGATCAATTGACTCCTGCTGTTGAAGAAACTTTGCTTGACTTGACTACAATTTATCGCCGAATCAATGAAAATTTGGTAGAATTAAAGAAATAAGACATTATCAGGAGACACAAAAAATGTTACCATTAAAAGAATTTGTACAAAATCGTTACAATAAATCTATCGCAGAATGTAGCAACGAAGAGCTTTACCTTGCTCTTCTTAACTACAGCAAACTTGCTAGCAGCCAAAAACCAGTTAACACTGGTAAGAAAAAAGTTTACTACATCTCAGCTGAGTTCTTGATTGGTAAACTCTTGTCAAACAACTTGATTAACCTTGGTCTTTATGACGAAGTTAAGAAAGAACTTGCTGATGCAGGTAAAGAGTTGATCGAAGTCGAAGAAGTAGAATTGGAACCATCACTTGGTAATGGTGGTTTGGGACGTTTGGCAGCCTGCTTTATCGACTCAATCGCTACACTTGGTTTGAATGGTGACGGTGTTGGTTTGAACTACCACTTCGGTCTTTTCCAACAAGTTCTTAAAAACAACCAACAAGAAACTATTCCTAACGCTTGGTTGACTGACCAAAACTGGTTGGTTCGTTCAAGCCGTAGCTACCAAGTACCATTTGCACACTTTACATTGACATCTACTCTTTACGATATCGATGTACCTGGATACAAAACAGCTACTAAAAACCGTTTGCGTTTGTTTGACTTGGATTCAGTTGATTCTTCAATCATCAAAGATGGTATCAACTTTGACAAGACAGACATCGCTCGCAACTTGACTCTTTTCCTTTACCCAGACGATAGCGACAAACAAGGTGAATTGCTCCGTATCTTCCAACAATACTTCATGGTTTCAAACGGTGCGCAATTGATCATCGATGAAGCAATCGAAAAAGGAAGCAACTTGCATGACCTTGCTGACTACGCAGTTGTACAAATCAACGATACTCACCCATCAATGGTGATTCCTGAGTTGATCCGTCTTTTGACTGAACGTGGTATCGAACTTGATGAAGCAATTTCTATCGTTCGTAGCATGACTGCTTACACAAACCACACAATCCTTGCTGAAGCCCTTGAAAAATGGCCTCTTGAATTCTTGGAAGAAGTGGTTCCTCACTTGGTACCAATCATCAAAGAATTGGACCGTCGTGTTCGTGCTGAATACAAAGATCCAGCTGTTCAAATCATTGATGAAAACGATCGTGTACACATGGCCCACATGGATATCCACTATGGATACAGCGTAAACGGGGTTGCCGCTCTTCACACTGAAATCTTGAAGAACTCTGAGTTGAAAGCATTCTACGATCTTTACCCAGAAAAATTCAACAACAAAACAAACGGTATTACTTTCCGTCGTTGGCTCATGCATGCTAACCCAAGCTTGTCTCACTACTTGGATGAGATTCTTGGACGCGAATGGCACCATGAAGCTTCTAAATTGGAAGACCTTCTTTCATACGAAGACAAGGCTGCTGTCAAAGAAAAATTGGAAAGCATCAAAGCTCACAACAAACGTAAATTGGCTCGTCACTTGAAAGAACACCAAGGTGTGGAAATCAATACTAACTCAATCTTTGATATCCAAATCAAACGTCTTCACGAGTACAAACGTCAACAAATGAACGCTTTGTATGTGATTCACAAATACTTGGACATCAAGGCTGGTAATATCCCTGCTCGTCCAATCACAGTATTCTTTGGTGGTAAAGCAGCTCCTGCCTACACAATCGCTCAAGACATCATCCACTTGATCCTTTGCTTGTCAGAAGTGATTGCTAACGACCCAGCAGTAGCTCCACACTTGCAAGTCGTAATGGTTGAAAACTACAACGTTACTGCAGCAAGCTTCTTGATTCCAGCATGTGACATCTCAGAACAAATCTCACTTGCTTCTAAAGAAGCTTCAGGTACTGGTAACATGAAATTCATGTTGAACGGAGCTTTGACTCTTGGTACTATGGACGGGGCTAACGTGGAAATCGCTGAGTTGGTTGGAGACGAAAACATCTACATCTTTGGTGAAGATTCAGAAACTGTTATCGACCTTTACGCAAAATCAGCTTACAAATCAAGCGAATTCTACGCTCGTAAAGCGATCAAACCATTGGTTGACTTTATCGTGAGCGACGCTGTTCTCGCAGTTGGTAAGAAAGAACGCTTGGAACGTCTTTACAATGAATTGATTAACAAAGACTGGTTCATGACTCTTCTTGACTTGGAAGACTACATCAAAGTGAAAGAGCAAATGCTTGCTGATTACGAAAACCGTGATGCATGGTTGGATAAAGTGATTGTCAACATTGCTAAAGCAGGATTCTTCTCATCTGACCGTACAATCGCTCAGTACAACGAAGATATCTGGCACTTGAACTAAGCTATAAAATTATACTAATACATTTTGTAAAAAAGCGAGTTTCAATTGAAATTCGCTTTTTTTAAGTGTTGTGGATTTGAGGTTGACTGGTCTCAAAAGAAAAAATGACTTGTCAATAATTTCTAGCCTTAACAACAGGCTTAGAGGACATTTAACAATGCAGGATTTACCACCTTGAAGCCTCAGATTTTTCTTAGTTGTTACCTCAAATTTCTTGTATTCGTTTACAAATAGTATTATAATAGTATTGTAGTAAAGAAAGAGGGTGTTCTTATGTGGAAAAAATATTTTTCAAAATATAAATGGACTGATTTATTTTGGATTCTATTTGTTATTTTAACATGCCTCTTGGCGGGTAATAGTAATCTTTACCCCCTTACCCATCAAGAAATCTCTTATCATGGGTGCTTATCGGGAATTACACTTGCCTTATTTCACTTGCTATTTATTGATAAGTTTTTTATTTCGAATCGAAAATAAACGGAGAGGTTAAAAAGGTTTAAACTTTTGGGATAGATAGTTGAAAAATCGCGATTTAAACCCGCATCTCGAGAAGAGGTGCGGGATTTGTTTTATCTCAAAAATTTGTTTACAGTGCTTTCCCAACAAGTATCTCTGCTTCGATAGTAATCTCTGTCAGTTGACTCCAGTCAATCTTGCTTTGGTCGACGTGGAAGAGCAGGGGCGTCATGCTAAGTAAAGCTTGACGTTGCTCGGTTGTAATAGGTTTGGTCAAGGAAGCGATCTGACTAGATTGGATGCTAAAGTGTTCCTGGAAATGTTCCCTGATATCTTGGTTGGAATAGTCTTTCTTTGTCAGCTGGTTCTCTACCATCTGACGGATTTCCTTGAGGTGGTTTTCAGTAGGGATGACCTTGATTAAGATGCCATCTCTAGATAAAACGCGGCGAAATTCTCCGTAGTTGGCAGGGGAAAAGATATCAAGCAGGATATCCATGCTAGCATTTTTTATAGGAAGACGAGCCAAGTCACCGACAAACCAGTTGACTACCCAGTTTGGTTCACTCTTGGCAGCGATTTGGACGGAATCTTTGGAGATATCAAAGGCATAGAAGGTTTTGTCAGGATGACTTTCTTGGAGTTTGCGAGAATAGAATCCTTCGCCACAACCGATATCTAAGACTGTGGTGCTAGTTTCTGAACTGGCTAGCAAGTCAGATACAGCCTCTAAGATAGCTTGATAAAAGCCGGCTTCTAGGATTTGTTGACGGTTTTGAAAGTTTTCTTTATCGTAGTTGGTGGATTGCTTGATTTGAGGCGCTAGATTGACATAGCCGAATTTTGCCAGATCAAAAGAATGGCGATTGCTACACTTGAGACTGCTCTCGACCAAGGTCAGGTTTTCTTGGCAGATAGGGCAGACAAAGGCACTAGCAGATGCAAAGCGCTGGAGTTTTGGTTTGAGGTTTGTATTCATAGTTTTAGTCTAGCAAAAAAAGAACTGGATGGCAAATGCATCCAGTCTGTTTTTTAGTATGTTAGAACGAAGTATTTTTTCTTACCGCGGCGGATTACAGTCAGTTCATTCTCTAACTTGTCTGCGTCACTCAAGATATAGTCAAGGTCTTGGATGCGGTCGCCGTTGATATAGATAGCTCCATTTTGAATATCTTCACGGGCTTGACGTTTTGAGTTAACCACACCAGAAGATACAAGGAGTTCAACGATGTTGTGGTTTTCGTCTGCTTGTACTTGGTAGTTTGGCACACCACGAAGTCCTTGTTTGAGTTCTTTGACAGAAAGGTTTTTGATATTCCCTGCAAAGAGTTGTTCAGTGATGTTAAGGGCTTCTTTGTAGGCTTCTTCACCGTGAACAAGTGTCACGACTTCACGAGCCAAGACTTTTTGAGCCAAGCGTTCGTGTGGTGCTGCTTCGAATTGTTTACGGATGTCTTCAATCTCGTCTAATGACAAGAAAGTAAAAATCTTCAAGAAGCGAACAGCGTCAGCATCCATGACGTTCATCCAGAATTGGTACATTTCGTATGGAGAAGTCTTTTCAGGGTTGAGCCAAACAGCATTCCCTTCTGATTTACCAAATTTCTTACCGGTTGCGTCTGTGATGAGTGGGACAGTGATGACGTGACCAGTCTTGTCAGCCTTACGACGAAGCAATTCTGTACCAGCAGTCATATTTCCCCATTGGTCAGAACCACCGATTTGAAGGGTTACATTGTGTTCTTGGTTGAGGACAAAGAAGTCATACCCTTGCATGATTTGGTAGGCAAACTCAGTGTAAGAAATCCCTGTTTCAATCCGTTTCTTCACAGACTCCTTGCTCATCATGTAGTTGACAGTGAAGTATTTTCCGATATCACGGAGGAAGTCAATGAAGCTGATGCTGCCAAACCAGTCGTAGTTGTTGACCATGACAGCTTTATTTTCCCCATTTTCAAAGTCAAGAAAGCGAGAAAGTTGTCCTTGGATAGACTTGACCCAGCCATCTACTGTGTCTTTTGTTTGGAGACTACGCTCAGCATCTTTGAAGGACGGATCTCCGATGAGACCTGTAGCACCGCCAACGAGCGCATATGGTTTGTGACCTGCTAACTGCAAGCGACGACTTGTCAAGATTGCGACAAGGTGACCTAGGTGAAGGCTGTCAGCAGTTGGATCGTAGCCAGTATAATAAGAAACTTGACCTTCTTCTAGGGATTTACGCAAAGCTTCTTCATCAGTCGTTTGAAAAATCAAACCACGCTCTTTTAGCTCATCAAAAATGTGCATATGTCTTTTCTCCTTTTTAAAATATTATTTCTACCTATTTTACCACAAACTTGGCAAATAACCTAGTAAAATCGGGAAGAAAGTTGCTACTCGGACTTTTTTGGAAACGAGCGAAATATGGTATAATAGCACTAGCTTATTTTCAGAGAAATAGATAAAAATCGTTAAGAAAGGGGCTGAAAGATGTCTCATATTATTGAATTGCCAGAAGTCTTGGCCAATCAAATCGCGGCAGGAGAAGTAATCGAACGCCCTGCTAGTGTAGTCAAGGAACTAGTTGAAAACGCCATTGATGCTGGCTCTAACCAGATTATCGTAGAGATTGAAGAAGCTGGGCTTAAGAAGATCCAAATCACAGATAATGGTCACGGGATTGCCCACGACGAAGTAGAGTTGGCCCTCCGCCGTCATGCGACCAGTAAGATTAAGAATCAAGCGGATCTTTTTCGGATTCGGACCCTTGGTTTTCGTGGTGAAGCTCTGCCTTCTATTGCTTCTGTCAGTGTTTTGACTTTGTTGACAGCGGTGGACGGTGCCAGTCACGGGACCAAGCTAGTGGCTCGTGGGGGTCAAGTTGAGGAAATCATTCCAGCGACCAGTCCTGTGGGGACTAAGGTTTGTGTGGAAGATCTCTTTTTCAATACACCGGCTCGTCTCAAGTATATGAAGAGCCAGCAGGCAGAGTTGTCTCATATCATTGACATTGTCAATCGTCTGGGGCTAGCCCATCCGGAGATTTCTTTTAGCCTGATTTGTGATGGCAAGGAAATGACACGAACAGCTGGTACGGGTCAACTGCGTCAAGCCATTGCTGGGATTTATGGTTTAGCCAGTGCCAAAAAGATGGTTGAGATTGAGAATGCTGACCTAGATTTTGAAATTTCAGGCTTTGTCTCATTGCCGGAATTGACACGGGCTAATCGTAACTATATCAGCCTTTTTATCAATGGCCGTTATATCAAAAACTTCCTGCTCAATCGTGCTATTTTAGATGGTTACGGTAGCAAGCTCATGGTGGGGCGTTTTCCGCTGGCTGTTATTCACATCCATATTGATCCTTATCTAGCAGATGTCAATGTGCACCCGACCAAGCAAGAGGTGCGAATTTCCAAGGAAAGAGAACTGATGGCACTGGTTTCAGAAGCTATTGCAAAGAGTCTCAAGGAACAGACCTTGATTCCAGATGCCTTGGAAAATCTGGCCAAATCTACGGTTCGCAATCGTGAAAAGGTGGAGCAAACGACTTTGCCACTGAGAGAAAATACATTCTATTATGAAAAAAATGAACCGACTAGACCGACACAAGCTGAGGTGGCAGACCATCAGGTGAACCTGACTGAAGAGAAACAGGATTTGAATCTGTTTGCTAAGGAAGCCTTGGACCAGATGACCAAGCCAGCTAAACTGCATTTTGCAGAGAGAAAGCCTGCTAGCTATGACCAACTGGACCATCCAGAGTTAGATCTAGCTAGTTTGGATAAGGCTTATGACAAGTTGGAGCGGGAAGAATCTTCAAGCTTTCCAGAGTTGGAATTTTTCGGTCAGATGCATGGAACCTATCTCTTTGCACAAGGTCGAGATGGGCTCTACATCATAGATCAGCACGCGGCTCAGGAACGGGTTAAGTATGAGGAGTACCGTGAGAGCATTGGCAATGTTGACCAGAGCCAGCAGCAACTCCTAGTGCCCTATATCTTTGAATTTCCTGCGGATGATGCCCTTCGTCTCAAAGAAAGAATGTCTCTTTTAGAGGAAGTAGGCGTCTTTCTAGCAGAGTACGGGGAGAATCAATTTATCTTGCGCGAACATCCCATTTGGATGGCAGAGGAGGAAATCGAGTCTGGAATCTATGAGATGTGCGACATGCTCCTCTTGACCAAGGAAGTTTCAATCAAGAAATACCGGGCAGAGTTGGCCATTATGATGTCCTGCAAGCGGTCTATCAAGGCCAATCATCGCATCGATGACCACTCGGCTAGACAACTCCTCTATCAGCTCTCTCAATGTGACAACCCCTATAACTGTCCACACGGACGTCCTGTTTTGGTTCACTTTACCAAGTCGGACATGGAAAAGATGTTCCGTCGCATTCAGGAAAATCACACGAGTCTACGAGAACTAGGAAAATACTAAATTTAAAGGAAAATTATGTACGAATATCTAAAGGGTATCATTACCAAAATTACTGCTAAATACATCGTCCTAGAAGCTAACGGTATCGGCTACATCCTGCATGTAGCTAACCCTTATGCCTACTCAGGGCAAGTCAACCAAGAAGCACAAATCTATGTGCATCAAGTCGTTCGCGAAGATGTTCATCTACTTTACGGTTTTCGTTCAGAAGACGAGAAAAGGCTCTTTCTCAGTTTGATTTCTGTATCAGGCATTGGTCCTGTTTCCGCTCTTGCCATCATCGCAGCTGATGACAATGCAGGCCTCGTTCAAGCTATTGAGACTAAGAACATCACCTACTTGACCAAGTTCCCTAAAATCGGTAAGAAAACAGCCCAACAGATGGTCTTGGACTTAGAAGGGAAAGTTGTTGTGGCAGGAGACGATCTCCCTGCTAAAACTGCAGCTCCATCTAGCAGCGACAACCAAGAATTGGAAGAAGCCATGGAAGCCATGTTAGCCTTAGGCTATAAGGCAACAGAGCTCAAGAAAATTAAGAAATTCTTTGAAGGGACGACGGATACAGCTGAGAACTATATCAAATCTGCCCTTAAGATGTTGGTGAAATAGGAGAAGTCTATGCCAAAACGCTGTGGCTGGGTTAAAATGAACAACCCTCTCTATGTGGCCTACCATGATGAGGAGTGGGGACGGCCCCTCCACGATGATCAAGCGCTTTTTGAGTTGCTTTGTATGGAAACCTATCAGGCTGGACTATCTTGGGAAACGGTGCTCAATAAACGACAAGCCTTTCGGGAAGCTTTTCATGGTTACCAAGTTCATCGTGTTGCAGAGATGGCTGACTCTGAATTGGAGTCTTTAATGGATAATGCAGCCATCATCCGAAATCGAGCCAAGATATTTGCGACGCGTACCAATGCTCAGACCTTTCTACAAGTGCAGGCAGACTATGGTTCTTTTGATGCCTATCTTTGGTCTTTTGTCGGTGGGAAAACCATCGTCAATGATGTGCCTGACTACAGCCAGGCGCCTGCCAAAACAGCTCTATCTGAGAAATTATCCAAAGATCTCAAAAAACGAGGCTTCAAATTCACAGGCCCAGTCGCCATCTTGTCATTTTTACAAGCAGCAGGCCTGGTCAATGATCATGAGAATGATTGTGAATGGAAAAGTAGAAATGAGTGCCTATAGGTGTCTAGAACATCGGAGAATACAGAAAAAGCTGAGAAATTCATCTCAGCTTTCTTTGTTATAGTCAAAGCGAATGACTTGCTTCTTTGCATCTACATGGGCGTGAACTCCGAAGGGGACAATTGTTCTTGGAGTTGCGTGTCCGACATTCAGATTATAGACAATCGGGATATTGCTACCAATGGTGTCTATTAAAGCCTCCTTATAGTCGTCATAGAAGGTTTCATCCATAGGTTTTCCGACCAAGAGTCCACTGATGACTTCAAATATCCCAGTTTCTTTTAAAGCCTGCAACATTTTTTTGAAATCATCAGGTTCAGGCTTTTCTTGACTTGTTTCTAGCAATAGAATCTTTCCTTCCCAGTCGGATAAGTCAGGGAAAAGTTTGTATTTTTGGCAGAGGTCTGTGCTATCTGCGTGTAGAGAGTTGTCAAAAATATCATAGAGAGACTCAAGACAACCACCGAGGATTTCTCCCTCAAACTGAGCATTGCCTTGTAACAAGTCAAAACCTGTATTTGCATGGCTGACACGAGGTGTTCCCAAGGCTTCGGGACTAAAATTAGTCCGTTCCTCATACCAAACGTTACTAGGGCGGATTTCTGAAATTCTACCAGTCTCTATCAATTCTTTGAAGTAGTGGAGGCTATACGGCAACATTTCTTTGTCTAATTCACAAATGTCTGCTAAAAAGGATTGCCCATAAAAAGTCTTGATTCCTAGTTTATGCAACATGAGATGGTTCATGGTCGTATCCGAGAAACCGAGAAAAATCTTTGGTTTGATAACCTTTTGTAGTTGGTCATTTTCAAAAAGATAAGGTAGCAAGCGATAGGTATCGTTTCCACCAATGGCGCATAGGATCATGTCGATGCTATCATCAGAAAAGGCCTGAATCAAATCCTCTGCACGAGCTTCAGGATGTTCTTTGATAAAATCTAAGCCTTTTAGCGAATGAGGTAGAAAGATAGGATTGAGTCCGAGGTCCTTGAGACGTTGAATACCCAAGTCCACTTCGTGCTTGACAAAGTCTTCACCCATAGTCCCACTAGATAAACTTATAATACCAATAGTAGAAGTCATATCTTATCCTCCTGGAAATAGATTGAGCCTATTTTATCACAAAAAATGAGGGGAAACAACAAGAATTAGAGTCAGAAGAAGACTTTTAGATCGAGAAAATAGTAAAAAAGCAACCACTCGATATGGGTGCTTTTTATAGTAGTTGTATTCTTATAGAGCAGTAAGGAAAGTCAGTCCGCCAAGGATAACCCCGGCTGAGTTTGGAATGATTAGAATCCAGTCTTTCTTAGGCTCTTTTGTCCATCCATAAATGACCCAGATTAAGCAAGAGACTGCTGCTGATAAAGGTTGAAATGGTTGAGCTTTATTTCCTTGTAAATTGGCAAAAATTTGGGGGATGTAGGCTATAAATACAATAATCCCGATAAAGGCACCAATTGAACCGACAATTTGATTAATTCTCTGTTTAGTCATATATATTTCTCCTTATTACTTTATTAGTATAACAGAAAAACAACTTGGATTCAAGGATAAAACCTCGGGATTCCAAGGGAAGACTTTATATTAGAATGTTATTAGAAAATGTGTTTACTTCTTTTGAGAATCGAAAAATGATTTGGAACTACAAAAAAAGTAGTCTGTCTACAAAACACACTACTTTTATTGTTTATCTTAATATCTAGCAGGTCCTGCACTTGCGCTCTTGATGTTGAAACGTTTTTTGAGGTAGAAACGTAGGGCAAGGAGAGCTCCTCCAATGACCAACAAAACAAGAGGTGGTAAGCTGATGTTGATGGCTTGTGGAAGGAAATTACTCAAGAAGAGGATGAAGACCCAGGCAAACATGGTTGCTAACATAACCAAAAGTGATTTCCAGAATGGTGGGCGTTGGCTACGGTCAGTATCTGGTCCGTAGTAGCGGTAAATGAAGTGGTAGAGAAGATAGAAGGCAACTCCACCAAAGGCCCCTACACTGATAAGTGTTACCAATCCGTAGGCCACAGGTTGGTTTGAGAAGAAGCTCATCAAGGCGCTAACTACTGCAAATAGTCCTGTAATGAAAAGGGCTGAATCCAACATCATCAATTTTGGATCGTCATTTTCTTTTGGATGTTCTTTTTCGTATTGCTCTTTTTCGCTAAAGCTGTGAGCCCAGTGAGTTGGTGCTCCGTAAATAGAGCGAGCAGTCACACCTTTTGGTTGTTCTTCAAGGATGTGAGGAATGACTTCTTCAAGGATAGCCTTGATTTCAGCGTCGGTTTTTCCATCTTTAAGAAACTGCTGGGTTGCAATATGGATAAATTCTTGGTTTTTCTTGGTTAATTCTTTTAAATCAATCTGTGACATAATAACTCCTGTTTAGAACCATTTTTTATGGATGAGGTAAAGAGTGAGAGAAACACTCATAGCAAAGGCGATAAATACGATGAGCCAGAAAGCATGCGGTTCTCCGTTTAAAGGAATTTCATTATCCTTAAAGTTCATTCCGTAGGCTGAGAAAATCATGGTTGGGATGGACATAACGATAGTCACAAGTGCCAAGGTTTTCATGATATTGTTCTGGTTGTTTGAAATGATAGAGGCAAAGGTCTCCGTCATAGAGTGAAGGACGTTTCCATAGATATCCGCCATCTCGATGGCCTGTTGCGTTTCAATCAAGGTATCTTCTAGTAAGTCTTCGTCTTCAAGGTATTTCTTGATGTTGCTAGTTGCGCTGGTCAACTTTTTAATCACGCGCTCGTTTGTCTTAAGAGAGGCTTTGAAGTAGACGATGGTCTTTTCCAACTCCATGAGTTCAATCAATTCTTCATTTCGAGTAGATTTGTGAAGTTGACTCTCAATCTGCTCACTCTTACGTTCGATTGAACGAAGGGCAGTCAAGTAAATCTCTGCATTGCGGTAGAGGATTTGAAAGATAAAGCGCGAACGCATAAAGGTATAGAAATTTCGAAGTCTCCGATTGATGAAGACATCTAGAAGTGGGAGAGGCTCCAAGCAAGTCGTGATGATAGCCTCTTCTGTGATAATGATTCCCAAGGGAATAGTCACATAGTAGGTTTGGTTATTTCTTTCCTCTGTGATTGGGACGTCCACGATAATCAAGGTGTATTCGTCTTCGATAGTAATACGTGACATTTCTTCCGCATCTAGTGGTGCACGAAGGTCAGTGATATCAATATCAAAGGCCGAGGCGATTTCCATTGATTCGCTTTGAGTAGGGTTGACGAGATTGATCCAAGTTCCCGATTCAAGTGTGTCAATCTCTTTGAATTCAGTTGTTGTTGAAAGAAAGACTTGTTTCATATCTCCTCCCCTTCCGTTTTTGTATTTTAGCGAATTTTTAGCACCGTACTATTATACTACAAAAACGCTTTTTTTGGTAATAGAATCCGACATTTTTTGCTATATCTGGTATAATAGAAAGCAATAACGGACTAGAAAGAAGTAACATGCAAGATAAGATTGTCATCCATGGGGCTCGCGCCCATAATTTAAAAAATATTGACGTGGAAATACCACGAGACAAGCTAGTTGTGGTGACGGGACTATCTGGATCTGGAAAGTCTAGTTTAGCCTTTGATACCCTCTATGCTGAAGGGCAACGTCGTTATGTAGAGAGTCTATCTGCCTATGCGCGACAATTTTTGGGCAATATGGAAAAGCCAGATGTGGATTCTATCGATGGTCTTAGTCCTGCTATTTCCATTGACCAGAAAACGACTAGTAAAAATCCTCGTTCGACAGTTGGAACAACGACGGAAATCAACGACTACCTACGTCTCCTCTATGCACGTGTAGGAACACCCTACTGTATCAACGGACATGGGGCTATCAAAGCTTCGTCTGTAGAGCAGATTGTCGACAAGGTCTTGGAATTGCCAGAGCGCCAGCGTCTGCAGATTTTGGCTCCTGTTATTCGTAAGAAAAAAGGGCAGCATAAGACGCTGATTGAAAAGATTCAAAAAGATGGTTACGTCCGTGTCCGTGTCGATGGAGTTGTTTACGATGTGACCGAAGTTCCTGAACTTGAAAAGAATAAGCAACACAACATCGATGTGGTGGTGGACCGTATCATCATAAAGGATGGGATTCGTAGTCGTCTTTTTGACTCGATTGAGGCAGCCCTTCGTATCGCTGAAGGATATGTCATTATCGATACTATGAACGACTCTGAGTTGCTCTTCTCAGAACACTATGCTTGTCCAGTATGTGGCTTTACGGTTCCAGAACTAGAACCTCGTCTTTTCTCTTTCAATGCTCCTTTTGGGTCATGTAGTGAGTGTGATGGTTTGGGTATCAAGCTAGAGGTGGATATTGATTTAGTGATACCAGATGCTAGCAAGACTCTTCGTGAGGGAGCCCTAGTACCTTGGAACCCTATCTCTTCGAACTATTATCCAAATATGCTAGAACAAGCCATGACAGCCTTTGGAGTGGATATGGATACGCCTTTTGAGAATTTATCAGAATCAGATAAGAACTTGATTCTCTACGGGTCTGATGGGAAAGAATTCCATTTCCACTATGAAAATGAGTTTGGCGGTGTGCGCGATATCGACATTCCTTTTGAAGGGGTTGTCAATAACATCAAGCGTCGCTATCACGAGACTAACAGTGATTACACCCGTACTCAGATGCGTCTCTATATGAATGAGCTAACTTGTGGTACCTGCCACGGTTATCGTCTCAATGACCAGGCCTTATCTGTTCGAGTAGGGGGAGAAAAAGGACCCCATATCGGAGAAATTTCAGACCTCTCCATCGCAGACCATCTGGAGGTCATTGATCAACTAAGCCTGTCTGAAAATGAAGCTATCATCGCTCGCCCAATCCTGAAGGAAATCAAGGACCGCTTGACCTTCCTCAATAATGTGGGGCTTAACTATCTGACGCTTTCTCGTTCAGCAGGAACATTATCAGGTGGGGAGAGCCAACGTATTCGCTTGGCAACCCAGATTGGTTCCAATCTCTCAGGAGTCCTCTATATCTTAGACGAGCCGTCCATCGGTCTTCACCAGAGGGACAATGACCGTTTGATTGCCAGTCTGAAAAAGATGCGGGATTTAGGAAATACTCTCATCGTGGTAGAACACGATGAGGACACCATGCGAGAAGCCGATTATCTGATTGACGTTGGCCCTGGTGCAGGTGTCTTTGGTGGAGAAATTGTTGCTGCAGGAACGCCTAAGCAGGTAGCTCGTAACAGCAAATCCATTACAGGACAGTATCTATCAGGAAAACGCGCGATTCCTGTACCGTCAGAACGTCGCGTTGGGAATGGACGCTTTATTGAGGTGACAGGTGCGCGTGAGAACAACTTGCAAAACATCACCGCTCGCTTCCCACTCGGAAAATTTATTGCAGTGACAGGGGTATCTGGTTCAGGGAAGTCTACCCTCATTAACAGTATCTTAAAAAAAGCTATTGCTCAAAAACTCAATCGCAATTCAGACAAACCAGGTAAGTTTAAGAATATTACAGGAATTGAGCATATCGACCGTCTGATAGACATTGACCAGAGTCCAATTGGACGGACACCGAGGTCTAATCCTGCGACCTATACAGGTGTCTTTGATGACATTCGAGACCTATTCGCTCAGACAAATGAAGCCAAGATTCGTGGCTACAAGAAGGGTCGTTTCAGTTTCAATGTCAAGGGTGGCCGCTGTGAAGCCTGCTCGGGTGATGGGATTATCAAGATTGAGATGCACTTCTTGCCTGATGTTTACGTAGCCTGCGAAGTCTGTCATGGGACTCGCTACAACAGTGAAACGCTAGAAGTTCACTACAAGGAAAAGAATATCTCGCAAGTTTTGGATATGACTGTCAACGATGCAGTAGAATTTTTCAAACATATTCCGAAAATTCAGCGCAAACTTCAGACTATCAAAGATGTTGGTCTAGGTTATGTGACTTTGGGACAACCAGCTACCACCCTTTCTGGAGGGGAGGCCCAGCGTATGAAGTTGGCTAGTGAACTCCACAAACGCTCGACAGGTAAGTCTTTCTATATTCTCGATGAGCCAACTACTGGGTTGCATACTGAGGACATCGCTCGACTACTCACCGTTTTGTCTCGCTTTGTCGATGATGGCAATACAGTTCTCGTCATTGAGCACAATCTGGATGTTATCAAAACAGCAGACCATATTATCGACCTAGGACCAGAAGGTGGTGTTGGCGGTGGTACTATTATCGCAACAGGAACACCAGAGGAAGTGGCTGCCAATGAAGCTAGCTATACAGGACAGTATTTGAAAGGAAAGTTACATCATGAATAAACGTGTGCAAGCATTTTTAGATAAAATGCAAGAAAAAGAACTAGATGGTATCATTATCAATAACCTTAAAAATGTCTACTATTTGACAGGATTTTGGGGTTCAAATGGAACGGTCTTCATCAGCCGTGACCGTCAGGTCTTAGTGACAGATGCTCGCTATATTATCGCTGCCAAGCAAGAAGTTACTGGTTTTGAGATTTTTGCAGAGCGTGATGAGTTAGCTACTATCGCAAAGATTGCAAAAGATATGGGCCTTTCTCGTATCGGATTTGAAGATGAGATTTCAGTTTCTTATTATCATCGCATGCAAACCGCCTTTGAAGGTTTAGAACTAGTTCCACAGACTCAGTTTGTTGAAGCCCTTCGTATAATTAAGGACGAGACAGAAATTGCGACTATTCGCAAGGCTTGTTCCATCTCAGATCAAGCTTTCCACGATGCGCTTGAATTTATCAAGCCAGGGAAGACAGAAATTGAAATTGCCAACTTCCTGGACTTCCGTATGCGTGAATTAGGAGCTGCTGGTTTGTCTTTTGATACCATCCTAGCAAGTGGTATCAATTCTTCTAAACCCCATGCTCATCCTATGCACAAGCCGGTTGAACTAGGCGAAGCTATTACCATGGACTTTGGCTGCCTTTATGATCACTATGTAAGTGATATGACACGTACCATCTACCTAGGGCATGTCAGTGATGAACAAGCAGAAATTTACAATACAGTTTTGAAGGCTAACCAGGCCTTAATTGACCAAGCAAAAGCGGGCCTTGGCTTCCGTGACTTTGACAAGATTCCTCGTGATATTATCACTGACGCAGGTTATGGAGAATACTTTACACATGGTATTGGCCATGGTATCGGTCTTGATATCCATGAAGAACCTTACTTTAGCCAAACTTCGAAAGAAGTCATCAAAACGGGTATGGCCTTGACAGATGAACCAGGTATCTATATTGAAGGAAAATATGGAGTTCGTATCGAAGATGATATCCTCATTACAGATACAGGTTGCGAGCTATTAACCCTTGCTCCAAAAGAATTGATTGTTATCTAAGAAAAAATGAGATAAATCGTTGACTTTTACTGTTTAAAGGTTTATACTGATAGGCGAAAACGGTAGGTGAGGCTACCATAGGGATACGGATGACTACCGCAAAGCAGTGGAGACACTACTCGTTGGTCAACAGTCCTGGTCGCGAAGGTCAAGACTAAGCTCATTACATTGCCCTAAGGAGTTAAAGCTTGAACGAAAACAGATGATAAGTTTTAGTCCTGCCATTTTATGGCAGGATTTTCTGCTGTTTTAGAACCAAGAAAGGAGATAAACGATGCAAATTGACGATCATCCAGAACCGCACATACACAGCCAATCGCTGATTTGTGTCGTTTTGCTCATATTAAAGTGATTGATCTCTGTGTATGAAATCACCATTCATACAGATAGGAGAAACCAATGAAAACTACAAAAGAAAGATTAGCAGTAGCTATTCAAACACCATTAGAAGATAGTCTCGCTTATTATCATACAAGTCTAGATGGATTAGGCCAAGAGCAAGTTGAAGAAAATCGTGATCTTTACGGTGAAAATACCATCACCAAGGGGCAAGAAGATTCAATCTTTAAAAAGATTTACGAATCTATCATCAATCCTTTCACAATTATTTTGCTTGTGATTGCCTTCATCTCTCTCGTTACAAACGTCTGGCTTGCCAAACCTGGTCAAGAGGATCCAACGACCTCTATCATTATCGTTGTCTTAATTTTAATTTCAGGAGGCATCCGTTTTGTCCAAGAGTTGCGAAGTGATAAGGCAACAACCAACCTTTCAAAAATGATTGTCAACACCGCAACTGTTATTCGCGATGGCCTTGAACAAGAGTTGCCAATCGATGAACTGGTTGTGGGAGATCTCGTGAAATTGAGTGCGGGAGATATGATTCCTGCAGATGTCGTCTTATTTGAATCACGCGATTTTTTCGTTCAACAGTCAGGCTTGACTGGAGAAAGTGATGCAGTTGAAAAACTAGCTTTAAATAAAGCTACTAGTCAGAATGTAGATAGCCTTTTAGAAGCAGAATCTTTAGCATTCATGGGGACAAACGTTATCTCAGGAAGTGCTACAGCTATGATTCTAGCAGTTGGTGATGACACCATGATGGGAGCTATTGAGCAAACCCTTACGACTTATGATGAACCCACTTCCTTTGAACGCGAAATGAACTCCGTTTCATGGTTGCTCATTCGATTGATGTTGGTCATGGTTCCTATTGTATTCTTTGCCAATGGTTTGACAGATGGTGACTGGCTGGAAGCAGGGGTCTTTGCCCTTAGTGTTGGTGTGGGTCTTACACCTGAAATGTTACCGATGATCATTACAGCTAGTTTGGCAAAGGGTTCTATCATCATGGCCAAAGAAAAGGTCGTGATTAAAAAACTCAATGCTATTCAGGACTTAGGTGCCATCGATATTCTATGTACAGATAAAACAGGGACATTAACTCAGGACGAGATTGTGTTGGAGTACCCTTTGGATATCCATGGAGATTTGGACCTAACTGTCTTACGTAGAGCTTATCTAAATTCTTATTTCCAAACAGGTTTAAAGAATCTAATGGACCGAGCTATTATCAAACGAACAGAAAAAGAAGCGAAGGAACACAGACTTCTACAAAATCTAGACCAAACGTTCCAAAAAATTGATGAGCTTCCCTTTGACTTTGAACGTAGACGGATGAGCGTCATTGTAAAAGATGATGAAGGCACCGTTAGTATGGTTACTAAAGGTGCTTTGGAAGAAATGTTGAATATTTCGACACATGTAGAATACCATGGGGAAACTATCCCTTTAACTGAAGAAATTCGCCAAGAAGTATTAACAGAGGTTAGCCAATTAAATCGTCAAGGTTTGCGTGTTTTAGGCGTTGGCTACAAGTCTCATCTACGTGAAGGTTATGCTTATACCGTGACTGATGAAAGTGATATGATTTTAACCGGTTATCTTGCCTTTTTGGATCCACCAAAACCTTCAGCAGCGCCTGCAATCAAGGCTTTACTTGAACATGGCGTTAAGACCAAAATTTTAACGGGGGATAATGAAAAAGTAACACAAGCCATCTGTGAAAAAGTTGGGTTAGATGTTGAACATATCCTTTTGGGAGCAGATATCGATCGAATGTCAGAACAAGAATTGGCAGAAGTGGTTGAAAGTGTGACAGTATTTGCTAAATTGTCTCCTGACCAAAAAGCTCGCATCATTCTACAGTTAAAAAGAAATGGGCATATTGTTGGTTATATGGGAGATGGTATTAACGATGCACCTTCCATGAAAGTGGCAGATGTGGGAATTTCTGTTGATACTGCAGTCGATATTGCCAAGGAAACAGCGGATGTTATCTTGTTGGATAAGGATCTCATGGTCCTTGAAAAAGGTTTGGTAGAAGGACGTAAAGTATACGCCAACATGACCAAGTATATTAAGATGACAGTTAGTTCAAACTTTGGGAATATCTTCTCGCTTCTAGTTGCGAGTATCTTCTTGCCATTCCTACCAATGTCCCCTGTTCATCTTATTGTCTTAAATCTTGTCTATGATTTGTCCTGTGTGGCCTTGCCGTTTGATAATGTGGATCAAGATTTCCTAAAACAACCCCATACATGGGAAGCAAAATCCATTACCAGATTTATGGTTTGGATGGGTCCGATCTCATCTATCTTTGATATTTTGACCTATATCTTCCTCTACTTTATCATTGTTCCTTTGGTGACAGGTCATTATTATGTTCACGGTTCTGAATCAGCCCTTCAGTTCATTATCTTTTTCCAAACAGGATGGTTTATCGAATCTATGTGGTCTCAAACTATGGTTATCCATATGCTTCGTACAGCCAAAGTTCCTTTTGTACAAAGTAGACCAGCTTGGCTTGTGATTTTGACAACTTTGCTTGCAGCCATTTTTGTAACCAGCCTACCTTATGGACCACTAGTAAATATCCTTCGTCTAGCACCTTTAGGACTTCCTTATTTCTTGTTCTTAATCTGTATTATTTTCTTGTATATGTTTAGTGTCACAGTTATTAAGAAATTTTACATTAGGAAGTACAAAGAGTGGTTATAGTTCGTATTTTGTCAATAAAAAGGGAGAAGAACAGGTAAAAAAGTTAAATTTTTTTAAAAATAGGTCGCAAGTTGGATGCTTTTTATGGTATAATAGAATAAACTGATAGAAACATGTAGCGAAAGGGGTAGGTACATGATTAAAATTTATACAGTCTCAAGTTGTACTAGCTGTAAAAAAGCGAAAACCTGGCTCAATGCCCACCAGTTAAGTTATAAAGAACAAAACCTCGGTAAAGAGGGAATTTCTAGAGAAGAATTATTAGATATTCTAACAAAAACAGACAATGGAATCGCGAGCATTGTATCATCAAAAAATCGTTACGCTAAAGCTCTTGGAGTTGATATCGAAGATTTGAGTGTCAATGAAGTGCTTAACTTAATCATGGAGACACCACGTATTCTAAAGAGTCCGATTCTTGTTGATGAGAAACGTTTGCAAGTCGGCTACAAGGAAGATGACATTCGTGCTTTCTTGCCACGTTCTGTCCGCAATGTAGAAAATGCAGAAGCACGTTTACGTGCAGCGCTATAAAAACATAAAGGCCGGGAGTGACTCCTGGCCTTATTTGATAGGTAAATAAGGAAAAACGAACATGAAGAAGATAATTATCGGGATAGTTGGGCTTCTATTTTTACTAGCTGGTTGTGGACAGAAAAAAGAGTCTGCAGAGTCATCTACAAATACAACAACTGAGACCTTCCAGTCAAATTTACCAGTTCTAGAAAATGCCAATAACAATACAGTTGTAACCAAGACACTTGTTCTACCTATTGATGAAAATGGGATTCAACAAACTCAGACCATTACCTATAAGGGTAAACAATTCTTGACTTTAACAATCCAGCAAAAGCGACAAGTTTCAGAAGACCTCAAGAACTTTATTGCAGAACGTGGACTCGAGGAAGCAAGGAGCGCCTTAAAAGAAGAGGAATCCAAGGACGAATCTCTTCAATCGGCTCGAAAAATTGCTGGCTTTACTATTGAAACGACTCTTCTGAATGAGAAAGAAATGGAAACCAAGACTAGCTATGATTTCCAAACATTGGATCTTAAAAAAGCAAGAGAAAACGAATATTTAAAAAATGTTGGTTTGGAAAATCTACTAAAAAACGAACCAGAAGAGTATATTGCAAGTCGAGTTGCAAATGGGGCAACTGTTCAGTAAAAAAGTCGCATAAAATTAGCAAATTCAGAATGTGCCATTTGTAGAAAGGCTATGAATGTGCTATAATAGTACTATTCTAAAGAAAGAGGGTGTTAGAATGGGATTTACTGAAGAAACCGTACGTTTTAGATTGGACGATTCCAATAAAAAAGAGATTAGCGAAACATTGACAGATGTCTATGCTTCATTGAACGAAAAGGGCTATAATCCTATTAATCAGATCGTGGGTTATGTTCTCAGTGGAGACCCAGCCTATGTTCCTCGTTACAATAATGCAAGAAATCAAATCCGTAAATACGAACGTGATGAGATTGTCGAAGAGTTGGTTCGTTACTACCTTAAGGGGCAAGGAGTCGATCTATAATCTATGAGAATTATGGGGTTGGACGTTGGTTCCAAAACAGTCGGTGTAGCGATTAGCGATCCGCTAGGGTTTACAGCACAAGGGCTCGAAATCATCCAAATCAATGAAGACCAAGGTCAGTTTGGCTTTGATCGTCTAAAAGAATTGGTTGAGTCCTATAAAGTAGAGCATTTTGTAGTTGGATTGCCAAAGAATATGAACAATACTAGTGGACCACGGGTGGAAGCTAGCCAAGCATATGGAGCTAAGCTAGAAGAACTCTTTGGATTGCCAGTAGAGTATCAAGATGAACGTCTGACTACAGTTGCTGCAGAGCGCATGTTGATTGAGCAAGCAGATGTTAGTCGCAATAAACGTAAGAAAGTCATTGATAAGTTAGCGGCTCAATTGATTTTGCAAAATTATTTAGATAGAAAATTTTAATACAAAGGAGAGGCTATGTCACACGATCATAACCACGACCACGAAGAACGTGAACTTATTACACTTGTAGATGAGCAAGGAAACGAAACCTTATTTGAAATCCTTTTGACTATTGATGGGAAGGAAGAATTTGGTAAAAACTATGTTCTTCTTGTACCAGTTAACGCAGAAGAAGATGAAAATGGCGAAGTTGAAATCCAAGCCTATTCATTCACTGAAAATGAAGATGGAACAGAAGGTGAATTGCAACCAATCCCTGAAGATGCTGAAGAAGAATGGGACATGATTGAAGAAGTCTTCAACAGCTTTATGGAGGAGTGATACAGTCTGGGAGACTGTATCAGCCCAACTCCCAGAAACTGGAGAGAGTTGGAAGGTTCGAGGATGTTTTTAGCCCTGTGCTAGAAATTGGAAACGCAGGTAGTCTGGGAGACTGTATCAGCCCAACTCCCAGAAACTGGAGAGAGTTGGAAGGTTCGAGGAACGTTTTTACCCCAACTCCTAGAACTAGAAAGAGTTGGAAGGTTCGGGGACGTTTTTAGCCCTGCGCTAGAAAATAAAAACCGTCAGTAAGTCCGGTGGACGTTTTTAGTACGTACTAGAATAAAATATTAGCTAGTTACTAGCTAATGAAGCAAAAAGCGAAGAGAATCTTCGCTTTTTTATTAAGGAGATACATATGTTTGAAGTTGAAGAATGGCTTCATAGTCGAATCGGTTTAAATTTTAGATCAGGTCTAGGTAGAATGCAGAAAGCAGTGGACCTATTGGAAAATCCTGAGCAAACCTATCCGATTATCCATGTGACGGGTACAAATGGTAAGGGATCAACCATTGCCTTTATGAGAGAGCTATTTGCAGCCCATGGGAAGAGGGTTGGAACTTTTACTTCGCCCCATATTGTTAGTATCCACGATCGAATCTGTATTAACGGAAATCCTATTTCAGATGCTGATTTTATTCGTCTAGCAAATGAAATCAAAAAAATGGAAAAACGTTTGTTAGAAACACATGATCAATTATCTTTTTTTGAGTTATTAACCTTAATTGCCTTGCTTTATTTTAAAGAGCAGGAAGTCGATTTGGTCTTACTTGAGGTAGGAATTGGTGGCCTGCTGGATACGACTAATGTAGTAACAGGTGAGATTGCAGTCATAACATCAGTCGGCTTAGATCACCAGGAGACTTTAGGAAATAGCTTAGAGGAGATTGCGGAGCAAAAGTCGGGTATTTTTAAATCTGGGAAGAAAGCCGTGATTGCTAAATTGGCTCCTGAAGCACAGCTGGTTTGTCAAAAAACAGCCAAAAATTTATCAGTAGACCTCTACCAAGCAGGGCAGGATTTTTCTTTTAAGAAAGGACATTTTTCTAGTGAGTTGGCAGAGTGGAGAGACCTTTCGCTAAGCTTAGAAGGAGCTTATCAAGAGGAAAATGCAGCTCTAGCTTTACAGGTATTTTTGCTATTTATGGTGAAAAGAGGGGAACTGGTTCAGGAAACAGCTGTACGGCATGCGTTAGAGCATACTCACTGGGCAGGTCGTCTAGAACCAGTAACCAGTCATGTGTACCTGGATGGCGCTCACAATCTTCCTGCTCTAGAAAGGCTGGTTGAATTTATTCAAGAAAAAATACAAGAAGGCTATCGCCCTCAGATTCTTTTTGGGGCTTTGAAACGTAAAGATTACAATGGCATGCTTGGTTATTTGACAGAGCACCTACCAGATCTCCCTCTTTTTGTGACAAGCTTTGATTACCAAGGTTCTTTAGAAGAACAAGATTTGGGAGGATATACAAGTATTGCTTCTTATCGAGATTTCATAGATAAATTTGAACATTTTGCAGAGGAGCAAGATTTACTGTTTGTGACGGGTTCTCTCTATTTTATATCAGAGGTTCGTGCACACCTTATGGGATATGAGTCTATTGATTGACCTGCTTTCTTTTATTTGATATAGTTGAGGTGAAATATTTCAATAGTTTTTTCTGCATTTACCTGCTAAAAGAAAGGAGATATTATGACCTTAAAAAAATTCACACTTTCTCTTGCCGTTTTGGCAAGTCTTAGTCTTTTAGTTGCTTGCTCAACCAAAGAACAAAGAACTTCGGCATCTCAAACAAGCACTAGTTCAGAAGTGATAACAAATCAGATATCTGAAGCAACAACATCTAGCGCTACGAATGCTACAACTGTCAATATGGATGGTACCTATAAGGGGCAGGATGAGGGAGATAGCATTACTCTCGTTGTTACTGGTAATACCGGAACATGGACAGAAGTGGAAGCAAATGGAGTGCAGGAAGTTAAGAAGGTAACCTTTGAACCAGAAAGTCAGAAAGTCATCATCGGAGACGATGTCAAGATTTATGTAGCTGAGGAAAATCAAATTATCATCGGTGACATGAACCGTGAAGTTCTGGGCCGTATCATTTTAAAAAAATAGATATTTTGTAAGGATTTGAATCTGGATAAAATCAGTACAAATCCTTTTTTTAATAAATTTTTATATGAAAAAAGTTCCATACTTAAAGGGCTCATTTTCGCTAAAAGTATGGAACTGATGAATTATAAGTCATGGTTTTAGAGGAATCTCTCTTGTAAAAACTGAGCGACGCCATCTTCTTCATTGGTTAATGGTAATTGCTCGTCTGCGAAAGGCAATAGAGCAGGATTAGCATTTTTCATGGCATAACCTTTGCCTGCAAAAGAAAGCATTTCTTGGTCATTATGTTCGTCACCAAAAGCAATCAAATCCTGTTTGTCTTTATTCATGACATTGAGAAGATATTCAAGGGCAAAGGCTTTGTGGACTCCTTTAGGAGTACATTCAAGGATGTTTAAAGGCCCACCCCAAGTGTTAATATTAAGTTGGTGCTTGTAGAAGCTGTTCATCTCTTCTGCAAGTGCATATTTATCGTCGGCCCTAGTTTTCAATAAAATACAGTTAGGTCCCTTGGTCACTAAATCAGACTTGAATTGATTTTCTGGGCGAAAATTTTCAATACCAAACAATTTAGGATCGGCAATTTCTTTGTCCGGGGCTGTAATGTAAAACTTTTTACGGTATTCACCTGCGATAAAGTCGGCCTCAATCTCCTCTTTTCGTTTCACGATATCCAAGAGGTATTCTTTGTCTACAGTAAGGCATTTTTCATGTTTCCAAGCCCTACCAGGTAGGTGAGTGAGCGAACCGTTGAAGTTAATCATAGGTGTTTCAAGCTCAAGTTGGTCATAAAAATCTTTGGCCATACGGTAAGGTCGACCAGTTGTAATAACGACTTGGTGGCCTTTTTTAGAGATTTTTTTTATTGTTTCAATAGTAAAGTCAGAAAGTTTGCTTTCAGAGTTGAGTAGGGTTCCGTCTAAATCAACGGCAATCATTTTTTTAGTCATAAAATCCTCCCGAATCTAGTTTCAGATAAGGTGCTCTCTATTATATCAAAAAGAAGAGAGAAAAGCAGACAATAAGTTAAAAAGAAGAGGAATAATATCTCATAAGATTTTTATAATCCAGTACAAAAATCTTGAAAAGATGAATGATTGATGATATAATATTCATATTGTTCGTAAAATGACAAAGGAGATTAAAAATGGACAAACTCTTTAAACTAAAAGAACATGGGACAGATGTCCGTACAGAGGTTCTTGCTGGTTTAACTACTTTCTTTGCAATGAGTTATATTCTCTTTGTAAACCCTCAAATACTTTCACAAACAGGCATGCCTGTTCAAGGTGTGTTCTTAGCAACAATCATCGGTTCTGTAGTGGGAACTTTGATGATGGCTTTCTACGCTAACTTGCCATATGCACAAGCACCAGGTATGGGATTAAATGCCTTCTTCACCTTTACAGTCGTATTTGGTATGGGCTATACTTGGAAAGAAGCTCTTGGAATGGTCTTCATTTGTGGAGTTATTTCACTGATGATTACTCTGACTAAAGTTCGTAAAATGATCATTGAATCCATTCCTACAACACTTCGTTCAGCAATTTCAGCAGGTATCGGTGTTTTCCTTGCTTATGTTGGTATTAAGAATGCTGGTCTTTTGAAATTTTCAATCGATCCAGGTACTTATACGGTTGCGGGTGAAGGAGCAGATAAGGCTCAAGCAGCTCTTACTGCAAATTCAGCGGCCGTTCCAGGTTTGGTAGATTTCAATACTTCAGCAGTATTGGTTGCTCTTGCAGGTCTTGCCATCACAATCTTCTTTGTTGTTAAAGGTATCAAAGGTGGTATCATCCTTTCTATTTTAACAACGACAGTTCTTGCGATTGCGGTTGGTCTTGTTAATGTGTCAAGTATTGATTTCGCTAGCAATAACCTTTCATCAGCAGTAAATGATTTAGGAACCTTATTTGGTGCCGCTCTTGGTTCAGAAGGATTAGGATCTCTGATTTCAAATACTTCTCGTTTACCAGAAACTTTGATGGCCATTCTAGCCTTCTCATTGACAGATATTTTTGATACTATTGGTACTCTTATCGGTACCGGTGAAAAAGTTGGTATCGTTGCAACAAATGGTGAAAATCATCAGTCTGTTAAATTAGATAAAGCTCTTTATTCTGACTTGGTTGCAACTTCAGTAGGTGCCATTGCAGGTACTTCAAACGTTACGACCTATGTTGAATCTGCAGCGGGTATCGGTGCTGGTGGACGTACTGGTTTGACAGCACTAGTTGTTGCTATCTGTTTTGCTTTATCTAGCTTCTTTAGTCCACTTTTAGCGATTGTTCCAACGGCTGCGACTGCCCCAATTTTGATTATTGTCGGAATTATGATGCTTTCTAACTTGAAAAATATCCCTTGGGATGATATGTCAGAAGCTGTTCCAGCCTTCTTCACGTCTATCTTTATGGGATTCAGTTACTCAATTACACAAGGGATTGCCGTTGGTTTCTTGACTTATACTTTGACGAAGATTGTTAAAGGTCAAATCAAAGATGTACATGTCATGATTTGGATTTTGGATGCTTTGTTCATCTTGAACTACATCAGTATGGCTCTTAAATAATGATAAAACCTAAAAAAAGGAGGAGAGTTCTCCTCCTTTTTTATTAGTAGAAATATCGCAAAAGAAAACTTTTTGGTATAATAAAAACATGCACACAAAAAATGAAGATGAACTCATTACTCTTGGGCAAGAGTTAGGTTCTTTGCTAGAGAAAAATGATGTATTGATTTTGACTGGTGAATTAGGTGCTGGGAAAACCACTCTAACAAAAGGTTTGGCAAAAGGATTAGGTATTCATCAAATGATTAAGAGTCCTACCTATACCATTGTTCGGGAATATGAAGGACGTCTACCTTTATATCACTTAGATGTTTATCGTATCGAAGGGGACGCAGATTCTATCGATTTGGATGAATTTCTTTTTGGTTCAGGTGTGACAGTGATTGAATGGGGGCATCTATTAGCTGATGCTCTTCCATCAGACTATCTCGAATTAGAAATCCTTAAAGATGGTGAGGGACGTGAAGTTGTCTTTCATGCCCACGGTCAACGAGCAACAGAACTATTGCAGAGGTTGATGGATGGAGTGTGATCTTTTAATCCGTGAAGCAGAAGTCCAAGATGCTTCAGCTCTTATTGCACTTTTAGATCAGATTGGTCAGGAATCTAACTTTACGAGTTTAGATGAAAATGGAATTGAAATGACTCAATCCGAAATGCAGCATTTTATCGACAAACAGTCTCAGTCGGATAATCAAATTACTTTACTAGCTTTTTTAAATGATGAATTGGCAGGTGTCATCAATATTACAGCGGATCAACGTCCGAGAGTTCGACATATTGGTGATGTCTTCTTGGGCATTAAAAAAGCATACTGGGGGAATGGTCTTGGAAGTATTTTGATGGAAGAAGCTATTGAATGGGCTAAAACGAATGCTAGTATTCGACGGTTACAATTGACAGTTCAAAAACGCAATCTTGCGGCTGTTCATCTATATAAAAAGATGGGCTTTATTGTAGAAGGATTACAGGAGCGTGGTGCTTGTATAGAGGGAGGAGAGTTTCTTGACGTTTACCTAATGGGTCGACTGATAGACGAATAAAGGTATGGTAAAAAAATAATCGGAATGTTTTTAGGCTTTGTTCTTGTAACAGTGATTGGTGTTGGAGCGTATGCCTTCACTATCTATCAACAAAGTACACAGACTTTAGCCAAAACCTATAAAAAAATCGGGGAAGAAACGAAGGTTATCGAGGCAACTGAACCTTTGACAATCCTATTGATGGGTGTGGACACAGGGAACGTTGAGCGTACAGACAAGTGGGTAGGTAACAGTGACTCTATGATTTTGGTGACAGTCAACCCTAAAACCAAGAAAGTTGTTATGATGAGTTTGGAACGTGATATTCTGACAAAAATCCAACAGCCTGATGGTAGTGTCATGGAGGCTAAACTAAACGCTGCCTATGCTACTGGTGGAGCTGAGCTTGCCATATCAACCATACAAAAAATGATGAATATCCATATTGACCGCTATGTGATGGTTAATATGCATGGACTTCAAGAAATGGTAGATGCTGTGGGAGGTATCACTGTAAACAATACTCTAGGATTCCCAATTTCTATTCAAGATCAGGAGCCTTTTAATACGATTTCTATCGGCGTTGGTGAGCAAAAATTAAATGGTGAAGAGGCTCTTGTTTATTCACGCATGCGCTATCAAGATCCAGAAGGAGACTATGGTCGCCAGAAGCGTCAGCGTGAGGTCATTCAAAATATTGTTGAGAAGATTCTTAGTGTGAATAGTGTCAGTCATTACCAAGAAATTTTGAAAGCTCTTAGTGATAATATGCAGACAAATATTGAGATTACTACCTCAACGATTCCCCAGTTGATGGGTTACCAAGACTCCTTTAAGAATATTGAGTCTCAGCAATTGCGTGGTGAGGATGCAATGCTTCAAGGTGGGTCTTACCAAATTGTAACTACTGCTCATATATTAGAAATGCAAAATATTTTACGTCGTTCTCTGGGGCAACCAGAGGTAACTAAATTAGAGACAAATGCAGTTCTATATGAAAATATTAATGGAAATATACAACAAACCACTGATTACATTCAAGATCAGGAACAAGAAGTGCCACTAGAGCCATAAAAAATGAATACACAAATCGTAGGAATTTTCCTGCGATTTTTTCAAAGAAATCCGAATAGATAGGTAGGAGGAAAAAATGAAAGCGGAAATAATAGCTGTTGGGACAGAAATTTTAACAGGTCAAATCGTCAATACCAATGCTCAGTTTTTATCTGAAAAATTGGCTGAAATCGGAGTAGATGTCTACTTCCAGACAGCTGTAGGAGATAATGAAGCTCGGCTTTTATCCCTGTTGGAGATTGCTCAGAACCGCAGTAATCTAGTTATCCTCACGGGAGGATTGGGGCCAACAGAGGATGATCTGACCAAACAAACCTTGGCAAAATTTCTAGGGCGTGATTTGACTTTTGATGCTCAAGCGCAGGCCAAATTAGATGATTTCTTTGCTCATCGACCAGACTATGCTCGAACTCCAAATAATGAACGTCAAGCTCAGATTGTTCAGGGGTCAACCCCGCTACCCAATGAAACCGGGCTAGCAGTTGGCGGTATGATTGAGGTAGATGGCGTGACTTATGTTGTCCTACCAGGTCCGCCAAGTGAACTAAAACCCATGGTTTTAAATGAATTGTTGCCAAGATTGACAACAGGAGCTAAGTTGTACTCACGCGTACTGCGTTTCTTTGGCATTGGTGAGAGCCAGCTGGTGACCATTTTGTCAGATTTAATTGAAGAACAGACAGATCCAACCTTGGCCCCTTATGCAAAAACGGGAGAGGTGACTCTTCGCTTGTCTACAAAAGCTCGCAGTGAGAGCGAGGCCAGAAATGCCTTGGATAATCTGGAAAAAGAAATACTTGACCGTCAGACTTTTGAAGGGGTTGATTTAAAGGATATTTGCTATGGTTATGGTGAGAAAACAAGTCTAGCCAGTGTAGTTGTTGAGGAGTTGAAAAAGCAGCATAAAACCATAACAGCTGCAGAAAGTTTGACAGCCGGGCTTTTTCAAGCAACTTTGGCAGAATTTTCGGGAGTGTCAGCTATCTTTAAAGGTGGTTTTGTCACTTATAGTCTGGAAGAAAAAGCTAAGATATTAGATATTCCACGAGAAGAGTTGGAAGAACATGGAGTTGTTTCAGCCTTTACAGCGGAAAATATGGCAAATCAGGCGCGACTGAAAACCCAGTCAGACTTTGGAATTAGTTTGACAGGAGTAGCAGGTCCGGATAGTCTAGAAGGCCATCCAGCAGGCACGGTTTTTATCGGTTTGTCTCAAGCATCCGGCACAGAAGTTGTTCAAGTCAATATAGCTGGAAGAAGTCGAGCAGATGTTCGTAAAATTGCGGTTATGCATGCTTTTAACTTAGTTCGCAAAGCTTTATTAAGTGACTGACTTTTGATATAATAGAAGAAGATTCTTAGAATCATTAAAATATAGGAGAACAAAATGGCGAAAAAACCAACAAAAAAATTAGATGAAATTGGGAAAAAATTTGGAGCTGATCGTGAAAAAGCTTTGAATGATGCTCTTAAATTGATTGAAAAAGACTTTGGTAAGGGGTCAATCATGCGTTTGGGTGAACGCGCAGAGCAAAAAGTGCAAGTAATGAGCTCAGGATCTTTAGCGCTTGATATTGCCCTTGGTGCAGGTGGTTATCCAAAGGGACGTATCATTGAGATCTACGGTCCGGAATCATCAGGTAAGACAACAGTAGCCCTTCACGCTGTAGCTCAAGCACAAAAAGAAGGCGGAATTGCTGCCTTTATCGATGCGGAACACGCTCTTGATCCTGCCTATGCAGCAGCTCTTGGGGTGAACATTGACGAATTGCTCTTGTCACAACCAGACTCAGGTGAACAAGGTCTTGAAATTGCAGGAAAATTGATTGACTCAGGTGCAGTTGATCTTGTCGTTATTGACTCAGTTGCAGCTCTTGTTCCTCGTGCGGAAATCGATGGAGATATCGGAGATAGCCACGTTGGTCTTCAAGCTCGTATGATGAGCCAGGCTATGCGTAAACTCGGAGCTTCTATCAACAAGACAAAGACAATTGCCATCTTCATCAACCAGTTGCGTGAAAAAGTAGGGGTTATGTTTGGAAATCCAGAAACAACTCCTGGTGGACGCGCCCTTAAATTCTATGCTTCAGTCCGTTTGGATGTGCGTGGAAGTACACAAATCAAGGGAACTGGTGACCAAAAAGACACTAACGTCGGTAAAGAAACTAAGATTAAAGTTGTGAAAAACAAGGTTGCTCCACCGTTCAAAGAAGCTCTTGTTGAAATCATGTACGGAGAAGGCATTTCTAGAACTGGTGAACTCTTGAAGATTGCTAGTGATTTGGATATCATCCAAAAGGCAGGCGCTTGGTACTCATACAAGGGTGAAAAAATCGGACAAGGTTCTGAGAACGCCAAGAAATACTTGGCAGATCATCCAGAAGCCTTTGATGAAATTGACCACCAAGTTCGTGTTCAATATGGTTTGATTGAAGAGGAAGAAGGCTCTAAAGAAAGTTCAGTATCGGTTGATACAGATTCTAATCAAGAAGTGACTCTTGATTTGGGCGATGCTCTTGAAATCGAAATTGAAGAATAAAAAGAAAAAGTAGCAGTTTTTCTGCTACTTTTTTGTTTCATGACAACTAGTGATCACTGAAACGACGGTATTTAATGTGGAAATCAAAATAATTCTCATCTTGTAATTTTTGAAAAATGTCTCGGTAGGCTTCCTCATCAAAGTGATCCCCACGGTAAAGAATTTCAAAACTCAGTCCGTCATACTCTAAGAAGGCATTTGCGGATTTAAAACCATTTTGTCGATAGAAATCCATGCGAGCCTTCCGCTGTTCGAGGTTATCGCAGTCTTCGTCCAATCGCTCCACCTCAAGGATCATGGTTCGTTGATAGAAGTCCGTCAGTTTTTCAATGATTTCTCTCCCATATCCATGACTGCGTAGGTGAGTCATAATGGCAAAAAAGCTGATGTAAAAAGCTTTTTGATTGGAAATGGCAAAGGCAAAACCAACAAATTCTTCTTCATTATAAAAGGCGAAAAAGTTGGCGTCATCTCTATCCTGGTAACTTAAAAACTCTTCCAAAGAGACTCGCTCTTCTTCAGGGAAGGCTTCCTTGTTTAAGTGTTCAACTTTTTCAAGGTCTGGGAATACATCAGTAATTAACTGGCTTGTCAAGCTCATAAATTGCCTCCTTTTTTCTTGATTATATCAGATTGTCAGCGGCTAAGCAAACGCTTTCTTATAGACCAGCACAAATCCTCCCTTGTTCCTATACTAGAAAGCTGATATAATAGCTGTATGAATACAAAACGAACAGTGGACCTCATTCATGGTCCTATTTTGCCGTCACTCTTAAGTTTTGCTTTACCAATTCTACTTTCTAATATTTTTCAACAGTTATACAATACGGCGGATATTGTCATTGTTGGGCATTTTTTGGGACCAGATTCTTTAGCAGCTGTTGGAGCGACAACGGCTATTTTTGATTTAATTATCGGCTTTACTTTAGGCGTTGGAAATGGTATGGGAATTGTGATTGCCCGTTACTATGGCGCTCGAAATTTTGTAAGAATTAAAGAAGCCGTTGCTGCTACTTGGATTTTAGGGGCTATTTTTAGTGCTTTGGTCATGATTCTAGGCTTTATAGGTCTGTACCCCCTTCTCCAATATTTGGAGACTCCTATAGAGATTTTGCCTCAATCCTATCAGTATATATCGATGATTGTGAGTTGTGTAGGAGTGAGCTTTGCCTACAATCTTTTTGCAGGCTTGCTTCGCTCTATTGGTGATAGCCTAGCTGCGCTTGGCTTTTTAATCTTTTCAGCTCTGATCAATGTAGTGCTAGATTTATATTTTATTACCCAATTACACATGGGAGTTCAGTCTGCAGGTCTTGCCACGATTATCTCACAAGGTTTATCGGCTCTCTTATGCTTGTATTATATCAAAAAGAAAGTTCCTGAACTGCTTCCAAATAAGCAACATTTCAAGTGGGATAAAGCATTATACAAAGATTTGCTAGAACAAGGTCTAGCCATGGGATTGATGGGTTCTATTGTTTCGATTGGTAGTGTAATCCTTCAATCATCTATCAATACACTCGGTGCAGTCATTATCAGTGCTCAAACTGCTGCACGACGGATTATGGCCTTTGCCCTACTTCCGATGACCTCGATCTCCGCTTCAATGACAACTTTTGTTTCACAAAATTACGGTGCTAAACGTCTGGATCGGATTGTTCAAGGAATTCGTATTGGAAGTTGGCTAGGGATTGCATGGGGCATATTTGTATGTGTCTTGCTATTCTTCATAAGTCCTAGCTTGGTTTCTTTGATTGCTAGTTCCAATGATGCTTATCTCATCGAGAACGGTAGCTTATATCTTCGGATTAGTTCAGCTTTTTATCCAATTCTTAGTTTGCTCTTAATTTATCGAAATTGTCTACAAGGTCTTGGCCAAAAAGCTCTTCCACTTGTGTCTAGTTTCATTGAACTATTCGGAAAGATTGCTTTTGTGTTATTCGTTATTCCTTGGTCAGCTTATCTAGGTGTTATCTTGTGTGAACCTCTAATTTGGGTGGCCATGACTCTGCAATTGTACGTGTCATTTGCCCGTCATCCATTGATGAAAGAAGGCAAGAGACTCTTAGCCAAACAAGCCCTCCAGTAAATGTCAGTCATTCTCTTTTCTTTGATAAAGAAAATCCACATCCTCTAGTGAAAATTGACCAGACTTGTGTTATAATAAGAAAGATTAAAATGTGAAAAAGGAGATTCCTAATGGGACGTAAATGGGCCAATATCGTAGCCAAGAAAACGGCTAAAGATGGAGCTAACTCTAAAGTATATGCAAAATTTGGTGTAGAAATCTATGTAGCAGCTAAAAAAGGTGAACCAGATCCAGAATTAAACACTGCTTTGAAATTCGTTATCGATCGTGCTAAACAAGCGCAAGTGCCAAAACACGTGATTGATAAGGCTATCGATAAAGCAAAAGGAAACACAGACGAAACCTTTACAGAAGGACGTTACGAAGGGTTCGGACCAAATGGTTCTATGTTGATTGTTGATACCTTGACTTCAAACGTTAACCGTACAGCTGCCAATGTCCGTGCTGCTTTTGGTAAAAACGGTGGAAACATGGGAGCTTCAGGTTCTGTATCTTACCTCTTTGACAACAAAGGTGTTATCGTCTTTGCTGGTGATGATGCTGATGCTATCTTTGAGCTTTTGCTTGAAGCAGATGTTGATGTAGACGATGTAGAAGCAGAAGAAGGAACAATCACTGTATACACAGCTCCAACTGACCTACACAAGGCTATCGTTGCTTTGCGTGAATCTGGTATTGAAGAATTCCAAGTAACTGAATTGGAAATGATTCCTCAATCAGAAGTTGAGTTGTCAGGTGAAGATTTGGAAACATTTGAAAAACTATACAGCGTTCTTGAAGACGACGAAGACGTACAAAAAATCTACACAAACGTAGATGGATTCTAATAAAAAAGCGAGCAGCATTAAGTCTGTTCGCTTTTTAGTTATCTTAGACTCTTACTCCATCATCAGTTTGCTCTGTTCTGTCTAATCCTAGGGCAAATTTACGGATGAGAAGAAACTGACCATTTTCCTGTTTTACGAAAGTCAGTACCACTGTCTTAGTATTAGAACCGAGTGAGACATAGGAGATTTTTTTAATCTCATAGTCGCCTGAGGTTGACTCGATTTCAGAATCTGGCAGTCCATGCTTGCTGATGATATCTTTGTAGTTGGAGCCGCCTTTTCCTCGATTCGAGGTGTCACCTTCGATCAAAGCATCGAATTGCTCTCGTGTCCAAGTGAAGGCATCGCTATCTTTCGTATCCTCTTCATCATTATCCTCATTTGATCTATAATCTGGTAAGTTTCCAAATTCTTCATCTTCAGTTAAAGAGGTCAGATTCTTATATGGATGACGAAAATTTCTAGCTAGATCGGTAAAAATACCAGAAGGGAGTACTTGCGTTGTTAAAACAATAAAAATAGATAGAATACCTAGGCTAGTTCCGATAATAGCTAATGTTTTTCGATTGTTGAGATTGAGGCCAATACCAAACACGCCGGTACCTATGGCAACTATGGCAAAGAAAAAGGCTAGTACGCTAATGATTGGAAGCCAGGAACCAAGAAGCGCGAGCGTTCCCAAGATGATGGCGATGATTCCTAAGATTTTTTCTTCTTTATGTTTCATTTGTGAGTTTCTCGTTTCTAATCAGGTTAGGATTCTTTCGTGTGAGATATTGTTTATTATAGATAAAATAAGAGCTAATGTCAATTTTAAGTAAAATAGTTCTCATAGGAACTTTTTTCTTGACATCTTTTCTGAAAATGATAAAATAGTTCTCATGAAAACTTATTGGTTCTCTAGAGAACTATTTATGTGTAAAAAGGAGCAATCATGGATAAGCCGATGTTAGTTTTTAAACGTTTTGGTCATCAGGTTCACCTGATGGTGCAACAGGAAGCCAAGCGTTGTGGTATTGAATTTATGGGCGGACCACAAGGACAAGTTCTACGATTTTTAGATCGTCGTGAGCATAATCAGGAATTAACACTTATCAAAGATATTGAACAAGAACTCAATGTCACTAAGTCAGTTGCTAGTAATTTGGTCAAGCGTATGGTGCAAAATGGTTTGGTAGAGTTGGAGGCGAGTCCAAGTGACAAGAGAGCTAAGTACGTTCGATTGACGGACAAATCACGCTCTCAGATGAAGCAAATCAAGTCTTTCTTTGATCGAATCGACCGTAGTCTACTTGATGGAATTTCTGAGGAAAAACTAGCTGTTTTTGAAGAAGTCATGGGCCGACTACAAGCAAATGTAGAAAAAATAGGAGGTAAGAATGAAGAAACTCGCTAAACGTATCACAGGAAAAGAGTGGGGAATGGTTCTCTTGACTGTTCTCTTTACCTGTTGCTCGGTCTATCTAGAGTTAGAAGTACCGACTTACGTTTCAAAAATAACAGAATTACTCGGAACGCCAGGTACGGAGTTGGGAGACCTTTGGTCGCCAGCAACTAAGATGATGGGTTTGTCATTCTTAGCCTTCCTATCATCTGTAATAGTTGGATATTTTGCCGCTCGAGTTGCAGCATCCTATACGGCTCATCTACGAAGCGATATTTTTAATCGTGTTTTGGATTACTCACAGACAGAAATTAAACGTTTCTCAATCCCCAGTCTATTGACTCGGACGACCAACGATATCACTCAGATTCAGATGCTCTTTACCATGGGACTTCAGGTAGTCACTCGTGGTCCTATCATGGCTATTTGGGCCATTGGTAAAATCCTTGGCAAGTCTGAATACTGGATTTGGGCAGTAGTGGTGGCAGTCATTGTCAATGTTCTGATGACAACTGTCTTGATGACTTTGGCCTTTCCTAAACAATCTGTCATTCAAAAATTGACAGATAAACTGAACAGTATTACTCGTGAAAGCTTGACAGGGATTCGGGTTGTTCGTGCTTACAATGCTGAGGAATATCAAGATAAGAAATTCGAAGAAGCCAATGATGAAGTCACACGACTCAATCTCTTTGTCAGTCGCTTAATGGCCATTATGAACCCTATTATGATGGCGATTTCTAGCGGCTTGGTCCTTGCCATATACTGGATTGGTGCTTATCTTATCAACGACGCTAGCTTGACAGAGCGTCTACCCCTCTTTAGCGATATGGTGGTCTTCATGTCCTATGCTATGCAAGTGGTAATGGGCTTCTTACTCATGGGTGCTCTCTTTATCGTCTTGCCTCGTACCTTGGTTTCTGCAGGTCGTATCAATCAAGTCTTGGGCCTTCATTCCTCTATTGAAAATCCTGATCACCCACAGACGGCAGATTCTTCTATTCAAGGTCAAGTGGAATACCGCGACGTAACCTTCCGCTACTCTAAAAACTCAGAAGCAGTTGTGGAACATGTCAGCTTCAAGGCAGAAGCAGGGCAAACCATTGCCTTTATCGGATCAACTGGTTCTGGTAAATCGACGCTTGTGAACCTCTTGCCTCGTTTTTATGATGTATCAGATGGAGAAATCCTAGTAGACGGCGTCAATGTACAGAATTATGACTTAGAAGATTTGCGGAATAAAGTTGGCTATATCCCTCAAAAAGCTGTGCTCTTTTCTGGAGATGTTAAGGGCAATCTCGACTTTGGTAAGAGTCAAGAAACGCCACTAAGTGAGACGGCCATGTGGCAAGCTCTGGAATTGGCTCAATCTAAAAACTTTATAGAAGATAAGGAAGCGGGTATAGCTTCAGAAGTAGCTCAAGGCGGGACCAACTTTTCAGGAGGTCAAAGACAACGTTTGGCCATTGCACGCGCCTTGGCTCGTAAACCAGAGATTCTCATTTTTGATGATTCATTCTCAGCCTTGGACTATAAGACCGATCGTATCTTGCGTCAAGTATTAGCTGAAAAAACACAATCCATGACCAAGTTAATCGTTGCTCAACGCATTTCAACCATTATGGATGCAGACCTGATCTTAGTCTTGGATCAGGGTAAAGTCGTGGGACAAGGCACCCACAAGGAACTTCTTGCAAGCAATGAAGTTTACCAAGAAATTGCCTATTCACAACTATCGAAGGAGGAATTGGAACATGGAAAATAAGAAAATGTCCTTATGGAAACAGTGTAGACCTTTTCTAGCAGGTCTCCAACTTCCCCTACTAATCGCAGTTGTGGCGGCTATATGTTCAAGTATTATTACGGTTTATGGACCAACTAAGATCAAAGAAATCACCAACATAATCTCAGATGGCTTAATGGCAGAGATTGACCTAGAGGCTGTCTCAAGTATTGCTAGCTTTTTGGTTATCCTCTATGTGATTGGGATTATCCTGAACTATACGCAAGCCTATATCTTTTCAACTAGTATCCAACATTTCTCAAAACGTCTACGGACAGCTATCGCTGAAAAGATTAATCGTCTTCCTCTTGCTTATTTTGACCGTCATTCTCAAGGGGATACACTCTCTCGAGTAACCAATGATGTTGATACGGCAGCTCAATCTCTCAATCAAAGTCTAGGGACAGTTATCTCAGCTAGCTTCTTGCTAATTGCTGTTTTAATTACCATGTTTGGCATGAACTGGATTTTGGCACTGGTAACGGTAGTTTCAACTTTTGTTGGTTTTGCAGCTGTTTCAGTCATTATGGCCAAGTCGCAGGGCTACTTTAAAGCCCAACAAAACAACCTCGCAGCTGTAAATGGCTATGTGGAAGAAATGTACTCTGGGCACAACGTAGTAACCAGCTATAACGCTGTGGATATGACCAAGGAAAGATTTGCAGGACTGAATCAGAATCTACATGATAGCATCTGGAAATCTCAATTTATCTCTGGGATTATGATGCCCGCTATGTTCTTTGTCGGGAACTTTAGTTATGTTCTAGTCATTATCGTCGGTGCTGCATTGGCTCTTGAAGGCCATATCACTATCGGGATTATCGTAGCCTTCATGGTTTATGTTCGTACCTTTTCACAACCCTTATCACAAATTGCCCAAGGGATTACGAACTTGCAACAGGCTAGTGCAGCTATGACTCGTGTTTTTGAATTTCTAGGCGAAGCTGAAATGGAAGACGAATCTCATAAGGAAAGACAATTGACTGGCATGAAGGGTGAAGTGGTCTTTGACAGAGTTTCATTTGGCTACACACCGGAGCGAACGATCATTCATGACTTTTCTGCGACAGCTCATGCAGGTCAAAAGATCGCCATTGTCGGACCAACCGGAGCTGGGAAGACCACCATTGTTAACCTCTTGATGAAATTCTATGAGATTGATAAGGGAAGTATTCGCATTGATGGTGTGGATACCAAGGCTATGAAGCGCTCAGAAGTACACGATGCCTTTTCAATGGTCTTGCAGGATACCTGGCTCTTTGAAGGAAGCATTCGAGACAATCTGATTTATAATCAAACTGGTATCAGTGACGAACGCGTGATAGAAGCAGCAAAAGCAGTAGGGATTCATCACTTTATCACAACCTTGCCTGATGGATACGATACAGTCTTGGATGATACGGTGACCTTGTCAGTTGGTCAAAAGCAACTCTTGACCATTGCTCGTGCCCTGCTCAAGGATGCTCCACTCTTGATTCTGGACGAAGCAACATCCTCAGTTGACACACGTACAGAGGAATTGATTCAAAAAGCCATGGACCATTTGATGGAAGGACGCACATCATTTGTCATTGCCCATCGCTTGTCAACCATCCGTAATGCTGATTTGATTCTAGTCATGAAAGATGGAAATATCATCGAGCAAGGCAATCATGAAGAGCTGATGGTTCAGGGTGGTTTCTATGCAGACCTCTACAATAGTCAATTTACAGAAGACCAAGGAGAAGAATAGTAATCCAAAAGAAGGCTTGACGGCCTTCTTTTTCTACACTATACTAGAGTAGGAGAAGCTAGCAAGCTTCTTGTGAAAAGAATAGGAATAACGAGAAAAATATGAAACACTATCAAGAATGGTACGATAAAAGAAAAGCAAGTCTTCTTCGACATCCACAAGGATTGCAACTGATGCGAGTTTTTAATCGCATGATGACAGTTCTGATGCCAGTAGCCTACGTGACCTTGTTGGGAACAAACTTTATAAGTAAAGGCTTAGGGAAAGAATTTTCTACCTATATCATGGTGCCAGCTGTTGGCTTTGTCCTATTGACGCTCGTTCGTAAGTGGATCAATCAACCACGTCCTTACGAGGCTTGGGAGATTATCCCTTTACTCGACAAGGATAGTTCGGGTAATTCAATGCCTAGTCGACATGTCTTTTCAGCCGCCATCATTTCCATGGCTTGCCTGCATGCAAATCTACCTGTGGGCTTGGTTTTACTGATTACATCAGCCCTTCTCGGTCTTGTGCGAGTCTTAGGAGGTGTTCATTATCCCAAGGATGTTCTGGTTGGCTATGCTTGTGGGCTTATCTGGGGAATTCTCTTCTTTATGTTGTAAAAAGCAAAGCAAGTGGGCTTGGCCTCGTAACCACTTACGGGCTAAAAGTAACCACTTGCTTTTTTGCTCTTGTAAAGTTTTCTAGGCTTTGGTATAGTAGATGCAGAAAGGAGATAGGATGAAGTTACGAATCGAGATTGATAGTGAACTAACTGAGACAGAGATTGTCATCAAGGCTGCAGCCCTGACAGATGAAATAGCTGATTTGCAACGACTCTTGCAAGAAACCAAGGCTCCTAGGTTAATTTTCTATAAGGGGACGGGGGAGTACTACTTAGACTTGTCAGAAATTCTCTTTTTTGAGACAGAAGGTAGCAAGATTTACGCTCATACCCAGAAAGAAGCCTATGAGGTAAGACTTAAGCTTTATGAGTTAGAGTCCATCCTGCCTCGCTATTTCAGTCGAGTATCTAAGTCGACCATTGCCAATCTTCGGCAGGTCTACTCGGTGGACAAGTCCTTCTCAGGGACAGGAACTATTTCCTTTTATCAGACCCACAAGGAGGTTCATGTGTCAAGGCACTACCAATCCCTCCTAAAAGAAAATCTAAGAAACATGAGGTAAGAAGATGAAAAAAAAAGCATTTGGTATTGTATTGCTAGTATTGGCAGCTTTAGTATTATTACAGGGGAATTTTGGGATTCCTGCTTTGGGAGGGCACATTTGGCCCTTGGTAGGTATTGCATTTTTTGCCTATCAATCAGTTGAAGCTTTGTTACGTCGCCACTTCACTTCAGCCTCTTTTACAGCCTTAGTGGCCCTCTTGATTGCCAATCATTTTTATGATATTTTACCGATTCCCAATCAATCGCTGTTCTGGGCGGGAGTTCTAATCGTTCTCGGAGTAAGTATGTTGACTCACTCAAATAAAACTTGGAGTGGAAAGAAATTTTGGAACAATAGAGAGAAAAAAGTTCCTACTGATAAGGAAATCATTTTTGGAAGTGGGACCTTTTATAATCAAGACCAAGACTTGGTAGAAGACCAAGCGGAAGCTGTTTTTGGAGATGCTAAGATTTATTATGATAATGCAAATATTCTAGGTGATGTAGCAATATTAAGCGTGGACGTAGTTTTTGGAAGTGCAACCATTTATATCCCTGAGCATTGGAAAGTGGACCTTCGGGTAGAATCAGTATTTAGCAGTCCGCAGGTAGAAGTAGCGACAGCCCCAACCAGCAAAACCTTGATTATCCGTGGAGACGTAGTTTTTGGAAAATTAGAAGTTGTTTATGTTCATTAAAAAATCTTCCAATCCCCTTGCCAAAAATACGAAAGTGTGGTAACATAGTACGGTATGTGGTGCTAGCACATCCGCTATATTAGATCTAATAGGAGGAAAACATAATGGCTAAAGTATGTTACTTTACAGGTCGTAAGACTGTATCAGGAAACAACCGTTCACACGCGATGAACAAAACTAAACGTGCCGTAAAACCAAACCTTCAAAAAGTTACTGTACTTATCGATGGTAAACCTAAAAAAGTTTGGGCTTCAGCTCGTGCTTTGAAATCAGGAAAAGTAGAACGCGTTTAATAAAGAAACAAAGACCTTTGAGGTCTTTTTCTTTTGCTCGAAAGCTGAAATCATTTGAAAAATCAAGTAAATATCCGCTGATACAGCATTCTGCTTTTACACTTGGCTTGAAATATGATAAAATAAAGTATCAACTAGTTGAGGTAAAGAAAATGACTGTAAAAATTAATACAAAAGATGGTCAAATCGAACTGACAGATGACGTGATTGCAACCGTTGTAGGCGGTGCAGCAACTGAGATTTTTGGTGTAGTCGGTATGGCTAGTAAAAACGCCCTCAAAGATAATTTCCAAGCCCTACTTGGGAAAGAAAATTATTCAAAAGGTGTTGTCGTAAAAGCAGCCGAAGATGGAAGCATTGCAGTTGATGTTTATACTGTATTAAGTTACGGAACAAAAATCAGTGAAGTTTCAAAAAACATTCAAGAACGCGTACGTTTTAGCTTGGAAAACCAACTAGGAATTACAGCTCAAACAGTGAATGTTTATATTCAAAATATCAAAGTTGTAGGAGAATAATCGTGTCAAATATTACTACAAGCTTATTTCAAGAAATGGTACAGGCTGCTTCAACTCGTTTGAATAAGCAAGCCGAATATGTCAATTCCTTAAACGTTTTCCCAGTTCCAGACGGAGATACAGGGACAAACATGGGAATGACCATCGAAAATGGTGCCAAAGAAGTAGCTGACAAACCAGCTTCAACCGTTGGCGAAGCAGCAAGTATCTTGGCTAAAGGTCTATTGATGGGTGCGCGTGGAAACTCAGGAGTTATCACTTCTCAACTTTTCCGTGGATTCTCACAAGCTATCAAGGAAAAAGATGAATTAACTGGTCAAGATTTGGCCCTTGCCTTCCAATCTGGTGTAGAAGTAGCCTACAAAGCTGTTATGAAACCCGTTGAAGGAACTATCTTGACAGTATCACGTGGAGCTGCCATCGGTGCTAAGAAAAAAGCAGAACAGACAGATGACGCAGTTGAAGTGATGCGTGCAGCCTTGGAAGGAGCAAAAGCAGCCCTTGCTAAAACTCCAGAAATGCTTCCAGTTTTGAAGGAAGTTGGAGTTGTGGACTCAGGTGGTCAAGGTTTGGTCTTCATCTATGAAGGTTTCCTTTCAGCTTTAACTGGTGAATACAGCGCTTCTGAAGACTTTGTCGCAACTCCAGCAAACATGAGTGAAATGATCAATGCAGAACACCATAAGTCTGTCGCTGGTCATGTAGCGACTGAAGACATCACTTACGGATACTGTACAGAAATCATGGTAGCCCTTAAACAAGGCCCAACTTATGCGAAAGACTTTGATTATGATGAGTTCCGTAACTATCTAAATCAACTTGGAGATTCTCTTCTCGTTGTCAATGATGATGAAATCGTCAAGGTCCATGTCCATACAGAAGATCCAGGTCTTGTTATGCAAGAAGGTCTCAAATATGGTAGCTTGATTAAAGTGAAAGTGGACAATATGCGCAATCAACATGATGCGCAAGTGGAAAAAGAAGCAGCTCAAGCAAGTAAGACTGTTGAAGAAAAAGAATATGCCCTTATCGCTGTTGTAGCTGGTCAGGGATTGGCAGATATTTTCCGTGCGCAAGGTGTGGATTATGTCATCGAGGGTGGACAAACCATGAATCCTTCGACAGAAGACTTTGTCAAGGCTGTTGAGAAAGTTAATGCCCGTAACATCATCTTCTTGCCAAACAACAAGAATATCTTTATGGCAGCCCAATCTGCAGCTGAAGTGTTGGAACAACCAGCTGTTGTAGTAGAAGCTCGTACAATTCCTCAAGGATTGACAAGTCTTCTTGCCTTTGACCCAAGCAAATCCATCGAAGAAAACCAAGAACGTATGACCTCAGTTCTCGGTGATGTTGTTAGCGGTAGCGTCACAACAGCTGTTCGTGATACAACGATCGATGGCTTGGAAATCCATGAAAATGACAATCTTGGTATGGTGGATGGTAAGATCCTCGTATCAAACCCTGATATGCACCAAACCTTGACTGAAACCTTGAAGCACATGTTGGACGAAGACAGTGAAATCGTAACCTTCTATGTCGGAGAAGACGGAAGCGAAGAATTAGCAAATGAAATTGCTCAAGAAATCGCAGAAGAATTCGAAGATGTTGAAGTAGAAATTCACCAAGGACAACAACCGGTTTACCCATACCTTTTCAGTGTGGAATAAAGATTAAATAATAGAAAAAAAGAAAGTTGAGAAATCAACTTTCTTTTTTTGTGACATTTGTCATATTTCCTCATGACAGAAGCTTCTAGTGATTCTACCTTCAAAGAATTATACTAGATGTATCAAATGGAGGAAGAAAAAAATGAAACATAAAGTAATTGTCGCAATGAGTTTAGTAGCAGCAGGAGTCATGACTTATCTCATGTTTTCAGGATTGGATGAAGGCTTCTATCATTTTCCTTGGGAGCTATTTGCAGGTTTTGGAATCATGTCTTGGTTGATCCGAGAAGGTTTGAAGTTAGTCTCAGATGTGAAAAAGGAGTTTGAAAAATGAAAAAAGCGATTCTCTATCTTTTTATTGGACTATCACTAGTGGTATGGTTGGTAGAAATGTTTACAGGTTGGTTTGATCAAGCCTTCCTTCACCAATTTATCCGTGGTGCCTGGGGATTAGGATTTATGATTTTTATCGCCTTTCCGATGGGAAAGGAGTGGCTGAAAGGAGAATATCATGAACATGATTAAGGTAGAAAGCCTCAATAAAAACATCAAGGGCAAGGCTATTTTGAAGGATATTTCCTTTGAGGTAGCGGAAGGCGAATGCGTCGCCTTGATTGGGCCCAATGGTGCCGGAAAGACAACTCTTTTGGACTGTTTGCTTGGAGATAAGCTAGTCACCAGCGGTCAAGTATCCATCCAAGGCTTGCCAGTGACGAGTTCTCAGTTAGACTATATTAGAGGCTACCTCCCTCAAGAAAATGTCATCGTTCAGAAATTAAAGGTCAAAGAGTTGATTGCTTTCTTTCAAAGTATTTATCCAAATCCCTTGAACAATCAGGAAATCGATCAACTATTACAGTTTGACAAGCAACAAAAAGAACAATTGGCAGAAAAATTGTCAGGTGGGCAAAAGCGTCTCTTTTCATTTGTCTTGACCTTGATTGGCCGACCAAAGCTTGTCTTTTTAGATGAGCCAACTGCGGCCATGGATACTTCAACTCGTCAACGTTTTTGGGAAATTGTCCAAGACTTAAAAGCGCAGGGAGTCACCATTCTCTATTCGTCTCATTATATCGAGGAGGTAGAGCATACAGCGGACCGGATTTTGGTCTTAAATAAGGGAGAATTGATTCGTGATACGACACCACTAGCTATGCGCAGTGAAGAGATTGAAAAGCACTTTATCCTACCTCTAGCTTACAAGGAAGTCGTCGAACAGTCTAACTTGGTTGAAAACTGGTCACAAAAACAAGATGCCCTGCAAGTAGTCACACGTGAAGCGGATGCTTTCTGGGAACTGTTAGTCCAGGCAGGCTGTAGGATACAAGAAATTGAAGTCAATAACCGTAGCTTGCTAGATACAATCTTTGAAGAAACACAAAAGGGAGATGACTAAGATGAAACGATGGATCGCACTAAACAAGATTGAATTTCTATTGACCAAACGACAACTAGTCTATTATCTATTATCCGTAGGGATGCCGACGGCCTTCTATTTATTCTTTTCAGGCATGTACCAGGATACACCAGGTGGGCCGGCTAATTTTATGCGCGACTACCTTATCTCCATGACGGCCTTTTCCATGATGTCGACAGCTATCTTTTCATTCCCAGTTGTTTTACATACCGATAAAATAAACAACTGGCAGAAAACATTACGCCATACTCCAGTAAATATGGTAGAATATTATCTATCAAAGATAACAAGTATGATAGTTGATTATTTGGTTTCAATCCTGGTTGTTTTCTCAGTTGGGCACTTGGTCAGAGGTGTGGATATGCCTTTAGGAAGCTGGATTGGGGCTGCGCTCTTGCTGATTGCGGGAAGTATAGCCTTTGTAGCGCTTGGCTTGATCCTGACACTCTTACCGTCTAGTCAGCTGATGTCTGTCGTGGGCAATCTCCTCTATCTAGGATTGGCTGTTTTAGGCGGACTCTGGATGCCCATCTCTTTATTTCCAGACTGGATGCAAGCAATCGGTAAGTGCCTGCCAACTTATCAGTTGATGGAGTTGCTCAAAACCTTCTTAAACGAGGGTGGCATCAATTTATCAGCCACAGTTTATCTACTTGTTTTTTCAGCAGTTTTATTTGGTTTGACCATTTACCTTCAAGGTCATAAGGAGAATGCTTAATGCTTGAAAGACTGAAAAGCATACACTATATGTTTTGGGCCAGTTTGATTTTTATGGTTTTTCCCATCGTTCCTGTAATGACTGGGGAAATTCCTAGCTGGCATTTATTGATTGATATTCTATTTGTAGTGGCTTACTTAGGCGTTTTAACCACCAAGAGCCAGCGCTTATCCTGGCTCTGTTGGATTATCATGCTAGCCTATGTAGCTGGGTATACCGCCTTTGTTGGTGTAAATTATATCTGGTTCTTCTTTTTCCTTGCTAATCTCTTAATTTATCATTTTGGCGTACGTAGTTTTAATTCTTTACATGTCCGGACTTTTCTCCTTGCTCAATTCCTTGTTGTAGGGCAACTTTTGATTTTTCAGGAAGTTGAAGTTGAGTTTCTAGTTTATCTGCTTGGAATTCTTACTTTTGTCGATCTTATGACATTTGGATTGGTTCGGATTCGCATTGTCGAGGATTTGAAAAAAGCACAGGCCAAGCAAAATGCCCAGATAAATCTATTGCTTGCTGAAAATGAACGCAGTCGTATCGGTCAGGATTTGCATGATAGCCTGGGGCATACCTTTGCTATGCTGAGTGTCAAGACAGATTTAGCCTTGCAGTTATTTCAGATGCAGGCCTATCCACAGGTGGAGAAGGAATTAAAAGAAATCCACCAGATCAGCAAAGATTCCATGAATGAAGTGCGAACCATTGTGGAAAATCTGAAATCACGGACCCTAGCTTCAGAGCTTGAAACTGTCAAAAAGATGCTGGAGATTGCTGGAATTGAGGTTGAGGTTGACAATCAATTGGACAAGGCTAGCCTGACCCAGGATGTGGAGTCGACGGCTGCTATGATTTTGTTAGAACTGGCAACCAATATCATCAAGCATGCCAGCGCTAAAAAAGCCTATCTAAAACTGGAACGCACAGACCAGGAATTGCTATTGACAGTTAGAGATGACGGGAAAGGTTTTGCAACTGTAAAAGGAAATGAACTCCATACAGTCCGTGACCGTGCAGTAGCCTTCTCAGGTCAAGTAGAGCTAGTCAGTTTGAAAAATCCAACAGAGGTGCGCGTGCATCTGCCTTATAAGGAGAGAAAGTAGATGAAAGTATTAGTTGCAGAAGATCAAAGTATGCTAAGAGACGCCATGTGCCAGCTCTTGAGTTTTCAACCAGATGTGGAGACTGTCTTACAGGCAAAAAATGGAGCCGAGGCTATCGAGGTTTTGGGGAAAGAAGCAGTAGATATTGCCATCCTTGACGTCGAAATGCCAGTCAAGACAGGACTAGAAGCACTCGAGTGGATCAAACAAGAAGTGCCTAAAACCAAGGTGGTTATCGTTACGACCTTTAAACGCCCAGGCTATTTTGAACGAGCTGTCAAAGCAGGAGTCGACGCCTATGTCTTGAAGGAGCGGAGCATCGCCGAACTCATGCAAACCCTGCATACGGTGTTAGAGGGACGCAAGGAATATTCTCCAGAGCTGATGGAAGTCATGATGACCCATCCCAATCCCTTGACCGAGCAGGAAGTTGCCGTTTTACATGGAGTAGCCCAGGGCCTATCTAATCAAGAAATTGCGGACCAGCTCTACCTCTCAAACGGCACCGTTCGTAATTACATGACCAATATCCTCTCCAAACTAGGCGCCAGCAACCGAACCGAAGCAGCCAAAACTGCCGAAGAAGAAGGCTGGTTGTGAGGGGAGAATCAAGAAAAAATCTCTTAGAAATGAATCTAAGAGATTTTTTGCACTATTTATAGCTATTTTGCTACCCAGCCGATAGCATCGCTTGGTGGATTTTCGGTGTCAATCCAGATGAATTCGATGCCGATTTCCCCGTTTTTAAACTTGGTCAATCGAATGCCGTTGATTTCCAGCTCATTGAGCCGTTGGCCTGTCAAGATTTCTCGTTCCTTCAACTGGAAAACACCACGCAAGATCCAATTTCCAAGGATTTCTTGCTTATCAGTTGACTGAATCGCCTTACCAGCTTCTTGGTTGATATAGGCATTGATGACATCACCAGAAGGTAAAAATCTTAGTTTAAAGGTTCTTTCCTCTTTGGATAGAGCTAGTTTTTTAGTACCAGGTTCAAAGGTCCCAAATCCTGGTCCGAAGAAATCCGGTCTTTCGTCATGGAAGTTCTTGGAGTCAGGCAGAGGAATGTAAACCTCACTAACTGGACGATAGACGAGTTGTTCGATTTCTTTAAAGAGCTTTTCATTGCCAGTCTCGTGGACAAAGTTAATCAAGTCCTCACGAATAGCCTTCATATTATTTTTTTCCGTGCTAGTCCACTTTTTCAAGAGAATTTCTTCTAGGGAGAAAGTCACAAAAGCTAGTTCTTCTGGAGCCAGACTATCTTTGAATTTTTCCTGAATCTTTAGAATCCGTGGCAGACGATATTTTTTAGCTAGTTTTGAACCACCATTAAAGGCATTGAAACCAGAGTTTTCTTCCACATTTCCATGTTTGTCTGTAATCACCCAAGATACTGTTTCTAGGATGTCGGATTGTTCCTTTTCAGCTATTAGTAAATGAAGATTTTCAAAGAGAGAAAAAGGATCTTCGATATAATGGACGTCCCAAGTGTCTACAACAATGTCTTTATTGTTAAAAGTCATGTGGAGCTGGCTGTCAGCTGCCGTGTACTTGTAGTGGTGTTGCCCATCTGTAAAACGGAAATTGGTTGGATTATTTTTGGTAGTTGATCCTTCAATGACCAGATTATCAATATCAACTGGTAAATAAGATGTTTCACCGACAAAAATCCTTGGATTTTCTCCTTTTGATGTAGGCATCAAGACGTGGTAAACAGCTTCAACATTGACTGAGTCAGAGTTGAATCCCTTGATTTGCGCCTTAGAAGATTCGATTCTCTGGTTTCTCAAGGTCGCAATCTTTCGTGCCAACTCTTCATAGCGTTGATAGTTTTCCTTGTCTGCAGCTTCTTTATCTACTGAAATATCAGCATGGAATTTTATATCACCCAATAAGTCCGTCCAAGATTGAGAATCTTTTTTAAACTGAGCGATTTTTTGATCTCCCGAATTAATTCCAAAAGACTTGATACCCACTAGGTATTTATGATTTTCATCTACAACGACGGAAGCATCATAGGAAGTATTGGCGATATCTTCCCCAACGGCATTAAAAGCCTTCTGGAAAACAGTCTCCTGGAATTTGGAGTTGACGATAGGAGCGACAGAATGTTCTGTTTGTTCCTCGTCTTCGGATTCTGCCTTTTGAGAGAAAGCTTGGCTCAAGCTAGCGAAGTTGGTAATTAAGGTTTTGTATTTGTCCTTTTGTTCAGACTTTAGATGTTCCCACATAAGCGCCCTCTTTTCTATTTTCAGTATATCAAAAGAAGATTAGTTTTTCACTAATCCTCTTATATATTCGTTAATTAATACTGTAAAATTCGAGTTTGCCTTGTTTTTTTACAAGTCTCAAATACTCTTCATCTGACAGAAGGGTTAAACCATCATCATAAGCCTTGATTTTTTCAAGAGCTTGCTCATAGCTATCCACAAAATCCTTGACATAGGATTGCCCTTCAAATTGACCGTTCATCTTAGTGTAGATAATGGCGAATTTCCCTGAACGATTAAGTTGAGATTTCCCTTGACTTTCGTTTAAGGCCTTGGCAACATTTTCTGCGATGCGTTTAATCACGGGCACAACTACACTGTTTCCAGCCTGTTTGTATAGCTGACCATTAGAAACCTCTTCTGGGATTTTAAAGGATTTAGGATAGCCTTGAACGTTAAAGGTTTCTTTGGGAGTCAGTTTACGAATCTCGCCACTGTCCGTCAAAATCAATGGAACATTATGTCCACCAGTTCCCATATTGGCTGTTAGTGTAGGGACAACTCCATTTTTATTTTCTCGGACGTACTGACGGCGCCACTGGTAAACTGTGTCTTGGCTGGTGACTTCAAATTTTAACTGGTCGTAGAAATTCTGCTTGCCTTCACGGTAGTAGTAGACCTCATCTAGCTGATCACCAAAGTTAATCACATCTTGAAGAGAAGTCGTCAGCTTGATTTCCTCTGGGAATTCAAATAAGTCATAAGCTTCCTTGGTATCAAAACCAACAATGTAAATCCGCTCACGGTTTTGTGGGATATTTCCATAGTCTTTTCCGTTGAGAACCTTCCACTTAATAAAGTAGTTGTTCTCGGTCAAGGCTTCACGAATAACCTTGAAGGTATTTCCGTGGTCATGACCGACCATGTTTTTGACGTTTTCGATGAAGATAGCACGAGGTTTACGTCCTTCAATCATGCGAAGCAATTCGAAGAAAAGGTCGCCACGATCATCATCAAAACCCTTGCGATAGCCCGCAATACTAAAGGCTTGGCAAGGGAAACCTCCCATAATCACATCCACGCGCTCGGCTGGAATATCCTCTGGCTGAACATCGTGAATATCACGACCATCCAAATAAGTATCTGGATGGTTTAACTGATAAGTCTGACGCGCATACTTATCAAATTCATTGGCATACACCACTCTGAACTCGTTGGTCTGTTCAAATCCCAACTCAATTCCCCCAACACCTGAGAAGAAAGCTGCAATGTTGTACTTCTCAGGTCGGTTCGAACTTACAGAATTTGTCATGTAGTAACCTGCTTTCTAAAATAATTTTATCATCACCTACTAATGTAATATATAAAAAGTATCATCTATCTTGAAATATTTTTTGCTTAACAAAACTTTCTAGCACATTTTGTGAAACTTCAATTATCTCATTTCTTTTATTAAATTTATCCTCAAAAAAATAAAACAATTTTGATTCTTTTAATCCTATCCAATAATTGCCATGCATCATTGCATTTCTTATTCTTTCCATAATATAATTGGATCTCAAGTCATAGTGTGAGTGTAATTGAAGACGAATCTTATTTTTTTATAGTAATCATATAAAGCCAAAGGATTTTGTATGTATATTCCTTTTATACTGATTTCAGGTATCTGAATTTTAGGTAAATCATCATCCTCTAATCGAGACGAGATATTAAACATTCTTAATAAATCGAAAGAATACCTAAAACACAAGAACTTATTTTCATCCTCAGTTAATTCGTCAATACTTTTAAAAATTTCATTGATTCTATTAATACCTAACTTTCTATCCCTTAAATAGTCTATTAGTCTATCGTTTAATTGAATTAGATGAACTAAAAAATTAGAAAACTCCGTTTCAAAGTCAAATAAAAACTTTATTGACTCGAAAAAATGAATCGGATCATTAAGTTTATGATTTTTTTCTTGCAAGTAAAACAAACATTTTTGCTCAATCTCGTCATGCGAAATAGAAATTATTTTACGATTAAAAGAATTGTTATTCAAAAAATTATCTATAGTTGTCTTATCTCCAGATTGTATAATACTAGTAAATTGATTCATGAAATGATCTTTTTGAAACCCTGAAAATTTAGTATTAACTTTATCTGAAAGAGTTACCTGATTAAAATTAATCAGCCCATTCTCTTGATTTAATTCAAACCAAGTATGTTTGTATGGAACTCCTGAGAAACTATAATTTGAAAAAAATTGCTGAATAAAAAGATGCAAAATTGGTTCAAAAACAAATCCAATTTCTTTAGTTTGTCCATTATCGTGATTATAAATCGAAAAATTACTTAGAAACCCCGTAGAGTCACTTGCATAAAAGCCATATTGCATATGTGAGAAAGCATTTCTTACTATCTTGAATTGATCCCAAACTCGCCTGTCTTCCCCATCTAGTGAGTAAAAAAATGAATTAAATTTATCAATGCGTATTTTGAAAAGATTATTCAAATACTTCTTATAATTTTCTAAAAATTGACGTTCTCGTATGAAGAGTGTTGAATCATTCAATCTGTCAAAAAATGGTTGAAAGGCAAATTTGTCTTTCAAATAAACATTATAAACCTTCTCATTATTGAAAGTTAACAATACTGCATCTAGGAATATTCTAAATCTATTTAAATCAATAATACTTAAACTATCAAATTGACCTTGTTTTAATTTATTAATCAGTTCATCTATTACAATCCCATCATGATATATTTCCTGATAATAATCAATCATTTTGAAATTATTATTCAAATAATCATCGTTTGAGTCTTTTGACTCTAATATATTCAATGGTTGATTAAACCACGATTTATATTTTCCGTAATCTTCAGCCACTATTTCACCAACTTCTTCATCTCATCAATCCGTGCGACGGTCGCGTCGTACTTAGCTTGGTAGTCGGCTTGTTTGTCGCGTTCTTTTTGGACGACTTCTGGTTTGGCATTGGCTACGAAGCGTTCGTTAGAGAGTTTCTTACCAACCATATCCAGTTCTTTTTGCCATTTAGCGAGTTCTTTGTCGAGACGAGCTAATTCTTCTTCGACATTGAGGAGGTCTGCCAGTGGCAAGTAGATTTCTGCTCCTGTGATGACGCTTGACATTGCGAGTTCAGGTGCAGGAATGTTTGATGCGATTTCCAAGTGTTCTGGATTTGTGAAGCGTTTGATGTAGTTGACATTGCTATTAAAGAAGGCTTCCAAGTTGCTATCGCTAGTCTTAACAAGAATGGTGATAGGCTTGCTTGGAGCTACGTTTACTTCCGCACGCGCATTACGAACGGCACGAATCAAGTCTTTGAGGCTTTCGACACCTGTGTGAGCCGCAAGGTCTTCAAAGGCTGGATTAACAGTTGGGTATGCTGCTGTTACGATAGAGCCTTCTGAGATTTGTCCAAAGATTTCCTCTGTCACGAATGGCATGATTGGGTGGAGGAGACGAAGGATCTTGTCCAAAGTGTAAAGGAGAACAGAACGTGTGATAACTTTCTCTTCTTCGTTATCGCTGTAAAGGACTTCCTTGGTTAACTCAACGTACCAGTCCGCAAATTCGTCCCAGATGAAGTTGTAGAGGATGTGTCCAGCTACACCAAACTCAAACTTGTCAAAGTTTTCAGTGACTTTGCCGATGGTTTCATTGAGGTTGTGGAGAATCCAGCGGTCTGTGACATTGCCAGCTTCCTTCTTAATCACTTTTTCGACATTAGCTGTTGCTTGCTCAAGAGTCAAACCTTCATTGTTCATGAGGATGTAGCGAGAGATGTTCCAGATTTTGTTAATGAAGTTCCATGAAGCATCCATTTTCTCGTAAGAGAAGCGCACGTCTTGTCCTGGTGCAGAACCGTTTGAAAGGAACCAACGAAGAGCATCAGCACCATATTTCTCGATAACATCCATCGGGTCAATCCCGTTACCGAGAGATTTCGACATCTTGCGTCCTTGCTCGTCACGAATAAGACCGTGGATAAGGACGTTTTGGAATGGCTGACGGCCAGTGAATTCCAAGGATTGGAAGATCATGCGAGATACCCAGAAGAAGATAATGTCGTAACCTGTTACAAGGGTTGAAGTTGGGAAGTAGCGTTTGAAGTCTTCTGAGTCCACATCAGGCCAGCCCATGGTTGAGAATGGCCAAAGGGCAGAGCTGAACCAAGTATCCAAGACATCTTCATCCTGAGTCCATCCGTCACCTTCTGGAGCTTCTTCTCCGACGTACATTTCACCTTCAGCATTGTACCAAGCAGGGATTTGGTGACCCCACCAGAGCTGACGAGAGATCACCCAGTCGTGGACATTTTCCATCCATTGGAGGAAGGTATCGTTGAAACGAGGGGGGTAGAATTCTACCTTGTCTTCTGTATCTTGGTTAGCAATGGCATTTTTGGCCAATTGGTCCATCTTAACGAACCATTGTGTAGACAAACGTGGTTCAACGGGGACACCTGTACGCTCTGAGTGACCAACTGAGTGAGTCATCTTTTCGATTTCAACAAGGGCACCGATTTCTTCCAATTTCTTGACAACAGCTTTACGTGCTTCAAAGCGGTCCATACCCTTGAATTCGCCAGCCAATTCATTCATGGTACCATCATCATTCATGACGTTGACTTGTGGAAGATTATGGCGTTGACCAACCAAGAAGTCATTAGGGTCATGGGCAGGCGTGATTTTAACCACACCAGTACCAAATTCAGGGTCTGCGTGTTCATCGCCAACGATTGGGATTGGCTTGTTCAAGATTGGTAAGATAACATTTTTACCAATCAAATCTTTATAACGTTCGTCATTTGGGTTAACCGCTACAGCAGTATCCCCAAACATCGTTTCAGGACGAGTAGTCGCCACCTCAAGGGCACGTGAACCGTCTTCCAACATGTAGTTCATGTGGTAGAAGGCACCTTCTACATCCTTGTGAATAACCTCGATATCAGAAAGGGCTGTACGGGCTTTTGGATCCCAGTTGATGATAAATTCACCACGGTAAATCCAGCCTTTTTTATACAAATCTACAAAGACCTTACGAACCGCTTTTGACAAGCCTTCGTCAAGAGTGAAACGTTCACGAGAGTAATCCACTGAAATTCCCATCTTGCCCCATTGTTGCTTGATGGTAGACGCATACTCATCTTTCCATTCCCAGACTTTCTCAAGGAATTTTTCACGACCGAGGTCATAACGCGAAATACCACTTTCGGCCAAACGAGCTTCAACCTTGGCTTGAGTAGCAATCCCAGCATGGTCCATCCCTGGAAGCCAAAGCGTATCGAAACCTTGCATGCGTTTTTGACGAATGATGATATCTTGCAAAGTCGTATCCCAAGCGTGACCCAGGTGAAGTTTCCCAGTTACGTTTGGTGGTGGAATGACGATAGAATAAGGCTTCGCCTTTTGATCGCCTGAAGGCTTGAAAACATCTTCGTCAAGCCATTTTTGGTAACGACCAGCCTCAACCTCGGCTGGATTGTATTTTGGTGAAAGTTCTTTAGACATTATTTTTTCTCCTTGTTTAAGTAGTTCAATATCTTAAAAATTTGTTCTAACTCTTGTTTTTGCATATAAGAAGTCATATAGTCATAATCTGGCAATCCAGTTTTAGTAACTGGTAACATAATCTTTTGACGTTTCATGCGTTCGCCATTGAATTTATAACCATAGGCATACTTGATTTTTTGCGACAGAATCATTTGTTTCAAGAAAAGATAGGTATATTTATTTCCGTATATTTCATCTTTCCATTTCAATCGTTTGACATCATCAGAAAAAATGGCTTCGTAGGGATGATAGAAATTTTCAACGACGCTACCATTGTAATTTACACCGAGCACATTTGCATTAAGACTTTTATTTTTATTAGATACAAAGGATGTAACCCCATTTTCGCTATCGCTAGCACCTACAAATGGTCTCAATCCAATTTCTTGATTGGCTTTTGTCAAACGGACACCGGATTTAATCTCACAAACATCCTCAATCCAGAAATCTTTCCAAGAAATTTCACAAACTTTTTCTTCAAGAATGTTCATCATTCTGATATATATATATATATTCGAGCACTTCTTGGGCTTTATCAAGTTCTAATTTTTTCACAAAGTCAGACATATATTGGAAATCAGGGTTTCCCTCTTCATCGGAAGGAAGTACTAGAGTTTCTCGCTTCAATCTTTCTTGGTTTCGTTTATATCCAAAATTATATTTCCCTCTAACTTGATCAGCTATTGTAGTTATAAACTTAGCATTATATTCATTCAGATACTGATTATATCCCACTGTTATATCTTGTGATGCAATAAAGTCTTCTTTTTTATAGACACTATACCCCATTGAACCTTCGCCGTTACGAATGAAAGCAATAGCATTCCCAGAATATATAAGATTTTCTTTTCGCTTCACAAAATCCAAAACACCATTATTGCGATTAGTTGCTCCAACGTAGCTAATCCCATCAGATGTATTTTTTTCTAAATGATTAAGTCCTTTACTGCTTTTTGTAACTAAATCAAAAATGTCTCCTAGCTTAAATGTTTTCCATTCTACTTTGTCTAGTCCTACCACATCTCCAGCTAGTTCAACCAATTTACGCTCATAATAATCAATGATTTTCTGAGCTTGTTGTTTCTGTTCTTGCTTGATGTAGTCTTCCATGAACTGCCAGTTGGGCTGACCTTGGGAATCCATCGGCAAAATTACGATTCTTTCTTTGAATCTAGTTCCTGTCAGACCTTTTCCATATCCAAAACCACAGTCTTTTATACTATTTCTAAAAGATTGAACCAAAAATATCCCTACGTTTTTGGAAATATTATCATTTTGGATAATATACATTTTATTTCCAGTAATATACTCCACTGACTGGTAAAAGAAATCTGCATTTTCAGCTCCGAGGCTTATAGTATTTTTAGGATTTTTATGAACATTTATATTTTCAACTATTTCCTCTAAGCCATTGTTAAAAGATGTTCTTGTAATATATGGTATACCCTTTTTAGTGATTTTAATATTATTTTTATGGTAAGGTTTTGAATTAGTTACTTCAAAAATATCTTTTACTTTAAACTCTCCCCACTCAACATCCGTCAATTTTAACTTACTCATCTTTGTTACCTGCCATTAGTTTTTTGATTTGCTTGTCAAAATCCGATACGATTTTCTGGGTGCGGTTGAATTTCTCATATTCTTGACTGGCTTTCTCATCTGCCTCTTTTTTAGAAATGGATCCTTTTCCTTCTAGAATTTCATATTCATTAAAAGAAAGGAAGCGGTCAATGCTTTCCGCCAAAGATTGCATGGTAAAGGTATTGCGTCGCTCAACCAAACCTTCAATATAGTCGAAGTAAGAGGTTACGGTACGCTCTAGTTGACGGATTTCGGTTTCTTGCAAATAATTCTTAGCAACTGTCACATCCGACTTCAGTACTCTTCCATCTGGTGCATTCTTCCAGGTCGTTAGCCCCATTTGATTCTTATCAGCATCTGCCTTATGATAAATTATCTCAGCAGCGGTATTACCTGTAATAGCAAAATGAAACTTGTTCTGCACCATAGCATAGAAATTCTTAGTGATTTCAGAATTTCTATCGTAGTCAATAGCGCATTCCGCAAAAATATCGGTTATTTGCTGATAAATACGGCGTTCACTGGCACGGATGGAACGGATTCGCTCTAAGAGTTCACGGAAGTAATCTTGACCAAAGACCGTTTGCCCTTGTTTAAGTCGCTCATCATCAAGTACGAACCCCTTAATAATAAATTCTTTTAAGGTATTCGTTGCCCAAATTCGAAATTGTGTCGCCTTAGTTGAATTTACGCGATAACCAACGGATATAATGGCATCAAGATTGTAATACTCTAATTCGCGCTGAACCACTCTACTACCCTCTTTTTGAACTGTTTGAAATTTTCGAACAGTTGCCAGCTTATCTAACTCGCCATCACTATAAATATTTGATAAATGGTGACTAACCGTTGATTTAGAAACTCCGAACAAGTCAGAAATCCCTTTTTGTGTCAACCAAAGATTTTCATCTTGTAATAGAATATCTAAATTAACATCACCATTAGGTGTCGTATAAAGGACAAAATTAGAAATTTCATTCATACTTGTCACCTTTTTCCGCTACCATCGGAAGTTCCTCAATATCGGTATTTTCTTGATAATTCTCTTTTTCTTCTATTCCAAAAAGATAACCTCGGCCATGAGTAATCATATTGACTTCAAAAGTGAGGTAATCTGCAATGGTCTTTTGAAAATCTTCCTCAGAAGGAATTTCATCATTAAAGTAATAGAAAGAGTGAAGCCATTCGTCATCTGCCTCAATCGTTGTTTGAACACAGAACTTAGTTTCTGCTTCCGTGCGATCAAACCAAACATCAAGCAAGTGTTGCTTTTTATCTTTAGCTGTGGCTGTTTCAACCAGGCCAATATGTTTAGAAACTTCAAAACCATCATTTTCAAAGTTGATAAATTTGCATTCTTTTTCTAGACGATGTGGTATACCAGCTGTAAATACTGCAATACAAGGATTTGTTCCTACGCCATAAAAGGTATTCTTATTAAGTGTGATAACACCTTCTAAAGTATGATGTTTTAAAATATTTTGTTTAGCTTCTTTTTCAAACTTGGTCTTTCCTGTAAAAGTGGACTGAGGAACAATGACAACTGCCTTAGCACCTTCGACTAAAGAATTTAACAGGTGCTCTGTAAAGTTGATTTCATATAGTTCGGTATTGGCTGTCGAACCCATTGAATACGGCGGATTCATCATACCAACGTTGCATTGTTTTAACTGAAGTTTGCTAGGATTTTGGCGTAGAAAGTCTTGGTTTTCAAGGTTACTTTTCCCATCACCGCGTAATATCATATTTGTCGTAGCAATTGTAAACATATAAGATTGTTCTTCAATCCCGAAGAGCTGATGTTTCCGAATTTGGTCACGTTGAGAATCATTTTCTGCTTTTGTTAACATATCATGCATAGCGGCGATTAGGAATCCTGCTGTACCGCAAGTCGGATCAAAAACCTTATCCGTCGGCTTTAAATCGACTAAATCACAAAATAGTTCTGTAATATGTTTTGGTGTTAAAACAATACCTAGGTTCTGGCCGTCTCCTCCAGAATAAGACATGAATTCTCCGTAAAAACGGCCAAGATAATCTTCGGCAGAACTATTATATCTTAAACTTTGATAGATACTTTTATAAAGAAATTCTGTGAAATGTTTGATAGGCGTTTTACCTAGATTAGCATTTTTTTCATTAATTTTCACATCGTCTTTGATGATGGCAAACTGACTAAGTAATTTATCTTTTTTAACTTCGGGAGATACATTAGCACGCTGAAGATTAGCTTTAATGGCAGCATATATCTTTGAGCCGTCTGTTTTTACAGTATCTCCAGTTAAACTTTCCAGAGAGAAGTTTCCATGCTCAGTTTCTCTCAATGCTAACAGAATTCCTGAAACAATCAGAGGTTTGTTTTTTTCCTCAATATTTCCGTAATTTCTCAAATCATTATGTAAAGTCGCTGCATCTTTTAAAATCTCAGCAGTTTCTTTTTCAAAATTGGTTTCTTCTTGAAGAATCTCTTTTACGTAATACTCATCAATATTATCTATTGAAAAGGAAATCAGGGTCTCGATATCCGCAAGTTCAAAATATTCACCACGTTCATTTACAAAAACAGGAGTAATGCGGTGTTTTTTTTCATTACCGCTAATTCCAACAGCAATGATTTTTTTGTAACTAACCTTATCTGCTAAATGCTTAGCATAAAAGACCGCTCCGTTTACTGCGTAGTCTGTGTTTGATTTAGTATCATCAGCAATTAAATCATCATCTGTATAATTGATATGTTTTGATAATCCAGGTTTATCTTCAATAATGATTAAGAAGTCTTTAACAATTCCAACGTATTCTGGGAAGCCTGAATTTCCAGTCCCTTTTTTCGAGGCAGTTTTTAGAGCGTCATTAATCTCTCTAACATTACTTCCCTGCGCATCAAAATTTTCACGGATTCCGGCTTCTTTCAAGAGTTCATGAACCCATAAATCAGTATTTACTTCTTTTTTTGCCATTATTCATCTCTTTTCATTACTAAATTTCCCACTCACTCTTCAGCAAGCCATATATCAAATCATCACAGCGGTTTCCTTGGGCATCTTTGCGATCCCTTATGCGAGCTTCAAGGGTAAATCCAAGCTTCTCTGCAACTCGTTGACTTTGGGTATTGTAGCCAAAACAAGTTAGTTCAATCTTATGAAGCTCCAGTTCTTTAAAAGCTAAATCAATCAAAGCACGCGCTGCTTCGGGCACATAGCCTCGTCCCCAATAGTCTGGGTGCAAGGTATAGCCAATTTCCAATACATCGTCTTCGTGACGATGGTTGAAATCAACAGAGCCGATGATCTTATCCGTCCCTTTGACCACAATGCCGTAACCAGCTGGGAGCTTGTCCTTTTGATTGCGCTCAGGAAGAATGTGCTCCAGATAGTAAATCTCATCTTCCAAGGTCTTAACGGGCGGAAAGCCCGCTGGGTAAGAAACTTCTGGGAGACTAGCATAGGCATGGGTATCCTCGGCATCCGCCACTGTACGGACTCGCAAGACAAGTCGCTCAGTCTCTATTCGTTCAGGTAATTCAGTTCTTGTCATCTTTTTTTCTCGCTTTCTTAATAAAACTTCCCATGGGATCGACTCGGTCGTCCAGATAACGATAAACGCGCTGGTGGCCGTCCCCCATAAAGTAAGTCGGCGCAAAGCGGTCATTTTTAAAATGCTCTTTATCGTCCAAGAGCTCAGGATCAGCCAGTCGCTCGAGAATCTTGGCAAAGATATGGCAGATGCCATCTTCCTCGATAATCCGATCTACCTGACAGTCCAATACGACTGGACATGCCTCTAAAATCGGGGCCTGAGTCCGTACAGAAATTTCGTAGTCAAGCCCTAGGTGTTTTAACTTTTCCCGATGGCTGATAAAACCAGCCTGCTCCATCTCCAGCATGAAGTTTTCATCAGGAATGTTCACAGTAAACTGTCGATAATGCTTAATCTGGTCAGCCGCATTTTCCTCAGCACCAACCCCAATGACTAACCAATCTCCTAGACTATATGAGGAGCTGCAGGTCGTTATATTGTGTCCAAAGTTCTGGTCCTGATACCCCAAGATAAAGATAGGAAAACCAAAGTAGAGCTTACTTGTTTTAAAAGATTGTTTCATGACAACCTCCTTTGCCTAGAGTTGCAAAAAAATCGCCCCTGTCATCAATCTGACAGGGACGAATGTGTTTATCCGCGGTACCACCCAATTTCGGGCAGATGCCCGCATCTCTCGTCTTTAAAACAAAAAGACATTTTTATTTCAATTTTTCATCCATTAGCAACCAGTTTTGACACATTTATGGACTTCTCAGCACCGCCACTTTCTGTAAAATGTGGGATTCAAAACACCTCTAATGGGCATACTTTAAAAAGTTTTTGTGGAAATTACAAGAGGCAATAAAGGTTACTTGAACTTGATGCCGTTTTCTTTTAATTTCTTGATAGTAGCTGGTCCGATACCTTTAAGTGAAAGAAGTTCTTTTTCAGTCCAGTTTTTGAAATCAGCAGTAGATTTGATTCCTTCTTCGTAGAAAGTCTTGACACGGTCAAGTGGGAGACCTAGTTTAGCTGCAAAGTCTTCTGCTGAATCTGCCACTTTTTGCGCTTGTTCTTTAGTTGCTTCTACAGTTTTTTCAACTTGTTTAGAGACAACTTTACCTGCGTTGTTTGCTGCTTTTTCAGCATGTTTCACAACTTTTTTTGTTTCTTCGACAACCTTGTTTACAGCGTTTGAAAATGCACCTGAACGACGAAGACTATTTCGTAATTGTTTTTTACGTTGTAGTTTTTTTACCATGATAAAATCCTTTCAATAAAAAACCCCTGTAACTGATCAAGGATAAATCTTTACATTTTATTGTATCAACTTTCTTTGAGAAATGCAAGACTTGTTAGTTTGAAAACACAGAATCCCTATAGAAAAACCGTCCTAGAATAAGAAAAGATGATAGAAGAAAAGCGAAAAATATGGTATAATGAAACGATAGATTTTTGAATAGGAATACAATCATGTTTGGATTTTTAAAAAAAGATAAAGTTATAGAGACACCAGCGGTAGTACCAGCTCATATTGGAGTTATCATGGATGGGAATGGGCGTTGGGCTAAAAAACGGATGCAACCACGAGTTTTTGGTCATAAAGCTGGAATGGATGCTTTGAGAAAGGTAGCCATTGCAGCTAGTGACATGGGAGTCAAGGTCATGACTGTTTATGCCTTTTCAACTGAAAACTGGACTCGTCCGGATCAAGAAGTTAAGTTTATCATGAATTTACCGGTTGAGTTTTATGATAAGTACGTTCCTGAGTTGCACCAAAAGAACATGAAGATTCAAATGATTGGGGAAACTGACCGCTTGCCTAAACAGACTTTTAATGCTCTGAAAAAGGCAGAAGAGTTGACCAAGTTGAACACAGGTTTGATTCTTAACTTTGCCCTCAATTATGGTGGACGAGCTGAGATTACGCAAGCTCTTAAGTTGATTGCGGAGGAAGTTTCGGACGGCAAGATAAGTTCAGCAGACATTGATGAAGAACTGATCGGAGACTATCTCTTTACAGGCCATTTACCTAGAGAGTTTCGTGACCCAGATTTGATTATTCGAACTAGTGGTGAGCTTCGCTTGAGCAATTTTTTACCATGGCAGGCAGCCTACAGTGAACTTTATTTCACGGATGTCTTGTGGCCGGATTTCGACGAGCAAGCTTTGAAGGAGGCTATTGCAGAGTTCAATCGTCGTAACCGTCGATTTGGAGGAGTTTAGGAAAATTATGAAAAAGGACTTAATAAAAAGGACAGTATTTGCCGCTCTAGCCCTAGCTATCTTTATTCCACTCTTGATGGTTGGAGGGCTTTGGCTTCAGATAGTGATGGGGATCCTAGCCATGCTTGGAGTTCGTGAGTTGCTTCAGATGAAAGGGTTAAATATCATGACCCCTGAGGGATTGTTGACCCTGCTAGCAACTTTCGTATTAACCATTCCCTTGGAAAACTATCTGACCTTTTTACCCGTAGATGGGAATGTTGTCGCATACAGTGTCGTGATATTTATCATGCTAGGAGCGACTGTCTTCAGTAAAGACTACACGATTGAGGATGCTGCTTATCCAATTGCCATGAGTTTCTATGTTGGTTTTGGCTTTAATGCTTTACTTGATGCTCGAATAGCAGGAATGGATAAAGCGCTCTTGGCTCTCTTTATTGTGTGGGCAACAGATAGTGGTGCCTACCTAGTAGGAATGAATTTTGGAAAGAGAAGATTGGCACCAAGAGTTTCTCCTAATAAATCAATTGAAGGAGCTTTTGGAGGAATTGTAGCTGCCATGCTTGTCACACTTATCTTTATGTTAGTGGATAGAACAGTAGCTCTTCCTTATGGCATTTACAAAATGATGCTCTTTGCTATTTTCTTTAGTATTGCAGGTCAATTGGGTGATTTGATTGAGAGTGCCATGAAACGCCATTTTGGGGTTAAGGATTCAGGAATCTTTATCCCAGGTCATGGTGGTGTCTTGGATCGATTTGACTCTATGCTAGCAGTTTTCCCAATTATGCACCTCTTTGGCTTATTTTAAAGAAAGGTGAATAGATATTAAATGATAGGATTACTAACTTTTATCCTTGTTTTTGGAATTATCGTGGTGGTTCACGAGTTCGGACATTTTTACTTTGCTAAGAAGTCTGGAATTCTAGTTCGTGAATTTGCCATTGGAATGGGTCCAAAAATCTTTGCCCATATCGGAAAAGATGGGACCGCCTACACGATTCGTCTTCTGCCATTGGGTGGTTATGTCCGCATGGCGGGTTGGAGCGAGGATACTACAGAGATTAAGACAGGAACTCCTGTTAGTTTGACTTTGGCCGATGATGGCAAGGTGAAGTGTATCAATCTGTCTGGCAAGAAAGTCGACCAGACGGCCCTTCCTATGCAGGTAACCCAGTATGATTTCGAGGATAAACTCTTTATCACAGGTCTGGTCTTGGAAGAGGAAAAAACTTTTTCCGTAGATCATGATGCAACGATTGTAGAAGCGGATGGGACGGAGGTTCGTATTGCTCCGCTAGACGTTCAATATCAAAATGCGACGGTCTGGGGCAAACTGATGACCAATTTTGCAGGACCAATGAATAACTTTATCCTAGGAGTTATCGTCTTCTGGATTTTGATTTTTATGCAAGGTGGTGTCCGAGATACACAAAGCAATAACTTTAGTATTATCCCTGATAGCGCGATTGCTAAGGCCGGTGTTGACAATACGGCAAAAATCACCAAAGTCGGTTCACACGAAATTAGTAACTGGCAAGATTTGATTGAGGCAGTGGAAGCAGAGACCAAGGAGAAAACAGCACCAGTTTTGGATGTGACAGTCTCTGAAAATGGAACTGAAAAGCAAGTCAGTGTGACACCTGTTGAAAATCAGGGGCGCTACTTACTCGGTGTGCAGCCAGGACTCAAAACAGATATTTGGTCTATGTTTGTTGGTGGCTTTACGACTGCAGCGGATTCAGCTTTACGTATCTTGAGTGCTTTGAAAAGCTTGATTTTCCATCCAGATTTGAATAAATTGGGTGGGCCAGTTGCTATCTTTAAAGCTAGTAGTGATGCTGCTAAGAATGGACTTGAAAATGTCTTGTACTTTTTAGCCATGATTTCTATTAATATAGGAATTTTCAACTTAATTCCGATTCCGGCACTAGACGGTGGAAAAATCGTGCTCAACATCATCGAAGCTATCCGCCGCAAACCATTGAAACAAGAAATTGAAACCTATGTCACTCTGGTTGGAGTTGCCATTATGGTTGTCTTGATGCTCGCTGTTACCTGGAACGACATCATGCGGACCTTCTTTTAAGAATTAGAGGAAAAATATGAAACAAAGTAAAATGCTAATCCCAACGCTTCGCGAAATGCCAAGCGATGCTCAAGTTATCAGTCACGCCCTTATGTTGCGTGCGGGTTATGTTCGTCAAGTATCAGCAGGTGTTTATTCTTACTTGCCACTTGCTAACCGTGTTATCGAAAAAGCTAAAAAGATTATGCGTCAGGAGTTTGACAAGATTGGTGCAGTTGAGATGTTGGTGCCAGCCCTTCTCAGTGCAGACCTTTGGCGTGAATCTGGTCGTTACGAAACTTATGGTGAAGATCTTTATAAATTGAAAAATCGTGAGTCATCCGACTTTATCTTGGGACCAACTCACGAAGAAACTTTTACGGCGATTGTCCGTGATTCTGTTAAGTCTTACAAGCAATTACCATTGAACTTGTATCAAATCCAGCCTAAATACCGTGATGAAAAACGTCCACGTAATGGACTTCTTCGTACGCGTGAATTCATCATGAAAGACGGTTATAGCTTCCACGCTAACTACGACAGCTTGGATGTGACTTATGATGAATACAAGGCAGCATATGAACGAATCTTTACTCGTAGTGGCTTGGACTTCAAAGCCATCATCGGTGATGGTGGAGCTATGGGTGGTGAGGATAGCCAAGAATTTATGGCTATCACACCTGCCCGTAGTGACCTTGACCGTTGGGTTGTCTTGGACAAGTCTGTTGCATCATTTGACGAGATTCCTTCTGAAGTGCAAGAAGAAATCAAGGCAGAATTGCTCAAATGGATGGTTTCTGGGGAAGATACCATTGCCTACTCAAGTGAATCCAGCTATGCAGCTAACTTGGAAATGGCAACGAACGAGTACAAACCAAGCAACCGTGTTGTGACTGAAGATCAAGTGACTCGCGTGGAAACACCAGGTGTCAAATCGATTGATGAAGTCGCTGCCTTCTTGAACATCTCTGAAGACCAAACAATTAAAACCTTGGTTTATATCGCAGATGAGGAACCAGTTGTGGCCCTACTTGTCGGCAATGACCAACTCAATGAAGTCAAGTTGAAAAATTACCTTGGAGCAGATTTCTTGGAACCTGCAACTGAGGCAGAAGTGAAAGAATTGTTGGGAGCAGACTTTGGATCTCTTGGACCAGTTGGTCTACCTGAAAATGTCAAAATTATCGCAGATCGCAAGGTACAAGATAGCCGCAATGCTGTCGTTGGTGCCAATGAAGATGGCTACCACTTGACTGGTGTCAACCCAGGTCGTGACTTTACTGCAGAATATGTCGATATCCGTGAAGTTCGTGAGGGCGAAATTTCTCCAGATGGACAAGGTGTTCTCAACTTTGCGCGTGGTATCGAGATTGGCCACATCTTTAAACTGGGTACTCGTTACTCAGCAAGCATGGGTACAGATGTCTTGGATGAAAATGGTCGTGCTGTGCCAATCATCATGGGCTGCTACGGTATCGGTGTTAGTCGTCTCCTTTCAGCAGTCATGGAACAACACGCTCGTCTCTTTGTGAACAAAACCCCTAAAGGTGAATACCGTTACGCTTGGGGAATCAATTTCCCTAAAGAATTGGCACCATTCGATGTGCACTTGATTCCAGTTAATGTCAAGGATGAAGCAAGTCTTGCATTGACAAATCATATCGAAGAAGCCTTGGTTAATAAAGGCTACGAAGTCTTGACAGATGACCGTAACGAACGTGTCGGTGTTAAATTCAGCGATAGCGATTTAATTGGCTTGCCAATCCGTATCACTGTTGGGAAGAAAGCAGCTGAAGGCATTGTAGAAGTCAAAATAAAGGCGACAGGAGATACGATTGAAGTTCACGCTGATAACTTGCTTGAAACCCTTGAAATCCTAGCCAATAAATAAAATTTGTAATCAGAAGAAAAAACAAGACAAATTCGTTTTTGCCTTGTTTTTTTGTATCAACTAAGTTAATAAGAAACTGAAATTACCGAACATAAAAACCATTGATAGTCCCTAGGAGAGACAGGTCAATGGCTTTTATGCAGATTTTAAAATAACCCAATGTAGAGTAGCAAGACTGATAAAGCGATAAAACCTAGGGTTGCTAAACCGCGTTGAACTGGGCTGTAAATCTTTCGTTCTCCTTGAACTGGGAAGACAATAGCCAGTAATGCTCCCCCGACAGCTCCCCCGACATGTCCAGCAAGACTGATGCCAGGTATTAAAATACTACCTACTAGGTTGATGATTAAAAGAGAGAGATAAGATTGGCCAAGCTGTTGAAGATAGGGATTGCGTGTAGCATAACGAAGAATGACAATGGATGCGAACATTCCGTAGAGCGCAGTTGAAGCACCTGCAGTAATGGCATTAGGACTAAAAACTAGGACAAAGAGATTTCCCATCATACCTGATAGAAGATAGATAAAGAAAAACTGCTTGGAGCCAAAGATTTGTTCCATCTGACGTCCTAGAAAGTAAAGGGACAGCATATTGATAAAAAAGTGCTCTAAGCCGATGTGGACAAAGGTTGCTGAAAATAAGCGCCAGATTTGTTCAGGCATGGCCTTAATAGCAGGTGGATAAACGGCTCCAAATTGATATAAGGTAGCTGCACTTGTGTAGTTGAAACCACTGGTTAGAAACATGAGTATAAAAACCAGGCTTGTCACAAAAAGAAAGAAGCTCGTGACGGGATAACGGCGATCAAAAATCTCTTTCATAGATGAGTACCTCCTCAACGGGAATATCGTAGTGCTCAGGTTGAAAATCTTGGATTTGGCATAGATAAAGTGTGCTGATGGTGTGACCAGTAAAATGCTCCAAGTAGCGGTCGTAGTAGCCACCACCATAGCCAACCCGATAACCAGAAGGATTGAAAGCTAAACCGGGAACATGGATCAAGTCAATCTGAGAGGGCTCAAAGACAATAGCTTCCCCCTGCGGTTCAAGAAGTCCAAAAGAATTTCTTTCGAGTTTCTCTGGTTCATAAACAACAAAATCCATTTGCCCTTTGGGATAAGTTTTTGGAATGACGATTTCTTTCCCATCTTTTTGAGCTTGTTTGATGAGTTCAGCTGTCTGAAATTCATGAGGAAAAGACAGGTAAGTAGCAATGGTTTTTGCTTCCTTATAAAAAGGATGTTGAAAGAACTGCTCTGTGAGCCAATCGTTCATTCTCTGCTTTTCTTCCTTAGATAGAGACTTGAGTTCTTGTAAGACCTGCTTGCGTAAGCTTTTTTTCATAGTTTACTCCGCAGCTTTCTTTGCTAAAAAGCTTGATACAGCTTCAACACCAATTGCGAGTGCCTCTTCTTTAGGACTCATCTGAGGGTGGTGTAGGGCATAAGGACTATCAATTCCAAGCCAGAACATGACGCCATCCACCTTTGAAAGTAAGTAACCGAAGTCTTCACCTGTCATGGCAGGCTCGATATCAATCAACTCAACCCCTTCTTTTTCTTGGAAAAAGTCCATTAATTCCCGAGCTAGTTTAGGATTATTTTCTACTGGGAGGTAGCCTCCTTGCTTGAGTTCAATCTCTACATCCATATCAAAAGCAGCAGCGACAGCTTCAGCAATGGTTGTAACTCTTTTTTGTACTAATAGGCTCATCTCCTGAGTTAGGGAGCGGATAGTCCCGTGTAAAAAGGCGGTTTCTGCAATTACATTATTGGTTGTTCCAGCTTGCAAGACACCAAAGGTTACAACGGCACCCTCGATTGGATTGACACTTCGGCTAACAACTGATTGAACTTGGGTAATAAAATAACTAGCAGCAACCACAGCATCCTTCGCTTCATGTGGAAAGGCAGCATGCCCTCCCTTACCCTTAAAGTTAATCTTGATTTCACAGGTTCCTGCAAATAATGTATGAGTGTTAGTTGCAATTTGCCCGACTTTTAAATCTGGTCGCACATGCAAACCATAAAATTGGTCTGGTAGCCAGTCGCCAAATGCCTGGGCCTTGTACATCAGCATTCCACCAGCTTCATTTTCTTCGGCTGGTTGAAAGAGAAAGAGGAGGTTATTTTTTGGCTGTTTTTCGAGAGCACGTTCTAGGCTTCCTAGAGCAATAGTCATATGGAAATCATGCCCACAAGCGTGCATTCGACCTTGGTGTTTGGAAGCAAAAGGCAATCCTGTTTGTTCATTGACAGGTAGTCCATCAATGTCTGTACGCCAGCCAATCGTTTTAGTTGGTTGACTTCCGTGTAGATAAACCAAAATACCTGTTCGCCAAGTCCGAAGTTCTACGAAGTCCTTACTAGCAATCAATTTTTTGATGACATCGAGCAGATAAGCCTGCGTTTCGAACTCTTCTAAACCAATCTCAGGAATCTGGTGTAAATCTCGTCTAGTTTGAATCAAATCTAACATATATGTATATCCTCCTACATAGAAGAAAGAGGCTAGGATATTTCCGCCTCTTTTTATGGTTACAAGGTACGAAGGGCGTCCTCTAGGGCTGTCTTTTGTTGCGTTTGAGCATCAATTTGTTTGATAACGCGGGCTGGAACACCAGCAACGACAACATTTTCTGGAACGTCTTGAGTGACGATAGCACCTGCTGCGACAACAGAACCACTACCGATTTGAACTCCTTCGATAACAACAGCATTAGCACCAATCAGTACATTGTCACCGACACGAACAGGATCTGCACTAGCTGGTTCAATCACTCCTGCAAGAACAGCCCCTGCACCCACGTGACTATTTTTACCAACAATTGCGCGACCACCGAGAATAGCTCCCATATCAATCATAGTGCCAGCACCAATTTCTGCACCAATATTGATAACAGCTCCCATCATAATCACAGCGTTGTCACCAATCTCAACCTGGTCACGGATGATGGCACCTGGTTCGATACGAGCATTGATGTCACGTTTATCAAGGAGAGGGACTGCTGAGTTGCGAGCGTCTTGCTCAACAACGTAGTCCTTGTTTTCTGTTAGTCCCTCAAGAAGGGGAGCAATATCTTTCCAGTCTCCAAAGAGAACATTTCCAAGCTTGATAACAGAAGCAGGGACGGCTCCGGCAAGTTCTCCCTCAAAAGTCACTTTAACGCTGGTCTTTTTCTCAGCGTTTGCGATAAATTGGATAATTTCTTGTGCATTCATTTTTGTTGCAGTCATAGGTATCTCCTCACTCTTTGTAATGCTTACTATTCTACCAAAAAAGGCTTCAAATTTGAAGCCTTAAGTGTTAAAAGAAGATTCTTTCATTTTGTTTTTTGATTCTTCAATAGATAAGAAAATCATTGGGATAATAATCAAGATCATCGCTAGCAGCAGATACCCATCCAGGACTAAACCTAGAAATAGAACGCTGAGAATAGCAGAGGATAAAGGTTCGCTAGCACTGACGACTGACACTACTAATGGGGAAACGAGTGAGACGGCTTTCATGGATAGGAAGAAGGCAAAGGCTGTTCCTAAAAATGCAATGATTAAACAAATCAAGATGCTTGCCCAATCTAGCTGAAAGCTGATTCTATAAACAGGGTAGAGAATATTACTAAAGAGTCCAGCCAACATCATACCCCAGCCAACAGTTGGTACAAAACCGTATTTTTGAGCAAATGGTTGGGGCAAGATGACATTAAACATAACTCCAAGGGCGCTGAGGAGCCCCGTTACTAAAGCGAGAGGGGTAATAGATAGTTTAGAAAAATCGCCTTTGGTAGCCATCAAAAAGACCCCAAGCATCGCAGTTAAAACGTAGAAGATTGCTTTTTTAGAAGCTTTTTTCTTGTAGATAATACGGTTGTAAATGAGAATGAAGATAGGACTGATAAATTGGAGGATAGTTGCGGTTGTCGCATTAGAGTATTCTACACAAAGATAAAAGAAATACTGAACGGAGAAGATTCCTAAAATGGCATAAGCCAAAAAAGGCAGATAGTTTTTCCAGTTTCTCCAAAGGTCGAATAACTGGGAGCGGAGCTTAAAGCCAGACAGGATGAGTACAAAACCACCTGCAAGACTTAGTCGCATGGAAGTAATCCAACCAGAGGAAACTGGATAATGCGTAAAGAAGAATTCTCCTAAAATACCGCAAATACCCCATATTAATCCGGATAGGAGGGAGTATATGGTTCCCTTAAAAATATTCTTTTGATACTGATTCATATAGAAAGATTAACGTCGTTGCCTATTTGAAGATGAGTTGTTACTATTATTTCTGTTGCTATTGTTACTACTACTATTATTACTACTATTGTTTGAATTATTGTTATTAGAATTTGATGATTTTGGTAGGCTTCCCAAAATACTACTCCAAGCATTTTGGTAATCAGAGTCGCTACCACCAATAGCAAATTTGTAGGTAGTTGTTGGAGCACCAGCTTTATTAGCCCAGTAGCTCGTTACAGTTTCTCCAGTTACTTCAACCTCTTTACCGTTGATGGTGACCTTACCAGGTTTTTCACCAGTTGATTTGAGGACTTGAGATGAAGTGACACTTGAGTCAAGATTGAAGCGCTCAGAGCCCCAAGCGGAAGGAGAAGCTTGTTGAATGGCGTTTACAAGGTGAGCCATATATTTAGCATTACGGTAGTATGCACCTTGGGCTAATGGGCTGTTGTCATCATGCCCAACCCAACCCCCAAGGGTTAATCGTGGAGTTGAGACCATGAGCCACATATCGGCTTCTTCGTTTGTTGTACCAGTTTTCCCGATCCAGTCGGCACTTGCTAGTCTAGGATTGATGGAAGCAAGGTCATTTTGGAAGCTTGTAGTTAATCGAGATGAAATAACATCTCTCAGTAGGCTCTGCATAATAGTTGCAGTGGCTTTAGAGTATACTTGTACAGGTTCATCTTTGTGCTCATAGATAACCTCACCATTGGTTTTTTCGATTTTCGAAATCATGTATTTTTTATGGTAGACACCATTATTAGCTAAGGTCTGATATCCGTTAGTATGCTGAGCTACAGTGACTTCAATTCCTCCCCCCATGGGAAGACTTTCGATGCCATATTCTGGAATGTAATACCCCATTTTTTCCATATAGGAGCGAACATCAACTCCTTTTTCACGGAGCATACGATAGGTCCAATAGGCTGGAATATTCCAAGAATAACTTAGTGCTTCCTTAAGTGGCATCATGGCTGTTCCAGGGCTATTAACATGCATGATAGGATTTCCGTTGGAATATTTGGTTGGATAGTTTGATAAGATGCTTGCGCTTCCCATCAAGCCTTGGTCAATAGCGATACCATAGACTAGGATGGGCTTTGTAGTAGAAGCAGGAGAACGTTTAGTATCAAAGGCGTGGTTGTTTTGGTTGCTTTGGTAATCGCGACCACCAACAAATCCTAAGATGGCTCCTGTTTTATTATCCATCAAAACATTCCCAACTTCAGGTTGACCAGTACTATCATTTAGAAGGTAACCATAGTTTGTCGCAGCGTTTTGCATGGCCGTATGAATGGCTTTATCAATCGTAGTTGTAATACGATAACCGCCATTTTGAATTTCTTTTTCAGCTAATTCACGATAAGATTTCTGAATGGATTCGTTCTTGAGTTCTTGGGCAGAAACGTTATCTTTTTTGACCAAGTAGTCATACATGAGGTCAGTCGCTTCATCAAGTGCAGTAAAGTAGAGATAACCTTTAGTGGCTACATTTACACTTTCTGCTGGTAAGAAGTCTTTTTTAATGTCATACGCTTTATAGGTTTCATAGTCTTCCTGACTGAGAACTCCTGTTCTATACATATTGTAAAGAACATCTTTGGAACGCTTGATTCCAAGTTCTAAGTCCTCTTCACTCTTTAGCTCACCTGTGGATTCATAAGGTGAGTAGGAGATAGGGCTTTGAGGTAAGCCCGCTATAAAGGCTGCTTGCGGAATCGTTAGTTGACTGGCATCAACACCGAAAATACCCTTGGCTGCTTGTTGAGCTCCGGCGATATTTTGACCTTTATTGTTACGACCAAAAGGAGCGACATTGAGATAGGTTGCCAAGATTTCGTCCTTGCTCATTGCTCTCTCTAAAGCCAAGGCATCCACAATTTCACTAGCCTTACGAGCAAGTGTAGGAGCGTCACCAACTACTTGTTGTTTGATGAGCTGTTGTGTCAGAGTAGATCCACCACTCGAAGAACCAAGCCCGATAAAATTTCCTAGACTGGCACGAATGACTGCTTTAGGGACTACACCATTGTGATCTGCAAAGTGTTCATCCTCAGTTGCAACGATAGCTTGCTTGAGATTTTCTGAAATAGCATCTGATGCAATAGATGTTCGAAGAAGATCACTTTCGACAGCCCCAATCATCGATCCGTCAGCATAACGAATCTCAGAAATGGATGAAATATCGTTTACTTGTTTGAGCAAATCTTCTGTTTGAGGGACGCTTACTTTGTCAAATAGAGAAACTGCATAACCGAACACAATCCCAGCCCCTAACAGTCCTCCAATGAAGGCGATGATAAATAGGGTATTAAAGGTTGCCTTGATACCCAGTAAGATATTGGCAAAGATTGTCCAGAAATTGGTATTAGCTTGTTTTTTATTCTTAGAAGTTTTACGACCAATTTTGCCTAAATCTATGTTTTTTAGTTTTGCTTTTAGAGACTGAAGGAAAGCCAGTCCTTTTTCTTTAAATTCTAACAATTTATTCTTCATTTCTTTCCTCACTTCTTCTTATTATACCATAAAAGAATCTATTGCAAGAGATTAGTATGAAACTAGGATTGGAGGCGCTTAAGCAACAAAAAAACCAGGTACACTTTGAACCTGGTTTCATTGATTATTTTTCTTCTGAAAGCTCTTTTCCAAGATCAATCAAGTAGTCTTTCAAGTGATCCTTGACTTGAGGATGTTTGAGGGCGTATTCGATGGAAGTTTTCATAAATCCAAACTTATCTCCAACATCATAACGTGAGCCTTTAAACTCGCGAGCAAATACACGTTGTGTCTTGTTTAGAGTGTCAATAGCATCAGTCAATTGAATCTCGTTTCCGGCACCTGGTTTTTGATTTTCAAGGATACCGAAAATCTCAGGTGTGAGAAGGTAACGACCGATGATAGCTAAATCACTAGGTGCATCTTCAGGTGCAGGCTTCTCAACGAAGGTTTCAACGCTGTAAAGACCATCTTTCCCTTCGCCTTGAGGAGCGATGACACCATAGGCAGAAACTTCATCATGTGGGACAGGCATCACTGCGATAGTAGAAGCATGAGTTTCCTCATAATCATTCATGAGTTGCTTGGTCAGTGGAACGGCATTATCATCCGTGATATCCATGAGATCATCTCCAAGCATCACTACAAACGGTTCGTTCCCAACGAAAGCTTTGGCTTGTAAAACTGCATCTCCGAGTCCACGTGGGTGTGTTTGACGGATGAAGTGAAGGCGCATACCAGTCGTTTCATCAACTAGTTTCAAAAGATCTGTTTTTCCTTTTTCTTTGAGGTTGTATTCTAGTTCAAAGTTTGAGTCAAAGTGGTCTTCGATAGAGCGTTTTGACTTCCCTGTTACCACAAGAATATCCTCAATCCCAGATTTAAGAGCTTCTTCAACAATGAACTGGATTGTTGGTTTATCCACGATTGGCAACATTTCTTTTGCCAAGGCTTTGGTTGCTGGTAGGAAACGAGTTCCAAGTCCCGCAGCAGGGATAACAGCTTTTCTTACTTTTTGCTTCATGAGCATCCTTTCTAACGGTGATTAAGACCACTCGTTTTCTGATTTGAACTCATTGTTCATGAGTTCAGAAATGGCATCTTTAATATTAACATTTTTATAAATAACTTGGTAAATGGCTGAGGTGATTGGCATGTAAACGTCAAGCTCTTGTGCCAATTCGTAAGCAGCTTTGGTTGTTGAAATTCCTTCGATGACCATGCCCATATTTGCTTCTATATCTGCCAAGGCTTCGCCACGACCAAGAGCATCTCCAGCTCGCCAGTTACGTGAGTGGACAGAAGTTCCGGTAACGATTAAATCTCCAACTCCAGAAAGACCACTGTAAGTTAATGGATTTGCTCCAAGTTTAACTCCCAGACGAGTGATTTCTGCAAGACCTCGCGTGATAATCGCTGCCTTTGCATTATCTCCAAAGCCAAGTCCATGAAGGGCCCCTGCACCTACTGCGATGATATTTTTAAGAGCACCAGCTGTTTCCACTCCAATCACATCTGTATTGGTATAAAGACGGAAGTAGTGGTTACTAAAGAGTGTCTGAACATACTGAGCGACTTGTAAATCTTTGGATGCGGCCGTAATCAAGGTAATGTCGCGTACAATCGTTTCTTCCGCATGGCTAGGACCAGAGACAACCACAATATCACTACGCAATGCTTCAGGGATTTCTTCTTCTAGAATAGTTGAAAGACGTTTATGACTATTTGGTTCGAGTCCTTTTGAAGCATGCATGATCACCACTTTATGATCCAAAACAGCAGCCACTTGTTGAGCTACCAATCTGGTCACCTTGGTTGGCACAACAAACAAGACAGCATCAACACCCTTCAAGACTTCTGCTAAATCATGGTAGGCAACAATCTTTTCGTCTAATACAGTATCTTTAAAATAGCGTTTGTTAGTATGTTGTGTATTAATTTCATCAATTTGGTCAGGAATATTTCCCCAGATACGCACTTGGTGTCCATTGTCATTAAGAACTTGTGACAGTGCCGTACCCCAAGAACCAGGCCCTAAAACAGCGATGGTTTGTTTGTCCATATTTTCCTCCTTCTGAGAAAGCACTTTCCTATATTCTACCATAAAAAGCACTAACGTGCATTAATATTATTTATTAAGAATCAACTTAGTAAGAGACTATAAAATAAAAAACAGCCAATAAATAACTTGGCTGTTTTTAGGAGAAAAACTAGAGTGTAATGCTATTGTTTTTAGAAATTTTCATAAATAGTAGCAGTGAAGTAACTGTCAAAACAGTGAGGATAGTAGACAAGGCAGCTGCCACGCCATAATTTCCACGAAGTACTTCAGTGTAGATAGCTACGGTCATTGTTCTAGTCTTAACATTGTATAAGAGAATCGAAGTAGACAGTTCTGAGATCATTGTTACCCATGATAGGATTGCACCTGAGATGATACCTGAAAGCATCATTGGAGTTGTGATTTTAGTAAAGGTATTGAGACGACTACTTCCTAAACTTTCTGCAGCTTCTTCAATGCTTGGAGAAATCTGTTGCAAGCTAGCTACTGAAGAACGAATGGTATAAGGGAGTCTCCTTACAGATAAGGACATAATCAAGATGAAGGCTGTTCCTGTAATCATAAGGAAGCCACTTCCAAAGATACCTGTATTGAATGAAGAGATAAAGGCAATACCAAGAACGGTTCCTGGCACGATATAAGGTACCATACTAAGACTATCGATTAGATTCGTAAATAGATTGCGCTTGCGAACTGCAAGGTATGAGATGAAGGTCGCAAAGACAACAACGAGAATCAAGGCAAATAGAGGTATACGAATGGTATTGAAAATAGCAGAGCCCATGCGGCTAAAGGCGGTCTTATAGCTGTTTAACGAGTATCCTTTGACAAATACCATACCTGATGTCTTAAGGAATGATGTATAAATCAAGTAAACTTGAGGTAATACAGAGAATAAGATAATGCCATAAACAGTCACATAAATAGCAGCCATCTTTCCTTTTGTCGTTTTCTTAGGTTCAATTGGATGAAGCGAGTTCATACTGAAGCTATAACGATTTGAAATGTACTTTTGAATGAGGAAGATGGCAAGGGCGATTGTAATAGCCATAATTGCTAAGGCAGATGCGAATGCTGAGTTGCCTCCAACTTCACTAATAAACTGAGTATATATCAATACTGGGAAGGTACGGTATCCCTCTCCAATCAACATTGGAGTACCAAAGTCAGAGAAAGCTCTCATAAATACCAGTAGGGCTGCTGCTAATAAAGTTGGGACCAAAAGAGGTAAAATGACTTTTACAATACGTTTAAAGCCAAAAGATCCCATGCTTTCCGCAGCTTCCAAGAGGGAATTGTCAATACTCTTCATAGTTCCAGCTACATAAAGGAAGACGAGAGGGAAAAGTTGGAGTGTAAAGACAAGTACAATACCTTTAAAGCCGTAGATATCAAAGCCTGGCAAATGTAGTGTGTTGGTTAGAAATTTTGTGATAACTCCGTTTCTACCAAGAAGTAGAATCCAAGAATAGGCACCTACAAAGGGAGCTGACATGGATGCGATGATAATCAAAATTTGTAAAAATTTCTTTCCCTTGAAGTCATACATTGAAAAAAGATAAGCTAGCAAGGTACCAACAACGACAGAAGTGATTGTGGCAGTTACAGAAACCTTAAAACTATTAATGAGTGTCTCAGAATAGTAAGATTTACTAAAGAATGTTACAAAATTTTCTAAAGAGAAACTACCTTCATGTATCAACGCTTGTTTTAATACAGTCACGATTGGGTAGACTAAGAAAACTAAGTATGTAAGAAAAATGAAGAAGGAAGATGCAGTCCAGATATTAAGTTTTTTACGCTCCATGGCTGACTCCTTTTATGAGATTCCGAGAACCATCTTCAGAGAAGACATTGAGTTTCTGAGTATTGATACGTAAACGAACATGATTTCCTTTTTCTAAATCTTCTTCGAATGTAGATTCTTCACTCACTTGAAGTTTTGGAGCAAATCCTGTTTCAATGAAGTATTCAGTATTCAAGCCAAGGTAAACGCTGTCGGTAATTGTTCCATCGATTGTGCCATTTTCATCACGGATAAATTCTTCAGGACGAATGCTGACACGAATATTTTGTTCTTCAACTTGGTCAAGATCTGGCATACGAAGAGAGTAGCCGTCTTCGAATACGATGTAAGCTCCATCAGCTTGCTTTTCTAAACGAGCAGGGATTATGTTTGTTCTACCGATAAAGGTTGCGACAAATTCGTTCTCGGGCTTGTGGTATAGCTCTTTTGGACGACCAATTTGTTGAATAACACCATCTTTCATAACCGCGATTTGGTCAGAAATGGCCATAGCTTCTTCTTGGTCGTGAGTTACATAGACAGTTGTAATGCCAACTTCGTGTTGGATTTCGCGAATGGCTTGACGCATATCTAGACGAAGTTTGGCATCTAGGTTACTGAGGGGCTCATCCATGAGGAGAACGCTTGGATTAACAGCTAAGGCACGTGCTAGAGCAACACGTTGTTGCTGACCACCACTAAGTTTATCTGGTTTACGATCAGCGTACTGGGCAATCTGCATCAACTCAAGGTATTTATTTGTTTGTTTGATGAGTTCCTCTTTCGGAACTTTCTTTTGCTTGAGTCCGAATGCTACGTTATCACGCACTGTCAAATGTGGGAAGATCGCATAGTTTTGGAAAACCATCCCAATATTTCGTTTGCTAGGTTCCATGTTATTAATTTTGGTATCATCGAAGTAAAATTCTCCTCCTTCGATACTGTTGAATCCAGCAATCATACGAAGCAAAGTTGTTTTCCCGCATCCTGAAGGCCCAAGGAGAGTGAAAAGGCTCCCCTTAGGAATTGTAACATTTAAATTTTCGATAACGGGTACATCATTGTAAATTTTCTTAGCATTAATAATTTTAATCTCGCTCATGGTCAACCCCTATTATTGTTTAGATTGGATATCTGTAAAGATTTCGTTGTATTTCTTAACAATGTCTGATTTGTTTTTGATGACATAGTCATAGTCTTCAGTTAGTGTTTTAATTTGTTCGATTGGTTTCATATTTTCGCTAGTTTTAGCATTTTTACGAACAGGGCGGTTAGTAGTTGTAGTACCTAGAGTATCTTGTACGTCTTGAGAAATGATGAAATCGATAAATTTCTTAGCGTTTTCTTTATTTTTTGCGTTCTTAATAATAGCAGCACTTGCTGGTAAGAAAACAGTTCCTTCTTTTGGATAAACAACTTTGACGTTAGCACCATCGTTAAGAAGTTTAACTGCAGGATCTTCATATGAAAGACCGACAGCCATTTCTCCATCTGCTACAGCCTTATAAACACCAGATGAACTTGAACCAATTTTACCATCAATTAAGGTAAAGAGATCTTTGACATAAGTCCAAGCCTTTTCATCTGTATAGCCACCCTCAGCTTGTAGCATGTTTGTTAGTTGAGCAAAGGCACTAGAAGAGTTAGCAGGGTCAGCTGTTGCAATTTTTCCTTTGATCTCTGGTTTGATAAGATCGCTATATCCTTCGATATTCATACCCTTAGTTAAGTCAGGATTTACAATCAATACACTACCATCCAATGTATAAGGAGTTGAGTAACCCGTTGTATTTTGATATTCTTTGATGACATTTTCATTTTCAGGAGAAACGTAGTTTTCAAAAAGCTCCCCATGAGTAGCATATTGAGTATAAGAACCACCAAAGATGACATCTGCAACAGGTGCTTCTTTTTCAGATTCCAATTTTTTAAAGAGTTCACCAGTTCCTGCTTGAATGAGTTCAACTTTAATGCCATATTTTTCTTCAAAGGCAGGAATAGTTGCTCCAATCAAGCCCTCTGAGTTTGGTGAATAGATTACTAATGAATCACTTCCCCCGTTGTCACTTGCATTTTCTCCTGAAGCGTTGTCAGAAGAACAAGCAGTAAGTCCCAAAAGTGCGAGTCCACAAGCAGCATAATACATCCATTTCTTTTTCATGATGGATACCTCCATAGTTTTGATAATTCTATTGTAAAAAAATGTAAGCGTTTTTAAAACTCAGAATTCTATCCTAATAGGGTAAAATTCTCTACAAAAACGGAAGTAATCTTTTTGATTTTATAGCAGGGTTTGACAGTTAATCACTGGTAAGTCAAATTTTATTTTTTAGATTGGATATCTGTAAAAATGTCATTGTACTTTTTAAGAATAGCGGATTTGTTTTTGATGACATAATCGGAATCTTCAGTGGCAATATTGATTTCTGTCATAGCCTTCATATTTTTATTGGTTTTAGCATTTTTACGAATGGGTCTGATGGTTGTTTCAGTTCCTAGCTTATCTTGGATTTCTTGAGAAAGGAGGAAATCGATAAATTTCTTAGCGTTTTCCATATGTTTGGCGTTTTTGACGATAGCCGCGTTACCAGGTAAAAAGACGGTTCCTTCTTTTGGATAAATGACTTTTACATCAGCCCCATCATTTAAGAGTTTTAAGGCAGGATCTTCATAGGTGAGTCCTACAGCCATTTCTCCATCGGCGACAGCTTTGTAAACATTCGAAGAGCTAGATGCAATTTTTCCATCTACTAGGGTAAATAGATTTTTCACATAGGTCCAAGCTTGTTCATTTTCGTATCCACCTTGGTCTACAAGCATGTTTGTTAGTTGTGCAAAGGCGCTAGAAGCATTACTTGGATCAGCAGTAGCGATTTTTCCTTTTAATTTAGGATTGAGTAGATCATTGTAGCCTTCAATTTTAATACCTTTTGTAAGAGATGAATTGGCAATGATGACACTGACATCAAGTGTATAAGGAGTGTAGAATCCAGTTTCATTTTGATATTCAGGGATTATCTGGTCGTTCTCTTGAGAAATATAAGGTTCAAAAAGATTTTCGTTAGAAGAGAAGAGGGCGTAGGAGCCTCCGAAAATGACATCCGCTACAGGAGCTTCTTTTTCTGACTCAGCTTTTTTAAACAATTCACCAGTGCTGGCTTGTACTAAGTCAACCTTAATACCATATTTTTCTTCGAAGGCTGGGATTATTTCTTCGATAAGGTCTTCAGGGTTAGGCGAGTAGACAACCAAAGTGTTATCTGAATCTTTTTCAGCGCTAGTTTCCGCTTCTGTTGTTGAAGAACATCCTGATAAAGTAAGAAATATCCATCCACAAGAGAGAAAGAATAGTATTTTTTTCATAAGTATTTCCTTTTTTTACGAACGTTTTTACTCTACGACTTGCTTAATGTTTATAATTTGCAGAGTTCTACAGGATATAATAAAAACCTTAAAGAAATCTAAAACGGGGAATAGGAAATGGGTATCTCGCGCAAGGATGGGGAAACTGTAACTGGGATTTCGATGGTAATCCTCTTCAAAGCACGTCATTTTATCTGTGATCTCAAAGCTATGATTTGAGCAGCTTGTAGCGAGTTTCCTAGTTTGTTCTAGTATAAGTACAAAATAAAAAGATTGCCTGATTTGAGCAATCCTTTTACATCAATGGTTTTTATCCATGAGTTTTAATTCTTTTGGAGAAATATGGAGATATTTTTTAAAAACTTTGGCAAAATATTTATAGTCTGAAAATCCAACTTGTTCAGAGATATCGCTTAAGGGAGAATTAGGGGACTCAGCCATTTTATCTATAGCTTGCTTGAGGCGGTAGCGTAAGATATATTCATTTAGCGTCATTGGGAAGTCTTCTTTGATAACCTTATATAGATAACTTTCACTATATCCTAGATTCTCTGCAATGGTAGAAATGGTAAAGTGCATGCAGTAGTGTTGGTGCACAAATTCAAGAATTTGCTGAATGATTTGGTTTTGTGTATCAATTTGTTGGATAGAGGTGAGTAAAGTTTGATATTCTTCTAAAAAAGGAGTTTCTTGACGAGTGCTAACTCGTAATCGCAAAACAATTTTTTGAAGACATTCTGTCAACTCCTTGGTATCAATTGGTTTGGATAAGAAGTCTACTGCTCCAAATTGCATAGCTTTTTTGGCATTTTGAAAATCGTCATAACCAGATAGGATTACTTTTTCATAAGAGAGAGACTTTGTAGCTTCAAACATCATGAAAGCATCCATGATTGGCATGGTGATGTCTGTCAGCACAATATGTGGTTTTAGTTTTTGAATCAGTTCCATTCCTTCTTGCCCATGACTAGCGGTTCCTACGACTTGAATACCTAGAGTAGAGTAGTCTACAGCAATCTCAAGCCATTTTCGGATTAGGTGCTCGTCTTCGACAATGATTAGCTTAAACATGTGTTCTTCCTTTCGTGACAAATTTTACCCAAGTTTCACCTTGCGGGTTCACCCCTAAATCCAATTCGACATTTTCAAAAAAGTTATTCAATCGTTTGTAACTATTGACAATACCGTGCTGTGTATGTGGACTGTTTAGAGATTCTAAAATATGGAGGCGTTCTTGTTTGGTTAGACCGCCAGCATTATCCTTAACGATAAAGGTCAGTGCTTCCTGATATTGAGTGATTTGGATAGAGATAGCAAGGTCAATACGATACTGTCTTCCATATTTTAGAGCATTTTCTACAAGCGGTAATAGGAAAAGTTTCGGAACGGTTTGGGAATATAGACTTTGAGAACAGTTAATTTGATAAGAAAATTGTTCAAAACGAATTTGATGAATCTTTAGGTAAGCTTCAATAATCTCTAAGTCTTGTCCAAGAGTCGTTTCTTTCTCTAATTCAGTCACACTGTATCGCAAAATGCGCGTGAGATTTTGAATCAGTTCTTGGGTAATACTCGCATCAATCATACTCGTGATTTTAATGGTTTCCAAGGTATTGTATAGGAAGTGAGGATTGAACTGAGCTTCTAGCATCTTTCTTTCAAAAACCCATTTTTCCTTCTCGATAGTTAACATCTTTTGATGAAGCTCGTCCAACTCCTGTAGCATATCGTTGATGTTCTCAGCTATCAGTTCAAATTCATCCTCAGTATGGAGAGTAAGTTTCTTTTCTTTTTTCTTAGGAATTTCATGTAATTGAAAGACTAAACTTTCAATAGGACCAGCATTATGGGTTGCGATTTTATGGGCGATTCTCCTAGCCTGCCAAAAATATAATAGAAAGATACAAAGTGTTAGTATGGAAGCAAGGCTAAGTAAGCTAGGAATAGGAAAGAATGATTGAAAAGTGTAAATTGAAAAAACAGAGTCAACTTTACGTTTTTCAATCAAAAGGGGATTTTCAACGAACCAATGTGTTTTTGAACGAAGTGATTTTTCATTAAATTTTTCCAGAGCAGATTGTGTGAATTGATTGGTATTACTAGAGTATATATTACCGAAAGTATCTGTAATAATATATTTTGAATTAATCAAGGGGATACTAGACACAAATTCATTCTCATTCACAAAGGAAATACTATATGCTATTGCTCGTTGATTTTGAATTATAGGCATAATAAAGACAGCATAATGTTGCTTGTCCATCGATAGAGCAACTTTCTCTGAAATGGATCCTTGGGTAGTGTTTTGAATTAATAATTTTAAATAATAGGGAGCTAAAAGAGTTTCTTTATGATTGCGATTGGTGCTAAATAAAAGTTCGCCAGTCTCATCGAGAATGACAAAATCAGAACTGAGTTTTAGTTGAGCTTTTGTTTCATAAAATAGACTAAATAATTCTCTATCAGTGTGTTTACCTTCTATAAATTCTGGAACCATTTTTTTATTCATGGTTTCCAATAATTCATAATTTGCTTGTTTCATGTCTTGAACATGTTGAGTAATTTGTTGAGTATCCTTAGCTAGTTGCTGCTTTTGAAGGAAATAGGAAAAACCAAATAGAAGGATAAGGAGTAAGAGAGAAGTCGCTAGGGCAGCTAAAGAACTACGGTGAAGAATCTCTTTTTGGAGAGAATGTTTGAAAGAATGGGGCATAATTCACCTCTTTGGGAAGAGTTTGTTAAAGTAAGTATAGCAGTATTAAAAATGGAAGGCAAGGTCAAAAAAGAAAAGAGTTAAGAATAAAGAGGCTAATTCCCTCTAAAAATGGTATAATAGGAGTATCACGAAAATTGGAGAGACAGCATGAGTTTTTACAATCATAAAGAAATCGAGCCCAAGTGGCAAAAATACTGGGCTGACAATCACACTTTTAAGACAGGAACAGATGCTTCAAAACCTAAGTTTTATGCGCTTGACATGTTCCCTTACCCATCTGGAGCGGGTCTTCACGTAGGACACCCAGAAGGTTATACAGCGACAGATATCCTTAGCCGTTTCAAACGCGCCCAAGGCTACAATGTCCTTCACCCAATGGGCTGGGATGCCTTTGGTTTGCCTGCGGAGCAATATGCTATGGATACTGGTAATGACCCAGCGGAATTCACAGCGGAAAACATTGCTAACTTCAAACGACAAATCAATGCACTCGGATTCTCATACGACTGGGACCGTGAAGTCAATACGACAGATCCGAACTACTACAAGTGGACGCAATGGATCTTCACTAAGCTTTACGAAAAAGGTTTGGCTTATGAAGCTGAAGTGCCAGTAAACTGGGTGGAAGAATTGGGAACAGCTATTGCCAACGAAGAAGTTCTTTCAGATGGAACCTCTGAGCGTGGTGGCTATCCAGTTGTCCGCAAACCAATGCGCCAATGGATGCTTAAAATTACTGCCTATGCGGAACGCTTGCTGACTGACTTGGATGAGTTGGACTGGCCAGAGTCTATCAAGGACATGCAACGCAACTGGATTGGAAAATCAACTGGTGCTAATGTCACCTTCAAAGTGAAAGGGACTGATAAGGAATTCACCGTCTTTACAACACGTCCTGATACTCTTTTTGGTGCGACTTTCACCGTCTTGGCTCCTGAGCATGAACTAGTAGATGCCATCACAACACCTGAACAAGCTAAGGCTGTAGCGGACTACAAACACCAAGCCAGCCTTAAATCAGACTTGGCTCGTACAGACCTTGCCAAGGAAAAAACAGGGGTTTGGACGGGTGCTTATGCCGTCAATCCTGTCAATGGGAAAGAAATTCCAATCTGGATTGCCGACTACGTTCTTGCTAGCTACGGTACTGGTGCTGTTATGGCCGTTCCTGCCCACGATCAACGTGACTGGGAATTTGCTAAACAGTTTGATCTTCCAATTGTAGAAGTGCTCGAAGGTGGCAACGTAGCAGAAGCTGCCTACACAGAAGATGGCCTTCACGTCAATTCTGACTTCTTGGATGGTCTCAACAAAGAAGACGCGATTGCTAAAATTGTGGCTTGGTTGGAAGAAAAAGGCTGTGGTCAAGAAAAGGTTACCTACCGTCTCCGTGACTGGCTCTTTAGCCGTCAACGTTACTGGGGGGAACCAATCCCAATCATTCATTGGGAAGACGGAACTTCAACAGCCGTTCCAGAAAGTGAACTCCCACTTGTCTTGCCAGTCACCAAGGACATCCGCCCTTCAGGTACTGGTGAAAGCCCGCTAGCTAACTTGACAGACTGGCTGGAAGTGACTCGTGAAGATGGTGTCAAAGGTCGTCGTGAAACCAATACCATGCCACAATGGGCTGGTTCTAGTTGGTATTACCTTCGCTACATTGACCCACACAACACAGAAAAATTGGCTGATGAGGACCTCCTCAAACAATGGTTGCCAGTCGATATTTACGTGGGTGGTGCAGAACATGCTGTACTTCACTTGCTTTACGCTCGTTTCTGGCACAAGTTCCTCTATGATCTCGGTGTTGTTCCGACTAAAGAGCCGTTCCAAAAACTCTTTAACCAAGGCATGATTTTGGGAACAAGCTACCGTGACCACCGTGGTGCCCTTGTGGCGACTGATAAGGTTGAAAAACGTGACGGTTCCTTCTTCCACATGGAAACAGGGGAAGAATTGGAGCAAGCACCAGCCAAGATGTCTAAATCCCTCAAGAACGTGGTGAACCCAGACGATGTGGTGGAACAATACGGTGCCGATACCCTTCGTGTCTATGAAATGTTCATGGGACCACTTGATGCTTCGATCGCTTGGTCAGAAGAAGGTCTGGAAGGAAGTCGTAAGTTCCTCGACCGTGTTTACCGTTTGATCACAAGTAAGGAAATCGTTGCGGAAAACAATGGCGCTCTAGACAAGGTTTATAATGAAACCGTAAAAGCTGTCACAGAGCAAATCGAGTCCATGAAGTTCAATACAGCTATTGCCCAACTCATGGTCTTTATCAACGCGGCTAACAAGGAAGATAAACTCTATGTGGACTATGCCAAAGGCTTCGTCCAATTGATTGCCCCATTTGCCCCTCACTTGGCAGAAGAACTCTGGCAAACAGTCGCAGCAACGGGTGAGTCCATCTCTTACGTAGCTTGGCCAACATGGGACGAAAGCAAATTGATTGAAGACGAAATCGAAATCGTCGTCCAAATCAAAGGTAAAGTTCGTGCTAAACTCATGGTAGCTAAAGACCTTTCACGCGAAGAATTGCAAGAAATTGCTCTCGCTGACGAAAAAGTCAAAGCAGAGATTGACGGTAAAGAAATCGTGAAAGTAATTGCGGTACCTAATAAACTCGTTAATATTGTCGTTAAATAACGAGTTTATTAGCTCTATCTGCCACCTTCAATAGTCCACTGGACTATTGAAGCCAACTAAGCTTGTAAATATCGTAACGAAATAAATTTAAAAGTCCTTCAGAGTAGAATCTGGAGGATTTTTAATCAAAAAATATAATTCTATTCCCACTATCGCACCACTTAACCTGGCATTTTAACCACTTGTCTTCGAAAGCCGTTTTTCCGACGGCTTTTTTGTTAGACTAAATGTGTTAGAAGGAGGGAGAAATATGATTTTACAAGCTAATCATTTAACAAAACGATACGGTAATCACACGGCTGTTGACGATATTCAGTTACAGTTTGAAAAAGGAAGTTTCAATGCTATTTTAGGTCCCAACGGTGCAGGAAAATCAACAACTATTTCCATGTTAATCGGTTTGAAAGAAGCAACACAAGGTCAGGTGCTATATGCACCAAATACGAAAATCGGAGTTGTTTTTCAAGCTAGTGTACTGGACGAGATGTTGACAGTTAGGGAAAATCTCACGATTCGTGCTCAACAGTATAAGGGGGTTGAAGCAAATCGTGTAGAGGATTTGATTCATCAACTGGGTTTGACTGCTTTCCAGAAACAACTCTATGGAACTTTGTCAGGTGGGCAAAAGCGTCGGGTTGATATCGCGCGTGCTCTTCTTTCACAACCAGATATCCTTTTCTTGGATGAGCCAACAACGGGACTCGATATTCAGACTCGCAAATCTATCTGGGATCTCCTGTATCGACTACAAAAGGATGAAGGGATGACCATTGTTTTAACGACGCATTATCTGGATGAAGCTGATGAAGCGGATCAGATCTATATCGTTGATCATGGAAAAGTAATTGCGAAAGGTTCTGCGACAGCTATCAAGAGTCAGTACGCATCTAATATCCTAAAAATTCGTTTTAAAGTAATGAAGGACTTAGAAAAATGGCTACAGACTGAAATGACAGTAGAAGCAGAAAATGAGTTGGAATATCTTTTTTATCCAAGGACATCACAGGAAGCCATTGAATATTTGGCACAAGTTCGAGAGGAAATTGATTCTTTTGAGTTTCGTCCAGGTACTATGGATGATGCCTTTATCGCTCTAACAGGAAGAGAGGTTCGCTAATGTTAGCTTTATTGAAACGGAATTTTACCTTATATTTTCGTAATCGTTCAGGAGTGTTTTTCTCATTATTGGGGGCATTGATTTCCTTCCTCCTTTATATCATTTTTCTGCAGAAGAACTTGACGGATGCTTGGTCCCAACTCCCTGATAAAACGAGCCTTTTAAATAATTGGCTGATGGGTGGAACCTTGGCTGTGACTGGGATTACAACTAGTTTTACGGCTCTTACACAAATGGTGCAGGATCGTGAACATCAAGTGGATCAAGATTTATTCTTGACAGATTTAGGTAGCTGGGGCTTACAGGCCTCCTATCTAATCAGCAGTATTGTCATTTCTTTTGTGATGCAGTTGTTTATGTTTGTGGTGATGAGCCTGTATTTTCAGGAGAGCCCAGTTTTGAGTCATCTAGCAGAAGTGGCTTTGATCATGTTGCTCAGTAGTGTGCTTTCTAGCTTGGTCAATGCTATTTTGATACACCGTTTTCAATCTGTGGATAGTCTTGGAAAGCTAGCCACTATAGTGGGAACAGCTTCTGGATTTCTAGTGGGGACTTATGTCCCTCTAGGAGTGTTGCCTAACTTTGCCCAACTTCTTATGAAGTGTACACCTGCAACCTATATTGCCTCTCTCTATCGACAAGTCCTTATGAAAGAACAACTAGCAGATACCTTTATCGGGAATAGCGATTTATTAACAGAATTTCAAGAAAAAATGGGGATCGAGTTAAAATGGCAGGAGCTGTTGACAAAGGAGAAAACATATCTTATAGTGGTAAGTATCAGTCTTGTAGCTATCCTTCTTTGGCTTTTATTGGTTAAAGTGTCTAGCAAGAGAAAATAAAGATGTACGGGAGTAAAGATGAAGATTCATTTTGAGATAACCCCAGAATTTTCAGAAAAAGATCCTCACATTCTCATTCAGGCAGCTCAGTTAACTGACCAAGCTCGAGAAGTGATGGATTATTTAGAACAATTTTCAACTGTCAATCAGGTAGTGATTCCCATCCGAACAGATGACCAATTGGTTATGGTGAAGATTGAAGAGATTATCATGGCGGATATTGATAAAAATGTATTAACCATTTATACCGTTGATGGGCTTTATATGACTAAGGAAACCTTGATAAACTTTCAAAATCGGGTTAATCGCCGGAATTTCCTGCAGATATCCCGTCACGCCGTTATCAATATTGACCATTTAGAATCCTTATCGGATAGTTTTTCAGGAAATATGATGGCTAAGTTGACACGGGGCATAAAATCTAGTGTGAGTCGGAAATATGTCAAGTCCTTAATGGATTATTTAGGTTTATAGGAGAAAATGATGAAACGCTTGATAGCTTATTTTGTAACAGGTATGCGGACAGGCTCCTTCTTTTACTTGGGGTTGGTTTTGCTAGCTCATATTTTCCCTAGCATTATCTATCCAGCCTTTAATGTTAGGAATATTTTAGCCATTTTTTTGATGAGTGGTACCATGGGGATTTTGTCAGTCATGATTGAGGAACTAGAATTTCTAGCTTATAGCTTACGCGTGGTCTTGCATATACTAGTGACAGCTGTCATTTTAGTTTTGACCTGCCTATTTTTTGGCTGGGGAGTCGCTTTGCTCAGCCCTGTCCATTGGCTTATCTTCTTGTTGATTTATGGCCTTATCTGGCTCTATCAGATTTGGCAAACCCACAAGCAAACCCAGAAGATTAACCAAGCTTTAAAAGATAAACGAAAGCATGTTGCAAGTTTAGAATTTTAAGCATTCCAGTAGATTGATTCTTGGTTTTAATTTTCACTAAATTGTGGTATAGTAACTCCAGAAATGAAAACAGTAAGGAGAAAGCTATGCCAGTAAATGAATACGGTCAGATGGTTGGGGAACCTGTAGATGATACACCTGGAGTTTTGCCTTCACTTGTACGGATAGAAGGGCAATATACGATTATAGAAGCTCTATCGGTGGAAAAGCATACAGAGGATTTATTAGCTGTCTATGGCCCAGATAGTCCTCGTGAGATGTGGACCTACCTTTTTCAACCACCTGTGGCTAATTTAGAAGAGTTAATGGTAGCTTTAAAGCAGATGATTGAGCGAAAGGATCGCTTTTACTACGCGATTATCGATAAAGCGACTGGTAAAGCACTGGGGACTTTTTCTCTCATGCGTATTGACCCAGCCAATCGCGTCATTGAAGTTGGAGCAGTGACCTTTTCTCCGGCTCTCAAACAGACCAGGATGGGGACAGAAGCCCACTATTTGCTAGCTCGTTATGTCTTTGAAGAGCTTAACTATCGCCGTTATGAGTGGAAGTGCGATGCTCTCAATCTTCCATCTAGAAAAGCAGCAGAGCGTTTGGGCTTTATCTACGAGGGAACCTTCCGTCAAGCTGTCATCTATAAAGGTCGCACTAGAGATACGGATTGGATGTCTATGATCGATAAGGACTGGCCAAAGGTCAAAGCACGTTTTGAAGCGTGGTTAAAATCTGAGAATTTTGATGAAGAAGGCCATCAATTGAAATCTCTTAGAGAATGTTAGAAAGGTTTGCTATGATTAATATTACAAAAGAAACATCTGTTTCAATTGATGACGTTTTACATCTCTATCAGGCAGTTGGTTGGACAAACTATACCAATCAGCCACAGATGCTGGAGCAATCCTTGTCTCATTCGCTAGCGACTTATCTTGCCCGTGATGGTGAGGAAATCGTTGGTGTCGTTCGCTTGATTGGAGATGGCTTTTCATCGGTTTTTGTCCAGGATTTGATTGTTTTGCCTAGCTATCAGCGCCAAGGGATTGGTAGCGCCTTGATGAAAAAGGCTTTAGGGGATTTCAAAGATGCCTACCAAGTCCAATTAGCGACTGATCAGACAGAAAAAACCTTGGGTTTTTACCGTTCTCTGGGATTTGAAACCTTATCTACTTATGATTGTACAGGGATGATTTGGGTGGATCGAAAAAAATAAAAAAATTCTTTTATCTTAAGTTAACTTTAAGTATTCTTCTGTATCATGTAATCATTAAATAAAGACCTCCTAATACTCTTTGAAAATCTCACCAACCTTCGTTAGAGTCGACTTACCTAACTTTAGTTATGCTTGCGTCGCTCTGCCTAGTCTGATTTCGATTTTCATTGAGCAACCTTTATTTAATAAAAATCCTAAACTTTTCTTTTTCATAATAATCTCCCTAAAGAAGCCACCAAATTCGGTGGCTTTTTTGTTTGTAGGCTGGATTTTTGCTATAATAGGAACATGAGTAGAATTTTAGATAATGACATCATGGGTGATGAGGAGTTGGTAGAACGTACCCTCCGTCCCCAATATTTACGTGAATATATCGGACAGGACAAGGTCAAGGATCAGCTTCAAATCTTTATCGAGGCAGCAAAAATGCGTGATGAGGCGCTGGACCATGTTCTTTTGTTTGGCCCTCCAGGTCTTGGGAAAACAACCATGGCTTTTGTTATTGCCAATGAACTGGGAGTCAATCTCAAGCAAACGTCTGGCCCTGTTATCGAAAAAGCTGGTGATCTGGTAGCGATTTTGAATGACTTGGAGCCAGGAGATGTGCTCTTTATCGACGAGATTCATCGCTTGCCCATGTCAGTAGAAGAGGTACTTTACAGTGCTATGGAAGATTTCTACATCGACATCATGATTGGTGCAGGGGAAGCTAGCCGTAGTGTCCATCTAGACTTGCCACCTTTTACCTTGATTGGTGCGACAACACGAGCAGGGATGCTTTCAAATCCTCTTCGTGCCCGTTTTGGGATTACTGGTCATATGGAATACTATACCCATGATGACTTGACAGAGATTGTCGAGCGGACGGCAGATATCTTTGAGATGGAAATTACCCATGAAGCTGCTTCGGAGTTGGCTTTACGTAGTCGTGGGACTCCTCGTATCGCCAATCGTCTCCTCAAGCGCGTGCGCGACTTTGCACAGATTATGGGCGATGGCTTGATTGATGATGTGATTACGGATAAGGCTTTGACCATGCTGGATGTAGACCATGAAGGTTTGGACTATGTGGACCAGAAAATTCTTCGCACCATGATTGAGATGTACGGTGGAGGTCCTGTCGGTCTAGGTACCCTTTCGGTTAATATCGCTGAAGAGCGTGAGACGGTTGAAGATATGTACGAACCTTACCTGATCCAGAAAGGCTTTATCATGCGAACTCGTTCAGGACGGGTCGCGACAGCTAAGGCTTATGAACATTTGGGGTATGAATACATTGAAAAATAAGTCTGAAATCTTAGACTCTTTCAAAGAAAATCCTGATATGATGGCTATTCTGACCATCATCCGTGACTTGGAGTTGAAAGACTCCTGGTTGGCAGCAGGTTCGATCCGAAATTTTATCTGGAATCTCATGTCAGATAAGCCAGCCTTTGACCGTGATACGGATGTGGATGTAATTTTCTTTGACCCAGATGTCAGTTATGAAGAAACGTTAGCCATAGAGAGACAGTTAAAAAAGGACTTCCCTCAGTATCAGTGGGAGCTGAAAAATCAAGTCTATATGCACCAACACAGTCCCCATACACCTCCGTATAGAAATTCCTGTGACGCTATGAGTAAGTATCCTGAACGTTGTACGGCAGTAGGGCTTCGCTTGCAAGCTGACGCAACTTTAGAGCTCTTTGCTCCTTATGGTTTAGAGGATATTTTGAACTTTCAGGTTTCTCCAACTCCCCATTTTTTAGAAAATCAAGACCGAATGAAGCTTTATCAACAGCGTTTATCTAAGAAAAACTGGCGAGAAAAATGGAAAAATCTCACAGTTAAAAATACTTAAGGAAACTTTAAGATAGGAGCTGTATACTTATCTCATAAGTTAAGAAGAACTTAACTTATACTCCTAAAACTTTTTCATAATAATCTCCCTATAAAAAAATTAAGTCGCCCAATCAGGCGGCTTTTTTTGTTGCGAACTCGATGTGAGAATGGTTGCTAATCAAAAGCAAACACCAGAGAAATGTTGACAAAGGTCAAAGATTTCTCTAGTATAAGAAGTAAGGCTAGAGATTTTCTGAGAATAGAGTAAATGGAAGTCCATTGGTTTGAGAAAGAGATGTTGAACAATGACTAAAAGAATGAAAAACAATAGGAAACTAGTTAATCTAGGATTGTATCAAAACAAAATAGTCTATTATGACTTAAAAGAAAAGAAACTTTACTTTTCAATTCTAGGAAGATCCTCTAAGAATCAACACTACTACACTCTTGGACTCACATTACTCTCTCTCCCCATTATTAGATGGCTAAATGAATTAATCATTTTTAGTATTCCTACTATCAAATATTCTAGCGTCATTCTATGTACCTGCCTTTCCTTGCTCATAGGGAAATTTGTAGTGGACTACTCTAACAAAGACTTGGATTTATATCCTGCATTGTTTACAGATATTGAGTACTTAGAGTTCTTAGAAATAGCTAAGAAAAATGGAACTCTTGCTTTCGTATTTAATATTATTAGTAGTGTCAGTTTGATAGGCTCCTTGATAGTTTACCTGATCTATGCAAAGCTTTTAGGATTGCTGATTTATTCTGTTCTCTTGTTCATTCTCTACATCTGTGTGGTCAATAATGTACATAGACGGAATAAAGTTATTAAAAAACTAAACTAGTGAAAATATTCCATATGATTGGTTGTGGAAGGAACGCAACAAAATGAACTTTAAGGTTGGAAAATGACAGAAGATAAAATTTTAACAAAAGAAGAAGTTCTTCGTGATGGTGTTTGTTTTGAAGATGAACTAGACTGGGGCGGAGAATTCTATGAACAAATTGTCTGTGAAAATGAATTAGGAGAAGAGGTTCCTTATACTGGTTTAGCCTATGATTTATATTCAGATGGTCAATTAGAGTTTTATGGATATATAGATAATGGGTATAGGCATGGTCTAGCTGTCTACTTTTATTCTAATGGGAAAATTAAAAGAATTAATAATCAAGACAGAGGTTCAGCCGAAGGAATTCAAAAAGAATATTTTGAAAATGGTGATATTAAGTCGGTTTCTTATTGTATTGCAGGAGGAGAAATTCTCTATAAGAAATATGATGAGACTGGTAAAGTTATTGAAGAAAAAACAGAGCCTACCGAAGATGATTTCAAGATAGCAAAAAAGTGGGGTGTTGATTTATCGACTTTAGACATAAATTTGAAGTAGAACAAAATCGCTTGAGATCTCAGATTGATTTGACGAATCGTTTCATACCTTCTGATATCCAATATGTGGCAGGAGTGGACCTTGCTTATTGGAAAGAAGGAGATAAGGAATACGGTGTTGCATGTATCGTTGTCATCGACCGTAGAACTATGGAAGTGTTGGAGGAAGTGAGTTACTCTGACGAAATCCATGTTCCTTATCTTCCTAGTTATTTAGCTTTTCGAGAGTTGCCTTTGATTTTAGAAGCAGTAAAGCTTTTAATTAGTAAACCAGATTTGTATATGTTTGATGGAAATGGATATTTGCATCCGCGCAATATGGGGATAGCGACACACGCTTCTTTTTACTTGAATAAGCCAACGATTGGCGTCGCTAAAAACTATTACCATATTGATGGGGCGCAATATACTGTCCCTGAAAATCGTGAGGGAGCTTATACAAATATTGTAAAAGACGGTAAAATTTATGGGCAAGTTTTACGGACTCATCAAGATGTCAAACCAATCTATATTTCTTGTGGGAATTGGATTAATCTGGAAACGACTCGGGAATTTGTTTTAGAATTTGTTACAAAAGATAGCCGTTTGCCAATCACAACACGATTCGCTGATATCATGACACATCGGGAGAGAAATAAGAGAAAAATATAAAAAAGATTGGAAAAATTATGACAGATCCTAAGTACGGTGAAAATATTGTTGTTCTTTTTAAACATGAAAATAAATATACTTGGTATGTTTCGGATTTAGAATTCTGGTATATTGATTATGAGGTAGCACATTATTCGCTTGATACTCTGTATGATGAGCGAAAACGTTCTTCGAAACTGACTCATGATACATTGCCATATTTCTTAGAAGATATGGAAGTATATAAATGTGATCGAAATGAGCTAGGAGAAGCATTTGCTAAATCGTATCAGGAAGATAGATTAAACGCAGTTTACGATTTTAAACCTTCCCTGTTTATCGATATGGATGAGATGGAACTGTACTCGCAGTACGCAGAATACGTATCATTTGAAGAATATGTTTCAGAACCATGGAAAGGTCAATATAAATCATTTTGGGATAAGATTCCAGAAGAAGAAAAATTCTGGTTAGCTTGTGGCACCGATGTATACGGTGAAAATTAATTTTTTTAAGATTGGAGTAAATATGAGTAACAAAGTATCAATTATGCAAGAAATGTTTAAAAAAGAGGGTTCAGATGAACTCGTTCCTGCAGTAACCATTATCTTGGATGGTCAAATTAGAAATATCATTGATGCCCTAACAGAACAGAATGGCTATGAAGGCTATCCAGAAGCTATATCAGAAATTCTTTTCAAAGGAATAGAAAGTATGATTAAAAAATAAATCTGGGAAAGCAAATACAAGAAAAAGAGAGCGAAAACCGCTCTCTTTTTATGATATAATAGCCCTATGAGATTAGATAAATTTTTAGTTGCCTGTGCTGTTGGGAGTCGGACTGAGGTTAAAAACTTTCTCAAGGCTGGGCGCGTGACGGTCAATGGCAAGAAAGAAAAGTCTGCCAAGCTACAAATTGATGAAGAGACAGACGAGATTTGTTTTGACGGTAAAAAATTAGAGTACGAAGAGTTTGTCTACTACATGATGAACAAGCCCCAGGGGGTTATCTCAGCGACTGAAAATCCTAAACACAAGACTGTTTTGGATTTAATGGATGACTATGCATGTGCTAAGGAAGTTTTCCCAGTAGGGCGTTTGGATATCGATACGCATGGACTCTTGCTCTTGACCAATGATGGCAAACTGGCTCATGCTCTTCTTTCACCAAAACGTCATGTGGATAAGACCTATATGGCTCAAGTCAAGGGTATCATGACGGATGAAGACATTGAGACATTTGCCAAAGGTATCCCACTCAAGGACTTTACTTGTCAGCCTGCCAAGCTGGAGCTTGTGTCGATTGATACGGAAGAAAATAAAAGTCTAGTCCGCGTGACCATTGCAGAAGGGAAATTCCACCAGGTCAAACGGATGGTGGCCTACTGTGGCAAGGAAGTGGTGGACTTGCAGCGTGTGACCATGGGAACTTTGACCTTGGATGAGGAATTGAAACGTGGAGAATGGCGTCGTTTAAGCAAGGAAGAACTAGAAGGCTTGCTTGAGAGTGTCGGCTAGTGATAGCAGCACCATGAAATATTAGGAAAATGCGAGGAAAATATCCTTGCCTTTTTCAGTTTTTGGTTGCTTCCTTTGTGAAAAGAGTTATAATAGACTATAGAATATAAGGAGGGAATTATGAACGCAATTCAAAATTCATTTACGGATAAATTATTTGCTGATTACGAAGCAAATGTGAAGTATCAAGCTGTTGAAAATGCTGCTAGCCATAACGGTCTTTTTGCAGCACTTGAACGTCGTCAAAGCCATGTGGATAACACTCCTGTTTTCTCACTTGATTTGACTAAGGACAAAGTAACCAACCAGAAAGCTTCTGGTCGTTGCTGGATGTTTGCGGCTCTCAACACTTTCCGCCACAAACTCATCTCTCAATATAAATTGGAAAATTTTGAGTTATCTCAAGCCTATACTTTTTTCTGGGACAAGTATGAAAAATCAAACTGGTTCTTAGAACAAGTCATTGCAACTGCAGATCAAGATTTGACTAGTCGTAAGGTTAGCTTCCTTCTCCAAACACCTCAACAAGATGGTGGACAATGGGATATGGTAGTGGCTCTGTTTGAAAAATATGGTGTCGTACCTAAATCAGTGTATCCTGAATCTATCTCATCAAGCAGTAGTCGTGAGCTCAATGCAATTCTTAACAAATTGCTTCGTCAAGATGCACAAATCTTGCGTGACTTACTTGCTTCTGGTGCAGACCAAGCAACAGTACAAGCTAAGAAAGAAGAACTCTTGCAAGAAATCTTTAACTTCCTTGCAATGTCACTAGGACTTCCACCACGTAAGTTTGATTTTGCTTATCGCGATAAGGATAACAACTACCAAAGCGAAAAAGGCATTACTCCACAAGAATTCTTCAAGAAGTATGTTGATCTACCAATTGGGGACTACGTTTCTGTTATCAACGCTCCAACTGCTGATAAACCTTATGGTAAATCTTACACAGTTGAGATGCTAGGAAATGTGGTTGGTAGTCGTGCTGTACGCTATATCAACGTACCAATGGAACGCTTGAAAGAATTGGCCATCGCACAAATGCAAACAGGTGAAACTGTTTGGTTTGGTTCAGATGTCGGCCAACTCAGCAACCGTAAGGCTGGTATCCTTGCAACAGATGTTTATGACTTTGCATCAAGCATGGATATTCATTTGACTCAAGACAAGGCAGGCCGTTTGGACTACAGCGAAAGCTTGATGACCCATGCTATGGTCTTGACTGGTGTCGACTTAGATGAAAATGGTAAATCCACTAAGTGGAAAGTTGAAAACTCATGGGGAGACAAAGTAGGTACAGATGGTTACTTTGTTGCTTCAGATGCTTGGATGGACGAATACACTTACCAAATCGTTGTCCGCAAAGAATTGCTGACAGCAGAAGAACAAGCTGCCTATGAAGCAGAACCAACTGTATTAGCACCTTGGGATCCAATGGGAGCTTTAGCAGAATAATAGAAATAAAAAAGAATCAGGTGATAAACCTGATTCTTTTTTTGTTTGTAAATTCTCGCCGAGATTACATGATACCGAAGAAACGAGCTGCGATACCAACTACAAAGAGGGCAAGGATGATTGAGATTGGAGATACTTTTTTCTTAAGCAACCACATGCAAAGGAAAGTAAGGAGAAGTCCCATCAATCCCGGAATCAAGGAATTCAATTGTCCTTGAAGTGTTTGAGGTTGAACGCTATCTAAGCTCAAGCCACTAAGTGCTTGACCAAGAATTCCCTTCAATTCTCCACCTGTAACAGGGCCTTCTGGGAAGTTGATGTAAGCACCTTCTGCCAATTGTTTACCTGGAAGATTGACAGTGAAGTTGATAGAAACCCAACGTTGTACAAGGACAGCAAGGATGAACATACCAAGGATAGAAGCACCTTTAGTGATGTCTTTCAAGATACCACCAGACATGTCTTTAGTGATTTCAGATCCAGCCTTGTAACCAAACTCTTGTGTGTACCATAGGAAAGACATACGAATGGCATTCCAACCAAAGAAGAAGAGAAGTGGTCCAACGATATTACCAGTTGCTGCAAGTGATGCACCAAGGGCACCAAGGATAGGACGTACTGTAAACCAGAAGACTGGATCACCAATACCAGCAAGAGGTCCCATCATACCGATTTTAACACCTTGGATGGCAGCGTCATCGATTTCAGTACCGTTTGCACGTTCTTCTTCAAGTGCAAGAGTAACCCCCATGATTGGAGCAGCTACATATGGGTGAGTGTTGAAGAACTCAAGGTGACGCTCAAGAGCAGCAGCTTGGTCTTCTTTTTTAGTGTAAAGTTTCTTGATAGCTGGGATCAAAGAGTAAGCCCAACCTAAGTTTTGCATACGTTCGTAGTTCCAAGAACCTTGAAGGAATTGTGAACGCCACCAAACTTTTTGGCGATCTGATTTTGATAATTGAATTTTTTCAGCCATGATTGTTCCCCTTTCTAGTAGTCTTCTAGGATATCACCGATTGGATCGTTAGAAGTTGCAGCTCCTCCGCCACCGTTTCCACCTTGTTTAGAAAGGTTGAGGTAGATGAAGGCAAGGGCAACACCGATGACACCAAGGGCAATCAAAGTCAATTGAGAAATCGCTGCAAGAGCAAAACCGATAGCGAAGAATGGCCATACTTCACGAGTAGCCATCATGTTGATAACCAAAGCGTAACCAACGGCAACGACCATGGCACCACCGACAGCCATACCACCGTTCAACCAGTCTGGCATCAATTTAAGAGCATCTTGAACAGCAGAAGCTGGGATAGCAATAAGGAAGGCTGCAGGAATCGCGATACGAAGACCTTGAAGAACAAGGGCAAAGTAGTGAGCACGTTCAACAGCTGCAATGTTTCCTTCTTTAGCAGCAGCGTCAGCAGTGTGAACCAAACCAACTGAGATTGTACGAACAATCATAGTCAAGAAAAGTCCAGCTACGGCAAGAGGGATTGCAGTTGCAGTTGCGACTGCGATACCTTCAGTAGTAAAGTTACCACCTTTAATCATGATGATTGCAGCGGCAACAGAGGCAAGAGCAGCGTCAGGTGCTACGGCAGCTCCGATGTTAGCCCAACCAAGGGCAATCATTTGAAGTGATCCACCAAGCATAACTCCTGCTTCGAGGTTACCGGTTGCAAGACCGATGAGGGTACATGCGACGATTGGTTGATGGAATTGGAATTGGTCGAGGATACCTTCAAGACCTGCAAGGAAGGCAACAACTACAACCAAGATAGCAGAAATGAATGAAATATCTGACATGGTTTTATTCCTTTTCTATTTAATGAATTTATAGATGTTGAGTTAGATTATTGAACGTTTGCTTTTTCAATCAAGTCAAACAAATCTTTTTTCGTGTCATTTGGTACTTTACGTACGTCAAATTCAACACCGAGGTCACGCATTTTTTCAAATGTAGCAACGTCGTCCTTGTCCATTGACAATACGTTGTTGATCATTGTTTTACCAGTTGAGTGAGCCATTGAACCAACGTTCAGAGTCTTGATTGGCACACCGCCTTCGATAGCACGAAGAGCATCTTGAGGTGTTTCAAACAAGATAAGGGCGTGAGTGTTTCCAAAACGAGGATCTTTTGCAACCTCAATCAATTTTTTGATTGGAACAACGTTGGCCTTTACTCCGTTAGGAGCTGCTTGTTTGATCAATTCTTTACGAAGGTCGTCGTTTGCAACATTGTCTGAAGCAACGATGATACGGTCCGCTTTTGAGTCTGGAGTCCAAGCAGTTGCGACTTGTCCGTGAAGAAGACGTGTGTCAAGACGAGCAAGGTTGATTTTCAATTTACCGTCTCCGATAACAGTTCCTTCTGGAATAGCAGCTTGGGCAACTGGAGCAGCTGCAGCACCTGCAACTTCCTCAACTGGGTTTAACTCTTCTGGAAGAGCTTTGATGCCATCTTTGGCTTCTTTAATGATATTCGCAGCGACTTTATCCACACCAGCATTAGCGTCCATGAGACGTTCTGTATAGGTTTGGATTAACATCGGCAAGTTAAGTCCTGTGATGATGGCAAATTTACGTTCAGGATTTTCTCCCATTACGCGACTAGCTTGGTTAAATGGAGATCCACTCCAAAGGTCCGCCAAGACTAGAACCTCATCTTCTGCGTCAAATGCCGCCACAGCATTGTTAAACTTAGCGTATAGATCATCTGGACCTTCATTTGGCATAAAGGTTACAACTTGAACCTTTTCTTGTTCACCAAAGATCATAGATCCTGACTGATGAATCCCCGCAGCAAATTCGCCATGGCTCGCAATAATGATTCCGATACTCATTATTGTCTTTCCTCCTTATAAAATGTTTGACTTGTAGTTTAAGAAAACTTTAAGACTCTTTAAGTATAAACCGTTTTCAATAAAAAATCAACTACTTATGATAAATCCTAAAAATATAAGAGAGAAATCGATTGTTAAAGATAATGATATATCAACATTTTTAATATCTCTTTATAAGTACGTGTGCAAAATTTAGTATAAAAACCAAATCTATCAACATTTTTAGAAAGTCATTTTTAGGTCTAGTTCTCATAGAGTTTTTGGTATAATATAGAGAGCAATCGATGTTTTAGGAAGAGAATTTAGAGTGAGAGGTATGTATGTCCCCTTCTATTCAGTTATTAAAAAACCGCTATTTGAAAAATATCAAAGAAAATCCGGAGCTCTATATTGGCATTGAGTTGGAGTTCCCTATCGTACATACGAAAGGGGAATCTATAGATATTGAAGTCAGTAAGGACTTGATGCGATTTTTAGTGGATGCTCTTAGTCTAGAAGTTGAAAAAGAGGATCAGGATGGCAATCCGATTCAGCTTGTAGAACCGAAGAGTCAAGATCGGATTTTGTTTGAGGTTTCTTATACAACTCTTGAGTTTGCCTTTGGAAAAGCAGGAAGAATTCAGGATGTTGAAGAACGTTTTGATGCCTATATGAAGGTGATTCAGAAAAAACTAGGAGAAAAGAACCATACTATCCAGGGTTTGGGGATTCATCCACATTGGGATATTAATGACAATCGACCTGTAGCTTACCCACGCTACCAGATGCTGATGGCTTATCTGAATATGAGTAGTCAGGTAAGGATAGGATCTTTACATGCATTTCCTGAATATGGTGCTTTTATCTGTGGGAGTCAAGTTCAGTTGGATGTATCGACTGCTGACTACCTACGTGTCATTAATGCTTTCACTCAGGTAGAAGCAGCCAAAGCTTACTTATTTGCCAATTCTGAGTTTTCGGGAGCAGACTGGGATACTCGGATTTCACGAGATATCTTTTGGGAAGAATCCATGCATGGAATTTATCCAGAGAATGTCGGTGTCAATGCAAAACTCTTCAAAGATGAGGATGATTTCTTTGATTATCTAGACCGCTCTGCGATTTTTACAGCAGAACGAGATGGGGAAACCTACTATTTTTCTCCAATTCGGGCTAGAGATTACCTAGCTACTGATAAAATTCCTGCCTATACTCTAAATGGAAAAGAAACTCTTCTGGTTCCTCAAGAGAAGGATTTCCAGACGCACCGTAGTTACCAATATCAAGACTTAACAACTCGAGGGACGATTGAATTCCGTAGTGTTTGTACGCAACCCCTAGACCGCACTTTTGCTTCGGCAGCCTTTCATCTAGGTTTGTTGGTAAATCTAGACAAGCTTGAAGCTTATCTAGAGACAGCTCCTTTCTTTGAGAACTTTGGCTGTGACTACAAGTCTTTGAGACGCCAGTTTTCTAAGAAACAACTCACAGATGAGGAAAAAGCTGGTGTTGTCCAGTTCTCCAAAGACTTGCTGGCTATAGCAGAGCAAGGGCTTGAGATGAGAGGTCAGAGAGAAATGACTTATTTAAAGTCTTTAAAAGAAGAATTGACTCTATAATTTTCTTATAAAGGGAGAATTTTCTGAAAAATCATGTTATAATGGATGAGACTATAGATAAAGGATAGAGATTTATGACATTAGTTTATCAATCGACGCGTGATGCGAAAAATACCGTAACAGCCAGTCAAGCAATTTTGCAAGGTTTGGCAACAGATGGAGGTTTGTTTACTCCAGTGAGTTATCCAAAGGTAGACTTGGATTTTGACAGATTAAAAGACGCTTCTTACCAAGAGGTAGCTAAACTTGTCTTGTCAGCTTTCTTGGATGACTTTACAGCAGAAGAGTTGGACTACTGTATCACTAACGCCTATGACAGCAAGTTTGATACACCAGCAATTGCCCCTCTTGTCAAACTCGATGGCCAATACAACTTGGAACTTTTCCACGGTTCAACCATTGCCTTTAAAGATATGGCCTTGTCCATCTTGCCATACTTTATGACAACGGCAGCTAAGAAACACGGCTTGAAAAACAAAATTGTCATCTTGACAGCGACATCTGGAGATACTGGGAAAGCTGCTATGGCAGGTTTTGCAGATGTACCAGGAACTGAAATTATTGTATTTTATCCAAAAGATGGTGTCAGCAAGGTGCAAGAATTGCAAATGACCACTCAGACTGGTGATAATACTCATGTCATCGCCATCGATGGAAACTTTGATGATGCCCAAACCAACGTGAAGCATATGTTCAACGATGTGGCTCTTCGTGAGAAATTGGCAGCCAACAAGCTCCAGTTCTCATCAGCTAACTCTATGAATATTGGTCGTTTGGTCCCACAGATTGTCTATTATGTTTATGCCTACGCTCAGCTTGTTAAAACTGGCGAGATTGTGGCTGGTGACAAGGTTAACTTCACCGTACCAACAGGAAACTTCGGAAATATCTTGGCTGCCTTTTACGCTAAGCAAATCGGCCTACCAGTCGGCAAGTTGATCTGTGCTTCAAATGACAACAATGTCTTGACAGATTTCTTTAAAACCCGTGTCTATGACAAGAAGCGTGAGTTTAAAGTAACCACTAGCCCATCTATGGATATCTTGGTCTCTTCAAACTTGGAGCGCTTGATTTTCCACCTTTTGGGAAATGATGCGGTTAAGACAGCTGAACTTATGAATGCTTTGAACACTCAAGGTCAGTATGAGTTGACAGACTTTGATACAGAGATTTTGGACCTTTTTGCAGCTGAGTATGCGACTGAAGCAGAAACAGCAGCAGAAATCAAGCGTGTTTATGAGGCAGATGCTTATATTGAGGATCCTCATACAGCGGTTGCTTCAGCTGTTTATAAAAAATACCAAGCGGCGACAGGTGATGTGACTAAGACCGTGATTGCTTCAACAGCTAGTCCATATAAATTCCCAGTGGTTGCAGTAGAAGCTGTAACTGGGCAATCAGGTTTGAGCGATTTTGAAGCCTTGGCTCAATTACATGACATTTCAGGAGTGGCAGTGCCACCAGCAATTGACGGGCTTGAGACAGCTCCTGTTCGTCACAAGACAACAGTGCCAGCTGCTGACATGCAAGCAGCGGTGGAGGCTTATCTAGGACTTTAAAGCAGAGGAAGTAAACTCGGTTGGGAAACTAACTGAGTTTCTTTTCATCAGGAGGAAGGATTGTTTAAGAAAAATAAAGATATTCTCAACATAGCCCTGCCAGCCATGGGTGAAAATTTCTTGCAGATGCTCATGGGGATGGTGGACAGTTACTTGGTCGCTCACTTGGGATTGATAGCTATTTCGGGTGTGTCTGTAGCGGGTAATATTATCACCATTTATCAAGCTATTTTTATTGCTTTGGGAGCTGCTATTTCAAGCGTCATTTCAAAAAGTTTGGGACAGAAAGATCAGTCTAAACTAGCCTACCATGTGACAGAAGCGCTCAAGATTACTCTGCTGCTAAGTTTAGTTTTAGGAGCCTTGTCCATCATTGCGGGCCAAGAGATGATTGGCCTTTTAGGCACAGAAGAAGCTGTAGCTGAGAGTGGTGGACTATACCTTGCTTTAGTTGGCGGTACCATCCTTCTACTGGGGTTGATGACTAGTCTGGGTGCCTTGATTCGCGCCACTCATAATCCTCGCCTCCCTCTCTATGTGAGCCTCTTATCCAATGCCTTAAATATTCTTTTTTCAAGTGTTGCCATTTTTATCCTTGATATGGGGATAGCTGGAGTAGCTTGGGGAACCATCCTATCTCGTTTGGTCGGGGTTGTGATTTTATGGTCACAATTAAAACTTCCATTTACAAGACCAAGGTTTGGACTGGACAAAGACTTGCTAACCCTGGCTTTGCCAGCAGCGGGAGAGCGTCTTATGATGCGAGCCGGAGATGTGGTCATTATAGCCTTAGTTGTTTCCTTTGGAACAGAGGCCGTCGCTGGAAATGCTATCGGTGAAGTCTTGACGCAGTTTAACTATATGCCTGCCTTTGGTGTCGCTACGGCAACAGTTATGCAAGTGGCTCGAGCTGTTGGGGAGGATGATTGGGCAAAGGTAGACAAGCTCAGTAAGCAAACTTTTTGGCTATCCCTCTTTCTCATGTTGCCCTTAACGCTTACGATCTATGCTCTTGGGACACCACTAAGCTACCTCTACACCAGCGATCCTGTGGCTATCAAAGCCAGTGTTTTAGTGACGCTGTTCTCACTACTAGGAACTCCCATGACGACGGGAACAGTCATTTATACAGCTGTCTGGCAGGGTTTGGGAAATGCTCGACTCCCTTTTTATGCGACAAGTATCGGGATGTGGTGTATTCGGATAGGAACTGGTTACTTGATGGGAATTGTTCTTGGTTGGGGTTTGCCTGGGATCTGGGCAGGGACGCTTTTGGATAATGGTTTTCGTTGGATGTTCCTACGCTATCGTTACAAATCTTATATGACATTGAAAGGATAAAAAAATGAAAAAAAGAGCATTTATTTGGGATTTGGACGGGACATTATTGGATTCTTATGAGGCTATTTTAGCTGGTCTCGAAGAGACGTTTTCTCAGTTTAAAATTCCCTATGATAAGGAGAAAGTTCGTTCTTATATTTTAAAGTATTCAGTTCAAGACTTACTGCAAGAAGTGGCAGAGGAGAAAAATCTAGATTTGACTGAACTGAATCAAGCTCGGGCACAAAGTTTGGCAGAGAAGAATGCCCAGGTTGTTTTGATGCCCGGTGCGCGTGAAATCTTAGCTTGGGCGCATAAGGCAGGCATTCAGCAGTTTGTATACACGCATAAGGGGGAGAATGCTTTCGCAATTTTGGGTGATTTGGACTTGCTCCAGTATTTTACAGAAATTTTGACCAATCAAAGTGGTTTTGCAAGAAAACCAGACCCAGAGGCTGCCGTTTATTTACTAGAGAAGTATGATTTAGATCCTGAAGAGACCTATTATATAGGAGATAGAACTTTGGATATCGAATTTGCTCAGAATAGTGGCATTCAGAGTATCAATTTCCTTGAAAGTTCAGCTGTTTGCAATCGTCAAATCTCTCAGTTAGAGGATATTTCCTCTCTAGTTTTTTGAAAGTTTCATGAAAGGGAATATGTCAGATTTGTGACAAAATTCATACAAACTATTTCAATTCATATGGTTTATTACAGAGATTAGACAGTTTTATTAAATAGCCCACAAAGGGCTTTTTTTCTTTTTCTTTATGTTATGATAGACAGGTACTACATTTGAAAAGGAGTTTGAATAGTATGAAGAAAAGAATTATTTTAGCATCAACAGTAGCGCTATCGCTTGCCCCTACCTTGGCAACTCAAGCAAAAGAAGTAGCGTGGTCTCCACGTTCCGTTGAACAAATTCAAAATGATATTTCTAAAAGTGAAAATAAAACAAGTTATACCATCAAGTATGGAGATACTTTAAGTACGATTGCAGAGGCTTTGGGAGTAGACGTAAATGTCCTTGCTAACTTGAACAAGATTACGAATATTGACTTGATTTTCCCAGAAACTGTACTGACTACAACTGTTAACGAAAATGAAGAAGTAACAGAGGTTGAGGTTTATACACCTCAAGAAGTAGGTTCTGACGTAGCAACTGCAACAGCAGATTTGACAAACAACCAAGTCATTATTAATGACCAAACTGTACAAGTTGAAGATTTATCACAACCAGTTGAAACAACAGATTCACAAGTTGCCGAGGAAGTCGTAGCAGAAACTACAGTATCTACAGGGGAACCAGCAGTAGAAGCAACTACTGAGGTTGCAACACCAGCTGTAGCACCAGTAGCAGAGGCGACAACTGAAGCTGTAACAGAAACTACTGCACCAGTAACAGAAGCACCTGTAGCGGAAGAAACAACTACGACAGTAGCAGAGGTAAATGCAACAGAAGCGCCTGTTGCAGAAGTTGCACCAGAGCCCCAATCAGCTCCAGCAACTTATCAAGCTGAACCAAGCCAAGGTGCATCGACAACTTATACAGCACCAGCAGCACCTGATTATGCAAGTATTGCAGCTTCAAAATCAGAAAATGCAGGTCTCCAACCACAAACAGCCGCCTTTAAAGAAGAAGTAGCTAACTTGTTTGGTATCACATCATTTAGTGGATACCGTCCTGGAGATAGTGGAGACCACGGAAAAGGTCTTGCCATTGACTTTATGGTTCCAGTAAGTTCAGCTCTCGGTGATCAAATTGCGGATTATGCTATCCAAAACATGGCTAGCCGTGGTATCAGCTATATCATCTGGAAACAACGTTTCTACGCACCATTTGATAGCAAATACGGACCAGCCTACACATGGAATCCGATGCCAGATCGTGGTAGCGTCACAGAAAACCACTATGACCACGTTCACGTATCAATGAACTAAAAATTCATGAGAAGTTGGAAACTGGTTCAGTTCCCAACTTCTTTTTTGTGTATCGAACGCTCGGATTATGAAGATAAAGTGGAAATCTTTGCAGGGTATGATATCGAAACTGTTGTCAATAAAGAAAAAAATCTACTCGAGCTAATTTGGTAGGCTAATGATGTGAACCTGCCTAACAGAAATAGTTTATCTTTATTAAAATAAAAACAACCAGCACTTTCTATGAAGGTGCTGGTTTTTAATAACTGATCTTAAACTTTTCGGCGTTTGATTTCGAGTAGTCTTTGATAGAAGAAGATTTGACTACTATAGATATAAGGGAAGATAGAGATACTTGCAATTCCAAAGCTAATCCAGATAAGGATATACCAAGGAAGCAGTTGTAAATCAAGGACAAAGCGTTGGAACTTATAGCCTTTCATGAGAAAGCGGCTGGTATGCAGCACGCGGCTCGGTTTAGCAATTCCGATTGCAAGGGTGTCACATAGGAGCAGTTCAACTTGGGAATAGGCATAATATTGTGGCAGATAAATAATGGTTCCCAAAATCATTACAAGGACACTCCCAAAAAAGTAGAGTGCAAAAGTGAGCAGGAAGTGTTCGATATCCGGATTTGTCACGTCGACAGATGGAAATTCGGGATGAAGTTCCACAAATTTACGAGCCATTGCACTGCTATAAAAGAGCAAGTAAACCCCAAAAAGATTAGGAATGCTCCATAAAAAGAGATAGAAACGCTTAAGCAAGAGAGTCAGAAAAGTCTGGGTAAAGAAGCGATTATCAAGTAAGGACAGGCTATCTTTAAAGGAAAGATCCATCTCGGAAATTCTAAAAAGATTAATCGTAGTATAGAGAGCGCCGGCTAGAATAATGGAGTTTGTAAATCCAACTGCAATCGGAAAAAGAGCGGACTGAATCGTAGTTCCTAGAAAACTCAAGAAGGACTGATCAAGAATTCCCTCATCAAGTAGGGATAAAGGTCTGATAAAGCTCGATAGAATCAAGAGAATACTTGGCAATAAAAAGACAAGCAACAGACGTGGGTGTTCAGCTTGAAATTGTCTAGCTTGCTGGCGAACTTCTTTTAAATTAATTTTTGGGTACTTCATTCTTTCATTATACCATAGTTCGTGACAGTTCCTGTTTTTTTTGATAGAATCATACAGTATGCCCTTGGGCACAAAGTAAGAACTGGGACTGTCTTTCCCAGCTTCGGAGGTAAAAAATGTCAGATTCGCCAATCAAATACCGCTTGATTAAAAAAGAAAAACACACAGGAGCTCGTCTGGGTGAGATTATAACGCCACACGGAACCTTTCCAACTCCTATGTTTATGCCAGTAGGAACTCAAGCAACGGTCAAAACACAATCACCAGAAGAATTAAAAGAGATGGGTTCAGGAATTATCCTATCCAACACCTATCACTTGTGGCTTCGTCCAGGTGATGAACTCATTGCCCGCGCTGGAGGGCTTCATAAGTTTATGAACTGGGACCAACCAATCTTGACAGATAGCGGTGGCTTCCAAGTTTACTCTCTAGCAGATAGTCGTAATATCACCGAAGAAGGGGTAACCTTCAAGAACCACCTCAACGGTTCTAAGATGTTTCTTTCGCCAGAAAAAGCCATCTCTATCCAAAACAATCTAGGCTCAGATATCATGATGTCTTTCGATGAGTGTCCGCAGTTTTATCAACCTTATGATTATGTGAAAAAATCAATCGAACGTACCAGCCGTTGGGCTGAACGTGGCTTGAAAGCTCACCGTCGTCCACATGACCAAGGTTTATTTGGGATTGTACAAGGGGCAGGATTTGAAGACCTTCGCCGTCAATCAGCTCATGATCTTGTAAGTATGGACTTCCCAGGATACTCTATCGGGGGCTTAGCAGTTGGAGAAACTCATGAGGAGATGAACGCTGTTTTGGATTTCACCACTCAGCTCCTTCCTGAGAATAAACCTCGCTACTTGATGGGAGTGGGAGCGCCAGATAGCTTGATTGATGGGGTGATTCGTGGGGTAGATATGTTTGACTGTGTCTTGCCGACTCGTATCGCTCGTAACGGGACTTGTATGACCAGTCAAGGACGCTTGGTTGTCAAGAATGCTCAGTTTGCGGAGGATTTTACACCACTTGATCCTGAGTGTGATTGCTACACTTGTAAGAACTACACCCGTGCCTATCTTCGTCACTTGCTCAAGGCTGATGAAACCTTTGGTATCCGCTTGACAAGTTACCATAATCTCTACTTCTTGCTCAATCTCATGAAGCAGGTTCGTCAGGCGATTATGGATGACAATCTCTTGGAATTCCGTGAGCATTTTGTTGAAAAATATGGCTATAACAAGTCTGGGCGTAATTTCTAATTTTTGCTTGATATCAGCTAAAAATCCTAAGTTTTATCTTAGGATTTTTCTGTTTTTTTTGATAAAATAAAGGTACTATGGATTGAAAATTAGATGGTTTTTTGCCCATCTAATGAATGGAGAATAAACTCGTATGCGTATTAAATGGTTTTCCTTGATTAGGATTACAGGTTTGCTTTTGGTACTCTTGTACCATTTCTTTCAGACGGTTTTCCCAGGAGGTTTCTTTGGGGTTGACGTCTTCTTCACATTTTCAGGTTTTCTAATTACATCTCTCTTATTGGAAGAATTTGGACAAAAAGGTAAAATTGATATCCTAGGATTTTTTAGACGACGCTTCTATCGGATTTTTCCGCCGGTTGTTTTGATGGTCCTCATCGTTATGCCCTTCACATTCTTGGTTCGTCAGGATTATGTGGCAGGAATCGGTGGTCAGATTGCCGGCGTTCTTGGATTTATGACTAACTTCTATGAAATGTTGACAGGAGGTAGTTATGAGTCTCAGTTTATCCCTCACCTCTTTGTTCACAACTGGAGCTTAGCTGTTGAAGTTCATTACTATATCTTGTGGGGCTTAGCAGTCTGGTTCTTGTCCAAACGAGCAAAAACAAGTGGACAACTACGAGGGATGATTTTCCTACTTTCCTCAGCAACCTTTATGATTAGCTTCCTTTCTATGTTTATTGGTAGCTTTATTGTTAGTTCCTACTCAACACTCTACTTCTCAACTTTGACTCATGTTTATCCCTTCTTCTTAGGAAGTGTGCTTGCGACCCTAGTAGGTGTTCGCCATGTAACGCCTCTTCTTAAACGCTTGAATAGACGCTTGGATTTGAGGCAAACCTTGCTAGTCTTCGGGGCTGGTCTAGGAGTCTTGCTCTTGTTGACTTTCTTTGTGAAATTCACTTATCTCTTTGCCTATTTACTTGGCTTCTTGTTGGCAAGCTTGGCTGCGCTTCTGATGATTGTTGCAGCACGCCTTTTGCATGAAAAAACTCCGACAATCGAAGAACCAAAGGTGATTAGCTTTTTAGCGGATACCAGCTATGCCGTCTATCTTTTCCACTGGCCGTTTTACATTATTTTCTCTCAATTGATGGGGAATATACCGGCAGTAATTTTAACGACCATCTTCTCGTATCTCTTTGCTACCCTTTCTTTCTATGTGTTCGAACCTTTGATTGCAGGGAAGTCCAGCAAACTCTTGCGAATGGCAGAAGAAATTCCGCACATCAAACCAATCTTTGCTGGTAGTGTTGGAGTTCTTAGTTTGATTACCTTGGTTGTGATTCTGATAGCTCCGCAAGTAGGTGCCTTTGAAACGGATTTGACGGTAAATGGCCTCCATCAAGCTCAAACGAATATCACTCGAACGAAAACCATGGCGGATCAAGCAGAAGCCAGTCGCTATAATATTGCTGATGGTGTATCTATTATCGGAGACTCTGTGACTTTGCGTGCTTCAGCTGCACTGAAAGAACTTTTGCCAAGTGCGCAGATTGATGGTCAAGTCAGTCGAAATACCAAACAAGCAAATGCATTGATGCTAAATTACAGTCAGAATAAGGCCTTGCCTAAGATTGTAGTTATTGCAACAGGTGTTAATAATCCTGAAAATTCTAAGGCCGATCTTGATTTATTGATAACAAATCTACCTAAGGGTCATCAGCTTGTCCTAGTAACTCCGTACGAAGGAGACAAAAACCAGGAGACTCAAGCTTATGTAGAACAGTATGCGACCTATGCGCGTGAATTAGCACAAAAATACCCTTATATTGCACTTGCAGATTGGAACCAAGTGTCCAAGGATCATCCAGAAATTTGGAAAGGAACAGATCAGGTTCACTTCGGTAGTGATACGGCCAAGCAGGATGAAGGAGCTAAACTTTACGCAGAAACCATTGATACTGCTATTAAATCTCTCACAGATAAGCCTGTTAAGTCAAAATAATTCATGAAAAGTAGAGATTACATCTCTACTTTTTTCTTTAAGCATAGTTAGGAAAAGCTTGCCAAATTGTCAGAATTATGAGAAAATAAGTGCAGTCGAAAATTGGAGGGAATGCAGTGAGGGAAGACATCAAGATTAATGACCGTGCTTTAGCATTGGAAGACCAAATCATTGAGAAACTCGAAAAAGTTTATGATACAGATGTAGAACTAGATGTCTATAATCTTGGATTGATTTATGAGATTCATATAGATGAGGCTGGACTTTGTACAATTGTCATGACCTTCACCGATACCGCTTGTAGCTGTGCAGAAAGTTTGCCTATTGAGATTGTGGCAGGTTTAAAACAAATCGACGGAATTAAGGATGTCAAGGTTGAGGTTACCTGGTCTCCTGCCTGGAAGATAACACGTATTAGTCGTTATGGACGGATAGCACTAGGACTGCCTCCACGATAAAAAAAGATAAAAAAGTATGAATGATGGGCAAGGTTTGAAAAAGCTTTGGATTATTCATTTTTTTTATTTATTTAGAATACAAATAAATAAAAAAATGTTATGATAATAGATGTGAACATAATAAAAAGAATAGGGAAGGATAGAGATGAAATTATCAGTAGTCATTCCGTTTTATAACGAAGAAAATATGATTCAAAAAATGTATGATGCGTTAGCAGAAGAAATAAACAAAATCACTAAAGCAGAATTTGAAATTATTTTCATTAATGACGGTAGTAAGGACCGCACTTTTGAGAAGATGCTTACAATCGCAGATGGGGATTCACGCGTTAAATATATTAGTTTCAGCAGAAACTTTGGGAAAGAAGCTGGAACTATTGCGGGTCTTGAATATGCAACAGGGGAAGCAGTAATCTTAATGGATGGGGACCTACAACATCCACCTGCACTTCTTCCACAAATGATTGAAGCATATGAACAAGGCTATGATGTCGTAAGTGCTCGTCGTACTCGTACTGGTGAAAAACCTCATCGTACTTTTTTAGCTAAACATTTTTATAAACTTGCTAATAAGATGATGGATATTGAATTGATGGATGGCGTATCTGAATTCCGTCTATTCAGTCGAAAAGCCGTTCGCGCTATTTTGTCATTGCAAGAATACAATCGATTTTCTAAGGGAATTTTTGCTTGGATTGGTTTTAAAGAAAAAGTAATCGAATATGAGAACCAAGTGCGTACAGTTGGAGAAACAAAATACTCACTAAAATTCTCATTGAACTATGCAATTCAAGGGATTTTATCATTTAATGATAAACCTCTTCGTATGTGTATAGACTTTGGATTGTTCTGCTTGCTGATATCATTAGCTTACATTTTTTGGACCTTTATTCAATATTTCGTAGCTCCAGAATCACTGGTTAGCGGTTACTTTACAACGATTTTTTCTGTTGTGCTTTTTGGGGGAATTCAACTCATTTCAATCGGTGTGCTTGGAGAATATATTGGTAAGATTTACTACGAAGTGAAGAAACGTCCGCATTATTTGGTAGATGAAACAAATATGACGGTAAAAGGAGAGCAACATGACGCTTAAGAAAAAAGTCTATCTGGCAAGTTTTATTGCGCCTATAGTCATAATGATTGTGGCTTGGGCTATTGATGGCTTCTTTCCCTTCGGCACAAAGTCACTAATGGCAGTTGACTTTAATGCACAGTATATTGGACTTTATGCTTATTTCAAGCATTTATTCTTAAATGGAGACTGGAGTAGTTTCTTCTATTCTTTCTCTAAATCCATTGGTGGTGGAATGTTGGGGATTTGGGGCTTCAACTTGTTGAGCCCGTTTAACTTCTTATTTCTTCTATTTCCCGAGGAAAACTTCCAATGGGTGGTTCCTATCGTTATTGTCCTACGTTATGGAGCTATGGGGTTAACCATGGCGCATTTCCTTATTAAGCGTTATGACGGATTAAAGAGTAAAGCTTATTTGGTCCCAATTGTGGCCACCATATATGCACTTAATGGCTTTAATGTTAGTTATCAAATGAACCCAATTTTCTATGATGGAATGGTTATGCTTCCATTAGTTTTAATAGGAGTTGAGCAAGTATTAGATAACAAATCTCCAAAAGGCTATATTGGCATGCTTGCCTTGTCGCTTTTTGTCCAATTCTATATGGGTTATATGACCTGCATTTTTGTGGTCATTTATGCTCTGTTTTATATTATTCGATCAGAGAACTTACGAAACAAGAAGGTTATTCTAACAAGATTGTTGAAATTGGCTGCTTCCTCTATATTAGCAGTTGGAATTGTATCAGGAGTATTGCTTCCAATCTTAATTAGTTTGGTCTCAACAAAAGGTGGTTTACAGAATTCACTTACATTTGATTGGAAGTTACAGATTAATCCGTTTGAAATCTTGTCTAAACTTTTCTTAGGAGCTTTTGATAATACTTCTTGGCCAGCAGGACCTAACTTACCAAATATATATGTAGCAAGTTTTGGATTGCTTGGAACACTCTACTATTTTGTTTCTAGTAAGATTTCAAAATGGGGGAAAATAGCAGCTAGCTTTGTCCTTGTTGTTTTTCTCATTTCATGTTCCCATGAATTTACAAGCAAGTTATGGCATATGGGACAAAACCCCGCAGGATTTTTTTATCGTTTTTCATGGATTATTGCTTTCTTCCTAGTCTATTTGGCCTACTTAAGTTTACGAGAGGTAGACAAATTCACTAAAAGAGAAGCTATCTACTTGCTTATCTGTGGAGCAGCTATATTTTCCATTGTCCAATTTCAACAGCATTCTTTCTTGACAATCTGGCAACGTCTTGCTACAATTTTGATTTTTGCGGCTTTACTTGCAACATTGTTCTACCCGAAAGTGAAAGTGAAATATACTTGGTTAATCCTGGCAGCTTTGACTGTTGTTGAGTTAACAGCTAATGCAGCACTTGTTCAATCACGAGTCGGGTATACAGATGCCTATAAGTATCACGATGCTGTTAGACAATTAAAGGAAGCCATTGATCCAATTAGACCGAACCATAGTGATTTTTACAGAATTAATAAGACATTCAACTTAAGTAAGAATGACCCATTTATGGTGGATTATCCTGGATTATCTATCTTTAGTTCCAATTTGGAGAATAGTACACGTGATTTATTTGATCGTTTAGGTAATAATGGGATTAATGCAACGACGTATTATCAAGGGACACCGTTCCAAGATGCGTTATTCTCAGTCAAATACTTAGTTGCCCCAAAACCAGTGTATACCAATGAGTATCCGGATACCTCAAAGATGTATGTATTTGGTAATATGGTTACACGTAAGGATATTACCTCAAAAGATCCTGTTTACGAAGCAACAAGAACGCTAACCTACGAAAGTGGAGCTATTTTACCAATTGCTTATGGAGTTAATGAGGCAACCCTAGGTGTAAAGTTAGAAAATAGTCAACCTATACAAAATCACAATAAGATTGTTGGAGCAATGGGGAATACAGAGGAACTATACCTAACAGCATTAGCGGCTAACGAGCTAAAAACAGATAATCTTGTTACTCCTAAATCTGACAGACCAGAGCTTTATAAGAGGCTTGATAACTCTAAACCAGGGACAATCACATTTCACCTAGTACCTCAATCATCAGAGGATTACTGGGTATCCTTGCCACCTCAATTATCTCACACAGATAAAAATAACGTACGCGTATTGTTGAATGGTAATAATTATGAGTTCCAAGATAAATTCCAACAAACTCAATTAGTTCAACTAGCTCATAACTCAGCTGGGAAACCTGTTGACCTAACAATTTCCATTTCATCAGACGATGAATACGACTTATCAGGCCTAAGACTCGTTCGTTCTAATAGTGGATTAGCAAATCGTATTATTAACGAACGCGCAAAACAAGGAATCCAATTAACGCATTGGGATGAGAGCCATATTCAAGGAACTGTTAATATAACGGATGATAGTACCTGGATGATGACAAGTATTCCGTATGAAAAAGGCTGGACTGTTAAGGTGGATGGTCAAGTGGTAAAAACTCGAAAAGTTTGGGATAGCTTGATGGCTTTTAAAATAACTCCAGGTCAACATACAATTGAAATGAGTTATTTACCAGAGGGCTTCACATCTGGAATGATGATTTCTATAGTATCAATTCTAATTTATGGATTTGCTATTTATAAAAAAAGAATTTAATAGGAGTAGACTATAATGATAATTTCAAAAATGAAATTAAAATATAGTTCGCTATTCTGCATTCCATTCGTGGTGATGTTGGGGGTCTTCCTATTTATAGGACTGACCCCTTTTTCGCAAAATTCGATTCATAGCGGAGACTTCCTTTCTCAATATTTTCCGCTTTATATCGGATTGCATAAACTGTTTTGGAGTGGAGATTTTAGCGGTCTATTTTGGTCCTTTGAGAAGTCGCTTGGAGGAGCCATGCCAAGTGTTTGGGGATTTAATAGTTTAAGCCCATTCACATTTTTATACGTGATTTTTCCAATTTCAAGTTTTCAAGTCCTCAGCTATGTGATTCCGCTTCTACGCGCGGGGGTTATGGGAGTCGTCTTTGGATATTTCCTTGAGAAGAAATTCCAAGGGGTTTCAAAACACTACTGGTTATCGTTAGGATTAGCTTCATCCTACGCGCTTAGTGGGTTTGTTGTATCGCAACAGTTCAATCCAAATTTCTTAGATAATCTAGTGTATATTCCGTTTATTCTTTTGGGAATTGAAGAAATAGCGAGTGGGAAACGGTCGGTGAAATTACCATTGTTCCTTGCCATCAGTTTGATCACGGATTTTTATACAGGGTATATGATGTGTCTTTTTGTGGCACTCTATACATTTTATGTGCTCTTTTCGAAGAATATTTCTTTGAAAGAGACAATGCTAAAATTAGGGAAAGTCGCATTGTTTGCGCTCATAGGCGTAGGTCTTGCAGCGTTTTGGCTATTACCTGTTTTTAGCGCTTTGTTAGAGAGCAAAGCAAGTGCAGGGAGTACCTTTGCTTGGTCGTGGAATCCAGTGAATGATTTAGTGGCCATGCCTCAGAAATTTATCTTGGGATCCTTTGGTGAAAAAGAGTGGGGCGATTCTAAGGCGTTACCGCAACTCTTTATCGGTGGTTTAGGACTCTTTGGATGCTGTACATTCTTTGCTAAAAGGGAGATTACACTTCGTAAGAAATTAGCAGCGACCATCGTGTTGCTTGTCTTGCTGCTCTCATTTTCGATTCAAGGGTTTGATCAAATTTGGCATATGGGGCAACGTCCTGTCGGCTTCTATTTCAGAAATTCATGGGTAGCCAATAGTTTTATGCTGGTGTTAGCTTCAGAAAGTCTCATGCAGTGGAAAGATGAGTTCCGCTTGAATGAGTTTCTAGTGTCCATCTTTGGCTTTGGTTCTATTCTAGTGTTATCGACTCTAAGAAATCTGCAATTTGTAGAGACCTCACAGAAAATACTCGCTTTTGTTATTTGGACAATCATCTTAATAGCATTCTTCTTCAGAAGAGTGAAGAGAATTCGTAGATTACAATTAGCAACGGGGATGGTGATAGCCGAGTTGATGATTAGTGCCTTGGTTGGATTTAGACGAGTTCCTTTTTTCATCGGTAATTCTGGATTAACGGAACAAATGGAGTTTGCGAAAACTTTTGCCCAAGAAGGATATAGCAATTCGAAGACATTTACACGAATGGAAATGCATAAAGGGTTGTCGCACGCGAACTTCCCGATTGCATTTGGATATAATGGCGCTTCGCACTTTACATCGAGTCTAGAATATTCTCTGATTGAAGAGATGAGTCATCTAGGACTTCCAACCTCTCAATCAGTGGCGAACTATAGCGACCGCAACGTGATTTTGGATTCGTTTTTCGGTGTATCACACTTTATGATGGATGGTGACGAAAAGCGTGTCTTTGCGGATGTACGTGGCATGTATGCCAAAGAAGGAACGCTAAAGAATTTTACAATTTATCACAATCCATATGCGTTTTCTCTTGGTTATTTAACCAATGAGAATACAGCGACAACTATCTCTTTTGAAAAAAATCAACCTGCCGCAAATGTGAACCAGCTATTGCAAGTGATTGGACTTTCTGGAGCAAATGCGCTGACTGAAGCAGGGGTGGGAGAACCTGTGACGACGAATTTAACGAAGGGGCAGGATAAATACACGCTGACCAATGAAAATGAACCGGCTAAGATTGAATGGAAGTTCAATCCACAACCAAACAAATTGTATTTTGTTCAAATTCCAGAACGCCAAGCAGGTTCTGTGATTAAATCCCAAGTGATGCTAAATGGGATTAGTTACCCATACGAAAACCGATTCCATGAAAACCAACTATGGATAATTGGAAATGGAAACTTAGACCAAACGATTAATTTTGCAATCGAAAATGCAAAAGTCAAAGAGTGGGATCTTCGTGACTTCAAGTTCTATTCGATTGATATCACGACTCTTGCAAATGCATTGACGCAGTATAAAAAAGCTAATGATATTACGGTTGATGAGTATTCCAATGCGATGGTGAAGACACATGTCACTGTTACGAATAGAGAACAGTCCTTTGCAACCTTTACGATTCCATACCATTCGGGTTGGAGCGTAACGGTGGATGGCAAGAAGCAAGAAGCGAAAAAGGCACTCGACTTCTTTATGGGCGTATCACTGACAGAAGGGGAACACGAGATTGTGTGGAGTTATACTCCGCCAGGATTGCATCTGGGAATGTTTATCTCGATTTCGTCTCTTTTCTTACTGACCTTTATATGGAGAAATAAGAAATTCAGTAATTATTTTGTTTCATAAAGTATATTGATGATTACATTAAAAAGGATGAAGCTCATAGGAACTTCATCCTTTTTGTGTATTGTCAACTAGTTTGTTAGCTAACATGAGGGAAGATATCTTGTTTCCAATTTACCTGATGCAAATAAAGAATAAATCCTAAGACTATTTCTTTCCCGATTGTTCCATATTCCAGAAGTCTGTAACGGCACCACGTGATGCAGAAGATACGATATGGGCATACTTACCAAGAACACCACGGCTATAGAGTGGTGGTAAGGTTGTTTCTGCCTTGCGTTTTTCAAGTTCTTCTTCGGATACGGCCATTGAAATTTCTTTAGTATCTTGGTCAACGGTAACGATATCACCTGTACGGAGGTAGGCGATTGGTCCACCATCCTGAGCTTCAGGAGCGATATGTCCGACAACCAAACCATAAGTACCACCAGAGAAACGTCCATCTGTCAAGAGGGCAACCTTGTCTCCTTGACCTTTACCAACGATCATTGATGAAAGTGATAGCATTTCAGGCATACCAGGACCACCCTTAGGTCCAACGAAACGAACAACGACAACATCGCCATCAACGATTTCATCGGATAAGACTGCCTGAATAGCAGCTTCTTCAGAGTCAAAGACCTTGGCTGGACCAACGTGGCGACGAACCTTAACACCTGATACCTTGGCAACGGCACCGTCAGGAGCAAGGTTACCGTGAAGGATAATCAATGGACCGTCAGCACGTTTAGGATTTTCAAGTGGCATGATGACTTTTTGTCCTGGTGTCAGGTCTGCAAAGTCAGCTAAGTTTTCAGCCACAGTCTTACCAGTACATGTGATACGGTCTCCATGAAGGAATCCGTTTGCGAGCAAGTACCTCATGACCGCAGGCACACCACCAACTTCGTAGAGGTCTTGGAAGACATACTGACCAGATGGTTTCAAGTCGGCCAAGTGAGGCACACGTTCTTGAATCGTATTGAAATCTTCAAGTGACAAGTCAACGTTTGCAGCATGTGCAATGGCTAGCAAGTGAAGGGTAGCATTTGTAGAACCACCCAGAGCCATTGTAACTGTAATGGCATCTTCAAAGGCTTCGCGAGTCAAGATATCTGATGGTTTGAGCCCAAGTTCGAGCATTTTGACAACCGCACGACCAGCTTCTTCGATATCTGCTTTCTTCTCAGCAGATTCGGCCGGGTGAGAAGAGGACCCAGGTAAGCTCATACCTAGAACTTCAATAGCAGTAGCCATAGTATTGGCAGTATACATACCACCACATCCACCAGGGCCAGGGCAGGCATTACATTCGAGTTGTTTAACCTCTTCGGCTGTCATATCACCGTGGTTCCATTTTCCGATTCCTTCAAATACAGAAACCAAGTCAATATCTTTACCATTAAGATTTCCAGGGGCGATAGTTCCACCGTAGGCAAAGATAGCAGGGATGTCCATATTGGCGATGGCAATCAAAGAGCCAGGCATATTTTTATCACATCCACCGATAGCTACAAAGGCATCTACGTTGTGCCCCCCCATAGCAGCTTCGATCGAGTCTGCTATGATATCACGAGATGTTAGAGAGAAGCGCATACCAGGAGTACCCATAGCAATCCCGTCTGAAACGGTAATCGTTCCAAACTGGACAGGCCAAGCTCCAGCTGCTTTAACTCCTTTTTTAGCTAATTTCCCAAAATCATGCAAGTGAATATTACAAGGTGTATTTTCTGCCCAAGTCGAAATGACTCCCACGATTGGTGTTTCAAAATCTTTATCTGTCATCCCAGTTGCGCGCATCATAGCACGGTTTGGTGATTTGACCATACTGTCATAGATACTGCTGCGGTGACGTTTATCTAATTCTGTCATTTTACCCTCCCATTTCAGTTTTTACTATTATAGCACAATTTAAAAGCAATGAACAGAAGAAAATTCTTGAATTTTCAGACAATTCGAATCATTGAAATCTTTTTAAAAAAATTGCATATTTTTGTTGACATTTAAAATTAAAGTGATATCATTTAGATATCAAAAAACAGGAGGTCATTCTGATGACTGAAAAACTAATTAATACAAAACCAAATGGTGTATTCGCATTGATACTCATTGAGTTGGCACTCGTACTTGGTTTCCTTATATTTATCATTGGCGCTAGTTCAGAAAACATTTTTGGAATTATTCTCGGACTTTTATTAAGCTTAATTGCAGTTCTTGCTCATGTTGGTTTAAAAGTTGTCAAACCTCAGGAAGCTCTGGTTTTGACCCTCTTTGGTAACTATACGGGTACCATTAAAGAACCTGGTTTTTACTTTGTCAATCCCTTCAGTATAGCGATCAATCCTGCGAACCACACTCGACTTGGCCAAAGTGGTGATGTTAGTACAAAATCTCCTTTTTCAGGGATGAAATCATCAAATGGCAATGATGTAAGCATTGAAATTGGCAAGAAGAACATTTCTCTCAAAGTTATGACCTTGAGTAATTCTCGTCAAAAGATTAACGATTGTCTGGGAAATCCTGTTGAAATCGGAATCGCGGTAACGTGGAGAGTTGTCGATACAGCCAAAGCAGTCTTCAATGTGGATAACTACAAAGAATACCTTTCATTGCAATGTGATAGCGCCCTCCGTAATATTGTCCGCATCTATCCTTACGATGTGTCTCCGAATGTGGACACTACAGGTGATGGGCAAGCCGATGAAGGAAGCCTCCGTGGTTCTAGTGAGATTGTAGCTAAACGTATTCGTGAAGAAATTCAGAGTCGTGTTGAGGATGCTGGCTTGGAAATTCTTGAAGCACGTATTACTTACTTAGCTTATGCACCAGAAATTGCTGCCGTCATGCTTCAACGTCAACAAGCATCAGCTATTATCGATGCACGTAAGATGATTGTCGATGGCGCTGTAGGAATGGTTGAAATGGCACTGGAACGTCTCAATGAAGGTGGATTGGTCGAGCTAGATGAAGAACGAAAAGCTGCCATGGTTTCAAATCTCCTAGTCGTTCTCTGTGGCAATCATGATGCACAACCAATTGTCAACACAGGAAGCCTTTATTAGAAATGGCAGAAGCTAAAAAAAAGCAGATTCCCCTTCGACTCTCGAATAAGTTATATGCTGCACTCGCATCATGGGCAGAGGATGACTTCCGATCAGTCAACGGGCAAATCGAATATCTTCTCACCGAATGTGTCAAGCAACGGAAAAAAGACGGAAAATATGTCTCTGAAACCATTGATGAACCATTTGAGATTGATATTTAATCAATTTTCCTATCCTGAAGATTGGATAGGAAAATTTTTTAATCTTTTTTTGTCAAGTAACTTTACTTTACAAAAAAGTTTTGTTATACTGTTACAGTTGATGAAAATCAAACCTAACTGAATTTATATCTTAAAAGGAGAAATCAAAATGGCAGTACCTGCACGTCGCACTTCAAAAGCGAAGAAAAACAAACGTCGTACACACTACAAAGTAACAGCTCCATCTGTAAACTTTGACGAAACTACTGGAGATTACTCACGTTCTCACCGCGTATCCCTTAAAGGATACTACAAAGGACGTAAGATCGCTAAAGCTGCATCAGCTGAATAATAGAAGGGAGATACCATGCGCGTAAATATTACACTTGAACACAAAGAATCTGGTGAACGCTTGTACCTTACTTCTAAAAACAAACGTAACACTCCAGACCGTCTTCAATTGAAGAAATACTCACCAAAACTTCGCAAACACGTTGTGTTTACAGAGGTGAAATAGGGATTCACTACACGTCAATAGATGTGAAAACCCTTGATTTTAAGCGATTCCTGAAATTCTAAATTTCACTACATTGCAATATAAATCAACCGAATCACTACCTTTTTCACTACCTTTTTTGAAATAAGAATAATGATTCGGATATGTAAAAGAAGAGGAGCTTTATTGTGAAGCTCCTCTTTTTTATTTGTTCTTTTACTTACAAATCGTAAGACCTGGTTTGACACGGTTTGATTTCAAGTAATTTATAAATAGCTTTAGATCAGATTTCAGAAGACTTGGACTGCTTTTTCATTTGATAAATTGTAAAATATAGTGCAACAAAAATCTCATAATTAGGAAATTAAATCTTTAGTAGTTAAATATAATTAAACTGTGTAAGAATGAATATGAAGATTAATAGAACAATTTTTCATGTGTAATACATACAAAATAATTTGACACCTCTATAATCTATAAATTTGTTTTATTTCTAATATCAAACCAAATTTTAGGGTAGTGTACAATAAGTTGTGTAAACACAAAAAGGAATAAATCCGTTATAGTAGAGTTGCGAAACATTACTAGAAAGAGATTTCTTCCTTAACTATTTCTACATCAACATGGTCATTAGTCAATGCCTCTAATAAAGTAGTTGTTGAACCAGTATTTCTAAATAAAACATCACAAACTACATTTTTTAAATATCTTTTCATATACCTCCCCGTTAACACAAGAAAACTACTGGTCTAGTTGAAATGCATTTGATTATTTGTCTAAAGAATTAAGAAAGCCAGGTAAGAAAGTATCAAATGTCTCATGATTTAACTTTACAAATTTATTCTGACCTACTTTTCTTGTTGTAGTAAGACCAGCTTCTCGCAAAGTTTTAAAATGATACGAAGCAGCTGATTTACTAATAATGAGCAAATCGCCAATTTCTCCACAACTTAGTTCAGTATTCGCTCTGTACAGTAATCTAATAATTTTTAGACGAACATTATCTGCTAATGCTTTAAAAATTTTAACTCTTAAATCATCTTCGCTAAGGTTATATTGTTTCATAGTCATAAAGTAATTTTACTATTGAAATAAACACTTGTCAATTTTTTGTACGGCCGTCGTTGACTTTTCTGCATTATAGTGATAATATAAAGTTAAATAGTTCAATAATTGTTTAACTATTAAATTTAAAAAGGAGGTGTTTTATGAAACAGAACTGGATAGCAATTATTACGTAAAGTATCTATTTATAACTTATAACAAAAATATTCTTAGAAAGTGATGTTAATATACAATGAAAAAATACTCTCTTTTGTTCTTCTTAACAATGTTCATTATAGGAACTGATACATTTTTAATTTCTCCACTGCTTCCAACTTTAGCAAACCTATATAATATAAATTCTTCAGTTTCTGGTTGGATGGTCAGCGCATATGCAATAGGTTATGCCGTATTTGCCCTTATCTCAGGCCCAATTTCAGATGGTCGTGATAGAAAAAAAGTAATGACTTATGGGCTGATTGCTTTTACCATTTCAACTTTTCTATGTGGTTTTGCAACAAGTTTTCCTTTAATGCTCCTTTTTCGCTTATTTGCAGGTATCAGTGCTTCATTTGTAACTCCACAAGTTTGGGCTTCAATTCCTATTGTTGTTGATAAAAAGTATATTGTGCAGGTTATGGGATATGCGACCGCTGGTTTATCCGTTTCTCAAATGGCTGGGGTACCTATTGGTGGCTATCTGGCAAACTTTTCTTGGCAAACTCCCTTTTATACGATTGCGTTTGCTTCCTTAATACTTCTCATTTTAATCCATATTTTTCTACCAAAACTTGAAATTGGAAAAGCAAATAGAATTTCTTTTACAGAGGCTTATAAAAATATCCTAACTAATAAAAAATCAGTTAGTTATCTAATTGCTTATTTTGTTTTTCAAACAGGTTCTTTTACAGCCATTACCTTCATATCTACATGGTTTACCAATGACTTTAATATGAGTTTAACTAACATTAGTACTGCAATTATAGCTATTGGTGCAGGTAACTTATTGGGTTCTTTATTTGGAAGTCAATTGGTTAAAAAATTTGGTTTACAAAGAACTTTTAAAACTGAATTGCTTACATTAATTATCCTCTACCTTATTCTACCTTTTGCTAATAATTTTTGGGTAGCCGAAATTTTATTAATAATTATCTATATAAATAATGGATTTATTTTTCCTTTGTTTATGGCGACTTTGCAAGGTACTGTTGAAAATGCACGAAGTACGATTTCTTCATTATCAAATGCAGTAATGTATTTAGGTGAAACAATTGCAGGTATAGTGGGAGGAGTTCTCTTTGTGAAATTTACAGGATTCTCAGGAATTTCTGTTTTCGCAGCTATTATGATTGCCTTATCATGGTTATTGTATGCACAAGCAGGGGCGTTTAAGAAAGATAAATCTTAAGCTCAATATTTTAATTCTAAAAACAATATAAAATAAAGAGGTTGGAACAAAAGTCTGACCTCAAATATAAAAAGCGAACAAAACTAGTTTTCTGGCTTTAATAACAGTCTCTATCCTTTAGGTGAAAATACCGATTTTATGGTATAATAAGGATAACTCTATATAAGGAGGTGTGCCATGACTCTTGATGTGAATAAAGAAGAATTAACAATTTTAGGAATTCCCTTTGATAACTTTTCAGATTTTGATATTGTCTGGTATGCTATTGGGTCATCAATGATTGAAAATTATGAACCTACTGTTCAAGATGTGATTGATTTAAAAACTTATGTTATCAACAGACGAAAGGAATTGAATATTGGTTAAAAATCAATACGAAGGCTATGAGTACATTGACCCCAATCACCAATATACCTATCCAAATTCTACAGTCTTACAGAAGTGAAGTAAGCATTCAAGACGAATCAATACATAAGAAAAACGCTGATTTTAAGCGTTTTTTTCAATTTCAATACATTTCAGTTCAATCTTTATTTATTATTCTATAAACTTGATTTTCTATATAAAATATGTTATAATGATAAGAATAAATGATTAGGAGGCTGTGAGGATGAAAAAGAAACCAATTTATTTGTGGGTATTGTTAATCTTATCAGCCCTATGTTCTGCATATTCCTTATTGGGAGTTTTAGTTCCAATACCAAAAATAGATCATTTACCAACTATTAAAGGAGTATCGGCAGAATATAATAAGCAGATGGTTGCTTACACCATTAAAATAGCAGAGCATAACCATTCTCTCTTTAATGTTATTTTGATTGTTTTATCAGCGGTTTTAGTGACTGCAGCTTTAGTCTACCTCGTACGTGATAATATTCAACTAGCAAACTATATTTATATTGGTTATATTTTCCTAGCTATTATTGGAACTATTTATAACTTCCTTGGAGTACAGCAGGGGCTCGCTCTTTTTACAGATCCAACCATTCGTATGGGAGCAGGAATCGGTGCCAATGGAGTTATCATCGTCTTCATTATCATTAATATTGTTTTCTTAGCTCTTGTCTTTTATAATATGTGGCGCCAGCAAAAAGAATTAGCGGAAGCGAGCGAAGAATAACTCTAATGGTTGACAAAGGATAACTATCAAGATACAATCTTGGTAGTTATTTTTAGTGGAAAAAGAGAATATCAATATGAAAAAAGTATCTTTAGTTTATATCAGTTTGAGTGGCAATACTGAAAGTTTCGTGACTCGTCTTAAAACCTATCTTTTGGAGCAATATAAGAACATAGAAGTAGAAAAGATTCATATAAAGGATTTGGTCAAGGAAGGGGAAGATTTCTTTGAGATGACGAACCCCTATGTGGTTTTCTTGCCAACTTATCTAGAGGGTGGTAATGGTGTTGACAATGGAGATGTGGAAATTTTAACGACTCCAGTGGGTGACTTTATTGCCTATGGTGACAATGCTAGTAAATGTCTAGGTGTTGTCGGATCTGGGAACCGAAACTTCAACAATCAATACTGCCTCACTGCTAAACAATACAGCCAACGTTTTGGCTTCCCTGTTCTAGCTGACTTTGAAATGCGCGGAATGCTGGGAGATATCAAGAAGGTTGCTGGGATTATTGCAGACTTGTATGAATTAGAAGATTTATAAGAGGCTAGATTTTCTGAGGAAGAGTTTTATTCTATGGATAAAGGATTTACTTCAAAGGGGACAATCGAAATGAGTAAACTACAGAAATCATTTTTAAAGTATATAAAACGCAAACCAAGCTTCAAGGATATTATGCTATGCAGTGCTTTGCTACTATTAGCGATTGCTCTGCTACTGTTCTCTGAGAAAATTTTTGATGAAAATGCAGCACCATTTGGAACCATGGTATCCTTAGGGATTGTTATCCTGGTAGAAATCTTAGCTGTCAGAAATAAATAAAAAGACTCGAGAAATGCATCTCGAGTCTTTTTGTTAGTTGCGAATTTCGTCAACGATTTCTTTTGAAATGGGAATCCCTAAACGGTAGCCTTTATTCACGTAATCAATGACATCATTGATATTTTCTATCGTTTGGATTTTTTCTTTGATAGTTGCACGAAAATCTTGATCTTTCAATAGTTGGTCCTGAAGCAGTCTTTGAAGTTTCTCTTTTTCGTATTTATTGACAAGAAAGAGAAAAAGAAGACTGATAACAACTAGAATATAAGCATACTGGCTCATAAAAATTCTCCCTAAGTGATAAAGAAGTAAGTGGTAAGATAAAAGCGAAGTTTTCACTTTTCGAGTGATGGTATTATAAAGCAGACTGTATAGGATGTGGTCTTAGTTATTTAGACTGCTTTGCAATCAAGTAACTTAAAAGATCACGACGTCTTTCGGTGGAAATCGATAATATTTCTATCGAAAGACTAGTGAAGCGTTTAGGCAAGTCGCCCGATAGCGATTGCCGTCAAGAGATTAGGAACTTTAGTTCCAATAACTTTAAGATTACGACGTTTTAGGACATAAATCAATCATATTTATGTCCTAAAACTAGTGAAGCGCCTAGCCAAAGTCCGAATAGGATTTGGCGTTAGTTACTTAGATTGCTTAGTAATAAATTAATTTAATAGATCACGACATGCATCCAAACAAATCGATATTATTTATTTGGATGCATTAGTAAGTCGTTTAGGCAAGTCGACTTATTTACGATGTCGTGGCCCCTAAATCGATTATATTTAGGGGGCATGACTAGTGAAGCAGTTAGCTAGTCCGCATAAAAGCGGCTAGCGTCTAACAATTAGGCACTTTAGTTCCAATTGTTAGTACTGAATCACATCTTCTCAGGCGCTTCTACACCCAGCAGACGAAGGGCTTCTTTGAGGACGACTGCTGTTGCATAGCTGAGAGCTAGGCGGCTGTCACGTTCTGGGCTTTTATCCAAGATACGAGTGTGGGCGTAGTATTTGTTAAAGGCTTGAGCCAAGCTAATCGCAAATTTAGCGATGATTGAAGGCTCGTAATTATCAGCTGCACGTTTAATAATACGTGGGAAGTCTTGGATTAACTTGATGATCTCCCAACTTTCATCGTCGTTCAAGCTATAGTTGGCACCTGCTTCAGGTTTGAAATCAGCTTTACGCAAGATGGATTGGATACGAGCGTAGGCGTATTGAACATAAGGGCCGGTCTCCCCTTCAAAGGATACCATAGCTTCAAGGTCGAAGTCATATCCATTTGTACGGTCAGTTTTAAGGTCATAAAATTTAATAGCTCCAACCCCAACAGCATGAGCGACTTGGTCTTTGTTTTCAAGTTCAGGATTTTTAGCTTCGATCTGCGCTTTGGCACGACTGATTGCCTCTGCAACAGTTGGCTCTAGTAAGATGACATTTCCTTTACGAGTGGAGAGTTTCTTTCCGTCCCTTGTTACTAAACCAAACGGAACGTGGACAATGTCTTGGTTCCAATCGTAGCCCATCTCTTGCAAGACGGCTTTCAGTTGTTTGAAGTGAGCAGATTGTTCTTGACCAACGACATAGATTGATTTGGCAAATTGGTATTCGTTTTTACGATAGAGGGCTGCAGCCAAGTCACGTGTGATGTAGAGAGTCGCGCCGTCAGATTTCTTGATAAGAGCTGGATGTTCGATTCCATATTTTTCAAGATTCACAACTTGGGCCCCTTCTGACTCAACCAAAAGTCCTTTATTTTCAAGAATCTCTACAACTGCATCCATTTTGTCGTTGTAGAAAGCTTCTCCATTGTAGCTATCGAATTCAACTTGTAACTCATTGTAGAGGCGGTTAAATTCTACCAAGCTTTCATCACGGAACCATTGCCAAAGAGCAAGAGCTTCCTCATCGCCGTTTTCAAGTTTGCGGAACCATTCGCGTGCTTCTTCATCCAAGCTTGGATCATTCTCAGCTTCAGCATTAATGCGGACGTAGAGCTTGAGGAGTTCATCGATTGGATGAGCTTTGACAGCTTCTTCATTACCCCATTTCTTGTAGGCAACAATCAACATCCCAAACTGTTTGCCCCAGTCTCCCAAGTGATTAACCTTGACAGTTTGATAGCCAATTTTTTGGAAGATATGTGACAAGCTGTCCCCGATAACTGTTGAACGAAGGTGACCGATTGAAAATGGTTTAGCGATATTAGGGCTAGACATGTCAATGACAACATTTTCTTGATTGCCAATCTTTTGGTCAGCGTAGTGCTCTTTTTCAGTGATAACGTTTTGTAGAACTTGACCAGAAATGGCAGCCTTATCAAGGAAGAAGTTTACGTAAGGACCTGTTGCTACAACCTTTTCAAAGGCTTGACCATTAATTTTTTCTGCAATATCTGCAGCAATCATTTGAGGAGCTTTACGTTCCACCTTTGCCAATGAGAAGGCAGGGAAGGCGATATCTCCCATATCTGAGTTTTTAGGTGTTTCTAGTAAATTTAAAATAGCCTCTTGGTCCAGGCTATCAATGACGCTAGACAACTCGCTAGCAATCAATTCTTTTGTATTCATTTAGGGCTCCTTTAGGGCTTTTCTACTATTTTAACACAATTTACTACATTTTTTTTGAAAGAAGAGATTTTTTTTGAAATATCCAGTTTTTTTGATATAATATTCTTACTAAAAAAATGTAAAATGTTATAAATATGCACTTGAGAGGATCTTATGAGAAAAAGAGAACGTCATCAACTCATTAAGCGAATGATTACAGAAGAAAAATTAGGCACTCAAAAGGATATCCAGGATCGATTGGAAGCTTGTGGTATCTTCGTGACGCAAACAACTTTATCCCGTGATTTACGAGAAATTGGTTTAACGAAAGTTAAGAAAAATGATGTAGTCTATTATGTGCTAGCAAATGAGACAGAAAAGATTGATTTGGTCGAATTCCTTTCACGTCACTTAGAGGGCGTTGCGAGGGCTGAATTCACCTTGGTGCTCCATACGAAACTTGGAGAGGCGTCTGTTTTAGCTAATGTAGTAGATTCAAATAAAGATGAATGGATCTTAGGAACAGTTGCAGGGGCTAATACCTTGTTGCTTATCTGTAAAGATCAACATGCTGCTAAAGTGATGGAAGAACGCTTACTAGAGCTAATGGAAGATAGATAAAGTCTTGAGAGTTTCTCTCAGGACTGTTTTTACAAGGAGAAGGTAAATGACTACTGAGAAATTATCACCGGGTATGCAACAGTATGTGGATATCAAAAAACAATATCCAGATGCTTTTTTGCTCTTTCGTATGGGTGATTTTTATGAGTTATTTTATGAAGATGCAGTCAATGCTGCACAGATACTAGAAATCTCACTGACCAGTCGCAATAAAAATGCCGAAAATCCTATTCCCATGGCTGGAGTTCCCTACCACTCTGCCCAACAGTATATCGATGCTTTAGTGGAACGTGGTTACAAGGTTGCCATCGCTGAACAGATGGAAGACCCTAAACAGGCTGTTGGTGTTGTCAAACGTGAGGTTGTCCAGGTTATTACACCAGGGACAGTTGTTGATAGCAGCAAGCCAGATAGTCAAAACAACTTTTTGGTAGCCATTGATTGTGATGGTTCCCAATATGGTTTAGCCTACATGGATCTGGTTACAGGAGATTTTTATGTAACGGGGATATCAGATTTTTCTCTAGTCTGTGGTGAAATCCGCAATCTCAAGGCTAGAGAAGTAGTGGTTGGCTACGACTTATCCGAAGCAGAGGAACAGATTCTCAGCCGTCAAATGAATCTAGTGCTTTCCTATGAACAAGAGATAGGTGAAGATGTGCATCTGTTAGATTCAGGATTAGCGCCCATTGAAAAAGCTGCCAGTGGTAAACTTCTCCAGTATGTTCATCGGACGCAGATGAGAGAGTTGAATCACTTAAAACCTGTTATCCGTTATGAAATCAAAGATTTCTTGCAGATGGATTATGCAACCAAGACCAGTTTGGATTTGGTTGAAAATGCTCGCTCCGGCAAGAAACAAGGCAGTCTTTTCTGGTTGCTAGACGAAACTAAGACTGCTATGGGTATGAGACTCTTGCGTTCTTGGATTCAACGCCCCTTGATTGATAAGGACCGTATCTTAGAACGTCAGGAAGTTGTGCAAGTCTTTCTGGACTATTTCTTTGAGCGAAGCGATCTAACGGAAAGTCTTAAGGGAGTATACGATATTGAGCGTCTAGCCAGTCGTGTTTCTTTTGGGAAAAGCAATCCCAAAGACCTCTTGCAATTAGCGACTACCTTAGGAAGTGTTCCACGAATTCGCGCAATCTTGGAGGGAATAGAGCAACCAGCCCTCGCTTATCTGATTGAACAACTGGATGCTATTCCTGAGTTGGAAAGCCTGATAAGTGCTGCTATTGCCCCTGAGGCTCCTCATGTGATTACAGAGGGAGGAATTATTCGAACTGGTTTTGATGAGACCTTGGATAAATACCGTCGTGTTCTCAGAGAAGGGACAGGCTGGATTGCTGAGATTGAGGCAAAGGAAAGAGAAAACTCTGGCATCCATACTCTCAAGATTGATTACAATAAGAAAGATGGCTACTATTTCCATGTGACCAATTCGCAGCTAGGTAATGTTCCAGCCCACTTTTTCCGTAAGGCTACGCTGAAAAACTCTGAGCGTTTTGGAACAGAAGAGTTGGCGCACATAGAGGGAGAAATGTTAGAGGCGCGTGAGAAATCAGCAAACCTAGAGTACGAAATCTTTATGCGTATCCGTGAGGAGGTTGGCAAGTATATCCAACGCCTGCAACCTTTAGCACAAGGCATTGCGACAGTTGATGTCTTGCAAGGACTAGCAGTTGTAGCTGAAAATCAGCATTTGATTCGCCCAGAGTTTGGTCAAGACTCTAAAATTGATATTCAAAAAGGTCGTCATGCTGTCGTCGAAAAGGTCATGGGAGCTCAAACCTATATCCCTAATAGTATCCAAATGGATGAAGAAACCAGTATCCAGCTGATCACAGGGCCTAATATGAGCGGGAAGTCAACCTATATGCGCCAGTTGGCGATAACAGCAGTCATGGCACAAATGGGTTCCTATGTTCCGGCAGAAAGTGCTTACTTGCCAATCTTTGATGCAATTTTTACCCGTATCGGTGCAGCAGATGACTTGGTTTCAGGCCAGTCTACCTTTATGGTAGAGATGATGGAAGCTAATAATGCCATTTCTCATGCGACCAAGAATTCTCTCATTCTCTTTGATGAACTTGGTCGGGGGACAGCAACTTATGATGGGATGGCTTTAGCCCAGTCTATCATCGAGTACATTCATGAGCATATTGGAGCTAAGACGCTCTTTGCGACTCACTACCATGAATTGACAAGTCTTGAGGCTAGTCTTGAACATCTAGTAAATGTTCACGTGGCTACGCTTGAGCAAAATGGACAGGTTACCTTCCTTCACAAGATTGAACCAGGTCCAGCAGACAAATCGTACGGTATTCACGTTGCTAAGATTGCAGGATTGCCAGCAGACTTGCTAAAAAGAGCGGATGCGATTCTAACTCAACTAGAGAGCCAAGGTCAGGAAAATCCAATTTCTATCAATCAAAGGAATGTTGTCAATGAGCAAATGTCTCTCTTTGATGAAAAGGAAGAAAATCCTATCCTAGCAGAATTGGCTGAAGTAGATGTGTACAATATGACACCTATGCAAGCCATGAATCTCTTGTTAGAGCTGAAACAAAAATTATAAGTCAAAAACCCACTCCGTTTTGTGAGTGGGTTTTTAGGTCTTATTTTTTCTGAGCCAATAATTGGTTGATGTGGGCAACCTTCTTTGATTCTCTTTTATAGAGAACAACCCAGATGATGAGGTAGACGATGGCAAATTCTGGGATGAGCTGAAGGATGAAAGTCCAGTGAAGAGGGAACCAGCCTGCTAGGATTGCTAGAGGGACAAAGCCTAGCAACATAAGGAAAAAATGAGTGACTGTAGCTCTAAGGAGACTCCAGTCTTGGGCGAAGAGACGACCGCCGAAACTAAAGAGGATACCAATCGCTGCCCAGATAAGCAGACAGTAAAGTAAGACGAGTGATCCATGCACCTGATGTTGGGTCATGAATTGTCCAATTAAAGAGTTGGGGCTGAGAGGTGCGTAGTTACTTGGTGAGTGGATAAACGAAAAGATAATAGATAGGATGAGGCCGATGAGGATACCAGTTGTGGCATCGTGAAATACTTGTTTTTTCATAGTTCTAATTTCTCCTTAATAGCTTTGAGGTAACGGCGAGATGAGTAGGTGAAACTGTCATTTTTAAGATAGATTTCAATCAAGCCGTTAGAGGTTAGTTTTAGATGACTGATCGCATCAATATTGACAATTTCAGATTGGGAAATTTGGATAAAGGAAGCAGGTAGAATTTCACTTGCTTGGTAGAGACGAATGTCAAGTGTATAGGTTTGGCTATCCGTTTCGGCCAGAACCTTACGATTTTCAATGTATACACGCTGAATCTTGCTAATCTGAATCAAGTAGACCTGGTCTTGGAATTTTCCTTTAAGAGTTTCTTTTTGTTCAAGATTTTGTACAAAGTCCTGAACCTTTTGAACTCTAGGGGACAAGGTCGGTGCCTCTATGATGATTTGCTCTTCGGTGTATTGCTGATCAATGTCGAGTTTGACTTTCATAATTTCTCCTTTATAGAGTTGTAATAGAGATCTCTTACTTACAAATCTATTAAACACCATTTTTTTAACAATTACAAGGTGATTTGACTATATGGTAGAAAAGAGGGTCTATGTGGTTGGAGTTAGGGTAGAACACTCATAAAAATGTAAGTTTCCATCTATATCTTTAAGTGATACATCATGTAGTAATAAATCTAGTAAAAAAGAGCTAAAAAGTACTAAGATATGTTGCACTTTTTTAAAAATGTTGTATAATGAAGTGATAGTAAATTTTTGGGGGCTGGATTGAAAAATTTGTTTGCAAAACTGTTCGATAAAACTTTCTTAAAATTTATTGTCGTTGGTATTATTAATACCGTGTTTGGAACGGCCATTATGTTTTTCTGTTTTAATATACTACAGTTAGACTATTGGTTTTCTTCAGCAATGAACTATATTTGTGGAGGAATTCTTAGCTATTTCCTAAACAAAAAATATACATTTGCTGTAAAAGAAACTAGTAGAAAGTCCGTTGTTCGTTTCACTATCAACTTAACCGCATGTTATTTGATAGCTTACGGAGTTGCAAAGCCTATTGCCATGTTTATTTTCCAAGGAGCGGGAGAAAAATGGCAAGGGAATATTGCGCTTTTCATCGGAATGGGACTGTATGTATTTTTAAATTATATAGGGCAACGGTTTTGGGCGTTTAAAACGGATAAAAAGATTTTATGAAAGAAAGGACTAGGGGAAAAATGAAATCTTTCTACAAAAAGCTAGTTGTACTACTAGCGATGGTTGGAGTAGCTGTCCTCGGTTTATCCATTATTAACCCAGTGTCAGCAGCAACTGTTACACCAACCATTACAAACCTCAAAGCAGATACATCTGGTCAAAAAGTTACATTTTCTTTTGATTGGGACTTGACAGGTAAATCTGTTAAAGATGGGGATACTTTCACCATTGACGCTCCTGAAGGTGTCAATATCACTGAACTCGCAACGCAATCACTACAAGCCAATGGTGCTGAAGTAGCTACGATTACGATGACCAACAAAAAGATTACTTTTACATTCAAAAAAGCAATCGAGTCAATGAACGAAAACGTTAAGGGTGGATTCCAATTCCGTGCAGTGTGGGATAGCACACCAGGAAATCCTGGTAACAAAACAGCTACTTCAAAAGTAGGTTCTGAATCAGTCATCATTACTCGTCCTGATGGACCTGGTGTATTTGAATCTGTTTTAAATAAATATAACCTTACTGGTGACTATGTAGCTAAGGAATTCAAATTAGACGCATCTGAAAACTATGCATGGATGAAAGTCGGAAGTGACTACTATCTTACAAAATGGTTCATCCGTATCAACGGAGATGGTAAAAAACAAGCCCTCACTAATCCAGTTGTATCAGACAAAATTCAAGCTCCAGCTGTAGATTACTCTAAAATCACTTTTGCTCCAGCTGCTAACCATGCGGCAAATGAATTCTTTGTAGGAACTTACTTGAAACCATCATTCACACTTAGAAAAGGTGGACAAGTAGTTGCTTCAGGTTGGGATTTCTGGAAACATGTGAAATTCGATGCAGATGGCAATGGATTCACTGTAAACTTATCTGATGTTAGTGATGTATTCAAAACAGCAAATAGCGATGAAATTATCGTTGAATACCAAACATTGATTCCAAAAACAACTATCCGTGTTGATAACAACGCTACTTTGAAAGCTGATGAAATTACAACACCACAAACAGATCCAGCATTCTGGAACAATACAGAATTGAAGTTCTGGGTAACAGGGGATAAAACCGTAACTGTTGAAAAAGAATGGGTTGGCGATAGCGAAGCAGATCGTAAAGACATCACTGTTCAATTGATGGCCAATGGTCAAAAATTGGAAGGTATGACTAAGACATTAACCAAGGCTTCAGGTTGGTCAGCTGAGTTTTCTAAATTGCCAGGTATTAAAGATGGACAACCAATCGTTTATTCTGTAGTAGAAACGAATACACCTGATGGTTATACTTCAAAAGTTGAACCAATCAATGGTTCTAATGTTATCAAAGTTGTAAACACTTCAAATAAACCAACAACAACTACGACAACAACTACAACAACGACTGCAGCTCCAACTACAACAAGTACAACGACAGCCTCAACAACTGCAGCAACTACAACAACAGAGTCAACAACGGCTTCAACAACTGCAGCAACTACAACAACAGAGTCAACAACGGCTTCAACAACTGCAGCGACTACAACAACAGAGTCAACGACAGGCTCAACAACTGCAGCAACTACAACAACAGGCTCAACAACTGCAGCAACTACAACAACAGAGTCAACAACGGCTTCAACAACTGCAGCGACTACAACAACAGAGTCAACAACAGGCTCAACAACTGCAGCAACTACAACAACAGAGTCAACGACAGGCTCAACAACTGCAGCAACTACAACAACAGAGTCAACAACAGAGTCAACAACAGGCTCAACAACTGCAGCAACTACAACAACAGAGTCAACGACAGCTTCAACAACTGCAGCGACTACAACAACAGAGTCAACAACAGGCTCAACAACTGCAGCTCCAACAACAACTACGACAACAACTACAACAACAGAGTCAACAAATGTAACTCCAAAAGCAACCACAACTACAACACCTGGTGAACCAGAAAATCCTGGTTCAACATCTACAACTGAAGACGAACCAGGTCTTCCGTTTACAGGTGAAGCTACTGGAGCAGCACTTGTATTTGCAGGTGTAGTAATCTTGTCAGGCGCAATTATCATCAAACGCAAATTTACTGATAAATAAGAGTTGTAACTGATTATTAGTAATGAAATGACATTAATGAGGGAACGAATTTCGTCCCTCATTTTTTTGTATTGGTTGCTATGATATTGTGCTAGTTAGAAAGATGAAGATTCCCATATATTCTGTGACTATTTCAAATGTAAATTGATCGTATGTTCCACTTGCTACTTTTCATAATGAAAATGAGTACATAAAACAGACAAGATTTTGAGATATAAGCAGGAATGGATAAAAAGGGTAATTTTTTAAACGGTCGTCGACTTATCGAAGTAGAATGTCTTACTTGATAGAATTTAATTAAGAAATAGTAGCATGAAAAATATGAGTAGACATCTAGTACAAACTAAAGTTTATATGTTTTTGTATAGTGATATCTTTTTGTCAAAACTTTGTGGACAAGATCGGATGTTGTAGAGCATGTAGAAGACTAAATTACCAAATTAGTCCATACAATACTGGAGTCAATAATGAGGAGTTGAATATGAGAGATTATTAAAGTAACGGAAGTAGAAAAATAAGAAGAAATGTATTGACAAAGATAGGAAAAACGTGGTACAATACTAGACGGTACTTTTTACTTTTGGTCTCTCAAGAGTGTACAGGGACGTGCTGACAAATGTTGCAAAAGTACACGCAGATGATAGCTGTCACCAAGTGTATCATCACCAAAAATAAAAAAACACAGGAGAATGTAGATGCCTACAATTAACCAATTGGTTCGCAAATCGCGTAAATCAAAAGTAGAAAAATCTAAATCACCAGCTTTGAACGTTGGTTACAACAGTCATAAAAAAGTTCAAACAAACGTTTCTTCACCACAAAAACGTGGTGTTGCAACTCGTGTTGGAACAATGACACCTAAGAAACCTAACTCAGCCCTTCGTAAATTCGCTCGTGTACGTTTGAGCAACCTTATCGAAGTGACTGCTTATATCCCAGGTATCGGACACAACTTGCAAGAACACAGCGTGGTTCTTCTTCGTGGTGGACGTGTAAAAGACCTTCCAGGGGTACGTTACCATATCGTCCGTGGAGCACTTGATACTGCAGGTGTAAACGATCGTAAACAAGGCCGTTCTAAATACGGTACTAAAAAACCAAAAGCATAAGGAAAGGGGATAAAGAGAAATGAGTCGTAAAAACCGTGCGCCTAAACGCGATGTATTGCCAGATCCGCTTTACAATTCACAATTAGTTACTCGTCTTATCAACCGCGTTATGCTTGATGGTAAACGTGGTACAGCTGCTTCAATCGTCTACGGTGCCTTTGAACAAATCAAAGAAGCTACTGGAAACGACGCACTTGAAGTATTCGAAACAGCTATGGAAAACATCATGCCTGTACTTGAAGTACGTGCACGCCGTGTCGGTGGTTCTAACTACCAAGTCCCAGTTGAAGTTCGTCCAGAACGTCGTACAACTCTTGGACTTCGTTGGTTGGTAACAATCGCTCGCCTTCGTGGTGAACACACAATGCAAGACCGTCTTGCAAAAGAAATCTTGGATGCTGCTAACAACACTGGTGCAGCAGTTAAGAAACGTGAAGACACTCACCGTATGGCTGAAGCTAACCGTGCCTTCGCACACTTCCGTTGGTAAGATAGGATGCGAAAGCGTTAAGAAAGTCCAAGAGAAAATAGGGAATCGAAGCAGGTTGCGATTGCAACCAATGAGATTCATCTTTTTCTCCAGACTTTTAGCTTGAGCTCAACTAATCATGATGCTAGGAACGGTAAGGATGCAAAGTGAAAATAGGAAACTGACGCAGTATTCGACGAATACAAGGAAGTTTATCTTTTTCACACAGCATCCCGTTCCGGCTCAAATTGGCTAATTAACTTTAGCTCGGGTTCAAATCAGTTAACTTGAGCTTTTAGCCCGAGTTCAATTCAACTCATCTACAAGTTAAAACCAACAAAAACAAGATAAACACTGAGAACGGGTGGGTCCTGCCTATCCGTTTTTATTGAAATCGTGTTATAATAGAATAGAAATAAAAAATATAGGAGAAACAAACCTCATGGCACGCGAATTTTCACTTGAAAAAACTCGTAATATCGGTATCATGGCTCACGTCGATGCTGGTAAAACAACTACAACTGAGCGTATCCTTTACTACACTGGTAAGATTCACAAAATCGGTGAAACTCACGAAGGTGCGTCACAAATGGACTGGATGGAGCAAGAACAAGAACGTGGTATCACGATCACATCTGCTGCAACAACAGCTCAATGGAAAGACACTCGTGTAAATATCATCGACACACCAGGACACGTGGACTTCACTATCGAAGTACAACGTTCTCTTCGTGTATTGGACGGTGCTGTTACCGTTCTTGACTCTCAATCAGGTGTAGAACCTCAAACAGAAACAGTTTGGCGTCAAGCAACTGAATACGGAGTTCCACGTATCGTATTTGCCAACAAGATGGATAAAATCGGTGCTGACTTCCTTTACTCAGTAAGCACACTTCATGACCGTCTTCAAGCAAACGCTCACCCAATTCAATTGCCAATCGGTGCTGAAGATGACTTCCGTGGAATCATTGACTTGATCAAGATGAAAGCTGAAATCTATACCAACGACCTTGGTACAGATATTCTTGAAGAAGATATTCCAGCTGAATACCTTGACCAAGCTCAAGAATACCGTGAAAAATTGGTTGAAGCAGTAGCTGAAACTGATGAAGATTTGATGATGAAATACCTTGAAGGTGAAGAAATCACTAATGAAGAATTGAAAGCTGGTATCCGTAAAGCGACAATCAACGTTGAATTCTTCCCAGTATTGTGTGGATCTGCCTTCAAGAACAAAGGGGTTCAATTGATGTTGGATGCAGTCCTTGACTACCTTCCAAGCCCACTTGACATCCCTGCGATTAAAGGTATCAACCCTGATACAGAAGAAGAGGAAGATCGTCCAGCATCTGATGACGAGCCATTTGCAGCGCTTGCCTTTAAGATCATGACTGACCCATTCGTAGGTCGTTTGACATTCTTCCGTGTTTACTCAGGTGTTCTTCAATCAGGTTCATACGTATTGAACACTTCTAAAGGTAAACGTGAACGTATCGGACGTATCCTTCAAATGCACGCCAACACTCGTAAAGAAATCGAAACAGTTTACGCTGGTGATATCGCTGCAGCTGTTGGTTTGAAAGATACAACAACTGGTGACTCATTGACTGATGAAAAAGCGAAAATCATCCTTGAATCAATCAACGTTCCAGAACCAGTTATCCAATTGATGGTTGAACCAAAATCTAAAGCTGACCAAGACAAGATGGGTATCGCCCTTCAAAAATTGGCTGAAGAAGATCCAACATTCCGTGTTGAAACAAACGTTGAAACTGGTGAAACTGTTATCTCTGGTATGGGTGAGCTTCACCTTGACGTCCTTGTTGACCGTATGCGTCGTGAGTTCAAAGTGGAAGCAAACGTAGGTGCTCCTCAAGTATCTTACCGTGAAACATTCCGTGCTGCAACTCAAGCACGTGGATTCTTCAAACGCCAATCTGGTGGTAAAGGTCAATTTGGTGATGTTTGGATTGAATTTACTCCAAACGAAGAAGGTAAAGGATTCGAATTCGAAAACGCAATCGTCGGTGGTGTGGTTCCTCGTGAATTTATCCCAGCGGTTGAAAAAGGTCTTGTAGAAGCAATGGCTAACGGTGTTCTTGCAGGTTATCCAATCGTTGACGTTAAAGCTAAGCTTTACGATGGTTCATACCACGATGTCGACTCATCTGAAACTGCCTTCAAGATCGCTGCATCTCTTGCACTTAAAGAAGCTGCGAAGACTGCACAACCAGCTATCCTTGAACCAATGATGCTTGTAACCATCACTGTTCCAGAAGAAAACCTTGGTGATGTTATGGGTCACGTAACTGCTCGTCGTGGACGTGTAGATGGTATGGAAGCACATGGTAACAGCCAAATCGTTCGTGCTTACGTTCCACTTGCTGAAATGTTCGGTTACGCAACAGTTCTTCGTTCTGCGTCACAAGGACGTGGTACATTCATGATGGTATTTGACCACTACGAAGATGTACCTAAGTCAGTACAAGAAGAAATTATTAAGAAAAACAAAGGTGAAGAATAATTCATTCTTCCTCTAAAGAGAAGCCACTTTGTGGCTTCTTTTTCTGTTCAGTAGAATTGGCTAAAATCCCTTTAAATATGGTAAAATAGAATCAGTATAATGTGAGGAAAATGGATGTCAAATACTTTTGAAATTTTATTGAATCAGTTGGGAATTCCCGCTGAAATGAGAAAAAATCCAGCATTCTCTCAGGCTGAGATTGAACAAGTTATTGTTCATAAACAGAGTAGGGTTTGGGAGTTTCATTTTGTTTTTGAGAATATCTTGCCTTTTGAAATCTTTTTAGAGCTCAAGAAGGGATTGAATGAAGAGTTTTCGAAAACAGGGAATCAGGCAATTTTTGAAATAAAAACTCGCCATCAGGAGTTTTCAAAAGAGCTTTTGCAAGCTTACTATAAAGAAGCTTTTGCGGAAGGTCCATGCTCTAGCCAAAGTTTTCGGGCAATTTACCAAGATTTTGAAGTCAGAAACGAGAATAAGCAACTAGTCATCGTAGGAACGGATGCAGCAGATACTGATCATTTTCGAAAAAATCATTTGCCCAACCTTTCCAAGCAGTTAGAAAAGTTTGGTTTCCCGTTTTTTAAATGTGTGCTTGAGAAAAATGAAAATCTGAGTCAGGAAGAGCAAGAGAATTTTCAGACTGAAAATCAAAAGATTGTGCAAGCCGCTAACGAGGAAGCTCTTCGTGCCATGGAGCAGTTGGAACAAATGGCTCCCCCTCCTGTAGAGGACAAGCCTGTTTTTGATTTTCAAGCCAAGAAGGCTGCTGCGAGACCAAAATTAGACAAGGCTGAAGTGACTCCTATGATTGAGGTTGACACAGAGGAGAATCGTCTGGTATTTGAAGGAGTAGTTTTTGATGTCGAACAGAAGGTGACCAGAACGGGTCGTGTCTTGATTAACTTCAAGATGACGGACTATACTTCTAGTTTTTCGATGCAAAAATGGCTTAAAAATGAAGAAGAAGCCCAGAAATTTGATATAATCAAGAAAAATTCTTGGCTTCGTGTTCGTGGAAATGTTGAAGTGAACAACTATACGCATGATTTAACGATGAATGTCCAAGATGGGCAGGAAGTTGTTCATTACGAACGTAAGGATTTGATGCCAGAGGGAGAACGACGGGTCGAATTTCACGCTCATACCAATATGTCCACCATGGATGCTCTCCCTGAAGTCGAAGAACTCGTGGCGAAAGCTGCAAAATGGGGACATAAGGCGGTAGCAATCACGGACCACGGGAATGTTCAGTCCTTCCCTCATGGCTATAAGGCAGCTAAAAAGGCTGGTATCCAGTTGATCTATGGGATGGAAGCCAATATCGTAGAAGACCGTGTCCCTATCGTCTATAACGAAGTGGAGATGGATCTTTCTGAAGCAACTTACGTGGTCTTTGACGTGGAAACGACAGGACTTTCAGCAATCTATAATGACTTGATTCAGGTTGCAGCTTCTAAGATGTATAAGGGAAATATCATAGCTGAATTTGATGAATTTATCAATCCAGGCCATCCTTTGTCTGCTTTCACGACAGAACTAACTGGGATTACAGATGACCATGTAAAAAATGCGAAACCATTGAAACAGGTCCTCCAAGAATTCCAAGAATTTTGCCAAGATACAGTTCTAGTTGCACACAATGCAACCTTTGACGTTGGTTTTATGAATGCAAACTATGAACGTCATGGCTTGCCAAAAATCACTCAGCCTGTGATTGATACGCTTGAATTTGCAAGAAACCTCTATCCGGAGTATAAACGTCATGGTTTGGGGCCTTTGACTAAGCGTTTTGGTGTGGCTTTGGACCATCACCACATGGCCAACTACGATGCGGAAGCTACGGGACGTCTGCTCTTTATCTTTATCAAGGAAGTTGCTGAAAAGCATGGTGTAACGAATCTGGCTCGATTAAATATTGATCTGATTAGCCCGGATTCTTATAAAAAAGCTCGTGTCAAACATGCTACCATCTATGTAAAAAATCAAATTGGCCTAAAAAATATCTTCAAACTGGTTTCTCTTTCAAATACCCAGTATTTTGAAGGGGTTCCCCGTATTCCTCGGACGGTCCTAGATGCCCATCGTGAAGGGCTGATTTTAGGAACTGCTTGCGCAGAAGGTGAAGTCTTTGATACTATATTGTCTCAAGGGGTTGATGCCGCTGTTGAAGTAGCTAAGTATTATGACTTTATTGAGGTGATGCCTCCTGCAATCTATGCGCCTTTAATTGCCAAGGAACAAGTCAAGGATTTAGCAGAGTTAGAAACTATTATCAAGAATTTGATTGAGGTTGGAGACCGCCTTGGCAAGCCCGTTTTGGCTACAGGAAATGTCCACTATCTCGAACCAGAAGATGAGATTTATCGCGAGATTATCGTCCGAAGTCTGGGGCAGGGTGCTGTGATTAACCGGACGATTGGGCATGGAGAACACGCTCAACCAGCTCCGCTACCAAAGGCTCATTTTAGAACAACCAATGAAATGCTCGATGAATTTGCCTTTTTGGGTGAAGATCTGGCTCGAAAATTGGTCATCGACAATACTAACGCTATGGCAGAAATCTTTGAGCCTATCGAAGTGGTTAAAGGAGACCTTTATACTCCATTTATCGATAAGGCTGAGGAAACAGTTGCTGAGTTGACCTATAAAAAAGCCTTTGAAATCTATGGCAATCCGCTTCCAGATATCGTTGATTTACGGATTGAAAAAGAATTGACTTCTATCTTGGGGAATGGATTTGCTGTGATTTATCTAGCGTCGCAAATGCTAGTGCACCGTTCTAATGAACGGGGTTACTTAGTTGGTTCTCGAGGATCTGTTGGATCTAGTTTCGTTGCGACCATGATTGGGATTACAGAGGTCAATCCTCTCTCGCCTCACTATGTTTGTAGTCAGTGCCAGTACAGCGAATTTATCACAGATGGTTCCTATGGTTCCGGATTTGATATGCCCAATAAAGACTGTCCAAACTGTGGTCACAAGCTCAGTAAGAATGGACAGGATATTCCTTTCGAAACCTTCCTTGGTTTTGATGGAGATAAGGTTCCCGATATTGACTTGAACTTCTCAGGAGAGGACCAGCCAAGTGCCCACTTGGATGTGCGCGATATATTTGGCGAAGAATATGCCTTTCGTGCAGGAACCGTCGGTACAGTAGCTGATAAGACGGCTTATGGATTTGTTAAAGGATATGAGCGAGACTATGGTAAATTTTATCGCGAGGCAGAAGTTGAGCGTCTAGCTCAGGGAGCTGCGGGTGTCAAGCGGACGACCGGTCAGCACCCAGGGGGAATTGTAGTTATCCCTAACTATATGGATGTCTATGACTTTACTCCAGTACAGTATCCTGCCGATGATGTGACTGCTGAATGGCAGACGACTCACTTTAACTTCCACGATATCGATGAGAACGTCCTCAAACTCGATGTACTGGGGCATGATGATCCGACTATGATTCGGAAGCTCCAGGACTTGTCTGGGATTGATCCCAATGAAATTCCTATGGATGATCCTGGTGTCATGGCCCTCTTCTCGGGAACAGATGTTCTAGGAGTAACTCCTGAGCAGATTGGTACTTCTACGGGTATGCTTGGAATTCCAGAGTTTGGAACCAATTTCGTACGTGGGATGGTCGATGAAACCCATCCAACGACCTTTGCAGAGTTGCTTCAACTTTCAGGTCTATCTCATGGTACTGACGTATGGTTGGGAAATGCTCAAGATTTGATTAAACAAGGAATTGCCGACCTATCAACCGTTATCGGATGTCGTGATGACATCATGGTTTACCTCATGCATGCGGGTCTAGAACCTAAGATGGCCTTTACCATCATGGAGCGTGTACGTAAGGGAATGTGGCTCAAAATCTCTGAAGAAGAGCGCAATGGTTATATCGAAGCCATGAAGGCCAATAATGTGCCTGAGTGGTATATCGAGTCTTGTGGGAAAATCAAGTACATGTTCCCTAAAGCCCATGCGGCAGCCTACGTTATGATGGCCCTTCGCGTAGCCTACTTCAAGGTTCACCATCCGATTTATTACTACTGTGCTTACTTCTCCATCCGTGCTAAGGCCTTTGATATCAAGACTATGGGTGCAGGCTTGGATGCGATTAAGCGCAGAATGCAAGAAATCGCTGAAAAGCGGAAGAACAATGAAGCTTCCAATGTAGAAATTGATCTTTACACAACACTTGAGATCGTCAATGAGATGTGGGAACGTGGCTTCAAGTTTGGCAAACTTGATCTTTATCGTAGTCAGGCGACCGAATTTATCATTGATGGAGATACCCTCATCCCACCGTTTGTCGCTATGGATGGACTAGGAGAGAACGTTGCAAAACAATTGGTGCGTGCGCGTCAAGAGGGAGAATTCCTCTCTAAAACTGAGTTGCGCAAGCGTGGAGGACTTTCCTCGACCTTGGTTGAAAAGATGGATGAAATGGGCATTCTCGGTAATATGCCAGAGGATAACCAGCTCAGTCTATTTGATGATTTGTTTTAATTTCAAGTCAACTTGTTCAAATAAGCCGACTAAGTTTCATCTAATTAAGACTTAACAGTAAAACCAGTAAAGATGATTTTCATTTCTACTGGTTTTTAGATATGATAGAATATAAATAAGTTTTTATCCAAAGACTAAAACTTTAGAAGTTATATATTGAAATTATCAAAAATAATTGCTATAAATTACTAATAATGATACTCTCAAACAAGAGTAAGCTTAACGGAAGTAGTGTTTGCTATACCTTAATAACTTTTCGATATGGAATGGAGATAAGTATGATTTTAGGTGAAACTTATAGGAAAATAAGAGAAGAAAAGGGGATTTCTATTTCTTCATTAGCAGGTGCTGAAATTTCAAAATCTCAAATATCTAGATTTGAATTAGGAGAAACAGAGATTTCTGTCTTTAAGTTATTGTATCTTCTTGAAAGAATAGGAGTAACACTAGAAGAATTTCTGCTTATCAGTAATCATTATCAACCTTCGGGTTTTAATACCTTAATAGCTTCTGTTAAACAGGCTGCATATAATGAAGATGCTCAAGCATTACTAGATATGGTAGAGAAAGAAATAGAACTTTTTCATGGGACAAATTCTCATTACCATAAATTAAATGCTGTTTTCATTGAAAGTATTGTTTCGGGAATGGATAAGAATCATCAATTGAGTCATCAAGACGCCTCTTATCTTACAAATTATTTATTTTCTGTTGAAAACTGGGGTTATTACGAAACGCTCATCCTTGGAAATTGCTGTCGTGTTCTATCTCCAGATTTATTATTTAGATATGCCAAAGAAGCGCTCAAAAAAGGGAAGTTGTATAGTTCTATACCTAGAAATAGACAATCTCTCATTCAACTACTTCTCAATTCTTTGATTATAATGATTGAGAACGACTTATATGAGGAATCTTTATTTTTAAAACAGGCTACGAAGAATATATTAGCGGATTCCACAGATTTTTTTGAACAAACTATTTTGCTGTATTTAGATGGATATTTGGAACTGAAATTCTATCATAATCAAAAATCACTTTTAAAAATCGAAGAAGCTTTAAAAATTTTCGAACTCTTCAATAAAACAATCTACAAAAATTACAAAGAATACTTTGAGAAACACATCATTCATTTAGTAGACTAGGTCATTTATCTATAAGGTAATAACGTGATCAAACTCTTCCAATATTTTTGGATTTTGATCATGAGTAATGACAATAACAATTGCATCTTTAATGGATAGAATGTAGTCCATCATTGCTTTGGCTTTTATTGGATCAAGGTTGCTTGTAGGTTCGTCAAAGATATATACAGAATATGGTTTGACTAAAAATCTAGCTAAATCAATTCGTTGCTTTTCTCCTTCTGAAATGCTTTTGCCTGATTGAGATAGACTCTTATTAAGGAAGTATTCGTTAAATCCTAAGGCTTTTCTTAATTTTTCAGTTAAATAAAGGTTTCTGGACAGTTTGATATTCTCTAGGATATTGCCTTCAATCAGAAAATCATTTTTTTGTACAAATGCAATATCTTTATATAACTCCTCTGAGGGAATATCAATATTCTGTTTTCCGTTGATTTGTATTTCCCCATCATAAAGATTTTTGGAATAATAATTTAGTATTAATTTTACTAAAGTTGTTTTCCCAGCTCCTGAAGCACCGATAATTGCATAGCGCTTGCCTTTTTTAAATTCATAGGAAAAATGATCAAATAATATTTTATTTTCAATTTCATAATGTAATTGGCTAATAGAAATGGTCGAAACGTTATCACAATCAATTGTACTTGTTTTATGGAAAATTTCATGATTTGTCTCATATAGATTTTCTTGGATATTATCAATAATGGACTTGCTACTGCTGATTAAATTTTTATTGTAAAGAATAGATTGTAATGGAGCAAAAACACCGTTTAATAATTGAATACTTGCTACTAGTAATCCAATAGTCAGTAAGTTATTTCTTACAAAAAAGATACCAGCGACCATACAGGATAGTTGAGAGCAAAAACTTAGTAAAATTCCAGTAGTTGAAGCTAAGTCTTTTAAGAATTGATATGTTTTTCTGGACTCTTCAAATTCTAAACTGATTCCCTGAATTTTCTCTTGGATCCAGCTTTGAATATTTAATAACTTAATTTGTTCAAAACCATCAATAAAGTTTGTCATTTTTGATAAATAGTGATTATTTTGTAGAGAATAATTATTAGTTGCTTTAGTCATCAACTTTCCAGGAATTTGTGATAGAAAAACCGTTATACTCGACAATAAAAGAAAGACTAATGCTAATCGCCATTCTATATAAATAATAGCAACCACACTCATGATAAGGCTCCCTAAATTTGCGATTAGAGAGATTCTAGGGATTAATAAATTTTCTTGAACAAGGTCACTGTTTTTGGTGATATTATTTAAGAAATCTGAATGGTTACGGTTGTCAATTTGGTTAAATTCACGCGATAAATAATGTAATAAGAGACGCCTTTTTAGATCTAAAATAACTTTTTTTACATATTGGTTTTTAAGATAGGAATAGGAAGAAGAAATCAAGAACCACAGTAAAATAGAACCTACACAAATAGTGATATGAAAGAGTAATCCACTATTTGAATTAGATATACTATCAAGTATTCTTCCTAATTGGAGAGAGAAGAATGTCATTAAAAGAGCACTTGTCAGACTTAATAAAATAAGCAAGAAATATAGTAATTTATATTGTTTCGTAATCTGGTTCATATTTTTCACCTCTTAATCTATGATAGCAACATTATATTCTAAAACTAAAACTCAGGCTGAGATCTCCCATATTTGGGACATTAATTTTATTTCTTTACTATATTTTGGCTTATAGCTATCCATTGTATATCCAATGAGTTTACATTAGCCGTCTTTTTTGTTAAAATAATAAATAGAAAGAAGGTGAGAATATGCCAAAGACGAGTATGAGCATCCGTCTGGATAGTGAGGTTAAGGAGCAGGCCCAACAGGTTTTTAATCATTTAGGAATGGATATGACGACAGCTATCAACATTTTCCTTCGTCAGGCTATTCAATATCAAGGTTTGCCTTTTGATGTTAGGCTTGATGAGAATCAGAAATTGCTCCAAGTATTAACGGATGTAGACCAAAATCGTAATATGAGTCAGTCTTTTGAATCTGTCTCAGACTTGATGGAGGACTTGCGTGCTTAAGATTCGTTACCATAAACAGTTTAAAAAAGATTTTAAGTTGGCTATGAAGCGTGGGTTGAAGGCAGAATTATTAGAAGAAGTATTGAATTTTCTAGTTCAAGAAAAAGAACTTCCTGCTAGATATCGCGACCATCAATTGACGACGTCCAAACATTTTCAAGGGGTTCGTGAGTGTCATATCCAACCAGATTGGCTTTTGGTCTATAAAGTAGACAAGTCGGAAGTAATTTTAAACTTGCTGAGGACAGGAAGTCATAGTGATTTATTTTAATATATTTTAAGGAGTTCAAGATGAAACTCAGAATTTTTGCAGAAGATAAGCCGGCTGAAAAGGTATTTGACTATCAGCTAGAGCTTGCAGATGAAACAATCATTTTATCGACAGCACTCTTGTCTGGCGCTATTGCTTTAGCAGGCTTGTTTGCTGCTTTGAATGAAAAATAAACTAATAGAAAAGGGAAAGATGGATGGTTTTACCAAATTTTAAAGAAAATCTAGAAAAATATGCCAAATTATTGGTTGCAAATGGAATCAATGTGCAACCTGGTCACACTTTAGCTCTCTCTATCGATGTGGAACAACGCGAGTTGGCTCATTTAATCGTCAAAGAAGCTTATGCCCTTGGTGCACATGAAGTTATTGTCCAATGGACAGATGATCTCGTCAACCGTGAGAAATTTCTCCATGCGCCAATGGAGCGTTTGGACAATGTACCAGACTATAAGATTGCTGAAATGAACTACCTCTTGGAGCATAAAGCAAGTCGCCTTGGGGTCCGTTCGTCTGATCCAGGTGCCTTGAACGGAGTGGACGCTGAAAAACTCTCAGCTTCTGCTAAAGCGATGGGAATTGCGATGAAGCCAATGCGTATTGCAACTCAATCCAACAAAGTTAGCTGGACTGTAGCAGCCGCAGCTGGACTCGAGTGGGCTAAGAAGGTATTTCCAAATGCAGCAAGTGATGAAGAGGCAGTGGACCTCCTTTGGGACCAAATCTTTAAGACCTGTCGTGTCTACGAAGAAGATCCCGTTAAAGCTTGGGAAGAACATGCAGCTATCTTGAAGAGCAAGGCTCAAATGCTCAATAAAGAGCAATTCTCAGCTCTTCACTACACAGCTCCTGGAACAGACTTGACACTTGGCTTGCCTAAGAACCACGTGTGGGAATCTGCCGGAGCTATCAATGCTCAAGGCGAAGGATTCTTGCCAAATATGCCAACAGAAGAGGTCTTTACAGCTCCTGACTTCCGTCGCGCAGATGGTTATGTAACGTCTACAAAACCGCTTAGCTACAATGGAAATATCATCGAAGGCATTAAGGTAACCTTCAAGGATGGTCAAATCGTTGATATCACTGCTAAAAAAGGTGATCAGGTCATGAAAGATCTAGTTTCTAAAAATGCTGGTGCGCGTGCCTTGGGTGAATGTGCCTTGGTACCAGATCCAAGTCCAATTTCTCAGTCAGGTATTACTTTCTTTAACACTCTTTTCGATGAAAATGCTTCGAACCACTTGGCTATCGGTGCAGCCTATGCAACTAGCGTTGTAGGTGGAGCAGAGATGAGTGAAGAAGAGCTTGCGACTGCAGGGCTCAACCGTTCAGATGTGCACGTTGACTTTATGATTGGTTCTAACCAAATGGATATCGACGGTATCCGTGAGGATGGAACACGCGTACCACTCTTCCGCAATGGAGATTGGGCAAATTAAGGAGAAACTATGCTTGGAAGTATGTTTGTCGGCCTTTTAATCGGACTACTAGCTGGAGCTATTACCAATCGTGGAGAACGTATGGGATGCTTTGGGAAAATGTTTCTCGGTTGGATTGGAGCCTTTATAGGACAATTAATCTTTGGTGCTTGGGGGCCAAGCCTAAACGGTACAGCCATTATCCCATCAGTTCTTGGTGCCATGATTTTGTTAGCCATCTTCTGGGAAAGAGGAAGCTAAGTTTCGATTTGAAAGCTTAGTTAACAATGAAGATAAAAGAGGTTGGAACTGTTCCGACCTCTTTTAATATTCACAGAGCATAATAGGGCATACAGTTACTGGTTCTTTTTATATTGCGTCAAGTATGGTACAATAAAAGCATGAGAATTCAACAATTACACTATATTATCAAAATCGTAGAGACAGGTTCGATGAATGAGGCTGCCAAGCAACTTTTCATTACACAACCGAGTCTATCAAATGCCGTTCGTGACCTAGAAAATGAGATGGGGATTGAGATTTTTATCCGCAATCCCAAGGGAATTACCCTCACACGTGATGGGATGGAGTTTTTATCCTATGCCCGTCAGGTTGTCGAGCAAACTCAACTTTTAGAAGAACGCTATAAGAACCCCATCGCTCATCGCGAGCTTTTTAGTGTGTCTTCGCAGCACTATGCTTTTGTGGTTAATGCTTTTGTTTCCTTGCTTAAGAAAAGCGATATGGAAAAGTATGAGCTTTTTTTGCGTGAAACCAGAACTTGGGAAATCATCGATGACGTCAAGAACTTCCGAAGTGAAGTAGGAGTCCTCTTTTTAAATAGCTATAACCGAGATGTCCTCTCTAAGATGTTGGATGACAACCATCTAGTTGCCCACCATCTCTTTACAGCACAACCCCATATATTTGTAAGTAAGACCAATCCCCTTGCTAAAAAAGACAAGGTACAGTTGGCAGACTTAGAAGACTTCCCATATTTGAGCTATGACCAAGGTACCCATAATTCCTTCTATTTCTCAGAAGAGATTTTGTCTCAGGAACACCACAAGAAATCCATCGTTGTTAGTGACCGTGCGACCTTGTTTAACCTCTTGATTGGTTTGGACGGTTATACTATCGCGACAGGGATTCTGAATAGCAACCTCAATGGGGACAACATCGTTTCCATTCCACTTGATATTGATGATTCCATTGAGCTGGTTTATATCCAGCATGAAAAGACGAGCCTATCTAAGATGGGGGAACGCTTTATTGACTATCTACTGGAAGAAATCCGCTTTGATAGCTAAGAATAATAGAGAAATGGACTGAAAAATTATAATGAATACCAATGATTTTGATTTTGATTTACCTGAGGAACTGATTGCTCAGACACCGTTGGAACAGCGGGATGCATCCAGACTTTTGATTGTTAACCGTAAAACAGGGGAATTTCAAGATCGCCATTTTCACTCAATCATTGAGATGCTAGAACCTGGCGATGCCCTTGTTATGAATGATACCCGTGTCCTACCTGCTCGTCTCCATGGAGAAAAGGAAGAAACAGGAGGCCACGTTGAACTCTTGCTTTTGAAAAATACTGTTGGTGATGAGTGGGAAGTGTTAGCAAAACCTGCCAAACGTCTTAAGGTCGGCGCCCGTGTTATCTTTGGGGATGGTCGACTTAGCGCAGTCGTGACTGAGGAATTAACTCATGGCGGTCGTATTGTCCGCTTTGAGTATGAAGGAATTTTCCTAGAAGTGCTTGAAAGCCTTGGAGAAATGCCTTTGCCTCCTTATATCCACGAAAAGTTGGATGATCAAGAGCGTTATCAAACCGTCTATGCCAAGGAGAGTGGGTCAGCTGCTGCCCCAACAGCTGGTTTGCATTTTACCAAGGAATTACTAGAAGAAATCCAGCAAAAAGGCGTTCACCTAGTCTACCTGACCTTGCACGTTGGACTTGGGACCTTTAGACCTGTTACAGTAGATAATTTGGATGAGCATGAGATGCACTCAGAGTTTTATCAATTGTCTGAGGAAGCTGCAGCGACCTTGCGTCAGATCAAAGAAAATGGTGGCCGTGTGATTGCCGTTGGAACAACCTCTATCCGTACGCTAGAAACCATCGGAAGCAAGTTTGATGGGCAAATCCAGGCCGACTCTGGCTGGACCAATATCTTTATCAAGCCGGGTTATGACTGGAAAGTGGTAGATGCTTTTTCTACCAACTTCCATTTGCCCAAGTCTACCTTGGTGATGCTAGTTTCAGCCTTTGCGGGCCGTGAATTGGTTCTCGAAGCCTACCAACACGCGATTGAGGAAAGATATCGTTTCTTTAGCTTTGGCGATGCCATGTTTATCTATTAAGGATGAGAAAGGTAAGTAGAGGAGAAAGATAGTTACTACTGAATTGGCATCCATCTTGTCAATGAAGGAGGAGAAGATGTCTTCAAAAAAACAAGCAAATTGGAGGCTTGGTTGTAATCTATTACTTACGGCAGTCCTCGTAGGTGTTGCTCTTTTATATTTTTCAGTCAAAAATGCCTACAATCACACTCTGCAACCTGGGCAAAGTGTAACAATCCGTGTCCGTCCTAAGACAGACCAACTAGAGTATAGTTCAGAATTGATTTTAGAAAAGAAGGATGATCAAAAAATCAAATTATCTGGAAGAGATGTTTGGTCTGAACAATTCAGTGGCCTGTATTTTGAAGTAAAAGAAAATAAAATCATCCAGTTAGGCAATTCTGGTAATGATGGTACTGAGCTTTCCAACAATCAACAGGATATTCAATTGGTAGAAGATGGGATAGTGGACAGCTATCTAGGTAAAAAAGTTTTTGATGCAACCAAAAGCAAGCCCTACACCATCACCGTAACAAATGTAGACGACAAGCCAGCCAGCTTTTATACGCAAGTGGTGAATCGCTAACAACACAAAAAGCCCTACATTAGGGCTTTTTTACTTGCTAATATAAGAAATCAATGCCGTAGTTTTCTTTGAGATAGCTCGCTAATTCTGCTTTTTCTTCCTCTCTAAATCGACAGAGGCTAACGAAGAAACGTAGTTTCAAGGTGCTTGTATTGATGATGATGTTTGACTTAGAAATATCTTCTAGCTGGGTGACCTCTCTGAGGTCAAAATCTAAATAGCAAACCTTGCTGTTGACATGATCAGGGTCGCTAACATCCACTTCAACATAAGATGCTCGCAGTAATTCTTCTTTTGGAATGAAGATTTCTTTTGAGGAGAAGAGTCCAGGATAGACAGAAATACCTGCAAAGGTGAATTCAAAGGAGACTCTGCGACTAGTCAGTCTTTTGATACCTGCAATCGTTGAATAGATAGCAGCGAAAAAGAGAATGGTTGGAACCACTGTGAGAAGACTCAGTTGAGAAAAGTCGATCAATCCATGCGCGAGAAAAAAGAAAAATTGAAAAAATACACCCGATGCAAAGAGTAGATAGCCACCACCGATAAGTTTTGAATAATAGATTTTCATAGGGACCTCCAAATATAGAATTGAACTCACCAACGCTTTTCCAGTTGAAGGAGTAAAGATCATGCAGAGTTAAATTTCTAGGTATTCCCATCATATCCTATAGAGCGAAGTTCTGTCAACCTTTTAGCAGGATGTAGCTATTAGCTATTCTATGACCTAGTAAGTTGGTTTATGGTATACTAGTATTAAAATGTTATTCAGAACAGATAAGAAGGTATATTGATGTCAAAATCTTCAAAGAAAAAGAAAGCAGTGATCGAAGAACGCTACCACGGCCCTTTGATCACACATGGCGTTAGTTTAGGTTATATTAAGTTATATCCATGGATTGGTTTGGCATTGAGCGGTTTTATGTATTTGGTTGGAAGTTATGAAGATAATCTAGGTATCTTTAAAGGGCTTTCTTTGCTTTGCGGTGTTGTGAATATATTTGGTATTATCATTTCTTTTATTCCCTATTTGGTAAACACGTGGAAGGCTTTAATATATCATTTAATAGCCCTCACAGTGTTAAGCTTAGTGATAGGTTTAGATTTTATTGGTTTATTAATGGTTATTTCAGACGGCAGTCCTATAGGAGCTAAGGAGATATATCAATCCCCTCTCACTCCATTTTATGTTATCTTTATATTACTTCTTTTTATCTTTGCTTGTGGCCTCTATGCTTGGTACTATCTCCCAAAGAATCAGGGGAAAGTCTGGGCCTTTAATCAAGTAAAAGGGGGAAGTAGAAAGAAAATATGGTGGAATAATTTTGCAATAGCTTTTGCTGGGGCAACAATCATTCCCGCCCTCCTAACAGGTTATATTCAGATTGCTTTTGGTGTTTTATTGGGAATTTTATTTACTTTGACCCTGCCAGCTGTCATGGTAGATGCGGTTTATGCGGCTCGCTATGTACGCAAACACCCAGAATATGAAGAGTAGGATTCTCATTTTGAAGCTTGTTCCTAATAGCTAGAAGACTTTGAGAACAATTTTTTTATCTAATCCCTTATTTAGTTTGCGTTATAATGAGGGCTAAATGTATTGTGACGGACGCTCAAATTAGGAGAAGTAAATGAAAAATAAACACAAATTTATCTTTTGTTCACTCGTTTTTCTTGTTTATCTTTTCTTGTTCATTTTGAAGCCAATCTACCAATATATTTCATTTTCTAAGATGGATGTGAATAGTAGTATGGTTCAATGGATTCAAGATAAAAATGATCAGGATTGGCATGCTCTTGATAAGCATATTCATCTAGTGCCCTCAAAAGAAAATGGAAAGAACATCGGTCTTATCTATGTGGTGGATGACTATAATCAAATTGAAAGTAAGATTTCTTCTGAGAATCAAGCGGTATCCATCAGTTACAATAATAGATTACAAGGAGACAAGCGTGTTGAAATTAGTTGGTTAAATGGGGAAAAGCGGTTGTATCATGCTGGGAGATATTTGAAATTAGCAGGTGAAAATCAAGCTGTGATTGAAAGTAGCACAGGTTCTTCAGTGAACGTTTGGGAACAACGTTCGGAGGAAGCTAAAAAGCGATTATATGCAGTTGTAGAACAAATGAAACAAACTGTTCTAGAGCATTTGTTCCAGCAAATAGTGTTCCGTTCGTTAGCTGTCATTCTCTTTCTTTTAGGGTGGAGAATTTACGGTGCTTTCAGAAAACGTGGAGATTCGCAATCACCAATGTAGACGATAAACCAGCCCACTTTGAAGCACGAGTGGGGGATCGGTAAACTTGAGAGACCGTAATTTGCCAGAAGAATTGGGGAGATGTGACCGTCAAGGATATTTGGAGAGAGGATTTATCTAAAAACTAGAAAATAAGTTATTTCTTTTATAACAGAAAAAGCGAGCTTTGTCATAAAGCGCGCTTATTTGTATTCATTAAAAATGTGGGGCAAATGATGGGGCAAATCAGTTATAGACAAGCAAAAAAGCCTTGGTTATCAAGGCTTTTTCCTGTTGATTTAGATGCCCCCTACAGGGCTCGAACCTGTGACCCATAGATTAAGAGTCTACTGCTCTACCAACTGAGCTAAGGAGGCAAATAAAAAGCTGTATTGGTGCCGAAACTTCACGGTTTGTATTGAACCCGCGCAATTAAGCAGGTGGGCAACTCGCTCTAACTGAAGCTGTTTCCGTGTGAGACGGCCTACATGCTGTTAGAAGACTTTTGTTTCCCTAATAATACAAAAATAGTCGGTCAACACTTATGTGTGAGTTCGTACACCACAGCGTTTCTATGATTATATGATACCACTTTTTCAAAAAAAATCAAGAGTGAATTGCAAATTTTTGGAAAGGATTTCATTCTTCTCGCAAATGGTCAATGATTTCCTTTCGCTGAGCTAAGGCTTTTTCGTATTTCCCAGTATCTTCGGGTTTGAAATAATGATGGTCACGGATTTTTTCTGGTAGGTATTCTTGCTTGATCCAGTGACCTGGATAGTTATGAGGATAGAGATAGTCTTGGGCATTCCCTAGTTCCTTGCTTCCACTGTAATGACCATCTCGCAAGTGACGTGGAATCGGCAGATGCCCCGATGCTTTAAGGTCAGACAAGGCCTTATCTATAGCCAAGTAGGCTGAGTTAGACTTGGGCGAAAGTGCCAGATCAATGATAACATTGGCAATGAGGATGCGAGCTTCGGGGAAGCCGATTCTTTGTGCAGCATCCAAAGCAGTTACGGTATGAATCTGAGCTTCAGGATTGGCCAAACCAATATCCTCATAGGCAATCACAGTCAAACGCCGTGCTAGGCTAGGAAGATCACCAGCTTCTATCAAGCGAGCAGCATAGTGGAGACTAGCATCCACATCCGAGCCACGGATGGACTTTTGCAGGGCAGATAGAACATCATAGTGTCCGTCTCCATCTTTGTCCATAGTGATGTAGCTTCTCTGAAGACTATTTTCCATGATGTCGAGCGTGATGTGGCGAACACCGTTATCCTTTGCTGGAGTAGAAAGAACGGCCAAATCAAGCGAATTGAAGGCAGAACGCAGGTCACCATTAGTAGAGGTTGCGATGAAATCAAGGGCATCCTCATCTAGTTCTACTGGGAAGTCAAAACCTCGTTCAGGGTCAGTCAGGGCTATTTGAATGGCCTCTTTGACGTCTTGATTAGATAGAGGTTCCAGTTCAAAAATCTGAACACGGCTACGAATAGCTGGCGTGACAGAAAAGAAAGGATTTTCAGTTGTCGCCCCGATCATGATAACCAGTCCACTTTCCAAGAGAGGCAAGAGGAAGTCTTGTTTAGTCTTATCAAGACGATGAATCTCGTCTAGTAGCAGTACAAGGCCACCTGAGAATTTAGCTTCCTCAGCAATTTCTTGTAGACGTTTTTTACTATCAACTGTCGCATTGAAGGTCCGAAAAGCATACTTAGTCGTTCCAGCGATGGCTGAAGCGATACTGGTTTTTCCGATGCCTGGAGGTCCGTAGAGTATCATAGAGGATAGGCGATTGGCTTCCACCATACGGCGGATAATCTTGCCAGGTCCAACTAGATGCTCCTGACCGATGACCTGGTCGATGGTTTTGGGGCGCATACGAAGCGCGAGATTGTCTGGCATAGCAGTCCTTTCTAACATGGATTTTCTGATACGAATATGGTAAGATTGTAGTATCTATTTTAGCATATTTCCGAGTATTCGGGGCGATTGAAGAGTCGTATAGAAAGAGGACAAAATGGCAACATATGGATTTTTAGATGTTTTACAGGAAGAGTTGGACAAGAACTTTCCTTTTGATTATGAGATTAGCTGGGACAAGCGCAATCATGCGGTTGAAGTGAGTTTTCTGTTAGAGGCACAAAATGCTGCAGGGGTGGAGATGTTAGATGAAGACGGAGAGGTTTCGTCAGATGATATCCTTTTTGAAGAAGCTGTGCTTTTTTACAATCCTGCCAAGTCAACAGTTAATGCAGAAGACTATTTGACGATTATCCCTTACCTGCCTAAGAAAGGTTTTTCTCGTGAATTTTTAGCTTATTTTGCGCTATTTCTTAAAGATACTGCAGAGGTTGGACTAGACGCCCTCATGGACTTTTTGGAAGACCCAGAAGCAGAAGAATTTGTCATGGAATGGAACCAAGAAGTCTTTGAAGAAGGGAAAGTCGGTTTGGAAGAAGGAGAATTTTACCCTTATCCAAGGTATTAAGAGGGAATAATCATGAATTTAGATTGTATTGATAAAAAGTTTGATTTCCAAGGTTGCAAGATTGCCTTGATTTGTGGGGATAAGGTCTTGACTATCTTACGTGATGACAAGGACGATATCCCTTGTCCCAACATGTGGGAGTTGCCAGGTGGTGGTCGTGAAGGAAACGAAAGTCCTTTCGAGTGCGCAGCGCGTGAAGTTTATGAAGAACTGGGAATTCATTTAAATGAAGATTGCCTGCTTTGGAGCAAGATTTATCCTAGCGTAATCTTTGAAGGCAAGCAATCGGTCTTTATGGTTGGTCAGCTAAGACAAGAGCAGTTTGATAATATCACCTTTGGAGACGAGGGGCAGGGATACCAACTGATGCCTATTGAGGAATTTCTCAATTCTAAACAGGCAGTACCTCAGTTGCAGAGGAGATTGAGGGATTATTTGGAGGAAAGTTTATGATAAGACTTGAACAAGCAGGAGCAGAGGATTTAGAAACCGTTATTGAAATTCAAAGAGCTTGTTTTAAAGCAGTTTATGACAAATACCAAGATGAATACGATCCTTATCTGGAGGACCGTGAACGCATTAAGTGGAAACTAGTCGAGCGTCCCAATAGCTATTACTACTTTGTAAAAGAAGATGAAGAAAACATCGGATTTTTACGAGTTCAGACCAATGCCGAGTTAACGAAAGCTTGGTTGGGAACGGCAGCGATTTTGCCCAAGTATCAAGGAAAAGGGTATGGTTCTGAGGGACTGAGGTTGCTGGAAAAAGAATTTCCAACCATCACACAATGGGATTTGTGTACGGTGTTACAGGATGCAGGCATGGTTGCTTTTTACGAGAAAAACAGCTATCGTCAAACTCATATCGAACCTGAAAAAGAAGGCATGGATATGGTCTACATGAAAAAATTGATAGAGAAATAGAAAGGACGGTTCAGTTAAATTTCTAAACTGAACCTGCCCTAAACACTGTGCCAAAAAGATAAACTTCTCTTAGACACAAGTGTCTTCAGAGAGTTTCCTATTTTGGCTTTGTGTTTTACGGGCTTGGTATCTTAATGATGGAAACATGGCAAGAGTTAAAAGTTACAGTCAAGCGTGAGGGAGAGGAGTTGGTTTCCAATCTCTTGATCGAGTTAGGTGCCCAGGGTGTTGCAATCGAAGACAGCATGGACTATGTAGGAAATGTGGACCGCTTCGGTGAAATTTTCCCTGAGGTGGAGCAACAAGAAGAAATCGTGATCACAGCCTACTATCCTGAAACGGTTGATGTGGCAACGGTTGAAGCGGACTTACAGGCTCGTTTAGCAGAATTGACAGACTTTATGGATCTAGGAGAGGTCAAGATGGGCACGACTGCCTTGGCTGAGGAAGACTGGGCGGACAACTGGAAGAAATACTATGAACCAGCTCGCATTACCCATGACCTGACCATCGTGCCGTCATGGACAGACTATGAAGCGACGGCGGGAGAAAAGATTATCAAGTTAGATCCTGGTATGGCCTTTGGGACTGGAACACACCCGACGACCAAGATGAGCCTTTATGCCTTGGAGCAGGTTCTTCGTGGTGGTGAAACAGTCCTAGATGTAGGGACTGGTTCAGGGGTTCTTTCCATTGCTAGCTCTCTTCTAGGTGCTAAGGAAATCTTCGCCTATGACTTGGATGATGTGGCGGTTCGTGTCGCTCAGGAAAATATTGAGCTCAATCCTGGTATGGAAAACATCCATGTAGCCCCAGGAGACTTGCTTAAGGGTGTGGAGATTGAGGCAGATGTCATCGTGGCCAATATCTTGGCGGATATCCTGATTCATCTGACTGATGATGCTTATCGTTTAGTCAAAGATGAAGGGTATCTGATTATGAGTGGCATTATCAAGGACAAGTGGAACATGGTCCGTGAATCAGCAGAAGCAGCTGGATTTTTCCTTGAAACCCACATGATCCAAGGAGAATGGAATGCCTGTGTCTTCAAGAAGACCAAGGACATCTCTGGTGTGATTGGAGGTTAGCATGCAGCAGTATTTTGTAAAAGGCTGTGCTATCTCCCCTGTCACCATCGAGGACAAGGAAACCAGCAAGCATATGTTTCAGGTTATGCGCTTGAAAGAGGATGATAAGGTGACTTTAGTCTTTGATGACGGCATTAAGCGCTTGGCGCGCGTGGTCAATGTAGAAACCCGTCAGTTGGAGTTGGTTGAAGAATTAGCTGACAATGTAGAACTACCAGTCCAAGTGACAATCGCATCAGGCTTTCCCAAGGGAGATAAACTGGAGTTCATCACTCAAAAGGTGACGGAACTTGGCGCTAGCCAGATTTGGGCCTTCCCTGCCGATTGGTCAGTTGCTAAATGGGACGGTAAAAAACTAGGGAAAAAAGTCGAGAAACTAGAAAAAATTGCCCTTGGAGCAGCAGAGCAAAGCAAGCGGAATCTTGTCCCAGAAGTAACTCTTTTTGAGAAAAAAGCAGACTTTTTAGCCCAACTGGATCAGTTTGACCGCATTGTGGTGGCCTATGAAGAGTCGGCAAAAGAAGGTGAATCAGCAGCACTTATACAAGCAGTTGCTGGACTAGAAAAGGGAGCTAAATTGCTCTTTATCTTCGGGCCAGAAGGTGGTCTATCGCCTGTAGAAATAGAGTCTTTTGAAGCTAAAGGAGCTGTCTTGGCGGGACTTGGACCTCGGATTTTACGAGCAGAAACAGCACCACTTTACGCCTTATCAGCCCTTAGTGTTTTATTAGAATTAGAGAAATAGGAAGAAGAAAATGGAACAAAAACACCGTTCAGAATTTCCCGAAAAGGAACTTTGGGATTTGACAGCCCTATACCAAGATCGTGAGGACTTCTTACGTGCAATTGAAAAGACTCGCGAAGACATCAATCAATTTAGCCGAGATTACAAGGATAATCTGCACACTTTTGAGGATTTCGAGAAGGCCTTTGCGGAATTGGAACAAATCTACATCCAGATGAGCCATATCGGAAATTATGCCTTTATGCCTCAGACGACAGACTACAGCAACGAGGAGTTTGCCAATATCGCCCAAGCTGGGATGGACTTTGAAACAGATGCAAGCGTAGCCTTAACCTTCTTTGATGACGCCTTGGTAGAAGCAGATGAAGAAGTATTGGACCGTTTGGGTGACTTACCACATTTGACGGCAGCCATTCGTCAAGCTAAGATCAAAAAAGCCCACTATCTTGGGGCGGATGTGGAAAAGGCCTTGACCAATCTGGGTGAAGTTTTCTATAGTCCACAGGATATCTATACTAAAATGCGAGCTGGGGATTTTGAAATGGCTGACTTTGAAGCCCATGGAAAAACCTACAAAAACAGTTTTGTGACCTATGAAAACTTCTATCAAAACCACGAGGATGCTGAAGTCCGTGAGAAATCCTTCCGTTCCTTCTCAGAAGGACTACGCAAGCACCAAAATACGGCTGCAGCAGCCTATCTTTCTCAGGTCAAGTCTGAGAAATTGTTGGCAGATATGAAGGGATATGACTCAGTCTTTGACTATCTTTTGGCTGAGCAAGAAGTGGATCGTGCCATGTTTGATCGTCAGATTGACCTCATCATGAAGGACTTTGCGCCAGTCGCTCAGCGATATCTCAAGCATGTTGCCAAGGTAAATGGTCTTGAAAAGATGACCTTTGCTGACTGGAAATTAGACTTGGATAGTGCTCTCAATCCCGAAGTGACCATTGACGATGCCTATGATTTGGTCATGAAGTCAGTCGCACCACTCGGTTTAGAATACAGTCAAGAAATTGCCCGTTACCAAGAAGAGCGCTGGGTAGACTTTGCTGCCAATAGCGGCAAGGATTCTGGTGGCTATGCAGCAGATCCCTATCGTGTGCATCCTTATGTCCTCATGAGTTGGACGGGTCGTCTGAGCGATGTATATACCTTGATTCATGAAATCGGACATTCTGGTCAATTTATCTTTTCGGATAATCATCAAAGCTACTTTAACACCCATATGTCGACCTATTATGTCGAAGCGCCATCAACCTTCAATGAATTGCTTTTAAGCGACTACTTGGAACAGCAATCTGATGACCCACGTCAAAAACGCTTTGCCCTTGCTCATCGTTTGACAGACACCTACTTCCATAACTTTATCACCCACCTCTTGGAGGCAGCCTTCCAACGTAAGGTCTATACATTGATTGAAGAGGGTGAAACCTTTGGAGCAAGTAAGCTCAACAGCATTATGAAGGAAGTCTTGACTGACTTCTGGGGGGATGCTATTGACATTGATGACGATGCAGCTCTGACTTGGATGCGCCAAGCTCACTACTATATGGGCTTATATAGCTACACTTACTCAGCTGGATTAGTCATCTCGACTGCTGGGTACCTCCATCTGAAAAACTCTGAGACTGGAGCTCAAGACTGGCTCGATTTCCTCAAGTCAGGTGGCAGCAAGACACCGCTTGAGTCTGCCATGATTATCGGAGCAGATATTTCAACAGATAAACCACTTCGTGATACCATCCAATTCTTGTCTGACACGGTTGATCAGATTATCGCCTACAGTTCAGAGTTGGGAGAGTAAGATGTTGGCAATAGAAAGATAGGTGATTCCTATGCTGATGATATTTGGATGGTTGACAGTTATTATATTTGGATTATTTGTAGCTATTTTCAAAAAAGCCGTTGAAGGCCGTGATTGCAAAACTGAACTGAAAGTAGAACTGGTATTGCTTGTGCTTTACTTCATTTTGTACCATATTCTCTTTCATTAAAAATTTGATGTTTAAGAAATAAAAAGTTATCTATGAATGGCTTTTTGATCAGTGACTAGAAAAGCAGAGGTGCTAGAGATGTATCAAGAGTTACAAAGAAAAGTGATGGAAGACCAACCAAGCTATAGTCGGGAAGAAATTTGGAAAGAATTACATAAGCGATCTCCTGAAACATATCCAGATGGTAATCCGTCAATCTTAAAATATAGTGACGTTGTTCCAAAATTGCTTGACAATGGTTGTGTTCGACAGTAAAATAAGAGTGATCGAGGGAGGAGCAAATCACTATGAATAAAACTTTAAAAACATCACTCGTATTACTATCAACGGTTTTCGCCCTTGCAGCTTGCGGACAAAACAACTCAGCTAGTAGTGCAACAGAGACTACACAAGCAGCTGAAGCAACTACGACTGCTCCAACGTCCAATAAACAAAATACAACAGAAGATCTGCCAAAAGACGGTGTACAAAGATTCAAGCGTATAGATAAAGGTGGATCAACATTTCTTATCTACTACTTCAAGGATGACATCGTCTATAAACAGATGGGTATTTATTTTTATAACCCTAAAGGATTAGGCAAATCTGAAGAAGAGGTTGTTCAACTTCTGAACAAAAGTCAAGAGCTTTATAAGGATGTAACTGGAATAAAGTCTACCGTTAAGAAGAAAGATGGAGAATACATTCAAACCGTAATATATAATTACCAAACTATTGACTGGAAAGAGTTACATCGACGCGATCCAAATCAATTTCCTGCGACCAAACCAAAACCAGTGAAAATTAGTGAAGCTGCAGCTAAATTACAAGAAAAAGGTTATGTTGAATATACAGAATAAACTCAACCAAATAAACAGCACCAACGACGCTCCTTGACCGTCCTTGGTGCTGTTTGTCCTGACTAGCCTCGGGTATCTAAAAGTGCAAAGAACTGCAATTTTCCAAGCACTTTTCTTGAAACCTTTTCCTTCTTTTGATAGACTATAACATAGTTTAAATAAAAGGAGACTTATCATGAAAAAATTTGTTGCTGAATTAATCGGTACATTTATGCTAGTGTTTATCGGAACAGGATCCGTTGTTTTTGGACATGGTGTTGAAGGTGTCGGCCACCTTGGAATCGCTCTTGCTTTTGGTTTGGCTATCGTAGTAGCAGCTTATTCAATCGGAACGATTTCTGGAGCTCACTTGAATCCTGCTGTTTCTATCGCTATGTTTGTAAACAAACGCTTGTCATCATCAGACCTTGTAAACTATCTCCTAGCACAAGTTGTTGGAGCATTCCTTGCCTCTGGTGCGGTATTCTTCCTCTTGGCAAACTCAGGTATGTCAACTGCTAGTCTAGGTGAAAATGCCTTGGCAAACGGTGTAACTGTTTTTGGTGGTTTCTTATTTGAAACAATCGCTACTTTCTTGTTTGTTTTGGTCATCATGACAGTAACTTCTGAAACTAAGGGGAATCCATCTATCGCTGGTTTGGTGATTGGTTTGTCATTGACAGCCTTGATCCTTGTTGGGTTGAACATCACTGGACTTTCAGTAAACCCAGCTCGTAGCTTAGCTCCTGCTGTATTTGTAGGTGGCGCTGCTCTTCAACAAGTTTGGATTTTCATCCTTGCACCAATCGTTGGTGGAGTTCTTGCAGCTCTTGTTGCTAAGAATCTTCTTGGAACCGAAGAAAAAGATGAAACTCTAGCTTCTTTATAATCATCATAAAAAAGCCTTGTTCCTCTTTTTGAGGAGCAAGGCTTTTTCTATATTTTTAGCGATTATCAATCTTTTCTGGATACAAGTCGTGTTGGAAGAGTCTTTGCTCGGCTAGTCCTTCATACTTGGTGCCAGCTTTTCCGTAGTTGTAGTAGGGGTCAATTGAAATTCCACCACGTGGAGTAAATTTGCCCCAAACCTCTAAATAGCGGGGATCGAGTAATTTGACTAAGTCTTTCCCAATCGTATTGATGCAATTTTCGTGGAAATCACCGTGATTGCGATAGCTAAATAGATAAAGCTTGAGGGATTTTGACTCGACACAGAGTTTATCTGGAATGTAGGAGATATAGATGGTTGCAAAGTCTGGTTGAGCTGTAATAGGGCAAAGAGAGGTAAACTCAGGACAGTTAAATTTGATAAAGTAATCATTATCGACATGGCGGTTCGCGAATGATTCTAGAACCTCTGGCTGGTAATCAAAATGGTAGTTGGTTTCTTTGTTTCCTAATAAGGTCAGGTTTTTCATTTCTTCTTGTTGTGACATACTATCTTCTTTCTAGTTGTTTAAACGCCTCGTTGATTGTCGTAGAGGAGGGTATGGAGTTGTGGGAGGACACGAACATTGCCCCAACTATCGTCAGCTGCAATGCGTTCCCAGAGTTCTTTTAAACGATCTAACTGATCTTGGACAATGTTTCCCGTTGCCTTTGGCTCAGGATTTCCAGCTGATAGATAGAGAACATCTGGCTTATAACGTTTTTGGATATCCTTTGCAAACTCTAAGTCTTCTTCATTAAAAACGGGAATTTTGAAAGTTACCTTGTCAGGGTCTAGATGAGAGACGATAAAGTCTAAAGTCTCAAAATTGACCTCCATCTTGGAAGAAGGTGGTTTGGGACTTAGTGTGACTTGATCGATATCTTTCAACCAAGTTTGCCAACGTGAACCCTGGGTTTCAACAGCAAGAGTAACGCCACGTTCTTTGAGTTTTGTGACTAATTCAGCCATGTTGGCTGCCAATAGAGCAGGATTTCCGCCAGAGAGGGTGACATAGTCATATGTTCCTAGTTTATCTAAAGCAGCGATGACTTCGTCAGCGGTCATGCGGGTTGGTTTTTCAGAACCATCCCAAGTAAAGGCAGAGTCACACCAGTCGCAATGATAGTCGCACCCAGCGGTACGAACAAACATGGTTTTTTGACCGATAGCTCGTCCCTCACCTTGAAAGGTGGGACCAAAGATTTCTAAAACAGGAAGTTTAAGGACACGCTCTTTAGTCATGTAACCACTCCCGTCTAAATTCAGCAAAGGAAGAAGGTGTTTCGTATAAGCGAACATATTCCAAACGCAAGCCCCTTTGATCAGGTAATTCTTGCTGAATAGTGTTAAAAATCCAGTAAACCATATTTTCTGCTGTCGTATTCATGTAAGGCAGGGTTTCATTGAGATAACGATGATCTAGATGTGGTTCTAAGTGATTTTTATAGATTTGTTTGATATCGCCGAAGTCATAAGTCATGCCACGGTCATCTAAAAAGCCGCTAACAGCGATTTGTAAATGATAGGTATGACCATGAAGAGACTTACATTTTCCCTCGTAGTGAAAGAGGTGGTGGGCAGCGTCAAATGTAAATTCTTTGGAAACCATGGTTCTGTATGGATTATAGACCAGCGATTCTCCAGTTTCGTGTTTGATTTCTTTAGGGACAAAAAACATCAGGCCTCTCCTTTCTGCGAGAGATAAACCTCTAAACCATGTTGACGTAGATGGCAGGCAGGACAATCTCCACAACCAGCTCCTCTGATACCGTTATAGCAAGTCAAGGTTTTTTCTCGAACGTAATCAAATGCACCGAGTTGATCAGCCAAGGCCCATGTTTCTGCCTTATCCAACCACATGAGAGGCGTTTGGATCACAAAGTCGTAATCCATAGCAAGGTTGAGCGTGACATTGAGTGATTTGACAAAGACATCCCGACAGTCAGGATAACCTGAGAAGTCTGTTTCGCACACTCCTGTCACGATATCCGTAATTCCACGCTGCTTGGCAAGGACTGCCGCAAAGGACAGAAAGAGATGATTGCGACCGTCAACGAAGGTATTAGGAACCTCTCCTTCTTTTTGCTCAATTTCTAAATCTGAAGTCAAGGCATTTTCAGTAATTTGTCCTAGCAGAGACATATCTAGGATATGATGATGAATTCCTTGTTCCTCAGCGATTTCTTTGGCCACTTGAATTTCTAAATGGTGGCGTTGACCGTAGGCAAAGGTAACGGCTTCGACCCTTTCATAGTGTTGCTTGGCCCAGAAAAGGCAGGTTGTTGAATCTTGGCCGCCACTAAATACGACCAAGGCTGATTGACGTTTCATAGTACTCCTTCCAAAATGGGAAATGTTCAGAGCACGCAAAAAGCTCCCTAGAGGGAGCTAAAAAATACCAAGTAGAGGTTTTTTTTAGCGATGGCATGTCCCAAACATCGTAATATTCTAGTTACAGTCTAGCATATTATTTGAAAAATGGCAAAGGGCAAGAAAAAAGAGACCAAATGAATGCATTTGGTCTCTCCTTTGATTAGCTCAATTCAGCAACGATAGCTTTGATTTGTTCTGCTGTGTGAACACCAGCCACTTGTTTAACAACTTGTCCATCTTTCTTGAAGAGAAGAGTAGGGATAGACATGATACCAAATGCACGAGCTGTATTCGGATTTTCGTCAACGTCCATTTTAACAATCTTCAAGACATCTTCTGAAAGTTCTTCAGACAATTTGTCCAAGATTGGACCTTGCATACGACATGGACCACACCAAGTAGCCCAGAAGTCTACCAAGACCAATCCGTCTTTAGTTTCTTGTTCAAATGTTGCATCTGTAATTGCTTTTGCCATAGTATTTCTCCTTTTTAATTATATTGGCTTAAATCTTGTTTCATGAGATAGAAGAAAACATCTCCATAAGTCCCATGGTAGTCCAAATCATGTCCCTTGTAGGTTACTTTTTGGACAGGGTAGTAGTCTGCGACACCAATCAGGCAGGCATGTTGAGAACGTTCAAATTCTTCGTATGACTCGAAGGTCATGGTTTTCTCTTGCTTGCTGGCATCCAGATAAGTGATTTCAATCATAGGATTCTCCTTTGCTAAATCATGTCTTCATTTTACTCCTTGGAAAAAGGAATGTCAAGAAAATTGATTGCGCACGCAAGCTTTTTTGAAAAAATTTTAGGAAAGCCAACTTGCTTTTGTTGCGAGGCTTTCTTCGACAGCCTTTTGTAGATAGGCAAGAGTCGTCTGACCCTCACTAGTGAGGCAAATAAAACTAGCTCGCTTGTCATGCTCACAGCATTTTCGGCTAAGTAAAGCGCAGTTTTTGGCTTCTAGTCGTGCCACCATCCGCGATACTGCACTTGGGCTTAGATGGAGTTTATCCGGCAGGTCAATCTGTCTTAAAGATTTTTCTTGGGCCTGATTTAAAAAGTGCAAGAGGTAGAATTCTTTGAGTGTTAGACCTTGTTCACTTTTCTCAGCGATAGTTTGTTCTAAAAGAGCTTCTAACTCTACTTGTCGGCGGTGAAGGTCGAACCATTTTTCTAAGTAAGTCATATCAATCTCCTTTCCTCTATAATAGTTGTAAATAGATTCGCGCATCTAAGATGCTTGCGCACGCAATCAGTATACAACTTTTTTTATTCGATAGCAAGAAGTGTGTTTCTTGTGTATTTCCTTGAAATTTTCTGAAAAAAGAGTAAACTGGTATGCAGAAAGTCTATTTTTGGAGTATACGATGAAGTTATATGTTCAGTTAATGATTCTGTTTGTGATTTCTCTGATAGGAGAGGGGATTTCGACTTTGTTGCACTTGCCAATTCCTGGTAGTATTATTGGATTGATTATTTTATTTCTAGCTTTGCAGTTCAAGTGGTTGCGAGTACGACATGTCAACATGGTTGGGAATTTTCTCTTAGCTAATATGACGATTCTCTTTCTGCCTCCTGCAGTTGGGATTATGGAAAAATTTGATGTGATTGCTCCTTATTTATTGCCCATTGTCTTGATTGTCTTTTTTGCGGCAGTTATCAATATTATCTTGATTGCGCTTGTAGTTCAGTTTATTAAAAAGCGTTACGAAGGAGATTACGAAGAAAGAGGTGCCAAATGAGCGAATTTGTATCCAATCCACTTTTTGGGATAGCCTTGTCCATTTTGGCTTATCTTGGAGGCATGATTATCTTTAGACGGTACCCTCATCCTCTGACAACTCCCTTGCTGCTAGCAACTTTGTTTATCATTGTTTTTCTAAAACTAACTGGTATTTCTTATGTTGCCTATTATCAAGGTGGGGTCTATCTCAATAACTTGATTGTTCCCTCAACAGTAGCTTTAGGAATTCCACTATATAAGAGTTTTCACCTCATGAAACACCATGTTAGAAGTATTCTACTCAGTAGTTTCCTAGCGGTTGTTGTAAATACCGTTTTTACAGCTTTAGTTGCCAAATTTTTCGGTATGGATTTCTTCTTGGCGATTTCGCTTTTTCCAAAGTCCGTAACCACAGCCATGGCGGTTGGAATTACGGATAAGTTACAAGGGATAGCAACAATTACTTTGGTAGTCGTGGTAGCGACTGGTATTTTGACTAGCGTTATTGGGCCAACACTCTTGAAATGGTTGAAAATTAATGATCCGGTAGCTGCTGGTCTTGCTCTGGGAGGAACAGGTCATGCAGTTGGAACAGGGACAGCATTTCGCTATGGGGCTGTTGCAGGAGCTATGGGAGGTTTAGCCATTGGCGTGACAGGAATCCTGTATGTTTTTATTAGTCCAATTGTGGCAAGTTTGATATTAAGTTAAAAAAGCTGGAACAATGTTCCGGCCTTTTTTTATTTTTTATGAGACAGTTGATGCAGTCGTTAATGGCAATTTTAGTTTTTGGATTGTTTAGGGATTTTATCGGCTTTGTAGAGATGGATGACCTGATCATAGCGCTTTAAATCCTCATCGTTATAATGGTGAATAACCTCGATAACCGTTTGAGGTAGAGAAAAGAGGAGGTCACTGATTTTTTGACTGTTTTCTGAATCCAGATTAGCCTTGGCTTCGTCTGCTAGGATCAACCGGCTGTTGTGGTAGAGTGCACGCGCAATTTCAAGCCGTTGTTTTTCACCACCAGATAAGCTATCTTCGTTCAGATTTCTATGCTTTAAGCTATCTAAGCCAGTCTGTTTGAGAATGGATTCAAGTTTAGAGACATTTTTGACAGCACCGAGAGTGATATTTTCTTCAAGAGAGAGGCTGTTGAAATAATGACTAGACTGGAGGATGTAGGAGCTAACACTAGTAATTTCTTCTCGAGAAAGACTTTGATCTGCAAAGGAGATGTGCCCGTGCGTAGGTTGCTGGTCTCCATGGATAAGATTGAGTAGGCTGGTCTTTCCAGAACCACTTTCACCAATGATAGCAATTTTTTCTCCTTGCTTGATATGCAGTGAAAGCGGAGCTAGGATTGCTTGTCCATCAGCTTCTAGACTAATTTCTTGTAATTGGATTGGGTAAATATCTGTGATTGGATGTGGAAGGCTAGGGTCCTTTTCATTTAACAGTTTCTGGTATTTTTCGCGAAGGTAGTTGGTAGATTTGCGGGTGTTGGTGAAGTAAGCTAGCTCTTGAAACTGATACCCTATGTTGTGGGAAACGAGATAGATAGCTACAAAGCTCGCAGCACTGAGATGACCATAGTAGGTCATGAAACCACCAATCACAATTGGAGCGACAGAGCAAAAGGCATCGATGCTGTTAGTCACAAGACTATTGAGTGTCCGTTGCTTTTCATAGGCAATCTCTGTAGTTAGACTGGATTTAAGTTTCTCTTGATAGCGATTAAAAAAGAAAGTCTGTCCATGATAATGACGGATTTGTTGATTTCCTGCGATAAAGTTGGTTAAACTAGCTAGATAAGTCTGGTTGGATTTAGAACGATTTTCAGACAGGGCATCTAATCGTTTGGAACCAATGGAGCTACAGAGAACAGGAAAGGAATAAAAGAGGATAAAGATCAATCCCAGATAGAAGTTGGTCCATAAGGCATAGATGATTGATACTGAAGTGAAACCAATAGATGAAATGATGATAACCGTTGGTTCGATGTAGTTGTTTTCTAATTGCTTTACATCATTTTCCAAATCAGATAAAATATCTTGTTCAGAGATATGGTAGCTATGTAAAAAGCGATGAAAGATAGCACTTTTCATTCCGAATTTGAAATCTGTAATGACTCGTGCATAGTAATATCGTTTCCCAGCTAGGCCGAGTAAAAGGATGAGGTTTCCTAGAATCCCTAAGATAAGTACTTTCCAGAGGAGATTGAGCTCTTGATTGGTAAAACTAGCGACGATATTCTGAACTAAGGCGGGAGTGATAATAGCTTCCAGCCAAGTGATGACAATTGACAATAAATACAGGGTGAGGTGTTTTTTGGTGACAAATTTTCTTAGCATGGATATGAACCCTCCCTTTTCATCAGAGTAATCAATTAAAGTTATTATACTCTTTTTTGTAAAAGAATTCACATGAAAAAAATTAAGAAAAGTCTAGCAAAACAGTGTTTGCTAGACTTTTTATGGTTATTGAAGGTTGACCTTGTTTTTCAAGATGTAGTAGGTGCCAACATAGGCAATGATAGATAAAATCAAGTTTTTGACTGTTTGAAGGTATAAAAACCAATTAAAGTTGTTGCCATATAAATTCAAATCAAATAAACTATCAATTCGGAAGAAAATTCCAAAAAAGCTTAAAATGATGTTGATGACAATGTAAGCAAGAACTGCAAGGGCTGTACGATATTCGTTAAAGAGTTGCCCAATGGAAATGGATAGATAAATCAAGAGGATACCAAAGACAGAATTGAACACAAGGTAGGGGATGTAAATCCAGTCTTCAAATAAATGAATGCTGAAGAAACGATAGATGTAGATGTAATCTTTTTCTAGAGGAGATAGGAAAATGATAATAGAGATGCTTGCTACAAAAACAATGTAACTAAGCAAGGTCCAGACAAAGGCACCAAAGAGTTTGGATAGAATAATATGGTGTTCAGATACTGGAAGTGTCAGTGTCAGATACCCTTGACGCTCATAAACACTTCCCTTGAATCTCCGAATGATGAGAATGAGAGTAGAGATAAAGAGCGTGATCATCAAACCACCAAATACAAGCGATAAAAAGAAAAAGATTAAGGTGTCATCGACATTTTTTAACTGGGCTAGAGCTCCAGACTGGTAACCAATTAAAACGGAAATTCCAAGGATAACGCCGTAGAGAGAAAGGTACCATTTATTGACATTTTTAAATTCATAACGAACTAAATTCCAAAACATAATAATCTCCTTTGCTTAAGCTTTAAACTCATGTCGGAAGAGTTGGTCGATGGACTCTCCTGTCTCAGAACGGATATCATCTACATTTCCTTGACGAACGACTTTTCCATCTTTGAGGAAGATAATTTCATCCAAGATGGGTTCAATATCAGAAATCAAGTGCGTTGAAATAATGACAGTTGAAGTCTGAGAGTAGTTGTTAATAATGGTATTCAAGATATAGTCACGAGCAGCAGGGTCTACTCCACCGATAGGCTCATCAAGTATATATAGTCGTGCTTCTCGACTCATGACAAGGATGAGTTGCACCTTTTCCTTAGTCCCTTTGGAAAGCTTTTTAAAGCGGCTATTTTCATCAATACCGAGATCACGAAGAAGGTGGAGGGCACGTTCTAGATTGAAATCTTTATAAAAGGTCTTGAAATAGGTTAGGGCTTCCTTGACCTTCATTTGTTCATTGAGATAAGTTGTATCTGGAAGGTAAGAAACAATGGCTTTTGTGGCTGGACTCGGAGTCATATCGTCGATGAGAATATGACCTTGTTCTGGTTGAAGAAGACCGTTGATGAGTTTAATCAGGGTTGTTTTTCCGGAACCGTTTGGTCCGAGGAGACCAACGATCTTTCCAGCTGGGATTTCAAGGGAAACATTTTGAAGAGCAGGGCTTGCTCCATAGAATTTTGAAACATTTTCAAACGTTAACAAGGTCATAGTTTAAACTCCTTCAATATAATCTCTCAAAACAATAGGTAGTTCTTCTTTTTCATAGCCAAATTCTACCATGACTGTGACAAACTGTTGCAGTTGTTCTACGGATAGTTGTTTACGGGATTGGCGGATTAAGTCCAAATCTTCTGTGACAAAACGTCCTGCGGTCCGCTTGGTGTAGACGAAGCCTTCTCTTTCCAGATTTGAAAGGGCACGTTGAATAGTGTTTGGATTGACGCCAGCCTCGCTAGCCAGTTCTCTGACAGTTGGCAGTTGTTGATTAGGCTCGAGTTTATGTGAAACAATTTGTAATTTAATTTTTTCCATAATCTGCATATAAAGGGGTTTGTTGTTATCAAATGTCCAGGACATCACGGTCTCCTTTCAACAATTTCTTTTTGTGTCACTTAAATAATACAACTAAACAAAAAACTTGTCAAGCCAAAAGGAGAATTATTTTGGGAATTGCTCAAAAAATGGTATAATGGAAAGAAAACGACAAGGAGGGGAAGGCATGCGTTGTCCAAAATGTGGAGCTACAAAATCTAGTGTAATTGATAGCCGTCAAGCCGAAGAAGGAAATACGATTAGAAGAAGACGTGAGTGCGAAGAATGCCAACATCGTTTTACGACCTATGAACGTGTAGAAGAAAGAACCTTGGTTGTCGTTAAGAAAGATGGCACACGGGAGCAGTTTTCAAGAGATAAAATCTTTAATGGGATTATTCGTTCGGCCCAAAAACGTCCGGTATCCAGTGATGAGATTGGTATGGTCGTTAGTCGTATCGAACAAAAACTCCTCAGTCGTAATGATAATGAAATTCAAAGTGAGGATATCGGTTCTCTCGTTATGGAAGAATTGGCAGAACTAGATGAAATCACCTACGTTCGTTTTGCTAGTGTCTATCGTAGCTTTAAAGACGTGAGTGAACTCGAAAATCTTCTCAAACAAATTACGCAATCTTCAAAGAAGAAAAAGGAAAAATAAATGAAGCCTAATGATCGTTTTTCTTTTCTAAAGAATAATCGGGTGTCGCAAGATCCCATAACTCTGGTGCAGTGCTACCTCCCGATTATCGGTCAGGATGCGCTAAACCTTTACCTTTATACCTTAGCCTTTTGGGATAATGGACAAAAGGAGCACCTTTTTGCTGCTATTCTCAATCATCTCAATTTTGGGATGGACAGACTCTTAAAAGCTTTTAAAATCTTATCGGCTTTCAATTTGATTACCCTCTATCAAAAGGGTGACGTCTATGAACTTGCCATTCAACCAACGCTTTCTCAATCTGACTTCTTGCGTCATACGGTTTATCGTACCTTATTGGAGAAAAAAATTGGTGATTCAGCAGTATCTGATTTGTGCGGGGTGAAAGCAGATGGAGAAGCTTTAACTGTTCCTCTAAGTCAAGCCTTTCCAGAAATTGAAGACTTGGCTAGTCATGATGAAACACCAGTAAAAGCTAATTTTAAAAATGATTTTGATTTAGAACATTTTCGTCAGCTTATGGCAAGAGATGGCCTACGTTTCCAAGATGAGCAGTCAGATGTTTTAGAACTTTTTAAAATTGCTGACGAGAAAAAATGGACCTGGTTTGAGACCTATCAACTAGCCAAAGCGACAGCAGTTTCACAAGTCATTTCTGTCAAGCGCATGCGTGAAAAATTAGTACAAAAGTCTATTTCATCAGATTTTAATTCCCAAGAAGAGACAGTTATCAGAGAAGCTAAACGTAAAACTGCCCTGCAATTTTTAGCAGAAATCAAACAGACACGAAAGGCTGGCATCATCCAAGCTGAACGCGATTTGTTAAAACAGATGGCAGACCTAGGCTTGCTTGATGAAGTTATCAATGTCGTTATACTCTTGACCTTTAACAAGGTTGACTCGGCCAATCTCAATGAAAAATATGCCATGAAAGTGGCCAATGATTACTCTTATAACAAGATTAGATCTGCTGAAGAAGCTGTGCTCCGTATCAGAGAGAAGAATCAAAAAGGACAAGAACAAAAAACGGCAAAGACAACCAAAGAGAAAAGCAATGTCCCAAAATGGAGTAATCCAGAGTATAAAAATGAAACCAGCGAAGAAACTCGCTTGGAATTAGAACGTAAGAAAAAAGAAATGTTAGCCCGCTTAGGAAAAGGAGGAGACTAGATGGAAAGTGTAGGAGATGTGCTTAAAAGTCATCCCAGTCGTTTTCAATACCAGGACTTGGTCCAACAGATTGTAAAAGATCCGGATGTTGCGGCCTTTATCCAGAAGGAATCTCTCAGTCAAGAGGAATTGAATCGTAGTATCTCTAAGTTTAACCAGTACATCACTGAGCGCGATAAGTTCTTTCGCGGAGATACCGACTATGTTGCCCGTGGATACAAGCCAATTCTAGTTATGAATCATGGTTACGCAGATGTAGCTTATGAGGAAACTCCGGAACTGATTGCAGCTGAGAAAGAAGCGGCTATCAAGAATCGCCTCAGACTGATTAATCTTCCAGCTAGTCTTAAAAAAGCTAGTTTGGCCCAAGTTGACTTAGATGATGAAGGGCGTTTGCCAGTTTTTGAAAAGCTCTTTACCTTTGTTGAGCAATATCCAGAAGTCCGTAAAGGTCTTTATCTCTATGGAGACTTTGGTGTTGGGAAGAGTTTTATGGTAGCTGCCCTAGCCCATGATTTGTCAGAAAAACGTGGCGTTTCATCTACTCTTCTTCATTATCCGAGTTTTGTCATTGATGTCAAAAATGCTATCGGTGATGGGAATGTCAAGAATGTAGTCGATGAAATCAAGCAAGCTGAAGTCTTGATTTTTGATGATATTGGCGCGGAACAATCAACACCTTGGGTGCGTGATGAAGTCTTGCAAGTCATTCTCCAGTATCGTATGCAGGAAGATTTGCCGACCTTCTTTACCTCAAATTTCAATTTTGAAGATTTGGAAAAACATTTTGCTAAAGGTAGGAACGGAAACGATGAAACCTGGGAAGCTAGACGTGTGATGGAGCGTATCCGCTATTTAGCAGAAGAGACACGACTAGAAGGAGAAAATCGCCGATGAGTGAAACGATTCAATTAATGAAATCTCATACCTCGGTTCGCAGATTTAATGAAGAAGCGATTCCTCAAGAAGATTTAAATACCATTTTGTCTGCAGGACAAATGGCTTCTTCTTGGAAAAATTTCCAATCCTATTCTGTGATTGTAGTCAGAAGTCAAGAAAAGAAAGATGCTCTTTATGAGCTAGTTCCTCAGGAAGCGATTCGTCAGTCTGCTGCCTTTCTCCTCTTTGTAGGTGATTTAAACCGTGCAGAAAAAGGAGCTCGTCTCCATACGGATACTTTCCAACCTCAAGGAGTGGAAGGACTTCTTATCACCTCTGTGGACGCAGCATTAGCTGGGCAAAACACCTTGCTTGCGGCAGAAAGCCTTGGCTATGGTGGAGTGATTATCGGTTTGGTGCGTTACAAATCTGTTGAATTAGCAGAATTGTTCAAGCTTCCTGACTACACCTATCCAGTTTTTGGGATTGCGCTCGGTGTTCCAAACCAACAACATGATGTCAAACCAAGATTACCACTCGAAAATGTTGTGTTTGAGGAAGAATACCAAGAACAAACAACTGAGGCTATTGAAGCCTATGACCGTGTGCAGACTGAATACGCAGGAGCGCGTGCGACTACGACTTGGAGTCAACGTCTTGCAGAGCAATTCGGTCAGCCTGAACCAAGCTCAACTAGAGAAAATCTTGAACAAAAGAACTTATTGTAGAAAGTGAGAAAACATGGCCTTACCAACTGTTGCCATCGTAGGACGTCCCAATGTTGGGAAATCAACCCTGTTTAACCGTATTGCAGGGGAACGCATCTCAATCGTAGAAGATGTCGAAGGAGTAACACGAGACCGTATCTATGCTACTGGTGAATGGCTCAACCGTTCTTTCAGTATGATTGATACTGGAGGGATTGATGATGTTGATGCTCCGTTTATGGAACAAATCAAGCACCAGGCAGAGATTGCCATGGAAGAAGCTGATGTTATTGTCTTTGTGGTTTCTGGGAAAGAAGGAATCACGGATGCAGACGAATACGTGGCTCGTAAACTCTATAAAACTCATAAACCTGTCATCCTTGCGGTCAACAAAGTGGACAACCCAGAGATGCGTAATGAAATTTATGATTTTTATGCACTAGGTTTGGGTGAACCCCTGCCAATTTCATCTGTGCACGGGATTGGTACAGGTGATGTGTTAGACGCCATCGTCGAGAATCTCCCACAGGAATTCGAAGAAGAAAATCCAGATGTCATTAAATTTAGTTTGATTGGTCGCCCAAATGTCGGAAAATCGAGCTTGATCAATGCCATTTTGGGAGAAGACCGCGTCATTGCCAGTCCTGTAGCTGGTACAACTCGTGATGCCATTGATACGCATTTTACAGATGCTGACGGCCAAGAATTTACTATGATTGATACTGCTGGTATGCGTAAATCTGGTAAAGTCTATGAAAATACTGAGAAATACTCTGTTATGCGTGCCATGCGTGCTATTGACCGTTCAGATGTAGTCTTGATGGTCCTCAATGCCGAAGAAGGGATTCGTGAGTATGACAAACGTATCGCCGGATTTGCTCACGAAGCCGGTAAAGGAATGATCATCGTAGTTAACAAGTGGGATACTCTTGAGAAAGATAACCACACTATGAAAAACTGGGAAGACGACATCCGTGAGCAGTTTCAGTATCTGCCTTACGCACCGATTATCTTTGTATCAGCTTTGACCAAGCAGCGTCTTCACAAGTTGCCTGAGATGATTAAGCAAATCAGCGAGAGTCAAAATACCCGTATTCCATCAGCTGTCTTGAATGACGTGATTATGGATGCTATTGCTATCAACCCTACGCCGACAGACAAAGGGAAACGCCTCAAGATTTTCTATGCGACTCAAGTGGCAACCAAACCACCAACCTTTGTCATCTTTGTCAACGAAGAAGAACTGATGCACTTCTCTTACTTGCGTTTCTTGGAAAATCAAATCCGCAAGGCCTTTGTCTTTGAAGGGACCCCAATCCATCTCATTGCAAGAAAGCGAAAATAGAATGATAAACGAATAAGAAGGATATCAAGCCTTCTTTTTTGTAAATAGCATTAAGAGAATAGAGCTAACATTGTCATCAAATGAACATGGTTTTCTGAACTCTTGTCATAATTTTGTAATGAAAATGTACTTTCTTTGTAAAATTCAAAATGCTATAATGCTCTAAACAATTTTCCTTGTACAAGGAGGTTATGATGAAAAAAGATAGATTGTTAAAGAATCGTTTCTGGGTGCATCTACTTGGCCTGCTGATGGCATTTTTCTTCCTATCAGCATTCACAGCACCTGAAAAACCAGACTATGGTATCTATGATCCAAATCATTATTTGACAGAGGAAACCATTACTCAAATTCGTGATTTGAATGAAGCCAATAGTAAAAAAGCAGAAAAGCTTCAAATAGGTGTCTATATCGTAGACAGTTTGGAAGGTGAAAGCATCGAAACAGTGGCTAATGAAACAGCCAGAGCTTGGAAGATAGGCTATTCAGGAGATAATTTTGGGAGCCTCATTGTAGTAGCCGTTCAAGATCGCAAATCACGGATTGAAACCAGTAACAATACAGCTGTTAGGATAACAGACTATCAAACCAAGCAGTTATTGGCAGCTAGTCGTACGGATTTTAAAAATGGGGATTATAGTAAAGGAATTTTAGCGATTACCAAAGGATTGGATAACCAGTTTTATAAAGGAACTGGAACTCTTCCGTCTGATGAATCCTCTAAAATCAAACGTTATTCTGAAAACATCAATGGTATATATACTAATCGAGATAGAAGTAGCTCATCGAATCGCCATCAGAAAAAAGATCCCATAAAAGATTTCTTTAGCTTCGCGGTGGTGATCTATTTCATTGGAGTTATAATTGCCATTATTAGAGGTGGAGGCTCATCTGGGGGTGGCTGGTGGTTCAGTGACTCATCCGATTCAGATTCGTCTTGGTCCGATTCAGGCTCAGATTCTTCTAGTGACTGGGACGGCGGTGGCTTTGATGGTGGTGGTTCATCTGATGATTGGTAATGTTCGTATGAAATTTAAAGAAATAAGTAGGTTTAAGAAATGAAAAATAAAGGAATTATTTATGTATTAAGCATTTTACTGGCTATTATTTTATTAGGTGGTTGCTCTGTAGTAGGTACTTATAACGGTCTTGTATCAGAGCAAACCAAGGTTGAACAAGCACAAGCAGATGTGGCGACAGCCCTTCAACGCCGTTCAGACTTGATTGGAAATCTGGTAGAGTCTGTAAAAGGGCAGATGAACCATGAGACAGAAGTCTTTACCCAGATTGCAGCGGCGCGAGCAAAAATTGGAAATGGCTCAGTGACCTCAAAGGAAAATCAAGAGGCCCAAGGAGAGTTGAGTTCAGCTATTTCACGCCTGCTTGTGTTGACGGAGAACTATCCTGAGCTTAAGAGCAATCAAAATGTGGAACAACTCATGACGGAGTTAGCTGGAAGCGAAAATCGTATTTTTGTAGCTCGAAAAGATTATAACAAAGTGGCTACTGCATACAATCAAAAACTAAGAAGCTTCCCAACTGTTCTCTTTGCCAATATGATGAACTTTAAAGAGGCAGAAACCTTCAAAGAAAGCGAAGAAGCCAAGATAGCTCCAAAGGTAGACTTTAGTCATTCTACAACAAAAGAATAGGCTCGACATTTCTAAAAGAAAATCGATAACCAAAATAGTTTGATTAGTGATAAAAAAGAGGCTTTTAATGAGCCTCTTTTAGCTTGTATAAACACGGATTCTTTCTTGAAAAAACTTGGCAAATATGCTACAATAAAAAGAACATTCTAAAAACCAGGATTTAAAGTAAGGAAAAAAATGGCAAATTTACTAAAAACAATTATCGAAAATGATAAAGGGGAACTTCGTCGCTTAGAAAAGATGGCTGATAAAGTCCTCAAATACGAAGATGAAATGGCTGCCTTGTCAGATGAACAATTGCAAGCAAAGACCGAGGAGTTCAAACAACGTTATCAAAATGGAGAATCTCTTGACTCTTTGCTATACGAGGCATTCGCTGTTGTTCGTGAAGGTGCTAAGCGTGTCCTAGGCCTCTTCCCATACAAGGTTCAGGTTATGGGTGGGATTGTTCTCCACCACGGTGACGTTCCAGAGATGCGTACGGGTGAAGGAAAAACCTTGACAGCAACGATGCCGGTTTATCTAAATGCTCTTTCAGGTAAGGGTGTCCACGTAGTTACTGTCAACGAATACCTTACAGAACGTGACGCGACTGAGATGGGAGAATTGTACTCATGGCTTGGCTTATCAGTTGGGATCAACTTAGCTGCCAAATCTCCGATGGAGAAAAAAGAAGCTTATGAGTGTGATATTACGTACTCAACTAACTCAGAAATTGGTTTTGACTATCTGCGTGATAACATGGTTGTTCGTGCGGAGAACATGGTTCAACGCCCGCTCAATTATGCTTTGGTCGATGAGGTCGACTCTATCCTGATTGATGAAGCCCGTACACCATTGATCGTTTCAGGAGCTAATGCAGTTGAAACGAGCCAACTCTATAATATGGCGGATAACTTTGTGAAGTCCTTAGATAAGGATGACTACATCATCGATATTCAGTCTAAGACAATTGGTTTATCTGATTCAGGTATTGATAAGGCTGAGGAATACTTCAAGTTAGAGAACCTTTACGATATCGACAACGTGGCTCTTACTCACTATATCGACAACGCTCTTCGTGCCAACTACATCATGATTCTTGATATCGACTATGTGGTTAGCGAAGAACAGGAAATCTTGATTGTTGACCAATTTACAGGTCGTACTATGGAAGGTCGCCGTTATTCTGATGGTTTGCACCAAGCAATTGAAGCTAAAGAAGGTGTGCCAATCCAAGACGAAACCAAAACCTCAGCTTCTATTACCTACCAAAACCTCTTCCGTATGTATAAAAAATTGGCAGGTATGACGGGTACTGGTAAAACAGAAGAAGAAGAATTCCGCGAAATCTACAACATCCGTGTTATTCCAATTCCTACTAACCGTCCAATCAAACGTATCGACCACTCAGACCTTCTCTATGCTAGTCTCGATGCAAAATTCAAGGCTGTCGTTGAAGATGTTAAAGCACGTTACCAAAAAGGTCAACCAGTCTTGGTAGGTACTGTTGCCGTTGAAACCAGTGCTCTACTTTCTAAGAAATTGGTTGAGGCAGGTGTGCCACATGAAGTATTGAATGCCAAAAACCACTATAGAGAAGCGCAAATCATCATGAATGCGGGTCAACGTGGTGCGATTACTATCGCAACCAATATGGCCGGTCGTGGTACCGATATTAAGCTGGGTGAAGGTGTTCGTGAATTGGGTGGACTTTGTGTCATCGGTACAGAACGTCATGAGAGTCGTCGTATTGACAACCAGCTTCGTGGACGTTCAGGTCGTCAAGGTGACCCAGGAGAATCACAATTCTACTTGTCACTCGAAGATGAATTGATGAAACGTTTCGGTTCAGAACGCTTGAAGGGTGTCTTTGAACGTCTGAATATGTCTGATGAAGCGATTGAATCTCGTATGTTGACACGCCAAGTTGAAGCAGCTCAAAAACGTGTTGAAGGAAACAACTACGATACTCGTAAACAAGTCCTTCAATATGACGATGTCATGCGTGAACAACGTGAGATTATTTACGCACAACGTTATGATGTTATCACTGCAGATCGTGACTTGGCACCAGAAATTCATGCGATGATTCGTCGTACTATTGGTCGAATTGTGGATGGACATGTTCGTTCTAAACAGGATGAAAAACTCGAAGCAATCTTGAACTTTGCGAAGTACAACTTGCTTCCAGAAGATTCAATTTCACTTTCAGACTTAGAAGGCTTGTCAGACCAAGCTATTAAAGATGAACTGTACCAACGTGCATTGAAAGTCTACGATAGCCAAGTTGCTAAACTACGTGATGAAGAATCCGTAAAAGAATTCCAAAAAGTCTTGATTCTACGTGTTGTAGATAATAAGTGGACAGACCATATTGATGCCCTTGATCAGTTGCGTAATGCGGTTGGGCTTCGTGGTTATGCTCAAAACAACCCAGTTGTTGAGTATCAATCAGAAGGTTTCCGTATGTTTAATGATATGATTGGTTCCATTGAATTCGATGTGACTCGCTTGATGATGAAAGCACAAATCCATGAACAAGAGCGTCCACAAACGGAACACCATATCAGTACGACAGCAACTAGAAATATTGCTTCGCAACAAAAAAATCTTCCAGCCGATTTGGACCTAAGTCAAGTGAAACGCAATGACTTGTGCCCATGTGGTTCTGGTAAGAAATTTAAAAATTGTCACGGTAAACAACGTTAAGAATGATAATTTTCAGGCGGATGCCTAGTGAAAAGTGAATTTTCGCTTGGCGTCCGTTTGCCTTTACAAGGAGTTGAATGATGGTATTTACAGCAAAAAGCCCTAAAATTAATATTGATGAAGTTCGTAGTTTGTCTAAATTAGAAGGACAGGCCCTTACCAACAAGCTACAACGTGATCAAGAACTTGAAGCGATTATTCGTGGGGAAGATCAACGTATTTTGTTGGTAATTGGTCCTTGTTCATCTGATAATGAAGAGGCAGTTCTAGAGTATGCTAAGCGTTTAGCTAAACTGCAAGAAGAAGTCAAAGACCGCGTCTTTATAGTGATGCGTGTTTATACAGCCAAGCCTCGTACAAATGGTGATGGTTATAAGGGTTTGATTCACCAACCAAATGCCAAAGAAGCACCTAGTCTTATCAATGGTATCAAGGCAGTTCGTCATTTGCATTATCGCGTCATTTCTGAAACAGGAATGACAACAGCAGATGAAATGTTGTACCCAGAGAATCTTCCTTTGGTAGATGATTTGATTTCTTATATGGCAGTTGGAGCTCGTTCAGTTGAAGATCAACAACACCGTTTTGTAGCGAGTGGAGCAGATTTCCCAACAGGATTTAAAAATCCAACATCAGGAAATCTTAATGTGATGTTCAATGGTATTTATGCTGCTCAAAACAAGCAAAGTTTCCTTTTCTTGGGAAAAGAAGTCGAAACGACTGGAAATCCTCTTTCCCATGCCATTCTTCGTGGTGCCCTCAATGAATACGGGAAAAACATTCCTAACTATTACTACGATAATTTGATGGATACCATTGCCCAATATGAAAAGATGGGCCTTGAAAATCCTTTTATCATCATTGATACCAACCACGATAACTCAGGGAAACAGTACATGGAACAAATTCGTATCGTTCGCCAAACTTTGATTAACCGTGACTGGAATGAGAAGATTAAAAAATATGTTCGTGGTTTCATGATTGAGTCTTATCTAGAAGACGGTCGTCAAAATGAGCCAGAGGTCTTTGGAAAATCTATCACCGATCCGTGCTTAGGTTGGGAACATACAGAAGCTCTTGTTCGCGAAATCTACCAAAGACTAGGAGAATAGTATGGCATTTATCGAGAAAGGTCAAGAAATCGATATTGAAGCGATTAAGGCAGAAACACAACTATCTGCAGCGGCCCTGCAACATAAGGAAAGTCGTGATCAGGAACTAGCAGATATCCTTTCAGGAAAGGATGACCGCATCTTGTTGGTCATTGGTCCTTGTTCGTCTGATAATGAGGAAGCAGTGCTTGAGTATGCACGTCGTTTAGCAGACTTGCAGAAAAAAGTTGCGGATAAGATTTTCATGGTCATGCGTGTGTATACAGCAAAGCCACGCACCAATGGAGATGGCTACAAGGGTTTGGTTCATCAGCCAGATACTTCAAAAGCTCCAAGTTTGATCAATGGATTGCAGGCTGTTCGTCAGCTTCATTATCGAGTGATTACAAAAACAGGATTGACCACAGCGGATGAAATGCTTTATCCCTCCAATTTAGTCTTAGTTGATGATTTGGTGAGCTATCATGCGGTGGGTGCACGTTCAGTAGAAGATCAAGAACACCGTTTTGTAGCTTCAGGAATTGATGCACCAGTGGGGATGAAGAACCCAACATCTGGAAATCTGTCTGTTATGTTTAATGCTATCTATGCTGCACAAAACAAACAAACCTTTCTCTTTCATGGGCAAGAAGTTGAAACTTCAGGAAATCCCTTGGCTCACGTTATCTTGCGTGGAGCAATGAATGAATATGGGAAGAATGAACCTAACTTCTACTATGAAACTATCTTGGATGCCATTAGCCGTTACGAGTCTATGGGCCTTGAAAATCCTTTTATCATGATTGATACCAATCATGATAATTCAGGAAAGCAATATATGGAGCAAATTCGAATTGTTCGCCAAACACTTCTAAACCGTGATTGGAATGAAAAGATCAAGAAAACAGTTCGAGGCTTCATGATTGAATCCTACTTGGCAGATGGTCGCCAAAATCAACCAGAACTCTTTGGTTGTTCCATTACAGACCCATGTCTAGGATGGGAAAATACAGTAGCTTTAGTAGAAGAAATCTATTCTACCTTAACAAAATAAGTGAAAAGGATGGAGTTGGGGGTATCTCAACTCCTTTTGATAAAAATGATAGTTGGACACGGAATTGATATTGAAGCATTAGCTTCTATACAAAATGCAGTTGAAAAAAGAGAAGGCTTTGCACAGCGTGTCTTGACAGACAAGGAAATGGAGCGTTTTGCCAGTCTCAAAGGTCGTAGACAGATAGAGTATTTGGCTGGTCGTTGGTCAGCTAAAGAAGCTTTTTCAAAGGCTATGGGGACGGGAATTGGGAAGCTCGGATTTCAGGATTTGGAAGTTTTGAACAATGAGAGAGGAGCTCCCTACTTCAGCAAATCTCCGTTTTCAGGAAAAGTTTGGCTGTCTATCAGCCATACAGATCAGTTTGTGACAGCGAGTGTTATTTTGGAGGAAAATCATGAAAACTAGTCCACATAGACCAACCAAAGCCTTCATTGACTTAGGTGCTATTCGCTACAATATTCAACAAATGGGAGCGCATATCCCACAAGGAACTCTTAAATGGGCGGTTGTGAAGGCTAATGCATACGGACACGGAGCCGTGGCAGTTGCGACAGCAATTCAGAATGATGTAGATGGCTTTTGCGTTTCCAATATCGATGAAGCGCTAGAACTACGTCAGGCGGGTATTGATCAGAGAATTCTGATTTTAGGAGTGACAGAAGTTGCGTCTATTGATTTGGCAAAAAAATATAACATCACCCTAGCAGTTGCGGGGCTTGAATGGATTCAGCAATTGTTGGCTGAAGAGCCTGATCTTTCAGGTTTGAATGTCCATTTGAAGATTGATTCAGGAATGGGGAGAATTGGCTTTAGAGAAAGTCGCGATGCTGAGCAAGCCCAAGCTTTACTGAAAGAGCATGGTGCTTCTGTTGAGGGGATTTTTACCCATTTTGCAACAGCAGATGAAGAATCTGATATCTATTTTTACAAGCAATTAAACCGTTTTAAAGAAATTCTTTCAGAATTAAAAGACCGACCAGATCTTGTCCATGCTAGTAACTCTGCAACGACTTTATGGCATACCGATACGATTTTCAACGCTGTTCGGATGGGAGATGCCATGTATGGTCTCAATCCAAGTGGACAAGTTCTCACTTTGCCCTATGAATTGAAACCAGCCTTGTCCTTGGAGTCTGCTCTTGTCCATGTTAAGAAAGTTCCTACTGGTGCTTGTATGGGTTATGGGGCAACCTATCAGGCTGATTCCGAGCAGGTCATTGCGACAGTGCCAATCGGCTATGCTGATGGTTGGACACGAGATATGCAGAATTTCTCAGTCTTAGTAGATGGACAAGCTTGTCCGATTGTCGGTCGAGTTTCCATGGATCAGATTACCATTCGCTTGCCGAAAGTTTATCCTATAGGAACCAAGGTAACCTTGATTGGTTCAAATGGTGATCAAGAAATTACTGCAACAGATGTAGCAGTTTACCGAGGAACGATCAATTATGAAGTGGTTTGCCTCCTTAGTGATCGGATTCCTAGAGAATACCATTAAAAATAAGGAAAGGAGAGTAGCATGAATCTACATCAACCCCTTCATGTCTTGCCAGGTGTAGGACCGAAGTCAGCAGAGAAATATGCCAAGTTAGGGATTGAAAATCTGCAGGATCTCTTGCTCTACTTCCCTTTCCGTTATGAAGATTTTAAGACCAAGCAGGTGCTAGAGCTAGAAGACGGTGAAAAGGCTGTTTTATCTGGTCAGGTAGTGACACCAGCCAGTGTTCAATATTATGGTTTTAAGCGCAATCGCCTACGTTTTAGTCTCAAACAGGGAGAAGTTGTGTTTGCGGTGAACTTCTTTAACCAACCCTACCTAGCTGACAAGATTGAACTGGGTGCCACTCTAGCCGTCTTTGGCAAGTGGGATCGTGCTAAGGCTAGTCTCACAGGAATGAAGGTTTTAGCCCAAGTCGAGGACGATCTTCAACCGGTCTATCGTCTGGCGCAAGGAGTTAGTCAAACAGGACTTGTTAAGGTTATTAAAACTGCTTTTGATCAGGGACTGGATCTCTTGATAGAGGAAAATCTCCCTCAGTCCTTGCTAGACAAATACAAACTTATGCCCCGTAGTCAGGCTGTGCGTGCCATGCATTTCCCCAAGGATTTGGCAGAATACAAACAGGCTCTTCGCCGAATCAAGTTTGAGGAACTCTTCTATTTTCAAATGCAATTACAGACCCTCAAGTCTGAAAACAAGGTTCAAGGAAGTGGTCTGGTCTTGAATTGGTCGCAAGAAAAATTAACGGCAGTAAAAGAAAAGTTACCTTTTGATTTGACCCAAGCCCAAGAAAATAGCCTGCATGAAATCCTGACAGATATGAAGTCAGACCATCACATGAATCGGCTCTTACAAGGGGATGTCGGTAGTGGGAAGACAGTGGTTGCAGGTCTAGCGATGTACGCAGCCGTAACGGCAGGGTATCAGGCTGCCCTCATGGTTCCAACAGAGATCCTAGCTGAGCAACATTTTGAAAGTCTAGAGAGTCTTTTTCCTGATTTGAAATTAGCTCTCCTAACAGGTTCGCTAAAAGCTGCTGAAAAACGTACGGTTTTGGAAACTATTGCCAAGGGTGATGTTGATGTAATCATCGGTACCCATGCCCTCATACAGGATGGGGTGGACTATGCTAAACTCGGTTTGATTATCATCGACGAGCAACACCGATTTGGGGTAGGACAAAGGCGTATTTTACGGGAAAAAGGTGAAAATCCAGATGTCCTCATGATGACGGCGACACCGATACCCCGAACCTTAGCTATCACAGCCTTTGGAGATATGGATGTTTCTGTTATTGACCAGATGCCTACTGGACGAAAACCAATCGTAACGCGTTGGGTCAAGCATGAACAGTTGCCTCAGGTCTTGACTTGGTTGGAGGGTGAGATTCAAAAAGGTTCCCAAGCCTATGTAATCTCTCCTTTGATTGAAGAATCTGAAGCCTTGGATTTGAAAAATGCTATTGCACTGTCAGAAGAGTTGACGGCTCATTTTGCAGGGAAAGCAAAAGTTGCCCTCTTACACGGAAAGATGAAGAGTGATGAGAAAGACCAGATTATGCAGGAATTCAAAGAGAGAAAGACAGATATCTTGGTTTCTACAACGGTTATCGAGGTCGGGGTCAATGTTCCAAATGCAACAGTCATGATTATCATGGATGCTGATCGCTTTGGACTTAGTCAACTTCATCAACTTAGAGGTCGTGTCGGTCGTGGGGATAAGCAGTCCTACGCAGTTCTAGTGGCCAATCCAAAAACTGATTCTGGGAAAGACCGCATGCGTATCATGACAGAAACGACCAACGGTTTTGTCCTTGCGGAGGAAGATTTGAAAATGCGAGGCTCTGGAGAAATCTTTGGGACCAAACAGTCGGGTCTACCAGAGTTTCATGTAGCTGATATCATCGAAGACTTCCCAATCCTTGAGGAAGCTAGAAAGGTAGCAAGCTATATCAGTTCTCTCCCAAATTGGAGAGAGGACCCAGAGTGGCACATGATTGCCTTACATCTAGAGAAGAAAGAATATCTGGATTAAGCTTTTTCTAAGATATTGTTAAGTTTGCTTTTAGGGTGAGTATCTATACTAGAGTCATCAAAAAGAAACGAGGACTCTCTTATGTCAATGACCATCAAAGTAAACTATCAGAAAACATTTCAAAAGGAAACTCAACCTTCTCCTAAATATTAAGAAAAAGAGCGAAATCGCTCTTTTTTTATTTTTTTAAAACTACTTTCAAAGGGATTCTTGCTAGGGGTAGACCTTAAATCCACTTTCAATTTCTTTTTCTTTCTTGCATTGCTTTCCTAGATATGCTACAGTTATGGTAACGGTTACAAAATTAAAGGAGGGTTTTATGAGAAATCCAGCATTAATCGAAGAAATGAAAACATATAGAGGAAGGGATGAAATTCCTCAAGATTTTGATGCTTTTTGGGATGGTGAGATTGACAAGGTTTCGGTCTTGCCAGACTACCAACTAGAGGAACGTGATTTTCATATTCCTAATGTGAAATGCTATGAGCTTACTTTTAAAGGTACGCGTGATGGCCTCGTTTATGCGCGTGTGATTTTACCAAAATCAGAACAGAAAGTACCGGTCATTTTCCACTTCCATGGCTATATGGGACGTTGCTGGGATTGGACAGATATGCTGGCCTTTACCGTCGCTGGTTATGGTGTCGTATCGATGGATGTCAGAGGTCAGTCTGGTTACTCACAAGATGGTTTGCGGTCTCCACTAGGAAATACAGTAAAAGGCCATATCATTCGCGGTGCTGTTGAAGGGAAAGAACAACTCTTCTATAAGGATGTTTATCTTGATATTTATCAATTAGTTGAAATTGTCGCTAGTCTGCCTCAAGTAGATGAAGAGCAGCTGGCTAGTTATGGCGCTTCACAAGGCGGAGCGCTGGCTTTAGTAGTTGCGGGTCTCAACCCGCGTATCAAGCGGACAGTTGCTATCTATCCATTCTTGTCAGATTTTAGACGCGTACTAGAGATCGGCAATACTAGCGAAGCCTATGATGAACTATTTCGTTACTTTAAGTTCCATGATCCTTTCCATGAGACAGAAGATCAGATTATGGAGACACTTTCTTATATCGATGTGAAAAATCTTGCCCATCGCATCAAGGGAGAGGTGAGAATGATTACGGGACTCGATGATGATGTCTGCTATCCAATCACCCAGTTTGCTATTTACAATCGTTTGACTTGTGAAAAGAGCTATCGTCTCATGCCAGAATACGCCCATGAGGCCATGAATGTCCATGTTAATGACCAGGTCTATAACTGGCTATGTGGCAGTGAGATTCCCTTTACCTATGTTAGCCAGTAAAAATTTATAAGAAGAGTCCTGTCAAAACAGGGCTCTTTTTGTAGCTTAGTTCAGAAAGTAGTTTCAGATTGTTTGAAGGATAGAAATATCTTTGAAAGTAAATTCTATTATGGATATGTGTGGCTATAACTTGGGATATTTGTTATATAATAATTGTAACATCAAAGTGAAAGGAGTAAAGTGGTTGCTTACTTTAAAGAGAAAATAAATCAGAGCAACAGAATTCAGATGAAAAAGAATGGAGACTCCATTCAATAAGACAGTTTCTTTGCATGTTTTAAGCCCTAGGGGCTAAAAATTTTACGCAAAAAAGAAAGCGCTTTATTTATTGAAATGAAAGGATTTATAATGAAACAACATTATTTAAATCGGAAACAACGTTACGGTATTCGTAAATTTACAGTTGGTACAGCTTCAGTTGTGATTGGGACACTTGTGTTTGGCTTTTCACCAGTTTTGGCTCAAGAATCAACTACAACAAGTAGTATTACGACAGAGCAAAAGGATCCAGTTTCACCAAAATTACCTAAAGAAGCAGAAACAGGAAACGTGGCTAATCTAGATAAGGAACTTGCAAATAAGTTAGCTACAGCTACAGATAAGGGGACTGAAGTCAACCGTGAAGAGTTGCAAGCAAACCCAGGCTCTGAAAAACCAACAGTAACTGAAACACCTACGACAACACCTACAGTAACAGAAACGACTACGGCAACAGCAGCACCTACGGCAACAGCAGCACCTACGGCAACAGCAGCACCTACAGCAACAGCAGCGCCTACGGCAACAGCAGCACCTACAGAAACACCTGCAACAGGAAGCACTAGCACCGAAGAAACTGAAAGTGTCCCACGTGATTTTTACGCAAGAGAACTAGAAAATGTCAATACGGTTGTTGAAAAGGAAGATGTAGAAACCAATTCATCAAATGGTCAACGGGTAGATTTGAACGATGAACTGGATAAAGTGAAAAAGCTCCAGAATGCCACTATTCACGTGGAATTCAAACCAGATGAATCTGCACCACGTTTTTACAACCTCTTCTCAGTATCCAGCGATACCAAAGAAAATGAGTATTTCACCATGGCTGTTCTTGATAATACAGCCCTCATTGAAGGTCGTGATGCCAAAGGTGCACAATTCTATGACAAATATACAGATGCTCCTTTAAAAATTAAACCAGGCCAATGGAATTCTGTAACCTTCACAGTTGAAAGACCCAATGCAGCTCAGGCTAATGGGAAAGTCCGTCTCTATGTAAATGGAGTTTTATCTCGTACGAGTCCGAAATCTGGTCGCTTTATCCAAGATATGCCAGATGTTAACAATATGCAGATTGGAACAACAAAACGGGCAGGTAAAAATTTTTGGGGTTCAAATCTCAAGGTTCGTAATTTGACGATTTATGATCGTACGCTTTCTCCGGAAGAAGTACAAAAACGTAGTCAACTTTTTGAAAGAGCAGACTTAGAGAAGAAACTGCCTGAAGGAGCAGAAGTAACTAGTAAAGTAGATGTATTTGAAGGTGGTGTGGACCGTAAGCCTAATAAAGACGGTATTGCTAATTATCGTATCCCAGCTCTTTTAAAGACGGATAAAGGAACTTTAATCGCTGGAGCGGATGAGAGACGATTGCATCACTCCGACTGGGGAGATATTGGCATGGTCGTTCGTCGCAGTAATGATAACGGCAAAACATGGGGAGATAGAATTATCATTTCTAATCCTCGTGATAATGAACACGCTAAACATGCAGATTGGCCATCACCTGTCAATATCGACATGGCTTTAGTACAAGATCCAGTAACAAAGAGAATTTTCTCAATTTATGATATGTTCCTTGAAGGAAAGGCAGTATTCTCTTTACCTGGAAGTGCTCCGCAAGCTTACGAGCAAATTGGAGACAAGGTATATCAAGTCTTGTATAAACAAGGGGATGCAGGACGATATACAATTCGTGAAAATGGCGAAGTTTTTGACCCCGAAAATAGAAAGACAGAGTACCGTGTTGTAGTTGATCCTAAAAAACCAGCTTATAGTGATAAAGGGGATCTTTACAAGGGTGAAGAACTAATCGGTAATGTCTACTTTGAATACAGTGATAAGAATGTCTTTAGAGTTTCAAACACCAACTATCTATGGATGTCTTATAGTGATGATGATGGTAAAACTTGGTCTGCCCCAAGAGATATTACCTATGGTATTCGTAAGGATTGGATGCATTTCTTAGGAACAGGTCCTGGTACAGGTATCGCTTTGCATACAGGACCACATAAAGGTCGTCTTGTTATTCCAGCATACACAACCAATAACGTATCATACTTAAGTGGTTCTCAGTCTTCACGCGTCCTTTATTCAGATGACCATGGTCAAACTTGGCAAGCAGGTGAAGCGGTCAATGATAATCGTCCAGTTGGAAACCAAGTGATTCACTCTTCGACTATGAATAATTCAGGAGCTCAAAATACAGAGTCAACTGTTGTTCAGTTGAATAATGGAGATCTCAAATTATTCATGCGTGGTTTGACAGGTGATTTACAAGTTGCAACAAGTAAAGATGGTGGAGCAACTTGGGAAAAAGAAGTGAAACGCTATGCTGCAGTCAAAGATGTCTACGTTCAAATGTCTGCTATTCATACGGTACAAGATGGCAAGGAATATATCGTTCTCAGTAATGCAGGTGGACCAGGACGTTACAATGGCTTGGTACACTTGGCACGTGTGGAAGCTAATGGGGAACTAACTTGGCTCAAACACCAACCAATTCAAAGCGGGAAATTTGCCTATAACTCATTGCAAGATCTTGGAAATGGGGAGTTTGGTTTACTTTATGAACATGCCGATGGAAATCAAAATGATTACACCTTGTCATATAAGAAATTTAACTGGAATTTCTTAAGTAAAGATATGGTTACCCCAACTAAAGCAAAAGTGAAAAGTGCAGTAGATATGGGAAATAATATTATTGCACTAGAATTTGATTCTGAAGTTTTAGTCAACCAAGCCCCTGTTCTTAAGTTGGCGAATGGAAACTTAGCAAACTTCTTAACTCAGTCCGATTCAAAAACATTGCTATTCGCTATTAACAAAGAAGATATTGGTCAAGAAGTTACTGAATTAGTGAGTGGAGCAATTGAAAGTATCCACAATTTACCAGTAAGTCTTGAAGGTGCAGGAATTCCTGGTGGAATTAATGATAAAGAAGCAGCTGTAACGGAAATTCCAGAATATACTGAACCTATTGGTACAGTAGGCGAAGAAGCAGCACCGACGGTAGAACTTCCAGAATTCACAGGTGGCGTAAATGATGAAGCAGCTCCTGTAACGGAGATTCCAGAATATACTGAACCTATTGGTACAGTAGGCGAAGAACCAGTGCCAACAGTAGAACTTCCAGAATTCACAGGTGGCGTAAATGATGAAGCAGCTCCTGTAACGGAGATTTCAGAATATACTGAGCCTGTCGGTACAGTAGGCGAAGAAGCAGCACCGACGGTGGAAGTTCCAGAATTCGCAGGTGGCGTGAATGCGGTACAAGCACTAGTTAATGAACTCCCAGAATTCGAAGGTGGCGTGAATGCGGTACAAGCGCTAGTTCATGAACTTCCAGAATTCGCAGGTGGCGTGAATGCAGTACAAGCGCTAGTTCATGAACTTCCAGAATTCGTAGGAGGTGTCAATGCGGTACAAGCGTTAGTTCATGAACTTCCAGAATTCGTTGGAGGTGTCAATGCGGTACAAGCGTTAGTTCATGAACTTCCAGAATTTGTAGGAAGCGTTAATTCAGTAGCGTCTCTCAAGAATGAGGTTCCAGAGTTCGTGAGTGGAGTAAGTACAATAAAAGCCACTAAAAACGAATCGTTAGAATATAAGAGCGAGAAACGTCCAGTGGAAATTCTAGTAGTACAGCAAGATAAGACTTACCAAGCTCCTGCAGCCCAACAACTAACCCTTCCTGAAACAAGAAGTGAAGTTTCAACCTCTTTAGTATCTCTGGGAATAGTTGGTACACTTTTAGGATTATTTGGAATGGCCAAGAAGAGAGAAGATTAAAGCCATTTAAGAAAGAATAATAGGCTTAGAATGAAAGAGTCTGTGACGATTGTTTGTCACAGACTCTTTTCTTTCTAGAAAGCCAATAAAGTAATGATAATAGGAATCGAAGATGATTCAGGAAACAAGCAATCTCTGAAACTACTTTCAGAAGAATCTGTTTCATAAAATTGTTTTGAAACTTCAATCTATTATAACACAAGGTATTGAAAGCGCTTTAAAAAAGATATATAATAAACCCGTAAGAAAAAAGAAAAGGAGGAAAGTAGATGCCACAAATTACTAAAGAAGCTTTGATTGAGCAGATTAAAGATGGGATCATCGTTTCTTGTCAGGCCCTTCCTCACGAACCGCTGTATACAGAAGCGGGGGGTGTTATGCCCTTGCTAGCAAAAGCAGCTGAGCAAGGTGGAGCAGTGGGTATCCGAGCAAATAGTGTTCGAGATATTAAGGAAATTCAAGAGGTCACAAAACTTCCGATTATTGGAATTATCAAACGTGATTATCCACCACAAGAGCCATTCATCACTGCTACCATGAAAGAGGTCGATGAATTAGCAGCTCTGGACATTGAGGTTATTGCTCTTGATTGTACCAAGAGAGAACGCTATGATGGTTTGACTATTCAAGAATTTATCCGCCAAATCAAAGAAAAATATCCAAATCAACTCTTGATGGCTGACACAAGTACCTTTGAAGAAGGTCTAGCAGCAGTAGAAGCAGGAATTGACTTTGTTGGAACAACCTTATCGGGCTACACATCATACAGCCCGAAAGTGGATGGCCCAGACTTTGAATTGATTAAGAAACTTTGCGATGCAGGAGTAGACGTCATCGCTGAAGGGAAAATTCACACGCCAGAACAGGCTAAGCAAATCCTAGGTTACGGGGTGCGAGGCATCGTAGTTGGTGGAGCTATTACTAGACCAAAAGAGATTACGGAACGATTTGTTGCGGGTCTCAAATAAGACAATTAAAACACGAGGAGAGTGGTTCATTAACAAAACAAAATGTAAACGTATACAAAGTCGCCAATACTCATTATCCACTTCGGATACGCTTATCATCATTTAGGAGAATACTAATGAAATTTAAAAAACTAGCTTGTACAGTACTTGCGGGTGCTGCAGTTCTATCTCTTGCTGCTTGTGGCAAGTCAGACGCTAAAAAAGACGCTGCAAGTGATTCAGGAAAAACTGAAATTACTTGGTGGGCATTCCCAGTATTTACACAAGAAAAAACTGGCGATGGTGTAGGAACCTACGAAAAATCTATCATCGCAGCTTTTGAAAAAGCAAATCCAGATATCAAGGTTAAACTAGAAACAATCGACTTCAAATCTGGTCCTGAAAAAATCACAACAGCAATCGAAGCAGGAACAGCTCCAGATGTACTCTTTGACGCACCAGGACGTATCATTCAATACGGTAAAAATGGTAAATTAGCTGACTTGAACGACCTCTTTACAGCTGACTTTGTAAAAGATGTTAATAATGAAAATATCATCCAAGCAAGTAAAGCCGGCGACAAAGCTTACATGTATCCAATCAGTTCAGCACCATTCTACATGGCTATGAACAAGAAAATGTTGGAAGAAGCTGGTGTCGCAAACCTTGTTAAAGAAGGTTGGACAACAGATGACTTTGAAAAAGTTTTGAAAGCTCTTAAAGATAAAGGCTATACACCAGGTTCATTGTTCAGTTCAGGTCAAGGGGGAGACCAAGGAACACGTGCCTTCGTCGCTAACCTTTATGGCGGATCTGTAACTAATAAAGAAGTAAATAAATATACAACTGACGATCCTAAATTCGTTAAAGGTCTTGAAAAAGCATCAAGCTGGATTAAAGACGGTTTGTTGAACAATGGTTCACAATTTGACGGTGGGGCAGACATCCAAAACTTTGCAAATGGTCAAACTTCTTACACAATCCTTTGGGCACCAGCTCAAAACGGTATCCAAGCTAAGCTCTTGGAAGCAAGTAAAGTTGAAGTTGTTGAAGTACCATTCCCATCTGATTCTGGTAAACCAGCTCTTGAATATCTTGTAAACGGATTTGCAGTATTTAACAATAAAGACGAAAAGAAAGTCGCAGCAGCTAAGAAATTCATCCAATTCATTGCAGATGACAAAGAATGGGGTCCTAAAGACGTAGTTCGTACAGGAGCATTCCCAGTTCGTACTTCATTTGGTAAACTATATGATGACAAACGTATGGAAACAATTGGTAGCTGGACTCAATACTACTCACCATACTACAACACAATCGATGGATTTGCTGAAATGAGAACACTTTGGTTCCCAATGTTGCAATCAGTGTCTAATGGTGACGAACAACCTGCTGCAGCTTTGAAAACATTCACAGAAAAAGCTAACGAAACTATTAAAAAAGCAGCTAAATAATAAGCCCTAAATTAAAACTGAAATCCCCCCTTTTCCCTGTGCACATCTGTGTAAGAAAAGGGGGGCTTTAATTTTAAAATGTAAGGAACTGACAGGTCAAAATTAAAATGAAGTTCTTACATTGGCTAATCTTTAAAAGAATTTCATTCTGATTTTAGATTAATGTCAGATGACAGTCAAAAAACAAAAACTATTTGAAAGTGAGGTGCCAACTGTGAAAGTCAATAAAATTCGTATGAGGGAAACAATTATTTCTTACGCATTCCTAGCACCAGTATTAATCTTTTTTACCGTCTTCGTTTTAGCTCCAATGATTATGGGTTTCATCACAAGTTTCTTTAACTATTCGATGACTACCTTTGAGTTTGTGGGCTTGGACAACTATGTTCGTATGTTTAAAGATCCTGTCTTTACAAAATCTTTAATCAATACGGTAATCCTTGTTATCGGGTCTGTACCAGTCGTAGTACTCTTCTCACTCTTTGTAGCATCACAAACATATCAACAAAATGCTATTGCTAGATCTTTCTACCGTTTTGTCTTCTTCCTTCCTGTAGTAACAGGTAGTGTTGCCGTAACAGTAGTTTGGAAATGGATTTACGATCCACTATCAGGTATTTTGAACTTCGTGCTTAAGTCAAGCCATATCATCAGCCAAAACATTTCTTGGTTGGGAGATAAAAACTGGGCTTTGATGGCGATTATGATTATCCTTTTGACAACATCAGTTGGTCAACCAATCATTCTTTACATCGCTGCAATGGGTAATATTGATAACTCACTAGTGGAAGCAGCCCGTGTTGACGGAGCAACTGAATTCCAAGTATTCTGGAAGATTAAATGGCCAAGCCTTCTTCCAACAACTCTTTATATCGCAATCATCACAACCATCAACTCATTCCAATGTTTCGCCTTGATTCAATTGTTGACATCTGGTGGTCCAAACTACTCAACAAGTACACTAATGTACTATCTTTACGAAAAGGCCTTCCAATTGACTGAGTACGGTTATGCCAATACAATCGGTGTCTTCTTGGCAGTCATGATTGCCCTTGTCAGCTTTGCTCAATTCAAGATCCTTGGAAACGACGTAGAATACTAAAGAAAGGAGACAGCTATGCAATCTACACAAAAGAAACCTTTAACAGCTTTCACTGTTATTTCTACAATACTCTTACTCTTGTTGACCGTACTGTTTATCTTTCCATTCTACTGGATCGTGACAGGGGCTTTCAAATCACAACCTGATACGATTGTTATTCCTCCACAGTGGTTCCCTAAAATGCCAACTATGGAGAACTTCCAACAGTTGATGGTACAAAACCCAGCCTTGCAATGGATGTGGAATTCAGTCTTCATCTCTTTAGTAACTATGTTTTTAGTTTGTATAACCTCTTCACTTGCAGGTTATGTATTGGCTAAAAAACGTTTCTATGGACAACGTATTCTTTTTGCAATCTTTATCGCAGCCATGGCACTTCCAAAACAAGTTGTCCTTGTGCCATTGGTACGTATTGTTAACTTCATGGGAATCCATGATACTCTTTGGGCAGTTATCTTGCCTTTGATTGGATGGCCATTTGGGGTCTTCCTTATGAAACAGTTCAGTGAAAACATTCCTACAGAATTGCTTGAATCTGCTAAAATCGATGGATGTGGTGAGATTCGTACCTTCTGGAGCGTAGCCTTCCCAATCGTGAAGCCAGGATTTGCAGCACTTGCAATCTTTACCTTCATCAATACATGGAATGACTACTTCATGCAATTGGTAATGTTGACATCTCGTAACAACTTGACTATCTCACTCGGGGTTGCAACTATGCAGGCCGAGATGGCAACTAACTACGGTTTGATTATGGCGGGGGCTGCTCTTGCAGCTGTGCCAATCGTAACAGTCTTCCTTGTCTTCCAAAAATCCTTCACTCAAGGTATTACTATGGGAGCTGTTAAAGGATAATACTCTGCGAAAATTGAATCTCGTACAATCTGTTTATCAGTATACAGAAATATATTTGATAGACTAAGAATATAGGATTATAAGTGTCTGCAAAATGGAGAGTATTTCTTACTCTGTGAAGTTTTGTTAGACACTTATAAACTTAATTTTTGACTTTTTAGATACTATTTAGAATAGTTATTTCCCGGTATAGGGGTATCCAAGATAAATATGTTGAACTAATCTTGGACGGAATTTTTGAAGAAAGTTGTTCAATCTGCACTATTTAAGGGAAATTGTCAAAAGTTAAATCGAATTGAAAATAAGCATCAGAAGCGAAGGAAATGACTATGATTTTTGATGATTTAAAAAACATTGCTTTTTACAAAGGCATTCATCCCAATCTAGACAAGGCCATTGATTATCTCTATGAGCATCGTAAAGATACCTTTGAATTGGGTAAATACGAAATTGATGGGGATAAGGTCTTTCTAGTTGTGCAAGAAAATGTTCTCAACCAAGAAGAAAATGATCGCTTTGAGCATCATAAAAACTATGCAGATTTGCATTTGTTGGTTGAGGGACATGAATATTCTAGTTACGGTTCTCGTGTAAAAGACGAGGCTGTAGCCTTTGATGAAGCCAGTGATATCGGCTTTGTTCATTGCCATGAACAATACCCACTCTTGTTGGGATATCACAATTTTGCAGTCTTTTTCCCAGGTGAACCACATCAACCTAACGGTTATGCGGGCATGGAAGAAAAAGTTCGCAAATATTTATTTAAAATTTTAATTGATTAGTCAGATAGGAGAACAAACAATGGCACATAAAGGATCTAGATTGATAAAAGCGGCATTCGATACAGATAATTTTCTCATGCGTTTTAGTGAGAAAGTCCTAGATATTGTGACTGCTAATCTACTTTTTGTGGTGTCTTGTTTGCCTATTGTGACGATTGGAGTAGCTAAAATCAGTCTCTATCAGACAATCTTCGAAGTTAAGAGCAGTCGTCGTGTTCCGGTTTTTAAAACTTATATGAGAGCCTTTAAGCAAAATTTGAAATTGGGTCTTCAGCTAGGTTTATTAGAACTAGGAATCTTTCTGATTAGTGTCGTTGACCTGTCTCTATTTTGGGGACAAACGGGCCTAGGCTTCCAGCTTATTAAAGCTATTTGCTTAGGAATTCTGATATTTTTAACTCTAGTTATGTTGGCTAGTTATCCAATTGCGGCACGCTACGACTTAACTTGGAAAGAAGTGCTCCAAAAGGGCTTGCTCTTGGTCAGCTTTAATTTCGTGTGGTTCTTCTTGATGCTTGCGATTATTTTATTAATCATTATGCTCCTCTATCTATCAGGCTTTACGCTCGTACTTGGTGGGTCAGCATTTCTACTCTTTGGTTTTGGTCTACTTGCCTTTTTCCAAGCTGGATTAATGGAAAAATTGTTTGCTAAGTATCAAGCAGATTGAAAATGATATGAAACTACTTTCAAACAAGAAAAACTACTCGAGAGGAATAGAAATTAAAATCTAAGTGACTCGGATGTATTGAAAGCGCTTTTTACAAGGTGTATACTAATAATAGTAAAAAATCATCTGCCCAGTGCAGAAATAAAGATAACTTAGGAGAAATCTATGTCAGATTTAAAAAAATATGAAGGTGTCATTCCCGCCTTCTACGCATGTTATGATGATGAAGGTGAAGTAAGCCCAGAACGTATTCGTGCCTTGGTGCAATACTTTGTTGATAAAGGGGTTCAAGGACTTTACGTAAATGGTTCTTCAGGTGAATGTATCTACCAAAGTGTAGCAGACCGCAAATTGATCTTGGAAGAAGTCATGGCCGTTGCTAAAGGTAAATTGACCATCATTGCTCACGTGGCTTGCAACAATACTAAAGACAGTATTGAACTTGCTCGTCATGCAGAAAGCTTGGGAGTTGATGCTATTGCAACAATTCCACCAATTTACTTCCGTTTGCCTGAGTACTCAGTAGCCAAATACTGGAACGATATCAGTGCAGCAGCACCAAACACAGACTACGTTATCTATAACATTCCTCAATTGGCAGGTGTTGCTTTGACTCCAAGTCTTTACACAGAAATGTTGAAGAACCCACGTGTTATCGGTGTTAAAAATTCTTCAATGCCAGTTCAAGATATCCAAACTTTTGTTAGTCTTGGTGGTGATGATCATATCGTCTTTAACGGTCCAGACGAACAATTCCTAGGCGGACGTCTCATGGGTGCAAAAGCTGGTATCGGTGGTACTTATGGTGCTATGCCAGAACTCTTCTTGAAACTCAACCAATTGATTGCAGACAAAGACCTAGAAACAGCGCGTGAATTGCAATACGCAATCAACGCTATCATTGGTAAATTGACCGCGGCACATGGAAACATGTACGGTGTTATCAAAGAAGTCTTGAAAATCAATGAAGGACTTAATATCGGATCAGTTCGTTCTCCGCTTACACCAGTGACCGAAGAAGATCGTCCAGTTGTTGAAGCAGCTGCGGCATTGATTCGTGAAACTAAGGAGCGTTTCCTCTAATCAACAGGAGGCTTTATGACTAATTACGTTGCAATTGATATTGGCGGAACTAATATCAAATATGGTTTGATTGACCAAGATGGACAACTTGTAGAGTCTCACGAGGTAGCGACTGAGGCTCATAAGGGCGGTCCACATATCTTACAGAAAACAAAAGATATTGTAGCTAGCTACCTAGAAAAAGGACCTGTGTCAGGTGTGGCTATTTCCTCAGCGGGAATGGTTGATCCTGATAAGGGTGAGATTTTCTATGCAGGCCCACAAATACCAAACTATGCAGGAACTCAATTTAAAAAAGAAATTGAACGTGCCTTTGACATTCCTTGTGAGATTGAAAATGATGTTAACTGCGCAGGACTTGCAGAAGCAGTATCTGGATCAGGGAAGGGAGCAAGTATCACCCTTTGCTTGACGATTGGGACAGGTATTGGTGGTTGCTTAATCGTTGACAACCAAGTTTTCCATGGATTTAGCAATTCTGCCTGTGAAGTTGGTTATATGCATATGCAAGATGGCGCTTTCCAAGATTTGGCGTCTACAACAGCACTTGTCAAGTATGTTGCTGAAGCACACGGTGATGAAGTTGATCAGTGGAACGGTCGCAGAATTTTCAAAGAAGCTACTGAAGGCAATAAACTTTGCATGGAGGGAATTGACCGCATGGTTGATTACCTTGGGAAAGGTCTCGCTAATATTTGTTATGTTGCCAATCCAGAAGTTGTCATCCTAGGTGGTGGTATTATGGGACAGGAAGCTATTTTGAAACCTAAGATTCGTAAGGCTTTGAAAGATGCACTTGTTCCAAGTTTAGCGGAAAAAACTCGACTTGAGTTTGCCCATCATCAGAATACTGCTGGTATGCTGGGTGCTTATTATCACTTTAAAACAAAACAATCCTAAATTGGCTTTGCCAATTTAGGATTTTCCATTTCTACGATTTCTACGATAACCATTTAATTTTTTATTTTCCCAATAGCTGTTAAAGATTTTTTCCTTGCTTTCGCGATCGATTTCTAGGAAATAAGCATAGAGCAAATCCACTAAAATGAGCATCGGTAGTTGAGCAGAGATTCGTTGGATATAAGAGGCTTGTTTTTGCATCGCTACTAATACTGTCTCTGTAAATTCTTGGGTATCTTTATTGGGAGAACTTGTAAAGAGAACTGTCTTAGCCCCCATATCCTGAGCATCTAATAGGCTATCAATGATAGATGGTGTTGTACCTGAGAGGGAAAACCCAAAGACTAAACATTTTTCGTCAATGATGCTAGTTGTCCAGGCAAAACCGTCTGGATCTGTTAAAGCTTCACAGACTACGCCTAATCTCATGAAGCGTAACTTCATCTCTCGTGCAACCAAACCAGAGCTTCCAGTTCCAAAAAAATACACACGTTCGGATTGGTCAATCATCTGAGCTATGCGTTCCAATTGTTCCTCATCAATCAATTCTTGAGAAATCTCTCGAAGGTTTGCATAACTTCTGAGAACTCTTTGGGTCAAAGGATTCATATCCTGTTGAGGAGTGGTAAGAGTGTCTTTTTGTTGTTGGTATTTAAAAATGAACTCTCGGTAACCTTTAAAACCACATTTCTTGGCAAAACGAGTGAGCGCCGCCTGAGAAATATGAAGTTTTTGAGTAACTTGTTGAGAAGATAAATCATCATTTATGGTATCTGCCTGCAGAAAATAGCGGGCAATTTCTTGCTCTAAATCGGTCATTTCTTCAAAGTGAAGGTCGATAATCGTAGAGATATCTTGCTTATTCATGGGACTCCTTTTATAGCCATTTGCCAGAATTTCCTTTGTAAAACTGACAAATAAAATAGCGCTTACTCCTATTATATCATAGAAACTAAATTTTGTGCCAAAAAGGAAAAGTCTTTTCTTTTTCCATAATTTTCTCCCTAAATTATGGTACAATGAAAAGTAAGATTTTGATTAGAAACGAGATTGATGTGTATGAGAAAATTCAATAGCCATTCGATACCGATACGGCTTAATTTATTATTCGCAATCGTCATTTTGCTCTTTTTAGCAATTATTGGCCGCTTGCTCTATATGCAAGTTCTTCATAAGGATTTCTACGAAAATAAACTAGCCTCTGCTAGTCAAACTCGAGTGACCATGGGTTCTGCTCGTGGAGAAATTTATGATGCAGCAGGAAAACCTTTAGTCCAAAATACTGTTAAGCAAGTCGTTTCTTTCACACGCAGTAACAAGATGACTGCCGCTGATTTAAAGGACATTTCTACTAAATTGTTGAACTATGTCACAGTCACTTCTCCCGAGGTGACAGACAGACAAATGGCGGATTACTACCTAGCAGATGCTGAAGTTTATAAGAAAACAGTCGAGGCTCTTCCAAAAGATAAACGGTATGATTCAGACGGTAATAAATTTTCAGAATCTGAACTTTATAACAATGCGGTCGATAGTGTCCCAACAAGTCAACTAAACTATACAGAGGATGAAAAGAAAGAAATCTATCTTTTTAGTCAGTTAAATGCTGTTGGAAACTTTGCGACAGGAACCATTGCGACAGATCCTCTAAATGATTCTCAGGTGGCTGTTATTGCCTCTATTTCAAAGGAGATGCCTGGCATTAGTATTTCTACTTCTTGGGATCGAAAGATTTTGGAAACTTCCCTTTCTTCTATAGTAGGGAGTGTATCCAGTGAAAAAGCCGGTCTCCCAGCGGAAGAAGCAGAAGCCTATCTTAAAAAGGGCTATTCTCTAAATGACCGTGTTGGAACCTCCTATTTGGAAAAGCAATATGAAGAGACCTTACAAGGAAAACGCTCGGTAAAAGAAATCCATCTGGACAAATATGGCAACATGGAAAGTGTGGATACAATTGAGGAAGGTAGTAAAGGAAACAATATCAAGCTGACCATTGATTTGGCCTTCCAAGATAGCGTGGATGCTTTGCTGAAAAGTTATTTCAATTCCGAGCTAGGAAATGGTGGAGCCAAGTATTCTGAGGGTGTGTATGCAGTCGCCCTTAACCCCAAAACAGGTGCTGTTTTGTCTATGTCAGGACTCAAACATGACCTGAAAACGGGAGAGTTGACTCCTGATTCCTTGGGAACGGTAACCAATGTCTTTGTCCCAGGTTCGGTTGTCAAGGCTGCGACCATCAGCTCAGGTTGGGAAAATGGTGTTTTATCAGGAAACCAAACCTTAACAGATCAGCCTATTGTTTTCCAAGGTTCAGCTCCAATTTATTCTTGGTATAAATTGGCATATGGATCTTTTCCTATTACAGCTGTGGAAGCCTTGGAGTATTCATCCAATGCTTACATGGTTCAAACCGCTCTTGGCATCATGGGGCAAACTTATCAGCCGAATATGACAGTAGGAACCAACAATCTTGAATCTGCCATGGGAAAACTCCGTGCGACCTTTGGCGAATATGGCTTGGGGGCTGCGACCGGAATTGACCTACCAGATGAATCTACTGGATTTGTTCCCAAAGAGTATAGCTTTGCTAATTACATCACCAATGCCTTTGGGCAGTTTGATAACTATACGCCCATGCAGTTGGCTCAGTATGTAGCAACTATTGCAAATGATGGTGTTCGTGTGGCTCCTCGTATTGTTGAAGGCATTTATGGTAATAATGATAAGGGAGGACTGGGTGACTTGATTCAGCAACTGCAACCGACAGAGATGAACAAGGTCAATATTTCTGAATCAGATATGGCAATCTTGCACCAAGGATTTTACCAAGTATCGCATGGAACTAGTCCCCTTACGACAGGACGGGCGTTTTCAGATGGCGCCACTGTTTCTATCAGTGGTAAGACCGGTACAGGTGAAAGCTATGTAGCTGGTGGTCAAGAAGCTAATAATACCAATGCCGTGGCCTATGCTCCAACAGAAAATCCTCAAATTGCAGTTGCAGTAGTCTTTCCTCATAATACCAATTTAACCAAAAATGTTGGGCCAGCAATTGCTCGCGACATTATCAATTTATATAACCAACACCATCCAATGAATTAGAAAGGAAGCCATGCTTTATCCAACACCTATTGCTAAGTTGATTGACAGTTATTCCAAACTTCCTGGTATTGGGATTAAGACAGCAACTCGACTGGCCTTTTATACTATTGGAATGCCGGATGACGACGTCAATGAATTTGCAAAAAATCTTCTTGCAGCCAAGCGAGAATTGACCTATTGCTCTATTTGTGGACGATTAACAGATGAAGACCCGTGCTCTATCTGTACCGATCCTAGCCGTGATCAGTCTACGATTCTGGTCCTGGAGGATAGCCGCGATGTCGCTGCCATGGAAAATATTCAGGAATACCACGGACTTTACCATGTCCTGCATGGTCTCATTTCTCCCATGAATGGCATTAGTCCAGATGATATCAATCTCAAGAGCCTCATGACCCGTCTTATGGATAGTGAAGTTTCAGAGGTAATCGTAGCCACCAATGCCACAGCAGATGGGGAAGCGACTTCCATGTATCTTTCCCGCTTACTCAAGCCAGCTGGGATCAAGGTTACGCGCCTGGCACGAGGCCTCGCTGTGGGAGCAGATATCGAGTATGCAGATGAGGTTACCTTGCTAAGAGCTATTGAAAACCGTACCGAACTCTAGTCTGTATGGTTAAGGATAGATGAAATGAACTAACAGATAATAAAAAGAGACTGGACTTCATTTTAACCCAGCCTCTTTTCTTGTTTTTTGCTATTCAAGTTTAAAAAAAGAGACAAATGTGATATACTAAAGAACGAATAGTCTATTAGAAAATAGGACAGGAATTATGAAACAAACCATTATTCTATTGTACGGTGGACGCAGTGCAGAACGTAAAGTGTCTGTGCTGTCAGCTGAGAGTGTCATGCGTGCGGTCAATTATGACCATTTCACAGTCAAGACTTTCTTTATTAGTCAGTCTGGTGATTTTATCAAGACTCAAGAATTTGACCAGACTCCTAGCCAAGACGAACGTCTCATGACCAATGAAACGATTGACTGGGATCAAAAGATTGCTCCAAGTGCTATCTACGAAGAAGGAGCAGTTGTTTTTCCAGTTCTTCATGGCCCTATGGGAGAAGATGGTTCTGTTCAAGGTTTCTTGGAAGTCTTGAAAATGCCTTATGTTGGCTGTAACATCTTGTCTTCAAGCCTTGCCATGGATAAAATCACAACTAAGCGTGTCTTGGAATCTGCTGGTATTGCCCAAGTTCCTTACGTAGCTATTGTTGAAGGGGATGACTTGGTTTCTAAGATTGCAGAAGTTGAAGAAAAATTAAACTATCCAGTCTTTACCAAACCATCTAATATGGGTTCTAGTGTTGGTATTTCTAAATCCGAAAACCAAGCAGAGCTTCGTCAAGCCTTGGATCTTGCCTTTAAGTATGATAGCCGTGTCTTGGTAGAGCAAGGAGTCAATGCGCGTGAAATCGAGGTTGGTCTATTAGGAAACTACGATGTCAAGAGTAGCCTACCTGGGGAAGTTGTCAAAGACGTAGCCTTTTATGACTACGAAGCCAAGTATATTGATAATAAAATCACCATGGATATCCCTGCAAAATTGAGTGATGATGTGATAGCTACGATGAGAAAAAATGCTGAAACTGCCTTCCGTGCTATCGGTGGCTTAGGCCTATCTCGATGCGACTTTTTCTACACAGACAAGGGAGAAGTCTTCCTAAACGAGCTTAACACCATGCCAGGATTTACCCAATGGTCTATGTATCCACTGCTTTGGGATAATATGGGGATTCCTTATCCGGAATTGATCGAACGCTTGGTAGAACTTGCTAAGGAAAGTTTTGCTAAGCATGAAGCACATTTATTGTAAAGACAGGTTAAGGGCGGGGAAGACTTCTTGCCCCTTTTTAAAGGAGTAAACATGAAACTTACCATTCATGAAGTAGCACGTGTAGTTGGTGCTAAAAATGATGTGACGGTCTTTTTAGATGATTCCCTAAACAAGGCGGAATTTGACAGTCGTTTAATCGCAGAAGGAGACCTATTCGTTCCGCTAAAAGGGGCGCGTGATGGTCACGACTTTATCGAGACAGCTTTTGAAAATGGCGCAGCTTTAACCTTATCAGAGAAGGAAGTGGCAAGTCATCCTTACATTTTAGTAGATGATGTCTTGACAGCCTTTCAAGCTCTTGCAGCTTATTATCTCCAAAAAACAGGTGTCGATGTCTTTGCAGTCACAGGTTCAAATGGAAAGACCACTACTAAGGATATGTTGGCCCATTTGCTTTCTACAAACTACAAAACATACAAAACGCAAGGGAACTACAATAATGAAATTGGGCTCCCTTACACCGTTCTTCATATGCCAGATGATACCGAAAAGCTAGTTTTGGAAATGGGACAGGATCATCTTGGAGATATTCATCTCTTGTCTGAATTAGCTCATCCAAAAACAGCTATCGTGACCTTGATTGGGGAAGCTCATCTGGCTTTCTTTAAGGACCGTTCTGAAATTGCCAAAGGAAAATTACAAATTGTCGATGGCATGCCTGAGGGTGGTTTACTCCTGGCACCTAGCGATTCCATTGTTGATTCGTATCTTCCAACTAAGCAACAAGTTGTGCGCTTTGGACAAGGAGCAGAGTTAGAAGTTACAGACTTGGTTGAGCGCAAAGATAGTTTGACCTTCAAGACCAATTTCTTGGAGCAGGCTCTTGATTTGCCAGTAACCGGTAAGTACAATGCGACCAATGCCATGATTGCTTCTTATGTTGCTCTTCAAGAAGGAGTGCCTGAGGAGCAAATCCATCAAGCCTTCCAAAATCTAGAATTGACCCGCAATCGTACGGAGTGGAAAAAAGCTACTAATGGAGCAGATATCTTATCAGATGTCTACAATGCCAATCCAACTGCTATGAAGCTGATTTTAGAAACTTTCTCTGCCATTCCGGCCAATGAAGGTGGGAAGAAACTCGCAGTTCTGGCTGATATGAAGGAGTTGGGAGACCAGTCTGTTCAACTTCATAATCAGATGATTTTAAGCCTTTCACCAGATGTACTCGACACCGTCATTTTCTATGGTGAAGACATTGCTGAATTGGCTCAGTTAGCTAGTCAAATGTTCCCAATCGGTCATGTTTACTACTTCAAGAAAACTGCTGATGAGGATCAGTTTGAAGCAATGACCAAGCAGGTCAAGGAAAGTCTTGGTGCACATGACCAGATTTTACTCAAAGGATCTAACTCTATGAATCTAGCCAAGCTAGTAGAAAGTTTGCAAGAAGACTAAAAGTCTTCAATAAGAAAAAATGCTTCAAGAGTCGATTTTTCTTGAAGGATAGCTTCTTTTACACAAAATTATAAGAAATAAATGTAAGCTAGGTTCTATAAAAATCAGTAAGAGATTGGCTTATATGAAAATGAGGAAAGTTACATGAATTTTTGGGATGCTTTATTTAGCACGCAGCCGACGGAGCCACCCCAATTTGACCTTCTTTGGTATGGAAGTCTATTTACCTTATTAGCATTGACTGTATTTCTTGCCTACCGTTATGGTGAGAAAAAAGTCTGTCAACGATTTTTCCAGATTTTACAGGCGACACAGTTAATCCTTCTCTACGGTTGGTATTTGGTTAATCAGATGCCATTAACAGAAAGTCTACCCTTTTATCATTGCCGTTTAGCAATGTTTGTAGTGCTTTTGACCCCGGGTGTCTCTAGAGTCAAGCAGTATTTTGCTGTATTGGGAACCTTTGGAACATTGGCAGCCTTTGTTTATCCAGTGCCAGATCCCTACCCCTTCCCCCATATCGCTATCCTGTCCTTTATTTTCGGACACTTAGCCCTCTTTGGAAATTCCTTGATTTATCTCTTGAAGGACTACGATTCCAGTTTATTGAATTTCAAACGAATCCTAATCATCACATCTTCCCTTGATGCTGTGATATTTGTGGTTAATCTAATGACGGGTGGAGATTATGGATTTTTGACAAAACCACCATTGGTTGGAGACCACGGCCGTTTGACCAATTATTTAGTCGTTACGCTATTCTTGGCATGTGCTATTTACTTAGTCTCTAAAGCTTTTCAGACAATGCTTGAGGTGAAGGGTGAAAGAAGACTAGGAATCTGGCAGAAATAAAAAAATATTTTCCCAACCGCTTGACTTTTATCTGAGAATTTTGATACAATAGTAGGCGGTATTGTTTACCCCATTTGTAAGGCCCCGGAACCTTTCAAATACCCTGCGGACCGGAACATCCGCCCTGTAAACAAAAACGACATTCATATAGGAGAAATCATGAACAAAACTACATTCATGGCTAAACCAGGCCAAGTAGAACGCAAATGGTACCTTGTTGACGCAACTGATGTACCTCTTGGACGCCTTTCAGCAGTTGTTGCTAGCGTACTTCGCGGAAAAAACAAACCAACATTCACACCACACACTGATACAGGTGACTTCGTAATCGTTATTAATGCTGAAAAAGTTAAATTGACTGGTAAAAAAGCATCTGATAAGATCTACTACACTCACTCAAACCACCCAGGTGGATTGAAATCAATCTCTGCTGGTGAACTTCGTTCTAAAAATGCAGTACGTTTGATCGAGAGGTCAGTTAAAGGTATGCTTCCACACAATACTCTTGGCCGCGCTCAAGGTATGAAATTGAAAGTATTCGTTGGAGCTGAACACACTCACGCTGCACAACAACCAGAAGTTCTTGATATTTCAGGACTTATCTAAGGAAAGGAACAATAAAGTATGTCACAAGCACAATATGCAGGTACTGGACGTCGTAAAAACGCTGTTGCACGCGTTCGCCTTGTTCCAGGAACTGGTAAAATCACTGTTAACAAAAAAGATGTTGAAGAGTACATCCCACACGCTGACCTTCGTCTTGTCATCAACCAACCATTCGCAGTTACTTCAACTGCAGGTTCATACGACGTTTTCGTTAACGTTGTAGGTGGTGGTTACGCTGGTCAAGCAGGAGCTATCCGTCACGGTATCGCTCGTGCCCTTCTTCAAGTAGACCCAGACTTCCGCGATTCATTGAAACGCGCAGGACTTCTTACACGTGACTCACGTAAAGTTGAGCGTAAGAAACCAGGTCTTAAGAAAGCTCGTAAAGCTTCACAATTTAGTAAACGTTAATACGTTATTGGAATTACTTACAAGATCTCAGCACTCTGTATTTGCAGAGTGCTTTTTGTTTTATAGAATATACTCGAATTGAGTGCGAATATGGTATAATGAATTATAAATAATTTCGTTAGAGGAAGTGGGCAGATGAAAATTAGTGTCGATCGCGATTCAGTTTGTGCTGGAGATGATGTATACTACCATGAGATGACATTCGAGGTGCCAGAGAGCCTCACTGTTGCAGAATTCTTTAACTTCGTGAATTCTCATGGTTTCTTAGCTTTCATTCAAGGCAACGATGTGGCGTGGGGACTACAAAATCGCGCGGGTAAAATCGGAGAATATTTTACAAAAACAGGAGAAGTCACTCATCCAGAAGTTAAAATTAAAGATAAAATTGATGAAGCTGGTGGCGATTCTAAATTATTTGTGCGCTATTATAGTAACCCAGAATGGGCAAAAGAGAACAGTAATAGAGAACAAGCGTGAAGAAAGAATAGTTTATAGACAGAATCAATAGGGATTTTCGTTTTCTATCAATATTACACGCTAGGAATTCTCAGATTTCAAGTCAGTCGTTCGCAGACGAGGACTCTCTCAGGAACAGCTCTACCAGATGTTTGTGGAATATTGTGAGGAGCTTGATAACTGTCTCGAGGAAGCAGGGGACGAGTGTCGCATGTTATTTAAGAAGAAATTCTTGTGACAGGAGAGGTAGCAGACCGCGCCTTCAAAACGGTACGAGACGTAGCGGTATTCACCAATAAACGCTTGATTGTCAAAGACGTTCAAGGGCTCACATGAACGAAAGTCGAGATGTATTCCTTGCCGTATAGCGCTGTGAATATGTGGTCTACAGAAAATGCTGGCATCCTTGATTACACGGCAGAAGTGGAATTATGGACACGTTCAGGTCATATTAAGATTGAACTGAAACGTGGCATTGATATTCGCTAGTTCGAACGTTAACTAGCAGAATATGTTTTATAAAGAAAATAAGAGTCGCTACAGTTGTAGTGGCTCTTATTTGTTGAAAGTATTTTTAATTCCTTCAACTGCGCCTTTAACGCCTTCTTTAACGTTTTCGAACACTTCTTTAGCTTTTGCTAAATCTTTTTCTACAGTACCTTCTGTTTCAGTGCCTTGATCGCCAGTAACTTTCCCGAATAATTCTTTTGCAGCATCTGATGCTTGTCGCACTTATTCTTGCAATTTATCAAATAAACTTCTTTTCAGCTTATTCTTTTATTTTTTTAAATTTCATTTCATAGCGAATAGGATAATGATCGGCATTGATGTCTTTTTCTGCGGGAACCTTCTCCAATGTCAATGTCAAGATATCTCCGTCAATTGAGTACTGATAAGTTGCGGACTCTTCAATATTTTCTCCACCATACAAGAGAAGTCCAAGAATATTTGGTGTTTCCGGGAATGTGATAGTTTGGTTCGTCGCGTCAATCTTAATATCCTTTAATACGCTCTTAACAATGAATTGGTTCATATCAAAGTCGAATTGATGATGTTTCAACTTACCAAATTTCGTTTGATACGTATGAAGGTTGAAGCTGTAGTATGTTTTTTTCAGCGCATCATCTGGTTTATTATCTTTAAAGAAGTTTTGTAAATAAGGATCGATAAATACTTTGTAATCTACAGTGTATTCGTACGTAGCACCATTTCCTTTAATGTCTAAGGTTGGTACGATATTTTCAGCGCCTTTGACATAGTAGAGACGTGTTGGTTTATTGTTTCTTTCTAGGTAATCCGTATACCCAGCAGCGCGTTCAGCGGTGTCTCTGAAGTTAAGAGCTTCCCATTTTCCTTCAAGCGAAACAGGTTCTTTCTTTTCCTTTGTGGCGCCAACGCGGTTAAAACGAAGCTCGAAGTGAACGGGTACGTCCTCCTTTTCTTTGATATCTACACTTAAGACGAGTAGTCCGTTCTTGAGTGAGTAGGTATAAGATGTTTCTGCTAATGAATTTGAGAATGGAAAAGTTGAAATTAAAACCAGCCCTTCGCTAAACGTGACAGTCTTATTCGATTCATCGACAGTTCCTTTCGTGTCGTAGGAGAAGATTCCTGTTGATTCATCCAAGGAAACTGTTGAAGCTTTATATTTGTTTGAAATCGATCCAATTACCTTGAAGAGGGACTTTTTAAATTCTTTTTCGTCAGGATGAGTACCAGGGTCTATTTTCATACGAGTTTCTGCGTATTTATTCAAATCGAACTGATACGATGCATCTGCTTTCCCATCTTCTATCTTTAAGCGGAAATCAAGTGTGTCAAACTGATTGAGTAATGTCCCGAATGTTGAGGGAAGCATATTGATCGTGAGAAACGACTTTTGCACGGTATTGCGAATATCGGTTAATTGCCATTCGCCAGTGATAGTATTGAGTTCTTGTTGTGCATTATTGGCATTTTTGTCTGAAGCTTGGTTCTGTCCGCATCCGGCAATTACGAAAACTACGACAAGAGAGAGCAGACAAAGAAATAGTTTTTTAGTTTGTCTAATCATTGTTGGACCTCCTTGAAACAGATTGTGGTGTTATACATATATTATACGTCCAACACTTTAGTTTTGCAAGGGCTTTCACAAAAATGTCAACCTTACTCCGTAACTTCACCATTATTCAACAGGAGAAGAACGAATAACATAAGATGCAGGCGTATATAATTGTTGAGTTTCTCAAATATATGAAATTCATTTGATATAGAAAAGGGCCTATATTTACAATACTTTTCAAAAGCATCTATTAGTTTGACAGTAATCAAAGGAGTGTTATAATAGAAAAAAAGAGAGAAATGAGAGATTGATTGTGGGAAAAAAACTAATAGGTGTAGTTTCAATACTTCTACTAATGCTTTTGCTTATATTTAATGCAAGTAAAAGCAACAATAATACCTATGATAATGAATTTCTAACTTCGTTAGCAAAAGGGTTAGATAAACGTTGGGAAGTTGTTGCACGAAAGCGTAATGTAGAAAAATCAATTAAAGACTATAGAGCCTATGTAAATTATGAATTAATTGAAGTTAAGAAATATAAAAATCGAAAGTTTAAAGATCCTAAGTTAAAGAATTTAGCTGATAGCTATATTGAAGTCCTTAAGGATTTAAAAGAAACTACAATCAAACATAAATTTGTGGATAGTCTTTTTGTAGAAGAGTCGAATAAACTCGATGATAAACGATACGAATTGCTTTTAGATATTAATTCAATAAGTGAAATCCCTGTTCAAGATAAAAACACTCTAGATAGTATATTGAGATCTGGTAGAGCTGTGAAAGAATTTAATAGAGTTTACGGAATTTTAGTAGATACGTTTGATGCAAAAAACTTTGTTGTTGAAGAGGTTGAAGATGGATCAGAAAAAGAGAAACGCTACGTGGGGAATTTTGAAAATACTACAGGTCATTACATCAGTTACATAGATATAAATATTAATTTTTATGATGAAAATGATAAAATTTATTCTGGTTTTCGGTTTAACACAAGATATGGATGGGAAAATGGAACTAAACAAAGCTTCGAATTCTCGGTTCCAGATTCAGATACGAAATTCAAATATTTTAAGGTTATTTTGGGTGAAAACAGTTTTAGGTATAAGTAGCCTTCTTGTTTTATAAAAAAAGAAATACTCCCCAATAGATCTTAAGAAAGTTCGTAAAGCATCACAATTCTCAAAACGTTAATCAATACGATACTATCAACGTTTCAAAACACTTCATGGTTCAGACCATGGGGTGTTTTTTTGATGATTTTTAGCAAAATTCACACCATTATTTTTTAACGAAAGGCAATTTCTCCAACAGCCATTGGAATTACATTTGAAGTGTTGACATAAGTCTTAGTTGTAATCGTATCACTGTGAGTGAGTGTTTCAGAAATAGCTTCAATAATTGTTAGAGCGATTATTGGATTACTTGCTATAGTGGGTAAACGAAAATATAGATAAAAATAAAGAGAGCAGTTAGCTCTCTTTTCTAATAAATAAAACAAGTTATTCTATATAAGGAAAACTTTTGATCCTTTGGTTCGATTTTTGTTTGTTTTTTATGAAAGTTAACCTTATTGTTATGAAAGTGATTAAAATTAGATGAAATAAGTGATGGTCCAATCCGGGACTTTTGAAAGAAAGATTGTCGAGAATCACGGTTCTAAAAAAGTTCAGTACCAGTTTTATTTAGTTTATGACAATGGTAAGTAAATGCTTTAATAAAGTTAGAATAATAATTGTTATCAATGAATTTAGCGCTTTCCAAATAATTTAATAAATTTCTAGCTAGATGAATAGCTTCAGGTTTGTTCCAACGGAATTGGTTATAGACATGTTCAACTTCTAAAAACATAAGAGGTGTAGATAGATATCCACGTTCAAATGTCTGTAATTCTTTGACTTTATTGATTATTTCGTCAGCTTTATTATAATAACCTTGTTCTGAAAAATGTTTTGCAGTAAAGGTTAATCCATTTAATATGCGAATGTAAGTATCAGTGTTAGCACTCTGCTTATACATAAATAGCAATTGTTTTGCCATATGATTAACTAATTCCATAGGACAATGATTAACTATTCGATAGTAAATTTCTAGTTCCGCACTGTTAAAAGTTTCTGAAGACATTAAATGATTAATGATATTTTGAATTTTAGCAACAGTTTCATCAGATTTGTCTTTTGTTGGATAATAATTTAGTTTTATAGTTTTTAAAAGTATATCTGCTTGTAACTTATTATCGGTTAAGTAGTTGTCAAATAGTTTTTCGTATTCAGGAAGATACTTAATAATATCTTCCTCATTTTTAATGTGTTTTGCGAGCTCAATTGCAGGGAATTCTAAACAATCCCCTCCGTTGTTAGCATATATGGTTGCAAAATCGTTCCATTCTAATCCAAGAACAATTAATAGACGACTAAAGTTTTCGAGAGATATACCTTTTTCTCCACGTTCAAAACGTGCAAGAAATTGAGGAGAAACAACACCAGAGGCAGTTTCTTTTAAACTCAATCCACGTAGTTCTCTTAATTGCTTAAATGTTTGTCCAAATGGATGAATATTAATCATAAAGAAAATTAATCTCCTAGCTTTTTAGTAAATTAATAATTAATATTATACTTTAAATTCTTGTTAAAAGTTAGTGAAAATAAAACTATAGGTTCAAATTGTAGAAAAAAGCCTCTATTTAGGGGCTTCTTTTATAAAAATGAAACTATAGAATATAATAGATAAATTTTAATATATATTTTTGATACTATTTATTAGAAGATTGATAGACTACCTTTTATACTATTAATCTAAAAAGAGCGAAAAGGAAGGATTGAGTTATAAATGCTTTAGATAGAGTTTTTAGATAGTGTTTAACGAAAAATATGAAATTGAAAAGAGGATAAAATGAACGAGATAAAAGAAATTTTTATGAAGATTGTTAATTGGTTTAAATGCTTATCAAGACTAAATCAGATAATTGTAGTAGGGATAGTAATAATTTTCGCGATGGTTTCTGGTAACTTTTTAAACAAGAGCGAACTTGATGGAAGTTATTCTGGTGAAAAAGGTGGATTTACTATTGTAATGTCAATACATGGTAACAAAGGAGATTTGATAATGAAAAAGGGTGATGAGAAACATGAGGGAAAAATTGAAAAGATTAATTCAACTACAAAAACTTTCACAGTAAAAGACGTCAAAAGCGAGTTAACCACAGATATGACTTTTAAGAAGGAAGGGAATATTTTAAGACTATCTGATGGTAGCAGTGATGATGAATTGATATTAATTAAAAAATAGAAGACTTAAAAATTAATAAGAAGAAGGAATTATTATGAAATATAAAAATATTTTAATTGGTACAACAATTTTAGGGCTTGTTACTTTTTTACTACCGGTTGTTACTAATGGAACTATTTCACTTGCTCCGATTAGTAGGGAAGTAGTTAGCTATTTACGAGCACCATCTGTAATGCCTTTGTTTATTGCATGGTATGGAGCGTTTTCGATCACTCTAATATTATCATTAGTTAATATTAAATCATTAATCTTTAGTAAAATCAGATTTGTAATTATCATATTGTTAAATATCTATGCTATTGCTGTACATGTGTCAATTACTGGTGAACTATTAGGAAGGTCCGGAGGGCTAGGCTATGGAGGAGCCATATATTATTTTTGTGCTGTGGCAAATATTTTTGTAAGTATTATACTTTTCAAAGAGGGTGGTTTAAATATAAGAAAAAAAGACTTATTGAAAGTAGCTGAAAAAGGAGTAGCTGTTGGGAAAGCAACAGCTAATGTAGCTACAAATGTAGCTAAGACAGCAGTCGCAGAAGTAAAAAAAGAAATTAATAACCATAAATCAGATTCTGAAGTGTAGTAATAAAATATTTACAAATATTTCTAAAGGAATAATTAAATATACATAGAAACTACTAAATGAAGATCAACATTCTGACAAATTATTATTCGTTTTAACTATTTAGTGTTTATGAGGTGTCTTTTGTGATTGAAAACTAATAAGTCAATTGCCTCAAAACGTTAATCAATACGATACTATCAACGTTTCGAAACACTTCATGGTTCACGCCATGGGGTGTTTTTTGGATGGTTTTTAGCAAAATTCACACCACTTTTCACATCAGTAGTCATTGTCTTATACAATTTCTTCCTAGTATGAGTTTAGTATGATATAATTAAATAAGAATAATATAAAGGAGTTATAAATGAAAATAGGAAAAGGTATCAATTGGATTTTGATTCTGTTAAGTTGCTTCATTGCTATAGTACTGATAGGTTCTCTCTTCTTCTTTAATCATAAGAAGCATGATGCAAAAGCAGTAAATACTACAACAGAACAGGCTTCTACTACTAGTACGACAACGACTAGTACAACGACAACCACTAGTTTAACAACTTCTCAGGCTAGTGTTACTACTACAGAGGAAAAACCTTCAACACAAGAAGAACAAGCACAGCCTAAATCACAGGAAATAGATGCGCAAGCCATTCAAAGTGGAGATTTCTCTAGTCTAGTTGGAACTTGGAGAAATGGACTTGGTCAAGAATTCACATTCGATAAGAATGGGCTAGTGAACAGTGGAAATATTGACAAAGTGAGTCTAGGTAACGATGGAAGTATTAACTTTAGTGTTAGAAGTGGTAATACAGGATTTGGTATGAGTGTTTATCCTGCGGGAACTACTATGAAATGGGTTGATTCTGATTCAAGTAAAAATAGGCTTATTGCTGGTCAATCTGTTCCAACTAACTCAGAACAAGTTTTTTATAAAGTAGACTAAATGATTAACCATCTCATTAAATTTGAGATGGTTTTCTTCTTTATTTGTAAGTCATGATCATTTGATGGAGATGAAGCAGGTGTGGTTTTAAAATTAGATTTTCCCACTAGACATTCATCTACTTTTTATTCTTTTCCATAAAGGTAACAGCTGGCAATTAACCAAGTAGCAATATACATTATCACGTTAACCAAAAATGCGACAACGATGACTATATTCCAATCATGGGACAAATTAGTAGTTACAATCCCCATAATTGTTGTACCAAAAAGTCCACCAATCTGTTTGTTAGCGTTTAGAGTTGCACCAGCAATTCCAGATAATTCTTGACCAGCAGCTTCCATAAGAATGGTTGTAGTTGCTGGAGTTAACACTCCGATACCTAGACTCATTAAAGAAAATAAAGGAATTAGGATGTATAGTTGAATTTCATGAAAAAGAACTCCAATTCCAAAAATTCCTGCTGCTCCTACAATGGCAAAAATAATTGAGACAGTAGCGAGGCTTCCCACGGAAAATCGTTTTACAGCACGTGCGTAAAATAAATTACCAATAATTAAGACAATCATTCCTGGTAGAATGAGGAGTCCAGAAACCATTGAGGAAAGGTTTAAATAAGTTTGAAAATAGAGTCCTAGCACCAAAACAATGCCATATAGTGAAATGTTAACTACAAAACCTAATAGATTAGAGACAATAAACTTAGCATTTTTTAATAGTTGGTGGGGAACAATAGGTGCTTTACTTTTTTTATCGTGGACTACTAAACCAATAGCAAATAATATAAATAGGAGAAGAAACAATAAAAGATTTGAGTTACTATAACCATATTGATTCCCTTCAACAAGGTAAATAACTAGACTTCCGATAGTTGTAACCAGAAATATATTACTAAAGATGTCAATCCTGGTCTTTAGATTGGCAATATTATTTTTCACGAGAAGTAATATTGAAATTACTGTCAAAATTCCAAATGGAATATTGACCAAGAAAATACCCCTCCATCCGAAGTAGTTAATAATTAGTCCACCAATAAAAGAACCAGTACCGGTTGCAACAGAAATAATTGCTGTCCAAATTCCTAACATACGTGCTCTTTTAGTAGAATCGGGATATGAAATGAATAAAAGTGCTAATGAACTTGGCATAAACAAAGAAGCACCGAAACCTTGAATGAATCTAAGTATAATTAATGTTTCAATATTTGGTGAAAAAGAGCATCCTAACGAGGCAAGTGTAAAAATTGTCATTCCAATTAATAAAATTCGTTTAGCACCATATTTTGTTGTTAGATTTCCTGAAAGTAAGAGCAAAGAACCTAAAGCTAGTGTATAGGCGTTAATAATCCAAATGGATTGCTCTAATGAGACGCTCATAGCTGTTTCAATATGAGGAACAGCAAGAACCACTCCGGTTGTATCTAGGACCGCCATAATGTATCCTAGCGAAAGAATAAAAAGTAGATAAGCTGGCGCTTTTGTATTTGTTTTTTTCATCAAGCTTCCTCCGTTGTTTCATCAAACCAATTTTTATTTATCAATCAAAAGCAATATATTTAACTTTCTGAAAATATTTTACTTGAGTATATCCAGTGCCAAAGTATCTTCCACCAGCGCAACCGAGAATATCTTTGATACGGTCAAACTTAGTTATAATATTCATAGTAATTTCCACTTTCAAGTGATATAATTAGCTTATCATGTAATTATTTCTAAAACAAGAAGGGAAAAAAAGTATAGTAACTATCAAAAAAGGAGGAAACGAATGGAGACTTGCAAGATGCAACCTTTGAAAAAAACAAATTGTCCAGCAAGAAGGGTCTTGAATTTACTAAAAGGTAAATTTACTCTTGAGATTTTATCTGAAATTATTGATGGTAATTTACATTATGGTAGTCTTTTGCGTAGTGTAGAAGGTATTAATCCGAGAATATTAGCTCAACGGTTACATGATTTCGAGAAAGAAGGTATTTTATCAAGAAAAGTTTTACCGACATCGCCTCCACAGATTGAATATAAAATGACAAAAAAAGGTATTGCTCTAAGAAGTATCGTTGAAGAAATGAAAAAATGGGAGCAAACATATGGTGATTAAATTGAATTAACATAATTTATGATTAATATTTTCTATAAATAGAAAATGTAATTCTGAAAGATTTGGTAGCCTTGTTAATCAAGGCAAAGTAAAACACTAGTTCAAATGTGTGACTAGAGTTTGTGGGCTCTATAATTTTTTGTAGTGGATAAAACCATAGGTAAAAATAGGAAAAATAAAAAATCATCTAGATTGAACTGCCCCCCCAAAAGTTAGACAGAAAAAATCTAACTTTTTGGGGCGTTCTTTTTTGTATTACTAGATAATTATATTCGTTATACCTCAACATTCCTACTAGACATTCGTCTACTTTTTTTATATAATAAAACTAAACCAAAATGGTTGAATTTTAAAAATATAGTCAACCTTCAATGAAAATATCACGCTAGGAGGTAAGTCATGTACCAACCAGAAAAGCTTAAGGCTCGGAGAAAAGAGTTAAAGCTAACGCAGAAAGAGATTGCAGATCAGCTTGGGATTAGTTTTCAGGCTTATTCAGCTTGGGAACGTGGAGTCAAGGAGCCTTCCGAAGAAAAAGTTAAACAGCTAGAGAAAATCTTAAAAGTACCAAAAGGCTATTTTACCCAAATCGAAATCGTCTGTCTTTATAACAGTCTTTCTAACCAAGGGAAAGAAAAGGTGGTAGTCTATGCTCGAAATTTGGCTCAAGAAGAACAAGCCAAGAAGGTGACGACTATGCCAGAAAAACTTTTCGAGTATCATGTCTATGAACGCATGTCAGCGGGGATTGGGGCTTCGGTTTATGATGATCGAAACTTCGATACGGTTTACTTTAATGAAGAACTGGCTCATGATTTTGCTTCATGGGTCTCTGGAGATTCCATGGAACCAAAATATCAAAATGGTTCCGTGGCTCTGATTCGGGAGACCGGATTTGATTATGATGGCGCTGTCTATGCAGTGGTTTGTAACAACCAGACCTATATCAAACGGGTCTATCGAGAAGAGGATGGCTTGCGTTTGGTCTCCATCAATCCTAAATATAAAGATATTCACATTTCTTACGAAGAAGATCCGCGGATTGTGGGTATTATCGTGGGCAATTTTGTACCCATGGAGGGATAGTCTATGGGCTACTTTGATTATTCCAGAGAGCCCAAAAGTGATATTGCCTTTGTCGATATGAAGTCCTTTTATGCCAGTGTTGAGTGTGTAGAAAGAGGACTCCATCCCCTCAAAACCTCCCTTTGTGTCATGAGTCGAGCGGATAATTCTGTTGGGCTTATTCTTGCCTCCTCACCGATGTTTAAAAAGGTTTTTGGGAAAGCAAATGTCGGTCGTGCCTATGACCTGCCCTTTGATATCAAGACACGCAAATTTTCCTACTATAATGCCAAAAAACAAGGCTTACGGACAGACCCGGACTATGTGAAATTTATCGAAGATTGGGCTCGGGTGACCGTCATTGTCCCTCCTCGGATGGATAAGTATATCGCAGTCAATATGGAAATTCAGCGCATCTTTCAAAACTATGGCAGTCCAGATGATATTTATCCTTATTCAATTGATGAAGGCTTTATTGACTTAACCAGTTCGCTTAATTATTTTGTCCCGGACCAGCAGATTTCTCGTACAGATAAGCTAGATATGCTTTCGGCTCGTATCCAGAGAGATATCTGGCGACAGACAGGGATTTACTCGACGGTCGGCATGTCTAATGCCAATCCTCTGCTTGCTAAGTTGGCCTTGGATAATGAAGCTAAGCGAACACCAACCATGCGAGCCAATTGGTCTTACCAGGATGTGGAAAATAAGGTCTGGTCCATTTCAAAGATGACCGACTTTTGGGGGATTGGGCATCGGATGGAGAAGCGCTTGAATAGTTTGGGAATCTATTCGATTAAGGAATTAGCCAATAGCAATCCTGATGACCTGAAGAAGGAACTTGGCCAAGCTGGCCTTCGATTATGGTTTCATGCCAATGGAATTGACGAGAGTAATGTTCACAAGCCTTATAAGCCAAAATCTCACGGCTTGGGCAATTCGCAAATTTTACCGAGAGACTACGTTAAGAAGCGAGATATCGAAATTATTCTTCGAGAGATGGCTGAGCAGGTGGCTATCAGGCTTCGACGGGCCAGGAAGAAGACGACAGTGGTGTCTATCCATCTTGGATTTTCAAAGCAGGAACAAAAACGCTCCATCCATACCCAGATGAAAGTTGAGCCGACCAATAATACCAGTCTGTTGGTTAGTTATGTACTGAAATTATTCCATAGCAAATATACTTCTGGAGCCGTCAGAAGTGTTGCCGTTAGTTATTCAGGATTTGTGGACGAATCCTTTGCGTTGATTTCCCTTTTTGATGATGTTGATAAAGTAGAAAAAGAAGAAAGGCTCCAGACTGCCATTGATTCCATTCGAGAACAATTCGGCTTTACTTCTCTCTTGAAGGCGACTGCTTTAGAGGATGCATCGAGAAGTATTGCTAGAAGCAAGCTGATCGGAGGGCACTCTGCTGGAGGATTAGATGGATTGAAATGATTGATCGTTCTTATTTGCCCTTCCAATCCGCAAGGGACTACCAGGATCCAGGGATGCAGAAGTGGATGGGCTTCTTTTTATCAGAACATACGAGCTCGCTCAGTGCAGAAAAAAATCGTGTCGATTTATCAACAGATTTGAATCCGGTCGAGAAGTTATTACTGCTTTCCCAGCTCTATGTCGGACGACTAAAAGGCTCTTTTGTGGTCAAGGAGAATAATCATAAGAGCAGGATAATCGGTGAAGTAAGAGAACTATCTACCGAAGAAATCTCTGTTAAAATTGATGAGGGCTATAGGTTGTTAAGGATCGATGACATCCTAGAAATCCAACTATGTCAGGAGGAAGTGTATGACTAGAAAAGAGCTATATGAAAATAAATTGCAGATGGATTATTTTTCAGATGATTACATCCGCTTTGAAGAAGATTTCCAAAAATACTCTGCCATGAATGTGCCCCTGACTTTTCTGATTGACGACATTCTACGAACCATGGCTATGAACCAAAAAGATTACTTTGTCTTGAACAAGGAAAATGCCAAGGACGGCAGAGAGCATCGGTTTTATTTTAGGGTGAAGATGGGAAAGGATTGTCCACGAACTCGAACTTATGTCTATCTTGGACTTGGGCGAAATCATCAGTAAAGATTCTGACCGTAGATATTACAATAATAAGGTTGTATCCACCCATTCAAGAGCTATTTCTTGAATGGTTTTTCTTTATATCTGAAAAGTGATTGAACTATACCAATTTTTATCCTTGACAAGTGAAAGAAACAAGTATATACTGTTTTTGCTGATTCCGCAAAGCGAGAATTAGACTATACCAATTTTAAGGAGAAAGCACAGCTTGTCTGTGTCGTATATACTATGTGTGGAATTGTTGGTGTTGTTGGAAACACAAATGCAACTGATATTTTGATTCAAGGACTTGAAAAACTCGAATACCGTGGTTATGATTCAGCGGGAATTTTTGTCTTAGGTGGTGCTGAGAGCCATCTAGTGAAGGCTGTTGGTCGTATTGCAGAGCTTTCTGCAAAGGCTAGTGGCGTTGAAGGAACAGCAGGGATTGGTCACACTCGCTGGGCGACTCACGGAAAACCAACGGAAGACAATGCTCACCCACACCGTTCTGAGACAGGACGTTTTGTCTTGGTACACAACGGGGTGATTGAAAACTATCTTGAAATCAAGGAAGAGTACCTTGCAGGTCACCATTTCAAGGGGCAAACAGATACAGAAATTGCCGTTCATTTGATTGGAAAATTTGCGGAAGAAGATGGCTTGTCAGTACTTGAAGCCTTCAAAAAAGCTCTTCACATCATTCGCGGTTCTTATGCCTTTGCCTTGATTGACTCTGAAAATCCAGATGTCATCTATGTAGCTAAGAACAAATCACCACTTTTGGTTGGTCTTGGGGATGGTTACAACATGGTCTGCTCAGATGCCATGGCTATGATTCGTGAAACTAACCAATACATGGAAATCCACGACCAAGAGTTGGTAATCGTCAAGGCTGATAGTGTCGAAGTTCAGGACTATGATGGCAACAGTCGTGAGCGTACCAGCTACACTGCTGAACTTGACTTGTCAGATATCGGTAAGGGAACATATCCTTACTACATGCTCAAGGAAATCGATGAGCAACCAACGGTGATGCGTAAGTTGATTCAAGCTTACACAGATGAAGCAGGTCAAGTTGTGGTAGATCCAGCTATCATCAAGGCTGTTCAAGATGCAGATCGTATCTACATTCTTGCTGCTGGAACTTCTTACCATGCAGGATTTGCTTCTAAGAAGATGTTGGAAGAATTGACAGATACACCAGTTGAACTTGGTATTTCATCTGAGTGGGGATATGGTATGCCACTTCTCAGCAAGAAACCACTTTTCATCTTTATCAGCCAATCTGGTGAAACAGCTGATAGCCGCCAAGTTTTGGTCAAGGCCAATGAAATGGGAATTCCAAGTTTAACAGTGACAAACGTGCCAGGATCAACTCTTTCACGTGAAGCTGATCATACCATGCTTCTTCACGCAGGTCCTGAAATTGCTGTAGCATCAACCAAGGCTTATACGGCGCAAATCACAGCCCTTGCCTTCCTTGCAAAAGCAGTCGGCGAAGCAAATGGTAACGAAAAAGCCAAAGCCTTTGACCTGGTTCACGAGTTGTCTATCGTGGCTCAGTCTATCGAATCAACTCTTTCTGAGAAAGAAACGATTGATGCCAAGGTTAAAGAATTGCTGGAAACAACACGTAACGCCTTTTACATCGGACGTGGTCAAGATTACTATGTAGCCATGGAAGCCAGTCTTAAGCTCAAAGAAATCTCATATATCCAATGTGAAGGATTTGCGGCTGGAGAACTCAAACACGGAACTATTGCCTTGATTGAAGAAGGAACACCTGTCTTGGCTCTCTTGTCTGACCCAGTTCTTGCCAACCATACTCGCGGAAATATCCAAGAAGTGGCAGCTCGTGGTGCCAAGGTCCTCACCATCGCAGAGGAAAGTGTCGCAAAAGATACAGACGACATCGTCCTTACAACTGTACACCCTTACCTCTCACCAATCTCGATGGTCGTGCCAACACAATTGGTTGCTTACTTTGCAACCCTCCACCGTGGACTTGATGTGGACAAACCACGTAACCTTGCTAAATCAGTGACGGTAGAATAATAAAAA
>NZ_GL732463.1:1573992-1611502 GCF_000187585.1 Streptococcus peroris ATCC 700780
TTTTTATTATAAATCTTGCATAGAAATCTTATTGAGTTCGTTGACAACCTGCAGGATAGATAGTCGACTGATATTGATGACAAGCATGTCTTCGAGACCTTTGATGTCGAAATTAGTGATGATAGCATCGTAGTCACTATCTATAATTTCTTGAATATTTAGAGTCTCCTTATTCCAAGTTTCATACTGAATGTTGTTAGAAGTATGAAATTCGTAGAGGGATATCAAGAACTGTGGATGAGCAAAATCATATTCGCTTAGGACTAGGACTTTGACTTTCTTTTTATGTTCAAATAATTGATCTGTAAGGCCCTCAGCATGGGTAAAGAGGGTGTAGATCAGGTGAGAAAGAGCAGGTGTCTTCTCCTTTTGTCCCATGATACTCTTGTATCGCACCATTTCAAAGGTAGCTGCTTCATAAAATGTTGGGAAGAATCTTTTAATCTTTCCAAGTGTATAATCCTTATTTTGCGAAATGATGGATTCGGAGTTGATTTCTCTTCGCTCAAGTAAGGCAGTGTTGTGCAAGTTCCAAATTAAGGTATCTGTGTTTGCAAATTGAACGCCAAATTTTCGAGTTAAGTTGTCTAGGATGTCTCTTGCGGCATGGTAGGAACGATCCACTTGTTCGTAAGATTGACGAGCGGCTAGGAAATCTTCAACCGTAAAGAAGATAGTAGGTTCTGCAAAGGGGCTAAAAATCTGATTGAGATTTTCAGGAGTAATTTCAATATTGAGCCCTTGAGCCAAATCTTGTAGCTGTTGTTGGAAATAAGAAAGTTGGTCGTAGATTGGACTTAACCAAGAAGAACTTTGTTTTGGTAAACGAACAAGATAGCCTCTTTTCATTCGGTATAAATCGACCGTAGCCTGCGTTCTAATTTGGTAGAGATTTTGATATTTTGCAGGGAATTTTGCCAGACTAATAAAGAAGGAAACGAAGTTATCGATGTCTTTTTCTTTGACTTCTGTGAAAGGCCAATCCAGAAAATTATATGCTTCGTGGAAATATTGGGAGAAGAAAAATCGAATATCTTTTTCGTCTCCAATGATAGAGATAGGTGTTACCTTCAGTTTAAAGCGGTAGGTTCCATCAAGTGTCTTATTGATATCCGCGACCTTTTTGCGTAAAGACGGAAGAGAGATATCCAGAGTTTCAGAAAGATGTTCATAGGTGAAGGGCCTATCCAAAAGGAAAAATGCCTTCAAAATTTGAAAATAATCAGATGTCTGTAAAAAATATTGGTAGATTCGCTCGATGCCATTATTTTGAACATTCACCATCATGATTCCTGCAGTTGAGTGCCTGATATCAAAGTCAGGAAAGACTTCGCGTAATTCTTTGATATCACTCTTGATGATTCGAGCATTGTAGCCAATGATTTTAGATAAGTCATCCAGATAAATCCAGTTAGGATTTTCAAACAAATATTCTAAAATCTTTAATTGCCTTTGCTCTTTTTGACTGAGTAATTCTCTCATTTTTAATAAACTCCCGAAGTAATGTTAGAATAATTAGAAAAGAAGATAATTGGAGATTGTCAGAATTCTAGCATAAAAGAAAGTCACCCCTTAAGAGAGATTCGAAGTCTATCGAAGAGGGGTGATACTTGACAAGAAGTTCCTACTAGCCTTTGATCTACTTACGATATAAACGATCGTATTGGTAGTAGGGATCAAAGGTTACGTTAATTCCCAGTTTACGGAGGACGTTCTTATCTTCATCCGTTAAGATAATCGTAGAATGAGCTTCACTACCTTTAAGATTTCCGAGTTCTTTCATGGCACGAGCAGCATCAGGATTTTCCATAGCAGTAATTGCAAGAGCGATGAGAATCTCATTTGAATGAAGACGAGGATTGCGACTACCCAAGTGATTGATTTTCAAACCTTGGATTGGTTTCACCACTTCTGGTTCAATTAATTTTGTTTCGGCATCAATATTCGCTGATTTCTTGATAGCATTGATCAAGGTAGCAGCTGTTGGACCAAAGAGTTCTGAGTTTTTACCGGTTACGATTTGGCCAGAAGGCAACTCAAGTGCTAGAGCAGGCCCATCTGTTTCCTCAGCCTTTTGTCGTGCAGCAACAGCAACCCTACGGTCAGCTGGTGTGATGCCGAGGTCATTCATGAGAAGTTCAATTTTCTTGACAGCAGATTCAGCAACTTTTTCAGCTTTAAAGTCGAGTACGGTTTGATAGTAGCGACGGATAATTTCTTGTTTGGAGGCTTCTTTTGCAACCTCGTCATCGATGATGGCAAAACCAACCATGTTAACACCCATATCTGTAGGCGAAGCATACGGAGACTCTCCCAAGATACGTTCAAGCATACGTTTAAGAACAGGGAAAATCTCGATATCACGGTTGTAGTTGACGGTCGTTTTTTCGTACGTTTCCAAGTGGAAGGGGTCAATCATATTGACATCATCAAGGTCCGCTGTAGCTGCCTCATAAGCCAAATTAACCGGGTGATGAAGTGGGAGATTCCAGACTGGGAAGGTTTCAAATTTGGCATAACCAGACTTGATACCATTTAGTTGATCATGGTACATATTGGACATACAAGTTGCCAACTTACCAGAGCCAGGTCCAGGAGCAGTGACAACAATCAAGTTCCGACTAGTTTGGATATAGTCATTTTTCCCCATGCCTTGAGGAGAGATGATGTGGTCCATATCTGTCGGATATCCCTTGATTGGATAGTGAAGATACGAGTCAATCCCATTTTTTTCTAATTGGTTACGGAAGGCATCAGCTGCAGGTTGACCAGCATATTGAGTAATGACAACAGAACCAACAAAGATACCAAGTTCGTTAAATTTATCAATCAAACGAAACACTTCTTGGTCGTAAGAAATACCCAAGTCACCACGAGCCTTGGAGTGTTCGATATTGCTAGCGTTAATGGCAATAACAACCTCAACCTGTTCTTTCAACTCTTGCAAGAGTTTGATTTTGTTATCCGGCTCATATCCAGGAAGTACACGGGCGGCGTGGAAATCTTCCAACATCTTGCCCCCAAACTCCAAGTAGAGTTTACCATCAAATTGGTTGATACGCTCCAAAATATGGTCGCGTTGTAAATTTAGATATTTTTCAGAACTGAAAGCTTGTTTATTCATTTTTTTACCTCTATTTTCTATTATAATAAAAAAATTTAAGATAGGGAATAGCAGAATAGCTAGAAGATAAAAAAGATTTGTCAATATTCATGTAAAAGTAAAAGCCCAGATATACATATAAAATTTAGAATTTTCTAAAAAATTATCAGAAAAAGCTTTGTAATTATTGAAAAATAGGGTATAATGGTAAAAATATTACTTTTAAGGAGATTATTTATGAAATCGAAAAAGTGGCTCGCAGTTGCAGGGATTACACTGAGTGCAACACTTCTTTTGGCAGCTTGTGGTAAGGCTGACAAAAAAACCAATGCTCCGACAACATTTTCATATGTTTATGCCATCGATCCAACAACATTGGACTATAGCATTACTAGTAAAAGTTCAACATCAGATGTTGTTGCAAACTTGGTAGATGGACTCCTAGAAAATGACAAATATGGGAACTTAATTCCATCGCTTGCTGAAGACTGGTCTGTTTCACAAGACGGTCTGACCTACACCTACAAACTTCGTAAAGGGGTTAAATGGTATACTTCTGAAGGAGAGGAGTATGCTGAAGTTAAGGCTCAAGATTTTGTGACTGGTTTGAAACACGCCGCAGATGGTAAGTCAGACGGATTAACCCTCATTCAAGATTCAATTAAAGGTTTGGCGGAGTACGTTAGCGGTGAAACGAATGACTTCTCAACAGTTGGTGTCAAGGCAGTCGATGACTATACGGTTCAATACACCTTGAACAAGCCAGAAAGTTTTTGGAATTCTAAGGTAACAACAGCGACTATGCTCCCTGTTAATGAAGATTTCTTAAATTCTAAAGGGAAAGATTACGGTACGGTATCGCCATCAGGTATTCTCTATAATGGCCCATACATCTTGAAGAACTTTACTTCAAAATCAGTAATTGAGTACGAAAAGAACCCAAATTATTGGGATAAAGACAATGTTAAAATTGACCACGTCAAACTGACATTCTATGATGGATCTGACCAAGAATCATTGATTCGTAGCTTCGCATCAGGAGCATATACGACTGCACGTCTCTTCCCAACTAGCTCAAGCTTTGATTCAACCAAGAAAGAATACGGCGATAAAATTGTCTATAGCCCACAAGAAGCAACAAGCTATTACTTGACAGTAAACGTCAATCGTCAATCTTACAATAAAACGGCTAAGACAGACGAAACTCAAAAAACATCTACTAAAGAAGCACTTCTCAACAAAAACTTCCGTCAAGCCATCAATTTTGCTCTAGATCGTCATTCTTACTCTGCACAGATGAATGGTGAAGAAGGTGCGGATAAGATTATCCGTACTAGCCTTGTGCCTTATGACTATGTTCAAGTCGGAGAAAAAACCTTCGGTGAGCTGGCGCAAGAACAACTTGTGACTTACGGAGATCAGTGGAAAGATGTAGCCTTGACGGATGGCAAAGACACTCTTTATAACCCTACAAAAGCAAAAGCTGCCTTGGAAAAAGCGAAGTCAGAATTGCAAAGCAAGGGTGTAACCTTCCCAATTCATTTGGATGTTCCTGTAGAACAAACAGATGTGATTGCTGTCCAACAAACGAATTCATTGAAACAGTCTATCGAATCAGCATTAGGAACTGATAATGTGGTGATTGATGTTCTTCAGATGACAGATAATGAAAAGGAAAATATCACTTCTCAAGCCAAAGTTCCTTCCCAAAAAGACTATGACCTGAATGGAACTGGTTGGGGGCCTGACTATCAAGACCCGGCAACCTATCTCAATATCCTAGATGCTAAGAAGGGTTCTGCTCTTAAACACTTGGGTATTACAAAAGGTAAAGATCCAGAAGTCATGGCCAAAGTTGGGCTTGATGAGTACAAGAAACTCTTGGATGATGCCGCTTCAGAAACAAGCGACCTCAACAAACGCTATGAAAAATATGCCAAAGCACAGGCTTGGGTTTCAGATAGTTCACTTCTTATCCCAGTAGCTTCTTCAGGTGGTTCTCCGACTGTTAGTCGTACAGTGCCATTCTCAAAAGCATACTCTCAAGTTGGGATTAAGGGAGATCCATTTGTGTTCAAAGGATTAGAGTTGCAAAATGATGTCGTAACAACTAAAGAATACGAAGAAGCTCTTAAGAAATGGCAAAAAGAAAAATTAGAATCAAATGCCAAATACCAAAAAGAGTTAGCTGATCACGTTAAATAGTCTTTTATAATGAGTAAAGAAATCCTGCTTTTAAGTGGGATTTCTTTTTTTTAAGGTTACAAATAAGATTGCTAATATAAGGTTGGACCAATATACTCAAAATTAAAAAAATCAAATGTATAGCATGGTTGGGTGATGGTTCCCGTCTGAATTGTGTCAAATGGTGATAAAGTTTCGATGACACGTATGGATACTGTTTACACATGCCTCCTCACTAATTTGGGTCAAAGAGACTAAAAACAACTACAAGTACATGATATTATAGATAGATGTCGTTACAAATTCTCAAGTTGCTGAGGTGAAAGTTAGATGGGAACAAGAACGTAAAAATTCTGTTGAGAAGAGTCAAAAAGAAATGGAAAGTTACGTTCATTAAAAATAGAGCTTGTCAGGCTCTATTTTTAATTGTTTTTTGTTTCAAATAAACAGAAAATAGGGAAAAATCGAGATAAATTTCTTATCCTTAAAAACATATTTAATAGTAAGCGCTTCCGTAGTAGATGTATATAGCCTTCGAGTATGGTTTGTGATATAATTAAATTAAAATATTTTATAGAGGTGTTCCGTGAGTAATAGGCGATTAAAAAAAAGTAAATCTGGTCAAATTCAGCAGAATTTGAACCTAGGTTTATTAGTTATTTATGTTGTTCTTGCTTCTTTTTTATTGTTTTTGATTTTTAGATATCAGATTTTATCGGTTAGTTATCTTAATATCATTTTGTCAGTAGTTTTAGTGCTTGTCGCTTTCTTGTCTCTGTTGCTAATTGTAAAGCGCAAGGCCAAGGTTTTCACTCTGATAATTCTACTACTCTCAGTCTTATTCAGTTCGGTAGCATTGATAGCCGTTAATCGATTTGTTAGTCTTGCAAACCAATTTAATGCAACCTCTAATTATTCAAGTTACACTATGAGTGTTGCGGTTCTAGCAGATAGTGAGATTAATAATGTTTCTCAACTTTCAAGTGTAACAGCTCCAACAGGAACAGATAATGAAAATATCCAAAAATTGCTCGATGATATTAAAACTACACAAAGCAAGGAGTTGGCTGTAGAGCAGAGCTCGTCTTATTTAGCAGCCTACAAGAGTTTATTAGCTGGTGAGACTAAGGGCATTGTTTTGAATAGTGTCTTTGAAAATCTCATCGAGCAAGAATATCCGGATTATGCTAAAAAGATAAAAAAGATTTATACTAAAGATTTAACAAAGGCAGTTGAAGCACCTAAGACAACGACAGGTACTAGTTTTAATGTTTATATAAGCGGAATTGACACCTACGGTCCAATAAGTTCTGTATCGCGTTCAGATGTCAATATGATCATGACCGTTAATCAAGATACCAAGAAAATTCTCTTAACGACCACCCCTCGAGATGCATATGTTCCGATAGCTGATGGAGGAAATAATCAAAACGATAAGTTGACACACGCAGGTATTTACGGTGTAGATGCTTCTATCCATACTTTGGAAAATCTCTATGATATTGATTTGAATTACTATGCCCGCCTTAATTTCACCTCTTTCTTGAAATTGATTGACCTTCTTGGAGGTGTTGATGTCTATAATGATCAAGATTTCACCTCTCTACATGGTCAATATCATTTCCCTGTAGGGAATGTTCATCTAGATTCAGAACAGGCTTTAGGATTTGTTCGTGAACGTTACTCCTTGACAAATGGAGATGGGGACCGTGGCCGTAACCAACAAAAAGTGATAGCTGCTGTGATTCAAAAATTAACTTCTACAGAAGCTTTAAAGAATTTTGATAGTATCATCCAAAATTTACAGGATTCAATTCAGACCAATATGCCACCAGAAACAATGGTTAGTCTTGTTAATACCCAGTTGACAAGCGGAGGGAAGTATACCGTTACGAATCAGGACCTAAAAGGAACTGGGCGTATGGGACTTCCGTCCTATGCTATGCCAGATAGCAATCTTTATATGCTAGAAATTGATCCAACAAGTCTAGAAGCAGTTAAAACAGCCATAAGAAACACCTTGGAAGGAAAATAAGATGATTGACATCCATTCACACATAGTTTTTGATGTCGATGATGGACCTAAAAGTATAGAAGATAGTCGAGCGTTACTAAAAGAAGCTTATGCTCAGGGGACTCGGACTATCGTTTCAACCTCTCATCGACGCAAGGGAATGTTTGAGACACCGGAAGATAAAATCGCTACTAATTTTAAAATTGTTCAGGAATTGTCTAAAGAAATAGCTCCTGACCTAACAATCTTATATGGTGCTGAAATTTATTTTACCAGTGATATTTTAGATAAATTAGAAAATCATATCATCCCAAAATTAAACGATACACGATATGCCTTGATTGAATTCAGTATGAGTACGCCTTATCGTGAAATCCACAGTGCTCTATCAAAAGTTCTCATGTTAGGCATCACTCCTGTAATAGCTCATATTGAACGCTATCATGCTTTAGAAAATGATGAAAAAAAAGTGAGAGAGCTTATCAATATGGGTTGCTTTACACAAATCAACAGTTCTAGCATATTAAAGCCAAAACTGTTTGGGGATACCTATAAGTTTATGAAGAAACGTGCTCGTTACTTTTTAGATAGAGATTTAGTTCATGTCGTAGCGAGTGATATGCACAACTTAGAGGATAGACGACCATATATGAAAGAAGCTTATGATTTGATAAGCAAAAATTATGGGAAAGAAAAAGCTCAGGAGCTTTTTGAGACAAATCCTTCGAAAATTATAGAAGATAAAATGATTTAGGAGAAATGATGAAAGAACAAGATAAAATCGAAATCGATGTAGTGCAGGTGTTAAAAGTTTTATGGAAACGTAAATTGATGATAGCGTTGGTTGCAATCGCTACAGGGGTGCTTGCTTTTGGATTTAGCTCATTCATAGTTAAACCTCAGTTTACAAGTACGACAAGAATTTATGTGGTCAATCGCAACCAAGGAGATAAGCCAGGGTTATCTAATCAAGATTTGCAGGCTGGTTCTTACCTTGTAAAAGACTACCGAGAAATTATTCTATCCCAAGACGTTTTGGAAAAAGTAGTAACAGAGCAGAATTTAAAGTTTGATGCAAAAGCTCTTGCCAAAAAAATTCAGGTGACAGTTCCTGCAGATACTCGTATCGTGTCCATTTCAGTAAAAGATGGGAACCCTGAAGAAGCTAGTCGTATAGCGAATGGTCTTAGAGAAGTGGCTGCTCAAAAAATTATTTCTGTAACGAAAGTATCTGATGTAACTACATTGGAAGAAGCACGCCCTGCTCTATCACCTTCTTCTCCAAACATTCGTCGCAACACCATCTTGGGTGTTGGAGTTGGAGCGGGTATTGTCATTCTTTTAGCAATATCCGTCGAAGTTTTAGATGACCGAGTAAAACGTCCGGAAGATGTTGAAGAAGTGATGCATATCTCGCTTTTGGGTGTGATTCCGAATTTAGAGAAATTAAAATAGAGGAGTAAACATGGCAAAGTTAGAATTATCAGTAAAACGCCAAGCGTTTGTCAAAAAAGCAGAGGAATATTATAATGCTTTGCGTACGAATATCCAATTAAGTGGAGATAAGTTAAAAGTGATTGCAATTTCTTCAGTTAGACCTGGAGAGGGGAAGTCTACAACTTCAATCAATATTGCATGGGCTTTTGCGCGTGCTGGCTATAAAACACTCCTTGTTGATGCAGATATTCGAAATTCTGTTATGTCCGGAGATTTTATGTCAAGGGAAAAAATTACCGGATTAACTGACTACTTGTCGGGGACAAAGGACTTATCTCAGGGGTTGTGTGAAACAAATGTGGAAAATTTGTTTGTAATCCAATCTGGAGCCATTTCTCCTAATCCAACGGCTCTTCTTCAAAGTGATAAATTCGAAACAATGATAGACACGTTACGCAAGTATTTTGATTATATTATCGTAGATACTGCTCCTATCGGAGTCGTTATTGATGCTGCAATCATTGCGCAAAAATGTGATGCTTCTATTTTAGTGACAGAAGCTTCAGTAACAAAACGTAGAGAAGTTCAAAAGGCTAAAACTCAATTAGAACAAACAGGAACACCATTCCTAGGTGTTATTCTGAATAAGTTCAATATTCATCTTGAAAAATATGGCTCCTATGGTTCCTATGGTTCTTATGGTGCTTATGGAAAAAAATAAGTTAGGGAGTAAAATATGGAAGGAAGGGGTTTCTATAACGTAACTCTTGCGTTTTTGCAGAGTATACTTGTGAGCGTATTAGCTTATATATTAATTTCTGTATCAGAAACAGAAATTGTAGCAAAAACTGTTTTTGTCCTGTATTTTCTTCATTTTGCAGCTTTTTTCCTCAGCGGTTATGGCGAAGATTTTTTCAAACGTAGTCAATCAGCAGAATTGATTGAAATTGTTAAGTACAATATTTTCTTTGCCCTGCTAATTAGTTTTTCTAGTTTCTTTTTAAAAGATCAATTTGTTATTTCAAGAAGAGGAATGATTTATTTCCTTTCTCTATATGGGGTGTTTAATTATATCCTCAGTTTTGTTATCAAAAAATATTGGGTACAATTTAACCATAATTTAAAAGGGAGCCGTAAAATTCTGCTGATAACAGCTACAACACGGATTGAAAAGGTGATTGATCGCCTCTTAAACGCAAATGATTTTTCTGGGAAACTTGTTGCAGTAATCGTTTTAGATGATCCAAGTTTTAAACACGATAAAGTTACTGTCGTCCCACGAGAACAACTCATTCATTATGCGACTCATGAGGTGGTAGATGAAGTTTTTGTGAATCTACCTAGTGAGGATTATGACATCGGTGGTATTATTTCTCAGTTTGAAACGATGGGAATTGATGTAACGGTAAATCTAAATGCTTTTGATAAAAATTTAGGCAGAAATAAACGAATTCACGAGATGGCTGGTTTGAATGTAGTAACTTTTTCAACAAAAATCTACAAACCAAGTCATGTGATTGGGAAACGCATTCTTGATATTTGTGGGGCAATTGTAGGACTTATTATTTTCGGACTAGTAAGTATAGTACTTGTTCCTATAATTCGAAAAGATGGAGGCCCAGCGATTTTTTCTCAAACTCGCATTGGTAAAAATGGCCGTCATTTCACCTTTTATAAATTTAGGTCTATGAGAATAGATGCAGAAGAAATAAAACAACAATTGATGAATCAAAACACCATGCAAGGTGGTATGTTTAAAATGGACAATGATCCACGGGTGACAGAAATTGGTCGTTTTATTCGTAAGACAAGTATTGATGAGTTGCCACAATTTTGGAATGTTTTAATTGGAGATATGAGTTTGGTAGGAACTCGTCCTCCAACCGTTGATGAATACGAAAAATACACACCAGAACAAAAACGTCGTTTGAGCTTTAAACCGGGAATCACTGGACTATGGCAAATTAGTGGTCGTAGTGAGATTACTAACTTTGACGATGTTGTTAAACTAGATGTGGCTTATATTGATGGTTGGACAATCTGGAAAGATTTCGAAATTTTATTAAAAACAATTAAAGTAGTATTGATGAGAGATGGAGCAAAATGATTTCTTTTGCTCTATACAAATAGGAGCAAAATGAAGCAGTCAGTGTATATCATTGGTTCAAAAGGGATTCCTGCCAAATATGGTGGATTTGAAACTTTTGTCGAAAAATTAACAAAAAATCAGAAGGATACTAGCATTCAATACTATGTGGCTTGTATGCGGGAAAATTCAGCTAAGTCTGGAATTACGGATGACGAGTTTGAGTACAATGGGGCAATTTGTTTTAACATTGATGTGCCCAATATTGGACCCGCGCGTGCCATTGCATATGATATCGTGGCTCTCAATAAAGCCATTAAAATAGCCAAAGAAAACAAGGATCAATCTCCTATTTTTTATGTATTGGCTTGTCGGATTGGTCCTTTTATCTCAGGAATAAAAAAGGAAATCAAAACTATCGGCGGCACTCTCATGGTTAATCCGGATGGGCATGAATGGCTTCGTGCGAAGTGGAGTCTTCCAGTTCGTAAATACTGGAAGTTTTCTGAGCAACTGATGGTTAAACATGCTGATCTGTTGATCTGCGATAGCAAGAATATCGAGACTTATATTCAGAAGGATTACGCTAAGTATCAGCCGCAAACGACCTATATCGCCTATGGAACAGATACCAGCAAGTCTAGCTTGAATAAAGAAGACGAGAAGGTACGGACCTGGTATGCGGACAAGCAAGTCTCCGAAGGAGATTACTATCTTGTCGTGGGACGTTTTGTACCCGAAAATAACTATGAGGCCATGATTCGTGGATTTATGCAGTCAAACTCCAAAAAAGATTTTGTCCTGATCACCAATGTAGAGCACAACAAGTTTTATGAACAGTTGCGTAAAGATACTGGTTTTGACAAGGACCCTCGTGTGAAGTTTGTTGGAACTGTCTACGATCAAGAATTGCTCAAATACATCCGTGAGAATGCCTTTGCTTACTTCCACGGTCATGAAGTAGGTGGTACGAATCCGTCCCTTCTTGAGGCTCTTGAGTCTACTAAGCTCAATCTCTTGCTGGATGTCGGTTTTAACCGTGAAGTCGGTGAAGATGGTGCTCTTTATTGGGAAAAAGACCAACTGGCATCAGTCATTGATCAGGCTGAACAATTAGACACTCAAGCAATCGAAGCTCTTAATCAAAAATCTAGTCAACGTATTGCCCAAGCTTTCACATGGGAAAAAATTGTCACAGACTACGAAAAAGTATTTAAAGGATAGAAATGCAGAAAATTTTATATCTCCATGCGGGTGCTGAAATGTATGGCGCTGACAAGGTTTTGTTGGAGCTCATTAAGGGCTTGGATAAAGATGCCTTTGAAGCGCATGTTATTTTACCAAATGATGGTGTTTTAGTGGCTGCTTTAGAAAATGTCGGTGCCAAAGTGAAAGTCATCGACTATCCAATCTTGCGACGGAAGTATTTTAATCCTAAGGGAATCCTTGAGTATTTTGGCTCCTATAACCGTTACTCCAAACAAATTGCTCAGTATGCTAAGGAGAATGGCATTAGCCTTATTCACAACAACACGACTGCTGTGCTTGAGGGAATTTATCTCAAACGGAAGTTGAAACTTCCTTTGATTTGGCATGTCCATGAGATTATTGTCAAACCAAAAGCAATTTCTGATTTCATCAACTTTTTAATGGGGCGCTATGCGGATACAATTGTGACAGTTTCAAATGCTGTGGCTAACCACGTCAAGCAGTCTCGCTTTGTAAAAAATGAACAAGTTCAAGTCATCTATAATGGTGTTGATAATGCTGTCTATCATGAGATAGATGCTGGCGCGGTCCGTGAGCAGTTTGGAGTTGCTCAGGATGTCTTGGTGATCGGTATGGTTGGTCGAGTGAATGCCTGGAAAGGTCAAGGCGACTTTTTAGAAGCTGTGACGCCAATTTTACAAGCCAATCCAAAAGCAGTAGCCTTTCTAGCAGGTAGTGCTTTTGAGGGGGAAGAGTGGCGAGTGGATGAGTTGGAAAAAGCTATTTCAGACTCACTAGTAGCTGGACAGATTAAGCGAATCGACTATTATAGCCAGACGACAGAACTCTATAATATGTTTGACATCTTTGTCTTGCCGAGTACCAACCCAGACCCACTGCCAACAGTCGTCCTAGAAGCCATGGCTTGTGGCAAACCCGTAGTTGGCTACCGTCATGGTGGTGTTTGTGAAATGGTGCAGGAAGGTGAAAATGGCCTTCTCGCTACTCCAAACCAGCCTGCAGAATTGTCGAAAGCGATTCAAGAATTGGCTGATAACACCGAGAAGCGAGAAAAATTTGGCACGGCCTCTGTCAAACGTCAAAAAGAACTCTTTTCATTACAAAGTTATATTCGGAATTTCTCGGAGTTATATAAGAAGTACTAATATGAACAGTGAAACACTAAAGAATAAACTAAAACCAATCGTTTATCCAATTATTAATTTTATCCCAAGACGACGACTCAAGAATAAGAATTTCACAATTATTTGTGATAATTGCTGGGCTGGAAAGGTTTATCAGGAGTTGGGCTTGCCTTATCAGACACCGTTTGTTGGGCTGTTTGTCTTTTCACCTGATTACATCAAAATGCTCAAGAATTTAAAATATTATTTGAGTGGAGATATCCCCTTAAAATTTGTTAAGGAATCAAAATATATCGAGGACTTTGATAATGCCTATCCACTTGCCCTTCTTGATGATATTGAACTTCATTTCTTGCATTATGCAGATGAAGAAGAAGCAAGCCAGAAATGGCATCGTCGTTTGGCACGCATTCACTGGGATAATCTATATTTCAAATTCAATGATAACGATGCTTGTACTTATGAGTTGATGAAAGAATTTGAAGGACTTCCATACAAGAGTAAGGTGATTTTCTCTTCGAAGAATTATAGTGACTTACCTTCCTTAGTTCATTTTAAATCAGCTGAGAAGCAAGGATACGTTGGCGTCGATTTAAAAACGTACCACCGCTATTTTAATGCTGTAACTTGGTTGAATAAGGGTGGAGAGGATCTAACTAAATGAAAAGAATAAGACTTATTATTCCATATTTTGGAAGACTTCCAAAATTTTTCCCTTATTTTTTGTTGACCGCTAAACGTAATCAAAAAATTGATTTCTTAATTTATACGGATCAAAAGGTTGACCAATTCGAAATTTTAAATGCTAAAAATATAGAATTTGTAACTCTTTCTTTTGATGATTTAAGAGAAAAAATCCAGTCTAAATTTGATTTTAAAATTTCTCTCAAAACACCTTACAAATTATGTGACTATAGGGTTGCTTACGGGCTCATTTTTGAAGAAGAATTAAAAGAGTATGATTACTGGGGATTTTGTGATACAGATGTCTTACTTGGTGATATTTATCAATTTCTGGGAAAGCATAGCTTTTTTGAGAATGATTATGCTCGATATGGTCTTTTTGGGCACCTACAAATATTTAAAAATTCACAAGAGGTTAACTATATATTTATGTCTGGCCAAGGTTCAAACTATCGATTGGATTATCAAAATGTCTTCACTAATGAGCAAACTTTTATTTTTGATGAGGCAGACGGTATCCAAAAGATTTTTGAAAAAACTAATTTCAAACAACTGCAAGATAAATTTTTTGATGATATCGATATTAGTCATTTCTCATTTCGAGAATATGGTGAAAATGAACCTAGACGTTATTATTTTTGGTCAGAGGAAAATGGTTTGGAATCAATAAATTTAATTGATGGTGATATAGTGGTTAAGCGTCCTCTGTATGCACATTTCCAAAAGAGGATGATTAAATGTCCTGAGTTTAAATTAGTCGATTCATTTTATGTTATACCAAATCAATTAGTTATTGGAGAGAAAATTTCTAAGGAAGAACTTTTAGAAGTAACAAGAAATAAATTCTATTGGGAATATGTAAAATCAACAATATTAAAGAAATTTAAAAAAGAAAAATGGACACTAGAGTTTATTCGTCATAAATTAAGGATGAAGAGTTAATGGATAATATAGATTTGAGCATTATTGTTCCAGTATTTAATGTTGAAGGTTATTTAAAAAGAGCCCTAGATTCAATTCTTTTGCAACTGTCATCCATCACATATGAAATTCTGCTAATTGATGATGGTTCAAGTGATAAAAGTGGTGCAATTTGTGATGAGTATCAAAGTCATTTTCCGAATGTTTTTGTTAGTCACATTGAAAATAACGGAGTGGCAGAAGCTAGGAATTTAGGTATTTCTTTATCGAGGGGAAATTATTTATACTTTATGGACCCAGATGATTTCTTATCAGATGATTTCTTTGAACAAATATGCCCTAATCTTAATGGTAAATGGGATGTTCTTTGTTTTGGTTACAATGAAATTAAAGAAAACAATAACACTATTTTGTCTTGTCGTACTCATTCTTATCAGCACCTAGGACTTCTTAAAAAGGAAGAATTTAGGAATGACTTTATAGATCTGTTCAAAACTGATATGATGTATAATGTTTGGTCGAGAATTTATAACAAAGAATTCATTCTAAAAAATAATATTAAGTTTCCTAGTAGACCAATAGGAGAAGATACTCTATTTAATTTCCAAGTTTATCAACATTTAGATAACATCCTTTTTATTGATTCGACTCTTTATAATTATATTGCTGGTAGAAGTGGCTCTGCCTTAACCGAGTTCAATCCTAGGAGAATCGAGATTCAATTAGATGAACTCCAAGCTCTACAAAAATTACTAGAACAATTTAAAATTGAAGATGATACACTAATTCAGGAAATTAAGACTAAAATTGTTGCCAGTGCAGCTTTTCAAATTTCAAATTTAAGTTTGAGAGTACAAGAAAAAATAGAATTATTACAATCTTTAGTTGATAATCAAGCATTTGAAAGTATTTTTTTTGGAAATAGGAATCAAATAATTGGGTCTTACAAGATGTTATTAAGACGGAAAGATATCTCCTCATCCCTACGGAAATTGTGTATTGATCTTCTTACATCAAAAAAATTTCGTACCGTTATATTTGTCGAAAAACTAAAAATGAATCCAATCTTACGTAAGATTGCTTTTAAATAGATGTGGTTATTTTATTAAGAGTAAAAAGGTATTATGTTAAAAATTAAGTTTGAGAACCTGTTGGTTATTCTAGTATTGTCCCTAATTGTTGGGTACGATACACTTATGACAACAATGTTAAACAGAACGATACCAAACCTTCCGGTTGTTTTATTAATCTGTTTTTCATTATTATTATGTTTTAGATTTATATATATAAAAAAATTTACTTTCTTTTATATCTTAACAGCGATTTTGTTATTATTAACTAGCTTAATTGTATTCATGCACACGGGTGGGACTAATTTTCTGCTTTATTCATTATTAATTTTATTATTATATAATGCAGAAATAGACGTTATCTTAAGAACATATGTTATTGTATCAGGGACGATAGTATTAGTCATTTTCTTATTCTCAAATCTAGGTGTTATTCCCAATTTACAGTTTGCCCAGATCCGCTCGTCTGGATTAGTAATTAGAAACTCCTTTGGTTTCATTTATCCAACTGATTTTGCGTCCCACTGCTTTTATTTATTTATTGCTTGGGGATATTTACTTCGTGAAAAATTTATTGTATTGAGAACGTTAGTAGGTATAAGTTTGGCATTTTTCATTATCAAGTTTTGTGACGCTAGGTTGAATGCACTTTCCATACTTGTAGCGACAATTATTTTTATTGTAATGTATCTTACTAAAGAAAGGAAATTTATAATTTATCGAATTCTACCTTATTTTGCGGCTATTTTTTCTTTGTTAATGTTTTACCTATCATATTTCTTCACATGGTCTTCTTCACTATTTGTGAGTTTAAACAACTTATTCAGTATGAGGTTGTTTTTAGGAAAAAATGCAATAAATACCTATGGCTTACATTTATTTGGAGCAACAGGGGTTAAGTTTATTGGATATGGTGGTACCACAGAATCAGTTTATAGTTACAATTATGTAGACTCTTCTTATATTCAAATGTTATTCTACTATGGGGTTGTTCCTGTCGTATTGCTTGTATTTATTTATGTGCTTGCATCAATAAAAATTTATAAACAGGGTAAGTTTTTATTTTTGGCTTTATTATCTCTTATTACAATTAATTGTATGATTGAAGCTTTTTGGATAAGACCTGGTTATAATATTTTTATATTTACACTTTTTGCTAGCCTTCTTCCAGTTCAATACGAAACAAAAAATAGAATAGAATTATCATGAAAGTACTTAAAAACTACGCCTACAATCTCTCTTATCAATTGTTGGTGATTATACTCCCAATCATTACGACCCCCTATGTGACGCGAATCTTTTCATCGGACGATCTAGGGACCTATGGTTACTTTAACTCCATCGTTACTTATTTTATTCTTTTAGCGACCTTAGGAGTTGCTAATTATGGGACTAAAGTAATCTCAGGACATCGAGAGGAAATTGGGGAAAATTTTTGGGGGATTTATTCTCTGCAAATAGGTGCTACAGCTTTTTCTCTATTCTTGTACGCCATTCTTTGTTTCTTGCTTCCTTTTATGCAAAATCCCGTCGCCTATATTTTAGGTTTAAGTCTGGTTTCGAAGGGATTAGACATTTCCTGGCTCTTTCAAGGGTTGGAGGATTTTCGAAAGATTACTGTTCGAAATATTACGGTCAAACTCCTTGGCGTCCTCTCCATCTTCCTGTTTGTCAAATCGGCAAATGATCTTTATCTCTATGTCTTTTTGCTAACCATATTTGAACTATTGGGGCAACTCAGCATGTGGTTACCTGCTCGAGAATTTATTGGCAGACCCCATGTTGATTTAGAATATGCAAAACGCCATTTTAAACCGATTATTTTATTGTTCCTACCTCAAGTTGCGATTTCTTTGTATGTTACCTTAGATCGAACCATGCTTGGAGCTTTGGCTTCTACAAAAGATGTAGGAATTTATGACCAAGCTCTAAAATTAGTAAATATCCTTCTAACCTTGGTTACGTCTTTAGGAAGTGTGATGTTGCCCCGTGTATCAAGCCTCTTGTCTTCAGGGGACCACAAGGCTGTTAACAAGATGCATGAAATGTCCTTCTTAATTTATAATTTGGTCATTTTCCCAATGATGGCAGGAATTTTAATCGTCAATGATGATTTTGTTCGATTTTTTCTGGGACAGGATTTTCAAGATGCACGTTATGCAATTGCCATCATGATTTTCCGGATGTTCTTTATCGGTTGGACTAATATTATGGGAATTCAGATACTGATACCTCATAACCGAAATAAAGAATTCATGATTTCAACAACAGCTCCCGCAATAATCAGTGTAGGTTTGAACTTGCTATTCCTTCCTAAACTTGGGTATATAGGAGCAGCTATTGTCTCTGTTTTAACAGAGGCGCTTGTATGGGCAATTCAATTGTTCTTTACTCGAAAATACTTAAAAGATGTTCCAATTATTGGAACAATGTTGAAAATTATTCTAGCATCAGCCATCATGTATGGTCTCTTGCTAGTTTCAAAAACAGTTATACATTTTACACCAACTATAAATGTCGCAATATTTGCAGTACTTGGTGGAATCGTTTACCTTTTTGCAATCCTATCTCTGAAAGTGATGGATGTGAAAGAATTAAAACAACTAATAAAAAAATAATGGAGTAAACTATGTACGATTATCTTATCGTTGGTGCAGGTTTGTCTGGGGCAATCTTCGCACACGAAGCTACTAAACGCGGGAAAAAAGTAAAAGTAATTGATAAACGAAGTCACATCGGTGGTAATATCTATTGTGAGAATGTTGAAGGTATTAACGTCCACAAGTACGGTGCCCACATTTTCCATACGTCAAACAAAAAAGTCTGGGACTATGTGAACCAGTTTGCTGAATTTAACAACTATATCAACTCACCAGTAGCCAACTACAAGGGCAGTCTTTACAATCTTCCATTTAACATGAATACCTTTTACGCCATGTGGGGCACTAAGACTCCTCAAGAGGTTAAGGACAAAATTGCTGAGCAAACGGCTGACATGAAAGATGTTGAACCGAAAAACTTGGAAGAACAAGCGATTAAGTTGATTGGCCCAGATATCTATGAAAAGTTGATCAAGGGATATACAGAAAAGCAGTGGGGCCGTTCTGCCACAGACCTTCCACCATTTATCATCAAACGCCTTCCAGTTCGTTTGACCTTTGATAACAACTACTTTAACGACCGTTATCAAGGGATTCCAATTGGTGGTTACAACGTCATCATTGAAAATATGTTGGGCGATGTAGAAGTAGAACTTGGCGTTGACTTTTTTGCTAATCGTGAAGAGCTGGAAGCTTCAGCTGATAAAGTTGTCTTTACAGGGATGATTGACCAATACTTTGACTACAAGCACGGAGAGTTAGAATACCGTAGCCTGCGTTTTGAACATGAAGTTTTGGATGAGGAAAATCATCAAGGTAACGCCGTAGTTAACTATACAGAGCGTGAGATTCCTTATACTCGGATCATTGAGCATAAGCACTTCGAATATGGTACACAACCTAAGACAGTTATCACACGTGAATACCCAGCAGATTGGAAACGTGGAGATGAACCATACTACCCAATCAACGATGAAAAGAACAACGCCATGTTTGCCAAGTACCAAGAAGAAGCAGCCAAAAATGACAAGGTCATCTTCTGTGGGCGACTAGCAGACTATAAATACTACGACATGCACGTGGTTATTGAGCGTGCTTTGGAAGTCGTAGAGAAAGAATTTAGTAAATGACAGAAGAAAAAATTGATATCGTTGTCCTCTGGGTAGATGGCAGTAACCCGGAGTTTATCCGTGAGAAACAAGCTGTTTCCGGTCGAGTTTCAGATTTGAACCAAGAAATTGATGGAGAGCAACGTTATCGTGACTATGGTATTTTTAATTATTGGTTTCGAATGATTGAAAAACATGCTCCTTGGGTAAATAATGTTTATTTAATCACTAACGGACAAAAACCTGACTGGTTGAACTTGGAGCATCCAAAACTCAGATGGATTACTCATAAGGAATTTATGCCTGAAGAGTACCTACCTAGTTTTAATTCGTCAGCAATCGAGTTAAATATTCATCGTATTGAAGGTTTATCTGAACATTTCATTTACTTCAATGATGATATGTTCATGATAAAGGATACTCAACCTTCAGACTTCTATAAAAATGGTCAACCTAAACTTTTAGCTGTGTATGATGCTATAGTGCCTTGGTCGTCATTTACCAAAATTTATCGCAATGATGTTGAGTTGATTTATCGTCATTTTCCTCATAAGGAGGCCATGAAATCTTCACCTTGGAAGTTCTTTAACTACCGTTATGGGTTCTTGACTCTGAAGAATTTGCTACTCTTTCCGTGGGGACCTACAGGCTATGTGAATCAGCACCTGCCTGTACCGATGAAGAAGAGTACTTTGTCACATTTGTGGGACATTGAAGGTGAGACTTTGGATAGAACATCCAGAAATAAGATTAGAGATTATGGAGTGGATGTCAATCAATACATCTGTTCTCACTGGCAAATTGAAAGTAATCAATTTTTCCCTATGTCAAAGAATTTTGGTGAATATATTGATATTAATCAAGTAAGCCAATTAGATCGAATTTTTAATAATAAAAAAAGAAAATTACTGTGTGTGAATGATGATGAAAATTTCAATGAAAAAAATCTCCTATGCTTCATTGAAAAATTAGAAAAAAATTACCCTGAAAAATCATCTTTTGAGAAATGAGAAGTAAATTATGAAATACTATCTAAAAGAAGAATTTTTACATGATGCTAATGTAAAAAATGCGGGCAATAAGGCACGTAATGACGTTGAAACGGTTCTAAAAGATTTAGGATATACCCCGTTGAAGGTGTTAGTAAATAACTGGTATCAAATGAATCTCCTTCATGCTCAAATTCATAAATATAGAGCTCTATTGCAATCCTTCAAATTCTTAAAGAAAAATGATGAAATTGTCATTCAATTTCCTTTGTTGCATCATTCTATATTTCTTAGCCGTTTATTAAAATCTCTTAAAAAGAGGGGGATTCAGGTTTATTTTTTAGTTCATGATTTGGAAACACTACGCTTTGTAAATGATAAAACTCTTCCATTTAGAAGAAAGTTACGGATGAAATTAACGGAAAGTGATACATTTCATTATGTGACTGGTATCATTGCCCATAATCCTATTATGAAGTCAGTTTTGGTGGATAAAGGAGTGGCGGAAGATAAGATTGTCAGTCTTGGGATTTTTGACTATTTGATTCCAAATTTCCAGGAAAAGAGTAGTCTGACAAAAGATAATCCCATTATTGTGGCTGGTAATTTGGCACATGAAAAAGCTGGCTATCTATACTCACTTCCTGCAGAACCTGCTTATAATCTTTATGGAGTTGGCTTCGATGAGAGTAGAGCACTTGAAAATGAGACCTACTTTGGTTCTTTCTTACCTGATGAACTTCCTGCAGCCTTAAAGGGTGGTTTTGGTCTGGTCTGGGATGGAGATAGTTCTGAGACCTGTAGTGGTTTTTTTGGCGAATACCTCCGTTATAACAACTCCCACAAAGCTTCACTTTATCTGGCGTCAGGCTTCCCACTTGTAGTTTGGAAACAGTCGGCCTTGTCACATTTTGTGCTTGAAAACGGCTGTGGAATTGCGGTAGACTCTTTATCTGATCTAGCTGAAAAAATCCAATCTTTATCGGATGAAGAATATCAAAAATTAGTGAGCTGTTCTCAAGAAATAGGAAAAAATATTCGAGCAGGATATTACTTAAAAACGGCATTAAAAAAATTTGATTGATTTTTTTATATTTCTACTATAGCAATTCGGTTAACTGTAATTTTCAGTATTTTTTGAAATAACGTATAATCTTTTATGAGATTATAATAAGGAGTATCTAGAAAGGTAGTCTATAATGAAAGGTATTATTCTCGCAGGTGGTTCGGGGACACGTCTATATCCTTTGACTCGAGCTGCGTCAAAACAGCTGATGCCGGTATATGATAAACCGATGATTTATTATCCTCTTTCAACTCTGATGCTAGCTGGAATTAGAGATATTTTAATTATCTCAACTCCACAAGATTTACCCCGCTTTAAAGAACTACTCCAAGATGGTTCTGAGTTTGGGATTAAACTTTCATACGAGGAGCAACCGAGTCCAGACGGTTTGGCACAAGCCTTTATCATTGGCGAGGAATTTATTGGTGATGACAGTGTTGCTCTAATTTTAGGAGACAATATCTATCATGGACCTGGTCTTTCTAAGATGCTACAAAAGGCAACAAGTAAGGAGTCAGGAGCGACTGTTTTTGGCTACCATGTTAAAGATCCAGAACGGTTTGGTGTTGTTGAGTTTGATCAAGATATGAACGCTATCTCTATCGAAGAAAAACCAGAACACCCTCGCTCAAATTATGCCGTTACGGGACTCTATTTCTATGATAATGATGTAGTAGAGATTGCTAAAAGTATTAAACCAAGTTCTCGTGGTGAATTGGAAATTACAGACGTTAACAAGGCTTACCTAGAACGTGGAGCTTTGTCTGTTGAACTTTTAGGACGTGGTTTTGCATGGTTAGATACAGGGACACATGAGAGCTTATTAGAAGCTTCTCAGTATATTGAGACAGTTCAACGGATGCAAAATGTTCAGGTTGCTAACTTGGAAGAGATCGCTTATCGCATGGGTTATATCAGTCGCGAAGATGTATTGGCCCTTGCTCAACCTCTTAAGAAGAATGAATACGGGCAATATTTGCTCCGTTTAATTGGAGAATCATAATGACGAAACAATTTTTTGATAAAGAATTAGCGGTACGCGAGATTGAAACGATTCCAGGTCTGCTCGAGTTTGATATTCCAGTACATGGGGATAACCGTGGCTGGTTTAAAGAAAATTTTCAGAAAGAAAAAATGCTTCCTCTTGGTTTTCCTGAATCTTTTTTTAGAGATGGGAAATTGCAAAACAATATATCCTTCTCTCGAAAGAATGTTCTTCGTGGTTTACACGCAGAACCCTGGGATAAGTACATCTCTGTAGCAGATGGTGGGAAAGTTCTGGGCGCATGGGTTGATCTACGTGAGGGTGAAACCTTCGGAAACACCTATCAAACAGTAATTGACGCAAGTAAGGGAATCTTTGTTCCTCGAGGTGTGGCCAATGGTTTCCAAGTTTTATCAGATACAGTTTCATATAGTTATCTGGTCAATGATTACTGGGCACTAGAACTCAAATCTAAGTACGTCTTTGTAAACTATGCTGATCCAGCTCTTGGTATCGAATGGGAAAATCTTGCAGAAGCAGAGGTTTCAGAAGCAGATAAAAATCATCCATTACTTAAGGATGTGAAACCTTTGAAAAAAGAGGATTTATAAGAAGGAAAGAATATGACTGAATACAAAAATATCATAGTGACGGGTGGAGCTGGTTTTATCGGTTCCAACTTTGTCCACTATGTTTATAAACATTTTCCAGATGTTCACGTGACAGTCCTAGACAAGTTGACTTATGCTGGGAATCGCGCTAATATTGAGGATATCTTAGGGAATCGTGTTGAGTTGGTTGTGGGTGATATTGCGGATGTGGGATTGGTAGACAAGTTGGCATCTCAAGCAGATGCCATTGTGCACTATGCGGCGGAAAGCCATAATGATAATTCACTGAATGATCCATCACCGTTTATTTATACTAACTTTATCGGAACATACACACTTTTGGAAGCAGCGCGTAAATATGATCTTCGTTTTCACCATGTATCAACAGATGAAGTCTATGGGGATCTCCCTTTACGCGAAGATTTACCAGGTCATGGTGAAGGTCCAGGTGAGAAATTTACTGCTGAAACAAAATACAATCCAAGTTCGCCTTACTCATCAACTAAGGCAGCTTCAGATTTGATTGTCAAAGCTTGGGTACGATCATTTGGTGTCAAGGCAACGATTTCTAACTGTTCAAATAACTACGGTCCTTACCAGCATATCGAAAAATTCATTCCTCGCCAAATTACCAACATCCTAAGTGGAATTAAGCCAAAGCTGTACGGTGAAGGTAAGAACGTTCGTGACTGGATTCATACCAATGACCATTCTTCAGGTGTTTGGACAATCTTAACAAAAGGTCAAATTGGTGAGACCTACTTGATTGGGGCTGATGGTGAGAAAAACAACAAGGAAGTTTTGGAACTTATCCTTAAGGAAATGGGACAACCTGCCGATGCCTATGATCATGTGACTGACCGTGCAGGACACGACCTGCGCTATGCAATTGATGCAAGCAAGCTCCGTGATGAGTTGGGGTGGAAACCAGAATTTACCAACTTCGAACAAGGTCTTAGAGAAACCATCCAATGGTATAAAGATAATCAAGAGTGGTGGCAGGGAGAAAAAGAGGCTGTTGAAGCCAACTATGCGAAGACACAAGAGGTTCTTGAAAAATAAAATTGAGGTCGATATCTTTTGTCTCAACCTCTATTGCTATACTGAAGAATCGAGAACTCGTTGAAAGGAAGCAAAATGATTTTAATTACAGGGGCAAATGGTCAATTAGGAACTGAACTTCGTTATCTGTTGGATGAGCGTAATGAAGAATACGTTGCGGTTGATGTGGCTGAGATGGACATTACCAATGCAGAAATAGTTGAGAAAGTTTTTGACAAAGTGAAACCGACTATAGTCTACCATTGTGCAGCTTATACAGCTGTTGATGCGGCAGAGGATGAAGGAAAAGAATTGGATTTTGCCATCAATGTGACAGGGACAGAAAATGTTGCTAAAGCATCCGAAAAGTACGGTGCGACTCTTGTCTATATTTCTACTGACTATGTCTTTGACGGTAGGAAGCCTGTTGGACAAGAATGGGAAGTAGATGACAAACCAGATCCGCAAACTGAATACGGTCGTACTAAGCGCATGGGTGAGGAACTGGTAGAAAAATACGTTTCAAACTTCTATATTATCCGTACTGCCTGGGTTTTTGGGAATTACGGCAAAAACTTCGTTTTCACGATGCAAAATCTTGCGAAAACTCATGAAACCTTGACCGTTGTAAATGATCAACATGGTCGTCCAACCTGGACACGTACATTGGCTGAATTTATGACATATTTAGCTGATAATCGCAAGGAATTTGGTTATTATCATTTGTCGAATGATGCGACGGAAGATACAACTTGGTATGATTTTGCAATTGAGATTTTGAAGGATACAGATGTCGAAGTTAAGCCAGTAGATTCGAGCCAATTCCCTGCTAAGGCTAAACGTCCGCTAAACTCAACAATGAGTCTGGTCAAAGCCAAAGCAACAGGATTTGTCATTCCAACTTGGAAAGATGCCTTAAAAGAATTTTATAAACAAGAAGTGAGGAAATGAATAATAAATACTTAGGAGCTAGTTTTTAGCTTCTTTTTGTTTGTAAAAAATAAAAGTGAATTACTTATGAACTGGAATTAATAGTTGTGTGTAGAACTAAAAATCAAAACTAGCTGTAAAGCTGAATAGGATATTTATACAATTAAGTGAAAATTCTTTGTAAATGTTACGGATTTTCAGGATAACTTTCTGTATTTTTGATAACTTTTCACTATTTTTTAGAGAAAAATAGCATAAAAATCTAGTTATCCGCATAAAAACTGGACTTATCACACTTTATCAAGGTCAAAACCACTCAATTTACTACTAATTTACTACTTATGAATGAGCTTTGATACGACGATTTATCCTTGAAAAGTGAAGATATAAAGATACTTCCAATAAAATTTGAATATTTAATAGGTAGACACTTCAAAAAATGAGGTGTCTATTTTTTTACCCGATTTTGAAAGGAAGTGAACTTATGAAAACAAAAAATCAAGAATCAAAAGGTCGTTCCCCACTCTTTAAGACCATCAAACATTCATTCAGCCAATAAAAAAGAAAGGATAGGTAAAAATATGGAACTTAAATTTGTGATTCCCAACATGGAAAAAACATTCGGCAATTTAGAATTTGCTGGCGAGGATAAAGTCGTTCAGCGAAGAATCAACGGACGGCTAACTGTCTTATCAAGAAGCTATAATCTCTATTCTGATGTTCAAAGAGCAGATGATATTGTGGTGGTGCTTCCTGCTGAAGCTGGCGAAAAACATTTCGGCTTTGAGGAACGTGTGAAGTTAGTCAATCCACGTATTACCGCAGAGGGCTACAAAATCGGCACTCGTGGTTTTACAAATTACCTTTTACATGCTGACGACATGATAAAAGAATAAAGAAAGAGAGGAAAAATGATGAGATTAGCAAATGGCATTGTATTAGATAAAGACACGACTTTTGGAGAATTGAAATTCTCTGCTCTACGTCGTGAAGTGAGAATCCAAAATGAAGACGGGTCGGTTTCAGATGAAATCAAGGAACGTACCTATGACTTAAAATCCAAAGGACAAGGACGCATGATTCAAGTAAGTATTCCTGCCAGCGTGCCTTTGAAAGAGTTTGATTATAACGCACGGGTGGAACTTATCAATCCCATTGCGGACACCGTTGCTACTGCCACCTATCAAGGAGCAGATGTTGACTGGTATATCAAGGCAGACGATATTGTGCTGACAAAGGATTCTAGTTCATTCAAAGCTCAACCACAAGCAAAGAAAGAACCGACACAAGACAAATAGTCGCTAGGTAGAAAGGAGACTTTTTCGCATGAAACAGCGTGGTAAAAGGATTCGCCCATCTGGTAAAGATTTAGTCTTTCATTTTACGATAGCGTCACTCCTGCCTGTTTTCCTGCTGGTTGTCGGACTGTTTCATGTGAAGACAATCCAGCAGATCAACTGGCAGGATTTTAACCTATCACAAGCAGATAAGATTGACATTCCCTATTTAATTATCAGTTTCAGTGTCGCAATTCTTATCTGCTTGCTGGTAGCGTTTGTATTCAAACGGGTTCGCTATGATACGGTTAAACAACTTTACCACCGTCAAAAACTGGCAAAGATGATACTTGAAAACAAGTGGTATGAATCTGAACAGGTCAAAACAGAGGGTTTCTTTAAAGATAGTGCTGGTCGTACAAAGGAAAAGATAACCTACTTCCCTAAAATGTATTATCGACTTAAAAATGGCTTGATACAGATACGGGTGGAAATCACGCTGGGAAAATATCAAGACCAACTCTTACACTTGGAAAAGAAATTAGAGAGTGGCTTGTACTGTGAGCTGACGGATAAAGAGTTAAAGGATTCCTATGTGGAATATACTTTGCTCTATGACACCATAGCCAGTCGTATTTCTATTGATGAAGTAGAAGCTAAAGATGGTAAACTTCGCTTAATGAAAAACGTATGGTGGGAATATGATAAGCTCCCTCATATGTTGATTGCTGGTGGTACAGGTGGCGGTAAAACTTACTTTATACTGACACTGATTGAAGCCTTGCTTCATACAGATTCAAAACTGTATATTCTTGACCCGAAAAATGCTGACCTTGCGGACTTAGGTTCTGTGATGGCAAATGTCTACTATAGAAAAGAAGACTTGCTTTCTTGCATTGAAACATTCTATGAAGAAATGATGAAACGTAGTGAGGAAATGAAGCAGATGAAGAACTATAAGACTGGCAAAAATTATGCTTACTTAGGTCTCCCGGCACACTTCTTAATCTTTGATGAATACGTCGCTTTCATGGAAATGCTGGGAACAAAAGAAAACACCGCAGTTATGAATAAGCTGAAACAGATTGTCATGTTAGGTCGTCAAGCTGGCTTCTTTCTAATACTGGCTTGTCAACGTCCAGACGCAAAATATTTAGGCGACGGAATCCGTGATCAGTTTAATTTCAGAGTGGCTTTAGGTCGTATGTCTGAAATGGGCTATGGCATGATGTTTGGCAGTGACGTACAAAAGGATTTCTTCTTAAAGCGAATCAAAGGTCGTGGCTATGTTGATGTAGGAACAAGTGTCATATCAGAGTTTTATACTCCCCTTGTACCAAAAGGATATGATTTCTTGGAGGAAATTAAAAAGTTATCCAACAGCAGACAGTCCACGCAGGCGACGTGCGAAGCGGAAGTCGCAGGTGTGGACTGATCTTGCTGGCTGGTGTGGCAATAGCCACGCCAGCACTTAACCCCCCGTATCTAACAGGGGGGTACAAATCGACAGGAAACAGTCAAAAAAACATTAGAAAATCCTTTGGTTACAAGGGATTTACAAAATTTCAGCGTATGTCAAATGGGCTTTAAAAGTTGACATACGCCTTTTTGATTGGAGGGATTTTTACTGAATGAACAAACTTGGTTACAGCATTTAAAAGAAAAACGCTTGGCTTATGGACTATCTCAAAACCGTTTAGCTGTTGCGACTGGTATTACAAGGCAGTATCTAAGCGATATTGAAACAGGAAAAGTCAAGCCATCAGAGGATTTACAGCAGTCCCTTTGGGAAGCTCTGGAACGCTTCAATCCCGACGCTCCCCTTGAAATGCTGTTTGATTATGTAAGGATTCGCTTTCCGACAACAGACGTACAGCAGGTGGTCGAAAACATCTTACAACTGAAACTGTCCTATTTTCTTCATGAGGACTATGGTTTCTATTCTTATTCAGAGCATTATGCTTTAGGCGACATATTCGTCCTTTGCTCCCATGAACTGGACAAAGGAGTTCTGGTGGAATTGAAAGGTCGTGGGTGCAGACAATTTGAAAGCTATCTTCTGGCACAACAAAGAAGCTGGTATGAGTTCTTTATGGACGTTTTGGTGGCTGGCGGTGTGATGAAACGCCTTGACCTTGCCATTAACGATAAGACAGGGATTTTGAATATCCCTGTACTCACTGAAAAGTGCCAACAGGAAGAATGTATCTCCGTCTTCCGCAGTTTTAAAAGCTATCGCAGTGGCGAACTGGTACGCAAAGAGGAAAAGGAATGTATGGGAAACACCCTCTATATCGGTTCATTACAAAGTGAAGTTTATTTCTGTATCTATGAAAAGGACTACGAGCAGTACAAGAAAAATGATATTCCCATTGAAGACGCAGAAGTAAAAAACCGTTTTGAGATTCGATTGAAAAATGAGCGTGCCTATTATGCAGTCCGTGATTTACTCGTCTATGACAATCCAGAGCATACCGCCTTTAAAATTATCAATCGGTATATCCGTTTTGTAGATAAAGACGATTCCAAACCTCGTTCTGATTGGAAACTGAATGAAGAATGGGCTTGGTTTATTGGGAACAATCGTGAACGATTAAAACTAACCACAAAACCAGAGCCTTACTCCTTCCAAAGGACGCTGAACTGGCTATCTCATCAAGTTGCCCCGACCTTAAAGGTTGCGATTAAACTTGATGAAATCAACCAGACGCAGGTTGTAAAAGACATTCTCGACCATGCGAAACTGACAGACCGACACAAGCAGATTTTGAAGCAACAGTCAGTAAAAGAACAGGACGTGATAACAACAAAAAAATAACTCAAATACAAATTCATTGAATATAGAGAGGAGAACATTTTTATGAATTTTGGACAAAACCTTTATAACTGGTTTCTATCAAACGCTCAATCACTGGTGCTTTTAGCAATCGTTGTGATTGGCTTGTATCTTGGCTTCAAGCGTGAGTTTAGCAAACTGATTGGCTTTTTAATTATTGCGATTATTGCGGTTGGCTTAGTCTTCAACGCTGCTGGAGTAAAAGACATTTTACTAGAGCTATTCAATCGCATTATTGGTGCTTAAATAAAACCGTTCTTTTGTGGAATATAAGTGGTTTTCTTATGTTCCGCAAAGGAATGGTACACCAAACGAAGTGCGGTAGGGATTTTTGAATCTCTACAAAGAAAGGACGTGAATATATGGACGATATGCAAGTCTATATTGCGAATTTAGGCAAATACAATGAGGGCGAATTGGTCGGTGCGTGGTTTACCTTTCCCATTGACTTTGAGGAAGTCAAAGAGAAAATCGGCTTGAATGATGAATATGAGGAATACGCCATTCATGACTACGAGTTACCCTTTACGGTTGACGAATACACTTCCATTGGCGAACTCAATCGACTATGGGAAATGGTATCGGAATTACCCGAAGAATTACAATCGGAGCTATCTGCTCTGCTCACTCATTTTTCAAGCATTGAAGAACTAAGCGAACATCAAGAGGATATTATCATTCATTCCGATTGTGATGATATGTATGACGTGGCACGCTACTACATTGAAGAAACGGGTGCTTTAGGCGAAGTACCAGCTAGTCTTCAAAACTATATTGATTATCAAGCCTATGGTCGGGATTTAGACCTTTCAGGAACGTTTATCTCAACCAATCATGGGATTTTTGAAATCGTCTATTAAATCTGTCGGTACATTACTACTGGCAGATTTTCTATTTTACGGGGTGGCTCAATCAGCTACCCCTATTTTTTATGAAAGGATTGATTACATGAAGAAAATACGAAGCTATACCAGTATCTGGTCTGTGGAAAAGGTACTGTATTCTATCAATGATTTTAGACTTCCGTTTCCCATAACCTTTACGCAAATGACATGGTTTGTCGTGTCACTCTTTGCAGTGATGATACTTGGCAACTTGCCCCCTCTTTCCATGATAGAGGGAGCATTTCTCAAATACTTTGGGATTCCTGTGGCTTTCACATGGTTTATGTCTACAAAAACTTTTGATGGTAAAAAGCCTTATGGATTTTTGAAGTCTGTCATTGCTTATGCACTGCGACCAAAGCTGACCTATGCAGGAAAAAAAAGTAACGCTTGGCAGAAACCAGCCACAAGAAGCCATTACAGCAGTTAGGAGTGAATTTTATGGCATATCCAATTAAATACATTGAAAACAATCTCGTCTGGAATAAAGACGGGGAATGTTATGCTTACTATGAGCTTGTTCCTTACAATTACTCATTTCTAAGTCCAGAACAGAAAATACAAGTGCATGATTCTTTCAGACAGCTTATCGCACAAAATCGTGATGGCAAAATTCATGCTTTACAAATCAGTACAGAATCCAGCATACGTTCTGCACAAGAGCGTTCCAAAAATGAAGTCACTGGCAAGCTCAAAGCGGTTGCCTATGACAAAATCGACCAACAGACAGACGCTTTAATATCCATGATTGGCGAAAATCAAGTGAACTACCGTTTCTTTATCGGCTTTAAGTTGCTTCTCAACGATCAGGAGTTTTCTATGAAAAGTCTTACCGTTGAAGCAAAAAATGCTTTGTCTGATTTTGTCTATGATGTGAACCATAAGCTGATGGGCGATTTTGTTAGTATGAGTAATGATGAAATCCTGCGTTTTCAGAAGATGGAAAAGCTCTTAGAAAATAAAATCTCTCGTCGTTTCAAAATCCGCAGGTTAGATAAGGACGACTTCGGCTATCTGATTGAACACCTTTACGGACAGACAGGCACTGCCTATGAAGAGTATGAGTACCATCTATCAAAGAAAAAGCTGGATAATGAAACGCTGATTAAATACTATGACTTGATTAAGCCTACTCGCTGTTTGGTGGAAGAAAAACAGCGATATTTGAAAATCCAGCAGGAAGATGAAACCGTCTATGTAGCTTACTTTACCATTAACAGCATTGTCGGAGAACTGGACTTCCCGTCCTCTGAAATCTTCTACTACCAGCAACAGCAATTTACATTCCCGATTGATACGTCAATGAATGTGGAAATTGTAGCGAATCGTAAAGCCCTATCTACTGTCCGCAATAAAAAGAAAGAACTGAAAGACTTGGATAACCACGCTTGGCAAAGTGATAATGAAACCAGCTCCAATGTGGCGGAAGCTCTGGAAAGTGTGAATGAGCTGGAAACCAATTTAGACCAAAGCAAGGAATCTATGTACAAGCTGTCTTATGTGGTAAGGGTATCAGCAAATGATCTTGACGAACTCAAACGTCGTTGTAATGAAGTGAAAGATTTTTATGACGATTTAAGCGTAAAACTGGTACGACCATTTGGGGATATGCTCGGCTTACATGAAGAATTTTTACCTGCCAGCAAGCGTTATATGAATGATTATATTCAATACGTGACCTCTGATTTCCTCGCTGGTTTAGGTTTTGGTGCTACTCAAATGCTGGGGGAAAATGAGGGGATTTATGTTGGCTACAGCTTAGATACTGGACGCAATGTCTATCTGAAACCTGCTCTTGCCAGTCAAGGGGTTAAGGGTTCAGTAACCAATGCGTTAGCGTCGGCTTTTGTTGGTTCGCTGGGTGGTGGTAAATCCTTTGCGAATAACCTTATCGTCTATTATGCGGTGCTTTATGGGGCACAAGCAGTGATTGTAGACCCAAAAGCAGAACGTGGCAGATGGAAAGAAACCTTGCCAGAGATTTCCCATGAAATCAATATCGTCACTCTGACTTCTGATGAGAAAAACAAAGGCTTACTTGACCCTTATGTGATTATGAAAAATCCCAAAGATTCTGAATCACTGGCTATTGATATTCTGACATTCCTTACGGGGATTTCCTCTCGTGATGGGGAACGCTTCCCAATCCTTAGAAAAGCCATTCGTGCAGTAACCAATAGTGAAGTACGAGGGTTGATGAAAGTGATTGAGGAATTACGGGTTGAGAATACGCCACTAAGTACCAGTATAGCCGACCATATCGAAAGTTTTACAGACTATGACTTTGCACATTTATTATTCAGTAATGGTTATGTGGAGCAGTCTATCAGCTTAGAAAAACAACTGAACATTATACAGGTTGCGGACTTGGTACTTCCCGACAAGGAAACTTCCTTTGAGGAATATACCACTATGGAGCTTTTATCCGTTGCTATGCTGATTGTCATTAGTACCTTTGCTTTAGACTTTATCCATACAGACCGAAGCATTTTCAAGATTGTAGATTTAGACGAAGCATGGAGCTTTTTACAGGTAGCACAAGGAAAAACACTATCTATGAAGCTGGTTCGGGCTGGTCGTGCTATGAACGCTGGGGTATATTTCGTGACCCAAAATACAGACGACCTCTTAGATGAAAAACTGAAAAATAACCTCGGCTTAAAATTTGCATTTCGTTCCACTGACCTTAACGAGATTAAAAAGACCTTAGCCTTTTTTGGTGTAGACCCAGAGGACGAAAACAATCAGAAGCGATTGCGTGATTTGGAAAACGGGCAATGCCTTATCAGTGATTTATATGGTCGTGTCGGTGTGATACAGTTCCACCCTGTATTTGAAGAACTGCTCCATGCCTTTGATACCAGACCACCTGTGCGAAAAGAGGTGTAAATGTGAAACCATCAATAGTAAACAGAATAAAATCAAACTGGACGCTGAAACGTCTAGGTAAAGTGGCAATGACAGTGGCTTTCACACTTGTGATTGCCATTTTTCTTTTAGCCATGCTGGGAACGGTGGTTCAAGCTGCGGGCTTGGTAGATGATACGGTCAATGTGGCAAATGAATACAGCCGATACCCACTTGAAAACTATCAACTGGATTTTTATGTGGATAATAGCTGGGGCTGGCTTCCGTGGAACTGGTCGGACGGGATTGGAAAACAGGTCATGTATGGACTATATGCCATTACCAATTTTATTTGGACAATCAGTTTGTATGTTTCCAATGCGACAGGTTACTTAGTACAGGAAGCCTATTCCTTAGACTTCATTTCCGCTACAGCAGATTCCATTGGTAAGAATATGCAGACCTTAGCTGGTGTGAGTGCAAACGGATTTTCAACAGAGGGTTTCTATGTTGGATTCCTCTTACTCTTGATTTTGGTTCTTGGGGTTTATGTTGCCTATACGGGACTGATAAAGAGAGAAACCACAAAGGCAATTCATGCCATTATGAATTTTGTGCTGGTGTTTATCCTATCGGCTTCCTTTATTGCCTACGCTCCCGACTACATTAAAAAAATCAATGACTTTTCATCAGACATCAGTAATGCCAGTTTATCACTTGGCACGAAGATTGTCATGCCCCATTCCGATAGTCAAGGCAAGGACAGAGTGGACTTAATCAGAGATAGCCTGTTTTCCATACAGGTTCAGCAACCGTGGCTACTGCTTCAATACAACAGTTCAGACATTGAAAGTATCGGTATTGACCGTGTGGAAAGCCTGCTCTCCACCAGCCCAGATTCCAACAATGGCGAAGACAGAGAAAAAATTGTTGCGGAAGAAATTGAAGACAGAAGCAATACCAATCTAACCATTACAAAGACCATTAACCGTTTAGGTACAGTCTTCTTCCTATTTGTCTTCAATATTGGGATTTCCATATTTGTATTCCTATTAACAGGAATCATGATTTTCTCGCAGGTACTTTTTATCATCTATGCTATGTTTCTGCCTGTGAGCTTTATTTTAAGCATGATTCCATCATTTGATGGTATGTCAAAACGAGCCATAACAAAGCTCTTTAATACCATTTTGACACGAGCTGGAATCACATTGATTATTACGACAGCATTTAGTATTTCAACCATGCTCTATACCTTATCGGCTGGTTATCCGTTCTTTTTGATTGCTTTTCTACAGATTGTGACCTTTGCAGGAATCTACTTCAAGCTGGGCGATTTAATGAGTATGTTTTCTCTACAGAGTAACGATTCTCAAAGTGTGGGAAGTCGTGTGATGAGAAAACCTCGTATGCTTATGCACGCTCACATGCACCGTCTACAGCGGAAACTTGGACGTTCCATGACTACTCTAGGGGCTGGGTCTGCCATTGTTACAGGTAAAAAAGGACAGTCGGGTTCGGGGAGTTCTGCAAGGACACAAGCAGATCACTCCCGACCAGACGGAAAGGAAAAATCAACACTTGGAAAACGTATCGGTCAAACCATCGGTACAGTAGCTGATACCAAAGACAGAATGGTAGACACTGCTAGTGGTTTGAAAGAACAGGTTAAAGATTTGCCGACCAATGCAAGATATGCAGTATATCAAGGAAAATCCAAAGTAAAAGAGAATGTCCGTGATTTAACCAGTAGTATTTCTCAAACCAAAGCGGACAGAGCCAGTGGACGCAAGGAACAGCAGGAACAAAGGCGAAAAACCATTGCGAAGCGTCGCTCTGAAATGGAACAGGTCAAACAGAAAAAACAGCCTGCTTCTTCTGTTCATGAAAGACCGACTACAAGACAAGAACAATATCATGATGAACAGACCTCAAAACAGTCTAATATTCAGACTTCATATAAGGAATCTCAACAAGCCAAACAAGAGCGTCCAGCAGTTAAGTCCGATTTTTCAAGTCCAAAAGTGGAACGCCAAGGCAATACCGTTCAAGAAAAAACCGTTCAAAAGCCAGCAACTTCAACCACTACAGCAGATAGAACTTCACAACGTCCAATCACAAAAGAACGTCCGTCTACTGTTCAAAGAGTACCACTACAAAATACAAGAAGTAGACCACCAATCAAAACCGCCACCATTAAGAAAGTCGGTAAGAAACCATGAAGTTGAAAACTTTAGTGATTGGTGGTTCTGGATTATTCTTGATGGTCTTCTCACTGCTTCTGTTTGTTGCCATTTTATTTTCAGATGAACAGGACAGCGGAATTTCCAATATTCATTATGGAGGTGTGAATGTTTCCGCAGAAGTGCTGGCTCATAAGCCTATGGTAGAAAAATATGCCAAAGAATATGGCGTTGAAGAATATGTCAACATACTTCTTGCGATTATACAGGTGGAATCGGGCGGTACTGCGGAAGATGTTATGCAGTCCTCGGAATCCCTCGGTCTTCCACCTAATTCATTGAGTACAGAAGAATCCATTAAGCAAGGTGTGAAGTATTTCAGTGAATTATTAGCCAGTAGCGAAAGGCTCAGTGTAGATTTAGAATCGGTTATCCAGTCCTACAATTATGGTGGTGGTTTCTTAGGGTATGTGGCTAATCGTGGAAATAAATATACCTTTGAACTGGCTCAAAGTTTCTCAAAAGAGTATTCAGGTGGCGAAAAAGTGTCTTACCCCAATCCCATAGCCATACCTATCAATGGGGGCTGGCGATACAACTATGGCAATATGTTTTATGTGCAACTGGTAACGCAGTATCTTGTCACAACAGAGTTTGATGATGATACGGTACAAGCCATCATGGACGAAGCACTGAAATATGAGGGCTGGCGATACATTTACGGTGGAGCTTCCCCGACTACTTCTTTTGATTGTAGCGGACTGACACAATGGACGTATGGAAAAGCTGGAATTAACTTACCACGAACCGCACAACAGCAATATGATGTGACCCAGCATATCCCACTATCGGAAGCACAAGCTGGCGATTTGGTTTTCTTTCATTCTACCTATAACGCTGGCTCTTATATTACTCATGTTGGGATATACCTTGGCAATAACCGTATGTTTCATGCAGGCGACCCAATCGGTTATGCCGACTTAACAAGCCCCTACTGGCAACAGCATTTAGTGGGAGCAGGACGAATCAAACAATGAGAAAGGAAGATTTAATGATGAAATTTAGAAAAAATCAGAATAAAGAAAAACAGATACCAAAGGAAAAGAAACCTCGTGTCTACTATAAGGTCAATCCTCATAAAAAGGTTGTGATTGCCTTGTGGGTACTTTTAGGGCTTAGTTTCAGCTTTGCGATATTCAAGCACTTTACAGCTATAGATACTCATACTATTCACGAAACAACTATCATAGAAAAGGAATACGTTGATACTCATCATGTAGAAAATTTTGTAGAGAACTTTGCGAAAGTCTACTATTCATGGGAGCAATCCGATAAGTCCATTGATAATCGAATGGAAAGTCTAAAAGTCTATCTGACAGATGAACTTCAAGCTCTCAATGTTGATACAGTACGCAAAGATATTCCTGTATCGTCTTCTGTAAGAGGATTTCAGATATGGACGGTAGAGCCAACTGGCGACAATGAGTTTAATGTAACCTACAGTGTAGACCAGCTCATTACAGAGGGAGAAAATACAAAGACCGTCCACTCTGCTTATATAGTGAGTGTCTATGTAGATGGTTCTGGAAATATGGTACTGGTTAAGAATCCGACCATTACCAACATACCTAAGAAATCAAGTTATAAACCAAAAGCCATTGAAAGTGAGGGGACGGTTGATTCCATTACAACCAATGAAATCAATGAGTTTTTAACGACGTTCTTCAAGCTCTATCCTACAGCGACAGCCAGTGAACTTTCCTACTATGTGAATGACGGGATATTAAAACCAATCGGAAAAGAGTACATCTTTCAAGAACTGGTAAATCCTATTCACAATCGTAAGGATAATCAAGTCACGGTATCGCTGACAGTGGAGTATATCGACCAGCAGACCAAAGCAACGCAGGTATCTCAATTTGATTTGGTACTTGAAAAGAACGGGAGTAATTGGAAGATTATAGAATAACAAATATTGGTACATTATTACAGCTATTTTGTAATCACGTACTCTCTTTGATAAAAAATTGGAGATTCCTTTACAAATATGCTCTTACGTGCTATAATTTAAGTATCTATTTAAAAGGAGTTAATAAATATGCGGCAAGGTATTCTTAAATAAACTGTCAATTTGATAGTGGGAACAAATAATTGGATGTCCTTTTTTAGGAGGGCTTAGTTTTTTGTACCCAGTTTAAGAATACCTTTATCATGTGATTCTAAAGTATCCAGAGAATATCTGTATGCTTTGTATACCTATGGTTATGCATAAAAATCCCAGTGATAAAAGTATTTATCA
>NZ_GL732463.1:1611552-1633971 GCF_000187585.1 Streptococcus peroris ATCC 700780
GATTTTTATGCCCTTTTGGGTTTTTGAATGGAGGAAAATCACATGAAAATTATTAATATTGGAGTTTTAGCTCATGTTGATGCAGGAAAAACTACCTTAACAGAAAGCTTATTATATAACAGTGGAGCGATTACAGAATTAGGAAGCGTGGACAAAGGTACAACGAGGACGGATAATACGCTTTTAGAACGTCAGAGAGGAATTACAATTCAGACAGGAATAACCTCTTTTCAGTGGGAAAATACGAAGGTGAACATCATAGACACGCCAGGACATATGGATTTCTTAGCAGAAGTATATCGTTCATTATCAGTTTTAGATGGGGCAATTCTACTGATTTCTGCAAAAGATGGCGTACAAGCACAAACTCGTATATTATTTCATGCACTTAGGAAAATGGGGATTCCCACAATCTTTTTTATCAATAAGATTGACCAAAATGGAATTGATTTATCAACGGTTTATCAGGATATTAAAGAGAAACTTTCTGCCGAAATTGTAATCAAACAGAAGGTAGAACTGTATCCTAATATGTGTGTGACGAACTTTACCGAATCTGAACAATGGGATACGGTAATAGAGGGAAACGATGACCTTTTAGAGAAATATATGTCCGGTAAATCATTAGAAGCATTGGAACTCGAACAAGAGGAAAGCATAAGATTTCAGAATTGTTCTCTGTTCCCTGTTTATCACGGAAGTGCAAAAAACAATATAGGGATTGATAACCTTATAGAAGTGATTACGAATAAATTTTATTCATCAACACATCGAGGTCAGTCTGAACTTTGCGGAAAAGTTTTCAAAATTGAGTATTCGGAAAAAAGACAGCGTCTTGCATATATACGTCTTTATAGTGGCGTACTGCATTTGCGAGATTCGGTTAGAATATCGGAAAAGGAAAAAATAAAAATTACAGAAATGTATACTTCAATAAATGGTGAATTATGTAAAATCGATAAGGCTTATTCCGGGGAAATTGTTATTTTGCAGAATGAGTTTTTGAAGTTAAATAGTGTTCTTGGAGATACAAAGCTATTGCCACAGAGAGAGAGAATTGAAAATCCCCTCCCTCTGCTGCAAACGACTGTTGAACCGAGCAAACCTCAACAAAGGGAAATGTTACTTGATGCACTTTTAGAAATCTCCGACAGTGACCCGCTTCTGCGATATTATGTGGATTCTGCGACACATGAAATCATACTTTCTTTCTTAGGGAAAGTACAAATGGAAGTGACTTGTGCTCTGCTGCAAGAAAAGTATCATGTGGAGATAGAAATAAAAGAGCCTACAGTCATTTATATGGAAAGACCGTTAAAAAAAGCAGAGTATACCATTCACATCGAAGTGCCGCCAAATCCTTTCTGGGCTTCCATTGGTTTATCTGTATCACCGCTTCCGTTGGGAAGTGGAATGCAGTATGAGAGTTCGGTTTCTCTTGGATACTTAAATCAATCATTTCAAAATGCAGTTATGGAAGGGATACGCTATGGTTGCGAACAAGGATTATATGGTTGGAATGTGACGGACTGTAAAATCTGTTTTAAGTATGGCTTATACTATAGCCCTGTTAGTACCCCAGCAGATTTTCGGATGCTTGCTCCTATTGTATTGGAACAAGTCTTAAAAAAAGCTGGAACAGAATTGTTAGAGCCATATCTTAGTTTTAAAATTTATGCGCCACAGGAATATCTTTCACGAGCATACAACGATGCTCCTAAATATTGTGCGAACATCGTAGACACTCAATTGAAAAATAATGAGGTCATTCTTAGTGGAGAAATCCCTGCTCGGTGTATTCAAGAATATCGTAGTGATTTAACTTTCTTTACAAATGGACGTAGTGTTTGTTTAACAGAGTTAAAAGGGTACCATGTTACTACCGGTGAACCTGTTTGCCAGCCCCGTCGTCCAAATAGTCGGATAGATAAAGTACGATATATGTTCAATAAAATAACTTAGTGTATTTTATGTTGTTATATAAATATGGTTTCTTGTTAAATAAGATGAAATATTTTTTAATAAAGATTTGAATTAAAGTGTAAAGGAGGAGATAGTTATTATAAACTACAAGTGGATATTGTGTCCTGTATGTGGAAATAAAACACGATTAAAGATAAGGGAAGATACTGAATTAAAAAAATTCCCCCTCTATTGTCCGAAATGCAGACAAGAAAATTTAATTGAAATAAAGCAGTTCAAAGTAACTGTGATTACAGAGCCAGACGCAAAGACGCAGAGCCGATAAAATGAGATTAATACAATCTCATTTTATCGGCTCTTTCCGTTATGTATGGATTCTTTTAATTAGTCTTCGATGTTTCTTGCTTCGTTGATACCGCTGGCTAAAGATTCCATTAAGGATAGTTCTTTGTCTGTAAAGCTATCCATGTATTTCTCTATCTGTAATCGTCGGGTGCTTTTTACCAAGTTATTAGCAGGTAGGGGTCCCGAGCGCCTACGAGGAATTTGTATCGATAAGAAATAGATTTAAAAATTTCGCTGTTATTTTGTACATTTAACTTGACGGTGACATCTCTCTATTGTGAGTTATTAGTGGTACAGTTTTCAACCGTTTTAATTATAAAAAAGTGGTGCATTATCTTAAAATTTTGTATAATAGGAATTGAAGTTAAATTAGATGCTAAAAATTTGTAATTAAGAAGGAGGGATTCGTCATGTTGGTATTCCAAATGCGTAATGTAGATAAAACATCTACTGTTTTGAAACAGACTAAAAACAGTGATTACACAGATAAATAAATACGTTAGATTAATTCCTACCAGTGACTAATCTTATGACTTTTTAAACAGATAACTAAAATTACAAACAAATCGTTTAACTTCTGTATTTATTTATAGATGTAATCACTTCAGGAGTGATTACATGAACAAAAATATAAAATATTCTCAAAACTTTTTAACGAGTGAAAAAGTACTCAACCAAATAATAAAACAATTGAATTTAAAAGAAACCGATACCGTTTACGAAATTGGAACAGGTAAAGGGCATTTAACGACGAAACTGGCTAAAATAAGTAAACAGGTAACGTCTATTGAATTAGACAGTCATCTATTCAACTTATCGTCAGAAAAATTAAAACTGAACATTCGTGTCACTTTAATTCACCAAGATATTCTACAGTTTCAATTCCCTAACAAACAGAGGTATAAAATTGTTGGGAATATTCCTTACCATTTAAGCACACAAATTATTAAAAAAGTGGTTTTTGAAAGCCATGCGTCTGACATCTATCTGATTGTTGAAGAAGGATTCTACAAGCGTACCTTGGATATTCACCGAACACTAGGGTTGCTCTTGCACACTCAAGTCTCGATTCAGCAATTGCTTAAGCTGCCAGCGGAATGCTTTCATCCTAAACCAAAAGTAAACAGTGTCTTAATAAAACTTACCCGCCATACCACAGATGTTCCAGATAAATATTGGAAGCTATATACGTACTTTGTTTCAAAATGGGTCAATCGAGAATATCGTCAACTGTTTACTAAAAATCAGTTTCATCAAGCAATGAAACACGCCAAAGTAAACAATTTAAGTACCGTTACTTATGAGCAAGTATTGTCTATTTTTAATAGTTATCTATTATTTAACGGGAGGAAATAATTCTATGAGTCGCTTTTGTAAATTTGGAAAGTTACACGTTACTAAAGGGAATGTAGATAAATTATTAGGTATACTACTGACAGCTTCCAAGGAGCTAAAGAGGTCCCTAGCGCCTACGGGGAATTTGTATCGATAAGGAATAGATTTAAAAATTTCGCTGTTATTTTGTACAATAAGGATAAATTTGAATGGTACCATAAACGACCGTTTATGGTACCTTTTCATTTTCCTGCTTTTTCTAAATGTTTTTTAAGTAAATCAAGTACCAAAATCCGTTCCTTTTTCATAGTTCCTATATAGTTATACTTAATGAGTTATGGTACATTTAAATTATAAAATTAAGGAGGTTTTTTTATGATTTTTGGCTATGCTCGAGTGAGTACGGATGATCAAAATCTTAGTTTACAAATTGATGCACTTACTCATTATGGAATTGATAAATTATTTCAAGAAAAAGTAACTGGTGCGAAAAAAGACCGACCGCAATTAGAAGAAATGATCAACCTACTACGTGAAGGAGATTCTGTTGTCATTTACAAGTTAGATCGAATTTCACGATCAACTAAACATTTGATTGAACTTTCTGAATTATTTGAAGAACTTAGTGTCAATTTTATATCTATTCAAGATAACGTAGATACTTCAACGTCTATGGGAAGATTCTTTTTCCGAGTTATGGCTAGTTTAGCAGAACTGGAACGGGATATTATTATTGAACGAACTAACTCTGGTCTTAAGGCAGCCAGAGTCCGAGGAAAAAAAGGGGGCCGTCCAAGTAAAGGTAAGCTATCAATTGATTTAGCTTTAAAAATGTATGACAGCAAAGAGTATTCTATTCGTCAAATTCTTGATGCCTCTAAATTAAGCAAAACAACCTTTTACCGTTACCTCAATAAAAGGAATGCTTAAGATATGGCTATGAAAAGAATTTTAACTACTTCACAGCGTGAACAACTTCTTTCTGTAGACCACTTATCAGAAGAGGATTTTAAAGCGTATTTTAGTTTTTCTGATTATGATCTGGAGGTTATTAATCAACACCGTGGAAAGGTCAATAAACTAGGATTTGCGATACAACTTTGTTTGGCCCGGTATCCTGGGTGTTCTTTAAGTAATTGGCCGATTAAATCAACCAGACTAACTTCTTATGTGAGTCGACAGCTCCATCTTGATGCAATTGATTTAAATTCATATGATCATAGAAATACACGTGCAAATCACTTCAACGAGATCTTAGAAGTATTCAACTATCATCGATTCGGTAGTGCTAATACACAAAAACAGTTAATAGAATATTTAATTGAACTAGCTTTAGAAAATGATGACTCTATCTATCTAATGAAAAAAACAATTGATTTCTTAACTCGAAAAAGAATTATTTTTCCATCTATAGCTACACTTGAAGACATTATAAGCCGCTGTCGAGATAAAGCAGAAAACAACTTATTTTCAATATTACTCTGTTCATTAACAGATATACAAATTGAAAAACTAGAGAGTTTGTTTCAAATTTATGAAGAGACGAAAATAACTAAACTCGCTTGGCTAAAAGACATTCCAGGTAAGGCAAATCCAGAAAGCTTTATGAGTATTTGTAAAAAAGTGGAAGTGATTGCTTCCATGGGACTCGGGACAATTAATGTCTCCCATATTAATCGGAACAGGTTTCTTCAGCTAGCTAGACTAGGGGAAAATTATGATGCATATGACTTCTCCCGTTTTGAGCTTGAAAAAAGATACTCTTTACTTATTGCTTTTTTAGTCAATCATCATCAATATCTGATCGATCAACTGATTGAGATTAATGACCGCATTTTAGCAAGTATTAAACGCAAAGGGACACGTGATTCACAAGAACAGTTAAAAGAAAAAGGAAAATTGGCTACTAAAAAATTGGAACATTATGCTTCTTTAATTGATGCTCTTCACTTTGCAAAAGATAATGATAGTAATCCTTTTGACGAAATTGAACGAATCATGCCTTGGGAAGATTTAGTACAAGATGGAGAAGAAGCTAAAAAAATTACAGGTAATAAAAATCATGGCTATTTAGAAATGGTTCGAAATAAAGCTAATTACCTCCGAAGATACACGCCAATGTTATTGAGGACCCTTTCGTTCAAAGCAACTCCGGCAGCAAATCCAGTCCTCATGGCCCTAACTCAACTAACTGATTTACACAATAGTGGTAAAAGAAAAATACCGGCAGATACTTCTACTGATTTTGTGAGTAAAAAATGGAAAAGCCTTGTTCGGCCAGAAGAGGGGAAAATAGATCGGTCTTACTATGAGTTAGTAGCTTTCACCGAGCTAAAGAACAATATTCGATCAGGAGATATTTCAGTTGAAGGAAGTATGATCCATCGAAATATTGATGATTACTTAGTTGATTTATCTGCTTGTATTGATTCAGAAACTATTCCAGACACGTTTGAGGACTATTTAAAGGATCGGGAAATAATTTTAGATTTACAGCTTCAATTTTATTCGACAGTTGATAAGAGAATTTCAAGAGCAAACCTTAAAAAGTTGGAAAAAGTTACACCTAGCGAAGCAGAAATATATAGAAAAAAACTTTATTCAATAATTCCTAAGATAAGGCTTAGTGATCTTTTAATTGAGGTGGACAGTTGGACCAACTTTTCACAAGAATTTAGTCATGATTCTACAGGGAAACCGCCGAGTGAACAAGAAAGAAAAATTATTTTTGCTGCTTTGCTGGGTTTAGGGATGAATATTGGTCTTGAAAAAATGGCCCAATCAACTCCTGGAATTTCTTATTCTCAGTTAGCCAATGCCAAACAATGGCGCTTTTATAAAGAAGCTCTGACTCGTGCTCAATCTGTTTTGGTTAATTATCAGTTAAAGCTTCCTGTTGCAGACTTTTGGGGTGAAGGAAAAACCACTGCTTCAGACGGAATGCGCGTCCCAGTGGGCGTCTCAGCTCTAAAATCCGATGTTAATCCACATTACAAAAGTATGGAAAAAGGAGCTACAATGATTCGATCAATAAATGATAGGCATACGACTCATCATATCGAGGTTGCTTCAACTAATACAAGGGAAGCTACTCATACCCTTGATGGCCTACTTTATCATGAAACAGATCTAGATATTGAGGAACATTTTACTGATACAAATGGGTATTCTGATCAGGTGTTTGGAATGACCGCATTACTAGGCTTTGATTTTGAACCTCGCATCAGAAATATAAAAAAATCACAATTATTTTCTATCAAATCACCTTCCTACTACCCTAACTTATCAGAAGATATAAGCGGAAAAATCAATGTAAAAATTATTGAAGAAAACTATGATGAAATTAAACGAATCGCCTATTCGATTCAAACAGGAAAAGTATCTAGTTCTTTACTATTAGGAAAGCTAGGCTCATACGCACGTAAGAATAGAGTAGCTCTTGCACTGAGAGAACTAGGTCGCATTGAAAAGAGCATTTTTATGATAGATTATATTACAGATAGTGAGCTACGGCGAAGGATCACTCATGGACTAAATAAGACAGAAGCGATTAATGCTTTAGCTAGAGAACTATTTTTTGGGCGACGCGGAAAATTTATGGAGCGCGATATTCGCCGACAACTTCAAAGTGCTAGTGCGCTTAATGTGTTAATAAATGCAATAAGTATATGGAACGCCGTCTACTTACAAGCAGCTTATAATTATCTCGTCAAAATAGATCCCGAAGTAACTAAGTATATGAAGCATGTATCTCCTATTAATTGGGAGCATATCACTTTTCTTGGAGAGTATAAATTTGACTTGTTATCTATTCCTAAACACTTAAGAGAATTGAATATAAAAAATAAATAGGCCTTGAAACATTGGTTTAGTGGGAATTTGTACCCCTTATCGATACAAATTCCCACTAAGCGCTCGGGACCCCAGGTAAGAAAAATTCATCAACGGAAACATGAAGTAACGATACAAGGTCATAAAGAACTTGTATGCTGGGGTGTTGCCCTTTATTTTCAATATTAGTTAAGTACCGTGGGTCAATTTCAATCAATGCTCCCACTTGTTCACGAGTTAAACCTCGTTTCAATCGAGCTTCTTTAATGGCTAAACCAAAGGCTCTAAAATCATATTTATCTTCTTTTTTACGCATAGTAGACCACCTCTATACATTTTATTGTTCCTACTGAATTAAAAACAGGTATAGAAAAACGTGTTATATGGTTTATAGGTTTATATTTAATAAAAAGCACTACTAAACGCCAATAAAAAAACCGTTATATGGTAGTGCTATTTACGCTGTTAAAATATTGTATATTACTTCCAAATGGCGGTTTGTTGGAGGTCAACGTCGCCATGAAGTACATCATATACAATAAATTTCCTTACATTGGGTTCTTGTCAAAAAAAGTCGTCTATCTGCAATAGATAAGTACGTCCACCAATGTGGTTTTATAAATCATATAGATAGAATAACAGAAGCATGTAAACAGAGAAATAAATCTGTTTATATGCTTTTTTGGCTATTCAGAACTTTTTTACAAAGTTTATTTATCAGTAATGCAACAAATCCCCCTTTCACATTGGGACTAAGAGTGAAAGGAGATAAACGAGCAAGGCTCACTTCCTTTCCTAGACAGAAAGGGGGTGAGAAACATGAAACCATCTTCTTTTCAGACCACAATAGAAAATCAGTTTGACTATATCTGTAAACGTGCTATGGAAGACGAGCGAAAGAATTATATGCTTTATCTTTCAAGGATTGCAAAGCGTGAGGTGTCCTTTTCGGATGTTGGCGATTATCTTGTTAGCCAGTTTGCGACAACAGATAACTATTCAACTGACTTTCAGATTTTTACACTCAATGGGTTATCAGTAGGCGTTGAAAATGATTTGTTGAGTGAAGCATTACGTGAGTTGCCAGACAAGAAACGTGAAATTCTACTGCTGTTTTACTTTATGGACATGAGCGATTCAGAAATTGCAGACCTGTTGAAATTGAACCGTTCTACTGTCTATCGGCATAGAACCAGTGGACTAGCCTTAATTAAAAAGTTTATGGAGGAATTTGAAGAATGAAAACACAATATCCTATGATTCCCTTTCCTCTCATTGTAAAGGCAACAGATGGCGATACCGAAGCGATTAACCAGATTCTACATCATTACAGAGGGTACATAACGAAGCGTTCCCTACGACTTATGAAAGATGAATATGGCAATCAAAGTATGGTCGTTGATGAAGTCTTACGTGGAAGAATGGAAACCAGACTGATTACAAAGATTTTGTCATTTGAAATTAAGTAATATCCTCTCTCCTTTCGTGGAAGCGTGCTAAACCATTCCACGCTTCCCGAACAGGGAGGTTTGTTATTCCACCAAAGCATATTGAGCTTTCAATGTGTTTTGATAGGCTAACGAGCCATTGTTCTTTGAAAACTGAATAAAAGTAATCGAATACGTTTCGATAAGAAAAGAGCCAACGGAACTAACCGCCATGACCTATCTTATAAAGATAGCGAGCGATTCATGTTAGTGATCCGAGAAGCAATCTTTAGCAGGATTGCCTGCAACGACATTCTTATCGTGATAATGATACTCCCATACAGTCAATAGTCCGAGCGTGATAAAACCGTCGCAGGCAATGAGTATGGCTACATGAGAACCATGCAGGGGTGGAACTCCCGTGAGCTTTGCTAAAGCTGTTCGATTGCTGGTAAAACAACTTTTATGAAATCCAAATAAGTGATTTGGAAAGGAGGATTTTATGAAGCAGACTGACATTCCTATTTGGGAACGTTATACCCTAACCATTGAAGAAGCGTCAAAATATTTTCGTATTGGCGAAAACAAGCTACGACGCTTGGCAGAGGAAAATAAAAATGCAAATTGGCTGATTATGAATGGCAATCGTATTCAGATTAAACGAAAACAATTTGAAAAAATTATAGATACATTGGACGCAATCTAGCGTCGCCAAAGGGTCTTGTATATGATAAAATAGTATTAAGTCGTATCAAGGCTCTTTCCATAAAGGAAAGGAGCAAATGCCATGTCAGAAAAAAGACGTGACAATAAAGGTCGAATCTTAAAGACTGGAGAGAGCCAACGAAAAGACGGAAGATACTTATACAAATATATAGATTCATTTGGAGAACCGCAATTTGTTTACTCGTGGAAACTTGTGGCTACAGACCGAGTACCAGCAGGAAAGCGTGATTGTATCTCACTTAGAGAGAAAATCGCAGAGTTACAGAAAGACATTCATGATGGTATTGATGTTGTAGGAAAGAAAATGACACTCTGCCAGCTTTACGCAAAACAGAACGCTCAAAGACCAAAGGTTAGAAAAAACACTGAAACTGGACGCAAATATCTTATGGATATTTTGAAGAAAGACAAGTTAGGTGTAAGAAGTATTGACAGTATTAAGCCATCAGACGCTAAAGAATGGGCTATTAGAATGAGTGAAAATGGTTATGCTTATCAAACCATCAATAACTACAAACGTTCTTTAAAGGCTTCATTCTATATTGCTATACAAGATGATTGTGTTCGGAAGAATCCATTTGACTTTCAACTGAAAGCAGTTCTTGATGATGATACTGTCCCTAAGACCGTACTAACAGAAGAACAGGAAGAAAAACTGTTAGCCTTTGCAAAAGCTGATAAAACCTACAGCAAAAATTATGATGAAATTCTGATACTCTTAAAAACAGGTCTTCGTATTTCAGAGTTTGGTGGTTTGACACTTCCAGATTTAGATTTTGAGAATCGTCTTGTCAATATAGACCATCAGCTATTGAGAGATACTGAAATTGGGTACTACATTGAAACACCAAAGACCAAAAGTGGCGAACGTCAAGTTCCTATGGTTGAAGAAGCCTATCAAGCATTTAAGCGAGTGTTAGCGAATCGAAAGAATGATAAGCGTGTTGAGATTGATGGATATAGTGATTTCCTCTTTCTTAATAGAAAGAACTATCCAAAAGTGGCAAGTGATTACAACGGCATGATGAAAGGTCTTGTTAAGAAATACAATAAGTATAACGAGGATAAATTGCCACACATCACTCCACATAGTTTGCGACATACATTCTGTACCAACTATGCAAATGCAGGAATGAATCCAAAGGCATTACAGTACATTATGGGACATGCTAATATAGCCATGACGCTGAACTATTACGCACATGCAACATTCGATTCTGCAATGGCAGAAATGAAACGCTTGAATAAAGAGAAGCAACAGGAGCGTCTTGTTGCTTAGTAGTACAAATGAATTTACTACTTATTTACCACTTCTGACAGCTAAGACATGAGGAAATATGCAAAGAAACGTGAAGTATCTTCCTACAGTAAAAATACTCGAAAGCACATAGAATAAGGCTTTACGAGCATTTAAGAAAATATAAAAAGATAATTAGAAATTTATACTTTGTTTATTTTAAAAATAGTGAAACCAGCACTCGAAATGGAATGATAAAATAAATTTTATGAAAAACCTTCGATAAAATCATAAAAAATTAGGCACGAATTGGAATTTTGTGATATAATATTCTGTGAATAGCTATGCCTTCTTGTAGCTGTTAAAAATCAAAGTGTGAAACTTGGAAGACAGAGAGGACGCGATGTAATGACTAGAAATGGTTTCTTTACAGGCTTAGATATCGGGACAAGCTCTATTAAAGTGTTAGTTGCTGAGCTTGTAGATGGTGAAGTAAATGTAATCGGCGTTAGCAACGCCAAAAGTAAAGGTGTCAAGGATGGAATTATCGTTGACATCGAAGCCGCAGCGACGGCTATCAAATCTGCTATTTCTCAAGCGGAAGAAAAAGCAGGAATTTCAATCAAGTCTGTAAACGTTGGGCTTCCAGCGAACTTGTTGCAGGTTGAGCCAACTCAAGGAATGATTCCTGTAACATCAGACACAAAAGAAATTACAGATCAAGACGTTGAAAATGTTGTTAAATCTGCTTTGACAAAGAGCATGACGCCAGATCGCGAAGTAATCACTTTTGTGCCAGAAGAGTTTGTGGTTGACGGTTTCCAAGGTATTCGTGATCCTCGTGGTATGATGGGTGTTCGTTTGGAAATGCGTGGGTTGCTCTACACAGGTCCAAGAACTATTTTACACAATCTTCGTAAGACTGTTGAACGTGTTGGAATTCAAGTTGAAAATGTGATTATTTCACCGCTTGCTATCGTTCAATCTGTTTTGAATGAAGGTGAACGTGAATTCGGAGCGACTGTTATCGATATGGGTGGTGGTCAAACAAGTGTTGCAACAATCCGTAACCAAGAGCTTCAATACACAAATGTATACCAAGAAGGTGGCGATTACGTCACAAAAGACATTTCAAAAGTTCTTAAAACTTCTAAGAAGATTGCAGAAGGCTTGAAACTCAATTATGGTGAAGCTTATCCACAACTTGCAAGCAAAGAAACTTTCCAAGTTGAAGTTATTGGGGAAGTAGAACCTGTTGAAGTTACAGAAGAGTACTTGGCTCAAATTATCTCAGCTAGATTAAAACATATTTTTGAACAAATTAAACAAGATTTGGAAAGAAGACATTTGCTAGACTTGCCAGGGGGTATCGCTCTGATTGGTGGGAATGCCATTCTTCCAGGCGTTGTTGAACTTGCCCAAGAAGTGCTCGGAGTACGTGTGAAACTTTACGTGCCAAACCAAGTAGGTATCCGCAATCCTGCATTTGCGCATGTGATTAGTTTGTCTGAATATGCTGGAAGCCTTACAGAAGTTAATATTTTGGCTCAACAAGCAATCAGTGGAGATCAAATTTTACGTCAACAACCAATTGACTTTAGGACTCCAAGTCAGGAGAAACCTGCAGCTTCTCAACGTTCAGTATTTGGAACAACATCAACTGAATCAGTTGAACCAACTTATTCGGTAGACTCAACACTTCCAAATCAATCAGAAGAAAAACCAAAATTGACTGAACGATTCCGTAGCTTAATCGGAAGCATGTTTGATGAATAGGATAGAGGAATAAAATATGACATTTTCATTTGATACAGCAGCAGCACAAGGTGCAGTAATTAAAGTAATTGGTGTCGGTGGTGGTGGAGGAAACGCCATCAACCGCATGGTTGACGAAGGTGTTTCAGGTGTTGAATTCATCGCGGCTAACACAGATGTACAAGCTTTGAGCAGTACAAAAGCTGAAACAGTTATCCAACTTGGCCCTAAATTAACTCGTGGGCTTGGTGCTGGAGGACAGCCTGAAGTTGGTCGTAAGGCTGCTGAAGAAAGCGAAGAAGTAATTACTGAAGCTATCAGTGGTGCAGATATGGTCTTCATTACTGCTGGTATGGGTGGTGGTTCTGGTACGGGTGCCGCACCAGTTATCGCTCGTATTGCAAAAGGTCTAGGTGCCTTAACAGTCGGTGTAGTGACACGCCCGTTCGGTTTTGAAGGAAGCAAACGTGGCCAATTCGCTGTTGAAGGGATTAACGAACTTCGCGAACACGTTGATACTCTCTTGATTATTTCAAACAACAACTTGTTAGAAATCGTTGATAAGAAGACTCCACTTCTTGAAGCTTTGTCTGAAGCAGATAATGTTCTTCGCCAAGGTGTTCAAGGAATTACAGATTTGATTACAAATCCTGGTTTGATCAACTTGGACTTCGCAGACGTGAAGACAGTAATGGCAAACAAAGGGAATGCCCTCATGGGTATCGGTATCGGTAGTGGAGAAGAGCGCGTTATTGAAGCAGCTCGTAAAGCTATCTACTCACCACTTCTTGAAACAACAATCGATGGAGCAGAAGATGTCATTGTTAACGTAACTGGTGGTTTGGATATGACTTTGATTGAAGCGGAAGAAGCTTCAGAAATCGTAAACCAAGCTGCTGGTCATGGTGTAAACATCTGGCTCGGTACTTCAATCGACGAATCAATGAAAGATGAGATTCGTGTGACTGTTGTTGCAACTGGAGTTCGTCAAGATGCAGTTGAAAAAGTGGTAGCACCACAACCAAGACAAGCATCATTCCGTGAACCAGTAAGAACTGGTCACACTCATGCTTATGACCGCAATTTTGATTTAGCAGAGACAGCTGAGCTTCCAACTCCTTCACAACGTCAAACTGAAGCACCAAAAGCATCTGCTTTTGGTGATTGGGACTTAAGACGTGACTCAATTGTTCGTCAAGGGGAATCAGTCGTATCTCCAGTTGAACGTTTTGAAACACCAAGTTCTGACGATGATGAGTTGGAAACACCACCATTTTTTAAAAACCGTTAATTAATTGAGATGGATTTAAAAGAAAATACGAATCAAGTGTTTCAACAGGTTACCAAAGCAATTCAAGAAACCGGCCGTAAAGATGGTTCGGTTTCTGTAATTGCTGTAACAAAATATGTTGATATTGCAACTGCAGCTAATTTGATTGACCAAGGAGTCAAGCACATCGGTGAAAATCGCGTAGATAAATTTCTTGAAAAGTATCATGCTTTAAGTGATAGAGATGTCACTTGGCATTTGATTGGTAGTTTACAAAGAAGAAAAGTGAAGGATATTATTCCGTATGTTGATTATTTTCACGCTTTAGATTCTTTGAAATTAGCTCAAGAAATTCAAAAACGCGCGAATCGTAAGGTTAAATGTTTTTTGCAGGTCAATATTTCTGGAGAGGAAAGCAAGCACGGTTTTTCAAAAGAAGAACTATTGACGGTCTTACAAGATTTGTCTAGCTTAGATCAAATAGAGTATGTTGGTCTCATGACCATGGCTCCGTTTGACGCTCAAACAGAAGAGTTGCAAAAAATCTTTAAAGAAACGCAAGAGTTGCAACAATATATTCGTGAACAAGAACTCCCCAATATGCCAATGACAGAATTAAGTATGGGAATGAGTCGTGATTTTAAAGAAGCGATTCAGTGTGGCTCAACTTTTGTTCGAATTGGTACAGCATTTTTTAAATAGGAAATAGTCATGTCATTAAAAGATAAATTTGATAAATTTATAGATTACTTTATAGAAGATGGAGATGAAACTACTTCAGCTGTTGTAGCTGCACAACCTGAACGTTCCCTAGCTTCTGTTCCTTCTAGAAGAGATTTGCCACAAAAAGAAACTCAAGAATCTTCTTCAGTTGATGCAAAAGAGAAAAACATTACAAAACTTCATGCTCGTCAGCAACAATTAGCTATTGAGAGTCATCGTAGTACCGAAAAAGTAACAATTGATGTTCGTTACCCACGCCGTTACGAAGATGCAACAGATATTGTTGATATGTTAGCTGGCAATGAAAGTATCTTGATTGACTTCCAATATATGACTGAAGTTCAAGCGCGCCGTTGCTTAGATTACTTGGATGGAGCTCGTCATGTTCTTGCTGGTGAGTTGCGAAAAGTTGCAAATACAATGTATCTTTTGACACCGGTTGGTGTAGTGGTTAACATTGAAGACATTCGCTTGCCAGAAGAAAGTTCAAGCGAAGAGTTCGATTTTGACATGAAGAGAAATAGAGTACGTTAATGTTTCTAATAATTCGTTTTATCCAAAATGCTACAGATATCTATTCGATGATACTTGTAGCTTTTGCTCTATTATCATGGTTTCCAAATGCTTATAACACCCAGTTAGGTAAGTTTTTAGAGACTTTGTGTAAACCTATTCTTGAACCTCTGAAACGCCTGCCTCTTCAAATTGCAGGTTTGGATTTCTCGGTTTGGATAGCTCTAATTCTCTTGCGCATGATAAGTCGCTATCTCATCAATTTGTTGGTTGTCTTATGAGTAAAGATCTTTACCAACATTTTGCAACTGAGGATATTCCTTTTATTGACAAGAGCCTAGAATGGATGAGGCAAGTAGAAGAACATTACGCACCAATCCTAACTCCTTTTATAAACCCTCATCAAGTTTATATCTTGGAAACACTGGGGAATAATAGAGAAATAAAGACTTTCTCTAGTACCAGTTATGTTCCTTCGGAATACGCAAGGGTTCTTCTAGCGCCAGATTATTTCGCACCGAGTTTAGAAGATTTTGAAATGGCCTTGCTTGAAATTGAGTATTCCAGCAAGTTTCAACAACTAACCCATTCAAAAATTCTGGGTACGGTTCTCAATCGACTGGGTATTGATCGTAAATTATTCGGTGATATACTTGTTACAGAACAAAAAGCTCAGATTATAGTGGATCAAAGGTTTACTACCTTGTTCCAGGATGGTATTCAAAAAATTTCCAAGTTGCCTGTAAGTTTAGTAGAACGTTCTTTTTCAGATATTATAAAATCGAAAGATGGCTATCAAGAAAGAGAGGTCTTGGTTTCAAGCCTTCGCTTGGATAGTTTTTTATCAAGCATCTTGAAGTTATCTCGTTCGCAAACTTCAAATCTAGTTGAAAAGAAGTTGGTTCAAGTCAATTATCATATAGTTGAAAAATTAGACTATCAAGTAAAAGTTGGTGATTTGATAAGTGTCAGACGCTTTGGCCGCATTATCTTGCTCAAAGAAAATGGTCAAACAAAGAAAGATAAGAAAAAAGTAACAATCCAGCAACTATTAAGTAAGTGAGGAAAAATATGCCAATTACATCGTTAGAAATTAAGGATAAAACCTTTGGTGTTCAGTTTAGAGGTTTTAATCGTGAAGAAGTTGATGAATTTTTAGATATTGTTGTCCGTGATTATGAAGATTTGGTTCGTAGTAATCATGAAAAAGATCAACATATTAAAAATTTAGAAGAACGACTAAATTATTTTGATGAGATCAAAGATTCATTAAGCCAGTCTGTTTTGATTGCTCAAGACACAGCTGAGCGTGTAAAACAAGCAGCGAATGATAGTTCTCACAACATTATTCAACAAGCTGAACAAGATGCACAACGTTTGCTTGATGAAGCCAAGTACAAAGCAAATGAAATTTTGCGACAAGCAACAGATAATGCTAAGAAAGTCGCTGTTGAAACTGAAGAGTTGAAGAATAAGAGTCGTGTCTTCCACCAACGTTTAAAATCAACTATTGAAAGCCAATTGGCTATTGTTGATTCATCTGAGTGGGAAGAGATTTTACGTCCAACTGCAACTTATCTTCAAACAAGTGATGAAGCATTCAAGGAAGTTGTAGAAGAAGTTTTGGGTGAAGCAGCATCTTCATATCATGACGAAGAACCAATTGACATGACTCGTCAATTTTCACCAGAAGAAGTTGCAGAACTTCAAGCACGTATTGAAGCGGCTAACAAGGAATTGTCAGAAGCTGTTGCTGAAAAACCAACTGAAGTTGAAGTACAGCCAGCTACTGAGGCTCCTGTTGAGACAAAGCATGACGAAGAATCTCAAGATGATGCTAACACTCAACAAGAGTCAGTTCAAATTTTATAAGATTTTAGTTAGAGAACAGGAATTTATCAAATATATTTCTAGCGAGTAGGAGACGGTGAAAGCCCTACAATCCCTATTGGTAAATTTATCCTCTCATAGTATCAAGCCTGAAATGAGTAAGACTTGACGTTCCCCACGTTACGGGAAAAGAGGGAAAAAGACTGGGTCTTTTTCCGAACAAAGGTGGTACCACGATTTTCGTCCTTTTAGGGAGTCGTGGTTTTTATTTGTCAATTTACATTAAAGGAGTACTAATGAAACTTAAAGAAACCCTCAATCTTGGGAAAACAGACTTTCCAATGCGTGCTGGTCTTCCAACTAAAGAGCCCGTTTGGCAAAAAGAGTGGGAAGAAGCTAAACTTTACCAACGTCGTCAAGAATTAAATGAAGGAAAACCGCATTTTACACTTCATGATGGCCCTCCATACGCAAACGGAAATATCCACGTAGGACATGCTATGAACAAGATTTCAAAAGATATCATTGTTCGTTCTAAGTCTATGTCAGGCTTTTACGCCCCTTATATTCCAGGTTGGGATACCCATGGTTTACCAATCGAGCAAGTGTTGGCGAAACAAGGTGTTAAACGGAAAGAAATTGAACGCTCTGAATACCTTAAAATGTGTCGTGAGTACGCTCTTTCTCAAGTCGATAAACAAAGGGAAGACTTTAAACGCTTGGGTGTTTCAGGGGATTGGGACCATCCATATGTAACTTTAACCCCTGATTATGAAGCAGCCCAAATTCGTGTCTTTGGACAAATGGCCAACAAAGGCTATATCTATCGTGGTGCGAAACCTGTATACTGGTCTTGGTCTTCTGAATCCGCTCTTGCTGAAGCGGAAATTGAATACCACGATTTGGTTTCTACCTCTCTTTACTATGGGAATAGAGTCAAGGACGGGAAAGGTGTTCTAGATACAGATACTTACATCGTTGTCTGGACAACCACTCCATTTACCATCACAGCTTCTCGTGGTTTGACAGTAGGCGCTGATTTTGACTATGTTGTCGTGAAACCTGCTGGTTCTGATCGTAAATATGTAGTGGCTTCTGAGTTATTACCAAGCTTGTCTGAAAAATTTGGTTGGGACCATCCAGAAGTTCTTGCGACTTACCAAGGGAAAGAATTGAACCATATCGTGACAGAACACCCATGGGATGCAGCAGTTGAAGAATTGGTGATTCTTGGAGACCACGTCACACTTGATTCCGGTACTGGTATCGTCCATACAGCTCCTGGTTTTGGTGAGGATGACTACAATGTCGGTATTGCAAATGGTCTTGAAGTTGCTGTTACGGTCAATGAACGTGGGATCATGATGGAGAATGCTGGCCCTGACTTTGCAGGTCAGTTCTATGATAAGGTTGTTCCAACAGTTATTGAAAAACTAGGTAGCCTCCTTCTTGCCAAAGAAGAAATATCTCACTCTTACCCATTTGACTGGCGTACTAAAAAACCAATTATCTGGCGTGCGGTTCCACAGTGGTTTGCCTCTGTATCGAAATTCCGTCAAGAAATTTTGGATGAAATTGAAAAAGTGAAATTCCATTCAGAATGGGGGAAAGTCCGTCTTTACAATATGATTCGTGACCGTGGTGACTGGGTCATCTCTCGTCAACGCGCTTGGGGGGTTCCGCTCCCAATATTCTATGCTGAAGACGGGACACCGATCATGACAGCTGAAACCATCGAACATGTAGCTCAGCTCTTTGAAGAGTATGGATCGGTCATCTGGTGGGAACGGGATGCCAAAGATCTCTTGCCAGAAGGATTTACCCATCCAGGCTCACCAAATGGTGAGTTCACAAAAGAAACAGACATCATGGACGTCTGGTTTGACTCAGGTTCATCATGGAATGGTGTCATCGTGAATCGCCCTGAATTGACTTATCCAGCGGATCTCTATCTTGAAGGTTCAGACCAATACCGTGGTTGGTTCAACTCATCACTCATCACATCTGTTGCCAACCATGGTGTAGCACCATACAAACAAATCTTGTCTCAAGGTTTTGCCTTGGATGGCAAAGGTGAGAAAATGTCTAAATCTCTTGGAAATACCATTGCTCCAAGTGATGTTGAAAAGCAATTTGGTGCGGAAATTTTGCGCCTTTGGGTTACTAGTGTTGATTCAACAAACGATGTCCGTATTTCCATGGATATCTTGAGCCAAGTGTCTGAAACTTACCGGAAGATTCGAAATACCCTTCGTTTCTTGATTGCCAATACTTCTGACTTTAATCCAACTGAGGATACAGTCGCTTATGATGAACTTCGTTCAGTGGATAAATACATGACGATTCGCTTCAATCAACTTGTGAAAACGATTCGTGATGCCTATAAAAACTTTGAGTTCTTGACCATCTACAAGGCCCTTGTGAACTTTATCAATGTAGACTTGTCAGCCTTCTACCTTGATTTTGCCAAAGATGTGGTCTATATCGAGAGTGCGAAATCTCTAGAACGCCGTCAAATGCAAACAGTCTTCTATGATATTTTGGTGAAAATCACCAAACTCTTGACGCCAATCCTTCCTCACACTGCAGAAGAAATCTGGTCTTACCTTGAGTTTGAAACAGAAGAATTTGTTCAATTGTCAGAATTACCAGAAGCTCAAACATTTGCGAATCAAGAGGAAATCTTGGACACATGGTCAGCCTTCATGGGCTTCCGCGGTCAAGCTCAAAAAGCCTTGGAAGAAGCACGTAATGAAAAAGTGATTGGAAAATCTCTTGAAGCTCACTTGACAGTTTATCCAAATGAAGTGGTGAAAACCCTTCTTGGAGCTGTTGATAGCAATGTTGCTCAACTCTTGATTGTTTCTGAGTTGACCATCGCAGAAGGACCAGCTCCAGAAGGTGCAGTGACCTTTGAAGATGTTTCCTTCACAGTCGAACGTGCAGCTGGTGAAGTTTGTGACCGTTGCCGTCGCATCGATCCAACTACAACAGAACGTAGCTATCACGCAACCATCTGTGATCACTGTGCAAGTATCGTAGAAGAAAACTTTGCCCAAGCTGTTGCAGAAGGATTTGAAGCAAAATAATTTAACAAAAATACAGGAGAATTTCCTGTATTTTTTTAAAAAATAAGAACTTTATTAAAAATATGGTATAATATACCTTATTAACAAAAAGGAGACGTTTATGAAGACAAAAACACTTGCACAAGTCGATGGAATTATCGGTATTGTTGTAGGGGCTATTCTAGCTTTCTTCCCAATTTTATTAGTTTTTCTTGCAGCTATTGCTGAGGATGAAGATTTTGCAGGAATTGTAGTGGGAATTATTTTACTTGTTTTCACATTAGTAAAAATTGCAACTCTCATTCTTGGAATCCTCTCTCTTGTTTATTATAAAGATGACAAACGTATTTCATTAGCCCCATCGATTTTGTTTATTGTTGGTTCTGGAGTTGCTTTGATTCCATTTTTGGGATGGATTGGTGGAATTGTCCTTATCATTGGTGGGGCTTTGTACCTAGCAAGCTTGAAACAATTCAAAATTGAAGGATAAATTATTTTTAAGGGAAGAGTCGAAGAGCTCTTCTCTTTTTCGTTGATTTTAACTAGCTTTTTTGTGAAAAATTGTGTAAAATAGAATAGAAAAACGGGGGAAACCTCGAAGAATTAAAGGAGATCCATCAAATGGTAAAATTGGTTTTTGCTCGCCACGGTGAGTCTGAATGGAACAAAGCTAACCTTTTCACTGGTTGGGCTGATGTTGATTTGTCTGAAAAAGGTACACAACAAGCTATTGATGCTGGTAAATTGATCAAAGAAGCTGGTATCGAATTTGACCAAGCATATACTTCAGTATTAAAACGTGCAATCAAAACAACGAACTTGGCTCTTGAAGCATCTGATCAACTCTGGGTTCCAGTTGAAAAATCATGGCGCTTGAACGAACGTCACTATGGTGGTTTGACTGGTAAAAACAAAGCAGAAGCTGCTCAACAATTTGGTGATGAACAAGTTCACATCTGGCGTCGTTCATACGATGTATTGCCTCCTGCAATGGCACATGATGACGAACATTCAGCACATACAGACCGTCGTTATGCTTCACTTGACGACTCAGTCATTCCAGATGCTGAAAACTTGAAAGTTACCTTGGAACGCGCTCTTCCATTCTGGGAAGATAAAATCGCTCCAGCTCTTAAAGATGGTAAAAACGTATTCGTAGGAGCACACGGTAACTCAATCCGTGCCCTTGTAAAACATATCAAACATTTGTCAGACGACGAAATCATGGATGTGGAAATTCCTAACTTCCCACCATTGGTATTCGAATTTGACGAAAAGTTGAATGTTGTAAAAGAATACTACCTCGGAAAATAATGTAAAATAGAGTCTAGAATTATTCCTAGACTTTTTTATTTTCAAAATAGGATAAGTGCGTAGTGTAATTTAACTTGTCAAAGGCAAGGATAATTGGTATAATAGATAAGATGGAGGAGCTATGGCACTTAAAAAAGCAAGCTTGGCCTGTGAGATTTGTGGTTTAAGAAACTACTCGATTAAAATTAGTAGTAATCCAAAACTGACTCGCTTAGAAGTAAATAAATTTTGTAAACATTGTGGTAAATACACAACACACCGAGAAACGAGATAGGAGAAAATAATGAGTTTTATAAAGGATATCTTTACACTTTTAAAAGATACAACTTGGCCAACTCGGAAAGAAAGTTGGGTAGATTTTAAATCTATCATGGAATATACGGCTTTCTTTGTTGTCATCATTTATATATTTGACCAATTAATTGTTAGTGGATTGATTCGATTCATCAATATTTTTTAAGATAGAATAAATACGCTGAAAGAAGTTTACCATTAAGGAAGGAAAAAAAGATGGATAGTTTTGATAAGGGATGGTTTGTTCTCCAAACATATTCAGGTTATGAAAATAAAGTAAAAGAAAATCTTTTGCAACGAGCACAAACATACAATATGTTAGATAATATCTTACGTGTGGAAATCCCAACCCAAACTGTACAAGTTGAAAAAAACGGGAAGAGAAAAGAAGTTGAAGAAAATCGTTTTCCTGGTTATGTTCTTGTAGAAATGGTTATGACTGATGAAGCTTGGTTTGTAGTACGTAACACACCAAACGTTACAGGATTTGTTGGGTCACACGGCAATAGATCGAAACCAACTCCGCTCTTAGAACAAGAAATTAGAGATATCTTGGTGTCAATGGGACAAACTGTTCAAGAGTTTGACATCAATGTTGAAGTTGGTCAAACAGTCCGCATTATCGATGGCGCTTTTACCGATTACACAGGGAAAATCACTGAAATCGATAATAACAAAGTAAAAATGACTATTTCTATGTTTGGTAATGATACAGTAGCGGAAGTAAACCTAAATCAAATCGCTGAATTATAATTGCACAAACATCTTTAAGCTACTAAATATTAATCAATGGTTGTAAACTGATAAATTTATCAGTTTACATTTTTT
>NZ_GL732464.1 GCF_000187585.1 Streptococcus peroris ATCC 700780
AGCTAAGCGACTTCCATATCTCACAGGGGGCAACCCCCAACTACTTCCGGCGTTCTAGGGCTTAACTTCTGTGTTCGGCATGGGTACAGGTGTATCTCCTAGGCTATCGTCACTTAACTCTGAGTCATACAAACTCAAAATTGAATATCTATTCAAATCCCAAGAAAACCTTCGCTTCGTATTCTCAGTTACTTTGGATAAGTCCTCGAGCTATTAGTATTAGTCCGCTCCATTGCTCACACAACTTCCACTTCTAACCTATCTACCTGATCATCTCTCAGGGCTCTTACTGATATAAAATCATGGGAAATCTCATCTTGAGGTGGGTTTCACACTTAGATGCTTTCAGCGTTTATCCCTTCCCTACATAGCTACCCAGCGATGCCTTTGGCAAGACAACTGGTACACCAGCGGTAAGTCCACTCTGGTCCTCTCGTACTAGGAGCAGATCCTCTCAAATTTCCTACGCCCGCGACGGATAGGGACCGAACTGTCTCACGACGTTCTGAACCCAGCTCGCGTGCCGCTTTAATGGGCGAACAGCCCAACCCTTGGGACCGACTACAGCCCCAGGATGCGACGAGCCGACATCGAGGTGCCAAACCTCCCCGTCGATGTGAACTCTTGGGGGAGATAAGCCTGTTATCCCCAGGGTAGCTTTTATCCGTTGAGCGATGGCCCTTCCATGCGGAACCACCGGATCACTAAGCCCGACTTTCGTCCCTGCTCGAGTTGTAGCTCTCGCAGTCAAGCTCCCTTATACCTTTACACTCTGCGAATGATTTCCAACCATTCTGAGGGAACCTTTGGGCGCCTCCGTTACCTTTTAGGAGGCGACCGCCCCAGTCAAACTGCCCGTCAGACACTGTCTCCGATAGGGATCACCTATCCGGGTTAGAGTGGCCATAACACAAGGGTAGTATCCCAACAACGTCTCCTTCGAAACTGGCGTCCCGATCTCATAGACTCCTACCTATCCTGTACATGTGGTACAGACACTCAATATCAAACTGCAGTAAAGCTCCATGGGGTCTTTCCGTCCTGTCGCGGGTAACCTGCATCTTCACAGGTACTAAAATTTCACCGAGTCTCTCGTTGAGACAGTGCCCAAATCATTACGCCTTTCGTGCGGGTCGGAACTTACCCGACAAGGAATTTCGCTACCTTAGGACCGTTATAGTTACGGCCGCCGTTTACTGGGGCTTCAATTCATACCTTCGAGTTACCTCTAAGCACTCCTCTTAACCTTCCAGCACCGGGCAGGCGTCACCCCCTATACATCATCTTACGATTTAGCAGAGAGCTGTGTTTTTGATAAACAGTTGCTTGGGCCTATTCACTGCGGCTGACTGAAAGTCAGCACCCCTTCTCCCGAAGTTACGGGGTCATTTTGCCGAGTTCCTTAACGAGAGTTCTCTCGCTCACCTGAGGCTACTCGCCTCGACTACCTGTGTCGGTTTGCGGTACGGGTAGAGTATGTTTAACGCTAGAAGCTTTTCTTGGCAGTGTGACATCACTAACTTCGCTACTAAACTTCGCTCCCCATCACAGCTCAATGTTATAGAATTAAGCATTTGACTCAATTCACACCTCACTGCTTAGACAGACACTTCCAATCGTCTGCTTTAGTTAGCCTACTGCGTCCCTCCATCACTACATACTCTAGTACAGGAATATCAACCTGTTGTCCATCGGATACACCTTTCGGTCTCTCCTTAGGTCCCGACTAACCCAGGGCGGACGAGCCTTCCCCTGGAAACCTTAGTCTTACGGTGGACAGGATTCTCACCTGTCTTTCGCTACTCATACCGGCATTCTCACTTCTATGCGTTCCAGCGCTCCTCACGGTACACCTTCTCCACACATAGAACGCTCTCCTACCATACCATAAAGGTATCCACAGCTTCGGTAAATTGTTTTAGCCCCGGTACATTTTCGGCGCAGGGTCACTCGACTAGTGAGCTATTACGCACTCTTTGAATGAATAGCTGCTTCTAAGCTAACATCCTAGTTGTCTGTGCAACCCCACATCCTTTTCCACTTAACAATTATTTTGGGACCTTAGCTGGTGGTCTGGGCTGTTTCCCTTTCGACTACGGATCTTAGCACTCGCAGTCTGACTGCCGACCATAATTCTTTGGCATTCGGAGTTTATCTGAGATTGGTAATCCGGGATGGACCCCTCACCCAAACAGTGCTCTACCTCCAAGAATCTTGATGTCGACGCTAGCCCTAAAGCTATTTCGGAGAGAACCAGCTATCTCCAAGTTCGTTTGGAATTTCTCCGCTACCCACAAGTCATCCAAGCACTTTTCAACGTGCCCTGGTTCGGTCCTCCAGTGCGTCTTACCGCACCTTCAACCTGCTCATGGGTAGGTCACATGGTTTCGGGTCTACGACATAATACTAAAGCGCCCTATTCAGACTCGGTTTCCCTACGGCTCCGTCTCTTCAACTTAACCTCGCATCATATCGTAACTCGCCGGTTCATTCTACAAAAGGCACGCTCTCACCCATGAACGGGCTCGAACTTGTTGTAGGCACACGGTTTCAGGTTCTATTTCACTCCCCTCCCGGGGTGCTTTTCACCTTTCCCTCACGGTACTGGTTCACTATCGGTCACTAGGGAGTATTTAGGGTTGGGAGATGGTCCTCCCAGATTCCGACGGGATTTCTCGTGTCCCGCCGTACTCAGGATACTGCTAGGTACAAAGACTATTTTAAATACGAGGCTCTCACTCTCTTTGGCTGACCTTCCCATGCCATTCTTCTATAATCTTTGTGTCCACATTGCAGTCCTACAACCCCGAAGAGTAAACTCTTCGGTTTGCCCTCCTGCCGTTTCGCTCGCCGCTACTAAGGCAATCGCTTTTGCTTTCTCTTCCTGCAGCTACTTAGATGTTTCAGTTCACTGCGTCTTCCTCCTCATATCCTTAACAGATATGGGTAACAGGTAGTACCTGTTGGGTTCCCCCATTCGGAAATCCCTGGATCATCGCTTACTTACAGCTACCCAAGGCATATCGTCGTTTGTCACGTCCTTCTTCGGCTCCTAGTGCCAAGGCATCCACCGTGCGCCCTTATTAACTTAACCTTACTTTTTTGACCTTTCAGTCATAAACTCTTATTAATACTACAGCGTTTTCGGTTTATTTTCTTGTTACTATTTGATATAGATATTCAATTTTCAATGTGCATGACTTGGTGATCTCTCACCAATGGAGCCTAGCGGGATCGAACCGCTGACCTCCTGCGTGCAAAGCAGGCGCTCTCCCAGCTGAGCTAAGGCCCCACAAGACCTCTCAAGACTAAACAAGACCAACGTACAGGGTTCCTTATCCTTAGAAAGGAGGTGATCCAGCCGCACCTTCCGATACGGCTACCTTGTTACGACTTCACCCCAATCATCTATCCCACCTTAGGCGGCTGGCTCCAAATGGTTACCTCACCGACTTCGGGTGTTACAAACTCTCGTGGTGTGACGGGCGGTGTGTACAAGGCCCGGGAACGTATTCACCGCGGCGTGCTGATCCGCGATTACTAGCGATTCCGACTTCATGTAGGCGAGTTGCAGCCTACAATCCGAACTGAGACTGGCTTTAAGAGATTAGCTTGCCGTCACCGACTCGCGACTCGTTGTACCAGCCATTGTAGCACGTGTGTAGCCCAGGTCATAAGGGGCATGATGATTTGACGTCATCCCCACCTTCCTCCGGTTTATTACCGGCAGTCTCGCTAGAGTGCCCAACTGAATGATGGCAACTAACAATAGGGGTTGCGCTCGTTGCGGGACTTAACCCAACATCTCACGACACGAGCTGACGACAACCATGCACCACCTGTCACCGATGTACCGAAGTAACTTCCTATCTCTAGAAATGGCATCGGGATGTCAAGACCTGGTAAGGTTCTTCGCGTTGCTTCGAATTAAACCACATGCTCCACCGCTTGTGCGGGCCCCCGTCAATTCCTTTGAGTTTCAACCTTGCGGTCGTACTCCCCAGGCGGAGTGCTTAATGCGTTAGCTGCGGCACTAAACCCCGGAAAGGGTCTAACACCTAGCACTCATCGTTTACGGCGTGGACTACCAGGGTATCTAATCCTGTTTGCTCCCCACGCTTTCGAGCCTCAGCGTCAGTTACAAGCCAGAGAGCCGCTTTCGCCACCGGTGTTCCTCCATATATCTACGCATTTCACCGCTACACATGGAATTCCACTCTCCCCTCTTGCACTCAAGTTAAACAGTTTCCAAAGCGTACTATGGTTAAGCCACAGCCTTTAACTTCAGACTTATCTAACCGCCTGCGCTCGCTTTACGCCCAATAAATCCGGATAACGCTCGGGACCTACGTATTACCGCGGCTGCTGGCACGTAGTTAGCCGTCCCTTTCTGGTAAGATACCGTCACAGCGTGAACTTTCCACTCTCACACTCGTTCTTCTCTTACAACAGAGCTTTACGATCCGAAAACCTTCTTCACTCACGCGGCGTTGCTCGGTCAGGGTTGCCCCCATTGCCGAAGATTCCCTACTGCTGCCTCCCGTAGGAGTCTGGGCCGTGTCTCAGTCCCAGTGTGGCCGATCACCCTCTCAGGTCGGCTATGTATCGTCGCCTTGGTGAGCCGTTACCTCACCAACTAGCTAATACAACGCAGGTCCATCTGGTAGTGGTGCAATTGCACCTTTTAAACAGCTGTCATGCAACAACTGCTCTTATGCGGTATTAGCTATCGTTTCCAATAGTTATCCCCCGCTACCAGGCAGGTTACCTACGCGTTACTCACCCGTTCGCAACTCATCCAGAGAAGCAAGCTCCTCCTTCAGCGTTCTACTTGCATGTATTAGGCACGCCGCCAGCGTTCATCCTGAGCCAGGATCAAACTCTCATTAAAATAATGGTTTGTCTTAAACTCATTCTGTCACTGACAGATTTATTGTTTTTTTCATTGTTCAGTACTATAACTTCCGTTATAGTGCCCTGCACATTGGTTCGTCTTGTTCAGTTTTCAAAGGTCTTTGCCTCTCATTCTACCTTGAGCGACAACTATATTAGTATATCACAGTCACTTTCCTCTGTCAACAGGTTTTTTTAACTTTTTTATTCCCATTAACTTAACCGCAATACACTCATAGTCCGTACGGGATTCGAACCCGTGTTACCGCCGTGAAAAGGCGGTGTCTTAACCCCTTGACCAACGGACCTTGAGCTTTTAGACTCTTTCTATTATACCCACTTTTAGAATCTTGTCAACTGGTTTT
>NZ_GL732465.1 GCF_000187585.1 Streptococcus peroris ATCC 700780
AAGACAGGATTCGAACCTGCGACACCTTGGTCCCAAACCAAGTACTCTACCAAGCTGAGCTACTTCCCGAATTAAATTGTGAATGCACCCTAGAGGAGTCGAACCTCTAACCGCCTGATTCGTAGTCAGGTACTCTATCCAGTTGAGCTAAGGGTGCTCATATTATGCCGAGGACCGGAATCGAACCGGTACGATCGTTACCAATCGCAGGATTTTAAGTCCTGTGCGTCTGCCAGTTCCGCCACCCCGGCCTCTCTAAGCGAACGACGGGATTCGAACCCGCGACCCCCACCTTGGCAAGGTGGTGTTCTACCACTGAACTACGTTCGCATCGACTCTTGGTTATATTAAAAAAATGCCGGCTACATGACTTGAACACGCGACCCTCTGATTACAAATCAGATGCTCTACCAACTGAGCTAAGCCGGCTTACTTTTATGATGCGGGTTAAGGGACTTGAACCCCCACGCCGTTAAGCGCCAGATCCTAAATCTGGTGCGTCTGCCAATTCCGCCAAACCCGCAAATATGACCCGTACTGGGCTCGAACCAGTGACCCATTGATTAAAAGTCAATTGCTCTACCAACTGAGCTAACGAGTCTAATAACTTTCGTTACTACGGTCCCGACGGGAATCGAACCCGCGATCTTCGCCGTGACAGGGCGACGTGATAACCGCTACACTACGGGAC